>JBJXGT010000004.1:0-161610 GCA_046160105.1 Gemmatimonadales bacterium | reverse complement strand
ACTCGGCCCCGCTTCTCATTTTCCACCCCGGAGTGTTATGCGCGTCGAGCGACGCGGTTGGCGCGAGCTCACGCCGCCGATCGCTGATGCCGCGGGCGAATCGATCGAGGTGTCGGTCGTGATGCCGTGCTTGAACGAGGCGGAGACGATCGGCCGATGCATCGACGCGGCTCGGGGGGCATTGGCGGCCCACCGCCTCTCGGGCGAAATCATCGTCGCCGACAACGGCAGCACCGACGGTTCGATCGAGATCGCGACTCGGGCCGGCGTCCGGGTGCTCAGCGTCGAAACCAAGGGGTATGGTAGCGCGTTGACCGGCGGGATCCGGGCGGCGCGGGGTCGCTACGTGGTCATGGGCGACGCGGACGCGAGCTACGATTTCGGGGAGATTCCCAACATACTGGAGGAGCTTCGCAAGGGGTTCGATTTGGTACAGGGATGTCGGTTGCCGTCAGGGGGCGGGCGGATCGAGGCCAACGCGATGCCGTTTCTCCATCGGGTGTGGGGTAACCCGATGCTCACGGGGCTGGCGCGGTGGTGGTTTGGGGTTCCGATTCACGACATTCAGTGCGGGCTCCGCGGGTTCGACCGGAACTTCTGGTTCACTCTCGACCAGCAATGCCTGGGAATGGAGTTCTCGTCCGAAATGCTGATCAAGGCCGCGTTGAAACGAGGTCGGATTTCCGAAGTGCCGATCACCCTGCATCGCGACGGACGGACCGCCCACCCACCCCACATGCGAACCTTTCGGGACGGCTGGCGCAACCTCCGGTTCTATCTGCTCTTCAGTCCCCGTTGGTTGTTCCTCGTACCGGGCCTCGCGCTCCTCTTGTTTGGCGCGCTCGGATACGGCCTGGCGCTTCCGGGGGCATCGATCGGGTCGGCCACGTTCGACGCCCACACCCTGCTGTTCGCCAGCCTGAGTCTGATCCTCGGCTACCAATCGGTGTTGTTCGCGGTGCTCACCAGACTGTTTGGCACCGTCGAAGGGTTTCTCCCCGAGGATCCGCGTTTCGTCCGCCTTTTCGACTACTTCAATCTCGAGCGGGGACTCCTGGTGGGGGCGGCCGCGGTCGTGACCGGGATCATGTTCCTTGGTCTGGCCGTCTCGCAGTGGTACCAGGTGGCGTTCGGTTCCCTCGATTACGGTCGGACGATGCGGATCGTGATTCCGGGGGTGACCCTGACGGCGCTGGGGGTCCAGACCGTCCTCTCCAGCTTCGTGCTGAGCATCATCGGGCTCAAGCGGCGGTAACGGCGCCATGGCGGCCGAGTTCGATTCTTTCGCCGCGCGCTACGACGAGGACCTCGAGCGAGGCCTCGCGCTCACCGGCGAAGACAAGTCGTACTTCGCGATTCGGCGGGTGCAGGTCATCGGGCGAATCCTCGAGCGGCTCCGCGTCGACCCACGATCGGTGCTCGACTACGGCTGCGGTACCGGGACCGCCATCCCGCTGCTTCGGGCCTTGCTCGGCGCCAAGCGCATCGTGGGCGTCGACCCGTCGACCGCCAGTCTCGACCGGGCCCGCCTCGAGGTGACCTTGCCCGACGTCAGCTTCGTGCCACTCGGCGACTATCGGCCGGCCGGCGACGCCGATCTGGTCTTCACCAACGGGGTCTTCCACCACGTTCCGACCGCCGATCGCCCGAGCGCCACCGCCTTGGTGTACCGCAGTCTGCGACCCGGCGGAGTGCTCGCCTTCTGGGAGAACAACCCCTGGAACCCGGGCACCCGCTGGGTGATGCGGCGGGTGGCCTTCGACCGCGATGCGATTCTGCTGACCCCGCCGGCGGCCCGGCGAATGCTGGTCGCGGCCGGCTTCGAGATCCTCTCCACCAGCTATCACTTCGTCTTTCCCCGGCTCCTCCGGTGGCTCCGCGGTTTGGAGCCGGCCCTGACGAGGGTGCCGGTCGGAGGGCAGTACCTGGTGGTGGCCCGGAGGAGTGGGTGAGCGGCCCGCTGGAGCGGCTCGCTGGTCGGATCGAGGTTGGCCTCGACGGGAGGCCCACGCCCGTGGTCGCGGGCGTCGTAACCGGGCTGTTGTTCTGGTGGTTGGCAGGCTCGCTTGCCCCGGTGCCCTGGGTGTACGACGAGGCGGCCTATCTCCTGCAGAGCAAGATCTTCGCTGCGGGGCAGTGGGCCGCGGCCGGCCGGCCGTTGCCCGAGTTCTTCGAACAGATCCACGTCTTCGCGACACCGCGGCTCGTCCCGAAATACCCGCCGGGCCACGCCCTCCTGCTGGTGCCCGGCATTTGGGCCGGGGCGCCGTGGCTGATGCCGCTGCTGTTCACCGCGGTGACCGGCGCGCTGGTGTTCGGGTTCGCCCGGGCCCTGCTCGGTGCCTGGGCGGGTCTCCTCACCTGGCTCATCTGGGTGACCTCGCCGGAGGAGCTGTACATCCGGCCGAGCTACCTGTCCCAGGTCTCGACGACCTTGGTGTGGCTGGGCGGGTGGTGGGCCTTCGAGCGGTGGCGGGTCACTCGGCGACGGGGGCCGCTCGTCGGCTTGGCTGTCTTGGCGGCGATCGGAGTGCTCACTCGGCCGATCACGGCCTTCGCGTTCCTCCTGCCGATCGGCGTCGTCGTGCTGCGGGAGGCCTGGCGCCATCGGCTTGGCGGGCAGGTCATCGCGGCGCTCGCGGTCGCCGCGCCGGTTCTCGGCGTGGCCGCCTGGTGGAGCTACGCCTCCAGCGGGCGAGTGTTTCCGACGCCGTACAGCGAGTATTCGCGGGTCTACGCGCCGTGGAACATGCCCGGGTTCGCCGTCGATCGGTCGCCTCCGCTCCGGGCCGAGATCCCCGCGATCGCGCGATTCCGGACCGAGTGGATCCCGATCCACGAGCGGCACACGATCGGTCGCTTGCCGATGATCGCGGTGGAGCGGCTCGGGGGGATCGGGATCACCTTTTTCGGTGATGGCGGCTTCCCGGGCACCCGATATCCACTTCGGTGGTTGCTGCTGGTCGGGCTGATCGCCGGCCTCGCGGGGATGCCTCGGGCCTTGGGCGTGGTGGTGCTCTCCGGGGGCGTGCTGTTCGTGGCGATGCTCTGGCTCGCTTCGCGGCCGCTGTGGACCGTGTACTATCTCGAAGTGTTCCCGGCGCTGGCCGGGGTCACCGCGTTAGGCTGCTGGCGGCTCGCCGAATGGGCCGCGCGTCGGACCGGTCGGCCCATCGCCCCGATTCTCGTGCTCGCCGGGATCGTGGTCGCCGTCCCGGGTGTGGTGGAGCGGCTGATCCGCGCCAAACAGCAGCAGGAAGACGTGCGCTTGGTGCCGACCGACCTGGCTCGGCGCGTGGCGGGCATCGAGGGCCGGGCCGTCGTCTTCGTGGCCAGCGGACCCCCCCACCGCCCGTTCGAGAGCTACGTGACCAACGAGCCGGACCTCGACCAGGCCCGGGTCTGGATCGTCCACGACCGCGGTGACGACAATGCCCGGTTGCTGGCGCTGGCCCCGGACCGTCGCGCCTATCGGTTCGATCCCGGAACCGGCGCGCTCGCGCCCCTGGGACGCCCGTGACCGCGGTCGGGACCCCCGCGGATTTCGATCGGGCCGGCGTGCCCGAGATCCCGACCACGCCGGTGCCGCGGTGTCCGCTGTGCGGAGCGGGCGAGTCGGAGCGCTTTGCCGAGGGCTTCGACTATGAGTTGACGACTTGCCGGAATCGATGGCGCTTCGTGCAGTGCCGAGGCTGCGAGCACGTCTGGCTCGATCCCCGTCCCGCACTGTCGGCCCTGCCGGTCATCTATCCGAAACACTACTACGCTTACAACTTCGCCACCCGGGTCCATCCGATCGCGGTGAAGGGCAAAGCCTGGCTCGACCGGCGCCGGATGGCCGCGATCGTCCGGCGCTGTCGCGGTCCGATCACGACCTATCTCGACGTCGGTTGCGGGGATGGACGCTTCCTCCGCGCCATGGAGGCCGCCGGGGTACCTCGGGCCGGTCTCCTCGGACTGGAGCTCGACGCCGAGGTCGCCCGTGGGCTTCGCGAGGCCGGCTACCGAGTTGATTGCGCCCGGATCGAGGAGGCGACGATCGCCGCGCCGGGGTCGGTCGATCTGGTAACGATGTTCCACGTGATCGAGCACGTCGACCAACCGGCCGAGGCGGTCGCGAAGGTGGTCGAGTGGCTCGCGCCGGGCGGGGTGTTCGCTCTGGAGACACCGAATCGCGACAGCCTCGACGCCCGATGGTTTCGGCGAACTTTTTGGGGCGGGTACCACATTCCCCGGCACTGGAATCTGTTTTCCACGGATGGGGTGGTTCGGCTGTTCGAACAGGCGGGCCTCGAGGTCGACCTGGTCAGCCATCAGCCCGGTCATTCGTTCTGGCTGTACTCGCTCCATCATTGGCTCAAGTTCGGATCGCCGAGCTTGCCGCGCCTTGCCCGGTGGTTCGACCCGATCGGCGCCCTCTTCCCGCTGATCGTCGCCACCGGGTTCGATAAACTGCGGGCGCTGATGGGGTTCCGGACCTCGGCGGTACTGGTGGTGGGCCGTAAGCCGGGGGGCGGGGCGGCACGGGAGTTGCCCGCCCGGTCAGATTCATGAATCCCGACGTTCCGCTGCCGGATCATGGCGATCCGTACACCAGGTACCGCCGCGCGTTGCTCGACCCGGCTCGGGTTCGTGAGCTATCCCGGCTCCGGCCCGGACGGGTCGTGGTGGATACCGTGTTGTGTTGGGCGGTCATCGTGGCGACGTGGGCCGTGGTGGCGCGGTGGACGACCCTCTGGGTCATCGCGGCCGCGATTCCGATCATCGGCGCGCGATACTACGCCCTCTTCATCATCGGGCACGACGGAATGCACCGACGACTGTTCCCGTCCCGCCGCCTCAACGATTGGTGGAACGACCTGTTCTGCCTGGGGCCGGTGGGGGCGATCACCCACCGCAACAACCGCAATCATCTCCGCCATCATCAGTTCCTGGCGACCGAAGACGATCCCGACCGGCACAAGCACGCCTGTTTCAACAAGACCGAGGCCGGCGAGGTATTCGGGTTCCTCAGCGGCATCACCGGTCTGGTTCGCAGCGCCCGGAACGTCTTTTCACCGGCGGCGCGCTCGGGGGTCCGGGCTCCGGATGAGACGGATGGCGACTATACGTTCCGGGACTTCCTGGTGCTCGCCGCCGTGCAGGCCGGCCTGATCGGCGGCCTGACCTGGGTGTTTGGGTGGTGGGGGTATCCGGTGCTCTGGTTGGTGCCGGTGTATCTGGTGATGTATCTCGGCGACAACTTCCGGTCGTTCGCGGAGCATTCCCATCCCGAAAGCGACCGGAAGAGCGATGCCCACCGGTTGATCACCTATCTCAGCAATCCGGTCGAGCGGTTCTTCCTCGCTCCGATGAACATGAACTTCCACGCCACCCATCACCTCTGGCCGTCGATTCCGTACTATCACTTGCCGCGCGCCGACTCGGAGATTCGCTCCCATCCGGACGCCGCCGGCATCGAGTGGCGGCGGAGTTACCTCGGCTATCTGGTGCGGTACTGGCTGGCCCTGCCCCTGGAGGAATGCAAGGTTCGTTAGGGTCCGCGCGGCCAATGGATGCCTAACGCCCCGGCCCGATCAACGCCTTGAGCACCGTCTGGGATTCGACCTCGGCCAGGGCTTCGCCGGCCCGGTCGAGCGGGTAACGGGCGGTGACCATTTCCCGCCACGGGACCCGGGACTGATACCGGGCCGCCAACTCGACGGCCCGGTGGAAGTGGGAGTAGTCGGAGCCCCAGCAGCCCCGAATCTCGACGTGCTTGCGATTGATCTGGAGGTGGGGATGAATCGGGATCGGCCCGTGATCGGTGTATTGGCCGACGACGACCACCCGACCCCCATCGCGGACCAGATCGAGCGCCTGCGATACCGCCTCGGGCTGGCCGGCCGCCTCGACGACGACGTCCACGCCACGACCATGGGTCAGCCGACGCAACGCGGCCAGCCGCTCCGGGTGGGGCAGGGCGAGGTCGAGCCCGGTCGTGGCGCCCATTCGAGCCGCGAAGGCGACCCGTTCTGGCGGCCCTCCGATCGCGATGATCTCCCCGGCGCCCGACAGCGCCGCCAAGGCGACACACGATTGGCCCACCGGACCGACGCCGAGCACCGCCACGCTTTGGCCGAGTCGGATCTCGGCGCGGTCGATCGCGTGCACGGCGGTCGCGAGCCCGCAGCCACCTCCGATGAACGTCTCCGGTTCGAGGTGCGCCGGCAACCGGATCATCTTGACGCCTGGTTTCATCCAGATCCGTTCCGCCCATCCCCCGAGCGGACCGTCAGCGGCGCCGTAGGTGACCCCATACACCTTTCGATGCGGGCAGCGGGTGGTCTGCTTGGCCACCAGGCACTGGTAGCAGGCGTTGCAGGTTTCGTGGACGTCGAGGAAGGTGACCACGTCGCCCTCGGCGAAGGCGACCCCCTCGACGTCTACGATCCGTCCCCGGAGGGCGGCGATCCGGCCGACCGAGACATGGCCGGGGATCAGCGGGTACGGCACGCCGGCCAATCGCCCGTGATGGAGGTGGACGTCGGTGCCGCACACCTCCGAGTAGATCGTCTCGAGGATGGCGGCCCCGGGCTCGAGGGCCGGCACCTCGACGTCGATGAGACGTACTGCCTGGTTGGCGCCGGGGATGATCGCGGCGCGACACGTGGTCATCGGGGACCGCTGGAATGGGGAGGCCGAGGGCGCCCGGCGCAGGGCGCAAGGCACGGGGGGTTCAAGGTCAGATCGCCAGGAACTCGAGGAAGACACCGCTGGTGTGGTCGGGTTCGACCAACACGGACGCTCGACCAAAGGGCCGGAAGGGAACACCGTTGACCGTCAGGACGGCGCGACAGGTCGGCAGACTGCGCACCCCGATGGTGATGCCGACGGGTCGGATTTCATCGGCGTCCCGGGTGACCTCCCGGCCGAGCCGGGCCGCGGCGAATCGGGGCGTCACGAGCATCAGGCGGGTGCCGCGCAGGTCGAGCTCCAATCCGCCGGGGTGGGGATGCACCGACGCCCGGCCGAGGAGCCGTTCGTAAGTGGGGCCGACTCCGGCGGGGTGGGGGTGCACCACGGTCAAGCCCGCCACGACGAACGCCGTGTTGGGGTGCGATTGGTAGTCCGGAATCCAAACCAGACCCGGGGTGTGGTGCTGGCAGAAGAAGGCAGGGAGGGCGGGAGTGGCCTCTCCGGGAAGGTGTGCCACCGTGAATCGGGCCGCGGCCTCTCCTCCGGGGGTCGCCACCGGTCGGGCGAACTCGACCGTGGCCGGGATGTCGACACCCCGGTGCCGAAGCTGGTCGCGGGTCGCCACGGCGTCGCGGGTTCCCAAGGCGACGGCCCCGAACCCATCGCCCCGCGCGAGGATGGACCCCCACCGCTCATTGGTCGGGCCTGGGACCAGGACGGTGATCAGCTCGAGGTAGTCGCGGGCGAGCATGACGGTGTGATTGGCCGTGCCGAGCGACGGGTGAGCGCCCCGGGGCGTCAGGGTGAAGCCCAGTCGGCGGTACCGGTCGGCTGCCTGATCGAGGTCATGAACGAAGATCAGGGCGTGGTCGAGCGAGAGCATTCAGGTCTGGGCCGCGGAGACCGGCGCAATCTACGGACGCTTCGCACTTGAAACAACGACGTGTTCCAGGGAGTATTGACCGACCAACCTCTTCAGGAGCGCCCGTGACCGCGGAACTCGCGAATCCCAGAAAGATCCCCCATCGGATGACCACCACCGCCTTGCAGATCGAGGGCTACCGGGTGGTGGAGACTCTTGGCGTCGTCCTCGGGATCACGGTGCGATCGCGGTCCATCTTCGGCTTCTTCGCGGCCACGCTCGAGACCTTGGGGGGCGGGAGGATCAGTCGCTTCGTCGAGTTGTGCGAACGGACCCGTTCCGAGGCGTTCGAGCTGATGCTGGAACACGCGGAGCAACATGGCGCCAATGCGGTGGTGGCCGTCAAGTACGACGCCACCGAGGTCATGCAAGGGGTCACCGAGGTGCTCTGCTACGCCACCGCCGTCGTGGTCGAGCCGGTGTAAAGCCCGGTTCAGCCGCCCCAGGCCTTGGCGTAGACTCGCAGCCAGTTGCCGCCCATCACCTTGGTGATGTCCGCTTCGCTCCACCCTCGTCGGCGGAAGCCGGCGAGCAGGTTGGGTAGCTCACCGATCGACTCGAATCCCTTCACGAAGCGCCACGGCTCGCTGACCATGTCCGTCGGGATGATCTCGGTGTTGACGCCGCCGCCGTAGGGGATCGGCATTCCGTCCACGAAATCGGTGCCCATTCCGACGTGATCGACGCCGACTCGCTTCCGGATGTACTCGTACTGCTCGATATGGGCGTCGATGCCGACGTGGGGCACCGGCCCGGTGTTGCCGCGCCCGCGGACGTGGAAGTCGTTGACGGCCGTGATCCCGATGACGCCGCCGGTGCCGGCGATGGCGTCGATCACTCGGTCACTGACGCACCGGGCGTTGTTGGCGATCGCGGCGACATTGGTGTGACTGCACACGACCGGCACGCCGCGAGAGATCGCGATGGCGTCGAGGCTGGTCTGCTCGCCCGTGTGACCACCCACGTCCAGTACCAGCCGGAGCGAGTGAATCTCCTCGACCAGACGTCGCCCGGCGCGCGTCAGTCCGACCGTCGGTTCGAGGCAGCCGGCGCCGAACGCATTGCTCACGTTGTAGCAGAGGCCGATCATTCGAAGCCCGATCTCCGCGAAGGCTCGCAAGGCCGTGTTGGTGCTGCCGAGCGGGGCGTTGAAGGCGGCGCCCAGGGCATCCGCGGCCTGCCAGCAGAAGACGTTGGAGACCTTCCCCTCACGCCGTGCTTGGCGAATGTCGGCCACTGATTTCGCCTGGACGACCTCCGACCGATACTGATCGAAGAACCGGAGCACGGCGGCGTAGCCGGCCATGTCCTGAGGGCCGCCGGCGACCCCGCAGTGCACTCCTCCCTGTTGCATCCCCCGAAGGTGCGAGAGCCGGATCGAGCCCGCGAACAGTCCCTCGACCACGAGTGCCTCGCCCTGTGGATCGAGGCTGCCGGAGCCCGACGGGCTTCGGTCCTGAGCGAAACGGGTGGCGCCCGCCGTGACGGCCAGGCCGGCGAGGAGATCGCGGCGATGCATCGAGACTCCTTGGGATTCGATTTCGGGTCGTGACCTGCCAACGGGATGCCTTGATGTTATCGATTGGAGCGGCCCCTCACAAGCAGGCCGGTGCGTTCGATTGATCCATCGTCGCCGCGTTTTGGTGACGAGGTTCGCACCGCCGGTTGCTACCGTTGAGCATGCTCGCTCGGGTTCGCTCCGCGGTGGTCATCGGCGTCGACGCCCACCCCGTCGACGTCGAAATCGATTTGGCGTCCGGGCTCCCGTCGTTCACGACCGTCGGATTGCCACACGGCGCCGTCAAGGAGGGGCGCGAACGGGTGGCCGCCGCGGTCACCAACTCTGGTTTTGAGTTCCCCCTCCGCCGGATCACCGTCAATCTCGCCCCCGCCGACATACCCAAAGCTGGTTCCGCGTTCGACCTGCCGATCGCAATCGGGGTTCTGCTGGCCAGCCAGCAACTGACCCTGCCGGGACCGGCGCTCGGTGCCGATGCGGGGTTCCTCTTCGGTGAACTCAGTCTCGAAGGCGAGATCCGGCCGATTCGGGGCGCGATCTCGGTCGTGATGTGCGCTCGCCGGTTGGCGGCGCGGTGGGTCATCGTCCCGGCCGCCAACGCCGCGGAGGGTTCTCTGGTGGACGGCATCGTGGTCTTGGGCGCCCGGTCCCTGGCTGAGGTCGTCGGCCACCTCGGGGGGCGGGCCCAACTGGCGCCGACGATCCGATCCGTCCCGGAGTCGGCCCCCTGCGGCTCGGTCGATTTTGCCGACGTCCGAGGCCAGGAACTGGCCAAACGGGCCCTCGAAGTGGCGGCGGCTGGGGCGCACAACGCCCTGCTGGTTGGTCCCCCCGGGGGTGGCAAGACCATGCTGGCCCGCCGGCTTCCAAGCGTGCTGCCGGCAATGACTGATGAGGAGGCCCTCGAGGTGCTCAAGGTCCACAGCGTCGCTGGCCTCATTACCGATCCACGCCATCTCGGCTGGCAACGTCCCTTTCGGGCGCCCCATCACACCATCAGCGATGCCGGCATGGTCGGGGGTGGCCCCTCGCCGAGACCCGGCGAAGTGAGCCTGGCCCATCACGGTGTGCTGTTTCTCGACGAATTGCCGGAGTTCCGCCGCAACGTCCTCGAGGCGTTGCGCCAACCGCTCGAGGACGGTGTGGTGACGGTGGCCCGTGCCAGCTCGGCCCTCGTCTTCCCGGCTCGGTTCATGGTGATCGCGGCGATGAATCCGTGTCCCTGCGGGTTCCGGGGCGATTCGCGCACCGAGTGTACCTGCAGCGCCGAGCGGATCGGGAAGTACCGATCCCGGATCTCAGGGCCTCTCTTCGATCGATTCGACCTCCACCTCCCGGTCGCCAATCCGCGGTGGCAGGATCTTGCCGCCCGCGAGCCGGGAGAGTCGAGCGGGATGATCCGAGAACGAGTCGAGCGGGCCCGGTCGAAGCAGGTTCAACGGTATCGGGCGGAGCCGGGCGTGTACGCCAACGCCCACCTGTCCGCCCGCCTGGTCCGACGCTGGTGCGAGCCGGATTCGGAGGGGGCGAGATTGCTCGCGGCGGCGGCGGAGCGACTCGGGTTCTCGGCCCGGGCCCACACTCGCATCCTCCGATTGGCTCGCACGATTGCTGATCTGGCCGATGGGGAGCAGATCCGCTCATCCCATGTGGCCGAGGCGATTCAGTACCGAGGCGTGGATCGGCTCAGCGCGCCAGGGTGATCTTGAGCCGGACTCGATAGGCGTTGGGGTCGATCGGGGCACCGGCCAGCGGCAACGGCTGGAGGTCGAGCACGGCCACTTGGTACTGGCCGTCAACCCAGGCCTTGGGAAACGGCGTCGAGACCAGCACCGGCGCCGTCGCGCTCGATCCGAACAGATCGAGCTCCACGTTCGCTTCGCCTTCGATCGCGCATAATGCATCGATCGGGCAGCGGCCGTCGTCGACCACCCGCCGGAATCCGACCGTCAGCTCGGTACCGGCCACCCGAACACTCTGGTTCGTTCGAAGTACAAACTCTTCCCCTAACGCCGTTTCCGTGGGGCCAGTGCCAAGACAGGCACTCGCGAATACCAGGCTCACGGCGGTCGTCCATCGCTTCATAACGGCTGCCTAACCTCCGGACTGGGAGGCGTGCAACCACTGTACCAAGGAACCGGCTGGCTAAGTGATTGGGATCGTTAGGGGCCCCGGTGGACGGTCCGCCGGCCGTGTCCAACTGACACTCGGGCGTGACACGGGTCGGTCACGACAGATCAGCCGATGCTTCGCGGCGCCCTCAGGGGACCGCCGGGAACCGGGACTGAAGTTCGGCCACCAGCTGCATTTCGAACGCCCCGGTCGTGGCGCAGGCAATCCGGTCGCTTTGGCCCCCGGGGACGTTGATCGCTTCCGCGCCGAAGAACATGTCCAGCTGAGTCTGCCTGGCGGCCTTGGGAACGAGGCGGAGATTCAAGGTCAGGTAGACGTAGTAGGAGTCGGCGTTAGGACCGGTCAGCCCATCCCCGCACGACAGGAACTTCGAAATCTGGTGTTTGCCCAGCTTGCGAACCAGGCGCTGGCGTTTGAGCACGATGAGAAGCTCGGCCGGATCGACGTCCTTGTCCTTGACCGTGAGGCCAAGTTGGGTCAGCAGGCCCGGCAACGCCGCCAGCACCGCGTCGGCCGGTCCGGCGAGCGTGCCTGAGGTTATCCCGGTCGACCGCTCGAAATCGAAGGTGCCCCAGTCGGTTCGGGGCGGCGGCTGCGTCCGGGGAAGTTCCTGCCCGCCGGCGGTGCTGGCGCCGAGAAGCAACCCCACGGCAAACGCGGTTCCGATTCTTCCCATCGCACACCTCCCGAGGATGCCCATCGCTGCGGCTGCCCGCGCACGACTCCCGTTGCGGCACCGGGCCCTCAATATTATCCCGGTCAGCCTTTCGATCGGAATCTCCGTGGACCCGATTTGCCACACCTTGGTCGGCGCCGCCCTGGCGCACAGTGGCCTGAGACGCTGGTCGGCCCGGGCCACCGCTACCTTGGTCATCGCGGCCAACCTTCCCGACGTCGACATCGTCGCCATCGCGCTCGGCCGCAACTTGGAACTCCGCCGGGGCCTGACCCACGGAGTGCCCGCTTTGGCGGTGTGGCCCTTCGTGTTGGCGACGATCATGGTCTGGTGGCATCGCCGCCGGCCCAGCGCGGAGCCGGCGCGATTCTGGCCGTTGGCGGGACTCGCCGCGATCGGCGTGGTCAGCCATTCGTTTCTCGACTTCCTCAACAACTACGGGATGCGGTGGCTGATGCCGGTCGCCGATCGGTGGTTCTACGGCGATAGTCTGTTCATCGTGGATCCGTGGCTCTATCTGATGCTGGGAGCGGGCGCGTTCCTGTCGTGGCGCGCCCACCGGGTCGGGCGGCCGAATCCGACCCGATCCGCCCGGGTGGGGCTCGCCGCGGCGACGATCTACGTCGGGGGGATGATCGGGACGACTCAGCTGGCCCGGGCCGGGGTCGCCCGGGAGGTGGCGGGTACCCCACTCGCCGGCGCTCGATTCATGGCCACGGCCGTTCCGGTCGGTCCCCTGGTGAAGGAAGTCATGATCGATGCCGGGGCCGCCTACCACCTCGGACGCTACCGCTTGATCGGAACGCCCCACCTGTCGCTCGACACGGTTGTCGAGAAGGGCACCGAACACGCGGCGGCGGCCGCGCGATTCCGGGAGACGCCGGCGGGAGCGGCGTTTTTCCACTGGTCTCGGTTCCCGGTGGTCGAGGCGATCGATGGGGAACGAATTCGGGCCTTCGATCTCCGTTACGGCCGGGGGGCCCGGTCGTGGGCGGCCATCGACTTCACTCCGACCGGGGCTGCCGCAATCCCGTGAGCGCCCCGGTGAGCCGCCCGAGCCACTCCATTCGTAACCGCTGCGCCTCGGCGATCGACACCCACTCGAAGCGAATCGGTGTTTCCGGGCCACATTGGCCGAAGCGGGGAAGGTCGGCGGAAATGATGACGCCGATCTTGGGGTATCCACCCACCGTTGGGCCGTCGGCAAGGATCGCGATGGGCTGACCGTCGTCGGGGATCTGCAGGGCACCCGGGCAGGCGGCTTCCGATGGCAACGCCGCCTTCACGACCGGCGCCAGCGACGGTCCCTTCAAACGGGTGCCCATCCGATCCGACGTCGGCGACACGACATACTCGCCGATTTCGAGGGCCCGGAGAGTCGTTTCGCTGAACAGGTGCGCCTGCGGCCCGCGAATTACCCGAATCGGCCCGGTCGGCGTCACCTCCTCGGGATCGAGCCGTCGCCCCGCTTTCACTTGCTGGTCAGAAGGGCCGGTCGGCAAGCGGTCTCCCGACCGAAGCCGGCGGCCATCGAGGCCGCCGATGCCGATTGGGAGGTACGTCGCCCGGCTTCCAAGGGTCGGCGGGACGTCGAGCCCGCCGCCAACGGCGAGGTAGCCAAACCGACCGGTCGCGCCGGTGCGAACGGTGACCGTTGCCTCGGCGGGGATTCGCTGGCCGGTCCAAGGCATCCGCTCGTTCTCGTCGATCGAGAGCCAGACCGATCCCGTCGCCGCGATGACGCCGGGCGCCGCGAACCGGAGGGTGATCGATCCCGCGCCGATCTCGAGCCCCGCGGCCCCAACTTCGTTGCCGGCCAACACGTTCGCGGCCATCAAGGCGGGCGGATCGATCGCCCCGCCTTGGGGCAAACCGACCGCCCGCCCGGTCTCCCAGCCGAGGTCTTGGACCGTCACGAGGCCAGTCGAACGGAGGACGTCGATCACGGTGCGGTCGGGACGAATCGGACCCGATCGCCGACCGCGAAGAGGCTGGGTGGTTCCCGCGCCGGGTCGAATACCCGCAACGGAGTTCGGCCGATGAGGTGCCAGCCGCCGGGGGTCTCGGCCGGATAGATGCCAGTTTGCTCGCCGGCGATCGCGACCGACCCGGCCGGCACCCGGGGCCGCGGAGCCGCCCGCCGCGGCAGCACCAGTCTCGGGTCGAGCTCGGTCAGGTAGGCGAACCCGGGGACGAATCCCAGCAGCGACACCGAATATTCGCGACCGCAGTGGAGCGCGATCACCTCGGCGGCGGTCAACCCGGTGCCGCCGGCCACCGCGTCGAGGTCGGGGCCGTCGTAGTGGACCGGGATCTCGATCAGCCGGCCGGGCGCCAAGCGGGGCGCCGCGCCGCCGAGATGGTCGGCGACCAAGGCCCGGATGGTGGCGTAATCGAGGAGGTCGGGACGATAACGGACCACCAGGCTGACATACGCCGGGACCAGTTCGACGATCGCGGGATCGGCCCGGCGGGTCAGCCGATCGGCCAAGCCGAGAACCTGGTCGCGGGCCTCGTCGTCGAGCCGATCGGCGAAGCTCACGGTCAGAGCGGCATCGCCTAACGGCGAGATCCGGGGTACCACGGGGGGCCGACTCACCGCGCGAAGGGCGCGATGGCGACCCCCGCCACCTCGAATCGCTCGCGAAGGGCCCGGACGATCGCCACGGCGGCGGGCCCGTCGCCGTGGACGCAGAGCGAGTCCGGTCGAACGATCCGGCGGGTGCCGTCGATCGCGGTGACGTAGCGCTCGGTGACCATGCGGAAGGCCCGCTCAACGATGGTCGGCACGTCGTCGAGGCAGGCGCCCGGTTGCCCCCTCGGCACCAGGTGGCCGTCGGGGAGGTAGGCACGATCGACGAAGGCCTCCCGAGCCACCTCGAGGCCCTCGTCGCGCCCGACGTCGAGCATGGTGGTGCCGTCGAGCCCGAGCAGGAGCAGGGTCGGATCGGTGCTCCGAATCCCGCGGGCGATCGCCCGGGCCACCTCGGGTTCGCGGGCGGCTCGGTTGTAGAGCGCCCCATGAGGTTTGACGTACCGGAGCCGGACGCCGTGGGCGGTGCAGAAGGCGGCCAACGCCCCGACCTGGTAGACGATCAACGCCTCGATTTCTTCCGGCCCCAGCGCCATCTCGCGCCGACCGAATCCCTGGAGGTCGGGATAGGACGGATGGGCGCCGATCGACACCCCGCGCGCGGCGGCCCGGGAAACCGTCTCCCGCATCACGATCGGATCGCCGGCGTGAAACCCGCACGCCACGTTCGCGGAGCTGACCAAGCCGAGCAGGTCGAGGTCGGTGTCGAGACGATACCGCCCGAATCCCTCGCCCAAGTCGGCGTTGAGGTCGATGCTCGTCAAGTGGTGTCGGTGGGCCGCGGGGCCACGATGCGGAAGGCGAAGTTCTGCTCCACCCATTGCCGCACCTTGCGGGCGGACTGGATCGCGGGTCGGAATTTCATCAGCGCAAGGGCGTCCTTGACCGCGACGGCGAACTCCGGGGCGCTGGTGCGAACGACCCGGATGGTGGAGGTGTCGACCCGCCCGGTGGTGTCGACCACATAGTGAACGAAGGTGCTTCCTTCGACCTGCTTGAGCAGCATCGCCTCCGGGTACCGGGGCGCCACGCTGGTCGGGTCGCGCTCCACCACCGAATCAACCTCGATCTCGGTGAGCGCCGATTCGGTGGCCGCCATCCGGCCGGTGATGACGCTGTCGAAGGGCTCGGGGTCGCCCGGGGGGCCGAGGTCGAGGGCATCCTCGGAGACGTCGGTCAGGGGCGGGGGAGCCTCGGTAACGCCCTCGGTGCCCGCGGGGTCAGACCACTCCATCGGGGAGCCGGTGGCCCCGCGACCGCCGATCACGTCGGGTGGAACCAGGAAGACCACGAGTTGATCGATGGGATCGGTGGCGTCGGCGGCGGGCCGCCAGGTAATGACCCACGGCGCGATCAGGGCGAGATGCACCAGCAGGCTCGCCATGACGCCGGACCCGCCGCGGGCCGGTCGGGGGGGCAGCAGTTCGAAGGAAGCCACGTTCCGATCCTGGGTAAACTCTGGTCAGCTTTCCCGACGAGGGCAAGGGGAGGTGGGTTTCGGGCTTGATTATTTTTATTTTACTAATAAAATTAATGGGTGCGCCGCGACCCGACCCTTCGCCTCCTCGCCGCTTACCCCGTCCTCCACCACGCGCTCCGCCAGCGCGAGGTGCCCGACGGCGCCGGCGGCCGAGTCAGCTCCCATCAAGCCACCGTCCTGGCGCACCTCGACAAGTCGGCCGCTCAAACCCTCTCCGAGCTGGCGGCGGCCGTCGGCGTCGCCATGCCGACCATGTCGCTACTGGTCGATCGCCTGGTCCACGCCGGCCTGATCCGGCGGGAGCGGGACAGCGACGACCGACGGCGGGTCGCCCTTCGTTTGACCGCCGCGGGCGACCGGGCGGCCGCGGCCCGCTCGCTGGTCGATCCGGAGCGGGTTCGGGCGCTGCTCGCCTCCCTGGCCCCGGTGGAGCGTGCGGCGAGCGTCGAGGCGGTCGTGACCCTGGCTAGCGCGGCCCGGCGGTTGGCGGGAGCGGGGGATGGCAAGGAACCCACCGGCAAACGAGGAGGGAAGTCTTCATGAATCGACGCCAGCGGCAGCGCCGGGCCCGCTTGATCCGGCTTGCGGCAGTCGGTCCCGTCGCGCTCGCGGTCGGCAGTCTCGCCGTCGGCCTCGTCCTGCCGAACCACCACCGCGAGCGGATGGTCCGGACCTACCACTCCTCACCGGAGGCCGTGTTCGAGGTCCTCACCGATCTCGACGCCATGCCGACCTGGCGGCGCGACCTCGAGGCCGTGGAGCGACTCCCGGGGGCCCCTGGCACGGTTCGCTGGCGGGAGTGGGATCACCGCCGTCGAACCATGGCCCTGGAACGCACCGAAGCCAGCCCGCCGTCGCGGTTCGTCGTCGCGGTCGCGACGGGCCAGCCGAGGCGGATCCGGTGGATCTACGAACTCCGACCGGTCGATCGGGGGACCGAGGTCTCGATCACCGAGGATCGGGTTATCGGGAACCCGGCCGGGAGGACATTCGTAAAGATCTTTGGAGCCAGCCGGGCTCGGGTCGAGGGGTGGGCGGATGACCTCGAGGCGCGGCTCAACGGTCGGCGGCAGCGGCTGGCCAATATCTCGTCGACACCTTAGGGGCGCGCATGGGACTGGAAGCCATCTGCCGGATGCGGGGCCCTGAGGGGTCTGGAGAGGGCAAACTCCTCCTCGAAACCGACGAGTTGTTATTCCGCGGTCCGCCGCGGCTGAGGATTCCGCTGGGCTCGATCGCCAAGGTGGCGGCGTCCGGCGGGGTCTTGACGGTCACTTGGTCTCACGGGGTGGCCCGGTTCGACCTGGGGCCGGCGGCCGCCAAATGGGCCGATCGGATCGCCAATCCACCCTCCCGCGCCACCAAGATCGGCATCAAAGCGGGTGACCTCGTCTCGGTGGTCGGCGTCGAGGACGAGGCGATCGCCGCCGAACTCGAGGCCGCCGGGGCGGAGGTCGCTCGAGGCCGGCTTCGGGCCAAGTCGGCGGTCATTTTGTTCGGGGTCGAGCGGGTCAGTCAGCTCGGGCGGCTGGCGGACCTGAAAGGAAAACTGATCCCGGCCGGCGGGCTCTGGGTGGTGCATCGGAAAGGGCCCGCGGGCGTCACCGACGTCGAGATCTTCGCCGCGGCCAAACTGGCTGGTTTGACGGCGAACAAAACGATGCGATTTTCGGAGACGCACGCCGCCGAGCGTCTGGTGATCCCGAAGGCGGCCCGACAGGAGGGATGAGATGCGAAGACAACTGGTCGTCGCCCTGGTTGGGCTCGGCTCGCTCGTTGGCGGCCGGGCCGAGGGGCAACGGAACGAGTACTGGCTGACCCGGCTCGGGAACGACACGGTGGCGTTCGAGCGAACGGTCCGAAGCGACGGCCGGCTCGAAGGCGAGTTCGTCGTGATCACGCCGCGGGTCCGGATCAACACCTATCTGGTGCTGTTCAACGCCGACGGCACGGTCCGTCGCTACGAGTACTCGTCCAAGGCCGGTCTCGACGGTCCCGGCGCGGCGCCTCCCGCCACCGCGGTGACCGAGATGGAGGGCGCCGCGATGCGGGTGATCGTGACTCGGGGGGCTCGAACCGACACCACCCGTCTGACCACGAGCGGGCACCCCCTTCCCACGGCGTTCTATTCTTGGGGGCTGTTCGGTTTGGCGACCCAAGCGGCGCGGGGGCTCCGCGCCGACAGCGTCACGATCGCCCAATGGTCGGTCGGGGCGCGGGCGGTGGCGTCGACCGCGGTCGTGCGGCGCGGCGACTCGATGGCGGTCGATTTCTTCGGGTCGCCAATGATGGCCAAGGTCGACGGCGACGGCCGCCCGACGGGTGTCAATGGGGGCCGCACCACCATCAAGGTGATGGCGGAGCGAGTCAAACGGCTCGATCTCGCGGCGCTCACCGCGGCGTTCGTCGCCCGGGAGCGCTCGGGACAAGTCGCTGGCCCGCTGTCGACCCGCGACACGGCGCAGGTCACCGTGCTCGGCGCCCAACTCTGGATCGACTACGGTCGGCCGTCGAGGCGGGGGCGGCAGATCTTCGGCGGCGTCATTCCCTACGATCAGGTGTGGCGGACCGGAGCCAACGCCGCCACCCAGTTCCGGACCGATCGGGCGCTCGGGTTCGGTTCGACGACGATTCCCGCCGGGACGTACACCCTGTGGACCGTCCCGACCACCCGCGGCGTCACGCTCATCTTCAACACCGAGACCGGTCAATGGGGTACGGCCCACGACCCGACCAAGGATCTCGCGCGGGTCGGGCTCGATGTCGAGCGGCTCGACGACGCCGTCGAGCGGTTCGCGATCTCGGTGGTGGAGCAGGGGGGAGTCGGGGAGCTGCGATTCGATTGGGACCACACCCGGTGGGTGGCCCGGTTCAAGGTCCAGTAGGAGATCGGTCCGGCGGATAGTTGGGGCACTGCGCGAGGGCGTTGTGAAGTTGGCTCTCGACCAAGTCGAAATGGACCGTCCGGGTCCGCTGAATCCACCACGGCTTGCACCCGACGGACACCGCCGCGGCCACCAAGGCGGCCTCGTCCGGCGCCAGCAGGTGGCAGGTGCGCCGTCCCCGTGACTTGAAGATGTTCTCGTGGACGGCGGCGCCGCCGGCGGCGGCCCAGGCGCGGGCCTCGGCGACTTGCCGGCTGGTGAAGTAACGCCACCGAATCGGGGCCGAAGTCGGTGGCTCACTCATCGTCGCGAATCGATTGACGTTCGGACTTGAGGCGGCCGCGGTGCCGCTTGTCCTCGAGCCGCCGCCGCCGCTCGCCCGCGGGGGTCTTGGTTGGCTTCCGGGTCTTGGGGACCACCAACGATCGTTCGACCAACGCCACCAGTCGCTCGGTGGCCTCGATGCGGTTTTGTCGCTGGCTGCGGGTGGTGGCGGCGACGACCCGCAGCCAGCCCTCGCCATCGAGCCGGCTCGCCAGGGTGACCATGAGCCGGGCCTTCTCCCGGTCGGACAGGGCGGCGCTCCGGGCCGGGTTCCAGCGGACCTCCACGCGAGTCGACGAGGTGTTGACGTGTTGCCCGCCGGGGCCGCCGGCTCGGCTCGCTTTGAACTCCAGCTCGGCCTCGGGTATCGAAATCGCGCGTGGCATGGCTGCAAGGTTAATTCGGCTACCGCTCTCGCACGAGGCCGTTACGTTTCCCCGGATGGCAAACGTCGCTCTCCTCGCCGAGTGGTTTCGGTCGGTCCCTCGGGTGCTGCTCGGGTATTCGGGCGGGGTCGATTCGTCGGTGTTGGCGGTGGTCGGGGCGCGGAGCAAAGGGCGCGGGGCGTTCCTCGCCGTGTTGGGGCGGAGTCCGTCGCTGCCCGAGTCCCAGCGGGCCGCCGCGGGTGACCTGGCCAACCGCTACGACGTCCCGGTTCTCGAGGTCGACACCAACGAGCTGGCCGATCCGTCGTATCGCGCGAATCAGCCGGATCGCTGCTATTTCTGCAAGCGAGAGCTGTGGACCGTGTTGCGCCGGCTGGCCACCGAGCGGGGCTACGACGTGGTGATCGACGGGACCCATGCGGACGACCTTCGGGACCATCGTCCCGGGGCCCGAGCCGGTGACGAGCAACGGATCCGGTCTCCGTTGGCGGAGTTGGGTTGGGGCAAAGCGACGGTGCGCGAGGCGGCCCGAGCGCTCGGGTTGCCGGTGTGGGATGCCCCGGCCGCTCCGTGCCTGTCGAGTCGGGTCCGCTACGGGCTCGAGGTCACCCCGGCGCGGTTGGCGCAGGTCGAGGGGGCCGAGTCGTTCCTCCGATCGCTCGGGGTCACGGGCGATCTGCGGGTTCGCCATTGGGGCGAGATCGCGAAGATCGAAGTCAATCCGGAGATGTTTCCTTTGGTCGATGAACGGTGGTCCGCGATCGCCGACGCGCTGGGAAGACTCGGGTTCGCGTCGGTCGAGCGAGACCGCCAGGGGTATCGTCGCGGCAGCTTGCTCCCGATCGCGTCATGAGACTGTTCATCGCGGTGCCGCTGCCGCCTGGCGCCGAAGCCGAAACGGCGGAGGTGCTTCGCCATCTCAGGTCGCTGGATTGGCCGGTGCGGTGGATCCGCCCCGAGGGCATCCACGTGACCCTCAAGTTCTTCGGCGAGACCTCGACTGACCGGGTCGAGGCGATCGCGGAGGCCGTCGACTACGCCGTTCGCGACACCCGCCCCATCACGATGTCCCTGCACGGCGCGGGCGTGTTTCCCAACACCGACAAACCGCGGGTGATTCACCTCGGGATCGACGCCGATTCCGGCCTCGAGCTGTTGCAGGACCGGCTCGAGCGGTCTACGGAGCACCTCGGATTTCCTCCGGAGGGCCGAATGTTCCGACCGCATGTGACGTTGGGCCGGGTTCGCGAGGGGCACCGGCTGCCCGCCGGGTGGCAAACGGAGCTGGAGCGGATTCCGCCCGGCGAAGCGTTTCTGGCCGACCGAGTCGTCCTGTTCGAGAGCGAGCTGACGCCCGAGGGGCCTCGCTACTCGATCCGTCACCAGGTGAAGCTCGGATGACGCTCAGCTGCCTCAGTGCCCCGTTTCGGCTTCTTGGTCTGATGATGGTCGTCGCCGCTGGGTATCTTGCCTGGGTGAATCGGTCGGAGATCCGCCGGCTGGTGCATCGGATCACCGCGGATGCCCCGCCGCCCTCGGACGCCGGGGACCCGCCGGAGGTTCTTCGCGAGCGCGCCGTGGCGAGGCTCGATTCGCTGGCCGGGGGGCGGGTCGATTCGATCGTGATGACGGGCCGTGAGGTGGAAGCCCTGGTGACGGCCGAGGTGGCCCGCCGCTCGAACGGGGTCGCCGACAGCATGGCGGTCGAGCTCTACGACGGCGAGGTGGCGGTGCGTGGCCGGGTCGACGCGAGTCGGCTTCCGAAGGCGCTCGGACCGCTGACCGAGCTGGTGTCAGGCCGCGAACGGGTCGAGGTCCGCGGCGCGCTCGACTTGGTGCGAGTCGGCCGCGGGGAGTGGCGGATCAATCAGGTCACGGTGCGAGGATTGCCGCTGCCGAGCGCGCTGTGGGCGCCCCTCCTGGCCGCGCTGGTGCCGGGGGCGGGGCCGTCGATCGCCTTTCCGGTCGACGACTGGATCACCGGCGTGCGGGTGACGCCCTCCGGGGCGATTCTGTACGGGAAATCGGAGCGATGAGCCAGGGCCGAGTGCTGGTGGTTGACGATGAACCCGCGGTTCGCGATGCCCTTCGTCAGGTAATCGAGTACGAGGGGTTCGCGGTCCGGCTGGCGGGCTCCGGTGGCGAGGGGCTGACCCTGTTCGAGGAGTTCCGACCCCACGTGGTGTTGCTCGACGTCAAGATGGCCGGTCTCGATGGTCTCGAGGTGCTGTCGCGACTGAAGGCGGCGGATCCCGGGGCGATCGTCGTGATGATCTCGGGTCACGGAACCATCGCGACGGCGGTCCAGGCCACCCAACGGGGGGCGTTCGATTTCCTCGAGAAGCCGCTCGATTCCGATCGGCTGATGGTCACCCTTCGCAATGCGCTGGCGACGGTCGCGTTGGTGGGGGAGAACGAGCGGCTCAAGAGCTCGATCGACACGAAGTATCCGATGGTCGGGTCGAGCGCCGCGCTCCGGGGGGTGCGCGACCTCATCGCTCGAGTCGGACCGACCGACGCGCGGGTGCTGATCACCGGTGAGAACGGGACCGGGAAGGAGCTGGTGGCCCGTGCGGTTCACGAGGCGTCGCCGCGACGGGAGCGGGCGTTCATCGAGGTCAACTGCGCGGCGATTCCCAACGAGCTGATCGAAAGCGAGCTCTTCGGGCACATGAAGGGGAGCTTCACCGGCGCGGTCAGTGACCGGCCCGGCAAGTTCGAGCTCGCCGACGGGGGCACGCTCTTTCTCGACGAGATCGGCGATATGTCGCTGGCGGCCCAAGCCAAGGTGCTTCGCGCGCTCCAGGAGGGGGTAGTGACTCGGATTGGCGGGCCTCGGTCGATCCAAGCCGACGTCCGGGTGCTGGCCGCCACCAACAAGGCCATCGACGACGAGATCGCCGACGGACGATTCCGCGAGGATCTCTTCTACCGCCTGAACGTGGTGCCGATCCACGTCCCGCCGCTTCGGCAGCGCCGGGAGGATATTCCCGAGCTGGTGGCGCACTTCCTGGAACAGTTGGGGGGCCGGGCCGGCATCGTGCCGCGAACCTTCTCGGCGGACGCGATCGACCGATTGCGGTCGAGGCCGTGGCCCGGTAACGTGCGCGAGCTTCGCAACGCGGTCGAGCGGCTCCTGATCCTGTCCCGAGGCAAGGTGATTTCCGGGACCGACGTCGATCGGCTGATTCCGGCCCTCAGCTTGACCCCCGACCAAACGGAGCCGGGCGCCGGGCCGGAGCGTTCGACCGGCGGCGGGTTCGGGCGGGTGGTGCATGATACCGAGCGAACCTATCTGCTCCGGGCGCTTCGGGAGTACGACTGGAACATCGCCGAAACGGCCCGTGCCCTGGCGATGCCACGTTCGAATCTTTACAAGAAAATCGAGAAATATCAGCTCAACCGGGAGTCGAAGTGAGCGCGGACCAACCGGGACCTCGCAACTGGGACAAGGAGCTTGCCGACATCGACAAGCTGATCGCCGCCTCGCCCCCGGCGAAGATCGCGCCGCCCTCGGGCGGAGAGGGCAAGCCCGCCCCGCCCGCGGCCCGCGGTCCGAGCCCGGCGAGTACCCGACCCGGCTCCCCACGGGAGCGGTTGTCGACCTGGGTTCGAGTCGGGCTCGGGGTGCTGTTGGGCGCGGCGATGACCCAGTGGCCGTACTTTCACGCCTGCGGCACGGCGTTGTTTCTGTACCTTGGCGCCACCGGCGTGGTGGTATTGAGTGGCCTGTGGGGCGCCATTTCTGCCTGGCGGCGGCGGATGGGATTGGCCCACACGCTGTCCCTGTTGGTGGTGCTTTGGGGTGTCACCCTGGCCGCCGCGACCGTTCTGCCCCGCATCGGGTACGCCAAGCGGGCCGCAACCTGGTGGTGTCCATGACCAAGCCGTTCAAGAACTTCATCGCGGGCAAATGGGTCGCCCCGTCGACCGGGCGTTACTTCGAGAACCGCAACCCGGCGGACGGTTCCGATCTGATCGGCCAGTTTCCGGATTCCAGCGAGAATGACATGGAAGCGGCGATTCGCTCGGCCGTCTCGGCGTTTCGGCCCTGGTCGCGGACCCCGGCGCCGGAGCGGGGGGACATCCTTCGCCGGGTGGGCGATCTTCTGGTCGAGCGGAAGGACGCCCTCGCGGACGCGATGACCCGGGAGATGGGGAAGGTGGTCGCCGAGACGAAGGGGGACGTTCAGGAAGCGATCGATACCGCGTACTACGCGGCCTCGGAGGGGCGCCGGTTGTTTGGATATACCGTTCCCTCGGAGCTCCGCAACAAATGGGCGATGAGTTACCGCCGCCCGATCGGCGTGGTCGGTCTGGTGACCCCGTTCAACTTCCCGCTGGCGATTCCAACCTGGAAGATGTTTCCGGCGTTACTGTGCGGAAACCCTGTGGTGCTCAAACCATCCGAAGACGTCCCCCACACTGCGACGCTGCTGGTGGAGACCCTGCTCGATGCCGGCCTGCCGCCGTCGGTGATCCAGTTGGTCCACGGCCGGGGCGAGACCGTCGGCAAGGCGTTGGTCGAGCACCCCGAGGTGCCGGTAATCTCGTTCACCGGCTCGACGACCACCGGCGCGCTGGTTGGCGAGACCTGCGGGAGGCTCCACAAGCGCGTCTCGCTCGAAATGGGCGGCAAGAACGCGATCATCGTGATGGACGACGCCGACTTGGATCTGGCGCTCGAGGGCGTCCTCTGGGGCGCCTTCGGGACGACTGGCCAGCGCTGCACGGCGACGAGCCGCCTCTTGGTCCATCGCAAGGTCCACGACAAACTTCTCCAGCGCCTGGCCGATCGGGCCGATACCCTGGTATTGGGAGATGGCCGGGCGAGTAAGACCGAGGTGGGCCCGCTGATTCACGAGGCGTCCCGGGCCAAGGTCGAGGGGTACGTCAAGACCGGGAAGAAGCAGGGCGCCGAGGTCGTGGTCGGGGGTGACCGTCCCAAGGGCAAGGCGTTCGACCGGGGCTTTTTCTATCGGCCGACGGTGCTCGCCGGGGTCAAGGCCGACCACCGGGTTGCCCAGGAAGAGATCTTCGGGCCGGTCCTGAGCGTGATCCGGTTCGATAGCTTCGACGACGCGGTCGCGGTGAACAACGGGGTGAAGTACGGGTTGTCGAGCTCGCTTTACACCCGAGACGTGCAGCTGGCCTTTCGGGCAATGCAGGAACTCGACAACGGGATCACCTACATCAACGCGCCGACGATCGGCGCCGAGGCCCATTTGCCGTTCGGGGGCATCAAGCAGACCGGCAACGGTCATCGGGAGGTCGGCTGGGAAGGGTACCAGTTCTTTTCGGAGACCAAGGTGTGCTACGTCGATTACTCGGGCACCTTGCAGCGGGCCCAGATCGATAACTACGACTGAGCCGTGTTGCGCAATCGAGCGGGCGAGGGGTAGGTTGATTCAGGTGCACCAACTAGCGACGGCGAGGTAGACGAGAGCAATGCGGCCCATCCGGGTTGGTTCCGGCAAGGGGGGCTCCTCCAGCGACGACGGCTCGCTGGATGTCTACCTGCGTGAGATCAGCCGGTATCCTCTGATCAACCAGGAAGAGGAAGTGTCGCTGGCTCAGCGAATCCGCACCGGCGAAGAGGAAGCGCTCGACAAGATGGTCCGCAGCAACCTCCGGTTCGTCGTCTCGGTGGCCAAGAAGTACCAGAACCAGGGCGTCTCCCTGTCCGATTTGATCAACGAGGGCAACCTGGGCTTGATTCGGGCGGCCCACAAGTTCGACGAGACCAAGGGAATCAAGTTCATCTCGTACGCCGTCTGGTGGATTCGGCAAGCCATTCTCCAGGCGTTGGCAGAGCAAAGCCGGATCGTGCGGGTGCCGCTCAACCGAGCCGGGGCGCTTCACCGGATCACTCGGCGGAGCTCCGCGCTCCAACAGGAGCTGGGACGCGAGCCGACGGCCGCCGAGGTTGCCGAGGGCATGGATATCGACGTCGAAGAGGTCGAGAAGACGCTGTCCATCTCGCAGAACCACGTCTCCCTCGACGCCCCGCTGGCGCCCGGCGAAGAGAACCGGCTCCTCGATTACCTCCCGGACACCCAGAACCCCGGTCCCGACGCCGAAACCTTCGAGCGGGCCCTGACCCAGTCCATCGAAGAGGTGTTGGCGAGCCTCCGCGAGCGTGAGGCGAAGATCCTCCGCCTCTATTTCGGGCTCGAGGGCCCCGAGCCGATGACGCTCGAAGAGATCGGCGAGAAACTCGGGATTACCCGCGAGCGGGTCCGCCAAATCAAGGAGAAGGCGCTCAGCCGGCTCCGTCACGTTAGCCGATCCAAGGCCCTCGAGAGCTACTTATCCTGACCCATGGCCACCAATAGTTCATTCGACATCTCGACCGGCGCCGATCTTCAGGAAGTCGACAACGCCGTCAATCAGACCATCAAAGAGATCGCCCAGCGGTACGACTTCAAGGGGTCGAAGGCCACGGTGGAATTCGACCGGGCCACCGCGGTGATCAAGCTGTTTGCCGACGACGAGTTCCGGATGAAGCAGCTGGTCGACGTCCTGATGGCCAAGTGCGCCAAGAGGGGTGTCCCGGGGAAGAACCTCAAGGTGGGGGATTTCGAGCCGGGGGCCGGGACGTCGGGACGCGCGGTAGTGACTCTGACGCAGAGCATCGATCAGGAGACGTCGAAGAAGATCACCAAGACGATCAAGGAGCAGGGCTTCAAGAAGGTTCAGAGTTCCATCCAGGGCGACGAAGTCCGGGTCACCGCCCCTTCCCGTGACGAGCTGCAGGCCGTGATCGCCTTCCTTCGCGGCCAGGACTTCGGCATCGAACTCAAATTTGGCAACTACCGCGGCTGAACGCCGGGTCCGCTGGGCCGGCCTCGGCCTGGCGGTGGCGCTGGCCGGTTGCCCCCGGATCGAAGTCGGCGGGCTTCCCGAACTCGCCACGGCCGAGCCGACCCTTCGGGTCGGGTTGGCCATCGCGCAACCGGAGGTCACCATCGGGGGTGGCGGGCCGCTGCTGATTTCCGGTCCCGACGGCGGCGGGATCGTCGAGGTGCCGATCGGTTCTACCGCGGTCGTGTCCGGCAATGGCGCCACGGTACGAGCGCGGGTCGGCGGGGTCTTCGGCTCTCCGATGCCGGCGATGACCGTGCGGCCGGCCGACTCGACGACCTCGGTGCGGGTCGGGGGTCGCGAATACCGGGGCGACCTGCTGATCACGCCGACGCCAAACGGACTGCTCGCCGTCAACCTGGTCTCGATCGAGGGCTACGTTGCCGGGGTCGTCAACGCGGAAATGGGCCGCCGGCCCCCGGGGGACAGCCAGGCCGTGTACGCGCAGGCGGTCATTTCGCGGACCGTGGCGATGCGAGCGCTGGGTCGATATCGGATCCGAGGCTACGACCTGGTCAGCACCGTTGCCGATCAGGCGTACGGCGGGGTCCAGTCCGAGACCGCGATGGGGTGGGCGGCGGTCACCGGCACTCGCGGCGTGGTGGTCACCTACCAGGGGGCCGTGATCGAAGCCTTCTTCTTTTCGACCTGCGGCGGGCGGACCGAGGCCGTCGAGGAGGTCTTCTCCGGGAGCGGTCAGCCCTACCTCCGCTCGGTGTCGGATCGGGATCCAGCGGGGCAGGCATACTGCGCCAGCTCCCCGCGGTTTCGCTGGCGGGAGGAGTGGACGGGCGAGGCGCTGGGCCGGATCCTCAGCGCCAACGCCCGAATCGCCGGGCTGGACCCGGAAACAGCGTTGCGCCCCGCGGACCTTCAAGTGAGCGGCCGATCGGTCGCAGGCCGCGCCGCCGAGCTGATGCTCCTGGCCGGCGGGCGGGCCCAGGCGATTCGAGGGCAACAGGTGATCCGACAGACCTTGCGGGTTGCCGACGGCGGCTGGCTCAGGAGCACCCAATTCTCGGTGCAGGTCACCCGGTTGGGCGGCCAGATCGTCCGGGTGGCCGCCGAGGGTGGCGGCAACGGGCACGGGGTCGGCATGTGCCAATGGGGCGCGGTGGGTCGAGCGCGAGCGGGGGCTTCGTACCAGGGGATCCTGGCCGCATATTTTCCGGGCACCGAGATTCGGCGTCTCTACTGAGGGCACCCCATGACCGGTATTCGTCGCTCAGGTCCGCACAGCCGTCCTACGCCCGCGCCGCGGGCCGCTCTCGAACTCGACGGGTTCGTGTCCCCGATCCGCATTGGACTCGTCGGTGCCGGCGCCGTGGTCCAGGTCGCCCACCTGCCCGTCCTTCGCAAGCTCAAGGCCGTCACCCTCGTGGCGCTATGCGACACCGACCTTCCCAAGGCGCGCGCGCTGGCGGAACGATCGAACATTCCCAACGTCTACGATGATATCGAGGACCTCCTCCAGCACGAGTCACTCGATGCCGTGCTGATCGCGACGCCGAACCACCTTCACGAGTCGCACCTCCTCGCGGCGCTCGCGGCCGACCATCACGTCCTCATCGAGCGACCCCTCGCGCTCACCTCGGCAGGCGCCCAGAAGGTCATTCGGGCGGCCGAAAAGCGCGGCAAGGTCGTGATGGTCGGGATGACCCACCGGTACCGGCCCGACGTCCAGGCGGTGCGCAGCTTCGTGCAGGCCGGCGAACTCGGACAGATCACCAGCGTCCGGGCCAGCTGGCACCTGGCCCGGCCGGCGCGTACCTCGTTGGGGTGGCGGGAAAAGCGGACTGAATCCGGCGGCGGGGCGATGTTCGATCTGGGTCTCACGATGCTCGATCTCGGGTTCTGGTTGGCGGGCAATCCGACCCCGGCACGGGTCAGCTCGAGCCTCAGCCGGGCGGCCGGCGAGCGTGGCGTCGAGCAGTCGGGCAGCGCGTTCGTGGTCTGCGATAACGGGGCGTCGATCTTCATCGACGTGACCTGGCGCCACATCGGGGAAGGGGAGCGGTTCGGCGCCGGCATCCGGGGCTCTCGCGGCTCGGCCGGGATCAACCCCCTCCACGTCTGGAAGGAGATCCACGGCGTGGCCCACGATGTCTCCCCGACCGGATCGTTCAGCCGCGACAACGCTTTCGTCGCCTCCTTCCGGGCGCAGTGGGCTCATTTCCTGGCCGCGGTGGCGGGGCGGGTGGTCGCCCCGCCGTTGCAGGAGCACTTTCAGGTGCTCAAGGTCATCGAGGCGATCTACCGGTCCGATGCCGACGGCCGAGACGTCACTCTGTGAGATCGTTCGCCCTGGCGCTGGGGCTCGTCACCAACCTGACCGTGAGTGTCCCGGCCCAAGCGCCGGTGGCCGCTCCGCCAGGGAGCGAACTCACCGTCACCCTGCTCACGTTCGACCCCGGCGACCTGATCTGGGAGCGCTTCGGGCACAACGCGTTGTGGATTCACGATGCCGTGAAAGGAACCGACTGGGGGTTTGACTACGGGCGGTTCAGCTTCGGCCGCACGGTCGCCGATCAGTTCCGGTTCTTCGGGCGGTTCGCCAAGGGCGATCTCCGGTACTCGATGGGTGACATGGCGGCCGACCGGTATCTCGAGGGATATCGACAGGCGGGCCGGTCGATCTGGGCCCAAGAACTCGATCTGACCCCCGAAGCCAAGGTCGCGCTCCGAGACTTTCTCGAATGGAATCGACGCCCCGAGAACCGCGAGTATCAGTATCACTACTATCTCGACAACTGCTCGACCCGAATCCGCGACGCGCTCGATCGGGTGGTCGGCGGGCAGATCAAGACCTGGGCGGACACGGTCAGGACCCGATGGACCTATCGCGACCACACCCGCCGGACGACCGAGAACGATCCGGTGTTGTACACCCTGCTGAATATCGGCCTGGGCCAGCTCACCGATCGGCGGCTGTCCGCGTGGGAGGAAATGTTCCTGCCGATCTCGCTTCGCCCCTTTCTGTCGGCGATCTCGGTGCGGGATCCCGATGGCCGGGTCCACCCGATCGTCAAGGCGGAGCGGCACCTGGTCGAGAGCGATCGCTTCAGCGTTCAAGCCCGACCGTCCAACTGGACGCCGTGGTTCGCGGTGGTCGGTCTGCTGAGTGGGCTGGTCTTGCTCGGGCTGGGTTGGCTGGCGCACGCGGGCTCGTCGCGCTGGCGGCTGGCGTTCGTTGCGGTGGGCGGGCTCTGGGCCTTCGTGGCGGGGGCGGCCGGCGCGGTGCTCGCCGGCCTCTGGCTCCTGTCATCCCATCGATTCGCCTACTGGAACGAGAACGTGTTCCACCTCAACGTCGCCTCGTTCCTGGTCGCGTGGGCGTTACCCAGGGGCGTCGTCGGCGGGGATCCGGCGCGGCGCGCGTTGGCGATGTTCGGCGCCGGCCTGGTCGCCGCGATTTCGCTGCTCGGACTCGTCCTCAAGGCGGTGCCGATTTTCGATCAGTCCAACCTCGATCTCATCGTGATGTTCCTGCCGATCCACCTCGGGCTGTTCGCCGGTCTCAAGGCCCTTCGGGGCGACTTTTCCCGCTCACCGCTGCCGGTTCGAGAGCACTCCCCCGGCTAAGCGCCCTGGATTCGCTTCAACTCGGCCTGCGCCTGCGGATAGGCAGGATAGTTCTTCAGGGCGCGGTTCAGGAAGTCGATGGCGCGGGCGCGGTCGCCTTTGTCGCTATAGAGGAGGGCTCGGCTGAAGAGCCCCAGCGCCTCGCTGGGCACGTTTCGGGTGCGGTTGGCAGGTGAGCGAGTGCCGGGTTGAATGGCTTCCGCGAGCCGCTCGGCCACCGACTGCACGCTCCGGAACATCTGCAGTTGATCCGACAGCTTCGGATCGCTCCGGACGACTTTGATGACCTCACCGCTTTGGACGTCGACGAGGTTGGCATCGATCCGGAAATCGCCGTAGAGGTCGATGAAGCTCGCGACCACCACGAAGCGGGCGCCAAGTCCGCGGCCGATCTTCGCCGCGGTGGCCAAGTCGACCTTCTCGGTGGTGGCGTCGGTGTCGACCAGCCGCTGGACTCGGTCCCGCTCGATCACCGCGATCCCGGCCGCTCCCAACTCACCGGCGAGGGTAGCGGCGAGCCCGCGCCGGAGGGCTTCGAACTCCTCCTTGTCTCGGCCGTAGCTCCCCGCGTTCTCCAACGGCAGGACGGCCACCGAACGGGCGGTCTGGGCCGCCACCACAGCGGAGTGGCTCAGGCCCGCGACGACAGCGAGTACGGTCAAAGAGTACCGCATGGTCATGCTCCCACTGGGCCGAGGACGAGTCCCTCGGCCGCGATGATGATGTCGAGCGACCCACCGTGGGCCACTCGGGCCTGCTCCGCTTCGAGTCGGAGCCGATCCAGCGCGGTATCATCGTGCGCCGGGTCGTGGTGGAACAACGCGAGTCGCCGGACCCCGGATTCGAGCGCCAACTCCACCGCTTCGGCCGCGGTGGAGTGGCCCCAGCCGCGGCGGGTGCTCCGTTCCGAGTCGAAGTACATCGCGTCGTGCACCAGCGTGTCGACCTTTTGCAAGAAACGTACGAGCGTGGGTCGGTCGCGACGTGATTCCGCCAGGCCGAGCTCGTTGTCGGTGAGGTATGCCACGGCCGGCCCCCCGGTGGTGTCGCCGATCGCGAAGCCGAGAGTCGGGCTCGGATGGCAGAGGGAGATGGCCCGCACCGAGAACCCGGCGAGGTCGTGGTGACCAGCGGCGAGTTCGATCGCCTCGAACCTCGCGGCCAACGCCTCGACTGGGACCGGGAAGACCGGGGGCAGCATCTGCTGGCGGAGGATCTCTTCCAGGGAATGCCCCACCGGCTTGGGTCCCCGAATGGTCACGGTCGACCCGGGGAGATACAGCGGGCCGAAGAACGGCAACCCCTGGATGTGGTCCCAGTGGGTGTGGGAGAGGAGAATGGTCAGGTCGAGACGGTCGCCGGCGTCGACCAACCGCCGGCCGAGCGGGCGGATCCCGGTGCCGGCGTCGAGGATCAGCCGGTGGCCCGTCGTCGAGCGGACCAACAGGCACGGGGTGTTGCCGCCATACCGGACGGTGTCCGCGCCCGGCGTCGGAATGGAGCCGCGGGTACCAAAGAACTCGAGTGACCAGGACACCGATCAGGCTCGTTGCGCCGCGGTGCGCAAGACGTCGGCGTTCTTGAGGACGATCTCTCGTCGGTTGACGGTGATGACGCCCTGGATCGCCAACTGGCGCATCGCCCGAGAGACGGTTTCGCGACTAGCGCCCACCATTTGCCCGATGGTCGCGTGGGTGAGCCTACGGGTGATCCGAACGCCATCTTCTTCGCGGGCGAAGTCGAGGAGGAGATTGGCGATTCGGCCGTTGACGTCGAGCAACGCCATCCCGGCGATCGTCTCGTCGGCCCGGCGAAGCCGGCCCGACAACTCGCGGAGGAGCGCGATACCCAATTCGGGCGAGGCCCGGAGCCGGTTCCGGAAGTCGTCGCGGCGGAGTTGGAGCAGCGCCGAGTCGGTCATGGCGATGACGTGGGCCGACCGTGGTTCGTCGTCGAGCAAGGCCATCTCGCCAAAGAACCCACCCGCCGCGAGGACCGACAGAATCACTTCACGTCCGTCCTCGGCGAATACCGCGACCTTGACCTGGCCCTCCCCGATCAGGAACAGGGCATCGCCCGGATCGCCCTGGGTGACGATGATGGCCCCTTTTGGAAACCGGCGTTCCCGAAGCAGACCGGCCAGCCCGGCGAGGTCGTCGGGAGGCAAATGCTGGAACATCGGGATGCCACGGAGGACATCGATCGCGGACGGGGCCATGGAGGCAGCATAGGAGGCTCGGGAAGCCGCCGCAAGCAGGGCGGATGGCGGGAACCGGCGTCCGACCCGGGCAGGCCGGTCGGTCGGGCAGGCTGATCATCCCGGGTGATCGCGGCGGGTTGCTGGAACCGGTTACCCTGACTATACTTACGGGCTCTCCGAAGGGCAGTGGCGACTTCGGGTAACGTGTCGAGTCGGGAGCCCAGCCGTGAAGCCGAATCTCCATCCGATGTACCACAAGGTCGAGGCGAAGTGCGCCTGCGGGAACGTGTTCCAGACCCGCTCGACGGCCGCATCGATCCATGTCGAAGTGTGCGCAGTGTGCCACCCCTACTTCACCGGTCGCCAGCGGTTGGTCGATACCGCGGGCCGGGTGGACCGGTTCCGTCGCAAGTACGGCGGGGCGGAGGCGGCGGCCGCAGCCAAGGAGTAGCTGGTGGACGCCAAACTCCGCCTCGCGCTGGCGCGGGCGGAGGAAGTCGCGCGGGAGTTGTCGGACCCGAATCTCGCGAAAGATCCCGCCCGATTGTCGGCCCTTGGGCGCGAGCATTCCCGGCTCGCGCCCATTGTGCGTCTTGGTGAGCGGTTCCTCAAAGCCCAACGCGAGCTGGCCGAGGCCAAGGAGCTGGCCGCCTCCGACGACCCTGAGATGGTCGCGATGGCCGCCGCCGACGTCGAGCGGCTCGAGGCCTCGCTCGAGAAACTCGGGCCCGAGCTCGAAGATCTCCTGGTGCCCCGTGACCCCCTCGAAGACCGCAGCGCCATCCTGGAGATTCGTGCTGGCACCGGGGGCGATGAGGCCGCCCTCTTCGCGGCCGACCTGCTCCGGATGTACACTCGCTACGCCGAACGGAACGGCCTCAAACTGGAGCCGCTCTCCGTGAGCGAGGGGACCCTGGGCGGCATTCGCGAGGCGATCGTGGTGATCAAGGGGGTCGATGCCTACGGAATGTTTCGGCGCGAGTCAGGGGTCCATCGGGTCCAACGGGTCCCGGCCACCGAAACCCAGGGGCGGATCCATACCTCGGCTGCCACGGTCGCGGTGTTGCCCGAGGCGGAAGAGGTCGACGTCAAGATCGAGCCCGGCGATCTTCGGATCGACGTCTACCGGTCCAGCGGCCCCGGGGGGCAGAGCGTCAACACCACGGACAGCGCGGTGCGGATCACCCACTTGCCGAGCGGGCTGGTGGTGTCGCAGCAAGACCAGAAGTCGCAGCTCCAGAACAAGATCAAGGCGATGGAGGTGCTCCGCGCCCGGCTGCTCGACAAGATGATCTCCGAGCAGGAGTCGGCTCGAGCCCGAGACCGCAAGGCGATGGTCGGCACCGGCGACCGTTCGGCCAAGATCCGAACCTACAACTTCCCGCAGAGCCGGATCACCGATCACCGGATCAACCTCTCGGTGCACAACCTGAACGAAGTGCTCGACGGCAAGCTGGACGAACTGGTCCGGGCGCTTCGCTTGGCCGGCCGGGAGGAAGCGATTGCCGTCTGAGACGGCGGTGAGCCTTCGGCTGACCGTGGCGGGAGCCCTCGAGTCGGCCACCCGGCGATTCGCCGAGGCCGGCCTGGTGGCGCCGCGACGAGAGGCCGTCCGGCTGTTGGCCGATCTGCTCGAGTGCTCGGCGGCCTCGGTCTGGGTCGAGCGGGAGCGGGTGATCGAGCCGGAGCGGCGCCGGTGGATCGATCGGGCCATTCATCGCCGAGCGTTAGGCGAGCCGCTGGGGTACGTGACCGGGGTCGCCGGGTTCCGTCAGCTCCTCCTCCGCGTCGATCGTCGGGTCTTGATTCCTCGGCCGGAGACCGAAGGTCTGGTCGACCGGGTGCTCGGCCGGGTCCGCGGTGGCGTGGTGCTCGACGTCGGGACCGGCTCGGGGTGCATCGCGTTGGCCCTCCGCCAGGAGGGCGACTATCGGGCGGTCGTCGCCCTCGACCGGTCGGCCGACGCCCTGGGCGTCGCGCGGTTGAACGCCCATCGCCTGGGCCTCGACGGGCCGATGATTCACGGTGATCTGGCGACGGCCGTAGCCACGGGATCGATCGACGCATTGGTCTCCAATCCCCCCTATGTTTCGGCGGCGGAATACCAGGCCCTCGACGGTTCGGTTCGCGATTTCGAGCCGCGGCTCGCGCTCGAGAGCGGGAGCGACGGTCTGGAGGCGACCCGAGCCCTTCTGGTCGACGGATGGCGGGTGGTGCGCCCGGGCGGCTTCGTGGCCCTCGAGATCGCCGCCGATCGGGCGACCGCCGTGGTCCAGTTGGCCCGCGAAGCGGGGTGGGGTGACATCGTGGTGGACAACGACCTGTTCGGCCGAGCCCGGTACCTGCTCGGGCGCAAAGACAATGGGGGTAGGGGATGATTGACGACAAGGCGACGGAGTTGGGCCGGTTGATCGGCCAGTCGGGCGAGTACCAGGCGCTGCGCCGGGCGGAAGCGGCGCTCAAGAACGACACCGCGACCGTCGCCCAGCTCGACGCGATCCAGACGATGGCCCGCCAGATCGACCAGGACGTGTCGGGCGGCAAGATGCCGGACGAGGCGACGACCCAGGCCTACGAGGAAGCGGTCCGTGCCTTGGAGTTGTCCGTCGTCGGTCAAGCCTACGTGGTGGCCCGGGCCAACTTCGACAAGCTGATGGCGAAGGTCAATCAGCAGATCGCTGGCGGGATGGAGCGCGGAGCGGCCAGCAGCATCATCACCCTCTGACCATGGCAGGCGTCGGGTTCTTCGTCGTCGTCGAAGGCCCCGAGGGGGCCGGGAAGAGCACCCTGGTGCGCGCCCTGGTCGAGCGGATGGCGTGGGCCGGGGTCGCACCGGTCGCCGTGAGGGAGCCCGGCGGCACGCCCGCCGCCGAGGCGCTTCGGGCCGAGTTGCTCAACGACGAGCGACGGTGGACCCCCGAGGCCGAGTTGCTGTACATCGCCGCGGCTCGGGCCGACGTGGTCGCGAAGGTGATTCGCCCCGCGCTCGAGGCCGGTCGGGTGGTCGTATCCGATCGGTTCGACCTCTCGACCCGGGCGTATCAGATCGCGGGTCGGGGTCTCCCGATGGAGCAGGCCGGCTGGGTCAACCGCGCGGCGACCGGGGGGTTGGTGCCGGACCTCACGATCGTGATCGACGTGCCGGACGGGGTCGGTCGGCAGCGCCAGCTGAGCAACGGCAAGGTGGGCGACCGGCTCGATCGGGAGACAACGGATTTTCATCAACGGGTCGCCGACTTCTATCGGCGTGCCGACGGGCCGGGCCTTCACCACCTCGATGGCGCGGTGGCGCCCGAACAGCTGTTCGAACGGGCGTGGTCGGTCGTGTCCTCGGCGCGGCCCGACCTGTTCGTCATGGAGCGGTGATGCGACTCAAGTGGACGCTGATGGTGTTGGTCGTGGCCGGGGCGTTCTTCGGCGGCGGCTGGTTGCTGCGCCGGGCGCGGCCCAGACAGCCGCCCTCGATTCCCTCGATCGGAGCGGTCCCGGCCCGGCCAGCTGGAAGCGGCCTGTTCCAAGGGGTGTTCCAAACCGTCCAGTCGCATGCCGTCGACTCGATCGACCTCCAGGCGATCTACCAGCGAGCGACCACCGGCCTCTTGAGCGAGCTGGGCGACCCCTACGCCGCCATCGTCACGGGCGTCGACAGCGGCCCGGTGGCGAGGCTCGGCGAGGCCCCGGTCCAGGGCGTCTACCTCGATCAAGCCGAAGGGTTCGTGGAGGTGGTGGCGGTGATTCCCGGGTCGCCAGCGGACTCCGCCGGGGTGCGCCCAGGTGACGCGGTCCTGGCGATCGATCGGACCCCGATCAATCTCCAGCGGGCCGAAGAGGTCGGCCGGCTGATCGATGGGAGGGCCGGGTCGACGGTGCGGGTCCGGTTGGGCCGGGAGGCTCACGAGGGGCCGCTGTGGGTCACGCTTACCCGTGGATCGACGCCCACTCTTCCGTCGGTCGCGGTCGACGTGCTGGACCCCGGCGTGGTCAGAGTGAAACTCGCCCGGATCGACAGCGCCGCCGCCGCGGCGGCGAGCCGAATCATCGATAGCCTCGCGGCCACGGCCCGGGCGGTCGTGCTGGATTTGCGCGGAGTGGCCGACGGGACCTTCGGCGGGGCGGTGGCGCTCGCCGAGGAGTTGCTGGATGATGGCTCCACCATCGTCGCGACGCGGTCTCGAACCGGCCAGGATACCGTGGTGCACCGCGACCAAGCCACCGACCGGCACCCGGCGCTCGCGCTCGCGGTGTTGGTCGACCGGTCCACCGCGGGGCCAGCGGAGCTCCTGGCGGGCGCGTTGCAGGATCACGATCGTGGGATCATCATCGGCGAGGCCACCTACGGCCGCGGCTCGAGCCAATCGCTTTTCCCGTTAGGCGCCGGCTCGTCGCTTCGGCTGACCACGTCCCTGTGGGTCACCCCGAGCGGCAGGGTGATCCAACGGATGCCGGCGGCGGAGCCGTCGGACGGGAGCCCGCCCGATACGGCCACGATTCGGCCCAAGTTCACCACCCGCGGCGGTCGGACCGTCCTGGGTGGCGGCGGGATCGTGCCCGACCGTGAGGTGGCGGTCGAGGTCGAGCCCAGCGGTGCGACCGACCCGGCGCTGGCCCTTGCCCGCAGCCTGATTCAGGGTGCCAAGGATCGGAAGGCGCTGCTCGCGGCCGTGACGGCGCCGTAGCCGTGGCGCCGCTGCCGCGAGTCGTCATCGTCGGCGCGGGTCGCCTTGGCCACGGGATGGGCGCGGCCTTGGTGGCCCGCGATGTGGCGGTGACGTTCGCGGTTCGGAAACTGGGCAAGACGCTGCCGGCGCCCGCTGGCCTGGTCTCGGAGGCCGCCACCTACCGGCGGGCCCGATGGGTCCTGATCGCGACGCCCGATCACGCGATCTGGGGGATGGCGGCCCGGCTCGGTGAGTTGGGGGTGGTTGGCCCAACCAGTGTCGTCCTCCATCTCTCCGGCCTCCACGATCGATCCGCCCTGAAGCCGTTGGCGTTCTCCGGGGCCGCGCTCGGCTCGTTTCATCCACTTCAGAGCTTCGCCGTACCGGCCACCGCCGCGTCCCGTCTGCCCGGATCGTACGTCGGGCTCGAGGGGGACGCCCGCGCGATCCGAGCCGGACGCCGGCTGGCCCGGCTTCTCGGGATGACGCCCCTGGTCATCCCCCTGGCCGCCAAGCCCGCCTACCATGCCGCGGCGACCTTCGCGGCCACCTACATCACCGTGCTCTACGATGTCGCGGTCGAGATCGCGGCGGGTACCGGCATCGCGCTGGCGGATGCTCGGGCGATGTTCCTGCCGCTGCTCCAGGGTACCGTCTCCAACCTCAAGCTGCTCCCGCCGGCGCACGCGTTGACCGGGGCGATTCGGCGGGGCGACGTGGCGACCGTCAAGACGCATCTCGCCGCTCTCGGCAAGGAACACCGCGACCTCTATCGGGCCCTGGCCCGGCGGGCGGTGCCGATCGCTCGCCGTACGACGACCGATCCCGATCGGTTGGCGGAGATCCAGCGGCTGTTGTGGAAGACGGACTGAGCCGGCGTCAGCTCTTGTCGATCACCCGAACGCCAGGAGGGGGCTCGAACGAGAAGGTACGGCGGGACACCGCGATGTTCGGTCGGAGGGTGCTCAGGATCAGGATCCGGCGGGCCCCGAACCCCTCGTCCAGCTCGATTCGCCGCGGCAGGCCATCGCCCACCGCCAGCCAGATCCTGGCCCGCCTGAACGGGGCGTTCTCGGAAGACGGCACTAACTCGATCACGTCGACCGTCACGCCGCTGGCGGTGTCGCGCCGAAGGTACCCGGCCTGATAGCGATCCTGGGGCCGGTCGAGCAGCTTGGCCAGCAGGTTGACGCCGTACACTGGATCGGTTGGGATCGGCGACCGGGTGACTTCGTTGGGCGACGTGCTCGGCAGGTAGGTCCAGATGCTCTTCCCGTCCACCACGATCGCCTCGCCTGGCGGATCGTCGAAGCGCATCGCGAAGTAGTTGTCCCCACCCTGAACGACGGTTCCCCGGCTGGTCAGGGTGTCGCCCTGGGCCCGATCCTCGATGATCTGGACGAACTTCGCCTGGAGCGAGCTGAGGTTGCGGTAGAGGCGCCCGGAGCGGCTGACGATCGCCGCGGCGTCCTGACCCAGGGCAACCGAGCCGGTGCAGACCATCAGCGCGACGGCGACCGATCCGATCCGGCGGATCATCGGTCCACTCCCACCCGCGCGGCGGCGACGCCCCGCCCGATCACTGCCGCGATCCCCCGCACCTCGTCCATCACCATCGCGAATTGTTCGGGGTAAAGGCTCTGGGCGCCATCGGACAGCGCCTGGTCGGGATGCACGTGGACCTCGACGAGGAGGCCGTCGGCGCCAGCGGCGATCGCCGCTCGGGCCATGGGGCGGACCAGGCCTCGGCGGCCGGTCCCATGGCTCGGGTCGGCGACGACGGGCAGGTGCGATAACTGCTTCACCGCGGGGATGGCGTTCAAATCGAAGATGTTTCGGGTCGTGGCGTCGGCGCCCCGAATGCCCCTTTCGCAGAGGATGACGTTCGGGTTGCCCTCGGCAAGCACATACTCGGCCGACATCAGCCACTCGACGATCGAAGCGGTGGGCCCTCGCTTGAGGAGAATCGGCTTGCTGGATCGTCCCGCGCGCTTGAGCAAGCTGAAATTCTGCATGTTCCGCGCGCCGATCTGAACCACGTCGGCGACGGCGGCCACTTGGTCGAAGGTCTCGTCGTCCATGGCCTCGGTGACGATCAGCAGGCCGGTGTCCCGCCGAACCTGCTCGAGAAGCTCGAGACCCGAGGCCCCAAGCCCCTGAAAAGCGTAGGGAGACGTTCTCGGCTTGAACGCCCCGGCGCGGAGCGCGACCGCGCCGGCATCTTTGACGGCGCGGGCGGTGGCGTGGATCTGTTCCGGGCTTTCGATCGAGCACGGCCCCGCGATGACGACGACGTCGTTGCCTCCGACCGCGACGCCGCCGGGGAGTTGCACGACGGTGGGCTCCGACCGCCATTCTCGGGCAACCATCCGGTAGGGCTTCGAGAGCGGCACGACCTCTTCGACCCCTGGCAGGGTCGCGAAGCGCGCCGGGTCGGCTCGGCCGTCGTTGCCGACGATTGCGATGGCCCGGCGGCGGAGGCCGGGGATCGACTGGGCGGTGAGGCCCTGCTCTTGAATCAGGGCCGCGGCCCGTTGCTCGTCGGCGCTCGACGCGTCGGCCCGGAACAGAATCAGCATCCGCTACGCCGCCGCGCGCTCCTGATCACCCAGGCGGACACCGACGATGGTCGACACGCCCGGCTCCTGCATGGTCACGCCGTAGACGGAGTCGGCGGCCTGCATGGTCCGGGGGTTGTGGGTGATGACGACGAACTGGGTATCCGTCTTGAACTCGTGGAGCAGGTTGGTGAACCGCCCGACGTTCGCGTCGTCGAGCGGGGCGTCGACCTCGTCCATCAGGCAGAAAGGGCTGGGCTTGGTCAGGTAGATGCTGAACAGCAGCGACACCGCCACCAGGGTCCGCTCGCCGGAGCTGAGGAGATGGATGCGCTGGGTCTTCTTTCCCCGAGGGGCCGCGTGGATCTCGATCTCCGCGTCGAGCGGATCGTCGGGGTTGGAGAGCCGGAGGTCGCACTCTCCGCCACCGAACAGGGTGTGGAAGACTTTCTGGAAGTTGCCCTGGACGGCGGCGAACGTCTCGAGGAACAGGGTCCGGGCGGTACCGTCGATCTCCTTGATCGCCTGGAACAGCGACTGACGGGCGGCGACCAGGTCGTCGCGCTGAGCGGTGAGGAACTCGAGCCGCTTGGTCTCCTCGGCATGCTCCTCGACCGCGAGCGGGTTGACCGGGCCGATCGCCTCGAGGGCGGCGACGATCCGACCCAGCTCGGCTTCGAGGGTATCGCGGTCCAGATCGAGGGTCTGGACCCGGCTCATCAGATCATCGAACGAGGCGCGCCATTCGGTTTCGATCCGATCGATCAAGTTCCGCCGAGTCCCGGCGACCTCGGTCAGCTCGACCTCGAGGCGATAGAATTCTTCGGTCGCGGCATCGAGCTCGCTCCGGAGCTCCTGGACCCTGGCATCGATGTCCTGGAGGTGGGCGTTCGCTTCCGCCAGCGCGGCTTCGGCCCGGGCCGAGGCGGTCTCGAGCTCGGCCAGTGTCGCCAGACGCTCCTTACGATGCTCGGCCCATTCGGCGTGCTGCGCGGCCAAGCTGCTCGATTCGTGGTCGAGTTGGGCGATCTCGTTGACCAGGCCGGCCGCGGCCTGCTCGGCGAGCGTAATGGTCTGGGCGGCCCGATCGAGCCGCTCGGTGGTGGCCCGGAGACGGGCCGCCACATGGGCTTCCTGCACCTGCCAATGGACTCGGCTTTCTCGGGCGGCCTCGAGTTCGCCTTCCACCGACGCGAGATCCGCCCGAGCGGTGGCGAGCTCTTCTTGGTGACGAACCCGGGCCAGCTCGCCGTCGCGGATCGAGGTGCCGACCTCCGACAGTCGGGACTCGGCACGGGCGATTCGCTCGTTGAGGCGACCGAGCTGATTCTCCGCTTCCTGCCGCTCCCGGCCCAGGCTCTGGAGGAGTCGATGGGCGTCCTCGCGAGCGGCGACGGCCTGCCGGTCGCGCTCCCGGGCCTGCTCGACGACGTTTTGGGCCTCAGCGGCCACCCGCTCGGCGTCGGTCAACCGTTCTCGGGTTGCCGTCAGACGAACGACGATCGCCGCGACTTGGGCTTCCTGGACTTCGATTTCCTGGCCGAGCGCCGCCAGGTCGGCCCGGCGGCGAATCGGCCCGGACGGGGCCGCGATCCCGGTGAGCAGGACCGCTCCAGAGCGGCGTTTGAGAACCCGCCCGGACGGGTGGAGGACCTCGGAGCCGCGGAGCAGCGAGTTGATCCAGGCCGCGGCCGGTCCTTCGGCCGACAACCGCGACGCGAGGGGATGGGTCCCTGGCCCTTCCTCGGTGGGACCCGGATCGATCGGAAGGAGGACCAACGCCCCGGGTTGGGTCTCCTCGTGCCAGGCATGGATCGCGTTGATCGCGTTCCAGTCCCGCACCAGCACGGCATGCATCCACTCGCCCAACAGCCGCTCGGTGAGCTCGGCGTCTTCGCGGGTGGTGGTGATGAAGTCGCTGAGCGGCCCGAGCACGGCCGACCCGAATTGCTCGCGGGCGGCAAGGAGGGCCTGGGCCGCGGGGGCGAGACCGACTCGGTCCCGTTCGAGCTCCTCAAGGGCTTGCCGTCGGGCCGACGCCTGGGTGAGCGTCTCTTCGGCGAGGCGGCGTTCGTCACGCTCGATCGCTTCCCGTTCCCGGGTCTCATTGACGAGGTGGCGGGCTCGGTCGGAGGCGGCGGTCGCGATTATTGTATCGTGCTCCCGGTCGGCCGCCTCTTGCTCGGCGGCGCGGCCGCGGGCCTCGACCCGACTGTAGTCATCGGCCAGCCCGGCGCAGTGGGCGCGCTGCTGAGCCAGCGCTTCGCGTTGGACCGCGAGGTCGCTCTCGAGCGAGGTGCGTTCGCCCTCGAGAGCGCGAAGGCTCTGCGCCTGGGCGTGGAGTGACTCCTCGAGCCGGCGGACCGACTCGCGGTGCTGTTGGAGGCCGGCGCGGACCCGCTCTTCGACCTCGGCGCGTTCGAGCAGGTGCTGCTGGATCGCGCCGTGCTCCGTCTCCGCTTCGGCCCGGTCGGCTCCCGCTTGGTCGCGCTCCAATTGGGCCTGTTTGGTCCGGAGGGCGACCTGTTGCCGCTCTTCCTCGTCGCGGTCCCGTCGAGCCCGGGCATGGGCCAGGCGTTCGGCAGCCACCGCGAGATCGCCGTCGAGCTTGCCCAGCGCGATCTGCACCGCGGCGAGGTCGCGGGCGACGATCGCCCGGTGCTCTTCGGCGCGGGCTCGGTCGCGGGTGGTGCCCTCGAGCCGATGGGTGGCGGCGCCGAGGTGCTCCTTGAGTTCCGGAATCCGAGTGCCGAGCTGCTCGTGGGAGACCTTCATCCCGCGGGCGTGGTCGGCGTTTTCCTCCAGCAGCCGGGCGGCCAGGGTGAGCTGGACCGAGAACTTCTCTTCCATCAGCTTCGCATGCCGTTCGGCCTTGCCCTTCTGGCGGGCCAGGCTTCGGATCTGCGACTGGACCTCGGAGAGGAGGTCTTCCAGTCGCTGGAGATCGGTACCGGTTTCCTCCAGCCGTCGTTCGGTGCTTTGCTTGCGGTCGCGATACAACCCGATGCCGGCGGCCTCTTCGAATAGCGAGCGCCGCTCGTCGGCCCGATCGGAGAGGAGCAGGTCGATCATCTTCGCTTCCATCACCACACCGGCGTCGCTTCCCAGGCCGGTTCCCCGGAGCAAGTCGTTCACGTCCCGCAGTCGAACGGCGCTCTTGTTGATGAAGTACTCGCTTTGGCCCGACCGGGTCAGCCGTCGGGTGATCACCACTTCGTGATAGGCGATCGGCAGGGTCCCCTCGGTGTTGTCGAGGTAAAGCGACACTTCGGTGACGTTGACCGGGCGCCGATTGATGGAACCCTGAAAGATCACGTCCTCCATCTTGCCGCCGCGGAGCAATCGGGCCGACGTCTCACCGAGGACCCAGCGAACCGCGTCGGAGACGTTGGATTTGCCGCAGCCGTTGGGACCGACGATGGCGGTGACGCCGTGATCGAAGCCGAGGGTGACCGTATCAGCGAACGACTTGAAGCCGGAGAGTTCCAGCTTGAGAAGTTTCATGGAGATTCCGGATGGTTGGACGGGCGAAAGATAGTCGGTCAGGGTCGTCGGTAGCAGGCGGCCGGCGGCCTCAATTTCGGATCGGCGGATTGATCAAGATGAAGAAAGGACGGCCCAGTTTTCGGCCGGCCTCCTCGGCCGCGTCGCGGGTAAGGTAAGGGCCGATCACGACCCGATAGCCGTCGTCGGTGTTGGCCGGGTCGAGGACGCGGGCGGGGTAGCCACCCGCGGTCAGCTGCTTGGTCAATTCCTTCGACCAGTCGGCGTTCTGCGAGCTCGAGACCTGGAGATAGAGCTGCTCGGCGCCGGCGTTGGCGGATGAATCCGCCACCAGGAGGCTGTCCTGCGCGACCAGAAGCGATTCGGCCTGCACGGCGATCCGGTCTTTCCGCTCGCGGGGAATCCAGGTCGTTACGACCCAGGCGTCCGCGCCGCCGCCCGGGACCCGGCCGACCTCCGTCGGCGCCCGACCGCTGATGTCGTAGGCGATCATGTCGTCCGCCACGCGGACCAACAGGGTTGCCGGCCCGGCTACCGTCGGCAAGTCCTCCGCCCACTCCGACTCGGCGGTGGCGACGAAACGGCCGGTCGCGAGATCGACGACCCACACCGAGTCGCCGGCTGCGGGTCGCGCCACCAGCCACCGCCCCGACCCGTCGGTCCGAAACCGCTCCGGCACGCCGGGAAGCTCGATTTCGGCGAGTTTGTCGAGGCCGAAACGATCGAACACCTGGATGGCGGGGCCGCTGGTCGCCAAGTAGAGGCGGTGTCCGGAGGGGCTGAAGGCCACGTGGCGGGGCGTCGGGCTGGTCCGGATCGACCGGGAACCGAACGGATCCTCGGTTTCGTAGATCACCACCTGATCGGAAGCGACCACGGCCACCAGGTCACCCCAGGCGGTCGCGGCCGCTTCGCCGGCGACGATGTCGGTGCTGCCGAGTTGCCGCTCCGGACTGATGACCACGAGCCGTGGTGGGGTGGTGCCTAGCACCGCGACGTAACGCTCACCGAGGGTGCCCGCCTGGAACACCGGCGGGACCGGCAGCACCGTGCGGTAGGACACCGGAACACCGGCCCCGACCCGGGTAATCCGTCTGGTCGAAGCCAGGACGTAGACGGCGCCGTCTGGCGCCATCACGGCGGATTCGACCCCGGTGGTTTGGGTTCGGATCCCTCGGGACTCGAGGTCGACCGCGATCAGGGTATTCAGGGTGTCGACCGCGAGCAGGAGCCTTGCCTCCAGGTTGACCCCGAGCACTTCACGGGTTCTGGGAATCGGGGCCCGACTGGTCCAGATCGGTTCGACCAGGCTATCGGGATCGTAGGCCTCGACCGTGCCCCCGTCCCTCGGGACGCGAATCAGCGACGCGTGGCCTCCGACCGCCGGGAGGTCGGGGGGCGGATCGGAGGCTCGATTGGGGCAACCGGCGAGAATCGCGAGGAACGCCGCCAAAACGACCCGAGCAGGCGGGCGCCTGCTCGGGCTTGATCGTTGCGCTAGAATGTCGGTCCCAGGCTTATCGTCCACACTCCACCTACACCGTTGCGCTGCAGCGGCCTGGCATGATCGAGCCGAAGGATCAGGAAGTTAAGGAGATTGGCGCGGAGAGAGAAGCCGACGCTGGTCAGCGGGCGCCGAACCGTGGCCGCGGTCTCACCGGCCTCCCGCTTGAGCCGGACCGACTGGCCCGACTCCCAGAACACGCCGGCGTCGTAGAAGATCGCGGCCTCGATCGCCCCCGGGAAGCCGGAGGCCGGAATGAAGCCGAGGCCGCCCGCGATCAGTGGGAAGCGGAGCTCCGCGTTGAACACGGCGGCCCGGGATCCGATCAATTCGTCGAACGCGGCACACCCGGACAGGGACTCGGGATCGGTTGGACCGGAGCACTCGTTGCGCTGGAACGACCCGGTGGTGTAGCCGCGGATCAACTCGGTGTTGCCCCCGAAAAAGATGAACTGCGCCTCGTCCCGTCCCATCCGTCCGAAGAAGAGTGCTCGGGTCGCCAGGGTGACGTTGCCGACGACCCGGTCGTAGCGGCGGGCGTCGGCGGTGACCGTCGTGAATTTCCAGCCTCTCGGCCGGCCGTTTTCGTCCACCTGACCCCCGAGCACGTCGAGGTTCTGGGAGATTTCGAACCGGGCACGGCGGCCGAGGAACGGCCCGACATAGGCGGACAGCGAGTTGTCGTACACGTACGCGATCGACGGCTGCAGATAGGTGACGTTCTGGAGATCGCGGGTATCGAGGAAGGGGGCCTGGGTGGGCACCCCGTTGAAGCGATTGTAGGGCTCCCGGATCTCGAAGATGTCGTCGTCGATGTTCGCGAAGGTGAGACCGGCCTGAATCCGGGAGAACCGGCTGAAGGGGTAGAAGCCCTGGGCCGTGATGTCCCGGAAGACCAGCCGCCGGTACTGGGTGACGAAGGTGTTCTCGCTGTTGCCGGGTCCCGGCTCGATGGTGGCCCCGAACGGGTAGAACACCGGCTGTTGCTGGATGCCGACCGCCCAGTTCAATCGCCGCCTGAGGTTGATGTATTGCGCCAGCACCTGGGTCTCCGGCAGACGGCCGTTGAGCGAGGCGCCGAAAATCATCTGCTGATCGGACAACATGTCACCGAGCACCAGCGTCGCCGATCCGGTGACCCCTCGCCCGAAGTTGTCCCGAGTGTACCCAATAGTGGGACGGGCCACGTACTCCGGTTCGAACTTCGCCTTGTACGGCCGCATCACGAAATCGGTGGTGTCCGGCGGCGCGATCTCTACCGAGTCGAGCATCTTGGCGATGGTGACCGGCTGCGGCGCCCGGAGCGAATCGGAAGTCGCCGGCAGGGAGTCGGTGCGGCGGAAGCCGGTCGGTCCGCGGTACACCGACGTCGCCGAGAGCACGTCGGGTCGGCGGGAGGCCTGCCCGGTGGTGTCGTCGGCCGGCGTCAAGCGAGCCGACGGCAAGGTGGGGGCTTGCACCAGGATCTGGCGCGCAGGGGCCTCGCTTGGCTGCCAGGGAGCCTTCTTGAGCGACCGAGGATCATCCACCGCGTACACGTCGTAGTTGCCCTGCTCGAAGTACATGAATGCCAGCTTGTCCGCCTGACGAGCCCAGCTGAGCACCGGCGAGAGCGGGGTGATGCCCTGGACGCCGGTGTAGAAATTGGTCAGCTGATAGACGTTGCCGTCCTTGAGGTCGGCCAGGAAGAGATTCGCGACCAGGTCGCGGTCGGACACGAACGCGATCGACTGGCCATCCGGACTCCACTGCGGGCTCGAATTGCGGCCCTCATCCATGCCGGGCAACACGTCCACCCGGCCCTCGGCGAGGTGGTACAGCGCGATCCGCAGCTCACCCCATTTGAGCCGATCGAGATCGGTGTCCGGCCCCCGATCGGTCGCGAACGCGATCGTCTTGCCGTCGGGCGACCAGACCGGGTGTTGATCGGCGAACTTGTCGTTGGTCAGCCGCCGCATCTCGCTGCCGTCGATGTTGACGGTGTAGAGATCGGACCGCCCGCCTTCGAGACCCGTAAAGACGATCTTCGATCCATCGGGGCTGAACGCGGGGGTGGTGACGCCGGAGAGGGGCAGGGTGATCCGGCGAATCTGGCTGCCGTTTTTCGGGTTGACGATGACGATGTCGTCCTTGCCGGCGCGTTTGGCGGCGAGGACGATCATCGTGCCGTCCTCGGACCAGGCCGAGGACGATGACAGGTACCGGAACGACTCGTAGCTGCCACTGAAGGTGGTCTTGAGCAGGCGGCGGGTCGCCTTGCCGGTGGCCACGTTGCCCAGCCAGAAGTCGAGAAAGAAAAAGTCCTTCTCGCTGAAGTAGGCGACCTGGGAACCGTCCGGGGAGAGCGCGGGGGCCAAGTGCCAGGTGCCGTCGGAGCGTTTCTCCGTCAACACCGCCTTCGAGACCGCCCGCGCTTTGTCGCGGTTCTGGATCTCCGGCAAGTATTGCTTGGTCACCGCATCCTGCCACTGGGTCACCAACTGTTCGAAGTTGATCCCGAGCACCCGCCGGAGGGAGAGCTCGAGACCGCCGCCGATCGCGTTCTTGGTGACCGCGCCGACCGCCTCGTCACCCCACCGCTGACCGATGTAGGTGACCAACGCGTGGCCGTACTGATAGGGGAAGACTTGGACGAAATCGCTGGCCGACGGCAACTTGCTCTCGAGGGCGCCGTCACGGAGCCACATCGCCGTTTTCGAGTCGGTGGGTCCGAGGGAGAAATACTCCGCCATGCCCTCGCCGAACCACAGCGGCGCGTTGGCGCTGAAGATGCCCTGGATTCCGGCGCCGGTCCGGCCGCGCGACCAGATGTCGAACTGGAACTGGTGGACCATCTCGTGGGCCAGGACGTGCTCGTCATCGTCATAGGAGCCCGACAACGGGAAGGTGTTCCGGTGGCGGAGATAGTCGGTGAAGCCGCCGGTCCCTTCGTCGACGTCCCCGCCCGCCAGGTTGGTCTGCTGAAAGTCGCTGTGCGAGGCGTAGAGAATGATCGGCTTGCGCTCCTCGAACTCGTGGGCCAGCACTCGCGAGAGCCGGGCATACGACCGCTCCGCCATCCGGGCGATGTCGAGGGCGGCCTCCCGCTCCCGTTGGTAATAGTAGACGTCGAAATGCTCGGTCTGGATGATCTTGAAGTCGAACCGGCCGTACTGAACCCGATTGCGCCCGAAATACTGGGCGGAAACCGCGCCGGGGAGCAGCAATCCGAGAACGACGGCGAGCAACGAGCGACGCATGATCAAGCCTTTCTTTCGGGCGCTGGCGTATACGCAAGCTCCGGGGCATCACTCCAGAGGCGCTCCAGCTGGTAGAACGCGCGGGCCTCCGGATGGAACAAATGAACCACGAAATCGACGAAATCGAGCAAGGCCCACCGGCCGGTAGTGAGCCCTTCGACGTGGTGGGCCTTCATACCGATCTCGGCGAGGCGGTCGAGGACTAGGTTGGCGATGCCCCGGACGTGAGCATCCGACGTGCCGGACGCCACGATGAAGTAGTCCGTCGCGTTCGACAAGCCACGCAGATCGAGGGCGACGATATCCCGGGCCTTGCGGTCGTCGACCGCCAGGAGGGCGGCGCGGACCGGCTCGGGCAACTGGGCGAGAGTGATTCTAGGCACGGCCACCTGTGGGAGGACCGATCGGGGTCCCGTCCTCGACTTGGAAGAATACCGCCCAGGCGCCGATCCCAACATGGGTTCCCAAGACCCCCGTCGCGAGCGCCACGAAACAGTCACGGGGCCGATAGGCCGCGACCAGCGCGGTTCGAACCCGCTCGGCGACCTCCGGGGCATTGGCATGGGCGACTCCGAATCGAACGGACGTGGGCCGTGGGGTGAGCGCCCGATCGACCAAGTTGAGGACCCGCGCGACCACGTGGTCGCGGCCCCGAACGCGATCGACCGGGATGATCTTTCCGGCCGCGTCGAGCGAGAGGATCGGCTTGACGTCGAGCATCCCGGCCAACCAGGCCTTTCCTCTCGATACGCGTCCCGACCGCAGAAGGTTCTCATAGGTGTCGACCGTAAGAAACAGACCCGATTGCGACCTCACCCTGTCAAGCTCGGAGACAATCGCGCTGGCGGTCCACCCTGACTCTGCCAGCTCGGCGGCGCGGAGCGCCAACATCCCGAGCCCCAGCGACACCGTTCGGCTGTCGAACAGGTGCACCCGATCGAGTTGGCCCGCGCGACGGGCCGCCTGAGCGGCCTGGACGGTGCCGGACAGGCCCCCGGATAGCAGCACCGCGACCACCTCGTCGGCCGCTGCCTCCCCCGACCGGAACGCCCGGACGAACTCGCCTGGGGCGGGCTGAGAGGTGGTCGGGAGGGTCCTGGCGTCTCGAAGCAGCCGGTAGAACTCCTCCGGCTTCAACCCGATTCGGTCGAGATAGGTCGTGTCGCCGAAGGTCACCTGAAGGGGGACCAACGAGATGTGGTGCCGGTCGAGGACCGTGTCGGGGAGGTCGGCGGACGAGTCGGCGATGACGGCCACCGGGCGCCGGGGGTGGTGCTGGAGTGCGCGGTGCTGGGCCCGCATGTCGTCGGCCTTCCGAGCGGTGATCTGCCCCCAGCGCTCGGCGTAGGCGAACACGGCGTCCGGCGTATCGGTGTGGACGTGGATCTTGAGAATGTCGCCGACCGAGACCACCACCACCGAGCCGCCGAAGGCGTGCATCGCGGCCCGGACGTCGTTGCCGGCGGGGAGCTGATCGCCGCGAACCAGACATTCGGTGCAGTACTGGAAGTCGCGTTCGGCGGCCACGGTGAACTCGGCAGCGGCGCTGACCTCGCCGGTCGTCTCGACCGGTTGGGCCGCGAGAATCGGGTCGCCCTCGACCAGTCGCACCACGCCCTCGAACATCCGAACGAACCCCATGCCACCCGCGTCGACGACGCCGGCCTCCTTCAGTACGGCCAGGAGTTCGGTGGTTTCTGCCAAGGCGGTGTTGCCGCGTTCCAGCGTTTCGCGGAGGAAGGCGCGGAGGTCCTTGGTCGAGGCGGCCGACGCCTTGGCGGCCTTGGCGACTTCGCGAGCCACCGTGAGGATCGTCCCCTCGCGGGGTTCGTCGAGCGCGTGGTAGAGCGTGTCGGCGCCTCGCTCGAGGGCGGCGGCGATCTCCGGGGCGGTTGCCGTGCGGCGGGCGCCGATCGACTCGGCGAATCCGAGAAGGAAATGCGCCAGCATCATTCCGGAGTTGCCCCGGGCGCCGAGCACCGCGCCGCGAGCCGCCGCCTGGGCGGTTTCGCCAAGCGGGGCGTTGCCCAACGCCTGGAGCGCGTCGGCGACCGACCGCAGCGTCAGGCTGAAGTTGGTTCCCGTGTCGCCATCGGGCACCGGAAAAACGTTGATCCGGTTGATCTCGTCGCGCCCCGCGGCGACCCAGTCCGCTGCCGCATACATGGAACGGGCCAGCCGGGGCCCGTCCACATACACGATCCCAGTGGCCATTCGACTATTCCGGCTCGACGGTCACCTTGAACTCGGCCGGGACCTCGGAATGGAGGCGGACCGTCACGGTGTGGAAGCCGAGGGTCTTGATCGGGTGTTCGAGTTCGATCTTGCGCTTGTCGATGACGAACCCGGCCTTGGCCAACGCCTCGCCGAGGTCGGCCGACGTGATGGAGCCGAACAGCCGGTCGCCTTCGCCGGCTTTCGCCTTGAGCTTGAGGTGAGCCGACGCGAGTCGGGTGGCAAACGCCTGAGCCTCGGTCTTCTCGGCGGTCACCTTGGCGTTGCGAGCCCGTTGCTCGTTCTCGATCCGCCGCTTGTTGCCATCGGTGGCTTCGTAGGCCAGGCCGCGGGGCAGCAGGAAGTTGCGGGCGTACCCCGGCTTCACTTTGACGAGGGCCCCGGCTCGGCCGAGGTCCTTCACGTCCTCACGTAGAATGACTTCCATCTGACTCTGTTCCTCCGGAATTGAGCGCCGCACGGCGCCGAAAATCGACCCACACATCGGCGAGCCCGAGCGTCACGACGGTGCCGAACGCCACGGGGAGCGCCAGGAAAGAAAAACCGAATAGCAACAGTCTGCCGGGCAGCGACCACCGGTGGGTCGCCGCCCACACCACGGCGAGACCGCGGGTCAGATACAGCCCGACCCAGATGACCAGGGCGTTGTGAACGACCCGACTCAGCCCGTCAGCCATCGGGACTAAGCTCAAGCCGAGCGTAAAGATAGCACCCCAAATCAGGGGGTCGGGAAAACGAAAGGCCCGGAACGGTCCCGACGCCGGGCTGGCCGGGGCAGCCGCGATGCGGTGATACCAGCGCCAGGCGAGCCCGAGGCCCGCCAGGGCCTGGAACATCACCAGGCCCGGAATGATCCGGACGAACACCGGAACGGCCGCATTCGCCGCGCTGATCTGGGCCGCGGGTGCGTCTTTCAGCAGGATCGGGATCGTGGCGCGGAGGTTGGCCTCCACCAGGGCATCGAGCGTTCCGATCTCGAGACCGGTTCGAGAGGTCCACAGGATGATGGCGCCGGCCGCCGTGATCAAGGCGGCGAGCCCGCGCACCACCGGGTCGGCCGCTTTGATGACGTGGGTGTACAGCAGAAAGCTCGCCGAGCAGAAGAGCGCAAACGCCGAGACCAGGGTGGCGTCGGGCGCCGTGCTTCGGGCGGCCAGGAGCACCGAATAGGCCGCGGCACCGGCGCTGGTCAGGATCCAGAACCACTCCCGGCCGGTGTGGGGCCGGGAGAACAGCAACAGCAGGCAGAGCGGGGTCAGCAGAAACAATGGCGGCGCCACGTACAGGAACGCCGCCATCACGAACGCGGTGCCGAATGCGGGGCGGCGCCCCGCGTCGAGGGGCGCCGCGGTGTCGGTCATCAGCCGGTGTGTCCCTTGATGTAGGGCAGCAACGCGAGGTAGCGGGCTCGTTTGATCGCCACCGCGATCTGCCGCTGGTGCCGGGCGGTGACGCCGCTCAGCCGGCGGGGCAGAATCTTGCCTCGATCGGTCAGGAAGCGAGACAGCAGCTTGTCGTCTTTGTAGTCGACGATCCGGATCCGCAATTCGGCGAGTGGATCGCCCTTCCGATGACGGCTCATTCGTCGTCCTCCTCTTCAGCGTCCTGCGGTTTGACCGCGGCGTAGTTCGCCGGCGTGGGCGGCTCGTCATTGAGAACAACGAGATGCCGCAAGACACCCTCGTCGAGCTTGATGGCGCGCTCGAACTCCGGCAGCAGCTTCGCGTCGGTCCCGAAATTGGCGATGACGTAATAGCCGGTGTCGCGCTTCTTGATCTGGTAGGAGAGGGTCCGACGGCCCCAATGATTCACCTGCGGCGCATCGACGCCGGCCACTTGAATCAGGCCATGGAAATGGGTGAGCTTGGCATTGATGGTCTCATCGTCCAGGGCAGGATCGAAGATGTAGACCACCTCGTACGGACGGGTCATGCACGCCTTCCTTTGGTCTCGAGGACGCCTCAACCCTGGGTGCGGAGGGGAGAGGAGGATAGTTTGTTTGCGCCGGCAAGATAGTCGCTAGGTTGTTCTGGCGCAACGGTTTCGGTGCTCGACAATCGGGGCGCCTTTTCGAGGAGTCGCTCAATGCGTGTGGAATCGATACAAACCGGCCAACCCCGCACCTCGGGTTCGGCTTCCGCCACCGACCCGCTCGATCGGGTCTGGACCAGCGCCATTTGGAAGGAGCCCGTTCAAGGGAGGGTCTGGGCTGGCCGAGACGGCCTCTCAGGCGACGCCCAGGTCTGGAAAGCCGGCCATGGTGGACCCGAGCGGGCCCTGTTGCTCTATGCCGCAGCCCACTACCCCCTCTGGCGGGCCGAATGGGGAACCAAGAACCTCGGCCCGGGCGGATTCGGCGAGAACCTGACCGTGTCGGGGCTCGACGAGACGGCCGTTTGCGTCGGCGATGTCTTTCAACTCGGAGCGGTTCGCCTCGAGGTCTCCGGTCCTCGCGGGCCCTGCAACAACTTGGTCCGGCGCCATCGGAGGCCGGGCTTGATCGAACGGGTCAATGAGACCGGGCGGGCTGGCTGGTATGCCCGAGTGCATCAGGAGGGGTGGCTCGAGGCCGGGATCGGGTTGGTGCTGCTCGATCGACCCTATCCCCAGTGGACGATCGCCCGTGCGTCGGTGGTCAAGCGGCACGCCAAGGACCAGCCGACCGAGGCCGCGCTGCTCGCGTCCTGTCCCGCGCTGCTCGCCGACTGGCGAACGAAGCTCGGCCAGACCGCGGGGCCCATCGACGTGGCGCCCTCCGGAGGGCGACTCTAGACGTTGAATCGGAACAACAGGACGTCGCCGTCGGAGACCGGATACTCCTTGCCTTCCGATCGAACCAGTCCCTGTTCCCGGGCCGGCTTCCAGCCGCCGACTCGGACGAAGTCGTCGTAGCCGACCGTTTCGGCCCGGATGAAGCCCTTCTCGAAGTCGGTGTGGATCACTCCGGCGGCTGCGGGCGCCTTGTCGCCGGCGTGAATGGTCCACGCCCGCACTTCCTTTTCGCCCGCCGTGAAATAGCTCCGAAGGCCGAGCAGGTGGTAGGCGGCCCGGGCGAGGCGATCGAGCCCGGACTCGGTCAAGCCGAGGGAATCGAGAAAGTCCTTCCGGTCCTCCGGGGCCAACTCGGCCAGCTCCATCTCGACCTTCGCCGAGAAGAGCACGACCTCGGCGGACTCCCCTGAATCGGTGACCGCTCGGGTCAGCGCATCCACGTGCGCGTTGCCGGTGTTGGCCTCGTGCTCGCCGACATTGGCCGCGTAGAGAACCGGTTTGGCGGTGAGGAGGTTGAATTGGTCATAGACCGGCCGGTCCTCGGCCGACGGGACGACCACCCGGGCCGGCTTGCCTTCGCTCAGGGCCGCCTTGAGGGCCTCGAGGAGCCGGGTCTCGATCCTGGCTTGCGGATCGCCCGACTTGGCGGTGCGGGCACTCTTGTCGAGTCGCTTCTCGACCGCGGCGAGATCGGAGAGAGCGAGCTCGAGGTTGATGATCTCCCGGTCGCGGACCGGGTCGACCGAGCCCATGACGTGCTGGATGTCGTCGTCATCGAAGCAGCGGATGACCTGAACGATCGCGTCGACCTCCTTGATGTTGGCGAGGAACTGGTTGCCGAGGCCCTCGCCTTCCGACGCGCCCTTGACCAGGCCGGCGATGTCGACGAACTCGACGGTGGCGGGGAGCACCCGGACGGGCTTGACGAGCTCGGCGATCTTGCCAAGGCGGGGGTCCGGCACTTCGACGACGCCGGTGTTCGGCTCGATCGTCGCGAACGGGTAGTTGGCGACCAGCGCCCTGGCCGAAGTCAGGGCGTTGAAGAGGGTCGACTTACCGACGTTAGGGAGTCCGACGATTCCGAGTCGCAGCATGGGCAAGGGGACGAGACCGAGGATCTCGCCCCCGCCTTGTCGAGGAGTCCTAGCGCCCCAAGCTCGCGAACCACGGCGCCAAGACCAGCGACACCACGCTCATCAGCTTGATCAGGATGTTCATCGCCGGACCGGAGGTGTCCTTGAACGGATCACCCACGGTGTCGCCGACCACGGCCGCCTTGTGGGGCTCGGAGCCCTTGCCGCCGTGGGCGCCGCCCTCGATGTACTTCTTGGCGTTGTCCCAGGCGCCACCGGCGTTGGCCATGAACAGGGCCATCATCACGCCGGTGACCGTGGCGCCGGCCAGGAGTCCGCCCAACGCCTTGGTGCCAATCGTGGCACCCACGACCACGGGGAGAAGAATCGCCGTCACGCCGGGGGCAATCATCTCGCGCAGCGCGGCCTTGGTGGAGATCTCGACGCACCGGGCGCTGTCAGGCTTGACCCCAGGCTTGCCTTCGAGGAGGCCGGGGATTTCTCGGAACTGACGGCGCACCTCTTCGACCATCCCTTGCGCCGCGCGCCCGACCGCGGTCATCGTCGACGCGCCCACGTAGAACGGCATCACCCCGCCGACGAAGAGGCCGATGACGACCATCGGATCGATCAGGTCGAGACCGGTCAAGCCGACCGCCGACGTGTAGGCGGCGAATAGGGCCAGGGCGGTGAGGGCGGCCGAGCCGATCGCGAAGCCCTTGCCGATCGCCGCGGTAGTGTTGCCGAGGGCATCGAGGCCATCGGTGATCTTCCGGACGTCCTTCCCGAGGTGGCTCATCTCGGCGATGCCGCCCGCGTTGTCCGAGATCGGGCCGTAGGCGTCGACGGTCATGGTGACGCCGACCGTGGCCAACATCCCGACCGCCGCGATCGAGATCCCGTAGAGGCCGGCGGACTCGAAGGAGACGTAGATCGCGGCGCAGATCAGCAATACCGGAATGATGCACGACTGCATTCCGACGGCCAGCCCGGCGATGATGTTGGTGGCCGGGCCGGTCTTCGAGGCGTCGGCGATCCGCTCCACCGGCTTGGCCGAGGTGTAATACTCGGTGACGAGACCGATCGCGATCCCGGCTACCGTGCCCGCCAGCACTGCCCAGAAGGGGCCGTAGACGGGCAGGGCGGCACCGGCCGCGTCGGTCATTCCGAGTGGCATCATCCCGGTCAGCAGGTAGGCGAACACGAGGAACAGGCCGGCGGCGATGAAGGTCACCAGGCGGAGCGCGTTGGCGGGGTTGCCGCCCGCGAGGAGCCGCATGGTCAAGACACCGATCAACGACGCCACCAGACCGGCCGTCGCGTAAGCGACCGGGAGGAGCATCGCGGTCATCCGGTTGGCGTCCAGCAGCAGCGTCGAGGTCGCCGCGAGGGCCACGGTGGCGATCATCGCGCCCACATAACTCTCGAAGATGTCGGCACCGAGGCCGGCGACGTCCCCGACGTTATCGCCGACATTGTCGGCGATGGTGGCCGGGTTCCGAGGGTCGTCTTCCGGAATCCCGGCTTCGACTTTCCCGACCAGATCGGCGCCGACGTCGGCCGCCTTGGTGTAGATCCCGCCGCCGACCCGGGCGAAGAGCGCGATCGACGACGCGCCCATCGCGAAGCCGGAGATGATCTCGGAGAACAGCTTGGCATTGGAGGTGGCTTCCTCCGCACCGAGAAAACGGAACACGACCGCGACGCCCGCCAGGCCGAGGGAGGCCACCGCGAGGCCCATCACCGCGCCCCCGTTGAACGCCATCCGAAGGGCGGAGGCCTGGCCGCTCGAGCGGGCCGCCTCGGCCGTTCGGACGTTGGCCTTGGTGGCGCCCTGCATCCCGATCCAGCCACTGGCGATCGAACAGAGCCCGCCGAAGGCGTACGCGATGCCGGTCTTAGGATCGATGGCCCATCCCAGAAGGACGGCCACGACCACGAGAAACGGCAGCAAGATTTGGTACTCGGCCTTGAGGAAGGCCAGGGCGCCGATGTGGATTTGCTCGGCGATGTCCTTCATGGTCTCGTTGCCGTCGGGGGCCCGCTTGATCGCGAGGAACGTCACGAAGGTCGCGACTATGCCGACGAGGCCGATGATCAGGGCGTAGAGGGTCAGATTCTCGGTCATGGCGCCAGAGTGTTAGGGGCTCGGAGTCGTTCCGGTTCGGTTGTGTCGTGTCATGGCGATCTCGATGCCATCGGCGATCCAAGTCTCGACCGCTTCGGCCATCGGGTCCAGCAGCGCATCTATCGTCGCAGCCTCCTCGCGCTCGAGCGGTCCGAGCACGAAGTCGGCCATGTCATCATACTCCGGCGGCAGCGGCCCGACTCCGATCCGCAACCGGGCGTACTCCTGGGTGCGGAGGGCGCCCTCGACGCTCTTGAGGCCGTTGTGACCGCCCGCCGATCCCTTGGCCCGCAATCGAAACCGTCCCACCGGGAGGGCCACTTCGTCGACCACGACGAGAAGGTCGCGGGCGGCCTCGAATCCCGGGTCGTCCCGGAGGGCGGTCAGTGCCGCGCCGCTCCGGTTCATGTAGGTGGTTGGCTTGATCAGCCGAACCGCCACGCCACCCACCGATCCCCGGGCGACTCGCGCCGGACCCTCGCGCCGGAACGGACCGACCTTCCACCGGCTCGCCAAGTAATCGACCAGGACGAACCCCGCGTTGTGTCGCGTACCCTCGTACTCGGGGCCCGGGTTGCCGAGCCCTACGATGGTACGATCCACCCAATCCGCCTATTTCTTCTCGGCCTTCTCGCCCTCTTCGTCCTCCGAGGGCTTCGGCTTCCGGATGAGCTCGGGTTCGGCGGGGGCCGCACCTTCGACAGCAGCGGCAGCCGCGGCGGGCGATGGCTCCTCGGCCTTCGGCGCGACGACCGCGCAGAGCGTCACCGACCCGTCCGTCATGATCTCGGTGCCTCCGAGCTTGAGGTCGCTCACGTGGAGCGACTGCCCCAGCATCAGGGCGGTGACGTCGACCTCGATGTGCTCGGGGATGTCGGCCGGAAGAACCCGGATCTCGAGATCGTGCAGCTGAATCTCGAAGAGGCCGCCGCTGTTGCGGACGCCTTCGGCGGTGCCGACGAACTTGAGCGGCACGTCCACCGAGACCTTCTCGTTGGCGTGGACCTCGTAGAGATCGAGGTGCACGATGTCGGTGGGCCGGATCGGATTGCGTTGGATCTCGCGGATCAACGCCTTGAACGGCTCCCGGTCGGCGACCTTGATGTCGACGATCGTGGTGGCCGCCCGAATCTTGGCGAGGAGTCGCTCGAGCGACACGGCGTCGATGGTGAGCGATTCGGGCTGGCGGCCCTTGCCGTACACGACGGCCGGAACCATGCCCTGTCGGCGGAGACTCCGAGCGACCCCTTTACCACCGCCGGTGCGGGGCTGGGCCGAAAGCGATGCAGCTGTTGCCATTGTTCGTCTTCCTTCCAAAACCGAATAATCAATCGAACAGCGAACTGACCGACTTGTCGCTGTGAGTGTAGCCGATCGCCTTGGCCAACAGTCCGGCGATCGAGAGGACCTTGAGCTTGGGAAACTGCTTCGACTCGGGAATTCCGATCGAATTGGTGACCGCGACCTCGGTCACCGGCGCGTTGGACAACCGTTCGACCGCGGGGCCGCTCAACAGCGCGTGGGTGGCGCAGACGTAGATGTCACCGGCGCCTAACCGTTTGAGGGCGTGGATCCCCTCGGTCATCGTCCCGCCGGTGTCGATCATGTCGTCCGGGATGATGCAGTCCTTGCCCTCGACGTCACCGACCACGTTCACGGCCTCGGCGACATTGGCCGAGACCCGACGCTTGTCGATGATGGCGAACCCGGCGTTGAGCCGATTGGCGAAACCACGGGCCATCTTCGCTCCGCCCACGTCGGACGCGACGATGGCGACGTTCTTGAGATTCTTCTGACGATAGTGATTGATGAAGACGGGCGCGGCGTAGAGGTGGTCCACCGGCAGGTCGAAGAACCCCTGCATCTGGTGCTGGTGGAAATCAACCGCCAGGACCCGATCGGCCCCGGCCACCGACACCATGTTGGCCATCAGCTTGGCGCTGATGGCGACTCGGGGCTGGTCCTTCCGGTCCTGCCGGGCGTACCCGAAATAGGGGATCACCGACGTGATCCGCGCCGCGCTGGCCCGGCGGGCGGCATCCATCAGCAGCAGCAGCTCGAGGAGGTTGTCGCCCGGGGGGTTGGTCGGCTGGATGATGTAGACATCCCGACCCCGAACGTTCTCGTCGATCTTGACGAAGATCTCGCCGTCGGCGAACCGGCGGATCGTCGCTTTGCAGAGGGGTTGATCCAGCTCGGTCGCGATCTCTTCGGACAACGCCCGATTGGCGGTGCCCGAGAGGAGCAACATCTGGCTCAACACCATCGACTGGTTCGGGAGGGCCATAGCCCCTAAGTATAGCCCCGGATTGAGTTTGGGGCAACAGGACCGAGGTCCGGAAAACGAGTTGGCCCCGGTGGATTCGAACCACCATTCGCAGATCCAAAGTCTGCTGTCCTGCCGTTGGACGAGGGGCCACCGAATTCGCCGGTAATCTCTGCAATGACAACCGGTTAGTCAAACGGCCCCGGGGCGCGGTTATGATTCCCGCCTAATGCTCAAACGCCTCGTTCTCAGCGGGATGGGACTGGTGCTGTCGCTGGTCGGACCGGCGGAGGCTCAGCGCGCGCTCCTCATCCAAACCGACTTCGGCCTGGCCGAAGGCTCCATCGCTGAGATGAAGGGGGTCGCCTTTTCGGTCGACCGAACCCTTCGGATCTTCGACCTGACCCACCTGATCCCGCCCTACGACGTTTGGGAGGCGGCCGTCCGGCTGCAGCAAACCGCTCCCTATTGGCCGGCCGGCACGGTGTTCGTGTCGATCGTGGATCCGGGGGTCGGCACCGCCCGGAGGGCTGTGGTCGTCCGGAGCCGCACCGGGCATCTGTTCGTCGGGCCGGACAACGGGACGTTCACTTTCGTCGCCGAAAAACTCGGCATCGACGCGGTTCGTCAAATCGACGAGACCGTGAACCGGCTGCCGGGATCGGATCGGTCCCACACGTTCCACGGCCGCGACATCTTCGCCTATACTGGCGCCCGTTTGGCCGCGGGGCTGATCGAGTTCGACCAAGTAGGCCCCCAGTTGCCCACCGCCGTCGTCGAGCTCGAACACCTGGCGCCGGTCCGATCGGGCCGAACCTTGATCGGGTCGGTCCTCACCCTCGACCAGCCGTTCGGCAACGTGTGGACCAATCTCCGGGCCGGGTTGCTCGATTCGCTGGGTTTGCAGTTGGGCGATACCGTGGCGGTGACGATTCGGCGAGGAGCCGTGGTCGCGTTTCGGGGGCGAGTGCCGTTCGTCAAGAGCTTCGGCGCGGTGCGGCCCGGGCAGCCGCTAGGCTACCTCAACAGCCTGCTCGACTTCGCCGTCGCGCTCAATCAGGGCAGCTTTGCGACCCGCTATCGAATCGGGAAGGGTGCCGGCTGGCGGGTCGAGATCGCGCCGATCCGGGAGCCCGCACCGTGAGGGGCGGTGCCGCCCCGGGCGGTCAGGCCGTCTCGGTGGCGATCGTGATTCCGTGCTTCTTGCCGAGCATCATCCGGGCGTCGTCGCGGTCGCGGTCGGTCCGGTAGACGGCAAACAGGGTCGATCCCGACCCGCTCATCCGACACAACAAAGGCTGGGTCCGCGCCAGGGCCTCGAACGCCGCCCGGATCGCCGGCTCTCGGCCGAACACGGCCGACTCGAAATCGTTGCCGGCCATCCGGGCGATGTCGCTCCACCGCGAGAGGGCGTCGAGGTCGAGCGCCAAGGCGCCGCGACCCACCGCCGTTGGGCGGGCCTCATCGATCCAGCGATAGGCGTCGGCGGTGCGCACGGCCACCGGGGGGACCAGGAGTAGGGTCGGGACCGAGGGCAGCGCCGGCAGGACCAACAGCCGCTCCCCGTGCCCCCATCCGAGTGCCAACCGGGCGCCCGACAGGAGGAACGGAACGTCGGCGCCGAGGCGAGCGGCGAGATGAAGCAACTCGGCGCGCGGAATCGCCCCACCGGCCAGTTGGTTCACGGCAGCGAGGGTCGCCGCGGCATCGGCGGAGCCTCCCCCCAGCCCCGCGGCGACGGGGATCCGCTTCTCGAGGGTGAGATGGACCCCGAACCGCCGGCCGGTCGCCTGGAGGACCACGTCGGCGGCCCGAACCGCGAGATTGTCCTCCGCGGGGCCGAGCTCGACGCCGCCGGCGTCGATCGTCACGGCGGTGCCCTCCCGCCGCTCGGCGGTCACCCGGTCGGACAGGCCAATCCGGCAGAAGAGGGTTTCGATGCCGTGATACCCCGAGCGCTCCGCCGCCAGCACCCTGAGCACGAGATTCACTTTGGCGGGAGCGTCCAGCGAAACGGAGTTCATCTACGAGGCGACGGTGGTGGCCTTGAGACTCAAGCCGGTGCGGACCAGCGAGATCAATCCGAGCACCGTGATCGGCACGAAGGTGGTGATGTGATAGGTCAGCGCGAAGGCGACCGCGAGATCGCCGGGGACGGCGAAGAGCGCAAGGACCGCCTTGATGACACCCTCGAACACGCCAACGTATCCCGGACTCGAAGGGGCCGCGATCCCGAGCACCAGAATGCTCTGCTGGAGCACGGCGCCACCGTAACCCACGTCGATACCAAAGGCTTGATAGCCCAACCAGAACGAGGCGGCGTTCAACAACCACATGCCCACCGACCAGAGCGACACGGCGATGACCCGGGCCGGGGAGGCCAAGGCCATGATGCCGCCCCGAATCCCCTCGACGAAGCCGACCAGCTTGGTGGCGAGGCCCTCGGCAGGGATCACCGCGCGGATCATCCGGGTGGTCAGGGTCGGGAAGGCGATGGTCACGGCGCAACCGACCAGGAGTATCCCGCAGAGGATCGCCATCTTGGTGGCGACATCGGCGACCACGAAGTCGCCGATCTTGGTGGTCGCGGGGATCCCGGCGGTGACGAGCCCCAGGAACAGCAGCCCGATGATGGCGATGCCGTCGAAGAGCCGCTCGAGCACCAGCGAGGAGAGCCCGCTGGAGAATTTCACCGGGGCCAGGCGACTGATCGCCACGGCCCGGAAAATCTCGCCGGCGCGCAGCGGCAACACGTTGTTCGCCATGAAGCCGATCGCGATCGCGTGCCACATCGCGGTCCGGCTCACCGGCTCGCCTTGGTCGGTGCGGAGAATCAGCCGCCAGCGGAAGATCCGGATCACGAAGGTCGAGGTGGTGACCAGGACGGACGCCAGGATCAGCCCCAGGTTCGCGGACTTGGCGTGGTGCCACATCTCGGCGAAGGACAGCCCCTTCAGGGCCCACCACAAGAAGAAGGCCGAGACCGCTATCCCGACCAGCGCGGTGAGTTTATTCCGCAAGCGCGAGCGGAACCAGGTCGATCAGCTCGCTGACCAGCGGCTCGACCTCGACGAAGGGGTGATCGGACTTGAGGGCCACGGTCAGGTCGCGGCGGACCACATCGGCGCGCTCGAGGGCGCGGCGGCCGCGGTAGAGGAGCATCTCGATCGGGAGCACGTCCGCCTCGAACTCCCGCTCGGGCACCGACACCGGCACTGGTGTGGTCGCGACCGTCGGCCCCGGGGTCTGGAGCATCGCGTGATAGGTCGTGAACGACTGCTCGAACGGCGAGAAGGTCGTCGCCGGTTCATCGGGCGCGAGCGCTTCGATCGGAACGACGTCGTCCTCGGACGGCGGGGCGGCCAGCGGCGACGTGACGGCTGGTGGCGGCAGCGCGGCCAAGCCGGCGACGATGCCCTCGAGCTGATCCGCGAGGAGGATCGCGTTGCGGGAGCCGGCGACGGTCGACAGTTCTTCGGCGGCTCGCTGGAGGAAGCCGGCGAAGGCCTCCGGGGAACCCACGGCCGCCTTCGATTTGACGGCTCCCCGGACCGCATCGAGCAGCCCGCCGAGCACCGGTCGTTCCCGGTGTGCGTCACGGGTGAGCGGGGCGAGGTGGGTTGAGAGGCTGTAGAGCGTCAAGAATCGCACCGCCTGGCTCGGCGCCGCTCGGAGTTGGTCGGCACCCTGGCGGAACCGATCCGACAAACTGGTCAACTCGATCTGGAGGTCGACCGGGGCCGCGGGCTCGGGCACCTCGCCGCGGGACACGATCGGGCGGGGGTCGTCGGCCCGGAACAGGCTGGCGATCGGGACGACGTCGTCCTCGCTGCCGAAGGTATCGAAGAGCGCCTCGGCTCCGGCCACGACAATCTCGTGGCTGGCCGGCGCGGCACCGGAATCGGCCACCTCGCGGGCCAGGATGCCCACCGCCTGGGCGACCTTGCGCAGCGTCGCCGGGCTGGCGGGCGGCGGAGCGGTGTCCCGAAGGCTCCGGACCGCCAACTCGATTGCGTCGAGGAATTCGGGAAGCGGCGACAGCCGGGGGAGGGCCGCCAACCCGCGAAGCGGTTGGAGCCGTTGGAGCAGTACGTCCGCCGTTTCGCCGGGCTGGCCCAACTCGACGGCTTGCGCGGCGTGCTCCAAGGTCCCGGCGATCTGGGCCCCCTCGCGACCCACGAACGCCCGGACGCTGGGTTTGATCTCGTCATCCGGCGGCCCGGCGATCGAGGCCGGTTTGCCGCGGCCCGCTGGGTCGCCGATTCGCCGAGCGAGCGCATCGGCGGCGGTGGCCTCGGCGTCGGTCCACTCGGTGGCCCGGTTGACCAGCCGTCGCAACTCGGTGACGATCGCCCCGAACTCATTCGCGCGGTCGGCGTCCCAGCCGAGTTTGCCGTCGCGGTATCCCTTGGCGATCTGCTCGACCGCCTGGGCGGCATTGGCGAACGGCGCCAACCCGGCCATCAGGGCCGCGCCTCTCAGGGCCCGGGTCAAGCGGACCAGTTCCTCGCCGACGGGCGGGGTGGGCCGGGCCGCGATGACCCCGAGGCGCTCGAGGTAGTCGGTGGCCTCGAGAGCGAAGAACTGCAGCCGGCCGGCGGGTACGCTCATCGCGCTAAGTGTAGGCCGAGAGCCACCATCCGGTCAACGCGCGGACCGGGCGGCGAGGATGATCCGGCCCATTTCCGAGACCGCGCCGTACATCCCGATCATCACGGATCGACTGACCACGCTGTGGCCGATATTCAGCTCCTCGATCTCCTCGATGGCGGCCACCGGGGCCACGTTCAGGTAGGTCAGGCCGTGGCCCGCGTGGACCGCGAGTCCGATCGCGGCGGCATGCCGGGCGGCGGCCTGAATGGTCCGTAGGGCGGTATCGCCCTGGCGATAGGTGTGGGCGTACCGGCCGGTGTGGATCTCGATGGCCGGGACGCCCAAGGCCCGGGCCCGGTCGATGGTCGGCAGGTCGGGATCGATGAACAGGCTCACTCGGGACCCGGCCGCCTTCAGTTGGCTGATCACCTCGGCCAGCCGGCCGTTGTCACCGGAGAGGTCGAGCCCGCCTTCCGTGGTGACCTCCTCGCGCCGCTCCGGGACCAGGGTCGCCTGAAAGGGGGCGAGGCGCACGGCGAGCGCGACGACGTCGGGGGCCAGCGCCAACTCGAAGTTCAGCACGGTCCGGATCGAGGCCGCCAGCCGCTGGATATCGGGATCGTGGATGTGGCGGCGATCTTCGCGGAGGTGGGCGGTGATCCCGTGGGCCCCGGCGGCCTCGGCGATCAGCGCCGCTTCGACCGGGTCCGGCTCGTCGGTCTTGCGGGCTTCGCGGACGGTGGCGACGTGGTCGATGTTGATGTACAGGCGCATTGGCCGCATTGCTCGGGCCCTCCCGGTCGATTTACTTTCGCGCACGTAATGGAGGTAGAGGAGGGGCTGTGCGCAACTGGCTACTGGTCGGTCTCGGTATCGTCGTCGTGTCCTGTACCAGCAAGGTGATCCAACCGGTGGGGCCGGTCGGCGCGCCCGCGGCGGTGGCCGCCAATTTCATGCAGGCCATCGCGGACAGCAATATCGCCCAGCTCGGCGAGTTGTGGGGCACTTCCGCGGGCCCGGCCGCGACCATTGGCAAGCCTGCGAACTGGGGCCAGCGGGTCACCGTCATCCACGCGTACCTCAAGGGCGGCACCCACCGCATTTTGGGCGAGGACTCCGGGGTGGCTCGGACCGACCGGCGGATCATCATGGTCGAGTTGAGCCGCCAAGGGTGCGTCAAGACGGTCCCGTTCACCATGGTGTTCACCAAGCAGGGGTCGTGGTTGGTGAATGCGATCGACCTCAATGCCGCGGGGGTACCGGGCCGTCCCTGTATCACCAACAGCCAAGGCGCTCCCAACCAAGCCGCCTCGCGGCCAGGTGGTGGCGCTATTCGGTGAGTTCGATCAGGATGCCGGTCGTCGCCTTGGGGTGCAGGAAGGCAATCCGTTTGCCGCCGGCACCGAGGCGAGGAACCTCGTCGACGAGTCGGTACCCGGTCGCGCGGCAGTTCGCGAGGGCCCGGTCCAAGTCGGCGACCCGGTAGCACACGTGGTGAATGCCGGGGCCGCGTTTCGCGAGGAATTTGGCGATCGGTCCGTCGGGCGTGGCCGGCTCGAGCAGCTCCACCTCGGATTCGCCGAATGGCAGGGAGACGATCCGCGCGCCGTCCTTTTCTTCGGGTCCGTGGTGGGACGCCAGGCCGAGGACGTCCCGATAGAAGGCAAGGCTCGCCTCGATGGATTCGACGGCGATTCCGATGTGAGCGATGCGGGCGTCGAGCAACGGGCGGCCTCCGCGAAACGTGATCAACTGATTTAGCGTGGAAACTTACACGATTTTGAGGAGTTGGACGATGACAGATGCGGGGCAGATCATCCACGTGACCGACGACGACTTCGCGGCCAACGTCGAACAGGCCAAGGGCCTGGTTCTGGTGGACTTTTGGGCGGCCTGGTGCGGTCCGTGTCGCGCGATCGCGCCGATCTTGGAGGATCTCGCCAAGAGTAACGCGGGCAAGGTGCAGATCACCAAGTTGGACGTCGATGCCAACCAGCGGACCTCGATGCGCTTCAATGTGCGCTCGATTCCGACGCTGCTGTTCTTCAAGGACGGGACCCACGTCGACACCGTGGTGGGCCTGGTACCGAAGGCGGCCTTGCAGGAACGCATCAACAAGCACACCAACCAGCACGCCGTGTAGTTCCATTCGGGCGGGGCCGATCGGATCGGCCCCGCACCGAATCCTCCCTCGATGCCAGGCACCCTCTACGTCGTCGCCACCCCGATCGGCAATCTCGGCGACATGACGGAGCGGGCCGCCGAGACGCTCCGGCAGGTGCCGGTGGTGGCCGCCGAAGACACCCGGGAAACTCGCAAGCTGACCGACCACGTGGGGTCTCGGGCTCGGCTGGTCAGCCTCCACGCCCACTCCGATCCGCAGAGAGTCGAGGAGGTCGTCGACCTGCTGGTGGCCGGTCAGGACGTGGCGTTATGCAGCGATGCAGGAACGCCCGCGGTCAGCGATCCCGGCCCCGTCTTGGTGGCCCGGGCCCGGGCCCGGGGGATCCCGGTCATCCCCGTTCCAGGGCCCTCCGCGGTCGCCACGGCCCTGTCGGTGACCGGGTGGCCGGCGGACCACTATCTTTTTCTCGGATTTGCCCCTCGGAAGGGCAAGGACCGCGACGCCTGGCTCAACCGGATCCGGGACTCGACCGTATCCGTAGTGTGTTTCGAGGCCCCGGGGCGGACCGCGGAGTTGGTCGAGGATCTGGCGGAGGTCTGTGGCGCCGATCGAGCCGTGATGTACGGCCGGGAAATGACCAAGAAGTTCGAGGAGTACCGACTGAGTTCGTTGGGGGCGTTGGCGGGAACCTTGCACCAGGAAACGGTCCGGGGCGAGGTGACTCTGGTCGTCGCGGGTGCACCGGCCGCCGAGCCCGCGATCGACCGAGGTGACGCGGTCCGCCTCGCGTCGGCGCTCCGCCAGGCCGGCCTCGAGCGGAGCCGGATCGCCAAAGTGCTGGCCGAAATCCATGGGCTCTCCCGCAACGAGAGCTACCGGATGGCCATCGAGGAGGGGCAATGAGGGCTTGGTTGGCCATCCTGGTGTCGGGCACCCTGGCCGGGCCCGTCGTCGCGCAGGAGACGATGACCATCGGGCGCCTCCAATACGATGGCGGCGGCGACTGGTACGCCAACCCCTCGAGTTTGCCCAATCTGCTCAAGGCGATCGGCGAGCGTACCCGGTTCCCGATCGCCTCGCGCGAGAAGGTGGTGCGGTTGACCGACGACGAGCTCTGGCAGGTGCCGTTCCTGCACATGACCGGGCACGGGAACGTCAAGTGGTCGGACCGGGATCTTGGTGTGCTCCGAGCCTTTCTCGAACAGGGTGGGTTCCTCCACATCGACGACAACTACGGGATGGACGAGTCGATTCGCAAGGAGATCGGCCGGCTGTTTCCGGACCACCCTTTGGTCGAGGTGCCGTGGGACCACCCGGTGTACCGGGTCGTCTATCCGTTTCCCAAAGGGCTACCCAAGATCCACGAGCACGACGGGAAGCCGGCCCAGGGCTTCGGGATTATCCTGGAAGGCAGGTTGGTGCTCTATTACAGCTATCAGACGGATCTGGGCGACGGCTGGGAGGACCCGGAGGTTCATCGGGATCCGCCCGAGAAGCATGAAGAGGCGCTTCGGATGGGGGTCAATCTGTTCGTCTACGCCGTAGGGAGTCGGTAACCGATGACCTCCGGACAGACCAAGGACGCGCTGACCGAGATCGGTGCGCCGATCCGGCGGGCCGGGCTGGTCGGGCTTGGGACCGGGGCGGTGGCGGGCGTGGCCATCGCCCTGGCGGTGCCGGCGTGGCTGGTTCGGCTCGGCTGGGTCCGCTCGCCGCTCTGGGTGATCGTGGCGTGGGCGCTGGTCGGGGCGACGTTAGGCATCGCCGGGTGGCTCGCGGTTCGGCTGGCGCGGCTCTTCGACGCCGCGACGCTGGCGAACCGGTTGGAGCACACCCCCGGCTGGCGCCAAGGCGCGGTCCGGTCGGTGCTCGAAGGGGCCGCTCGGGGAACCAGCGCTGACCTCTTTGCCGCGGCGGACCGGTCGGTGGCGAGCGTCGTCCGAGAACGGGGGGTGACCTCGCTCGATCCACTCCGGCGCCGGTGGGCCAGCTGGGGGAAGATCGCCTTTGGCGCCGCGGCCGCCGGCTCCCTGTTGCTGTGGGGCGTCGCACCGACCCGGGGGCCGGCGGCGCTGCTGTGGTCCCCCGCGGAGGCCTGGGCGACGTTCCTCGCCCCGGTGTCCCTCGGGGCTGACCGGACCGTGGTGGACCGAGGCGAATCGGTGGTCCTCGATCTCACCGCCGCCGGCCGCCGCGATGCCGAGCTGTGGACCCGGGCGGTCGGCGAGTCGTGGCGGGCCGAGCCGGTCGGGCTCGACTCCGCCGGGCGGGCCACTCGGGCCACCGGACCACTGACCGGCGATGTCTACTACTTCGCGGCGGCCGGGGGGCGCACCTCCGACACGGTGATGGTCCACGTCCGGATTCCCGCCTTTCTGGGCAGCCTGACCCTGACCGCCAAGTACCCTGGCTACCTCAAGCTCGACGACGAGCCGCTGCCTATCAGTGGCGACACCCTGATGCTTCCGGCCGGCACCCGGATCGAGGTCGTCGGCGAAACCACGGCCCCGCTCAAGACCGCCGGCTTCCGATTGGGCGCCGCTCCCTTGCCGCTGACCGTGTCCGAGCGGTCCTTTCGAGGCACCCTCGCACCCCGCGGTTCGGGCGAATTGGCGCTCGATCTCGAAACCGTCGACGGCGCCCCGATCGGGGGCGACCCGATCCGACTTCCCTTGGTGATCGTTCCCGACGAGGCCCCGGTGGTCGACGTACCGGTGCCCGGCCAGGACACCATGGCGGCGTTAGGTCAGGACCTGGCGATGGTGATCGACGTCCGCGACGACCACGGGGTGACCGCGGTCCAGGTGGTGACCGCGGTGCAGCGCGGCGATCGGGCCGCGGTGGCCATCGGGCTGCCCCTGCCGCCGACCGCGTCCGACCGGGCGCTCCTGTCGACTCGGCTCGACCTGTCCCGCTTCGGGTTGACCCCCGGCGACACGGTCCACTACTGGGTCCAGGCGCGGGACAACGCTCCGGCGGGGAACGTCGGTCGATCGAAGACCTTCGTCCTGATCGTGCCGACCACCACCGAGGCTCGGGCCGAGCAACGCTCGGCGACCAAGGAGCTCGGGAAGAAGATGGACTCGCTGGTGGCGCAGAGCCGTCAGCTCCAGCGCCAGACCGAGGATTTGAGCCGGGAACGCCAGCGGGCCTCCCCGTCCGACAAGAACGATCCCTCCCTCGGGTTCGACGAAGCGAAGCGCGCCGAGCAGGTGGCCAAGGATCAACAGGACCTGATGGATCAGGCCGAGGCCGCCCGGGATGAGCTGGGTGAACTGGAGAAGGCGGCCGAGCGGGGCGGGATCGCGGATTCGGCCTTCAAGCGGCAGCTCGACGAGATTCGCTCGCAGCTCGACAAGGCGCTCACGCCGGAAATGCGGAAGCGGCTCGACGAGCTCCGCGAGGCGCTCAAGAACCTCGACCCGCAGGCCACCAAGGACGCCCTCAAGCGGCTGGCCGAAGCCCAACAGCGGCTCAGGGAAGCCCTCGAGCGGACCCGGGAGTTGTTCAAGCGGGCGGCCCTCGAAGGCGAGCTGAGCAATCTCGAGCAGGAGGCCAAGGAAGTTACCGAGCAGCAGAAGCAGTGGAACGACAACGTCTCCCGGGCCGACAGCAATCAGGCGGCGGCCCAAGAGCAGAAGCTGTCCGAGCGCGCCGACTCGGTCGCCCAAGGCCTCGACGAGGCGGCCAAACAGCTCGACGACGCCGAACGCAAGGACGCGCTCGAACAGAGCGCCGACCAGGCGCGGCAGGCCGCCCAGAACATGCGGGATGCCGCCAAATCGGCGAAGGGCGGCAAGAAGCAGCAGGCCAAGAAGCAGGGCGATCAGGCGGCCCAACAGATGGCCGAGGTCGAGAAAGAGGTGAAGGAGCAGCGCGACGAGCAGCAGGAGGAGTGGCGCGAAGAGGTGATGGCCGCCCTCGACCGGGCGCTGGCGGAAACGGCCCGGCTGAGCCAGCGGCAGTTGAGCCTGGCGAACTCGGTGGGGCGGGGCACGACCTTGACGGCGTCGCGTCACGAGCAGGGACTGATCGAGGAGGGGGTCCAGAAGATCCTCGAGCAGGTCCTCGCGGTCAGCGGCAAGAACGCCCTGATCTCACCGCAGATCGGGACCGCGTTGGTCCAGGCCCGGCTCCAGATGGGGCGGACCCGGGAGGCGATCTCCTCGGCGTCGGCGAATCTCCGCGAAGCGGCCGAGCAGGCCGGCGAAGCGGTCGACGCCCTGAACGTGGCGGCGTATCAGATGCTTCGTTCCCGCGACGACGTGAGTGGCTCGTCGTCGGGCTCGGGGCTGGCCGAGGCGATCCAGAAGATGCAGCAGATGGCTGGCCAACAGGGGAGCCTCAGTCAGGAAGGCAATAACCTCCTGTCGATGCTGGCCAATCAGCAGCTGTCCCAGGGCCAACTCCAGGCGATGGCCCAGCGGCAACGCCGGTTGGCGGAAGAGCTGGAGCGGCTCCGGGCCGAGACGCAGGGGAACGGTACCCGTGACCTCGCGGAAGAGGCCCGCGAGTTGGCCCGCAAGCTCGAGGCGGGCCGGCTCGATCGCGAGACCGTCGACCGCCAGGAGCGTCTCTTCAAGCGGATGCTCGACGCGGGCCGCACCCTGCAGGGCCAGGAGGAAGACGAGAAGAAGGAACGGGAGAGCACGGTGGCGAAGGGAGATACCCTGAGCGTACCGGCGCCGCTTCGGCGCCTGCTCGACCGGGAGGGACGGATTCGGCTGCCCAGTTGGGACGACCTCCAGCGGCTCTCCCCGGAAGAGCGCCGACTGGTGACCGACTACTTCCGCCGCCTGACCGCGCGGGAGCCTCGATGACGCGGTGGTTGGCGGCGGTCTGGGTGGTGGGCATGGCATCCGGCGTGACGGCGCAACAGGCGGACCCCGCCGCGCGTGCCTTCGACCTCGAGCGCCGAGGGCTCCACGCCCAGGCCGCCGATCTCTACCGACAGATTCTCGCCACCCGGCCGGCCGACCTCGGTGCCCTCCTCGGACTGGAACGTTCGCTGACCCCCCAGGCGAAAGTCGCCGAGATGGTGGCCGACCTGCGCAAGGCGTTAGGCGCCGGCGAGCCGTCCAGCGCACTCTACGGGATCGCGGTGCGGGTCTACACCTCGTCGGGTCAGCCCGACAGCGCCCGGGCGGCGGTCGAGCGCTGGGCGGCCCTCGAGCCCAAGTCCGAGGCCCCCTACCAGGAATGGGGCTCGGCGGCCCTCGGGGCCCGGGATCGGTCCCTGGCCAAGGTCGCCTATCAGACCGGCCGGTCGCGACTCGGGTCCGAGGTGTTGGCCGGCGAGTTGGCCCAGTTGGCGACCATCGACGCCGACTACCCGGCCGCGGTGCGCGAGTGGATCGTCGCGGTCGAGAAGATCCCCGGGTATCGCTCGGCCGCGGTGTCGATGCTCGGCCAGGTCCCGGTGGCCGGCCGTTCCGGGGTTCTTCGCAATCTCGAGCTGGCCAAGAGCCCGATCGGCGAGCGGGTGGCCGCCATCCTGACCATTCGGTGGGGCGATCCGGTCGGCGGGATTCGGCGGATCGAACGGGCCACCCCGTTGCTCCGGGACCAGACCGTAGAGGCCCTGCAGGAGGGGCTCGACGAGCTGCGGGGACAATCGGGGCGGGAAGTGGCCATGGCCCGTGGCATCGGGTTGGAGCTGCTGGGGGCCCGGGTGCCGAATCAGTCCACCCGTTTCTGGCTCGAGGCAGCCCAGGCCTACTCCGACGCCGGCGACCAAGGCTCGGCGCGGCGGATGCTTGGCAGGCTGGCGAGCGATTCGAAGGTGTCGCCGACCATGGCCGCGTCGGCCACCTCGACGTTGGTCTCGGTGCTGGTGTCCGAGGGCAAGATGGAAGAGGCCAGCAAACAGTTCCATCAGCTCAAGGGGATCCTGGCGGCCGAGGAGCGCCAGCAGCTCGAGCTCAGGGTGGCCGAAGGGTGGGTTCGCGCCGGGCAGCTCGACCGGGCCGAGCAGATGGTGGCCCAGGACAGCACCATCGAAGGGCTGGCGATCCGGGGCCGGATCCGCCTCTACCTCGGCGACGTCAAGGGCGCGGCCGAGCTGATGCGGTTCGCCGGTCCGTTCGCGGGGGCCCGCGAGGCCGCGGTATCGCGGACGGCCGCGTTGGCCCTGATCCAGGTGATCGAGGAAGACAGCGTGCCGGCGTTAGGCGGGGCGTTGCTCAAGCTCGAGCGCCGCGACAGCGCCGCTGCCGCCGCCGAACTGGAGAAGGTAGCTGTCGGATTTCCTCCGGACAAAGGGCGAGCCGAGCTGTTCCTGCTCGCGGGGCGGGTTCGGCTCGGTCTGGCGGATCGCCCCGGCGCGGAACGGCTGCTTCTTCTCGCGGCCGAGCTCAAGGTGCCGGCGTCCGCGGCCGCGGCGGGGCTCGAGCTGGCCCGGATCATGGTCGACACCGATCGGAAAGCGCTGGCGATCGAGGCGCTGGAAGCCCTGCTGATCGCCTATCCGACCAGCGCCGTCGCCCCGCAGGCGCGGCGGCTGCTCGACGTCGCGAAGGGAGCGATTCCCCCGGTATGAACCGTCGCCGCTTCCTCGAGCTTACCGGCGGGGCGCTGTCCACCGTCGCCTGGCCCCGCGGGGTGACCCGGCCCCGTTTCGCCGACTATCTCCTGGTGCCGATGGACGAAAGTCAGGGCAACCATCTCAAGGCGTACGGCCTGACCTACCGACTTCTCGAGCGGGCCGGAAAGGGCGAGTGGCTGCTCAACTACCGGGGCGGCTCGTTCCTCCTCCCGGCGGATAGCGCCACGATGCGGGACGCCGCGCTTTCCGGCGTGACCATGACGCCGGTCGACGAGGGCGCCGTCTTCCAGATCAAGGCGGAGATTCGCGAGGCCAACATGGACGCGGTCCCGCTGGAGAAGGGGCCCAAGGTCGCGGTGTACGCGCCGCAGAACGCCGCCCCGTGGGACGACGCGGTGACGATGGCGCTCCAATACGCCGGCATCAAGTTCGACAAGATCTGGGACGAAGAGGTCGTCGGGGACAAGCTGCGGACCTACGACTGGCTTCATCTCCATCACGAGGATTTCACCGGCCAGTACTCCAAGTTCTTCCTCAACTACAACGGGGCTCCCTGGCTCCAGGAGATGGTCGACCGCAACGAGCGGATGGCCCGCAAACTCGGCTTTCGCGACGTGCCAGCCGAGAAGCGGGCCGTGGCCTACGCCATCTCCCAGTTCGTCGAGCGGGGCGGGTTCCTCTTCGCGATGTGCACCGCGACCGAGACCCTCGACCTGGCCCTGGCGAGCGATGGCGTCGATATCGCGGCCAGCTATGCCGACGGGACGCCGATGGACGTCAATGCGACCACCAAGATGAACTGGGACCGGGCCCTGGCCTTTCAGGGCGCCCGCCTGGAGCAGAGCCCGTCGCTCGCGCTGTACTCCGACATCGACGGCCATCAAGTCAACTCGCCCGACCGCCGCCAGCCCCTCGGGACCTTCACCTTGTTCAACTTCAGCGCGAAGATCGATCCGGTCGCGACCATGCTGGTGCAGAACCATCGCCAGGTGATCTCGGATTTCTACGGGCTGACGACGTCATTCGTGAAGGCGCGGCTCAAGCCCGGCGTCACGGTGCTGGGCGACGAGCCGGGGGCGCCATGGGCCAAATACGTGCGCGGCGACCGCGGGCAGGGCACCTGGGCCTTCTTCGGCGGGCACGATCCGGAGGATCCGCAGCACCAGATCGGCGATGCGCCGACCGACCTTTCGCTTCATCCCCATTCGCCCGGGTACCGGCTCATCCTCAACAACGTGCTGTTCCCGGCGGCCAAGAAGAAAGAACTGAAGACCTGATCGTCGCGCGTTTTTTGGCGCCGCGCCCGATCGCCGGCCCACCTATCTTGGGATCATGACCGGCCCCGCCGAGCGCCTCTCCCTCTCCGTCCGCGATTACCTGGCCCGCGAGATCGCCGACGCGGGTGGGCGGGAAGTGTGCTTCGTCGCCACGGTCGGTCCGGACGGAACCATCGCCGAGGCCCGGGCGGTGGCGCGGGGCACGGCCGACATGGTACTGGCGTTGCCAGGGGTGGCGCGGCGTGGCGACATGGTCCTCCACAATCATCCCACCGGGGTCCTCGAGCCGTCCTTCGCCGATCTCGACATCGCCGCGCGGCTCCACGACGGCGGGGTGGGGTTTGGGATCATCTCCAACGACGGGTCCGGGCTATACGTCGTGGTCGAGGTGCCGAAGGGACGGGTCGAGGTCAAGCTGGATACCCCGACGGTGGTCGGTCTGCTGACGGAGGGCGGTGCGGTGGCGCTGGCGATGGGGCAGTACGAAGACCGGCAGAGCCAGCGCGACATGGCCGCCCACATCACCGACGGCTACAACGACGGCGGGGTGCTGCTCCTCGAGGCGGGCACCGGGGTAGGGAAGTCGTTCGCCTACCTGGTGCCGGCGCTCGAGTGGGCCCGGGTCAACGACGAACGGACCATCATCTCGACCAACACGATCAATCTGCAGGAACAACTGGTCGGCAAGGACCTGCCGCTGCTCCGCGACGCGCTTGGCACCGAGGCGCGACGCCCGACCTTCGCGCTCCTCAAAGGGTGGCGGAACTACCTTTGCCTGGCCCGGCTCGAGGTGGCGACGGCCGGCCAACAGTCGCTCCTCGAAGAGGGACGGATCGGCGAGCTGATGTCGATCGCCGAGTGGGCGGGACGGACCAGTGACGGCACCATCGGCGACATCGCGACCCCGCCGAGCTCGGAGGTCTGGGACGAGGTCGCGGCGGAACCCGACCTCTGTCCCCGGCTCAAATGCCCCAAGTTCGACCAGTGCTTCCTGTTCAAGGCCCGTCGGAAGGCCGCTGAAGCCGACATCGTGGTCGTCAATCACCATCTCCTCGCCGCCGACCTGGCCGTTAGGCAGGCCTCGGAGAACTGGGAGGAGGCCGCCGTCCTGCCGCCCTATCGACGGCTGATTCTCGACGAGGCCCACCATCTCGAGGACGTGGCGGCGGCCCACCTCGGCAGCCAACTCTCCAGCGTCGGGGTGCGTCGGCTGCTCGGCCGGCTCGAGCGGTCGGGCCGGGGGCTCGTCCCCACCCTGGTCCGGGAGCTGATGAAGGACGGCGACGTGCTGTCGCGCGCCAGTCTCGAGCTGGTCCGCAAGGAACTCCTGCCCGCGATCGCCGATGCCCGGGGCGGCGCCGAGGCCATGTTCACCAGGCTGCAAGGACGCCTCCTCGCCGAGGGCGGCGGTCCGTTGCGGTTGCTCGACGAGTTCCGGGCCGACGACATCTGGCCCGAGGGACTCTCGGTCGAGGTCGAAGCGGTCGCTGGCTCGTTTCGCCGGATCGCCGACAGCGTGGCCACGATCGCGGACCGGATCGCCCAGGGCGAGCAGAACGATCGCCGGATCCAGTTGGTGCAGGAGCTCAAGGCCGTGGTTCGCCGCCTCGAGTCGGCCACCGACGCGGTCAACGCCACCCTGCGGCCGGTGGGCGGTGGTCCGCCGATCGTCCGATGGATCGAACGGAGCGGCATGAAGGGGCAGAATGTCAGCATGGCGGCCGTCCCGCTCGACCTCGCCCCGGTGATCCGGCAACTGGTCTTTGACCGTAACGCCACCGTGGTGCTCACCAGCGCGACCCTCGCGGCCGGTGGCGAGTTCGAGTTTCTCGAGTCGCGCGTCGGTCTATCGCAACCGCCGTCGCTGGTCAGCGCCCGGGAGATGTTGCCGTCGCCGTTCGACTACCCGTCGCAGTGCCTCTTCGGGATCCCCAACGACATTCCCGACCCTCGCGAAAACGAGGCGGCTCACGATGACGCGGTGGCCACGGTGATTCGCGACCTGGCCCACGCCTCCGACGGCGGAATGTTCGCGCTGTTTACCAGTCACGGGGCGCTTCGGCGATGCGCCTCACGAATTCGTCTCGAGCTTGGCGACCGGTGGCCGATCCTGGTCCAGGGAGAGGGCACCCGTGATTCGCTCCTCAAACGGTTCCGGGAAGCGGGGAACGCCCTCTTGCTGGGGACCGATTCCTTCTGGGAGGGAGTCGACGTGCCGGGGCGCGCGTTGCGGACCTTGGTGCTCTGCAAGCTGCCCTTCAAGGTGCCGTCGGAGCCGTTGACCGCCGCTCGATTGGAGCGACTCGCCGAAACCGGGGTCGACGGGTTCTTCCAGTATCTGCTCCCGCTCGCCGCGCTCAAGCTCAAGCAGGGCTTCGGGCGGCTGATCCGATCCAAGACGGACGCCGGCGTGGTCGTCCTGCTCGATAGCCGCGTGCTGACCAAGCGTTATGGACCGTGGATCCTGTCGGGCCTGCCTAAAGCGGCTCGGGTCGAGGGGCCGTGGGAACGGGTCCGGCTCGCGGCGGAGGACTTTTTTGCCCGTCACGGCATCGGGGCCTCGGCCTGACGAGGCCGTTCGGGGGCCTGTGGTCGAGTGGGGCGTTCAGCAACCATTCCCGCCGGTGAAGCATTATCCTTAGGGCGGCTATTTCTGCCGGGTTTCTCACCTCGTTCGACCTGGGGCCGTTCGTGAATTTGAAGCCGTCAAAAATCGTCTGCATCGGGAAGAATTACCTCGATCACGCCAAGGAAATGGGTGGGACGCTGCCCCCCGATCCGCTGATCTTCCTGAAGCCGCCCAGCGCGCTGATCGGCCCCGGCGAGCCGATCGTGCTGCCTCGGCTCTCGAATCATGTCGAGCACGAAGCCGAGATCGGCATCGTGATCAAGCGGCGAATGTTCCAGGTCGATGAGGCCGACGTGCTCGAGGGGATCGAGGGGTTCGTGTGTCTCAATGACGTGACGGCGCGCGACTGGCAAAAGAAGGAATCGCAGTGGGCCCGGGCGAAGGGATTCGACACGTTCTGCCCGGTGGGCCCGCGAGTGGTCGGCGGTCTCGACTGGCGCGGTCTCGAAATCATCGGCCGGGTCAATGGTCAGGTCCGTCAGCACGGGTACGCCAAAGACATGCATTTCGGGATCCCCTTTCTCCTCTCCCACATCAGCCAGGTCATGACGCTCGAGCCGGGCGACTTGATCGCGACGGGGACGCCCGGCGGGGTCGGTCGACTCAATCCCGGCGACGTGGTCGAGATCGAGATCCCGGGCGTAGGTGTGCTCACCAACCCGGTGGTGGCCGCGGGGACCCGATGATCACACCGAGCGACCGGCTCGGGCGCCTGCCCGGGTACCCCCTGGCGGAGATTCCCGCCATCAAGCGCCGGCTGATCGCGGCGGGCATGGACGTCATCGACTTGGGCGCCGGCGACAACGACACTCCGCCGCCCGGACCCGTGGTCCAGGCGATGAACGAGGCCCTGGCTGACCCGGCGATGAGCAAGTACGGCTTCCAGCTGGGGCTGCCCGAGTATCGGCGGGCGGCCTCGGACTACGTTCACCGTCGATTCGGGCACCGCTTCGACCCGATGACCGAGTTGCTGCCGCTGATCGGTTCGAAGGAGGGGCTCGCCCACCTGCCCTTTGCGTTCGTCAACCCGGGCGATGTGGTGGTGCTGCCGGAGCCGGGCTATCAAGCGTACATCGGCGGCGCGGTGCTCTCCGGCGCGGAGCCCTACGTCTATCCGCTGACGGCGGCGGACCGGTTTCTCCTCGATCTCGAGAAGGTCCCGGCGCCGATCCTCGCGCGCACCCGGCTGGTGTACCTCAACTACCCCAACAATCCGACGGCGGCCATTGCCCCGATGGAGTACCTCGAGCGCACGGTCGCGCTCTGCCGTGCCCGGGGAATCCTCCTCGCCTACGACAACGCCTACTGCGATCTGACCTTCGACGGCTATCGTGCCCCGAGCATCTTCGACGTCGCCGGAGCGCGGGAGGTGGCGATCGAGTTCTTCTCGCTGTCGAAGAGCTTCTCGATGACCGGGTGGCGGATCGGGTTCGCGGTGGGCGGCAAGGCACTCATCGCGGCGCTCTCCAAGATCAAGGCGTACACCGACACCGGGCCGTTTCTGGCGGTGCAGCGGGCGGGGGTGGTGGCGCTCGATCGGGCCGAGGAGTTCGCCCAACCGATTCGCCAGGAGCTGACCCGCCGGCGCGACGCGGGCGTGGCCGCCTTGAGGGCGAGCGGCTTCACGGTCGACTCGCCGGCGGCGGCGATGTATTTGTGGATTCCCCTGCCGGCCGGGGTGCCGTCGGCGCCGTTCGCCCGGTTCGCGCTGGAGCAGCACGGCGTGGTGACGCTCCCGGGCAGCGGGTTCGGGCCGGCGGGCGAGGGTTACTTCCGCATCGCGCTCACGGTCGGCGCGGACCGGCTCACCGAGGCGGTCGATCGACTCGGCCGGGCGTTGGCGGAGTTCGACGAGCATGTCGCGGCAGGCACCGCGTAGCATCGTTCCCCCCCGGGATCGGGGATGGGGGTGGATCGCGATCGGGGTCAGCGTCGCGGTCCACTCTCTGTTGCTGCTGGTCCGAGTGGGGGCGTGGCTGCCGCCCCGGCCTCCGACCGAACGGATCCTCTACGTCCCGTTAGGCACCGAAGGGCCCCGCGCCGTCGAGATGACTTTTCGGGAGCCGTCGGGCGGCGGGGCCCGCCCTCGCCCGCGGACCTCGGGCATCTCCACCCTGCCGCGCGAGGAGACCGGGCCGGTTCCCGAGACGCCCCCGCCGCCGGACACGGTGACGGCCATCAGCGAAGCCCCCGCCGACGAGCCGACCACGCCGGCCGGCCCCGAGGGGCCCCGCGGCCGCGGCCGGGTCGGGCCGGCGTTAGGGGAGGGGAAACTCTGGGTCCGGCCGCTGCCGCTGCCACCGCGGGACCTGGCCCGAGCGGTGACCCGGACCCGCGCCGAGATCGCCGACAGCGTGGTCACCGCGATCGTCCAGGTCTATCTCGACTCGGTGATCGCCGCCGGCCCGTCCAGCGGGGCGCCGCCGAATTGGACCACCCGGATCGGCGAGCAGCAGGTCGGGATCGACTCCCGGTGGATCTATCTCGGACCGATCAAGATTCCGACCGCGCTGCTCGCGCTGATCATGCCGTCGATCGGCAGCGCCGAGACGAGCGACTTCACCAAGTTCCGCCAGCTCCAGCAGATGCGAGAGGACGTTCAGATCGCGGCGCGCCGCTCCCAGACGATCGACGACTTCAAGCGGGCGATTCGCGAGCTGCGAGCCCAACGGGAGCGGGAGCGGGAGTTCGCCAAGAACCAACGGATCGCGCCTCCGAAGAAGTCGGACTCGACGACGACTCCCGCCACCCCGCCATGAAACTGATCGATCGGCGGGAGACCGTGATGGTGGTCGTCGGCGGGGGCGACAAGGACCGAGCCGTCGCCATGGCGCTCCAGGAGGAGATCAACTCCCGAGGTAGCTCCCAGTACCGGCGCGCCGTCGTGGTGGCCGATGAGGCCTATCTCGACGGCGACGAGCTGTCCCAGCATCCCACCATCGCGATCGGCGGGCCCGGGGTGAATGCGGTCGCGGCGCGGTTCGTCACCGACGTGCCGACCCTGTTCTCGGTCGACGACGAGTCGTTCGTGCAGGCCGAGCTCGAAGGCCATCCCAAGCGGGTGGTGCTCTGGGGGATGAGCGCGGCGTCGACGGCGCAGGCGGTCGAGATGTTCACCCGCCACGGCGTGCTCAGCGTGCTGCTCGATCGGATCTGGGGCGGCGAATCCACGGTGATGATGTGATGATCGAGGGGGCGGGATGATCGCGAGGGTATGGCGAGGGTGGACCTCCCCCGAGGCCGCCGACTCGTATCAGCGACTGCTCGAGACGGAGATCTTTCCCGGGATCGCGGCACGGCAGGTGACGGGGTATCGGGGCATCGAGCTGTTCCGGCGGACCGCCGGCGACGAGGTGGAGTTCGTGACCACGATGCGCTTCGACACCATAGCCGCGGTCCGGGCGTTCGCCGGCGATCACTTCGAAGTGGCGGTGGTCCCCCCGAAGGCGAGGGCTCTCCTGTCCCGCTTCGACGAGCGCTCGACTCACTACGAGATCGTGGCGCCACGGCCCGCTGAGCCGACCAACCCCTAACGGTCAGCCGGCCGACCGGCCGCTCCGGCGGATGGGGGCCCCTATCCGCCGGATCCGGTCCGGACGCGGGCCGCTTCGATCCACCGGAGCGACGCTTCCCGGCCCACCACCGCGAGCAGCTCGTTGACCGGTTCCGACACGGTATCGCCGGTCAGCGCCACCCGGATCGGCTGCATCACATCGCCCAGCTTGAGCGCCTTCGCCTCACTCACGGCCTTGATCGCCTCGAGAAGCCGCTCGGGCGTCCAGGCCTCGGGGCCGATCGCGGCCAACGCCTCGAGGGCGCTGCCGAGGTTGGTCGGGTAGGCCGGGCCCATCTTCTCGATCAACGCGGCTCCCTTGGGCTCCAGTGCGCCTCGCGACGGATCGAGCCGGACGGCGGCCCGCTCGGCGAGCTGGAGGAGGGTTCGCGATCGGGTCTTGACCGCGTCGATGATCGGACCGAGCTGGCGGGGACCCGGATCGACCCCCAACTCGGCCAGGTGAATCCGAACCCTCGGCTCCAACTCGGCGGCATTCATCGCCGAGAGGTATTGGCCGTTCATCCACTCGAGCTTGGTCAGGTCGAAGATGGCGGCCTTCTTCTGAATCGCCTCGAGGGAGAACGCGGCGATCAGCTCGGCCTCGGTCATGATCTCCCGGTCGTCGCCCGGCGACCAGCCGAGGAGGGCCAGGAAGTTCCGCATCGCCGTCGGGAGGATGCCCTGGTGCTGGTAGTCACCAACCGCGGTGGCGCCGTGGCGTTTCGAGAGTTTCTTGCCGTCGGAACCGAGGATCATCGGGACGTGGCCGAAGATCGGGACGGGGGCGCCTAACGCGCGGTAGAGGGCGATCTGTTTCGGGGTGTTGGAGATGTGGTCGTCGCCGCGGACCACGTGGGTGATCCCCATCGCGATGTCATCGGAGACCACCGCCAGGTTGTAGATCGGGGTCCGATTGCTCCGGAGGATCACCAGGTCGTCGAGATCCCGCCCGTGGAAGCTGATCGCCCCATGCACGGCGTCGACCCAGCCGATCTCCTCCTGGGGCATCAGGAATCGGATCACGAACGGCACGCCCTCAGCCACCCGGCGAGTCACCTCGGCGGCGGGCAGGTGGCAGCAGCGGCGATCGTACTTGAAGTGGTCGGCGCCGCCAGGGGCGCTGGCCCGCTGGGCGTCGAGGTCCTCTTTGGTGCAGAAACACCGATAGGCCTTGGCCTCGGCGAGGAGTCGCTCGGCGTCTCGTCGATGGCGAGCCACCTCGGCGCCCTGGAAAAACGGACCCTCCTCCCAGGTGATCCCGAGCCACGAGAGTCCGTCGAGGATCACCTGGGTGTGGGCGTCGGTGCTCCTGGCCTGGTCGGTGTCCTCGATCCGGAGGACGAAGGTCCCGCCGGCCTTCCTGGCGAACAGCCAATTGAAGAGAGCCGTCCGGGCCCCGCCGACATGGAGGTAGCCGGTCGGTGACGGGGCGAAGCGGACCCGCGGTTTGCCTGTGGAAGCCATGCGACGATCGGGACCAGGCAGGAAGTGGGGAACGGCCTACGGAGTGGGAGGGATTCGAACCCTCGATAAGAGTTTTCACCCCTATAACGGTTTAGCAAACCGCCGCCTTCAGCCTCTCGGCCACCACTCCAGCGGGGTCGGAAATTGCCCTCCCGGTCCAAGTGGCGCAACCCCTGTCCCCCAAAGCAAATAGCCATCGCCGGGAGGTGAACGTTCGCTCGCGGCCGGGCTGGCGTTGCGGTGACGGAGGTGCTGACCGACTCCGAGGAAGCGTCTCGGGGACGCCCACCCGATGGGGAAACTGGGGATGGATTTTCAACATTGTCGACTTTTCGACCGGTCACAGGGACACGAAATTGCACCTGTCACGACGGTAAGATATTTGCAAATAAGATCTTGCTGAACTGGCGCTTGGTGTTGATAAGTTTCTTTGTTCGATTCCTGCGCTTCTCAACAACGGCAGCCATCTTCGCGAGGAGGACCGAATTTCGACGAGGTGGTGGGTTGCGTTGCTGATGGCGGGGTCGACCGGTTGCCCAGCGACCGGGGCCGACGGCCTCGATCCGGCGCCCGACGATCCGCTGACCGCGTTGACCATCGATCCGGCCGCGGCGAGCCTCCTGCCGGCCGATACCATTCGCTTTCAGGTCGCGGGCCGTTCGCGCTCCGGCGCGCTCCGGGCGGTGCGGGCCCTGTTCACCGCCCAAGGCGGGGCGATCGACTCGGCCGGTCTGTATCGGGCCGGCAGTTCGGCCGGGCAGTTCGAAGTGGCCGCGCAGGTGGGAAATGGCGAGCTGGTGGCTCGGGCCTTGGTGACCGTGGTCGTCCCGCCACCGCCTCCGCCGCCTCCGCCGCCTCCGCCGCCTCCGCCCCCCCCGCCGCCGCCTCCACCGCCGCCGCCCCCGCCGCCGCCACCACCTCCGCCGCCGGCGCCGACCCTGACGGCCGTGGTGCTGACGCCCGACTCGGCCGCGACCAACGTTGCCGGCACCCTGGCGTTCCAGGCGAACGGCCGCTGGTCCGACGACAGTCTTCGCGCGTTGACCGCGACCTTCAGCGCCACCGGCGGGACGATCTCTCCGACCGGTGTATACCTGGCTGGCGCGACGGCCGGCACGTTTCGCGTCGTGGCGGTGGCGTCCGGGGCCTCGCTGGCCGATACCAGCGTTGTGGTGATCACCGCACCGCCCCCGCCGCCCCCTCCGCCACCGCCCCCGCCGCCGCCGCCCCCTCCACCTCCGCCACCCCCCCCGCCGCCGGGCGGGCCGTTAGGCTTGAACGCCGACTTGATGCCCCGGCGGCTGTTTCCCGCCGACAATGCCTGGAATCAGCCGGTGGACACGGCCCAGGTCGACCCCAACTCGGCCGCGATCATCAACCTGATCGGGGCGACCAAGCGGTTCCATCCGGATTTCGGGGCTAGTTGGAACGGCGGGCCATTCGGGATCCCGTACGTCGTCGTGTCGGGCACCCAAGCCCGGGTTCCGGTGACCTTCACCTACGACGATGAGAGCGACCCAGGTCCCTATCCGATTCCCCCCAACCCGCCGATCGAAGGCGGGCCGAACTCCACCGGCGACCGTCACATCCTGATCGTCGACCGCGACAACTGGAAGCTGTACGAGCTGTTCGCCGCCTATCCACAGGGGAACGGCAGTTGGCAAGCGGGTTCCGGGGCCATCTTCGACCTCAACTCCAACGCGCTACGGCCGGCCGGCTGGACTTCGGCGGACGCCGCCGGTCTTCCGATTCTGCCCGGTTTGGTCCGTTACGACGAGGTGGCCGCCGGCGCGATCACCCACGCGCTGCGGTTTACCGTCAGCCGAAGCCGCCGGGCCTATCTCCACCCGGCTCGGCACTGGGCCAGCTCTGATACCACGTCGCTCCGGCCGCCGATGGGGATGCGGGTCAGGCTCAAGGCTTCGTTCGACGTAGCGTCGTATCCGCCGAGCGCCCGGGTGATTCTCCAGGCGTTGAAGAAGTACGGCATGATCGTGGCCGACAACGGCAGCGACTGGTACGTCACCGGGGTGGCAGACGCCCGATGGAACGACGGCGAGATCAATTCGTTGAAGGCGTTGCGGGGGTCGGACTTCGAGGTCGTAAGGATGGTGGGGGTCGTCACGCCCTGACCTGGGGTGCCGCCGCCACAGTGTCGGGCCGGGTCGGCAAATCGGGGCTACTGGCCGGCGATCTGACCCCAGCTTTCCCAGGTCAGGCGGCACCGACTGGTAAAGAATTCGGACGGGTGCCCCTCACGGTCGAGCAGATGGTGCAGCATCTCGTGGCGGACCACCATCTCATGGTTCAGGTATCCGCCAGCGATGATGATCCGGGACACGCCCCCCGATTTTTCCCACATCCCGACCTTTGGTCCCTCCGGCGTCTCGAACGTCTCCACGCCGGGAACCACGTACCAGCGAACCGCTTGCAGGGTCCCCCGAAGGCCGCTGCAGGCCTGAGTTCGGTCAAACCAAGCCTGATAGGCCGGGTTGGCGGCCATCGCCACCGCCCCGTACGGGAGGGCGACTTCGGAAGGGCCGAACGACGAGCAGCCACCCACCAGGAGCCCGCCAACGGCCAGGACGTGCCTGACTTTGGCGAAACTGGGACGGTTGTGGACTTCTCGCGACAAAAGCTGCATGGCCTCGCCGACTGGATTTTCTACTGTCGAATAAGCGAACTGTATGCCATCTTCCCACCGAATCCGTGGGTCGTCAAGACCACCACTCGAGGGAGGGAGGCCGGTATGGCATCACGACGGGAGTTCCTGGGGTCGACGGTGGCATCGGTGGGAACGTTCGGGCTGGCGGGCGGGTGGTCTCCGGAACTGCCGGTTCCTGACGGCGCCTTCCAGGGGACGACGCCTCCGGCCATCGCGGCCCTCCAGTCGATGCGGGCCCAGATGGTCCCGATCACCACCGCCGAGCGAGTGACCCGTCTCGCCAAGGCGCGGCGGCTGATGGCCGAGGCGAAGATCGACGCGATGGTGCTGACCGGCGGCACCTCGCTTCGCTACTACACCAACATCGAGTGGGGATTGTCGGAGCGACTGCTGGCGGTGGTGGTCCCTGCCAAAGGGGGCGCGTTTCTGGTCAGCCCGGCGTTCGAGCGCGATCGGGCCCTCGAGCAGGTCGCCGCCGGCCCGTTAGGCAAAGACGCCGAGGTGCTCACCTGGGAGGAGCACGAGGATCCCTACGCCCTGGTTGCGGCCGGGCTCAAGGCGCGCGGTGCCGCGACCGGCCGGATCGGATTCGAGGAGACGGTGCGCTTCGTGTTTAGCGACGGGATCAGCCGGGCGCTTCCGGCCGCCAGCTTCACCAGCGCGACGCCGATCAGCGCCGGGTGCCGGGTGACCAAGTCGCCCACCGAGCTGGCGCTGATGCGGCTCGCCTCCCAGGTGACCCTCAAGGCCTATGAGGCGGCCTATCGGTCGCTCAAAGACGGGATGACCCAGACCGAGTTCGCCGCTCTGGTTCGGTTGGCCCACGAGAAGCTCGGGTTCAGCGGCGGGGCGGGGGTACAGGTGGGCCAGTACGCCGCGTTGCCGCACGGTTCGATCACCCCGCAGACCATCCGCCAGGGGAGCATCCTCTTGATCGACGGTGGGTGCAGCGTCGGCGGGTATGCCTCCGACATCAGCCGGACCTTCGTGCTCGGCCGGCCCACCGACAAGATGAAGCGGGTCTTCGACATCGAGCTCAAGGCGCAGACCGCCGCGCTCAAGGCGGCGAAGCCCGGGGTGCCTTGCGGCGCGGTCGACACTGCCGCGCGCCAGGTGATCGAGGATGCTGGTTTCGGGCCGGGGTACAAGTACTTCACCCATCGAGTGGGTCACGGGATGGGGATGGACGGCCATGAGTGGCCGTACCTGGTCAAGGACAACCCCCTGCCGCTCGCGCCGGGGATGACGTTCAGCGACGAGCCGGGGATCTACCTCCCGGGCGAGTTCGGCGTGCGCCTCGAGGACGACATGGTGATCACCGAATCGGGGGCGGAGCTGATGACTCCCCAGAGCCCATCGTTGGAGCAGCCGTTCGCCGCGGCGTGATCGGGTCGCGGGTTGGCCGGGTCAGGGAAGAGATGCCCGGGCTCTCAGCGCGACCGCGCGGGCCGGGCACCCTTCCAGGTGGTCGTTGACCAATCCCATCGCCTGCATGAAGGCGTAAACGGTCGTCGGGCCCACGAAGGTCCAGCCGCGCCGCTTGAGCTCCTTCGAGAGCGCGACCGATTCTGGGCTGGTGTTCATCGTCACCAGCGCCGCTTTGGTCATCTTCTTGGGCCGCTGTTTCGGGCCAGGCTCGTAGCGCCAGACGAAATTGGCGAGGGAACCATGCTCCTCCACGAGCTTGGCGGCCTGTTTCGCGTTGTTGATCGTTGATTCGATCTTACCACGGTGCCTTACGATCCCCGCGTCGCCGAGGAGGCGCTTGACGTCGCGCCCGGTCAACCGGGCGACCCGCTCGATCTCGAAGTTGGCGAAGCCGGCGCGGAAGTTCTCCCGTTTGTTGAGGATCGTGAGCCAGCTCAGCCCCGCCTGGAACCCCTCGAGGCAGATCTTCTCGAACAGGGTCCGATCGTCCCTGATCGGGCGACCCCATTCCTCGTCGTGATAGGCGGCGTAGCGGGGAGTGCTGGCACCCCACCAGCAGCGGGGTACGCCGTCGTCGCCGACGATCAGGCCATCCGGAAGGCGAGCCATGGTCGAGATCCTATCCAGTCGGGGGGCGGGTCCGTCGATCCGCCACGCCAGGATTGTCGGTCGATTCCGCACGGAATGTCAAGCGTCCGGCTTTCCGGCCTGATACCTTGGGCCCATGCGCACCGCTACTCGCTCCGTCTATGGCCGTGCCAGTTGAACAAATCACCCAGCCATGGTAACCTGGATGTTCCATGAACGCGCTCGACGCCATCGGCAATCCGCTCCGACGGAAGATCCTCAGCGAGCTTCGCCGTTCGCCGATGCCGGTCGGCAGCATCGCCGAGCGGTTCTCGGTGAGCCGCCCGGCCATCTCCCGGCACCTTCGGGTGCTGCAGGACGCCGGTTTGGTGGAGCGAAGCGAACGAGGAACCCAGAATGTCTACGCGATTCGCCTGCAGGGCTTCCGGGCGGTGCGTGACTTCATCGACAGCTTCTGGGACGTGGCCCTCTCCCGAATCGAGAAACTCGCCTCTCGACCATGATGGTCAAGACGGTCGTCCTGCCCTGCAGCCCGGAGCGGGCCTTTGCCCTGTTCACCGAGCGCGCCAGCGAGTGGTGGCCGGCGAGCCGGCGCCACACCTCGGACCCCGCCAGCACCATTCGGGTGGAGGCCACCGGCCGCTTCTTCGAGCGCGCCGGTGACGGTACCGAGGTCGACCTTGGCGTGGTTCGGCTCTTCTCTCCGCCGCGAAGCCTGGTACTCGATTGGTACCCGGGCACCGGCCCGCGGCAACCAACTCGGGTGGAAATCACTTTCGAGGCCGTGGCGGGGGGCACTCGTGTCACCGTGCTGCACGACTCCGGCCCTGCGGGCCCGGATCTTTTCGGGCGGGCCGCGCCGAAGTTCGCGGAATCATGGGAAATCGTGCTCGCGTCGCTGGCGGCCGGCGCGGGATTGCTTGACTGATGGTAACACAGCGGTTACCATTGGCTGATGAGATCCTTTGCCACCAAGATCACCATCGCCGCGGGACCTCAGGCCATCTGGAAGCTCCTCACCGACGGACCCGGCTATCCCGACTGGAATAGCACGGTGCGCGGAGTCGACGGCACGATCGCCCTGAACGAGAAGATCACGGTCCGGGTCAGCGCCACCCCGAGTCGGTCGTTCCCGGTGCGGGTGGTGGAGTTCGTGCCAGGGAGCCGGATGGTGTGGCGGGGCGGGCTGCCCCTTGGCCTGTTCGCCGGCACCCGCACGTACCAGTTGAAGCCGCTCGCCGGCGGCCAAGTGGAGTTTACGATGCGAGAAGAGTACACCGGCCCGCTCGCCCCCCTGATCACCAAGTCCATTCCTGATCTGCAGCCCGCGTTCGACGAGTTTGCCGCCTGCCTGAAGGCGCGTTCGGAAAGGAGCGGGTAATGGCCGCGAAGGCGGGTGTCGGGAGCGGTTCGGCCGTCTCGCCGTGGCGGTTGAAGACGCCGGCGGGAACCGCGGAGTATCTGGCTTGGCGCGATGAGTCGCTCGATCCGCCGGCGTTGGTGGTCCAGGTCGGCAAGACGCAGCTGCGCTACCACCTGCGCTGTATCGCCGATCTGCACGCCATGCTCAAGAAGCACGGTGATTGGATGCTGCTCGGGAGCGCGGACGAACAGAAGCCAGCCGCGGCGGGTACCGTCGAGGGGTGGGGTCGCGCCGAGAACAATCCGGTGAAGGGTTGGTACGGCCTCAAGAAGGGGCTGCGGGGACGATTCGGCATGTACCTGCCACCGGTCCTCGAAGTGTTGGGATTGGCCGAGGTGGAGCACAATGCCAAGAACAACCGGATGCGAGCCAAGTAGGGTCCCATGAAGACGACGCTGGTCCGATACCGGACCCTCCCCGACCGGGCGAGCGAGAACGAGGCACTGATCCACGGTGTGTTCGACGAGTTGCGCCGCCTCGCCCCGCCGGGGTTTCGTTACGGCGCGTTCAAGCTGGCTGACGGGGTGAGTTTCGTTCACTTCGCGATGACGGATGCGGCCGAGAGCGCCAACTCATTGACGGGTCTAGAGTCATTCCGGCGTTTTCAGGCCGACCTGCGCGCTCGTTGCGTGGATTTGCCCGTGGTCACCGAGTTGACGACCCAGGTCGATTCATACGGGCTGGGCCCGATTCGTTCCTGACGAGGGCCTGTCCTGCAGCGGGCTCGATCCGTCAGACGGCGTGGGTGAGATTCGAACTCACGGAACCCTTTCGGGTTCGCCGGTTTTCAAGACCGGTGCATTCAACCACTCTGCCACCACGCCTGACTTCACCCGCGGTTACGGGGCCGCCGCCGCTCCCCGGGGCCGGAGGCTTCGCGCCACCGCGACCGCGATCGAATCCGCCTGCACCGCCGACGCGCTGTCGCCATGCTGGCGGAGTGACTCGGCCACCCCCGCATAGATCACGCCGTAGAGCTCGAGGATCGACCGGGACGGCTCGTCGACCCAACCCCGGGGCCGATCGCGGGCCGCGCTCTGCCACCGATACGCCTTGTTGAGCAGCGCCTTGGTGCGATCGACGTCCAGATACCCCATTCCGGCGCTCTGGATGATCGGGCCGCCCGGCACGACCGGGCCGGGGTAGAGCTTCCGAACGAACCCCTGCGACACCAGGTACGGCGTCAGCCCAAAGGTGGCGTCCGGGAACGAGCCCGCGCTCCAGCTGAAATAGATCGGACGCTTGCCGAGGTTGTCCCGAATCAGGAAGATGGTGGCGAGGTCCTTGCGGTCGAGATACTGGCGCTGGAATCGCAAGGTGACGTTGCCGTACTGGATCGGACGATTGGGCGCCTGGACGTACTCGGGCAGGCTGTCGATCTCGGAGACCCGCATGTCGAGGACCGTCGTCGTCGGCTGAACCCAACCTTGCCTGGTGGCGGAGGAATCGCCAAGGGCAAGGCCCACCGAGTCCGGACCGGGGCGCCACAGCTCGATCGAGGTGCTGGGGTCGAACGGCGGGGTAACTCGCCGCTTGAGCTGCTTCAGGTGCCACTCGGTGTTCATCAACGACATGTTGGCGACGGTGACGTCGGGCCGAATGCCCTCGACCTCCTGGGCGTACCAGAGCGGGAAGGTGTCGTTGTCGCCGGCCGTGACCAGGATGCCGTACGGCTCGACCGATTCCAGCAGGTCACGGGCGAAGTCGCGGGCGGCAAACTCATGATCCCGGCTCGCGGTGACCCGGTTGCCGAGGAGGGGAACGAGGGCCACCAAGCCGAGCGGCATCGCCACGCGCCAGCCCGGCGAGCCCTCGGCGTCGCCCCCGAGCCGCCGAGCGATCTGGGTCATCAGCCAGCCGATCCCGGCGGCGATCATGGTGCCGAAGAAGGCGAACGAACAGACGAAGAAGTAGTCGCGTTCGCGGACCTCGCGCATCTCGGAGGTGATGTCGCCCCGGTCGAGATACATCGAGTAGCCGTACTTGAAGTTGAGATAGAAGATCAGCGCGAACGTCAGGGTGAACAACATCGCCCCGGCGGCGAGGCCGGCCCGTTTGTCGGCGCGGATCAGCTGGATCAGCCCGGTGATGCCCAGCGCGGCGAAGATCACCGCCATCGCGCCGCCGACTCGTCCCCAGTCCCGGGCGAATTGCCAGGAGAAGTACTGCCAGTAGTTGGCCAGCTGCTCGCCGAAAAAGGTCAGCGATCGCGGGGTGCCGTCGGCGGGGTTGTCGAAGACCGAGGGCTTGCCATACTGAACCCGGCTCAGGACGTCGCTCAACGCCTGGCTGCATTGGGCGAGCCCGCCGGTCAGGGCGCAGACCAGATTGAAGCCGACCGGCTCGCCCTCGTTGATCGGCGGGAACTGGGCGGCGCGAATCGGCAGGAAGACGTGATTCGGGGTGAGTCCGATGATCACCGCCACCACGATGCCCACGAGGACCAGCGGCCGAGTCAGCACCCGCCAGTCGGTCCAGAGCACGTAGATCGCGACGGCCGGCGCCGCCAGGACGCCCATCATGTGGTTGGTCGAGGTCAGCGCCAGCAGATAGGCGATCAGGATCAGCCACCGGTCGCGATGGTGACCCGGCTCGTCGTCGCCCCAGTGCACCGCGAGCCAGGTCACCAGCGCCATGAAGAACATCGAAACGGTGTAGACCTTCTCGTTGACGGTCGACTGATTCCAGACCGTCCACATCGTGGCCCCAACGACGACGCCGGCGAAGGCGGCCACGTAGCGAGGCCACCGGGCCGGCACCAATGCTCTGAGCCACCGTTCCGACACGAGGAACCAGCAACCGGCGCCCAACGCGCTGGTGACTGCCGCGAACAGGTTGATCCGCTCGGCGTACGACGAGAGGAAGGGCAGCAGGCCGAATACGTGGGCCAAGAGCACGAAGAGCGGGTTGCCGGGCGGATGGGGGATCCCAAGCGTCTTCGCGGCCGCGATGTACTCCGAGGTGTCCCAGAACGCAGTGGTCGGCGCCAGGGTCGCGAAGTAGATCACGAAGATGAGCAGGGCGGCCACGCCAGCCCACAGGTACGGCGGTCGTTCTCTGGCGCTCATAGGTTAGTGCCGGAACATCCGGTTGCCGGTGACGACCATCGCGATGCCGAGCCGATTGGCGGCCGCGATCACTTCGGCGTCGCGGACCGAACCACCGGGTTGGATGATCGCCGTGACCCCGGCGGCGGCCGCTTCTTCGACGCCGTCCGGGAAGGGAAAGAAGCCGTCCGAGGCCAGCACCGCGCCCTGGATCGGGTGGTTCTGCTGGCGAGCCTTGTGAATGGCCAGGAACACCGCGTCGACCCGGCTCATCTGACCGGCGCCGATCCCGACGGCCTGTTCGCCGCGGGCCAGGAGAATCGCGTTCGATTTGACCGTGGTCACCGCCGCCCACGCGAACCTGAGCTCGTTCATCTCCTCGGTGGTGGGTTTCCGCACCGTCGGGATGGCCCAGGCGCCCTCGTTGGCGTCGAAGGCAAATCGATCCTGGACCAGAAAGCCGCCCCGGACCCGCTTCCAATCGAGCGACGCGGTCGGCGTGCCGATCGGGAGCTCGACGACTCGGAGATTCTTCTTCTCGGCGAAGATCTCGAGCGCCTCGTCGTGCACCGAGGGCGCCACGATCACCTCGAAGAAGAGATCGCGAAGGCCTTCGGCGATGGTCCGGTCGATCACCGTGTTGCAGGCGATCACCCCGCCGAACGCCGAGAGCGGATCGGTGGCGCGGGCCTTCTGGAGCGCCTCGAGCGCGGTCGGCGCGACCGCGATGCCGCACGGGGTGGTGTGCTTGACGATGCAGCAGGCGGGCCGGTTCTTCCAGACCGCCACCGCCGAGGTGGCCGCGTCGATGTCGAGGAGGTTGTTGAAGGAGAGCTCCTTGCCCTGACGCTGCTTCAGATCGCGAATGCCCCGGGGCTCCTCGGAGGCGTATAGCGCGGCCCGCTGGTTGGGGTTCTCGCCGTAGCGGAGCTCGATCAGTTTTTCCACCGAGAGGTTGAGACGAGCCGGCAGGCCTTCGGTGCGAACGGTGAGGTAGCTGGCGACCGCGGTGTCGTAGTCGGAGGAATGGGAGAAGACCTTGGCGGCGAAGTCCCGGCGCACCTCCTGAGGCACGGTGCCCTCGCGGAGCAGCTGGAGGACGCGGGGGTAGTCGGTCGGGTCGACGACCGGCAGGACGAACTGGTGGTTCTTCGCGGCGGCCCGGAGCATCGAGGGCCCACCCACGTCGATGTTCTCGATCGCGTTTTCGAACGTCACGTCGGGGGTGGCGACCGTGGTCTGGAACGGGTAGAGATTCACCGCGACCAGGTCGAAGCGGCGGATCCCGTGTTGCGCCAGGGTGGCCTGGTGGGCCTCGTTGTCGTGTTGGGCGAGGAGCCCCGCGTGGATCTTCGGGTGGAGCGTCTTGACCCGGCCGTCGAGAATCTCCGGGAACCCGGTGACCTCGTCGACCAGGGTGACCGGCAGCGCGGCCTTCTTGAGCGTCGCGGCGGTGCCTCCGGTGGAGACCAGCTCGAACCCGAGCTCGACCAGGCCCCGAGCAAACTCCACGATGCCACGCTTGTCGCTGACCGAGATGAGGGCTCGCTTCATGGTTTCCCGGCGTTCATGGTGAATGGCACCGCCCGCCCGACGGCCGCCGCGGCGCGGACCGCCGCCGGCAAGAGCTGGTGCTCGATATCGAGAACTCGGTGGGCGAGCGATTCCGGGGTGTCGTCCGCCCGCACCGGCACTCGTCCTTGTCCGAGGATCGGTCCTTCGTCATATGCCTCGGTGACCAGGTGGACCGTGGCGCCCGATTCGGCCTCGTTCGCCGCCAGCACCGCCCGGTGGACATTGAGGCCGTACATGCCCGGTCCGCCGAACTTGGGCAACAGGGCGGGGTGGATGTTGATGATCCGCCCCCGGTACGCCGCCACCACCTCGTTGGGCACCCGCTTCAGGAAGCCCGCCAGGACCACGAAGTCGATGTCCCACTGTCCCAGATGCTCGAGCCACTCGGCGCCACTGGCCGGCTGGTCGAGGACCGCGGTCTGAATTCCCACGCTGCGGGCGTATTCGATGGCCCCGGCGTCGGCGCGATTGCTGATGACGAGGACGACCCGGGCCCCGTCGGCTGGACCCAGCGCCGCCACCAATGCGCGGAGGTTGCTCCCTCGGCCCGAGACACACACCGCCACCCGCATTGGCATAGCCGACCAATATAACCCGCGGGCGGGTCCCGCGGCCTGTTCGGAGGATGCCTAACGACCGAGCGCGAGCCGCACCGCATCCGGCAGGTCGACCGCCAGGGGAAAATCACCGGGCTCTTCCGCCGTCGGTCCGTCCGGAGCGGCGGCGCCCGGTCGCCGGATCAGGACGCCCCGAGCCCCGAACGCCCGGCTCGGCTCGACGTCCCGAATCCGGTCCCCGATCCAGATCGAGCCACCGAGGTCGAGGTCGAGCGCCTCGGCCGCCTGGCGGTAGAGCTTGACCTTGGGCTTTCGGCAGTCGCAGGGGCCGGTGAAGTCGGGGTGGTGGGGACAGACGTAGGTCGCGTCGAGTCGGGCGCCGGCCGCGGCCAGCAGCGCCTCGAGCCGAGCCGCGACCGCGTGGTAGGCTGGCCAGTCGAAGAGACCGCGCGCGATCCCGGATTGGTTGGTGACCACCACCGCCAGGTACCCGGCGGCTCGGAGCTCGGCCAACCCGTCGGCGGTGCCCGGAAGGAGGCGAACCTGGTCGGGGTGGCCCACGAAACCCACGTCGTCGATCAGCGTCCCGTCGCGATCGAGGAACGCGGCCACCCGCTTGGTCACGGGGCCAGTCGCCCGAGGCTCGCGGCGATCGCCGGGAATCGGTCGGTCGGGATGGTCCTTGGATCGAAGACGACCCGGTCCGCCTCCACCCGGGCGAGGACGCTCGGGTCGCCGAGCCGGAGCTCGAGGGCCAGCGCGTTGGCGCCGCGTGTGCCGGGGTGGAGCGCGACCAGTGTGGTCGGCAGGGGGGCATCGGGGAACGAGCCACCCCCGACGACCGACTGGCCTGGCTTGAGCGTCGGCTCGAACCCGGCCGGAATTGCCCCGGCGAGCGCTCCGGCCCGCTCCGCCAAGCTCGCGGCCGACTCGGTGAGCATCGCGAGGACCGGGATGGTTCGGCGGGCGCCCGCCGGGTCTCGATAGCAGCGAAGGGTCGCCTCGAGCGCGGCCAAGCTCAACTTGTCGGTCCGCATCGCGCGGGCGAACGGGTTCTTCTTGAGCCGATCGATCCAGGCCCGCCGCCCGGCCAGGCACCCCGCCTGGGGGCCGCCTAACAGCTTGTCGCCGCTGAAGATCACCAGGTCGGCGGTGGCCACCGCGGCCGGCACCAGCGGTTCGCCGGCGAGACCGGTATCGCTCAGGTCAACCAACAGCCCGCTGCCGACGTCGTGGATGATCGGGACGCCTCGGGCCCGGGCCAACTCGGCGATCGCGGCGGGCTCGGGGGTCGCCACGAAACCATCCATCGCGAAGTTCGATCGATGGACCACGAGAATGGCGCCCGTCGAGGGGCCGATCGCCCGTTCGTAGTCGGCGAGATGGGTCCGGTTGGTGGTGCCGACTTCCCGCAGGGTGGCGGCGCTCTTCTCGAGGATGTCCGGGATCCGGAAGCTCCCGCCGATCTCGATCAACTCGCCGCGAGAGATGATCACCTCGCGTCCCTGGGCGATCGCGTTCAAGGCGAGGACGAGGGCTCCCGCCGCGTTGTTGACGACGAACCCCGCCTCGGCGCCGGTGGTTTCGGCGAGGAGGGAGGCGCAGTGATCGAGTCGGCTGCCCCGGGCGCCGGTGGCGACGTCTAACTCGAGGTTGGAGTAGCCCCCGGCAATCCGGACCATCGCCTCGATCGCGACGGAGGCGAGCGGAGCGCGGCCCAGGTTGGTGTGGAGCACCACGCCGGTCGCGTTGATGACCGGAAACAGCGAGGACGCCGAGCGGGCGACGGCTCGTTCGACGACTTCGTCTTCCCAGCCGAGGCCGGCGTCGCCGGTTTCGCGCGCCTGAGCGATGGTCTCGCGGGCCGCGGCCACCACCACGTTGCGGGGGAGCCGGGTCATCAGTTCGGCGACCGCGGGCAGTTGAAGCAAGCGGTCCACCGAAGGCAATCGGCGCCGGGGATCCGTCATGAACCGGGCGACGCCCACGCCGGTCGTGCCGCCTCGCGGGCCCATCGCTCCCGGCGCGGCGGGGTGCTGGGCGCCGGGGGTGGGGGCGGAGGCGGTGGGGGCGTGGCCGCCCGAGCGGCCCCAGCCGCCGCCGAGTCGCTGAGACGTCGGAGCGAATCGGCCGCCGCCGAATCCGCCTTGGCCTTGGTGGTGTCGGGCGGTTTCGGCACCGGGACTTGGAACCCCAGCACGGCCCGGCCGGTGACCCGGCTCACGCTCTCGATCCCGTTGAGTTCTACTACGTAACGCGCTCCGGGGGCGAGGGTGTCTCGGAGCCGGATCACGATCCTGTCGGAGAGTGGCGGCTTGGTCTTGAGCGGCGCGTTGTCGTCCCGTGGGGCGGGGGTGGTCCGGTCGCGACGGCGTGCCCCAGGGGCGATCCGCTCCTGGCGGACTCGGCGGGCGGAATCGGCGCGGGCCACGGAGTCCGCCCGGGCCACCGAATCGGCGCGGGCCTTGGCCACCGCGCTGTCCGACCGGGCGCTGTCGTTGGGCTGGACCCGCTTGTAGACCGAGTCGTAGGCTTCTCTGCCGAGAACGGCCTCGACGCCGACGTCGATCGAATCGGGGAGCCGGCGCACCCGTACGGAATCGGCCGGGATCGTGCCGTAGGGATTCAGCTGCTGGTTGAATTGCACCGCAATCGAGATCGAGTCGTTGGCCGCCAAGGCTTGAATCCGGGCAGCCACCGTGTCGTGCTTGAACGCCCACAGCTCGCCGACGGAATCCCGGCCCGCGGCCACCGTCACGGTATCGAACGACTCCCGGGCATCGCGGCGGTTGTTGCGGTTCTGGTCGAGGATCCCCGCCACCACGTAGGAACCGTCGGGGAGCGGGCCAAAGCGAAACGTTCCCGAGGAGTCCGCCATGGTCCGGTAACGGAGCGAGTCCGGCATCAAGGTGGCTTCGACCAGGCCGCGAGCTTCGGGCCGCCCGGTGTTCCAGTCGACCACCCGGCCCTCGAGGTAGCGAGTCGGGAGCGGGGCACCGGTGGTGAAGGTGATGATCTGGCCCCCGGTCGCCCGATTGTTGCGGAGGTCGACCACCCCGGGCAGCAACTCGACCCGATAGACCCGGTTCGGCTCCCATCCCTCCTTGGGCCGCACCACGATCCGGCTCTTCTTCCAGCCGACCGAGGGCACCTCGTTGGTGGGCGAGAGTACCACCAGTTTCTCGAGGTCGCCGGTCCCCAGCCCAAAGTTGGGGCTACTTCCTTCGCTGACGATCTCGCTGAAACGGAACTCGACCTCGCCCTTGAAGGCCGGATAGATGCCGGTCGAGTCGGGCACGGTCGACACCACGACCGGCGGGGCGGCGTCTGGGGGGCCGCCCGGCGGCTCGCCCATCCGGGCGCAGGCGACCACCCCGAGGGCAATCGCCGCCAGCGCCCGGGGCAGTCTCACCGCGGGCATCCGAGGAGGGTCCGCTTCTCCTCGAGGGCCGCGACCTGGTCCCGCCAGTTGGTCAGCTTGTCCCGCTCCTTCTGGACGATCTCGGCCGGGGCCCGGCTGACGAACTGCTCGTTGCCGAGTTTCTTCTCCTGATTGGCGATGGCTTGGAGCAGGCGCGCCGCCTCCTGGCCGAGCCGGGCGCATTCCTTCTCGGTGTCGACCAGGTCGCCGAGCGGGACCGCGATGCTGGTGCCATCGGTGAGCACCGCCCCCGCGGTGGGGCCGCGCTCGGCGAAGTCGCCGTTCTGGATGACGAGGTCGGACACCTTGGCCAGCCGCTGCACGGTCACCGTCAACTGACGGGCGGCTGCCAGCGTGGCGGGGCCGGCCTTGGCGATCGTCGCTCGAATGGCTTGGCCGGGCGGCACGTCGTACTCGGAGCGAATCGACCGGATCGCGGTGATGATCTCCTGGCCGGCAGCGAACTCGGCCAAGGCCCGAGGATCGGTGGCCCGGTCGTCGGGCTTGGGCCACGGGGCGATCACGATCGTCGCGTCGGGGTGTTTGCCGGGGAGCCGTTTCCAGAGCGTCTCGGTGATGAACGGCATCACCGGGTGGAGGACCCGCAGGGCGACGTCGAAGGTCTGCACCGCCACCGCCCGGGCGACGTCGCCGCCGGGCTGCTCGCCATAAAGGCGGGGTTTGATCGCTTCGAGGTACCAGTCGGCCAAATCGTTCCAGATGAATCGGTAGACCGCAGTGGCGGCGTCGTTCAACCGGAGCTTCTCGTACCCCGCGGTCGCTTCGCGGACCATCTCGTCACACCGGGCCACGACCCACCGGTCGGCGAGCGACAGCTCGTTGCGATGGACCACGTTCGGGTGGTTCCCGGCGAGGGGCCGGACCGGCCCATCGAGGTTCGAGAGGAGAAACCGGCCCACGTTCCAGAGTTTGTTGGCGAAGTTGCGGCCGCTCGCGAACGAGGTATCGAGGTCGGCGGGATCGAGGATCACGTCGGTCCCGACGGCGAGTCCGCCCACCACGGTGTAGCGGAGCGCGTCGGCCCCGAACTTCCCCACCACTTCGAGCGGGTCGATCCCGTTGCCTAACGACTTGGACATCTTCCGGTGCTGGGTGTCCCGGACGGTCCCGTGGAAATAGATCGTGGTGAACGGCGGGCGCCCCATGAACTGAAGCCCCGCCATGATCATCCGGGCGACCCAGAAAAAGAGGATCTCCGGGGCGGTGACCAGGGCATGGCCGGGGTAGTAGCGGGCCAGCTCGGCGGTCTGGGCCGGCCAACCCAGGGAGCTGAACGGCACCAGCTGCGAGGAGAACCAGGTGTCGAGCACGTCCTCGTCCTGGCGCACGTTCCCCCGGCATTTGGGGCACTGCCTCAGATCGGTGCGGCTGGCGGTGATCGCCTTGCAGCGGAGGTTCTCGCAGTACCACACCGGGATCCGGTGGCCCCACCACAGCTGTCGGGAGATGCACCAATCCCGGATGTTCTCCATCCAGTTGCCGTACTCGGTGCCGCGCCGTTCGGGAATGAAGGTGAGGGTCCCGTCGAGGTAGGCCGCGTGCGCCGCCTTGGCGAGCGGCGCCATCTTGACGAACCACTGGTCCGACAGGCGTGGCTCGACCACCGTGTCGCACCGATAGCAGTGACCCACGGCGTGCCGGTGATTGTCGATTCGATCGAGCAGCCCGGCCGCCTCGAACTCCGCCACCACTCGGCGGCGGGCCTCGAAGCGATCGAGCCCCCGGAACCGTGCCGGAACCGCCTCGGACATGGTCGCTTCGGGCGTCATCACGTCGATCGGGGCCAGTTGGTGCCGCTGCGCGATCTCGAAGTCGAGCGGATCGTGAGCCGGGGTCAGCTTCACCGCGCCGGTCCCGAACTCGGGATCGACCGCGTCGTCGGCGACGATCGGAATCAGTCGGTCGACCAACGGCAACATCACGTGGCGGCCCACCAGCGGGCCGTACCGCTCGTCGGTCGGATGGACGGCGACGCCGGTGTCCCCCAACATCGTCTCGGGGCGGGTCGTGGCCACGATGATGTGGCCGGTGCCGTCCGCGAGGGGGTAGCGGAGTCGCCAGATCTTCCCGTCGACCTCTTCCTTCTCGGACTCCTCGTTCGAGAGGGCGGTCAGGCAGCGCGGGCACCAGTTGATGATGTACTTGCCGCGATAGATCAGGCCCTGCTCGTAGAGCTGGACGAATACCTCGCGGACCGCCACCGAAAGCCGGTCGCTGAAGGTGTAGTAGGTCCGATCCCAGTCGGCGCTGAGCCCGAGACTCTCCAACTGGACGAGGATCGCCCGCATCGTCTCGTCGGCGAATGCCTTGACCATGGCCTCGAACTTCGGCCGGCCGACGTCGAAACGGGTCTTGCCCTCCTTCGCCAACAACTTCTCGACCACGTTCTGGGTCGCGATGCCCGCGTGGTCGGTGCCCGGGACCCAGAGGCAATCTCGGCCCCGCATCCGCTCGAACCGGATCATCACGTCCTGGACACTGTTGTTGAGTCCGTGTCCCATGTGCAGCTGCGCCGTCACGTTCGGCGGCGGCATCATGATCACGTACGGCTCGCCGATCCCCCGAGGGCGGAACAAGCCGAGGTCTCGCCACCGGCGGTAGAGCGGACCCTCGACCGACGCCGGATCGTATTGCGGCGGCAGGGCCGGGGGCGCCGAGGCGGCGGCCGGGGAGGGGGCCGAGGGATGTGCGGTCATGCGCCGGGCGATTCCTCGGTAGGGGACGGGGCGGAGGGCAGGTCGTCTTCGCCCCAGACCAGTAAACGGTCGATCAGGCGGACTTCCGGGGCCAGGGCCGATCGCGCGGCGCGGTAGGCGCGAGTACGCGCGCCCCGGGAGGTCACCCACCCGTGCAGCTCCACGGCCGCCCGGCCCACCGCGACCAGCTCCAGCGATTGGGCGTCGGGCCCGAGAGCGAGCTCCAGTTTTTGCTGCAGCTCCTCGGTCACCTCGCTCGGCGACACCGTTCGGCCGACCCGACGCCGCAATTGGTCCCACCCGTGGCTCAGCCGGCGGGTTCCCTCGCCGGCGTAGAGCTCGCCAAGGATGAATCCCGCGGCCAGACCGAAGCCCAGGCCCGCCAGGAGGAGTGGACCGAGGGAACCGGACGAGACGGAGCGACGTATGCGTCGGTACTGCATGCGGTTAAGTTAATAGCACCGAGAGGCACGACGAAACGATCCCTATGTCCGAGACCCCAGCCCCAGAACGCACCTCGTCGACCGGCCTGCTGGTCCTGTTGGCCGTCATCACGGTGGTCGGGCTCGGACTGTACTTCTGGCTCGCCCCGAGGACGCCGATCGTGGCGACCCCGGTCGGCACGGAGTCGACTTCATGAGTGTGGTCCGCTTGACCCTCCCCGACGGCAGCGTCCGGGAGCTTCCGTTCGGATCGACCGGCCTCGACTTGGCCAAAGCCATCGGCCCCGGGCTGGCCAAGGCGGCCCTCGCGATTCGGATCGACGGGCAGATTCGTGATCTGGCCCGTCCCATCGAGCAGGACGCGACGGTCGCGATCCTGACCGACAAGGATCCCGACGCGCTCGAGCTGCTCCGCCATTCGGCGGCCCACGTGCTTGCCACTGCGGTGCGTCAGATCTTTCCGAGCGCCGGGATCGGCTTCGGCCCGCCGATCGAAGACGGCTTCTACTACGACTTCGAGGTGCCGCGGCCGTTTACCCCAGACGATCTCGAGAAGATCGAGGCCGTGATGCGGGAGGTGGCCGCCGCGGACTATCCGTTCAGCCGCGAGGTGGTCGATCGGGCCGAGGCCAATCGTCGTTTCGCCGACGATGCCCTCAAGCTCGAACGGATCTCGGAGCTCAAGGACGACGAGACGATCACCATCTACACCGATGGTCCGTTTGTCGATCTGTGCCGCGGCCCGCACATTCCAACGACCAATCGGCTCAAGCACTTCAAGCTGCTGACCACCGCGGGCGCCTACTGGCGAGGCGACGAGCGGCGGCAGATGCTCCAGCGGATCTACGGGACGGCCTGGTTCAAGAAGGACGACCTCGACCAGTACCTCCACCGGCTCGAGGAGTCGAAGAAACGCGATCACCGTCGGGTCGGCCGCGAGCTCGACCTGTTCATGTTCCATCCGTTCGCCCCGGGCGCGGCCTTCTGGACCGAGCGGGGGACGAAGATGGTCAACGTGCTGAACGAGTACTTGCGGGAGATTCAGCGCGACGATTATCAGGAGATCAAGACGCCGCTGCTCTATAACAAGGCGCTCTGGGAGATCTCCGGCCATTGGGGCAAATACCGGGAGAACATGTTTCTGGTGCTCGACAACGAGACCGGGGAGCACGACTTCTCGCTCAAGCCGATGAACTGTCCCTCGCACTACCTGATGTACTCGGCCAAGAAGCACTCCTATCGGGACTTGCCGTTGCGGTACTGCACCTACGACGTGCTCCACCGCAATGAAGTCTCCGGGGCGCTCTCGGGGCTCACCCGGGTGCGTCAGTTCCAGCAGGACGACTGCCACGTCTTCTTGATGGAAAGCCAGATCGCCGAGGAGGTGGCCAGGCTCACCCGGTTCATCCTCGGGTACTACGCGACGTTCGGTCTCACCGCGACGCTCAAGTTCGCGACCCGGCCCGAGCAGCGAGTTGGTGATGACGCCATGTGGGACCGGGCCGAAGGGGCGCTCAAGGCCGCCCTCGACGCCACCGGGATGCCCTATGAGCTCAAGGCCGGCGACGGGGCGTTCTATGGCCCGAAGATCGATTTCGACGTGGCCGATTCGATCGGCCGGAAGTGGCAGTTGGGCACCATTCAACTCGACTACGCGAACCCGGAACGGTTCGAGTTGATGTACGTGGGCGAGGACAACACCGCCCACCGTCCCGTGGTCATCCATCGCGCCGTGAGCGGATCGTTCGAGCGCTTCATGGCGATCCTGATCGAGCACTTCGCGGGCGCGTTTCCGGTCTGGCTCGCGCCGGAGCAGGTCCGGGTGTTGCCGATCTCCGATGCCCAGCGGGAGGCGGCCGCGCGGGTCACCACCGAGCTCCGGCAGGCCGGCGTCCGCGCCGTGCTCGATGCCGGCAACGACACCCTCAACTACCGGGTGCGCCAGGGCGAGGTGATGAAGGTGCCCTACCTCGCGGTGGTCGGACAGCGAGAGGCCGATGGGGGCACGGTGGCGGTCCGGACCCGCGGGGCAGGCACCAAGCAAGACGTGATGCCACTCGCCGCGTTCAAGGCGAAACTGCTCGACGAGATTCGCACCCGGGCTCTGGTGCCCGCCTGAGATGAGCGGTCCGCTCGAGCGGCTCCGCGCCGGCCTGGCCGAGCGCTATGACGTCGAGCGCCAGATCGGCGAAGGCGGGATGGCGATCGTGTTTCGGGCGGTCGACAAGAAGCATGGTCGGCCGGTGGCCCTCAAGGTGCTGCGGCCCGAGTTGGCCGCCACCATGGGTACCGAGCGGTTCGTCCGCGAAATTGAGCTCTCCGCCAAGCTGCAGCACCCCCACATCGTCCCGCTGTTCGACTCGGGCGCCGTCGACGGCATGGTCTACTACGTGATGCCCTTCGTCGAGGGCGAGTCGCTCCGCGACCGGCTGCTCCGCGACAAGGCGTTGCCTTACGACCAGGCCCTCCCGTTGATTCGCGAGGTGGCGAGCGCGCTGGCGTACGCGCACGACCACGGCATCATCCACCGCGACATCAAGCCTGAAAACATCATGCTCTCCGGGGGCCACGCGATGGTGGCGGACTTCGGGATCGCCCGGGCGGTTTCGGCGGCCCAGGAGGGGCACGCCTTGACCGGGATGGGCTTCGCCGTCGGGACCCCGGCCTATATGAGCCCCGAGCAAGCCACCGCGAGCGAGGTTGATGCTCGGTCCGACCAGTACAGCCTCGGGTGCGTGCTCTATGAGGCCGTGACTGGTGGGCCGCCTTTCGCCGGACCGACGGTGCAGGCGGTGCTGAAGCAGAGCCTGACCGGCGCCCGGCCCAAGCTCAGCAAGGTGTCGCGAACCGCCCCGGCCAGCGCCGATCCGGTGGTGGCCAAGGCGCTGGCCAGTGATCCCGCCAAGCGATTCCCGTCCGTGGCGGCGTTTTCGGCGGCGCTGGTCGAAACCGCGACGCCAGCGTCGAAGATCCAGAAGCAGATTCGGATCCTTCTCTTCCTGGTCGGCTTCTTCGCCGCGGCCTGGGTCACCCAGCTGACCTCGCGCTACCTTCGCAACCGCCCGGTCTCGGCGGGGGCCGGCACCGCGGTGGCCGTGCTGCCGTTTACCGCCAGCGGGGCCGCGATCGAGGTGTTAGGCGAGGGCATGGTCGACCTCCTCTCGACCAACCTGAACGCGGTCGGCGGCGGGTTGCGCGCGGTCGAGCCCCGCCAAGTGATGGCACGGTGGCGGAAGGGCGCCGGCGCCGGCGACGTCGCCGCCGCCATGGCCCTCGCGGGAGACCTGGGGGCCGACGCCGTCGTGCTCGGGAGCCTGGTCGGGACCGGGGGGCGGGTGCGGATCAGCGCGACCGTGCACGGGCGGGGCGGCTCCGAGCTCGCCAGGGCGCAGGTCGAGGGCGCCCAGGACAGCGTTCTCGGCCTGGTCGATCAGTTGAGCGGCGACTTGATTCGCGGTCTCTGGCGATCGAAGGAGCCGGTGCCGTCGCTTCGGGTGAGCGGCCTGGTCACCGGCTCGTTCGAGGCGATGGGCGCCTACCTCGACGGGGAGCGTCACTACCGGCGGTCGCAATGGGATTCCGCCGAGGCGGCCTTCGCTCGCGCGGTGGAGAAAGACTCGACCTTCAGCCTGGCCCACTACCGCCTCGGCGCCTCGATCGGGTGGCAGGGCGGCTACGGCTCGCCGCGCGCTCGCAGGGCGAGCGAAGCGGCCCGGCGGTTCGCGATCCGGCTGCCCGCCCGAGAGCGGTCGATCGTGACCGCGTACGACCTCTTCAATCGCGGAAACGTCGCGGCCGCCGATTCGATGCGTGGTTATGTCGCCACCTATCCGGACGATGTCGACGGCTGGTTTCTGCTCGGCGAATCGCTCTACCACAATCAGAGCATCAATGGTCTTGATCCCGCCTCGATCCGGGTTCCGTTCGATCGCGTCCTCGCGCTGGACTCGACCCTTTCTCCGGCGGCGATCCATCCGGCCGAGTTGTCCCTCGTCGATCGCGATTCGATCCTGCTCCAGCGCTATGTCGCCCTGCTGCGCAGGGGCGGTTCAGCGACCCAAGCCGCGGCGTTCGACGCCGGGTCGTCGTTGGTCTGGAAGGGGCAGCTCGACTCGGCTACCGCCACGCGGATCGTGCGGTGGCCCGGGGCGTTTCGGGCCGCCCTCACCGGCGCGATTCGCAGTCCAGCCATCACCGGCGATTCCCTGATCCGGCTGCTCTCGGTCGTGACGGCGACCGTTCCGGTACCGGGCGCCAGCGGCGCGCCGTCAGCCGAGATGATGTTCGCCCGCGCCTGGGTGCTCGGAGGGCTTGGCCGGTACGACGACGCGGCGCCAGTGATCGACTCGATCCGCCGGACCGCGCCGTTCATGGCCGCGAACGCGACCCTCTTGCCGGTTCTCCTGGGCGGCTCGATGCCCGCCGGGTTTGGGGCCAGCGAGGTCGCCGCGCTGCAGCGGGCACCCCGGACCGACCCAACCGTCGTTCGCCGCCAGGTGGTCCTGGCCATCAGCCTCGGCGACTTGGTCCTAGCGGGGCGGTTGATCGACTCGATGCTGGGGCTCGACTCGGCCACGGTGGGCTCGCAAGCGCGCAACCTGCTGCTCGCCGACCGCGGTCGCCTCCTGATCGAACGGGGCGACACCACGGCCGGGGTCGAAGCGCTTCGCGCCGGGATTCGAGGTGGCGGCGGGACCAACCCCTTCCTCACCATCGTCAACCGCCTGGCGCTGGCGCGCGCATTGGCCCACCGGCCGGCGACCCGCGCCGAGGGGCTCTCGATGCTCGAATGGATGTTCGTGTCGGACTACGGAATGGTAGCGTATGTGGAGCTGGCCCTCGGCCGGGCCCTGGAAGCCGCGGGAGACAAGCCCGGGGCCGTTCGCCACTACTCCCGGCTGCTCCGGCTCTGGGACCGCCCCTCGCCAGGGGCCGAAGGCCTCGCCAACGAGGCCCGAGTGGCCGTGCGACGCTTGACCGGGGAGGGACAGCCCCTCCAGTAACGCCCGAGGGACCGCCTAACGTCCGCCTCCACCCCCGGTGGTTCGAACGGCGCGGGCCGCCACCGCGCCGCCACAGGTCGCGCCGAACCCATGAGCCTCGTCCTCCGACCCGCCGGGCTGGAGGACGTGAAACGCCTCGTGGGCCGCCGCGCCGACGAACCAACCGAGCGGCCGGTCCAAGGCCGGAGCCCAGAACTGCACCGCCAAGGGGGCCGCATCGTGGTCGACGTACGCGGCGCCCAAGTAGAGCATGCCTCCGACCGTATCGACCGCTGACCACACGCTGACCCGTCCGTCGCGTTCCAACTGGTCCAACACGCGGGCGGCTTCTTGGCAGCCGGTCCGATCGGAGGCCTCCAGGGCTCGGAGGGCCCGACGCCAGACCTCCCGTTGGCCCGGGTCCAACGGCGCGGTGGGTACCCAGGTCAGGGTTTCGTCGAGGCACTGTCGCGCGGGTGTTCGAGACGCCCCGAGCGGGTGGGCGGATCGGAGCCGCGCGCTCAGGTGACCGCTTCCACAGGAAGATGCGGCTGGTCCGGCGGCGAGGCTGAGCACCTGTCCGCTCAGGCGTCCCGGGCCGAACAAGCTCCAGATCAACGCGCCGAACCCGATCATGCCGCTGCGGTTCACCCCGAGGCCTCCTATTTGGAGAGGAACGAGTCCCAGGAAAGTTGCTAATCCGTGCCTCGGACGTCACGCAACTGTTACATACTTGTCGTAAGCGCCGGGTTCCCGACCGGCCCCCCGGGCCGGCCTTTCTCAGCCGGTCGCGGGGGTCGGGATGCGATCGGCCGACCGAAAGCAGGGATGGTAGGAGGCTATATTTGGCCTCGCTGTCTCACGCCCTTCTCGGTGGATTCGACCCAATGTCTGACCAGACCACTCCCGTCATTCTGTCGGCCTGCCGCACCCCGATTGGCAAGTATCTGGGCGGCCTGGCCTCGTTCTCGGCGCCCCAACTCGGGGCGATCGCCATCAAAGAGGCCGTCAGGCGTGCCGGCATCGACGCCGCCTCGATCGACGAAGTCATCATGGGCCACGTCCTCCAGGGCGGCACCGGCCAAGCCCCGGCGCGCCAGGCCATGATCTTCGCCGGGCTCAACGGGGTGATTCCAGCGGTTACCATCAACAAGGTCTGCGGCTCGGGCTTGAAGGCCGTGATGCTCGCGGCCCAATCGATCCGCGCCGGCGACAACCAATGCGTCGTCGCGGGTGGCCAGGAGTCGATGTCGAACGCGGTCCACTACCTCCCCGGCATTCGGGGTGGGATCAAGATCGGCAACCAGACGATGCTCGACGGGATGATTCACGACGGGCTCTGGGACGTGTACGGCAACACGCACATGGGCAACCTCGCCGAGTACACCGCGACCAAGGCGGGGGTCACCCGTCAGGAGCAGGACGCGTTCTCCGCCGGCAGTCAGCAGAAGGCCGCGGCCGCGATCGAGTCCGGTCATTTCAAGACGGAGATCGTCGGGGTCGAGATCACCTCGAAGGCCGGGACCACGGTGTTCTCCCAGGACGAAGGTCCCCGCAAGGAGACCACCGCCGACGGGCTCGCCAAGCTCAAGCCGTCGTTCCAGAAAGACGGGAGCGTCACCGCGGGCAACGCCTCCACCCTGAACGACGGGTCGAGCGCGGTGATCGTCGCCTCGCTGGCGTACGCCAAGGCCCACGGCCTGACCCCGTTGGCCAAGGTCACCGGCTACGCCACTGGCGGCGGCGAGCCGAAGGATCTTTTCTTCGCGCCGATCTACGCGGTCCGCAACCTGATGAAGAAGGCCGGCACCAAGATCGGCGACTACGGCCTGATCGAGGCCAACGAAGCCTTCGCGTCGCAGTGCATTGCCGACGGCCGGGGCCTCGAATGGGATTGGGACCGGGTCAACGTCAACGGCGGCGCGATCGCGCTGGGCCATCCGATCGGGGCCAGCGGTTCCCGGATCCTGACGACGCTGCTTCACGCGATGCGAGCCCGGAAGGCCGCCACCGGTTTGGCCACCCTCTGTCTGGGTGGTGGCAACGCGGTCGCGCTCTCCGTCGAAGCGCTCTGACCGCCGCCGCACCTCCCGCCGCGATCCCGCTTCGGAGTCGGGTCGCGGCGGTCTCGTGGTCGCTCGCCCTGGTGATGGTGGGGTACCTCCTCACCACGACCTTCGCCCTCTTCGCGCTCTCCCTCGCCGCCAACCGCTGGCCGGTCGCCGCCCAAGGTCTGGTCCTCCCCGCGTTGATCCAGGCGGCCATCGGGATCGCGGTGTTCGGCGGCCTAACGTGGCTCGTCGGCCGCCGGGCGTTGCGTTTGTCGGCGGCGGAGCTAGGCTGGGCTTCGGCGCGGGAGAGTGTGGCGGGGTTCGGGAAGGGATTGGCGCTCGCGGTACTGATCGGCGCGCTGGCCCTCGCGCTGGGGTGGCCGCTGGATTCGCGGTGGCAGCTCGATGGGGGCTCGGTCGGTGCCTATCTGGCCCGGGTCTCGATCCTGGCGCTGGTGCTGTTGCCGGCGGCGTTCTTCGAGGAGCTGGCCTTTCGGGGGGCGCTGTTCGCCGGGTTGGCCAAGGGACTGGGCCGCATCGGGGCCCTCGCGGTGTCCTCGACTCTCTTCGCGCTGGTGCACGCGGCCAATCCCTCCGTAACGCCGCTCGCGCTAGGCAACATTGCCCTTGCCGGCGTGTTTCTGGGGCTTACGTTCTTGGCCCGGGGCGGATTGTGGACCGCCACTGGCGCCCACCTCGGCTGGAATCTGATTCTGGCCGCGCTGGCCGCCCCGGTGAGCGGACTGCCGTTCGACGTGCCGTGGATCGACTTCATCCCCGGCCAACCCGCCTGGGTCACCGGCGGCGGTTTCGGACCGGAAGGCGGCATCCTCGCGTCGGTCGCGCTGGTGACTGGGGCGTATTGGGTCACTCGTTGGCGAGACTTCAAGGGGGCTTCATGAAGCAGGCGGCGGTCATCGGCGCGGGAACGATGGGCAACGGCATCGCTCACGTCTTCGCCCAGTACGGATGGAGCGTCACCCTGATCGACGTCTCCCAGCTGGCGCTCGACAAGGCCCGGACCACGATCCAGGCGAATCTCGACCGTCAAGCCAAGAAGGGCGCCATCCCGGGCGACGCGCCGACCCAGATCCTCGGCCGGATCCAGACCGCGACTTCGCTCGACGCCGCGGCGCCCGCGCAGTTCGTGGTCGAAGCCGCCACCGAGAATCCGCCCCTCAAGTTCTCCCTGTTCGAAACCCTGGACCGGGTCTGCGCTTCGGACGTGATTCTCGCCTCGAACACCAGCTCGATCTCGATCACCGAGATCGGTGCTCGGACCAAACGGCCCGAGAACGTGATCGGGATGCACTTCATGAACCCGGTCCCGGTAATGCAACTGCTCGAGGTGATCCGCGGCCACGCCACCAGCGATGCGACCACCACCACCGTGCTGGCGATCGGCAAGGAGCTCGGCAAGACCCCAGTCGAGGTCCAGGACTACCCCGGCTTCGTGGCCAACCGGATCCTGATGCCGATGATCAACGAGGCCATCTACACGGTGATGGAAGGCGTTGCCACGGTGGAATCGGTCGACACGGTGATGAAGCTGGGGATGGCCCACCCGATGGGCCCGCTCGCCCTCGCCGACTTCATCGGCCTCGACGTCTGCCTCGCGATCCTCGAGGTGATGTCCAAGGGTCTCGGCGATCCGAAGTACCGTCCCTGCCCGCTGCTGCGCCGGATGGTGGCGGCGGGACATCTGGGCCGGAAGAGTGGGCGGGGGTTTTATCGGTACTAGGGCACAGGACTCAAGACTCAGGACTCAAGACTCAGGACTCAGGACTCGCCCGATCTGGTGACCACCGCCCGGATTGCGACCAGCGGCTCCCCGCTGAAACCTCAACCCTTGCCCTTGCGCCCGGCGTCCAATCCGATTCCGGACGGACTCCCGCGCCGTCAACCTTAGTCTTGAGTCTTGAGTCTTGAGTCCTGAGTCCTGAGTCCTGAGTCCTGAGTCCTGAGTCCTGAGTCCTGAGTCCTGAGTCCTGAGTCCTGCGCCTTGCGCCTTGCGCCTTGCGCCCCAACCCCCGCGCACCGCAGATTTCCCCCATGTCCGAAACGATCCCGATCGGCGCCGATCACGCTGGCTTCGAGCTCAAGGAGCGGCTCGTCCAGGTGCTCACCGAGCTCGGCTACGACCCGCTCGACGTCGGGACCCACTCGGCCGAATCGACCGACTATCCCGACTACGCCCACGTGGTGGCCGACAAGGTGTCCCGGGGCGAGGTGCAGCGAGGGGTGCTGCTGTGTGGGACGGGCTTGGGGATGGCATACGCCGCCAATCGGCATCACGGGGTCCGGGCGGCGGTGGTGGGGAACACCGAGATCGCCAAGCTGGCCCGGGAGCATAACGACGCCAACGTTCTGGTGTTGCCGGCGCGTTTCGTGACCGAGGCCGACGGCGTCGAGATTCTCAAGACGTGGCTGGACACGCCGTTCGAAGGAGGGCGCCACGCCCGCCGGATCGCCAAGATCGAAACGGAAACGGACTGACATGCTCGACCACAATGCCGCGTTGCGGGATGCCGACCCCGTCGTCGCCCGTCTCGTCGATCGGGAGTTGTTTCGCCAGCGCGGCGGCATCGAGCTGATCGCCAGCGAGAACTTCGCCTCTCGCGCGGTCATCGACGCGATCGGGACCCCGCTGACCAACAAGTACTCCGAGGGCTATCCCGGCAAGCGGTACTACGGCGGCAACGAGGTGATCGACGAGGTCGAGCAGCTGGCCATCGACCGGGCCAAGCAACTCTTCGGCGCCGAGCACGCCAACGTTCAGCCGCACGCCGGCGCCCAGGCCAATTTCGCGGCGTTCATGGCGGTGGTGGCGCCCGGGTCGACGATCATGGCGATGTCGCTCCCGCACGGAGGTCATCTTTCGCACGGGCATCCGGTCAATCACAGCGGCACCATCTGGCGCGCGGTCCACTATGGGGTTGATGCCGACTCCGGCCGGATCGACATGGATCAGGTTCGCGATCTGGCGCGGCGCGAGCAGCCGAAGCTGATCATCTGCGGCGGCTCCGCCTACTCCCGCATCATCGACTTCGCGGCGTTCCGTTCGATCGCCGACGAGGTCGGTGCGACGCTGCTGGTCGACATGGCGCACTTCGCGGGGTTGGTGGCGGGCGGGGCCCATCCGTCGCCGGTGCCGCACGCCCAGGTCGTCACCACCACGACCCACAAGACGCTGCGGGGTCCCCGAGGCGGCCTGATTCTCTCCCGGGCCGATCTCGCCAAGGCCATCGACAAGTCGGTCTTCCCGGGCACCCAGGGCGGCCCGCTCGAGCACGTCATCGCCGCGAAAGCGGTGGCCTTCGGCGAGGCGCTCACCCCGGAGTTCAAGACCTACGCCGCCAGGGTCGTGGCCAACGCCCGGCGCCTCGCGGCCGAGCTGGCCGACCGGGGATTCAAGATCATCTCCGGGGGAACCGATACGCACCTTATGCTGGTCGACGTCCGCGCCAAGGGAGTGACCGGGAAGCGCGCCGAGGAACTGCTCGGGCACGCGGCCATGACGGTCAATCGGAATACCATTCCGAACGACCCAGCCTCGCCGTTCGTCACCAGCGGCGTCCGGCTGGGGACTCCGGCGATGACCACCCGCGGGATGGGCGAAGCGGAGATGGCGACCATCGCTGGGCTGATCGATCGGGCCCTCTCCAAGCCCGACGACGCCACCCTGACCGCGGTCCGTCGCGACGTCCACCAGCTGTCGGCTCGGTTTCCCCTCTATCAAGCGGCCCGGCGGAAGGCCGCGGCGGCGTGATCGAGATGCGCCTCAACCCCGAGCTCGTCGCCAAACTGCGGGCGACCGAGAGCCACTACGACGAGTTCGCCTACCTGTTCGTGCTGGAGGCGATCGAGTACCTCCAGAACAAGCTCACCGCCCGGCGCCACGTCACCGGGCCGGAGTTGGCCCACGCCTGCCGGGAGCACGCCCTCGATCAGTATGGCCTGATGGCCCGCCCGGTCCTCGAGCACTGGGGCATCCGGAAGACGGAGGACCTCGGGCGGATCGTCTTTGCCCTGGTCGAAGTTGGCCTGCTGTCGACCCAGCCGACCGACCGGGAAGAGGACTTCAAGGGCGTCTTCGATTTCGACGCCGCCTTCTCGACGGGCTATCGCTGGCCCGGCGTCGCGGGCGATCGTTAGGCAACACGCCCCACCTCGCGGCATGAGTCTCCTGCCCGTCCTCACCCCCGCCCAGGCCGCCCGCTGGGATCACGACACCGCCCAACGCGGCGTTTCGCTCCATACTCTGATGGAATCGGCGGGGCGGGGGATCGTCGCGGTGCTCACCACCCGCTACCCGAGGGCCCTCAAGCTCGGCGCCATCGTGGCGGCCGGCCCCGGCAACAACGGCGGCGACGGCTGGGTCATCGCTCGAGCGCTTCACGCGCTCGGCGTGCCGGTCTGGGTGGTTTCGCCGAGCGGCCCACGCTCGGAGCTCTGCGGGCACGTCGCCGACCTGGCCCGGTCCGACGGGGTTCGGGAACTCGACCCGGAAGGCCCCTGGCCGGCGGCGGGGTTGGTGGTCGACGCGATCCTCGGCACCGGGGCGCGGGGCCCCCTCCGAAGCTCGGTGACCGCGCTGGTGGCCCGGATCGCCGAGCTGGCGCTGCCGATCGTCGCGGTGGACGGCCCGACCGGCCTCGACCTGGAAACCGGAGTCACCTACGAGGGCCTCTGCGCCGAGCTGACCATCACGTTTGGCGGCTATCGGCGGGGCCACCTGCTGGCCCGCGACGAGGTCGGTGACCTCTGCGCGATCGAGATCGGCTTCGCCCCGCCCGATCGGAGCTGGCCGGTGCTGTTCGAGACCCGAGACGCCGCCAGAGTGGCGCCGCCGTTCGCGGCCGCGAGTCACAAGGGCGGGAGGGGCCGGGTGGTGGTCGTCGGTGGCGACCAGGGGATGACTGGCGCGGCGCGGCTCGCCGGACGGAGCGCGTTCGCGGCCGGGGCCGGTCTCGTCCACCTGCTGGTGCCCGAGGAGTGCGCCGCCCTGATCGCCCCCACCGAGCCGGACCTCCAACTCGCCTGTTGCGACCTACGCCACCTCGACGCCCGCGCCAACGATCTCCTGGCCCGCGCCGACGCCGTGGTCATCGGCCCCGGCCTCGGCCGCGCGCCGGGCCGAGCCGCCTTCGTCGCGGAGGTGGCGTCGGCGACGGTGGCCCCGCTGGTGATCGACGCCGACGGCCTGATGGCGTTCGCGGGCAACCCCGGGGATCTCGCCGCGTTGGTGGGCGACCGGGCGGTGGTCATCACCCCGCACGCCGGTGAATTCCGAGCCCTGTTCCCGAGCGAATCGGCCTCGATCGCGATCGATCCGTGGGGGGCGACGGCCGCGGCGGCCGGAATCGTCGGGGCGGTGGTCCTGCTGAAAGGGGTGCCCACGGTAGTGGTCCATCCCGGCGAAGCGCCGATCACCGTCGCGGCGGGCAATCCCGGCCTCGCCACCGGCGGCAGCGGCGACACCTTGAGCGGGCTGATCGCCACCTGGCTGGCGCAAGGGAACGACGCCGCGCAGGCCGCCGCGGCCGGGGCGCAGGCGTTAGGTGAGGCCGCCGACATCGCCGCCCGGCGCACCTCGGCCCGAACGGTCCGGCCACTGGACGTCATCGCCGCGCTGCCCGATGTCTGGAAGCGGTGGGATCTCGAACGGCGCGAACCGTCGGTCCCGAACGCGCCGATCCGCCACGAGTTGCCCGCGCCGATTCGGGTCTAGACCCGAAGGCGGAGTGACTCACGGAGACGCTCGGTCACCTCGTCCACACGGCAATCGCCGCGCAGCTGTCGTCGATGAACTCGGCTGGCATCTCCGCGGGCCCGCGGTAGACCTCGATCATCTCGATCTGACTAGGCAGGACCCGCTCCAGATGGCTTCCGACCGCGCCAGCCGAGGATTGGGTGACTGCTCCGTGCCCGAACCCCCCACCACCTCGCCCCGAGGGCACATCGGCATATCGCTGCTTCTGCCCATCGATCCACACGCTGACTCGGTCACACCCGGTGATCTTCACGTCTGTGCCAGAGACGCCCGGATGTCGGAACATCAATCGCACGCCACGAATGCCCGCCAACAAGCTCGGCGTTCGGCCGGCTCCTCGCCGATCGATCTGGTCCCGCATGATGTACGCCCCCAGGCCCACGCGCTTCCGCCGGAAGAAGTCGTCGTAGCGCGTGGTCCAGCCGTACTCGATCGGCTTGAGCTGCCGGACCGTCACCGCGACTTCGGGCAGCTCAAAGGCCCCGCGCTCCAGAATGATCTTGACCTCCTTGATCTCGCCGTCCTTCAGTGACGCGCCGAGCCGCTGTGCCTTGAACCCGATTCGCCGGACCTCCGCGATGTAGTCGCCCTGCGCGAGCCCGCGAATCGCGAACCATCCCTTGGCGTCCGTCGTGGTGGAATACTCCGTGCCGACCAGCCGGATCTCGGCCCCCTCGACGAGATCGCCGAGGGTGCCGGTCACCACCCCACGGACCTGTCCTTTGTGGTCTTGAGCACGGAGCGGCAGGGCGAGCAAACACCCGGTGAGAACGAGGGGAAGGACGCGCATCGGAAGCCTCCGGCGGCGAGAGACCTGAGCAGCGGGGTCGGGGTCCGGCATTGACACCCAACAGGACCGCATCGTCACCTGCCCCCCCTCGCCCACTGCTATTCCGGCGCGACCCGACAGAGACAGTAGATGAAGGCCTGGGTCGCCCCGGCCGGTGTGATGTGGTCTTCGCGAACACTGTCGAGCAACCGGAACCGGTCGCCGAGCGCCGCGTGCATCGTGTCGGCCGAGTATCGGACCACCTCGAGGCCACTACACCGCGTCGGTCCGTCAGGGGCGAAGGTGGCCACGATCACATGGCCGCCCGGCGCCACGGCACGGCGGACCTGAGCCAGGTAGCGAACTCGGTCCTCGGCGTCGGTCAGGAAGTGGAACACCGCCCGGTCGTGCCAGATCAGGTACCGAGCGGGAACGAAGGTGGCCGAGAGCACATCGGCCTCGATCCACTCGACTTGGGAGGCGCGCGGACCGAGCCGCTGCCGAGCGATGGCGAGGGCGGGGCCCGCGAGATCGAGCACGGTCACCCGTCGATAGCCGGCCTGTACGAGACTGTCCACCAGCGTCGAGGCGCCCCCGCCGACGTCCAGGATTGGCGTGTCGAGGTCGGGCGCAACCCGACGGATCAACCCGAGCGACACGGTGGCCTCGGGTTGATACCAACTCACCTCCGTCGCGGCTTTGGTGCGGTAGACGGTGTCCCAATGGGTTTGCCGGCTCATGGGCGGGCGCCCGGCGTGGACCGCGGCGGCATCACCGGGTCCACACCGCGATGGCCGCACAGCTGTCGTCGATGTACTCCGCCGGCATCTCCGCCGGTCCCCGGTACACCTCGATCATCTCGATCTGGCTCGGCAGCACCCGTTCGAGGTGACTGGCGGTGATCGCGCCGGAGTTGTCTTCCTTCATCGCGTGGCGGAGTCCCCCAAAGTTCACCTTTGGCCCGCTAACCCGGGCGGGCAGTGGCACGTCAGCGTAGCGCTGTTTCTGACCGTCGATCCAGACACTCACCCGGCTGCACCCGATGATCTCGACATCGGTCCCCGACACCCCCGGGTGGCGGAACTTCAGCCGGACGCCACGAATCCCGGTCAGCAGACTCGGCGTCCGCCCAGCGCCTCGCCGATCGATCTGTTCCCGCATGATGAACGCCCCGAGCCCCACGTGCTTCCGCCGGAAGAAATCGTCGTATCGCGAGGTCCAGCCATACTCGATCGGCTTGAGTTGCCGCACCGTGACCGCTACCTCCGGTAGCTCATAGGCCCCGCGCTCCAGGATGATCTTCACCTCTTTGATCTCGTCGCCCTCCACCGACGCCCCGAGCCGCTGCGCCTTGAACCCGATCCGCCGGACCTCCGCGATGTAGTCGCCCTTCGCGAGGCCCCGGATGGCGAACCAGCCGTTGGCGTCCGTGGTGGCGGAATGCCCGGTCCCGACCAGGCGAATCTCCGCCCCCTCGACCGGATCGCCGAGAGTGCCGGTAACGACGCCACGGACCTGTCCCGTGGAATCTTGGCCATGAAGGGGCACGGCGAGCAGGAGGCCAGCGAGAACGACGGGAAGGCAGCGCACCGAACCCCTCCGGCGGCGGGATGAGTGAAGGGTGGGGAGGATCGCCGGCGCTGTCAAGCAACCCGCCCCGGTCAGCCCCACGCCGCCGGTTGTACATTGGTGTCCGACCCCATGGCCGCCCTCCCCACCCCCCTCGGTCCCGGCGAAGAGTTCGACCGGATCCGCGCCATCGCCTCCGCGCTTGGCGACCGCGCCGCCGGCCTGGGCGACGACTGCGCCTTCCTCGCCGACGGCTGGTGCGCCAGCATCGACGTCTCCACCGAAGGCATTCACTTCCGGCGTGCCTGGCTCAGTCCCTCCGAGATCGGTTGGCGAGCCGCGATGGCCGCCCTCTCCGACCTCGCGGCGGTCGGGGCCGAGCCGGTCGGGCTCTTGGTGGCCCTGAGCGCGCCTCACGACGAACCGGCCGATCACCTCACCCAACTCATGACCGGGGTGGCCGAGGCAGCCCGCGAGGTCGGCGCCCTGGTGCTCGGTGGCGACCTCACCGCGAGCCCGCTGCTGTCGGTCGCGATCACCGTGTTGGGGCGCACCGAGCACCCGGTCAAGCGGCGAGGCGCCCGCCCCGGGGACGGGCTCTGGGTGACCGGCACGTTAGGCGGCGCCCGGGCCGCGCTCGAGGCCTGGGAGGCGGGCCGAGAGCCGCCGGCCGTCGCTCGGGTCCGTTTCGCGCATCCGAGGGCCCGGGTCGAGGCAGGCCGGGAACTCGCGATCCGGGGGGCCACCGCGATGCTCGATCTCAGCGATGGGCTCGGCGGCGACGCCTGGCACCTGGCCCGCGCGAGCGGGGTCGGGATCCGGATCGACCTCGATCGCCTCCCAGTCGGCCCCGGTGTCGTCGGCGGGGACCGGGTGTTGACCGCCGCCCGGGGCGGGGAAGACTACGAGCTGCTCGTCGCGCTTCCGCCCGCCTTCGGCGCCGCCGAAGCCCAAGCGTTCGCCACCGACACGGGCACTCCACTCACCCGGATCGGTGCGGTGGCTTCCGGCGCCGACGTCGTCTTCGTACGGGGCGATGCCCCAGTCAGGGTCACCGGCTACGATCACTTCGCATGATTGCCGCCCTCCGCTACCTCTTCGCCATTTGCGGTTACACGGTCTGGTATGGGACTCGGGTGGTCGTCGACGCCGTGGTCGGTCTTCGCGGCGAGCCGTTCGACCGGATTCAACGAGCCTACGGCTTGGCCCTGCTCCGAGCCACTCGGATCAACGTCGTCGTCGAGGGGCTCGACCGCCTGACTCCCGGGCAGCCGTACGTCTTCACCTCGAATCACGAATCCTGGGTCGACATCTGGATGATCCTGGTCGGCCTGCCCGGCACGATCCGGTTCGTTTTCAAGAAGGAACTCTCGAAGGTCCCCTTCCTGGGCCCCGCGATCAACGCGATGGGTCACGTCGAGATCGATCGCGGCAACCGCGGCTCGGCGTTCGCGTCTTACGACCGCGCCGCCGCCGCGATCCAGGCGGGCACCTCTGCCGTGGTCTTCTGCGAGGGCACCCGGAGCCCCACGGGCACGCTGCTCCCGTTCAAGAAAGGGCCGTTCGTCCTCGCCATCGCGGCCCAGGTGCCGGTCGTGCCGGTCTTCTGTGACCAGAGCTACGAAGCCCTTCCCAAGGGAAGTATCCGCCCCCGGCCCGGCACCGTGTATCTCCGGATCGGCCGGCCGATCCCGACCACCGGGCTTGGGTACGACGGTCGCGATCAGCTCGCCGGCCAGGTCCGCGCCGCGATGCTTGCCCTCGGGGCGCACGAGTAGCAGTGATCCCGCCGCCGGTTCCGGCCTGGTTGTCTCCCCTGACGCCCACCCCTATTCTTGAGCGGCAATCCGACCACCCTTACACCAAGAATCCATGTCGACCATCATCGAAGTGCAGGCCCGCGAAATCATCGATAGCCGGGGCAACCCCACCGTCGAAGCCGAGGTCGTCCTGGCCAGCGGAGTCCAGGGCCGGGCCGCGGTGCCGAGCGGGGCCAGCACCGGCGAACATGAAGCGGTCGAGCTTCGCGATGGCGACGCCAAACGCTACCTCGGCAAGGGGGTCCGGGAGGCGGTCAAGAACGTCAACGAAATCATCGGCCCCCGGCTCGAGGGCCTCGATGCCGCCGACCAGATCGCGGTCGACGCCGAGATGATGGAGGCCGACGGCACGCCTAACAAAGGCAAGCTGGGCGCCAACGCGATCCTGGCCGTCTCACTCGCGGTGGCTCGGGCCGCCGCCGAGGAGAGCGGCCTGCCCCTGTACCGCTACCTGGGCGGGCCCATGGCCCGGATCCTCCCGGTCCCGATGATGAACATCCTGAATGGCGGGGCCCACGCCAGCAACAACGTCGACGCCCAGGAGTTCATGGTCTCCCCGATCGGCGCCGACAACTTCGCCGACGGGCTCCGGATGGGCGTCGAGGTCTTCCATGCGCTGAAGAAGGTCCTCACCAAGATGGGCCTCTCCACCGCGGTGGGCGACGAAGGCGGCTTCGCCCCGATGTTGCCATCCAACGAGGCGGCGCTCGACGTGGTGATGGAGGCGATTCGCGCCGCCGGCTATGAGCCGGGCAAGGACCTCGCCATCTGTCTCGACGTGGCCGCCTCCGAACTGTTCGACAAGGCTACCTCGGAGTACGTCTTCAAGAAAGGCGACAAGAGCCGCCGGAGCGCGGCCCAGATCGTCGACCTCTATCAGGGCTGGGTCGATCGCTATCCGATCGTCTCGATCGAAGACGGTCTCGCCGAAGACGACTGGGACGGCTGGAGCAAGCTCACCGAGAAGCTCGGCGAACGGATCCAGCTGGTGGGCGACGATCTTTTCGTCACCAACGTCGATCGGCTCGGCCGTGGCATCGAGGAGGGGGTCGGCAACGCGGTGTTGGTCAAGGTCAACCAGATCGGCACCCTGACCGAGACCCTCCAATGTATCGAGCTGGCTAAGTCGAGCTCGTACGGCGTGGTCATCTCCCACCGCTCCGGCGAGACCGAGGACACCTTCATTGCCGACCTCGCGGTGGCCACCGGCGCCGGCCAGATCAAGACCGGCAGCGCCAGCCGGACCGATCGGGTCGCCAAGTACAACCAGCTCCTCCGAATCGCCGAGGAGCTCGGTGAGCTGGGTCACTACCCGGGCCGGGACCTCTACTCGCTGTGACGCCCAAGCGGTGGCTCGTCGTCGCGGTGCTCGCGGCCGCCGCGCTGTTCGCCCTGTTGGCAGGGGAGTACAGCACCCCGGCGTGGCTGGAGTTGCGCCGGGACGAGCGGGCGGAGACGGCGCGAGTGGCCGAACTGCGGCGGCAGGTCGATTCGCTGACCCGGTACGCGAAATTGGTGGAGACGGACCTCGAGACTCAGGAGCGGATTGCCCGGGAGCAGCACGGGATGCTCCGGCCGGGGGAGCATGCGTTCATCCTCGAAGAGGCGCCGGAACCGCAACCTTGACCGGGGGAGGGCGGGTCGGCTAGGATTGGCGCCCCGAGGCAGGGTAGCTCAGCTGGTTAGAGCACGGCACTCATAATGCCGGGGTCGCGGGTTCGAGTCCCGCCCCTGCTATTCCCCCACCGATTTACCCGTCCCTCATCGTCCCTTCATCGCCGCTTGGGCATTCGGTGTCGCCCGTTCTGCAGCTCCACGTCTCTTCAGGTCGACCCAATCGCCATTGGCGAGCAAACGAAGTCGAAACGCTCGGCGACTACCAGCGGCGACGTGGCCCGTCCCGCGCCCAGATCGGCCACGGCGTTCGCGAGCGCCTGTTGTGGCCATCGTCGCGCCCGAGGTTAAGTTGGGGGCTCACGCGAACGGAGTACCAATGGCGGTCCTCGGCGGCCTGGTCGCTGCCGCGCTGTTGATCGGTCCGGCCGACACTCTCTCGCTCGACGGGGCCCTCGCCGCGGCACGGGCCAACCGGCGGGTCCTGGTGGCGGCGGCGGCCGGCGTCAGCGAGGCCCGGGGTCGAACCCGGGTCGCGGGCACCGTGCCGAACCCGATCGTCGCGCTCTCCTACACTGGGTCGCCGCCCCGGCGGCACGTCACCCTGGACCAGCCGCTCGGCTGGCTGGCCCGCCGCTCGGCGGAACGCGGCGCGGCGGCGGCGCGGGTCGACCGAGCCGTGGCCGACAGTGCCCAGGTCGCCGCCGACCTTCGTCGTGAGGTCCAGCGGGCGTTTTTCGGTGCCCTCGCCGCCGGGCACCGGGTCGCTGCTCTCCAAGAGCAACGACGGCTCGCCGATTCGCTGGTAGTGTTAGGCAGGCGGCGGGTCGCCGTGGGAGACATCGCGCCGCTCGAGCTGGAGCAGACCATTCAGGAAGCGGCCCGGGCCGCGCTGGCGGTCAACCGGGCCGACGAGGATCGGGCCATCGCCATGACCGCGCTGGCGCGAACGCTCGGTGTGGCCGATACGGCCGCGGTGACACCGGTCGGTGATCTCGCCGCCGAGCTCGATGGCCCACCCGTGGTCGCCTCCGGATCGATTCGTGACCTGCCCGGCGTGCGCGCCGCGGTCGCCGACTCGGCCGCGGCGGCGCGAACCTTGATGAGCGCGGCGCGATCCCGGGTGCCGGCACCGTCGTTCCAAGTCGGAGTCGAATGGGACGATCCCGCGGCGCTCGACCATCGTTCCTTCCTGACGGTCGGGGTGGCGTTTCCGTTCCCGCTGTGGAACATCGGCCGGGGGGGGGCGGTGGCCGCCGCGCGCGGCGCGGCTGGGCGGGCGGCCGCGGTCGCCGCCGAAACCGAGCTCGAGTTCCGCCGATTGGTTCAGGAACAAGTGGCCCGGGTCGACCATCGGGCCCGGCGGGCCCGTCTTGGGCGCGACAATCTCCGGCCGAGCGCGGAGCGGCTCCGGGTCGGAACCATCGCCCAATACGCGTCCGGCCGGGCCACCGTACTCGCCGTGTTTGAGGCCCTCCGAGCCGAGCGGGACATCACCCTCACCCTGATCGATGACGTCCTCGCGTTTCAGGAGGCCCGTGCGGATCTGGACGCCATTCTCGGACGGAGCGACTGATGAAGTTGCCGCATTGGCGGTTCGGAGTCGTGGCCTCGCTCATCGGATCGTTGCCGGCGTGCCAGGGGCCGGCCGCGAAGCCCGAGGCGCCCGCCAAAGTCGAGAATCCCGTCGCGGAAGGCGCTCTCCCGGCGGTGCGCTTGACCGAAGCCGCCATCGAGCGACTTGGCCTCGCCTTCGATTCAGTCCAATCGCGCGTTGTCGGAGCGGTGCGGACCGTTGGCGGCGAGGTAATCGCTCCGCCGGGATGGGCCGTGCAAATCACCGCCCCGCTGACGGGGATCGTGGGCGACAGCCCTCCGCTTCCGGCGGTCGGGTCGTTCGTCGCGGCGGGCGCCGTGTTGATTCGGCTTGCCCCACTGGGGCCGCAGGCCGATGCGGTGCGGGGAACCGAGGATACCGCGGTTGCCCAGGCCAGAGCGAGCAGTGCCCGGGCCGAGGCGGAGCGGATCCGCGCGCTCCATCGCGACGGGCTGGCCTCGACTCGGGACCTCGAGCGGGCCGACGCGGATCTCCAAGCGGCCGAAGCCGTCGCCCGAGCCGCCGCAGGCCGGGTCGCGGGGTTCGAGGGCAGCCGCGCCGAGAGCGCGCTGGGAACCGTGGCGGTGCGGGCGCCGGTCGCGGGGCGCGTCACCGCGCTGGACGTGGCACCTGGTGCCACCGTGGCGGCGGGGGCTCCGCTCGTCAGCCTGCTCCGGGCCGGGCGCCTGTGGATCAAGGTCCCGCTCTTCGCCGGCGATCTCGGCCAAGTCGATCGAACCGCGCCAGCCGCCATTCGCCCTCTCGGAATGGGCGCCGCCGATCGTCCTTGGACGGCTCGGCCGGTAGCCGGGCCTCCGTCCGCCAACACCGCGAACGCCTCGGTCGACCTCTACTACGAGCTGGGGCAAGCGGAAGCGAGCCTCCGACCCGGCGAGCGAGTGGACGTCGCGGTCCCGCTCCGGGGCAACGGCGCGAAGCAAGTGGTCGTCCCTTGGTCGGCCGTGGTGCGTGATGCCCAGGGCGGCGCCTGGGTGTACCAGCGCGCCAGCCCGACCACCTTTGCCCGGCAGGGGGTCCTCGTCAGGTCGTTGGTAGGCGACTGGGCGGTGCTCGATCGTGGCCCCCGGCCGGGCACCGTCGTGGTGACGGTCGGGGCCGCCGAGCTGTTCGGCACCGAGTTCGGAACCGGGAAGTAGGGATCGGCGATGCGATGGCTGGTCGAAGGGGCCCTCCGACTTCGCGTCCTGGTCGTGGCGCTTGCGGTGCTGGTCGTGATCCTCGGCATTCGCGCGGCCCAGGTCGTCCCGTTGGACGTCTTTCCCGAGTTCGCGCCTCCGTTGGTCGAGATCCAGACCGAGGCTCCGGGCCTCTCCGCCCTCGAGGTCGAGCAGCTGGTGACGGTGCCGCTCGAACAGGCCTTGAACGGCACGTCGTTCGTCACCACGGTACGCTCGAAATCGGTCCTGGGCCTCTCCAGCGTGGTGCTGCTCTTCGCCCGCGGTACCGACCTGATGACCGCCCGCCAACTGACGCAGGAGCGGGTCGGTCGGGTGGCGGCAACCCTGCCCGCGGTGGCTCGGCCGCCGGTGATGCTGTCGCCGCTGTCGTCGCTCAGTCGGGTGCTCAAGATCGGGATTACCTCGAAGAGCTTGAGCCAGATCGAGCTGACCACGCTCGCCAAGTGGACCATCCGGCCGCGGCTGATGGCCGTGCCGGGGGTCGCCAACGTCGCGATCTGGGGCCAGCGCGACCGCCAGTTGCAGGTTCTGGTCGATCCTGACCGCCTGGCGTCCCACGGCCTCTCGATCCCCGACGTCGAGCGGGCCACCGGCGAGGCCGTCGCGGTGGGCGCCGGCGGTTTCATCGACGGGCCCAATCAGCGGCTGTCGCTGGCCCATCGCGGGCACGTGCTCGCGGCCGGAGACCTCGCCCGCGCCACGGTCGCGTTTCGGGACGGGGCGCCGCTCCATCTCGGCGCCGTCGCCGAGGTGACCGAGGGAAGCCCACCTCCGATCGGCGACGCGATCATCAACGACGGACCCGGGCTCCTCCTGATCGTCGAGAAACAGCCCTGGGGCAATACCCTGACCGTCACCCAAGGCGTCGAGGCCGCCCTGGCGAGCCTCGGGCCATCGTTAGGCGACGTCCAAGTCGATCCGACCATCTTCCGACCGGCGACGTTCATCGAGATGTCGCTCCGCAATCTCAATCGCGCTCTCCTGATCGGCTGCGTCCTGGTCGTCGTGGTGCTCGGGTTCTTCCTGGCGAACTGGCGGACCGCGCTGATCAGCGTCCTCGCCATTCCGCTCTCCCTCTCCCTAGCGATGCTGATCCTCGGCTATCGGGGCGGCACCCTCGACACCATGGTGCTGGCCGGCCTGGTGATCGCCCTCGGCGAGATCGTCGATGACGCCATCATCGACGTGGAGAACATCGCCCGACGGCTTCGGCTCAACCGGCTGGTGCCATCGCCCCGGTCCGCCTTCGCCGTGGTGCTCGATGCCTCGCTCGAGGTCAGGAGCGCGGTGGTCTACGCCAGTCTGATCGTGATCCTGATCTTCCTTCCCGTGTACTTCCTGGGCGGACTGGCGGGCACCTTCTTCCGGCCGCTCGCCCTGTCCTACACGCTGGCGATCGCGAGCTCGCTGCTGGTGGCGCTCCTGGTCACCCCCGTCCTCTGCTTGCTCCTCCTCCGAGGCGTCGAGGCCGCGCCGAAGGAGACCCGGTTCCTCCACTGGCTCCGTAACCGCTACCGTGCGCTGCTGCCCGCGATGCTCGATCGATCCCCCCGGCTGATTCCCGGCCTTGCCGCGGTGCTGGTGGTCGCCGTGGCGGTGGGGCCGTTTCTCGGCCAGGAGTTCCTGCCTCGGTTCAAGGAGTACGACTTCCTGATGCATTGGGTCGAGAAACCAGGGACCTCGCTCGACGCGATGCGCCGGATCACGATCCGGGCGAGCCAGGAGCTTCGGGCGATACCCGGGGTCCGCAACTTCGGCGCCCATCTCGGTCGGGCCGAAGTGGCGGACGAGGTGGTTGGCGCCAACTTCACCGAGTTGTGGGTCAGCATCGACCCGAAGGTCGACTACGACGCGACCGTGGCAACCATCCAGGCGGCGGTCGACGGCTACCCGGGACTGGTCCGGGATCTCCTCACCTATCTCCGGGAACGGATCAAGGAAGTCCTCTCGGGCACCAGCGCCACCCTCGTCGTCCGGCTCTTCGGGCCCGACCTCGATTCATTGCGGTCGGCGGCCGCCGGGGTGGCGAAGGGCCTCGGGTCGATTCCGGGGATCGCCGACCTCAAGGTGCAACAACAGGTTCTGGTGCCTCACATCGCGGTGCGGTTTCGCCCGGAGCTGGCGGACCGGTATGGATTCACCGCCGGCGAGGTACGCCGCCAGATTGCCACGCTGGTGCGGGGGACCAAAGTGGGTGAGATCTACGATCAGCAGCAGGCCTTCGACGTCGTCGTGTGGGGCGTGCCTGGAGTGCGCCGTGATCTGGTGACCATTCGCGACCTTCGGCTCGCCTCGCCGACCGGCGGCCTGGTCCCGTTGTCGCGGCTGGCCGACGTCGCCATCGAGCCGACACCGAATGAGATCACTCGGGAGGGCGCCTCCCGGAAGCTCGATATCACGGCCAACGTCCGCGGTCGCGATCTCGGCAGCGTGGCCCAGGACGTGGAGCGCGCCGTCCGGGCGATGTCGTTCCCCGCCGGGACCCATCCCGAGTTCCTCGGCGAGTACCAGGCCCGCCAGGAGGCGAGTCGCTCGTTGATGGGACTCGCTCTCTTCTCGCTGATCGGGATCTTCCTGATCCTCCAGGTCGACTTCGGGAGCACCCGAATGGCCACTCTGGTCTTTGCCTCGTTGCCCTTCGCCTTGATCGGTGGGGTCGCCGCCGTACTCGTGTCTGGGGGGAGCCTCTCACTCGGATCGCTGGTCGGGTTCGTCACCGTCCTCGGGATCGCGGCGCGAAACGGGATCATGCTGGTGAGCCACTACCGACACCTGGAGCAGGCCGAAGGCATGCCGTTCGGACGGGAGTTGGTGGTGCGGGGCGCCGAGGAACGGCTCAGTCCGATCCTGATGACCGCGCTGGCCACCGGCCTGGCGCTGGTGCCGCTGATCGCGGCGGGGAGCCGTCCCGGCCACGAGATCGAGCACCCGATGGCGGTGGTCATCCTGGGCGGATTGATCACCTCCACCCTCCTCAACCTGTTCCTGATGCCGGCCCTGTACCTCCGCTTCGGGCGGCCGCGCGCCTAACGGACACCTGGCGCCCTCCGGCACGGCGGCCAGGCATCCGAGGTTGCCCGTTCCGGGTCGCCGCGGTTACCGTAGAGGGTGGGGAGCGACATGCCAGGACGCCGGATGGCAGCTAAGACAACCGAGACTTCACCACCGGCGGGTCGCCCGGAAATCATCGTCGATTTCACCGTCGACGACGGCCTCCTCCACGTCCATTTGAAGAACATCGGTGCCCGCTCGGCCTATGCCGTGTCGACCGCGTTCGACCAGCCGCTTCTCGGCCTCGCGGGGACCAAACGGATCACCGAGATGCGGCTGTTTCGGAAGGTGGAGTTCATGCCTCCGGGCAAGGCCTTCGCCCAGTTCGTCGACGCCATCGGCAGTTACGCCAAACGCAAGCAGCCGCTGCGGCTGACCGCGACCGTGGGGTACCGGGATCGAGAAGGGAATCGCTTCGAGGACCGGTTCGTCCACGACCTCCGGATCTACCTGGAGCTGGGCACCGCTACGATCAACCGATCCGGATCACAAGGAGACGAGCATGGCACGGAATGATCCCTACGGGGCGTTCAACTTCCTGGTCGAGATCGACGGCGTGGTGCAGGCGGGCTTCGCCGAGTGCTCGGGCCTGTCCTCCGAGACGGACGTCATCGAGTACCGTGAGGGCACCGAGCCGACCCGATTCCGAAAGCTCCCCGGGCTCACCAAGTACGCGAACCTCGTCTTGAAACGGGGGCTGACCAAGAACCGCGACCTGTGGAACTGGCGCAAGCGGATCGTCGATGGTCAGCTCGATCGGCGGGCCGTCTCGGTGATCGTCCTCGACGAGGCCCGGGTGCCCGTGGTGAGGTTCTACCTTTCCGAGGCCTGGCCCTGCAAGTGGACCGGGCCCAATCTGTCGGCCAAGGCCAGCGAAGTGTCGATCGAGACGCTGGAATTGACGTTCGAGGGCCTCGAAGTCGAGTAGGCCGGTGGCCAACCCGGCCTACCGTCGCTCCGGGATCGCCTCCATCAGGATCGTCTGCGCCCGCCGGAGATCGTCGATCCCCACCGACGAGCCGGGGAAGTGGCCCATCCGGACCATCACCAGCTCACGCGATGGAACCACATAGGTCTCCTGACCGCCGGCACCCCGAAACGCGAAGGCATCCCGCGGCAGCGGCCACTGACCCCGGGCGTTGACCCACACCATTCCGCCATAGCTGGAATCGGCCCAGGCCGGGGCGGGGGTTGCGACGAATGAGACGAACCCCTCGGGGAGAATCTGCTGGCCCATCCACTTTCCATCGTTGAGATAGAGCATGCCGAGTCGGGCCCAATTGCGCGCCGTGCCGTAGTCGTAGCCCGTGAGCAGGAAGTTGCCGTACGGGTCGGTCTCGAGGACCTGCCGGCGGATCCCGATCTTGTCGAACAACGCCCGCTGCGGCCAGGTCAAGTACTCCTCGCCCCGCTGGCGTACCGCGTCCCGGATCAGGAGCCCGAGCGTCAACGGGTCGGCGTTGCGGTACCGACCCACCGTGTTCGGGGCGAACTGGAGCGGTCGAGTGACCGAGAACTCGAACGCGTCGATGGCGCCTGAATAGATCAAGTCATGATCGTGATATCCCGGATGGTCCTCCGGGCTCCCTCGACTGAACCGAAGGCCGCTCGACATTCGCATCAGGTCCATGACCCGAATCTTGGCCCGCGGATCGGCCGGATCCTTCCGCCACTCGGGCACCGGGGCAGGGTCCTCGAGCCGGAACGCGCCCTGCCGGACCAGGGCGCCGATCAGGGTGCCGGTGATGCTCTTGCCCATCGACCAGCTCTCGAGCTGCATGTCTTGATGAGCCCCATTGGCGTACCGCTCGGCGATGATTCGCCCTCGGTGGACGATGACCACCGCCGCGGTCAGCCCCGCGGGTGTCGCGAACGCCGCGTCCATCGCCTGGCGGAGCTTGTTGCCGTCGACGTCGGCCGGCGGGGGATCCGTTGGCAGGCGGTCGCCCATCGGCCAGGGCTGGGAGACGGCATCGGGAAGCGAGGTGCGGACCGGCACCGGCCGGAAAAAGACCGTGTCACGGCCGGGCTGATGGATCACGCACCCCTGGTCGCCGTACCGCTTGGCTTCCCGGGTGATCCGGCCGGCCACTGTTAGGCGGACCCGCTGGCGGCGGTGGTCCACCTCCATGCCGGTGATCGAGTCCAACTTGGGCCCGAGGAAGTACTCGGCGACGTGGCGACGCGCCTCATCCGGGTCGCGACCCGAGACGAACACCGCCGAGCAGAGCACCTTGGCGGTGCCGGCCACCCGCCAGCTGTCGGGGTCGTCGGGGGGGAAACCGGGCTGCGCCCGAGCGACCGAACCGCTCAGGGCCAAACCGATCCCCGCCAGCCGGGCGGACCGACGAACAATGGTTGGCATGCTGGAAACTACCCCAAGAATCATCGTTCGGCTCGCACTTTGCTACGGACTCGCAGGTGTCTCGACCTCGGATGACTACCCGGATGACGCCGACCGGCGGTGCCCCAACGCCTTACCCGCAGCGCGTTTGCGGCCCGCGGTCATCGGCAGGGCGGTCGACGTCCGGGGCGAGGTGTCGCCGACTCTGGCGGGCTGCGTCGGGCGTCGTGGCCCTCGTCCCGCTGCTCGGGGGGTGTCTCCAATCGGTTCACGGTGACGGTCCGAGCAGCGCCCCCGTGCCCGGTGGGGAGGTGCGGCTCCTCGAGGAACGGCCTGGCTCCGGGCGGCTCGCCGCCTTCGGCGACCGGGTCCGGGTCGATTTCGTCGGTCGCTACGCGAGCGGTGAGGTCTGGGGCGAGGGCCCCCTCACCTTCGTGGTCGGGCCCGGGAGTTATCCGGAGTCTGGGCAGCCGCCCCGGTTAGGCACCCAGATCAAAATGCAGTATCTGAACGACCCCAACGATACCACGGTCCGATTGGCCCCTTTTCCCGGGGACGATTTCGAGAACGAGGCGTATCAGGTCCGCCGCGATCGCGGTCCGATCATCGTGGAGCACACCATCCGCGCCGCGTGCCGGCCGCTCAAGCTCTACTTCCTCCAGACCGGGTTCGGCCCCATCGAACTCGGCCTCGGCTGCTGGCCCATTCCCCGTTTCGGACCTCGCCGGTTCGGACCGGGCCAGTCCGAGCGCGAACGCCGAGGGGCGGAGATCGAAGCCGGGCTCGAGCCCCCGCCGGCCAACGGGGCCGGGCTCGACCCGCCCCCAATCCCCCGTCCCGAGGCCGACCGGGCCCGCTACCTGGACGAAGGCGGCCTCCACCGCGCGGTCCGCGAAGGCCGGCCCGAGCTGGTCGGCTGGCTCCTGGCTCAGGGCCGGGACGTCGCGGCGCCGGACTCGTTCGGGTTTCTGCCGATGCACTATGCCGGCTGGGCCCAGCTGGAGCTCGAGCGGTTCGTGCCGGCGTTCGAGCCGAGCTACCTCGACGTCGTCGACACTCTGCTGGCGCACGGCGCCGCGGTCGACGCGGTGGTACAACCGGCCCCGCCCCCGGCGAGCAGCATGCAGGCCCGCGACCATGAGGGGCAAACGGCGCTCGGGTTCGCGGCACCCGAGTGCGCCGATCGGCTGGTCCGCCGCCTCCTCGAGCGCGGCGCCCGGCCCGACGCCGTGGCCAACGGCGGCAGCCCCGCGATCACCGGCGCGGCGCGGAACGGCTGTCCGGAGACGGTTGCGCTGCTGCTCGCGAGCGGCGCGGCCGTGGATCTCGACCCGCAGGGCGGGGGCACGCCGCTCGAGCGACTGATCGCGGTGAGTGCGTTCCACCGAGGGCATCTCGAAGTCGCCCGCCTGCTGGTGGGGGCTGGGGCCAGGCGCGAAGTGGCCGCGAAACGGTTGGCGGATCGGCTTCGGGATCCGGGCACCGGCGGCTTCGGCTTCTCCAACCGGCCGATGGCGCGCCGCATCCTGAAGCTCCTCAGGGACTGAGCCGCGTCCCCGCGGGGCGTCGCTGCCCCTTGCGAAAGCGCGTGGTTGGGTGACCTTGGGAGGAGCAGAATCCGCCCATCTTCCCCGTTGGAGAAGCGTTAGGTGATCGCCCGATGGAGTTGCTGAACGACGTCCGTGACCTGTCCCGGATCGGCTATGGATTCATGGCCTCCAAGGCGCTCTTTGCCGCCCTCGCCCTCGACCTGTTCACCATCCTGGCGCGACAGCCCTCGACTCTCGAGGACCTGGCCTCGGCCGTGGGCATCCCGGCCAAGCGCCTCCAGACCCTGACGACCGCCCTGCGCGGGCTCGGTCTCGTCGGCGTCGGCCCGGATCGACGGTTCGTCAACTCCCCCGCCGCGGCGAGCTTTCTCTCCAAGTCGTCGCCCAACTACTACGGGGACTACTTCCGCTTTCAGATCGACCGCCAGGTCTATCCGCACCTGACCGGCCTGCTGCCCGCCATGCACGGCCACGCTGGCCCTCCCTTCTACGCCCTCACCGTTGATCCTGAAGAAGCCCGGCACTTCAGCGTCGCCCAACACGTCGGCTCGATGGGGCCGGCGCACCTGCTCTCGCGCCGACTTGGCGACGTCCCCTGGCGGCGCCTGCTCGACGTGGCCGGCGGCACCGGGGCGTTTTCCATCACCCTCTGCCGCCGCAACCCATCGCTCGCCGCCACCATTCTCGACTTTCCCAAAGTGTGCGACGTCGCGGCCGGGTACCTCGCCGAGGCGGGCCTGACCGACCGGATCGCGCTCCTCCGCGGCGACGCGCGGCTCACGGATTGGCCCGCCAACCAAGACGCGGTCATCATGTCGTATCTGCTCAGCGCCGTGGCCGAAGTCGACCTGGCGAAGCTGCTGCGCCGCGCCCATGCCGCCCTGGCGCCCGGCGGCACGCTGATCGTCCACGACTTCATGGTGACCGACGACCATGCGGGCCCGGTGTCCGCCGCGCTGTGGCTGCTGTTCAACGTCGTCTCGGATCCGGACGCGCCGCAACTCTCGCCGGGGATGGTGATCGAGACCGCCCGCGCTGCCGGCTTCAGCGACAGCGAGGAGTTCGAGCTGCTTCCGGGCATCACCCGAGTGGTGATGGCGAGGAAGCCGCCGGCCTAGCGGGCTTCTCCGCGGGCCGGGGAGAAGTTCCCAAGGCCCGACGCCTAATGGGGCACCTCGCTCCGGGGGGCCTGAGTTCGCTCCGGAGACCGCCTTAGAAGGCACGAGGCGCGTCGGCGACGGCGCCGACCCGTCACTTGCCGACCCGTCACTTGCCGCCCCGTCACTAGTCGCCCCGTTACTAGTCGACCCGCCACCGTCGATCGGGCACCTCGCGGAGGTCTCAAAGCCGAGTTTGTCATCACGTTGACAAACTCCTGCCCCGACCAGATCCCGGCGATGCTCGAGCTGGGCTCCAGGCCGGCCGCCGGGCCGTCGGCGCACCCCGCACCTCGACCGAGGCGTTGAACTTCTAGGGCGCCCGCGACCGCGCGTTGACGACCTGACCCACCACTCGTACGTTCCCACCCGCGAACCCTCGCCCCATCCGGAGCCACCACCATGCGGGTCCCCACGGCACCTTCCGCGGTCGCCTTTCTCGGCCTGTTCGTCTCGGTCGCCACCGCGGCCTCGTCCCAATCCTTGGCCGTCACCGGCGCCACGGTCATCGACGGCACCGGCCGCGCCCCGATCCCCGACGCGGTCGTGCTGATCGAGAACGGCCGGATCAAGGCGGTCGGCGCGGCTCGAGACGTGACCGTGCCCGCCGCGGCGACCCGGATCGATGGCCGGGGGAAGTTCGTGATCCCCGGTCTGATGGACGGCAATCTCCATCTCTACCTGAACGGCGACCTCGAGACCCTGATCAAGTACGAGGACCGCTACCACGAGATCGTTCTCGAGGGTGCCCAGATCGCTCTCAAGACCGGACAGACCACGGTGTTCGACACCTGGGGCCCCCGCGCGGCCCTGATCAAGGCCCGGGACATGATCAACGCGGGCCAGGTGCCGGGGAGCCGGATCTATCTGGCGGGCAACATCATCGGCTTCAGCGGCCCGCTCGGTCCCGACTTCCGGGGCGCCTCCGCCGCTCACGTGAGCAAGGCGTTCGCCAAGCGGACGAACGACACCTGGGAGGAGGGCACCGGCCGCGGCCTGCTCTGGATGCCCCCCGACTCGCTCCGCGCCGCGATCCGGACCTACACCGGCCTAGGCGTCGACTTTCTCAAATACGGCGCCAGCGGCCACGTCGACATGAACCTGATCTCGTTCTCCGAGCGAGCCCAACGGGTCATCGTCGAGGAAGGGCACCGGGCGGGGATGACGGTGCAGACCCACACGACGTCGCCGGAAAGCCTCGACATGGCGATCGAAGCCGGCGTCGACATGATCACCCACGGCGACATCTCCGGTCCGGTCTACCAGATTCCGCCGGAGACCCTCAAGAAGCTGGCCGACCGGGGGATCGCGGTATCGGTCCTGGCGATTACCAGCCGGTCCCTCGACGCCATGATCAAGCACTCGCCGAACGGACTGCTGACGCCGTACATGAAGATCGCGGCCCAGAACATCCGGAACATGATCAAGGCCGGCGTCCGGCTCATGGTCTCGACCGACGCGGGGGTCGAGAATCCGGTGCTGCTCGCCGAATCGCCAAGTTTGGCGATCGACACCATCGATTCCCGCGTCAAGCTCGGCGAGGGTCACTTCAACGCGATGCAGGGCCTCGAGGAGGCAGGGATGGCGCCGATGGAGATCCTGAAGTCGGCCACCAGCAACATCGCCCGGGCCTACAAACTCGATCGGGACATCGGTACCCTGGAGCCCGGTAAGATCGCCGACTTGGTCATCCTCGACGCCGATCCCCTGGCGAGCGCCCGCAACTACCGGCAGATCCGGTCGGTCATCAAGGACGGCAAAGTGGTCAACCTCGTCGCCCTGCCGGTAGCACCGATCATCAGCGCGATGAAAGTGGTGAAGTGACCTGAGGCCGCCGAGATGATTCGCGGCTGATCCGGATCTGATCCCGGGGAACTAACTACCGACCGGCCGTTGGACGCCAACCAACCCCGGAGGAGGATCCCCGATGTCACTTCTATACCCGACGCTGCTGACAATACTCGCCATCCAGGGGGGGACCGCGGTCCACGGGCTGGTCATCCCATACCCCTCGTCGTGGCAACGCATCGACGATCCATCGGGGAAGGTCACCCTGGTCCCCGACCAGGTCCTCGGCGTCCAACCGTACTACCTCGCCGTCATGCCACCCAGCCGGCAGATCGGCACCCCTTGGGAATCCCACAAAGCCCTGCTCGGGGCGGTCCTTGCCCAGGTGCCGTGGACCGAAGACCCGGTGACCCGCCACCACCCCGACGGGCCGGGTCCGTTCATCCGGACCTCGATTGCCGGGCGGGTCGCATCGGGGGGGCTCCAGTCGATCGAGCTCTATTCCGCAGCCCACGACGGGATCATCGAGGCGGTCATCGGAATCAACGGCCTCGATCACAACGTCGTCGATCCCGTCCTCCGCCGGGTCGTCTTCAGGTCCCCACCGAAACCGGTAGAGCGTCCCAGAATCGTGGAGGCCTACCGCCGACTCGACCAGAAGAAGTACCCCGACACCCGGGGCGGTGCGCCCATCGCCGGCACCCTGATGTACGAGCGGATCTGGCTTCGAGCCGACGGTGTGGCCGACTTCTCCACCAATTACCCCGAAGGCTATGGCGGCTCGCCGCTCCCGCTGAAGGTGGATCCCGGACTGATGGACGGAGACTATGGCCGTTGGAAGGCCGTCGGCGATCAGGTCCATATCGAAAGGCACCGCGGCTCGGCCCCCGCGGTGTACCAGCGTGAAAACGACGGATTGAAGGACGGCGGAGGGGTCTGGTGGGCGCCGATGCCCCGGGTCGACGACCTGAAGCTCGCCGGCCGCTGGAGCATGCGATCGCCGCCGGGGGAAACGGCGTCGCCATACTACGATTGGATCGAGTTCCGCCCGGACGGCACCTTCGCCACCGATGGTGTGCTCCGGCACGTGGCTTTCGGAGTCGTCAGCCGTCCCCAGCCGCCTCAGCGAGGGGCGGGCACCTATCGGATCCGTGACTGGACGATCGTCTTCACCTTCGCTGACGGGAGTACCTGGAGCACGGATTTCTCGACCGTGGGACCCGGGGCGCCCGGGGCCTCGTCGATCATCCTCCGGACCACCGCGTATTCCCGAGAGCGGTAGCGCCTCAGCCGGTTTCTCGCCTGGAGGCGAGCGTACCTAGCACGGCCTCGCCGCGGGGCGACAGCCGGTACCCGACCTCAAGGCTCTCGGTGAGCCCGAGAGCCTTGAGCTTGCGGACGTTCAGCTTGAAGGGGTGCATCTCGAGGCCGACCAACCGGCAGAGATTCCCGGCCCGCGTGGCGGGGAGCCGCGCGATGAGCTCGAGGGTTCGTCGGGTCCATGGCTCGGCCGCTCGGGCGTCGAGGCGCCGCAACCGATCGCAGACCTCCCGAGTCTCGGCCTCGGTCGGCGGCGGCGCCTCGCGGAGAGCAACCCGCGGGTCCGGACGGAGGCCGGCGAGCTCGACCCGATACACGTCGCCGTCGGCACGGCTGGCCAACTCGTCGAGGAGCACCTGAAGCGCTGGGTAACCGGCCTGTCTGGCCTCGGACTCGAAGATCCGCTTCGGGTCGACCACGGCGATTGACCCGATGGCGAGCTCGCCGACCGGTGTCAGGAGGGTGCCGCCGGCCCGCACCGACGGGCGTCGCCACCGCCGGAACGCCAGGGTAACGGCCCCGTCCTGGATGCCCTTGAGAAACTCGGCCCGAAACAGCATGATCCGCTCGCGGCGGGGTTACCGAGGTGGCCCGCCCTACTTCTCTCCGGTCAGTCGATCGCTGAGCACTCGCAGCTTCTCCCGCGCCTCGGCGTCGTAGGCCTGCGCCTGAGCCTTCCACGGCTTCAGCTGGTTGAAGAACGTGCCGCTCGGCTCGGTGGTCGTCATCGCGTTGACCACCGACTCGACCCCCTCCGCGATGGTCGACCGCGGCTTGACCTTGAGGGCGAGCGCCATCGTGGTCCCCATCGTCGTCGCCGGGTGGAGTGAATAGGTCAGGATGCCCTGCCTCTCGAGCGCGGGGGCCATGTCGATGGTCATCATCACCTGGGCGAGCTTGCTCTGGGCGTAGCCGCGCCCCCCGTTGTAGCCTTTCGCCATCATCACGTCGTCGAAATCGATCGCGGTCTGCGACCCGGACGAGACGTTGATGATCCGGGCCGGCGCGCTGGCTACGATCAGCGGCAGCAGCCGTTTGGTCAGCAGGTAATGGGCGAGGTAGTTCACCGCGAAGTGCATCTCATGGCCTTCGGCGCTGAACTTCCGGGTGCTGTCGAAGATGAAGCCCACCCCGGCGTTGTTGACAAGGACGTCGAGGCGCTTGTTGTCGCGGGCCACCGCCTCGGCGAGGCGCCGGGTCTCGTCGAGCGAGGCGAGGTCGGCCCGGTAGAACCTGGCGCTCCCCCTCCCGCTCATCGCGATCTCGGCGACCAACGAGTCCCCCCGCTCGGCGCTCCGCCCGGTGACCAGCACGTGCGCCCCGGCGGCGGCGAACCGCCGGGCCACGTCCCGGCCGAGCCCGTCGGTGGAGCCGGTGATCAGGACCACCTTGCCCGTCAGGTCCGGGAGCGGCGGGGCCTTCGGGTACGTGGTGGACGGCGTCTGCGCCCCGGCATGAACGCCAGCGGCCAAGAGGATGCCTAACGAGAGCGTTGCGGTACGCCCGAGGACCGAGTGGCGTCTGGCGCCCGGAACGGCGCGAAGGATGGCTGGCATGATCGGATGATAAGCCGTCTCTCCACCGCTGTCGAGGCGACCGAGCTCTCCGACGACTGGAAACCCGCCGCGTTTTCCGGGAATCAAGCCCGCCGGGGGCCGGCCTTGGATGCGTTCAGGGTGACGGCGGCACGAATCAGAGCCTTGAACGCCACCTTGTCGACCTTGGCGCCTTCGCCGAAGTCGATGGCGCGCCGGGTATTGCCCTCGAGGCTCGAGTTGAAGAGTCCCGCGGGGTCCTTAAGGGAGGCGCCTTTCGCGAAGGTCAGCTTCACGGCCTTCTTGTAGGCCTCGCCGGTGCAGATCAGTCCGTCGTGCGACCACACCGGCACGTTCCACTTCCACTCCTCGACCACCTCGGGATCGGCTTGCTTGATCAAGGCGCGGAGTTGGGCGAGCATCTTGCCCCGCCAGTCGCCGAGTTCCTCGATCCTATCGTCGATCAACCGAGAAGGAGATGAGTCAGGCATTCACGTGCTCCTATCGTGTCTCCAATCAACATTGGTGCTCGACCCCGCGTTGTCAAACCACTTCGCGGTCCGGTGTCGCGCGGCACTCGGGCCGTGGCCCCCGCTGGACAGAAGATCGCCGTGGTCCGATCTTTGGCGTGGTGACCACCTCCTACTCCCGTGGCGCAGTTCTCGCCGCCACTCTCGGTCTCACGCTCAACTTCACCACCTGCTCGGTCAAGCCCGAACCGCGGCCACGCGCCGGATCCTTGCTCGACGATCCCGACCCGCCCGGGCTGGAGGGCGCCGATGCTCCGAGCCGGCTGCCACCCTCTGACAGGGGCGCCACCCATGTCGACTAGCCGAGTTACCCTGCTGGACGGTGCCATGGGAACGGAACTGCGGGCCCGCGGTGTCCACGTCCGTGACTACAAGTCGTCGTTGTGGTCGGCCCTCGCCTGTGTCGAGGCACCGGATGCCGTCACCCAGCTGCACCGCGAGTACATCGATGCGGGTGCGGACATCATCACGGTCAACAACTATGCGGTAACGCCGGTGCTGCTGGCCCGCGAAGGCATGGAAGACGCGCTCGAGACGCTGACCGCGAAGGCGTCGCAGTGTGCGCTGGCGGCTCGCGATAGCGCGCGGAGGCCGGTGCGGGTCGCCGGCTCGCTGCCGCCACTCAACACGAGCTTCGCCGCCAACCTCGTCGGCGACGTCGACAGCAACGTCGCCGGGTACCGGCGCATGGTCGCGGCGTTGCATCCCTATGTGGATGTGTACCTGTGCGAAACGCTGTCCACGGCCGACGAGGCCCGCGCCGCCGCCGTCGCGGCTCAGGAGTCCGGCAAGCCGTTCATGGTCAGCTGGACGATCGAGCGCACGGGTCAGTTCCTGCGCGGCGGCGACACCTTTGAACGGGCAGTCGCGAGGCTCCAAGACTTCGCGCCCGACGCCTTGCTCGTCAACTGCACCAGTTGCAATGCGACCACCGCCGCGATCCGGCGCCTCCGCCAGCTGACCGACCTTCCGATCGGCGGCTACGCCAACCCGGTCCTGGAAGAGCCGGAGGGAGGCGAACCGGAGTCGACGATCGCCGCCCCGATCGGGCCAGAGGAGTATGCCGCGGCTGCCAAAGGCTGGGTCGATGATGGCGCCACCGTCATCGGCGGGTGCTGCGACACCAACCCGGACTTCATCGCGGCGCTCCGTCGAATCGCCGACGGCGTCACTCTGGCCTGATCACTCGGTCCGCAAGATCTCCACCGGGTTCACCCTGGAGGCCTGCTGGAGCGGCGCGATCGCCGCGATCAGGGCCGAGCCGCCGAGCAGCGCCACGATGGCCGCGTAGGTCGCGGGGTCGGTCGGGGTGACGCCGTACAGCTGCGAGCGAAGAAGTCCGGTCAGCGACAGGCTCAGCGCCAGCCCGAGCGCCAGTCCGACCGTCACCAACATCGCGCCTTCCCGCGCCACCAGCCGGCAGACCGACCACCGGTCGGCTCCCACCGCGACCCGGATCGCGATCTCCCGCCGCCGCTGCGCCACCACGTAGGCGAGCGACGCGTAGAGTCCCAGCATCGCGAGGCCAAGCGCCAGCAGGGCGAAGACCGAGAGCACCGTCGCGAGTGCCTGATGCCGCCCCGTCATCCGGCTCGCCAAATCGTCGAGCGGCGCGACGCCGCCGAGCCCGAGCCCGTCGTCGGCGCGAGACACCGCCCGTTGCAGCTCGGCGGCCTGCCCGGCCGGATCGCCCGAGACCCGGGCCAGGAGAAAGACCAGCCGGATCGGCCGTTGCCCGAACGGCAAGTACAGCTCGCCCGAGGGAGCGGCCTCCACCGGCAGTCGGATCTCCCCGGCGACCCCGACCACCGTGCGCCACACCGAGTCTTCCGCGGTGCGGAGCCGGCGGCCGATCGCGGCCTGACCGGGCCACAGCTGCCGCGCCAGCGTTTCACTGACGATCGCCACCGGGAGCGCCTCCGCCCCGTCCTGCTCACCGAACGCCCGGCCCGCGTTGACCGGGATGGCGAGCGACTCGAAGAAGCCCGGCGTCACGACGTACGAGGAGGCTGGCCGCTCCTCCACGCCCGCGCTCCCGCCCACGTCCGAGCTGACCCGGGCCGGCGGGAGGACGAAGCCGCGGAGGGGATCCGGGAACGCGCCCGCGGTGGCCCGGATCCCAGGTGCGACCGCCGCCTCCGCCAGGATCCCGGCCAGCCCGCGTCGGATCGCGTTGTCGTCGGGGTAGCGGGTCGGGGGCAGGAACAGGTTGCCCTGCACGACCTGCCGCTCGTCGAACCCGAGCGGTGTCAGCGCGATCGCGAGGATGGTGCGCCCCATCAAGCCCGCGCCGGCCAGGAGCATCACGGTGAACGCCACCTGCGCCACGATCAGTCCCCAACGGAGCGCCGGCGGAACCGCGGCAGTGGCACCCCCGCGGACTCCACCCATCGCCTCGCCGACCCCATCGGCGGCCGCGGCCCTCCGGGTGAGGAGGAGCGCGGGAACCAAGCCGAACGCCGTCCCCACCAGCGCGCCGGCCGCGGCGATCGACGCCAGCATTCCCGGCCCGAGAGCGAGCCGGCCCCCGCCGCCGGGCACGCCGGTGCCCAGCCGCTCGCCGACGATGGCGCCGACGCTGGCGAGGAACGCACCCGCCAGCACGGCACCCGCGAGTCCGGCCAGGCCGGCGACGAGCAGGTTCTCCACCAGCAATTGCTGGATGACCCGGGCGCGGGAGGCTCCGAGCGCCAGGCGCAGTTGTATCTCGGCCCGCCGGGCCACCGCCCGCGCGGTCTTGGCCCCGGCGATGTTCGCCCCGGCGATGAGCAACAGGAACAGCGCCCCGCCGACCAGCGCGATGAGCGTGGTCCGGACCGAGCGAGTGTAGGCCTCCTGGGCGCCCACCAGCGTGAAACGGAAAGCGCTGTCGACGCCGGGCATCTGCGGCAGAACCAGCGCGTTGAGGCGCGCTTCGGCCGCCTGGATGGTGACCCCGGGCTCGAGCCTTGCCATCATCGGATACTGGGGGCCCGGCGGCATCGGCCGGAGCAGGTCCGTGAACTGGTCCACGTGCCACGAATCGGGCGGCAGGATCCCCACGACCGTCACCAGCTCGGCGCGATCGGGCACCTCGAGTGACTGGACCCGGATGGCACGACCGACCAGCGACGGGTCGCGGGCGAAGAGCCGCGACCACAGCGCGTCGCTCAGGATCACCGCCGAGCCGGTGCCGGCGTGCTCGGCGGGTTCGAACACCCGTCCCAGGGCTGGCCGCTTGCCGAGGACCGTGAAGTACGGGGCGGAGACCCAGGCTCCCCGAACCGACTCGGTGCGGTCGGTGCCGGCGATGGTAAACCCGTCCGGATTCCACGAAGCCGTGGCCGCGAAGACCCGGTCGGCGACGCTCCAGTCGATCTGCTGGAGGCGCTCGGGATCCGGCAGCCGCCCGTTAGCGGCCTCCGGCACGACGCGAACCAACCGGTCCGCTTCCGGGTAGGGCAGGGGCCGTACCAGGTACGCGTGTACCACGCCGTACGCCGACGCCGCGATCCCGATCGCCAGACCCAGGGTGAGCACGATGGAGAGGGCGAACCCCGGCTGCCGCCGGAGGCCGCGGACCGCGTACCACAAGTCTTGCCGCAAGCCGTCGAGCCACTGACTTCGTCGATGGTCGCGCATTCGTTCCTCGTCCTCGGCCCGGCAGACCCGCCGAGCGTCGTCAATGTCGCCGAACTCCGCCAGGGCCATGGCGCGGGCTCGTTCGGGTGAATGTCCCAGGCGCTCGAGATCCCGCGCCCGCATCAGCAGATGAAACTGGAACTCGTCGTCCACCTCGGCCGCGGTGGCCCGACTGAACGGCAGCCGGAAAAGGCGACGGTGGCGGGGAGCCGGCACGGTCAGGCCGGCTCCAATACCTTGCCCACCGCCGCGACATACTTCCGCCAGGCACTGGTCTCGGCCTTCAGCGCGGCGCGGCCGGCCGGGGTCAACTGGTAGAACTTGGCGCGGCGATTCTCGTCGGTGACGCCCCAATCCCCGGCGATCAGGCCCTGGCGCTCCAGGCGGTGGAGGCACTTGTAGAGCGCCGCGTCGACGATTTCGAGGACGCCGCCGGTGCGCTCGCGGATGAAGCCGGAGATGCCGTAGCCATGCATCGGTTGCGGCGTCAGGCTCCGGAGGATGAGGAGATCGAGGGAGCCGTAGAGCAGGTCGAGAGGATCACGGGCCATGGACGTCCTCCGGTCGCGAGCTGACCACACCGGGTTGCCCAACCCGGTTAGGTAAGCTAGGGCCGGGGGCCCGAGGCGTCAACCGAGGGGGGATCTCACGGTCGCGCCTTGATGGCGGCGAGCACCGACGCCGGAATCCGCGCCATGGTGATGTGCTTGGGCCCGTCGCCGACCGACAACCGGAGGATCTCCTTCCGCTCGGCGATCGAGATGATCGAGAGGTCGTCGCTCCGGGTGTTGGTAACCAGGCAAATCCTCCCGGCATCGGCCATCTCGGACCAACCCGGGCCGTCGCCCACCGGCACCGTGGCCAGCAGGGTGAGGTCGGGCGCGCTGACCAGCGCCGCGTAGTCGGACGCTCGCCCCGCCAGGCACAGGGTCTTCCCGTCGTCGCTGAGCGCCAGCCCGTGATGGGGCGCCTCGAAGTCGTAGTCCTTGACCGTGATCCCGGCCTTCACCGGCAGCTCGAGCCGCCGGGTGAAATGGCGGGCGTCGAGATCGTAGAGCGCGACGGCGTGCTCGTTGGCCATCTGGACATAGAGGCCCCGTTCGCCGGGGGCGAAGTGCCACGGGCGGATCGCCTTCTCGGTGATGATCGCGTCCCGCGCCTTCATGGTGGCCACGTCGACGACCGTGATCTGGAACGGCGCCCCCGGCCGGTCGGCGACCGGCGCGGCGTTGGCGGGGCGGGGCATCGTGGCGAGGGCGCCGATGCTGGTGTTGTAGAGCCACTTTCCGTCGGTGGAGATCTTGTTGTCGTGCGGGTAGATCCCGGTCACGACGTGGCCGGTGATCTTCCCGGTCGTGGTCTCGAGCCGATAGACCCGATTGTCGAGCATCGCCGAGACGAAGAGCGCCCGCCCGTCGCGGCTCAGCGTCATGTGATCGGCGCGCTTAGTGTTGAGCGAGGTGTTCCAGAGTAGGTTCCCGGTTGCCAGGTCGAACGCGGCCACGTCGCCCAAGTAGCCGCGGGAGACGTAGAGCGTCCGACCATCGGGCGAGACGTCGGTGTCTTGCGCGTAGTTGGGCGCGCCCGGCCCCGAGGCCGGCACTTTGGCGGGATTGACGTCGATCCGCCCGACGATGGCGCGGGTGGCGACGTTCACCAGCGCGACGGTGGCGTCCGACGAGTTGGCCACCACGGCGATCTCAACGGCCGGGGTCTGGGCGAGGGTCCTGGGGGGGCCTCCCGAAATGGCGAAGGCCATCGCGGTGGCGAGCAGGCATCGTCCCATGGGGTGCTCCTTTTCTCGGTTTACGTGTTCCCCGGCGTCGGATCCGCGCGAAGGCCAGTATCCAGTTGGCGAAGGAGGGCGCCAAGCCGTCCCGGTCCGGTGCTGGGCGCCGCCATCCGGGTCACGACCTCGCGAACCTCAGACGATGCCTGGCCGAGCGCCCATCGAATCTCCGCATCACCCACGCTTTGATCGCCGCCTGCCGCCAACTCGAGGGCCAAGGCGGCATACCCGGCTGGGCCCAGGGTGTGGTTCGCCTGATGCACGGTCGCGAGCGGGTGGGTGTAGGCGATCGCCGCCGCCAGGCTGGCGGCACGCGCGGCGGTCGCGGCGGCGGGATCGCCGACCTCGCGGGCGGCCCATGCCGCCCAGCCGAGCGCCCGCAGCTTCGCTGTCCTTGGGCCACCATTGACGAACGTTCTGAGACCCTCGGCCGCCTCGCGGGGGCGCGAATCCGAAGGGGCGTAGGCCTCGAAGACCGGCAACGCCCGCTCGACGCAGCCAAGGGCCCATCGGCCCACGGCGCGTAGGTCGGCCTGCGTCAGCGTGATCGGGTCCGGCTTGCGGCTCACCCGGTTTCCCGGCCAGGTCCGCCAATCACCGAGGGCGACCGAAGAACAAGACGTAGCCGTCGACGTCCTTCACCTCGAAGCCACGCAACCCGTCATCGGTGTCTTGCAGCGGCTCGGACAACTGGACCTGACGCGACGCGAACTCGGCCGCCAGGAGGTCGGGGTCCGGGACCGCGACGAATGCGTCCCAGCGAGCGATGCCCTGCTTGATGTCGCGGGTGCAGTTCGGCGTTGGCGCGACCCCGACGTCCTTGAACAGAATCTGCGCCCCGCCCCGGCGCACGATGCCGAAGAAGATGTCATCGGGAGCGGGCCCCTCGAAGGTGATCTCGAACCCGAGCCGGTCGCGATAGAAGGACAGCGACGTCGGCACGTGGCTCACGATGAAGAACGGCGAGATCCCGGCAATCTCCGCTTGGCTCATGGTGACTCTCCCGGGTTCAGCGGGCATCGGTTCACGGCGCAACCGCGCCCAGTGCCGAGTCGAGGTCGGCCCAGAGATCGTCCGGGTGCTCGATACCGACGCTGAGCCGGAGCAGCGAGGGCGGCAGGTGATCTTGCCCTGGAATCGCGGCCCGTCGCTCCATCGTTGATTCTACCGCCCCGAGGCTCGTCGCGTGGCGGATCAGCCGGACCCGCCGACAGATCGCATCGGCGACCTCCGCTCCTCCACCGACGTCGAACGAGATGATGGTCCCGAAGCCCTTGAGTACCCGCTTGGCCACCGCGTGGGTCGGGTGCGATGGCAGGCCCGGATATCGGACCCGATCGACCCGCGGATGCGCCGCCAGCCGATCCGCGAGGAACTCGGCCGTCTGCTGGGCCCGTTCCAATCGAAGGGCGAGGGTCCGGGCGCCGCGCACCGCGAGGAACGCCTCGAGGGTTCCTGGGGTAGCCCCGGTCAGCTCGCGGGACGTCCGCAGGGCGTGCCAGAGGGCATCGTCCCTCGTCGTAGCTACTCCCGCCAGGAGGTCGGAGTGGCCGCCAATGAACTTGGTTGCCGACTGCAGGGAGACCGTCGCGCCATAGGCGAGCGGCTGTTGATTCAACGGGGTCGCGAAGGTATTGTCCACGGCGACGATCGCCCCTCGCTTCCGGGGGGCCGCGCAGATGGCCTCGAGATCCGCCACCGCCAGCAGCGGGTTCGAGGGCGACTCGAGCCAAATCAGATCCGCGACTCCGCAGGCGCGAACCCAACCGGCCGTATCAGCGACGGGCACGCGCTGCACCGACCAACGTCGTCTGGAAACTCCCGCGTCGGCGAGTCCGGCGACGCCCTGATAGCAGTCATCCGGCAGCACGACCACGGCGCCAGCGGCCAGCTGATCGAACACCGAGGCGATCGCGGCCATCCCGGACGCGAACGCCACCGCCTTGCCGGACTCGAGCCCACCGACCACGTCTTCGAGCGCTTCCCAGGTCGGCGTACCATCGTCACGCGAGTACGCGCGCCCCGCTCCGAGGATGAAGTTCGACGCAGGGATCAGCGGCACGTTGAGCGGCGCGCCGGGCTCGGCGCCTCGGCCGGCCGAGACCAGCCACGATTCGAGGCTGATCTGAGGGGGATGCTCACCCATGGGGCTGGATACCTCCGGGCAGAAAGGCGCCGGCTAGCGGGCCGCCGTCTCGGGAATTCTGCTGGAAAGATACCTAGGGATCGCTTCGACTCCGCTCTGGCACGTTCCCGTTGACTGGGGGCCACCGTCTTCGTAGATAGGTAGCGCGACCTCCAGTTGGGCATTCCGGACCGGGTCGACAAGGAGAGCGTTATGACCGAGCGACCGACCGAGGTCGCGGTGCTGGCCGGCGGCTGCTTCTGGGGCGTCGAGGAGATCCTCCGCGGCGTGCCTGGGGTGATCGATACCGACGTGGGCTACACCGGCGGCTGGCTGGAGAATCCGACCTATCACGACACCCACGACAGCAAGTCCGGGCACGCCGAGGCCATCCGGGTGACGTTCGACCCGTCAGTGCTCAGCTACGAAGACCTGCTCGAGAAGTGGTTCTTCAAACTGCACGATCCCACCACCCTCAATCGCCAGGGCAACGATGTCGGCACCCAATACCGCTCGGCGATCTTTCCGGCGACCGCGGAGCAGAAGGCCACCGCCGAGCGGGTGAAGGCGCGGGTGGAGGCGTCCGGGAAGTGGAGGCGGCCGATCACCACGACCATCGAACCCGCCTCCACCTGGTACAGCGCGGAGTCGTACCACCAGGACTACCTGCGGAAGAACCCCGGTGGGTACTCCTGTCACTTCATGCGTGAGTAGGGCAGGGGCCAGCGGCGGTCAACGCGAGCCAGTCTAGGATCGACCTTCATCATGGGCCCCACGCCCAACTCGCGGCGCTGGCGAGGCTCAGCGAGACTCTGGCTTCCCTTCAGTCGTCCCGCGACCCAGGCAGGGCAAGGAGCGACACGGCATGCCGACTGATGTACTCCATGCGCCTTTCCTGTTCGCGGGCCCACTTGGGAAGCGATGTCACGCTGGCGGCGACCAGGCCACCTCCGATCAAAGAAAAGAACGCCGGAACCGCGAACCTGAAGCCGGGGTCGTCCTTGCCGAGGAGAACCACGAAGATCAAGAGAGCAAACGCCAAGACAGACCCGCCGAGAACGATCCCGCCTACCGCCGCGCTCGAATCGGTCAATCGCAACCGGTGTCCGGTCTCGGTGGGCTCGAGAAACGCGTGCAGCGTTCCGAGCGACCACTCTCGAAGACCACCATGCGAGGTCAACTCACCCTTTCCGCCAAACGTCGTGCGCAACTCCGCGATCAGTAGCTCCCACTCTCGGTCCGATGGGCTCCGAGGTAGAGGGACGACTCTCCCGACGGATGCCGGCAATCCGAGAAAGGTGCCACGAGGGGCGGGGACCCCACCCCCCTCGAATGCCGCGACGGCCTGGCTGATCCGGTCCGGGGGCAGCCCAACCTCGCGCCCGACCTCCTGCAGCTGGTGGAGCGTCAGGCCGTCGACCGCAGGGAGCGACTGAGCCGGACCGTCCTCCTGACCGATGGCCAGATTGAGGATCTGCCGGATCTCGTGGTCCTGGTACTTGCGCTCTTTGGTCATGTCGACACCACAGTTCTGCGGGATGACAGGTGCCCGGCCGTCCCCGCCGCCCGCGCTCTCGGCGCTCCACTGACCTCAAATCTACTTTCAACGGGCTCCGGGTGCGACTAGAAATCAACTGGATCCACGGCCCTGATCGGGTCATCGCCCTCCTCGTTGCCGACTCGAAAGAAGGCAAGGACATATCCGTCGGCATCGGTGATCTCGAAGCCCCAGAGGCCCTGGTACATACCGCCGTCCCCGGCCAGGTCGGCGACGGCAGTTGCGGATCAACGTCGTGCTACTGAGATCTCAGAAACGCCGACGCGAATTGGGTGACAGCCGCAGAACCGATCAGAGTCCGATGCGTTGTGTTCGGGATGATCGCGAGGCGGTGTAGCGATCGCAGCGATCCGTCGAGGCCGGCGTCGCGTTGTCCGCCGCCCAACAGTTGGTAGAACTCCACGACGTGTTCAGGGCGCATCATGTCGGCATCCGCGAAGATGAGCAGAGTCGGCGCCTTGATGGCGGCCACGGAGGCCGACCAATCGAGGCCTCGATTGGCGAGCTCACCAGTCTTTCTGAACATCGTTTCCCAGTTCACGGACGGATAAAGTGCTGCGAGCGGCGATTTGCTCACGTCGGCCGCGATCATCGCCGCCGCCGAGGGCATCTGCGCGAAGGCCTCGCGGACCTCCGGGTAGAGGCCGTCAGAGCGAAACGCGGTCGAGATCACGATCAATTTGTCGACGAGTTGGGGATGGCGGATCGCGGTCTGAAGCGCGACGAGAGCGCCGCTCGAGTACCCCATCACGCTGGCCTTTTTGATGCCGAGATGCCCCATCAACGCGGCGACGTCGTCGGCGAAGACCTCGTACGACCAGGGTCGGCTGCTGTCCTTGCTCAAGCCGTGGCCCCGGGCGTGTGGCGCGACGACCTTGTGCGCCTTCGCCATTGCCGCCAGCGGCGCACCGAACATCTCCGAAGGATCGACGCCCCCGTGCAGCAAGATCAGGGGTGGGCCGTCACCGTGGACCTCGTAGTAGATCTCGACGTCGCTCACTTTGGCATGACCCTTCGATTCTGCTGTGCGCATGGCTTGTCCTCCCGCAGTCGTCGTGTCCGCGGACATGGCAAAGGCCGCGGCAACGAGAACCAGCAATGGTCGGGGCGTTCTCATGGCCTCACCAAGGTGACGAGAAGCTCGTCCAACAGCTCGAACTGCTCGCCGGCTCCGCTCGTGCCCGTGCTGCCGGAGGCGATGGCGTCGTCGAGGGCCTGCTTGGAAGGATAGAGTTCGCTCAGGACCAGGAGCGTCGTGCCGTCCTTTTCCTCGAAGGTCACGGTGGTAATGGGACCATCGGCGCTCTCCTCGTTCGTCGAGACGATGCGCGAGTGGGGCGTCACTTCGAGATACCTGCCGAAGAACGCCATGGGCTGCTCGAAGGACGGGTGGCTGAAAACGAGACGGTACGTGCCCCCCGTGCGAACATCCATCTCGCAGGAAACGAAGGATATTCCAAACGATTGCGGCGTCCACCACCGCTTGAACAACTCGGGCTTGGTCCAGGCCTCGAACACGAGGTGCGCGGGGCCGTTGAAGGTGCGCGTGACCACGAGCTCGCGCTCAGAGGTTCGTTCAACCGTCGTGGGGTTCTTCATGGGGTCGGGCTCACGTTCCTTTCTTTCTTCCATCGACTCTTCTCTCCCGTTTCAATTCCTCGACGACCCTGTCCAACTCGTCGAAGCGTGCGTCCCAGACCTGGCGGTACCTCTCGATCCATGCCGCCTCCTCCTCCAGCCGGCGCAAGCCGAGCTTGCACGTCCGCACCCGCCCGGCCTTTTCCGTGGTGACCAGCCCCACCTGCTCCAAGACACCGACGTGCTTCTTCATTCCCGTCAGGGTCATCCGGAACTTCTCGGCAAGCTCGGTGATCGAAGCGTCCGAATGCCCCAGCCGCTCCAGAATGCCGCGTCGGGTGGGGTCAGAGAGCGCGGCGAACGAACCATCCAGGTCGGCTCGTTGAAACTGAACCATGTGGTTCAATGTAGGCCAACGGAGGGGCGGATGCAAGGGGAGGCGGGACGAGGGCTGCGAGTATGACAAGTCCCGACTTCGGCGGGTGAGGCCGCGGGTACTACTCCTCTACTTCATGCGCGAATAGGCGGCGAGACCGGGTTCCGGGGCGCCCCACGGATGATCTGGATCCCATAGGGGACAAAGGCGACCGCCAGCAGGATCGAGGCGGTCAGATTGACGATCTCCACGCCATCAGGGGTGCCGATCAGCAGCGCTCCGATCAAGAACAGGAGGCCCTGCCAGCGGGGAAGGGCCTTGGTCTTGAGCAGGGCGATGGCCTGAATGCCGAAGCCAATCGGCAAGAGTAGAATACCCCACAACAACACCAGCCAGCCTTCTTTGCCGAACATGGCCAGCAAGCCCGGCATCGTCTGAGCAAACTGGTGATCGGGTAGCATGTCGATGGCGCTCATGGTCAGACACAACGCGCCCTTGTCTGCAGCGAGCATGAGTGCGCCCAACACGGCCACTGCCCCGCCAACGAAGCCAGCTGACGCGGATGAGCCGCGATCCAGCACCTTCATGAGGTGCAGCGCCGTCACCACCAGGAGGGCCGTGTTCACCGTGACCAGGGCGTGCCCGAATTGCAGCAGGTCGTTGCCGCGGGCTCTCAGGATGATCTCCTCCGGCCCAAGCAGGCGAGGGGCCAGGAGGCCGGGGTGGCTACCAAAAGCGAAGATGAACACCAAGGGGTAGACGATGAATGCCAGCCCGGTGCCGATTCGTTTTGCCGAAACCAACCCGGCGTCGTCATTCATTCGAGCTTCCTATGGTACGGGGGCCATCGCGCGATGCTTCACGACGAACAGTCCCTGCCCGATGCTCGACACGACGATTGTCCCACTCTTGAAATAGGGATAGTTGCTCCACGACCCTTCGAACCCGGGGGCGTTCTCTCCCCACGGCACGGTGTCGAGGTAGCCCACTTCCCGCGGATTGGTCGGGTCCGCGATGTCCACCACCCGAAGCCCGGCCAGGTAGTTCGACTGGTACATGTACCGGCCCCGGATGTAGAGGTTGTGGTCGGATGCCGAGGTGGTGCCGAGGAATTCCTTGACCAACACCGGTTCATCGAGTTTCGAGACGTCCCAGATCAGCGTCCGGGTCTTCGCGACCAGCCCGCTGGTCTCGTCGCCCTCGTCGTCGAGGAAGAAGTACCGATGATCGTTGCTCAACCATCCCTGGTGCGCGTACGCCGTGTTGGGATACTCGGCCACCGCGATCCGTTTGGGGCCCGACTTGTCGGAGAGATCCGCGATGCCGACCGCGGTCTCCGAGGCATTGAAACAGATCTCGCGGTTGCTGTAGCGGGTGTCGGGCCCGTGGTAGGTCACGCACATCGCGTCATGGGTGTAGCCGGTTCGGGTGATCCCGGTGGACCGGTCGGCCCAGCAGCCGGCGAACCTCGGCACCCGCGGTTCGCGGATGTCGATGATGTGGAGACCGCCGCCGCAGGTCTCGCCGCCACCGCTGTTGCCGACCGTGTAGGCGAATCCGGTCTCCTCGTTGATCACGATGTTGTGGGCGCTCGCGATCTTGTCGTAGACCGTGTCGGCCGCCACCGTCACCGGCGCCGCGTTGAACTCCCGGAGTCGAGTCAGGTCGAACACCTGCATCCCGTGCTGCCCGACTTGATCGGCCACGATGTAGGCGTGGTTCCGGTAGACCTTGATGTCCCGCCACGAGTTCGGCCACGATCCCGGGGTCATCGGCAGGTTGGCCGCGTAGCGAGGATTGACGGGGTCGCTCACGTCCACGAACGAGGTCCCGTCGACCCGTCCCACCAACGCCCATTCCTTGCCGGTGAGCGGGTCGGTCCAGCCCCAGATGTCGTTCAGCTCGACGCCACGCTTCCCGCCGATCGCGTGGATCGGGAGGAACGACTGGAGGTCGACGTCCTGGCAGCTGTAACCCTCCGCGGTGCCCGCTTGGCAGGTCTTCTCGGTGCCACCGGTAATGGTGGGGAGGAGGAGAGGCGTGTCGATCAGTCTGCCTAACACCTTCCACTGGCCGGCCTCCTGGCCCAGCACGAAGGCCAGGCCTTGGCCAAAGTCGCCGGTTGGCGCCCCGATCACCGCCATGGCGGCTGAGCCGGCGAGGGCCAGGCCGAACCCGCTACGGGCCCCCGACTCGGCGGTGATTCGCTGGGTCTCGGTCCATCCGGCTCCGATGGTGCCGAAGGCGATCACCGCGCCGTCTCGCGAGCTCGAGAACGAGGGCGCTCCGACCAGGAGTTGGCCGCCCGCTTTGATGATGGCCATGCCCATGCCCTGCGAGCCGGGTGCGGGGCGGGGGAGAGGTCCGGGTGCCGGAGGCATCAGGTTCGCGGCCAACCGATCCGCGGCCCGCCACGACCCGTCGGCCTGGCGGCCGAACCGGTAGACGACGCCGGCGCCTCGATTGGCCGTCGGCGCCGAGAGGAAGGCTTCGTTTCCGGCGAGGAGGGCCGCCGTGCCGAGGCCCACGACGCTGTCCGTGGCCGGAAGCGAGAGGCTGCTCTCAGCGATGAGCCGGCCGCCAGCGATGCGGTACACCGTGGCGGTCCCCGGTTTGGGCCGGTCTCTCGGGCCGCCGCCGCGGACCGGATCGGGGCCGGGCGCGGCGATCAGAACCCGGTTGCCGTCGAGCGCCAGCGCGGATCCGAACCGATCGTTCGGCTCGATACCCGCCCCGGCCAGCTCGGGGGCCGCCCACTCGGTGCCGCGTCGCCGAACGGCGTAGACCGCGCCGCGGCCGCTGTCCCGAGCTGGGGCGCCGATCAGCAACAGGTCGGGCTGCAGCGCGAGCACGAGACCAAAGCCATCGGTCTTGGCCCCGTCGGCCAGGGTGATCTTACTGATCTGCCGCCAGGCGGTCCCGGCTCGGCGGAACAGATAGACCGCGCCGGTCCCCGTCGATGGAGCACCCACGGCCAGCAGGTCGCCCGCGGCGGCCAGGCTGGCGCCGAACCCGTTTCCGGGGGCCGGGTCCGACGGGTCGATCGAGCCGTGCTCGGACCAATTGCCGTCGGCCCCTCGGCGGAAGAGGTGGACGCCGCCGCCGCGCGGGGACGCCACCGTGGCGCCCCAGAGGCCGGCTTCCGAGCGTCCGATGGCGATGTCGTCGCCGAGGATCACCAGCGAGGCGCCGAACCCGCTCATCCGGACGGTCGGTGGTCGGTCGGCGGCAAAGGTCTGGGCGAAGGCCAGCGGCGAGGCCAGGGCGAGAGCGAGGAGGACGGTGGGTACGTTCGGCATGTGGCTCCGGCGAAAGGCGCTGGGGGACGGAGGAAAACTAAGGTCGGTCGCACGCGGCCGCTTCTGGCGTGGCTCGCCCCCAGTTCGGTGCCAACGACTCCAGCGAAGCTGTGGTCCGTACGGCGCCGGGGCGGGTTGACACCACGTCCACCGCGTCGGACCTTTGCCGAAGCTCCGACCCGCAAACCGAGGCGCTCACCATGGAACACCTCACCCGCCGACTCGCCCTCAGCCGCCTCGCCGCCGCCATCACCATTCCCTGGGCCGGCGTCAGAGCGCCTCACCCTGCGATCGATGACCCTCAGGCCAGGCCGATGCGGTTCGAGGTCTATCGCGCTTCTCGCGGCTTCCGCTGGCGGCTCAAGTCCGGCAACGGCCAGATCATGGGGCAGGGTGAGGCCTACGCCTCGAAAGCCGGCTGCCTGGCCGCCATCGAACGGATTCAGCAGGGCGCCGCTGATGCGGTTATCGACGATCTGACCTGAGGGTTGGCGGCTAGCCCGACAGGCTCAGGCGCTTGCTCGATCACGGACCGAACCGCCCTCGGACGATGAAGGGTACGCCGTCCTGATCAAGGGCCACGACCCAGACCCGGTCGGCTCGAACGACGGGCGCCACCCACGAGCTGATCGCGAACGGGATCCGCACCGTGGCAAGCGGCTGCCCGGCTCCCGAGTAGATATCGAACAGCGAGACGGTATCTACGGTGCCACGCCGAACCCAAAGGCGGTTCGCATCATCGACGAGCGCGCCCACGACCACCGGCTTGACGGAGGGGATCCGCGTCCAGTCGGCGTCGGGTTCTCCCATATTGGCGAGGAACTTGTGGAGGGCCGCGACGGCCGAATCGCGCTCGGCCGGCGGGACCGGTACGGGCAGGGCGCTTGCCGTGATCCGGGCCAACGTATCGTGGCGCTCGATATCGAGCTTGATGAGTCGGTACTCCGCGCCGCTCGGCGCACACCACACGGCACCGGTGGCCCACTCGAAGGCTCGAACCGGAACCGGATAAAAGGGAACAGTCACAGAGTACCGAGCAGCGCGGGTGCCGTCTAGCAGCTTCGAATAGTAGGCGTCCTCCGGCTTCCAGCCCGGCGGCTGGCAGCTCGGAAGCTCGAGGGTGTCGACGCGGCTCCAGTCTGCGGGGGCTCGACGAAGCCTCTCTGGCAACCCCTCCTCGATGTTGCCAAACACTTGGTCCCAGACGCGACCGGTCCGATCAAGTCCGCCGGTCCACACCCAGGCATATCCCGAAGCCGGCGCCATCTGCTGTCTGAGGAAATCTCCTGACTCGCTGAACAGGGAGAACCGCCCGTTCTGGGGATCGTGAACCCAGATCGTGCCGTCGGGCCCGGGCGCCATTCCGTCCGGCCATAGAAGCTCACCGGGGCCACGGCCCTTCCGACCGATCCTCCGCAGCCGCTGTCCGGTGGAGTCGAACACGCGAATGTCCTGGGTCGACGCTTCGAGCACCCAGATGTGCCCGCGCTGGGTTACCACCAGGCCCTTCACCTGGCTGAGCCCTTCGGCATCGTCGGCACCGGCGCCGACCTTGAGGTCGGTGACGAAACGCCACTCGGTGAGCGTCATCGCCGGCTGCGGTGAATGGCACGCCGTGAAGCCGCCGGCGAGCGCAATTAAGGTGACTATACGCGGAAGGGACATGGATCCTGGTATGCACCGGCCGAAGTTCAGGCATCGAGCGGCTGCACGGACACTCCTTGGGCAACCAAACTAGATTGGACGGTCACGCCTAGGGACGGCACGAGCGGCCAAAGCACCCTGCACTGAAGCGGGCCTGGAGGGTAATCTTTTCCCCGATGCCGCTCTCTGCGGCCTCCAGAGCGAGCCGCCCGATCATGGCATACGCCGAGCCAACATCTACAGTTATTGTACCACGGGCGGGGCCAAAGGAGCGATACCCACCGGCGCTGTCGTAGACCTGAATGAAGGCCACCACGCCATTTGGTGCGACGGTATATGTTCTGCTTCCCGCGATGGAATCCGGCCATTGGACCGTCAGCAGATGACCATTGAACCCGGGCCAATCGAGCAAGAGTAGCGTCCCAGGGGCGCTGGTGGGTGGCCCCACGAAGACAAACCCCGCGGCCTCCTGGACATTCGCAGTGATCGCGCCGCCGAGGATCGCCTGGTAGGTGCCGGCGGCGTTGGTGTCAACTCGTGCTAGGTGGACAGGGAATCGTCCGAGAAGAGCGTGGACCCACTCTCCACGTAGCCCACTGTCCGTCACGGTGGCTTGGAAGGTCGCGTATGGGATCCCGCTCGTTCGAGCGAGTTGCAGGTCGAGCCTCAGGGCGTCGTAGGTTCCGGAGACCAGCAGGGGAACGACCGGTGGGGTCGTTCCGCTGTGGATCCACCCGGTACCCGATATCGTCGTTCCCGTTGGCTGCCTGAGCGAGAGAGCGAAAAAGAGGCCCCGGGGCTCGGACTCGGCAAAAGCTGGTCCAATGAAATGTCCTGTCGGCGTTGGAAGCACCGGCATGGTTGGCGACGAGCAGCCAACGGTGCTGATCGCGACGGCAGCAGCTCCGAGGCGCTGCACGAGGCGAAAGCCAGGCCAGCCAGTCGTCATGTCGCACGGGCCCACGGCGTCACGCCGGAACCGACACGCTCCATAAACTACTGCCGTCGCCAAGCCAGCCTTCGGTGTCAACCTTCGTCCCTCTCGAAAAAGAACCAGCGATGACCTTCTAGATCTTCTGCCCGGTATCGTCGGCCAGGCGGCCCATCTTCAATCTCAGAGAGGATCGTCGCATCTGCTGCCTTCGCTCGCGCAAGGTGCCGATCCAGGTCGTCCACGTAGACGAGCACGCCGTCGATAATCCAGGGCACCGCCGACCACTTGCGTGCCTGCTCGCACGCCTCCCGATGGCGTTTCGGACTGCGGTACTCGGGTGTGGGAGACGCGAGCATGATCAGTCCGTCACCGGCCTCCATCTCGCCGTGTGAAAGTCTCCCGTCCGGCGTTGTAAAACGGGCCGTCTCCCGAAACCCAAACGCGCTGCGAAACCATTCCAAGGCCGTGATCCCGTCCTCGTAAGAGATCATCGGAACGACCGACGGTGTGCTGTGGGCTGCCGCCGCCTTCGTGCCGGGTGCGCGACGTTGGCGCGTCGTCGCTGCCTTTCGACCCGCCGTTCGACGCTTACCCGCAATGGCCGCTTGCCTGATCGCCGCTTTGGGCTTCCGCGTGGCCGTGATGTTCTGATCTGCTGACGATCCCATCCGTCCACTCCTCGGTCGCATGACACGTCGTGTCTGGCTAACGACGTAGTGTTCACCGGCGGGCGCGCTCCCGGAGCCGAGCGGCCGCGGCAACCTCCCGACCAACTTACGGACGCGGCCGCGACTGGTCACGCCGCCGCTTGCCCCGCCCTTCCGAAGCAACACTGGGTTGGGCCGCAGGTGGTTTGAGGCCCTTGAGGTCCGGCCGGCCGAGCCCTGGGTCGGGTAGGGCCGCCCATGCCGGTCCCTGCGCCTCACGACAGGTATGTCCTGAGGCTGCGCAACTCCAGATCACGACTGAAGAGAAGTATCGTCCCGGCGAGTCGAGCGGCGACCTCGATCTCTCGAAGAAAGCGCTCGGAGCCGATCGCGGCGGCGAGGTCGGGACGATGTACTTTGACGGCGACCTGTCGATGGTGCTTCAGATCTTCTGCGAGGAAGACGGTCGCCATACCGCCCCCGCCTACTTCCCGGTCGACACGATAGCGACCGGCGACGGCTGCCGCGAGCCGCTCCCGGACGTCAGTCACGAACACGCCCTGCCGTGGGAGGCGGTACCGCTCGGAACTGCGGTCACGGGATAGGAATCCCCTTGTACTCTCAACGTAGCCGTGCGGGTGGGGTGAGCGCCAGCCGAGGGCTCGCCGACTGCGGGAGACTGGGATCAGCACGGCGCATTGATGGGCCCTTGGGGGGCCCGACGGTTCTCAGCCTCCCGGGGGGATCGGCTCGCCGTCAGATCGAGTGGCCTCCTCTGACCGCCCGCGCGCGGCGGTCTTCAACGACCGCAGGTCTCCAGGCTCGGGGCCCTCGACCGGTGCAACGCTGTACCTGACCCCTTCGAGGACTGGGTTGGGATGCTCGGTTGGCTCGCAGGTCCAGGTCTAAGCTCGCCGGCTCCCCGTGTCACGTCGGGGGACTACCCTACTGCCGCCCCAACGCCGGCCTAGACCGCGCTGGAAGTGTTCACTCCTTGCCAAAAATGACGTGACGCCAAAGCCAACCGACCATCACGTCCGCGTAGCCGTCCGCGAACGGGGGACGACCCGTGCCGGTGTATCCCTCACGCATGCGGATGCCGTGCCCCGCACCGGGAAATACCATGGTCGTCGCCTGGTCGTTGCCCGCCTGCATCAACCCGTCTCGCCATTTCTGAATCGCTGCGGCCGTCGGATGATCCGTGTCACGATCGCCGAACATGAGCAGAACCGGGCATTTGATCCTCGCTATCAATGGACCGGGATCCCATGTGGCTACCCATTGCCAGGTCGCTCGGTTCTCGTCAGAAGGCAGGATTTGATTCAGCTGCTGTGCCAGCGGGGATAATCTGCCGGTGTCAGCAGCCTTCAGGCGCGCAACCAGCTGGGACCGTCCTTCTCCTGTTGCCAGATAGCCGAAGTACATGTCGAGGATCCCGAATGCGGCGACCGTTTCTGCCTCGGACAGCCCAGCTTGCTTGAAGGCCTGCTGGTACGAAAAGAGCTCGGATTCGCGCGGGCTCACGCCACCGCCTGATATCAGGATCATGAAGGCCACGTCCTGTGACTGGGAGGCGGCGAGTGTCGCGACCCAGCCGGCCTGACTCACCCCCCAGAACCCGATCCGCCCGGGGTCAACTCCTTCCTGTGTCTTCAGATACTCGACGGCCGCAAGCGCATCCGCGGCCAGATCGTCGAGCGAGGAAGTAATCCACGATCCAGTGGAAGAACCGGAGCCTCTTTTGTCGAAGAAAAGACTCGCCACACCGATGGTTGCGAACTCTTCGGCGTACCTGCGGGCGCCCGCGCGCGTTGCGGGCCCTGACCCGTGGAGAAAGACTACCGTCGGATGCCGACCCTTCACGACCGGAAGCATGAGAGTGCCCCGGAGTTCGACAGAACCGTTCCGGAAGGTGACTTCCCGTTCGGTGAACTGCGACGCTTGCGCCGAGGCGAGGCCATGCGCGACGGCCGCCAGCAGGATGGCCACGAATACCTCGCGCCTTCGCCTCCTGGTCATGTGCATCTCAATTTCACCGCCGCTAGAAACTCGTGGATCTCGTCCGCGACACGGCCGGGCTGTTCCTCCGGGACGAAATGGCCCGTCTCGGGGAATACCCGGAAGACCGAGCCCGGAATCGCCCGATGACTCCGCTCCCCGACCGACACCCCGAAAAAGGGATCGCGGTCTCCCCACAGGACGAGCGTCGGCACCCCGAGGTCGGGCAGGAGCGTCTCGATCGCCCGATAGTTGGTCTCGAGATCGCCGAGACTGCGCTGAAAGATCCGCCGGGTCAGATCCACGCCGGACGCCGTGAGGTGGCGGCGAAACCGATCCCACGGGACCTCCCGCTTCTGCACGGTCGCGGCCTCGTACATCAGCCGCAATCCCCAGCGGTTTCCCGCGAAGAGCCAGAACAACGGCGTGCCGAACGATGGGAAACGGGCGAGACGGAGCGGCGGTGGGACGTAGGTATCCGTGAAGAGGTTGGTCGCGGACAGTATCAGCGCTCGAATCCGCAGCTCGGGGTAGAGGCGCCGCAGGGTCAGGGCGATCGGACCGCCGAAATCGTGACCCCCGAGCACGAACTCCGCGATATCGAGGCGCTCGAGCAGCTCCCGGACCCGGTGAGCCTGCGCCTCCATATAGTAGTCCCCGCTCGGTGGATCGGACCGACCGAAGCCGAGGAGGTCGGGCATCACCACGCGGTAATCCCCAGCCAGCCGCTCGCCGACGGTCGCCCAGGCGAGCGCGGAGCCGGGAATGCCGTGCAGGAGGACCACGGGGGTCCCGTGGCCCGCCTCGAGGAAGCTGAGGCCCAGCTCGTGGCGGCGGGTCAGGGCCACGCCCGCGGCGCTACTCGGACGTGCCGAGGATGTCATCGACGATCCGCATCATCTGGCGATGCCAGGGGCCGAGCTCGGCGGCGCGGCGCTCGCGCAAGATCGCGAGGCGGGCGTCGACGTCCTTGGTCGTGCCGTCGAGCGGATTGTCCTTGCGGCCGGTAAAGAACTCGCTCAGCTCGACGCACTGGTAGCAGACCCCCTGCTTGGTGATCAGGGCGCAGGTCGTGGCGTACTTCTCCTGCAATGTGGCGCGAGCGGCCTGGATCCAGTGTTTCGCCTGTCCGAAGGTCGCACCCAGGATCTCGGCGGCCTCGCGAACCGTGAATCCGTACACCTCCGCGAGGAGCAGCGCAGCCGCTTGCTCGGGGGGGACGTTGCGCAAGGTGCAGGAGAAGCAGACCGCGAGATGCTCGCGCGCGATCGCGCGCATCTCGGGCGACCCGGTGAGGAGCCGGGACTCGGCGACGAACGCCTGATCCACCTTCGCGCGCTCCCGAGCGTCGATCAAGACGGTCTCGCGCCAGGTGCTGTGGCGTCGGAGATGGTCGATCGCGAGGTTCGTCGCAACCCGGAACAGCCACGCCCGCGTTCCCTCGGCGTCAGCGGGCGGCTTCTCCGCCTGGAGCAATCGCAAGGCTGCCTCCTGGACCAGCTCTTCCGCCACGTCCACCCGCACGACCATCCGGGTGAGGTAGCCCAGGAGATCCTTCCGGGATTCCTGATAGGCCGTGGCGAGGCGATCGGGCGCTGGGGGCACGCCTCCAATTGAACCGGCGCCCCTGACCGCGGCAAGCGCCGCTCTTGGCCCGATCATCGGGACACGATCGAGCCGGCCCATACGCCGATCACCTGACCGGCCCTGCCGCTCGCCCGGTCGGACGCCATGTAGGCGACGGCCTCCCCCGTTTCCGGGCACCGTCGCCGGCAAAGCGCCGGGCAACGGCCGAGCCAGTCGCGCCGGTGGCGGCGAAGACGATGGCCTGTCTTGTCCTCGAGTAGCACGTTTCCTCCCGCGTTGGTGCCTATCCATACAACGGGTATGGGGACGGAAACGGATGGAGCGGAAGGCTCCCCTGAGGAGCGCAGAGCGTGTTGCGGTCTGACCCCACCGCCCGGCTCATATCCGGTGGTGGCCGTGGCGCCTACTACGGCGCTCATCGCGGGCGGAGGCCGGACGCTGCACCTGTCGCGCCCGACCCGAGATTCTCGAATACGTGGAGGATTACCGTTAGGCGGCTCGCACCACCGAGATTGCGGACCATGGCGAAGTGCTGACCGTCTGGCGACACGTCGAACCCCTGATGGGTGGGGTCACTCAGGTAATCGCCATTCGAGAAGAGCACGGTTCGGCGGAGGACCTCAAAGGTAGGCCCGGAGCGCACCGCCGCCGCCACCAGTGCTGGACCATTCCGATAGAACAGCTCGTCGCCGCGTGGAGACCACACCGGAACCGTGCCGCCATCGAGGGAGACCAAGGACCGCCCCTGCATCGCCGGAAAGGAGCGAACATAAACCTCGTAGCGCCCCGATTCGTTGGACGCGTAGGCCAGCCAGCGACCGTCCGGCGAGAGGGAGGGTGACACCTCGTCGGCTGGACCACGAAGCAGCGCCCGGAGCTGCGGCGGCGAGTCGAGTGGTACCCGCCACAGATCCCGGTTGCTCGGGCCGCCGGTAGTGCGCACGACGAGGGTACGGCCGTCCGGTGCAAAGAGGGCCTCCCAAAGCCCGAACTCCGGCATGGCGAGGAGCGACTCGGCCGGGGCGCTGCCGTCCGAGTTGACGAACCGGATATTGACCTGTGCGCCGTTCTCCCGAACATAGGCGACCTGCCGCCCATCATGGCTCCAGACCGGCCGGCTGGCGGAGCTGTCGAACGACAGGCGGGTTAACACCCCCTGGGGGCGATCGAGCACCCAGATGTCGGCGCCCAAGCCTACGGCGATCCGCCCGCCATCCGGCGAAAATCGGGGATCTTGAAACACTCCCACCCCGGGATGAAGCCGCTCGCCGCGACCGTTCCGGTCCACGAGCTCGAGCGCCCGACGGCTTGCTGCCGCGCCCGCGGCCACGATGGTTCCGCCCCGTGACACCGCCAGCATCGCCTTTCCTGAGCTTCCAATGCGCACTCCCTCGGCGATGACCACCGGCTCCCCCGAGGTCGAGAGCGATTTCGGGTCGAATGCGACGGCGCGAATGACCCCGTCAGGGCTCGCATACACCACGTGGCCGGTTGCGACGTAGCGGGGATCGGTGCCCTGGAGCTCAAACGATTTCACCTTCTTGGTTCCCAGTTCTATCACGGCCAGGCGCTCCGCTTGACCGCGCCGGATGGTGAAGAGCACGGCTCGATCGCCAGGCAGGGCATGAGGGAAGTTGAAGGATTGCGTCGAGTCGCTGGCGAGCAGGGTGGTTACCTCACCCGTCGGGGAGCACTGTCGGAGGCCGGGCGGAGTTCCGTCGGCGAAAATGACGGCGCCGCTTTCCAGCCAGGTCTCGTTCACGTAGCCGCCCCCGGCAAGGGACCGACAAATCGCCTCCGGCAGCCCGCCCGCGACGCGGGCCTTCACGATTCCCTGCTGGATGAAGCCCACCCAGCGACCGTCCGGGGAGAAGAATGGATTGCCCCCACTCGCGCTTCCGGGAATTCGGACCGGGTCGAGCCGATCCATGGCGCGCAGGTACAGCCACCGCTGGGCGCTCGAATCCTGGCCGGTGTAGGCGAGCAGGGTGCCGTCAGGGGAGAGGGCGATGCCACTGCCGGACTCGTCCACCAACGCGGCGTTGTCGGGTAAGAGGATGTCGAACCGCTGGACGGGTGGCACCGGTGGTGACGGTGGTTGCCGAAGCCACTCGAACGCCAGGAGGCCGAGTGCGCCAAGCGTGAGGGTCCAGGGCAACCACGGAGGAACCAGGGAGCGCCGCCGGCCGGCAGCGGCGGTCCTCGGCGCGGCGGAGTTGAACGACGGAGCCTGCAGTGCCGCGGCGAAGTCGGCAGCGCTCCCGAAACGATCCGCCGGCAGTTTCTCCAGGGCCTGGAGCACGGCGGCCTCGACGGACGCTGGAATGGTCTTGCGCTGCGTGGTCAGGGGAGCGGGCTCGCTGGTCATGACCTTGGCGGCGATGGCCTGAGCTGTGGGTCCGCTGAACGGCGGCTCGCCGATCAGCATTTCGTACAGCACACAGCCGAGGGAGTAGACGTCGCTGCGTCCGGTGATCTCCCGCTCCCCCATCGCTTGTTCAGGGCTCATGTAGTGCGGCGTACCGATGGACAGGCCGGTTTCGGTCATCCGGCCGGCACTGGCCTTGCTGGCCGCGAGGGCGATACCGAAGTCGGACACCAGGACTCGCCCGTCGTGCAGCAGAATGTTCTCCGGCTTGACGTCGCGGTGGATTACCCCGTGTCGGTGGGCGTAGTCGAGGGCACTCGCCACCTCGATGGCGAGCCGGACCGCGTCGGCGACCGGAAGTTGCTTTTCCCGGCTGATCCGGTCCCGGAGTGACTCGCCGTCCACGAACGGCATGACGTACCAGAGCTGATGCTCGGCCTCCCCTGAGTCGATCAGCCCGAGGATGTGGGGATGCTGGAGGTTGGCGGTGATCTTGATTTCCTGCAGGAAACGCTGGGCGCCGATGAGGGCCGCGAGCTCGGGGCGAAGCACCTTGAGGGCGACCGGCCGGTCGTGCTTGATGTCCTGGGCGAGATAGACCGTGGCCATCCCGCCGGCGCCGATCTCCCGGTCCAGGCGGTAGCGATCGGCCAGGGCGGCGCGGAGTCGCTCCACGGGGGTGGTCATCCTAACGGCGGCGCACGTACAACCCGTCGAACACCGCGCGCCACTCGCGGCCGGCCGTCTGCGACACCTCGATCAACTGGCGGACGCTGTCGCGACCCAATGGTATCAGGGTTGTCCGATCCAGGTAGGTCCCGCCTTCGGCGAGGGGGATCTCACCCTGGAACCGGAGGCCGCCGTTCGGCAAGCGTGCAATGAGGTCCTTCTCCTTTGTTCCTCCCACGGCCAGCGCAGTCGTCGTGACCCATACCTGACGCCAGGATCGGCTGCCCGGACGTAGGTAGAACAGGCTAAAACCACGGCCTCCTGCGCTCGAGGTCCACGACTCGGTAACCGTACACCCGTTCATCGTCTTTGTGATCGTGGATTCATATACTAAGTGCAACACACGAGGCGAAGGAATGCGGTGACCTGACCGCGAGTAGACTTCAGCGTCCGCCAAGACACGGAAGCGCCTCATGACGTATCGTCAGATCACCGCCAGTGAACGGTACACCGTCGCTCTCCTCCACGGCCAGGGGTGGGCCCCGGCGGCCATTGCCGCCACCCTCGGGCGCCACCGCAGCACCGTTGGGCGGGAGTTGCAGCGCAACCACACGGCCCACGACGGGTGGTATCGAGCCGAGAAGGCCCACTCCTATGCCACGGCCCGACGCGCCCGGTCCCGCCGGAACCAGCGGTTTGGGCCGGCGGCCTGGCAGCTCGTCCGGGCGCGCCTGGCGGAGGGATGGAGCCCCGAACAGATCGCGGGCCGGCTCGCCGTGGAGGGGACGCTCTCCATCAGCCACGAAACCATCTATCGCCACATCTGGGACGATCGAGCGCGCGGTGGCGTCCTTTACCTGCAGCTCCGCGGGGCCCGGAAGCAGCGTCGCAAACGCTACGGCCGCTACGACAGTCGGGGGCGGCTCGCGGGCAAGCGGGCGATCGCCGACCGACCGCCGGGCGCGGAGCATCGGACCCGCCTGGGCCACCTCGAAGGCGACACCGTCATGGGGAGTCCTGATCACCACTGCATTCTCACCCTGGTCGACCGCAAGAGCGGCTACACGATGATCGGGAAACTCGCCGCCCGCACCGTCGCCGCCACCACGCGCCGCGCCGTCATGCTGATTCGAACGGCGCGGCGACCCGTCCGCACGATCACGGTCGACAACGGCACGGAGTTCCACGGCTACCGGGCGATCGAACACCAGACCGCCGCCCGTTTCTACTTCGCCACCCCGCACCACGCCTGGGAACGGGGCACCAACGAGAACACCAACGGCCTGATTCGTCAGTACTTGCCGAAAGGCCAGAGCATGCGCACCCTCACGCAGCCCGACTGCCACGCCATCGCCCGCCGACTCAACCGTCGTCCCCGCAAACGCCTCGGCTACCGCACCCCGGAGGAATGCTATGTCTCCTGACCCCGTTTGTTGCACTACAAACTTGATATCAGGCGGGGCGCAATCGCCTGCCCCGCGGGGCCGTACCGGTTGCCCCGGCCTGATTGCCGGAGGCGTTTGGAGTTGAAGGAGTGCCCCATTGCTGATCAGAGCGATCGAGGGCTACTCGCCGGCGACCATTAGTCCACCCAGATGAAACTGGGAAACGTTACCTCGACGTGATCGGTGCGCCGATAGACTGCGGCTGGTATTGGCGTCGTACCCACCAATAGTACTGGACCGGTCGTTACGGTGATCTCGTAAGCGAGCCGAGCAACCCTCATGTGAACATCCGCGAGGTGCAGCTCGACGCCAGCAGCGTCCTTCCACCGGAAGGTCGCATAGGCCTTTCTGTTGCGACGCCAGGCTGCGAGGTAGGGGCCAGTTTGCGTGTTCTTGTAGGTCGTCTTGAAGAAGTACGAACCATTCTCAATGGTCATCATGAGCTCGGCGCGTGTGATCGGAAGAGTTACCTTCTTCGTCTTATCGCGTGACGTGTATGTTGGAAGCGCGGTCGTTGCGAAGAAGGCACGATAGTCCGGGTCACTGACGACGAGCGGCAGTCGCACAACGCGTGGCGTGGGGCTTGCATAGATCTTGATCTCTCGTGGCCCGACCGGCTCGAACCCGCCCCGCGCGCCCTTCACCGTCGTATGGCGGATTGCACCGGCGTTGCGCGCATTGATACCGATCCCGCTCTTTCTTGCAGTCATCTGCCGAGTCTCCTTTTCCTGTTTGATGGTTGGTAGACAGTCAGGCCGCACCGCTTTGGTTTATCCTCCCGCACCGCATAACGACAAACAAATCAGCTGCGAGCGCGCTTGCGGCGAAGCCGCAAGATAGGCGCGCTCGTCTGCTGCATTTGTGTGTTAGGCAGCGAGGGCACCACTACCCGCATGCGTGTCGGCGCTCACCAAAGCGGCCCGGGCGATGAGCTCCGGTTATTGTACGGTTAGCCCCAGGCAGGCGATTACTCCCGTCGGTTGAGCCAGGTTTAGGTCAGCCAGTGATCCTTCCCCTCTCGCATACGCAGACGCCGAGACCGTCACCGAAACGTTGGCTTCGATGTTCGCAAATAGAAGGGTAGGATGTAGCTCAAGTCGCGTCGCCCCAAGACACGTGTCGCCTTCAAGAATGTTCTGACCCTCCGCCCGGAAGAGTTCGACAACTGGGGAGTTTGCCGCGACCTTATTGGCAGTGATCGTAGGCGTCACCTGAATCGGCCCTGGCAAATCCTGAGTGACCGAAAGGCTGCACTGCAAGTAGCACGACGCTTCCTTCGAATCGCAAGCGCCGTCGTTCGCAATGACGTAGTACGGACCGGCCGCGATGACACTAGCCGAAAGTCTGTACGCGGTCGTCAGGCTGGGGACGAAGGAAAACTGGTACTCGATGTCGCACCATTGCCCGCCGAATCCCGTCTCGCTACTCCAGGGCCAGCTTACGCCGTCTCCGTAGCCCTCTCCGTGGACGTGACAGTTCCGGTAGAAAGAGTCGGGAGGAACGAACTGGGACGTCGGAACTGGCGCGGGAGTTGGCTCAGATCCAAGCGCAAAGTCGTGGCGACCAACCGAGGCCAATTGGACCGCGCGGCCTTTACCGGAGTAATCCACACTGTCTGCCAAATGTGCACAGCTGGAGAGCAAGGGGATTCCGGTCAAGTTCCTGCGCGCGAGGGACGCAAGAAACTGCCTGCCGACTTCCCGCGTGTACTTAGCCGAGCTCGCCTGAACCATCGCTATGTCTTCGCGCGTAACACCGAGCTTCCTAAGGACCTTTGCGAACGCTGCTGCCTGCCCGAGCCCCTTGTCGACCTTGATGCTATCGAGGAACCGAAAGCGCACTGTGCGCTTCAAGAACCTGTCGCGCCCGGCCTCCAGGCCCTTCGTCACAGCGGTTTGTCGAACCATCGGGAACCTCCTATGAGAGGAAGACGAGCAATAGCGTGTCGCTGTGAAAGTACAGTAGCACACGTGAGAAGGGGCCGCCAGCCTTCCGCCGAATCCTCTCCGCGACCGATCGATGGTTACAGGGGGTTGGTCCGGGAACCCTGGTGGAGGCTGGACCAACGGCCACAAACCCCTTCGCGCAGCGGGATGGTCCGAGGCCGCGACGCCGGGCAACTAGCAACGAACGCGCGGGCCGGCCCGCCGTTGCGGCCGGCCCGTGGTAGCAACCGACCGCCAAGCCAGCCCGGTGGCCGCTGTCGAAGGCGCCGTAAGCGGTGGTGACACCCCGGCGCCAGCGGTGTAAGCCCGACCGCGTGAGCACGGGTTGGTAGCTGCCTAACTTGTAATTCAGTTGCAGGAAACGGCCTTGTCGGATAATCCATTATGGCCGCCCCCCTCAAGATCGACGAAACCGCTGCCCCGTCAAGAGCTTAGCCGCCTTTCCAACCAAAACCCCGCCGCGTTCTCACTCGCCCGATGCCAGATAAGTCTCCCAGGGGACTCATTATCGTGTCAGATCCGCAGCCTAAGCCAATCCACATCAACCCTCGACCACCTCCCAACCGCGGCGATCAACCGCCGCGCCGCACCAAAGCCCGCTGTCGGACCGGTCCCCCGCATTTCGACGCCACCAACCCGCAAAGAGCAGGGCGGGGCAGCGCTGGCCCCCCGACCCCCGCGAACGCCCAGGCCGACGACCCACCGCCGCGACAGCGATCCTTCCCGTCGCGGGCGCCGCCCAGACGGCGCAGACCGCCCACCCAACCCGCCCGCCCGACCAACCTGTCGAGCCCGCCCACCAACCGACCCGCCGGCCGGCGCTTCCAACCAAGCCCGCCGACCATCCTGGCGCGCCGCCGGACCCTCATGCCGACTCGGGCGACCTTCGAGAAGCAGCGACCGACCACCGCGAACCACTCGTCGAGCCACCTGTTTCGCCGGCGGACCATCCCGAATCGCCCGCCGAGCCTCCCTCCCGGCGGACCCAGCCCCGGTCATCGCCGCCCGGGCGGGCCGCGGCGCCGTTCTCGTGGCCTGCCGTGTCCTATGACTGTCGCGCCGCCGACACCTACGCATTGAGCGGCCCCGGTCAGGGACCGTCATCGCCGGCCTCGGGACCCATCGGCCCAGCCCCGGCATCGACCG
>JBJXGT010000003.1:0-14016 GCA_046160105.1 Gemmatimonadales bacterium | reverse complement strand
GGCCAGCCGGGCGACATCGTCGCCGAGCTGGCCGGCCGACTGTGGCGAAAGCAGACCACCAAGGCGGAGCTGCCCGCGCTCAAGGCGACCCATCACGTGATCTCGACCCAGCTGCTGGCCGGGGTGCCGGTGGTGCACGTCTTCGCCGAGAGCCAACCGGGCGACGGCTTCACCTTGATCGATCCCGACCTCGAGGACGTCTACTTCCATCAGCTCGAGCTCGCCGGCCAGCGTGAGGCGGCCTAGCATGCTCTGGACGATGGTCAAGTTCGAGATCCGGTATCATCTCACCCGGCCGGTGACGTACCTCTACTTCGCCTTCTTCTTTCTGCTCGCGTTCGCCTTTACCACCACGGATGCGGTCCAGATCGGCGGAGCGACCGGGCAGGTCAAGCGGAACGCGCCGTGGGTCACCGCCCAGACCATGCTGATTCTGGTGGCTGTCGGTCAGGTGATCCTGACCGGGCTGGTCGGGACGGCCGTTCTCCGCGACTACCAGTATCGGACCCACGAGCTCCTCTTCACCACGCCGATCACCCGGTTCGCTTACCTCGGAGGCCGGTTCGCCGGCGCGTTCACGGTGATGGTATTGGTGCACCTCGGGATCCCGCTCGGGCTTGCGCTTGGACCGCTGATGCCTTGGGTCGACCCCGCCAAGGTCCAGGCGGCCACCCTCGGCTCGTATCTCGCGCCCTTCGTCATCCTGGTGATCCCTTCGATCCTGGTGCTCTCGGCCATCTTCTTCGCCGTCGGGGCGCTGACCCGGAATCTGTTCGCGATCTACACCCAGGGCATGGTGCTCCTGGTGGCGTGGTCGATCGCCGTTCAGCTCACCGCCGACATCGATAACCAGACCATCTCGGCGCTGATCGATCCGTTCGGAATGCAGTCGTTCAGCCTGTTGACCAGGTATTGGACCGTCGTCGAGAAGAACACCCTCACCGTCCCTTTGGTGGGACACCTGTTGACCAACCGGCTGGTGTGGTCGGCGGTGGCCATCGGGCTGTTCGGGCTCACCTATACCCTGTTCCGGTTCCGAAGCGCGCCTCCGACGCTGGGGCGATCCACAGCGGCGAAAACGGCCGTCACGACGCCGCCACCCCCGATGACGGCGGCCCCTACCCAGCGCCACGATCGCTCCGCGTGGTGGGCCCAGTTCGTCTCGACGACCCGGCTGTCGTTCTGGAGCATCGTCCGGCAGGTCCCCTTCGTGGCGATCGTGGCGATCGGGATGATCAATCTCGCGCAGGCCGCCGCCTTCGCCGATGCACTCTATGGGGTGAAGGTCTGGCCGGTCACCTACACCATCGTCGAGACGCTCGAGGGTCAGTTCCTGATCTTCTTCGTCATCCTGATTACGATCTACGCCGGCGAGGCGGTCTGGCGGGAGCGACAACTGCAGGCCGACCAGATCGTCGACGCCCTCCCGGCGAAATCGAGCGTCTTCCTGCTGGGCAAGCTGAGCGGTCTGGTGTTGGTCGAGCTGCTGCTGATCGGCCTGTTGGGCATCGCCGGCATGGTGATGCAGGCGGCCAAGGGCTACTACCACTTCGAGCCGGGTCTCTACCTCAGCTACCTGATGGGCACGACCTTCCCGTCCCTGCTCCAAGTCACCGTGCTCGCGATCGCGATCCACGTCCTGGTCAATCACAAGTTCGTCGGGCACTTGTTGATGATCCTGTTCTGGGTCTCGCGAGTGGCCCTGCCCGAGGCCGGCGTGGAGCATCAAATGTTCGCCTACGCCGACACCCCCGATTTCACGTATTCCGACATGAACGGGTACGGACCGTTCGTTCCCAACTTGGTGCTGAGCGCGATCTACTGGACCGGCGTCGCCGGTCTTCTGGCGGTGGTGGCCTATCTGTTCTGGGTTCGGGGCACCGAGACCAGCCGGCGGGCTCGTTTCGCCTGGGCTCGGGAGCGATGGCGCGGCCCGATCGCCGCCGCGGCCGGTACCGCGCTGGCCGTCGCCGTGGCCGGGGGCGGGGCGATCTTCTACAACACCAACGTGCTCAACGACTACCGGACCTCCAAGGAGAACCGGGGCCTCCAGTCCCGATACGAGCGGACCTACAAGTCGCTCGAAAAGGTCCCTCAACCCCGGCTGATCGACGCCGACGTCCGCGCTGACCTGTATCCCGAGCGGCTCGCCTACGACCTGGCGGGCACCCTGACCTACGTCAACGATCAGGGCCGCTCGCTCGACACCCTGATCGTCACCACCGCGCACCGCGAGCTCCGCGTCGACACCCTCGCGTGGAGCCGGCCGGCGGAGCGGGTGGTTCACGACAGCTTGTTAGGCACCGACATCTACCGCCTGGCGGCCCCCCTTGCCGCAGGCGACACCATTCGGCTCCGCTATCGGGCGGGCTTCGTCCACCGCGGGTTCTCCAATAGCGGAGCCACCACCGTCGTGGCCCGCAACGGCACCTTCATCAACTCGGAGTACTTTCCGGTCCTCGGGTACCAGACCGGCGGGGAACTCAGCGCCGACGACGCCCGCCGCAAGGAAAAGCTCCCACCCAGGGAACGGATGCCCTCCCTCGACGACGAGGCCGCCCGGGCCGACACCTACATCGGCAGCAACGCCGACTGGATCACCTTCCGGGCGACCGTGAGCACCGCTCCCGACCAGATCGCGATCGCGCCCGGGTACCTCGAGAAGGAGTACACCGAGAACGGCCGTCGGGTCTTCGAGTACCGGGCCAACGAACCGATGCTGGCGTTCTTTGCCTTTCTTTCCGCGCGCTATCAGGTGGTCCGCGAGGACCACAACGGCATCAAGCTGGAGATTTTCTATCACCAGGGGCACGAGTACAACCTCGACCAGATGATGGCCTCGATGAAGGCCTCGCTCGACTACTTCGGGGCTCACTTCAGCCCGTACCAGTTCAAGCAGGTTCGGATCCTCGAGTTCCCTCGGTACGCCGGGTTCGCCCAGGCGTTCCCGAACACGGTGCCTTATTCGGAGAGCATCGGGTTCATACTCCGGGCCGGCAAGGAGGACGACGACCTCGACATGCCGTACTACGTCACGGCCCACGAGGTCGGCCACCAGTGGTGGGCCCACCAGGTCATCGGCGCCAACGTCCAGGGGTCGACCCTGTTCTCCGAGGGCCTGGCGAACTACTCGGCAATCACCGTGATGGAGAAGAAGTACGGGCGGGACAACCTCCAGAAGTTCCTGGCCAACGAGCTGGATCGGTATCTGGTGGGCCGGAGCACCGAACAGAAGAAGGAGCGCTCGCTGCTCTTGGTCGAGAATCAGGGGTACATCCATTACAACAAGGGTTCGCTCGCGCTCTACGCCCTCCGCGACATCATCGGCGAAGAGGCGATGAACCGGGCCTTGTCGGCCTTCATCCGCGACAAGGCGTTCCAGTCGCCCCCGTTCACCACCTCACGGGAGTTCCTGACCTATCTCGACGCCCAAACGCCGGATTCGGTGAAGTACCTGCTCGAGGATCTGTTCCGCACCATCACCCTGTGGGACAACAAGACCGAGGCCGCCACCGTCACGCCGGAGCACGGCAAGTTCCGGGTGACCATGAACCTCCGATCCTACAAGTTCCGCGCCGACAGCCTCGGCGGGCAGACCTCGGTTCCGATGGGCGACCTGATCGATATCGGCGTCTTCGGCGAGCGGGAGCCCGGCAACAAGTTGGGGAAGCCGCTCTACCTGGCGAAGCAATGGATCCGGCGGGCCGACACCACGGTGTCGGTGCTGGTGGACCGCGAGCCCCGCAAGGCGGGTATCGATCCCTACAACAAGCTGATCGACCGAGATCCCAAGGACAACGTCCGCGACGTCGTCAAGAACTAGCGGAGCAGACCGTAGAGGTAGACACCGTAGGCCGCCAACAGAATCAGCCCGTCCGGTCGCGACAGCGACCGGCGGGCCACCATCAGCCCGAAGACCAGCAGGGCCGTCCCCGCCATCCACCACAGGTCGCTCGCCCGCATCGCTGGCGACACCGACAGCGGCAAGATCAACCCGGCCACCCCCAAAATGCCCAGCAGGTTGAAGATGTTCGACCCGATCAGGTTGGCCACGGCGATGTCGGATTGCTTGCGGATCGCGGCCATCACGGAAGTGGCGATCTCGGGAGCACTGGTGCCCGCGGCCACGATGGTCAACCCGATCACCCGCTCACTCATCCCGGCGAGTTGGGCCAGGCGCACCGCGCCGTCGACCAACGCCTTCCCGCCGGCCACCAGGAGACCCACGCCCGCGAGCACGGCCGCGACCGCCAGGGACAACTCGATTCCCTTGGCCCGGATCGACTTTCGCTCGGCCGCCTCGGCCAGCCCCGCCCGTTCCTGTTCGGTCGCCTCGGTTCGGGCGACGTAGACCGAGTAGGAGGTGAAGGACACCAGCGCCATCAGGGCCACCCCCGCCTCGACTCGGTCGATCAACCCGTCGCCCGCCGCCAAGATCGCGGCCACCGTCGCGCCGAACATCACCGGCCACTCGAACTTCACCACGTTGCCGCGGATCGGCAGGGTGGCCACCAGGGCGGAGACCCCGAGAATGAAGGTGATGTTGAAGATATTGGAGCCGACCACGTTCCCGACCGCAAGGTCAGGTTGCTTGTCGATCGAGGCGATCACGCTCACCACCAGCTCGGGCAACGAGGTCCCCAGTGCGACCACGGTGAGCCCGATGACGGCCGGCGTGAGCCCCGCGATGCGGGCCAGAGACGTGGCGCCGCGAACGAGGACGTCCCCGCCGAGTGCGAGCACGACCAGCCCTCCCAACACGAGGGCAAGCGCGCCAGCGAGGGTCACGGTCGAGCCGAAGCCAATCGGTTAGCGAACCAGATGGAAGGTGTCCTGTCGCCGGTATGCCCAGCGGGGCTTTCCGTCGGCGCCGATGATGAAGTCCTCTTCCTGGGGAATCCGCACCGGCTGGCCGCCCCACTCCGGCACCGGCGTGGTGGTCTGCAGCTCCGCCGAGTACCACATGTTGGCGATGACCCGGTGATCGCCCCGACCGGGAACGCCCTCCTGATAGTCCCACAGCCCGATGACCGGACCCGAGCCGTGGCCGTGGATTCCGATCGGGTGACTGTACATCGTCCCGTCGATCCCGAGCGCCTTGAGCGCGGCGAGGGTGGCGGCGAGGATCTCGTTGCCGGTCCGACCCGGCCGGGTTTCGGCGAGCAGGATGTCCTGGAACCGGTTCGAGTTGGCGAGGGCCTGCTTGAGCCCGGCGGGCGCGTCGGTTTCGCCCTCGCGGAGGACGTACCCATTGTGCTGGGTGTCGGTATTGAGGCGCAGCGCGGTGATCCCCACGTCGCACCAGAGCACGTCGCCCCGCTGAATGACTGGGTCCTCACCCAACTGCTCGGCGGTGGCCCCTTTTCGCTGCAGGCTCACCGACGGCTGGAACCAAGTGCCGAGCCCGAGATCGTTGACCCGCTGTCGCCACCACCAGACGAGGTCGCTGGTCCGGGTCACCCCCGGCTTGACCACGGCGGCCGAAAACATTTCGGAGGTCAGCGCCCAGACCAGCTTGGTCAGGTCCTGATAGAAAGCTTCCTCGGCGGGCAGGCGCTGGGCGATGAAGTCCACCGCGAGCCCCTCGGCCGGCTTGAATCGAGCGGTCCACTTGGCGCCGAGCGCCTCCTGCATTCCCGCCAGCTCGCCGGAGGTGAGCCCATCCGCGAACGCGAAGGTGCGCGAGGTGTTGATGGCGATCACCTTGGGGTTCCGCTGCTCGATCACGTCCTTGAGCACCAGCCACTGCTGGTCGCCCCACAGCTCGGCCTGCCGCCCGCCGACCGCGGCCGCCACCGTCTTGGTGGTGCGGACCGCCTCGAACAGGCCGCCCTGCGAGCTGCCACCGAGCGCGATTCGCTCGACGCCCTTCGCGGGGCCCTGGTCGAAAAACACGTAGATGGTCCGCCGCCGGGCCGCGAAGGTCGTCGGGGAAACCAACGAGGTAAAGGTGGGGTCTTCATTGTATTCCCGCATCGGGATCACCCACATGTCGACCCCGTACTTCCGCATCAGGCCCGGCAACACAGTCGTGAGCCGGGTCTCGAGCCACTGCTGCTGTTGGGTCGCCTGCTCCCGAAGGGTGCCGAACGGGCGGGACTGCGCATCGAGCCAGGGGGCGGAGGCCCCGAGAACCAACAGGAGGACGAAGGTGCGCATCGGGCGATTCGGGTTAAGGCCGTGGAGGACGCTACGGTGCCCGTAGGGTACCCGCGACCCCGATCCCTTGCAAGACGGCGGCTTTGGCGCGAATCTTGTCCATCCCGATGATCCTTCCCGCGCTCGCCGCGCTGGTCGCGGCGGTTCCCCAAGCCGACCACGCCGTCACTTCGACCCGCGACCCCGTGTCACAGGGCATCGTGGCGGTGATCATCGCGTCGGTGTTCGTCCTCCTGGCGCTCGAAAAGGCCCACCGGGTCCTGATCATTTTCGGGGCCGTCGCGCTGCTGTGGTTGATCACCTATCTGTCGCCGTACCGGCTGATTTCGTTCGAGGATTCCCAAGGCGCCCTCGACCTCAACGTCATTCTCCTGTTGGCGTCGATGATGGCCGTGGTGGGGGTGCTCAAGACGACCGGGGTGTTCTCCTACGCCGTCGCCCGATTGCTCCGCCTGGCCGGCGGGCGCCCGACCGTCGTCATGGCGCTGCTGACCTGGGCCACTGGCCTCTTATCCAGCGTCGCGGACAACGTCACCACGGTCATCTTCACCACGCCGATGGCGCTCGAGGTTGCCGCCCTGACCCGGATCCGTCCGGTGGCCTTGCTCCTGCCGATGGTGATGGCCGCCAACATCGGGGGTACGGCCACCCTGATCGGCGATCCACCGAACATCCTGATTGGGTCTGGGGCGGGATTGAGCTTCCTCGATTTCGTCGTCAACCTGACCGCCCCGGTCCTCACGATGCTGGTCGTCCTGGAGTGGTATTCCAACCGATACTACCGGGCCGACTATGCCGCCGGGATCCAGAAGATCGCGCCGGAGCAGATCCACCTCCCGACCCTGACCGACGTGCCCTTGCTCCGCTGGGGGCTCGGCATCTCGGCGCTGATCTTCATCGGGTTCTTCACCCACACCGTCACCGGGATGCCGGCCGCCATCCCGGCCGCGGTGGGCGCGGTGGCGCTTCTGATCGTCCAGGACGTGCTCTACCTTCGGAAGCGATCCGCCACCCACGAGGAACGGATCCACGGGATTCTCCAGGTCATCGAACGCGAGATCGAGTGGCCGACGCTCTCCTTTTTCGCGCTGCTGTTCATCGCCGTGGCCGCCGCGGTCCATACCGGCCTGATCGACACCATCTCGGGCGGGCTCGCCGGGTTGATCGAAGCGGGGCGGACCCAATTCGGCTGGTCGCCCAAGGCCACCTTGCTGTTCGCCGCGCTCTTGATCCTCTGGGCCAGTGGCGTGCTGTCGGCGTTGATCGACAACATCCCCTACGTGGCCGTCACGATTCCGATCGTGGCGAGCCTCACTGGCCGGCTCACCGGCGACACCGAGATTCTCTGGTGGGCGCTCTCGTTAGGTGCCTGCCTGGGCGGCAACGGCACCCCGATCGGGGCCTCGGCCAACGTGACCGTGATCGGCCTGGCCGAGAAGGCCAAGGAGATCATCGGCTTCGGACAGTTCGTCCACTACGGGGCCCGGGTCACGTTCATCACCCTGCTGATCTCCTCGGTGTTCATCTCGTTGCACATCTACTGGGGACGGGGCAACACCCACTTGGTCGCCTTCGCGATGCTCGCCGTCTTCGCGGTGGGCCGGACCTGGCTCGTCCTCCGGCAACGGTAGCGGCCATCGGGCTCCTGGGACCACGTTAGGCGGGCCCGACCAACCCGCCCCGACGGCCTCGCTGCAAGAAATCGCACTCCCGCTCATCCCGCCTTGTGGGCCTCGAACGGTCCGCCGCATCTCCTCGGTACAGACATTGCCTCGCCCATGTATTGACCGAGGAGACGACACCGTGCTGAACCGGATTTATGTGGTCGGTCTGGCCTATATCGGCGTCGCCGCGCTGGCGATCAGCCGTTCCGGCCGCGAAATCGAGCCCGTCACCCCGCCGGAACGGGAGATCATCACCCACGCCGAGGCCGAACCGGTCCCGGTCGTCCCCCAATCGGGGGGCGACGCCGCCGGCTGGTTCCAACGGATCAAGCCGTTCTGCAACACCGTCGAGGTCGTCACCGCCCTCCAACAGAACCCGCCCCCCGCCTACTCCGGGTCGGCCGGGCCCGGCTATCAGGCGGCCTGCCTGGCCCTCGCGGGCCAGATCGAGCAAGCCCGCGAGATCATCGGCGCCCTGCCCGCTGAACAGCAGTGGGAGGCCGCCGGAATCGTCTTCACCGTCGCCCACCCCGTCGCCGACGCCGGCGACGACCGCTCGGCCGGCCCGATCATGGCCATGGTCGTGGAGTTCTGGCCCAACCACTACATGGCCCTCTATCACGCCGGGATGTCCGAGGTTGCCCTTGGCGAGACGACCAAGGCCAGGGAGCACCTCGAGGCCTTTCTCCGCCACTACAACGCCGAAGACGGCTGGCGATCGTCGGCGAAGGGCGCCCTCGAGCGGCTCGGACGATGACCAACGCCATCGATCGCGCCCCCACCCGACTCGACCCATGAGCACCCACCTCGCGGTCGGGGAGTTGGCGCCGGGCCACCGGCTCGTCGAACGCTACGAGATCATCCGGGAGCTGGGCCGAGGCGGCTACTCGATCGTCTACGCAGCCTCCGATCGGTCGGTGGGCCGCGAGGTGGCGATCAAAGTGCTGGTCCCGCCACCGGTGGCCGCGAAGGAGGCCCGTGAGCGGCTCAAGCGCGAGGTGCAGACCTTCCGGAACATCCGCCACCCGAACGTGGTCGGGGTCCACGACTTTCTCGAGGACGGGCCGGTCGCGTTCGTGGTGATGGACCTGGTCGACGGCGCCGATCTGGCCACCTTGCTCCAACGGAGGGAGCGGCTCGGCACCGAGACGGTTGCCACGATCGGCCGGGAAATCGCCGAGGCTCTGGCGGAGGCCCATCGGGCGGGGGTCCTCCACCGCGACATCAAGCCGGCCAACATCCTGGTCGACCGCGAGGGCCGGGCCCGACTCACCGATTTCGGCGCGGCCCGGCTTGACTCGAACACCACCCTGACCCGAACCGGCGGCCTGGTCGGCACCGTCGCCTACCTCGCCCCGGAGGTCTGGCTGGGCCAGCGCCCCGATGCCCGCGCCGACGTCTACGCCCTCGGCCTGACGCTGTTCGAGGCGCTGACCGGCCGGTTGCCGGAGCGTCCTTCGGCCCATCTCCCGCCGCCGCCGAGTGAGCCGGGGTTCCATCCGTCCGCCCTGCGACCAGGACTGCCGCCGTGGCTCGACCAGGCCATCGCCCGCGCCACCGCGGCCGATCCCCGCCATCGGTTTGCGACCGCGAGTCAGCTCGCCGAGGCCCTTGCTTCGAAGCGGGCTCCGGCCGTCACGATCGCATCCGGGCCCGAGCCCCCCGCCGAGAATCCCCGGTTGCCGATCAGCATCCATGTCCTGATCGGGGGCGTCGTGGCGGCCGGAGCGATGGCGGCCATCGCCGCGTCCCCCCATTTCTACTGGGCCACCCCGGTGGTCGCCCTGCTGCTCATCCGCGCCGCTCGCCGTGACCTGGTGAGCCGCTCGACCGACCCGGCCGCCGAAGCGCGGCCGGCGTCGTGGGACCTGACCGAGGCGCAACGGACCGCGCTGGCGGGAATCTCGGCGGGGCCGGCGCGAGCCTTGCTCGACGACATTCTCGTGTTGGCCCAGCTCCAGCTCGATCACGCTGCCACCGCCGGGCTCCGGCGCCAATGGCACGAACGGCTCGACCCGGTGGTCACCACGGCCCTTGAGGCCGCCCACGACCTCGGTCAGGTCGACGACATCCTCGGCCGATTGGACCGCGCCGAGGCCCGCCCTCGACACCTGCCGAAGGACTGGTGGGACAACCTGGCCGGGCTGGAACGAACCCGCGACGGCCTCGCCATGGCGCTCCTCGATCTGCTCGGCACTCTCTCGAAGGCGCGCGGGGCCGCGCTCGGCGACGTCGAGAGCGCCAGCGCCCGGCTCCGAGGCCAGGTCGGGGAGATCGGCGCTCACCTTGGCCATCAGATCGCGGCCGTTCGGGTGCTCGAGCAAGCCCTTCGTTGAGCCGCTCCACGGCCGCGAGCCGGCCGAGGCGAACGCCGCGGCCGCCGTTTCGAACCAGCCAAAGGCCTGACCTCGGGCTAACTTCGGGTCGATGCGTCCCGTCGACCCCGCCCGCGACCTGACCCGGCTCCTCGACGCCGCGCTCGCCGATCCGAGCGCTCGCGCGTTGGAGGCGCTGCTCTGCTGGCTGCTCAAAGCACCGGCGGAGCCGCTCGGGCCGACCAGTCCGCGAGCGGCGCGCCTCACGGCCTTGGCCGCGGCGGTCGAGGCCCACCCGCGGGCCGACCGGCTCCGGATCAAGCTGGGCGAGATCTGGGCGCACCGCTCGGCCGTCCGGCTCCTGGCGGAGACCGGTCTGCCGACCCATGGCACCTTGATCAAGGAGGCCTTCGAGCGGACCGTCGATCGCCTCGCGCCGCGGTTCGAGTCGGACGCCGACGTCTACCTGATGCTCTCGCGGCTCCCCCTGGTCGAGGCAGATGCCCTCTGGGTCGCGAGCCGTTCCGATTCGGACCTCGCCCCGTGGACCCCGATTCTGGCTCCCCTCGGGAACGCCGTCCCCGATTCGGCGCGACTGGTGGCGGTCCGCGCCGGTGCCCTCGGGCTCGGGCGCGCGCTACTCGATCTCCGGGAAACGACTCCGGATGGGGAGTCGCCGTTTCTGCGGCTCCCGGCGGTGGTCGATGCCCTGGCCTCGAACCCGGCCGACCCCGACGCCCGCGAGCGGTATGCCGAAGTCCGTGAGGGCTGCGGGGCGGTCCTCGCCAACGCCGATCGTGCCCTCGAGGTCCACGGCGTCTCGACCGATCTCCTCTACCAACTCGAGCTGCTCCGAGCCCTCCTCCATCGCCTCGATCACCTGACCGGCACCATGACCGGCGCAACGACCGGTTCCGCCCTCGGCGCCGAGCTCATCCGGGCCAGCGTGCAGCAACACGGCATCCGGTCGCTGGCGCGCCAGACCCTGAAGCGGCTCGCTCTCAAGGTGACCGAGCACACCGCCGAAACCGGTGAGCACTACGTGGTCCGAGACCGGCGCGAGTGGGAAGCCACCAGTCGATCGGCGGCCGGCGGCGGGGCGCTGACCGCGGTCACCGCCCTGCTCAAGTACGTCCTCGCGAGCGCCCCGCTGGCGCCCTTGGTCCAGGGCCTGGCCGCGACCCTCAACTACAGCGCGAGCTTCTTCGTGATGCAGCTGGCCCACTTCACCCTCGCCTCGAAGCAGCCCGCGATGACCGGGGCCGCCTTGGCCTCGGTCCTGGGTGACCGTGACGAAGTGCGGCGCCAAGTGGAGCTGGTCGCCGGGATTACCCGCTCGCAGGTCGCCGCCACCTTGGGCAATGTCCTCGCCACCATCCCCGCGGCCGCCTTGATCGTGGCGTTGGCCCGGTGGCTCGGCGGCGACGTCCCGCTGAACGAGGAGACCGCGATCCACTCGGTCCACAGCGTCCATCCGTTCCGGTCGTTGACGATTCCGTTCGCGATGGTCACCGGGGTGTTCCTCTGGATCGCGAGTCTCGCGGCGGGTTGGGCGGCCAACTGGAGCGCCTATCGCGGGCTACCCCAGGCGCTCGAGAAACACCGCGGTCTGTGGGCGACCATCGGGGCCGAACGGGCCCGGTGGTTCGGGGGCTGGGTGGACCGCAACCTGAGCGGCCTGGTGGGCTACCTGGCGCTTGGTTTTCTCCTTGGCTTCGTCCCGGTCGCCTTCGACCGGTTCATCGGCCTTGGCCTGGAGGTCCGGCACGTCACCCTGCAGGCCGCCTCGCTCACCCTCGCGGCGGGATCGTTGTATGGAACGGAGGCGTTCCATTGGGGAGAGGTGGCGTGGGGAGCGCTGAGCATCTTCCTGATCGGGGCGGCCAATTTCGGGGTCTCGTTCGTGCTCGCCCTCCGGACCGCGGCGCGGGCCCGGGGTCTCGGGCTCGCTGAACGGCGGCGGTTGGGCGCCGCGCTCCGCGCCGCGTTTCGCGCCGACCCTCGCCGGTTCCTCTGGCGACCTCGCAAGCCGACCCCGGCCGAGCATGAGGCGGGCTTCGGAGGCGGCTTGAGCACGTAGATCAGGACGTCGGCCCGCGCGATCAACCGCCCCGCCTCCCAAGCCCGATCGACTCGGCCATCGTCTCGTCCTTGAGGCACTGGGCGAGTACATCCGATTGATCCGATCCTCGGCGGGCGTGGCGGGCTCCCCGCCGTGGCTTGGCATGCCCCGCACCACCTCGCCGAAGCTCTTGGCGTAGTCGCCGTCGAGCGAGCAGGCGACTTGAGCGGCCCGGTGGGCGGCAACGAGCCCGGATGAGCCCTTTCGGGCCCAAGCCACGCGTTAATGGACAGCCCGTTCACTCGTGCACCGTCAGCTCTGGAGTCAACCATGCGTGGCCACTACCTCCTCGGGATCTTCGCGGTCGCCGTCGTGGGCTGTAAGAAGGACGCCACCGGCCCCACGCCGCCGCCCCCGCCACCGCCCCCCACCGTCTCCTCCGTCGTGGTGTCGCCGCAAACGGCGACGCTCGTCTCGCTCGGGGAGACGACCACCCTGTCTGCCGAGGTACGGCTTTCCAACGGGGCGGTGGGCACCCAGACGCCGACCTGGAGCACCAACAGCGCGTCAGTCGCCACCGTCGCGGGCGGCACCGTCACCGCGGTCGGGAACGGCCAGGCGACCATCACCGCGACCGTCGGCACCGTCAGCGGCACGGCGGTGGTCACCGTGGCCCAAGCGGTAGCCTCGGTCCGGATCCTCCCCGGCGACACCGTCATCAAGAGTGCCGCCCAGCTGCGGGGGGCCGCCCTCGACGCACGCGGCAACGTGATCACGGCTGCCCCGCTCCAGTGGGAGGCGCTCACCCCGGGGATCACCACGGCCAGTCAGACCGGCGCGCTCACGCCGCAGTCGACCGGGGTGGCCCGGATCAAGGTGACCTCGGGCACCTTCACCGCCACCGCGCTTGCTCGGACGGTATGGAACGTGAACGTCCTGGCCGACCTATTCCCGCTCTTCGAGTACCCTGCGGCGACCGGTCAGCGCCGGGCCCTCTCCGATGTCAACCAGGCCCACGCCGACGCCCGCGCGGCGACGGTGGGTCCGGCCTGGAACTACCTCGGCACGATCCTGCCTCAGAACGGCTCGAACACCACCGACATGTTCTTCACGACGTGGCCCGAGATCTGGACCGAGTTCAACCGGTTCTGTGGTGGGGTGCTCCTGGTCAACCAGACGGCATGGCAGTCCTGCGCGGTGCCCTTTCGGCAGCACTTCTTGATCTCCGAAGGTGCGGCCGACCCCAATTTGATCCTCCGCTTCCTGTCCCGACAGTTCCTCCTGGCCAGCCAAACCGCTTCGGCGCAGCTCCCCTGGTTCATGGAGGGGTACAGTCAGTGGCTGGCCGGCGGAAGCGTCCAGCCCACCGGCGTCGGCGGCAAGGCGCGAGCGGTCTCGATTGCCGACTTCAGGGCCGGGGACACCCAGAGCCTCTTGGCGCCGCTCGACACCCTGATCCGGTTGCCGGCGGCTCGGTACTACGAGAACCTGCCCCAGCGGACCCCGGTCGCGGTGCGGATGGCCCAAGGGGTCGTCCTGGTCAGCTACCTCGCGACCGAGACCCAATCTTCGGTCCTCTGCAACATCTTCGAGGCGATCCGCGCCGAGCCGGTCGCGGGGTTCACCAACGACGAGCTGATTCAGCTGATCGTGACGAAGACCGGGAAGACCATTGCGCAGATCGAAGCGGGGTATCTCGCTCATGGCCGCGCGTTGGCGGCGGGGGCGGTGCCGATGACGACGATCGTTGGCCCGGCCTGTAGCGCCTAGGGTTTCCATACAGCGGCCGGTGATTCCGTGATCGACCCTCGCTAGC
>JBJXGT010000002.1:0-797917 GCA_046160105.1 Gemmatimonadales bacterium | reverse complement strand
TCACACTCCACCGCTCGGGCACCTCGCCCCCACGCCCCTGCTCGGGTTCCATCGTCATCGCTCCCTCTCCACGGACCCTCAATGTTTACCTCCAAAGGAGTGTCCAGGGAAATGGGATGCTCTATAGCGGCATCTTGTGCAACGCACTCGTCTGCCTGGCAGTCTGGTTGGCCATCGGCGCGCGGAGTGTGACCGACAAGATCCTGGCGATCATCTTCCCGATCGCCGCCTTCGTCGCCATCGGCTTCGAGCACTCGATCGCCAACTGGTTCTTTCTACCTTTCGGGCTCGCCGTCGATCCGGACGGTACGGTGGCGATCGACGGGATGGTCAGGAATATTGTCGCCGTGACGGCGGGCAATATCGTCGGCGGCACGCTGCTGGTGGCCGGCGTGTACTGGGTCGCTTACTTGCGAGGCGAGCGCGTGCGCGCGAATCAGCCCTGATGAGCCCCGACTGGGGTTCTGAGTTATCGCGGGGCTGCCGATACGCGGATCACCGCGAATTGGAGCGAAAGCCAAATGAAGCCCAGTTACTTTGACTTGACCGTCCGAGACGTTGGGGAGGCGCGAAGGTTCTTCTCGGCCGTGCTCGGTTGGACGTACACGGAGTTCGCCCCTGGGTACTTTCGAATCCAGGCCGGGTCTGAAGCCGAACCTGGCATCGACGGCGGGATGGCAGCGCTTGCCGACACACCCATCGCCAAGGGACCCATGTCGGTTCTCGTGGTCCCGGTGGACGACTTGGAGCGGATGATCGCCCTGGTCGAGCGTAACGGCGGACAGGTGCTCGAACGGCGGGTCCCTGTCCCGGGCATCGGGTGGTTCTCCTCGTGCACCGAACCCGGGGGGCTCGTCTTCGGCATGATCCAAGCAGACCCGGCGGTTCGACCACCTCGATAGCGAGGGAATCTGTCGATGCCCGCGATCGTGGCCGCCTACGCCTTCGCACTCGCCACCGCGGTCAGCGTGCTGTTTCAGATCGCCCTGGCGCTCGGGGCGCCCTGGGGGCATCTGGCGATGGGGGGTCGTTTTCCCGGCAAGTTCCCGCCAGCGATGCGGGTGGCTGCTCTGGTGCAGGCGGCGGTGCTGGCTCTGCTGGCCGTCACCGTCGCCATCAGGGCCCGCTTGGTGCTCGAACGCTTCTACTCGGTCTCGGAAACCGCGATCTGGGTCGTCGTCGCGATCAGCGTTCTTTCTCTCATCATGAATCTGGCCACGCCGAGTCGAGGCGAGCGGATCTTATGGGCGCCGGTCGCGCTGGTCTTGACACTCAGCAGTCTGGTCGTTGCGCTTTCCTGAGCGGCATGCCGAGGTCGGAGGGCTGGCCCCCAGTTGCACTCGCCGGTCGAGAGTCTGCAGTGCACCTGCTCACGATTTACGCGCAGCCGTATCCGACGTCGCTCTGTCCAGTTATGCGGCACTCCTCGCCGGGGTCAATGAAACGGAGAAGGCCTGGACACGGCGTAACCCGAGGTCGCCAGGTCACGGCTTGCCCCAGGTCGGCGCGAACGAGGTCAAGCCGAGAGCGGTGACCGCGACCTGATCACTGCCATCGGGCCGCATCCGGTAGATCTCGAAGACCCCACCACCCCGGCCCGAGGTGAAGACGAGGAAATCACCGGTGGGCGACCAGTCGGCGTTCGAGCTGAGGCCGTCGAAGGTCACCTGGGTCAGGCCGCCACCATTCTTTCGCATGACATAGACGTTGGGACCACCTGTCCGATCGGACTGGAACACGATCGAGCGGCCGTCGGGTGACGGTCGAAGGCAGGATGGTTGGTCAAATTGATCTCGCCGGTGCCATCGGCGTTCATCACGAAGACGTCCCCCGCTCCGGCGACCAGCCGGGAAAAAACGATCCGCTTCCCATCACTGGACCAATCCGGCTGCCTGTCGCCAACGGCGTTGTTGGTGAGCACGACCGGGTTCGATCCGTCGGCCCTGGCGGTCACGATCTCGAAGTCGGTCCCGTCGTGCCAGCTATACACGATCCGGCCACCGCTCTCGGACCACTGCGGATCGAGCTCGGCAACTCCCGGCGTGTTGGTGAGCTGCACCTGGTTGGTGCCGTCGTGGTTCATGACCCAGAGATCGTAGCTGCCAAGGACGAGGTCGCCACGGACGAAGAGGATCTTGTCGCCCTTGCGTTGAAGAACGCCCAGGGCCTCATCTCGAGTGGTTTGGGTGAGGTTGACGACCGCACTCCCATCCGGGTTGATGGCGTAAATCTCACCAGGCCCGTTGGTTCCAGTGGGGTTGGCGGTGAACACGATTCGCCCCTCCAGTGGATCGGCGGCCGCGGCGAAGGTCGGTCGACTTTGGACGGGATCGGTGGGGGCCGGTGGCAACTCACACCCTGCGGCAACGACGGCGACGAGTGGCCAAACGACCCAAGCGACATGAGTACGCATGGGGCATCCCTCGGGAAGGGGGCGGCGGGGCAGGAACTTCCTGTGTCGACTGTTATATCACGCGACCGGCACCGTGACAAGACCAGCGCCCGTGGCACCTGTCGCGTTTCCACCACAGTGAGTCTCGGGGGGATGAACGGGTCGCCTGGGCCTCGACGAACCGACACTGCCTGCCCGCCCAGAACCTCGAACTGACGTCGACCTCGAGGACCCTAATTACATCGGATAGCGAAACTGCCGCTCCATCACCACGGGCGCGGCCTTGCCACCCACCCGCCCCGGTCGGAACCGCATCTTGGCGTACGTCACCGCCGTCACGTTCCGCAGCGGACCCGACCCCGGGCCCGAGACCGTCAGCCCGGTGCGATCGACCGTGCCATCCGGATTCACCAGGAAACGCACGGTGACGGTGGCCTTGTGGTTGGGATATCCCGCCACGTCCCGGATTGTCGGCCACGGGGTGACCGGCACGGGGGCGGTCACGCCGGGCGCCAGGTACCAGACCGGCTGGCCCGAGTTGGCCGTACTCTCGGTCGCCTTGCGGGCATCGGCCAGCGCCGCCTCCGGCGTCCCCGGCCAGGTGAAGAGCTGGCTGACCAGGGTCAAGAACACGGCGATGCCTAACGGGATGACCCCGGCCATCGCGAACTTCTTCGGCTTCTGTCGCACCAGCCACGGCGCCGGCGGCAGGGAGCCCAAGGCGGCGCTTCCATCGGCGAGGGCGGCCGGCGCGGCTGGGAGCGCCGGGACCTGGGGCGGAACGGGCGCTCCCGGGAGCGGGGCCAAGGTGGCCACGGAGATAGGCGTCGGGCTCATTCGAGGATCTCCAATCGAACCGCGGTTGCGTTGTCGGGGCCGCCGTGGGCCAAGGCCAAATCGAGGACCCCTCGCGCGTCGGGCGCGGCGAAAGCGGCCTCCAGCGCGGCCTCGGTCTCGGTGGCCGCGAGGACACCGTCGGTGATCAACAGGTAGACGTCTCCCGGCCAGCACATGTCGGTCAGGTCGGTGACCAACTCCGCCGGAAGCGCCGGGACACCGGCCCCGACGGCGTGGGTGAGGCCCGCGCTGGAGCGGCCGTCGGGCAGCGCCACGGCGTGGTCCACGGTCAGCACCTTCCAGAGGCCGTCGCGGCGCCGGTAGCAGCGGGTGTCGCCGACGTGGAGGAGGACGAAGGCGTCGGCGCCGGCGACGAGCGCGGTGCAGGTCGTGCCCGCGCCCTCGAGCGCGGGGTCGAGTCGTCCGAGCTCCTCCAGCTCGCGCCGAGCGTCGCCTAACGTCTCCGTGAGCCCCGCGGTGAGGTCGGCCACGGTGCCATCGAGGGCCCAACGCCCGACGGTGGTGGCCAGCCGCTCGGCGACCCGCGCGCTGGCCTGGTCGCCCCCTTGATGGCCGCCGAGGCCGTCGAGCACCCCGGCGAGAAACGGCCGGGTGGCGCCCGCGAGGGTCCACGACATCGAGGCGACACCGTCGCGCACGGTGTGGGTGCCTAACACCGCCATATCTTCATTCCGGCGCCGGGTTGGCCCGCAGACCGATGCGGCGGTGGCGGACACAGCACGGGGAGCGCTCACGGGATCGCCTCGACCCGGAAGGTGAGCGACCCGAGACGCACCTGGTCACGCCCTGGCTCGATCGTCTGGCTGGCGTTCTGAGCGATCGGAGGGTTGGTCCACCGACCGTCGGCGCTGACCACCGTCGAGCCGCGTCCCGCCAGGTCGGTGACGGTCCAGGTCCCGGTCGGGCCCCGGCGAAACTGGCAATGCCGTCGCGAGAGTCCCTTGTCGTGAAACGGATCGAGTAGTATCGCGAACGGCCCGTCGACGCGCCCGACGACCGTGTCGTTGTCGACCTCGAGCGGCGGCAGCGAGACGCCGATCGCCACCAGGCGCAGCTTGCGGGCCAGCGGCTGGACGGTCGTCCCCTTCCCCGCGTTGTCCGGGACCCCCGCGGCCGGCGGTGGCGGCGGCGCCGATGAGGGGCCCGCGGGTGAGGTCGATGGCGGGGTGGCGGGCGGGGGCGCCGGACGGGGGCCGGCCGACCCGGGAGCACCGGACCCTCGCCGCGGCGGCGGGGCGACGGTCGGTGTCGCCGCCGGAGCGCCCCCCGACGAGGCCGACCCGCCCGCCGCGGAGGGACGCCCCACCGCCGCCACCCCATGGGTCACGCATTTCTCCCCCGGCCGAGCCAACTCGCCACAGGTCGGGCACGCGGCCAGCGGCCGGCCACAGGTATCACAGAAGGCGCCGTCGTCCGGCACCCGTGACGCGCAATGGGGACAGGGCGCGAGGGTCAGCATGCGTTCCCCCGGGCGTCGAACGACGTCGGCACGTCCTCCGCCAACACCAATCGGCGCTCCTCGGCGGACACGGTGCCCAAGCCGCGGGCGAGTCGCGGAGCGAGGCGGCTGGCGAGCCGGTCACGAATGGCCGACGAGATCACGTACGCCATGCTGGCGTTGCGACTGGGAAGAAGCTTGGTCGCCGCCGGGCCGCGCAGAAGCGTCAGCAGCGCGGCATCCGCCTCGGGCGTTAGGGTAAGGCCCGCGGCGCGGACCACCTGCCGCGTGATCGAGTGGACATCGTCAGGACTGTAGTCCTGCAGCTCGAGCACGGTGCCGAAGCGGCGGGCCAGCCCGTCGTCGAGGGCGAGAAAGCCGTCGATGACGTGCGGATAGCCGGCGACGATCATCACGAAGCGTCCCTTGGCGTCGACCAGATGGGGAAGCAGCTCGCGGGCGACGTCGACCCCCTGCGGCTGACCGAGCAACCCCGACACCTCGTCGAGGAAGAGCACCCCACCGATCGCTCGTTCCACTAGCTCGCGCACCGCCTGGGCCGCCGCGCCCTGGATCCCCTTGATCAGCTCGGTCCCCCGCACTTCTTCCACGTGCGGCCGCGGCAGCATCCCCAATCCATACAGCAGCGACCCCATGATTCGCGCCACCGTCGTCTTGCCGGTGCCGGGGCTTCCCTGCAGCAGGATGTGCTCCAATGGCGGCGCCACGTCGGCCCCTTCCTCCAACTCGGCGCGCCAGAGAAGCAGATTGCCACGCAACCGGGCGATGACCTCCGCCAATCGCGGCTGCCCGACCAGTAAGCCGAGCTTGGCCTCGGCCTCGGCCAGCGCCGCTTCGGGGGTCTTGCTCGTCGCCGCTCGGGGCAGGTTGATGTCGCCCTCGATGAGCAGGTTCGGATCGCTCGTCGGATCGGCGCCGGTCCGGGCCACCTGATTGGCGACGCAGGCGCTGAGGAATTCCCGAGCACCACGGGCATTGGCGAACGCCGGCAAAGCCCACCGCCGCAACAGCCGCATCAGCTGCCGCATCCGATGCTCGGCCTCGGGCGTGAGCGTCTTCCCGGCGTCGGCCGCCATGGCGAGGAAGATCGCCGAGAGCGTGTCGGCGTCGTAATTCGCCAACTGAACGCGATAGTGCTCGGGGAACCGACTCGGCATTCCCTGGTCGAGCGCGAGCACGGCGGGGAGGCTGCTGGTGTACCCGCCAAGGACGCAGAGGAACTGGCCCCGCTCGTTCTCCAGCCGCGGCAACAGGGTGTTGAGGATCTCGCGCTGGTAGTTGTGCCCGCCGGAGTCGGCCATCTGGTGGGCTTCGTCGAGGAAGAGCACCCCGCCGCGCGCCTTGTCGATCGCCTCGTTGACCCGCCCCGAAGTCTGGCCCACGTAGCCCGACTGGAGTGAGGCGGGATTGGCGTACTCCACCATCCGCTCGGTGGGAAGAATGCCGGCGCGGCAGAGCAGCTTGGGCAGCAGCTTGGCGATGGTGGTTTTGCCGGTGCCGGCGTTGCCCATCAGCAGCATGTGGCCATCGAGGACCGGGCGCTTGGGGTCGCGGGCTTTGCGTTCCTGCGAGGCGCGGATGATCTGCTTGAGCTGCTCGCGGACCGCGTCGATGCCCTTGAGCGCGTCGAGTTGGGCGAACAACTCGTCGAGCGAGATCGGCTCGTCGACCGGGCCGGCGATGTCCTCGGGTACCAGCGTCCGCTCCGGTTGGCCGTCGTCGGCGATTCGGGCCCGAGCGGTCTGAGTGGTTTGCTGGACCAACTCCTCGGTGGCGTGGCCGTGGCGGCGGGGAAGGTCGACCGAGTTCACCAGATAGCGGCACCGCGCATCCAGCCGTTGGGCGGTCGGCTCATCCACCGCCCATCCCAGCTGCTCCAGTCGGGCGCGACAGACTTCGGCGAGCGTCTCGGCGGACCAATCGTTCAGTCGGATGACTTCGCCGAAATGGCGCGGGAGGGCAGCGTCACCGCGAAGAAACGGGGCGAACGGGCCCGGTACCCCGGTGACCAAGAGCAGCGGATCGGTCCCATCACCCCGATTGGCCAGGGCATCGAGCAGGTCGAACAACGCCTGCTCTCCACCGCTCGGCACGTCGGGCGCCGGGAGGAGGCGGTGGGCCTGGTCGACGATCAGGGTTCCTCCCGCCGCGGAAGACAAGAGGTCCTCCGGTTTCTGCGAGCGGATCTCCCGGGCGGTGACGATCGTTGCCCCCCGCTTGGTCAGTCCCACCTGCTCGGCGCAATCAGCGATCGCCCGGGCGAGTCGAGTCGTCCCCGCCCCGGGTGAGCCGAGCACGAGCCGGTGGGAGCGGGCGACCTGACCCTGCCGGCGTACGACGAGCGCATCCCGCAGCTGGTCGCGGATCGCCTGGCCGATGTCCCCGAGTCCGACCAGGTCGGCGAACGGGTCGCCCCGGATCGACAACCGGTCGCCGCATCCTTTGCAGAATCGCGCTTCGTCCCGATTGCTGGTGGCGCAGCGCGGGCAGTCCGGAGGCGGCGAGACGACGGGGTCGATGCCGGGCGTAGTCGGCGTCGCGCTGGTCATGCGGCGGCCGCGGCTCCACCGGGCACGTCCTGCAGCTTGATCTGGTTGGGGTCGGCCGCGAGGGCGAGAGTGGCCTGCATCATCAGCCATCGTTCCGCCAGGGAGGCGCGGGCGTGCGACTCGGCCTCCGCGCACGCCTTCTTCACCGAGGCCGCGAGGTCGGGCGGCATCTGCTGTTGCTCCATCTCGGCCTTGCTGACCACCCGGCGGACGTGGCGCCGCCGGATCAGCAACGCGAAGCCGAGCCCGGCGCAGACCAGGAGCCCGATCAGGAGCCGGGCCGAGGAAACCCGGAAAAGCGGTACCAGCGACGACAACACGATTCCGCCGAGGAAGAAGCCGATCACCGCCACGACCTTGCGGCGGGTGAGGCGCCAGATGGTCAGGGTGTTGAGCACCCCGGCCAGCGCACCGCTGGCGAGTTCGATTTTGCCGGTCGAGGGATCCATCGGGATCGCCGAGAGGACCCCCATCCCCGCGACCCAGAGGAAGAGGGCATTGGTCCGGGAGAGCCACCGCTTCTCGGTGAACGGCAACCCCTTCTCGAGGTCGGTGAGAGTCTGGACGTGCGGGGTTCCCCGCAGCGAGATCGCTTTGTCGGTGATCGCCTTGAGCCGGGCGTCCCGCTGCGCCGCCTCGGCCGCCACCAGCTCGCGGCCGAGGACTTCCTGGCGGGCGTCCTCCGTGTTCCACCGGGCCAGGGCCGGGACCCGGAAGTCGGCGAGGGCGCGGCGGAGGTCGGTGCGCCTGGCGACCAGCTCAGACAATACGTTAGGAGCCGTCCGATTGGCGGCGAAGGCATCGCGCAGCGCCGTGACCAGCGATCCGCCGATCTTGGCGAGGAGGGCGTCCCACCAGGCAGGCGCCGACCCGCGCGCCTTCGCGGCCGCGGCCGCGAACGCGGTGGCCCCCTCCACCTGCACCAGGGAGCGTTGGGCGGCCGGGGCGGAGTCGCGGATCGCCGCGAGCCGGGCGGTCACGGCCTTGGCGGCGGCGGCGACGACCTCCACGTCGTCCGGGCCGCCGGAGAAGGCGGGAAGGGCGGCGAAACAGGTCGCCAGCACCGCGCTCAGGGGCTGGGCCGTCGCCTCCCACTCGGCGCCGAGCAGTCCGATCACCACCTGTCGGCGGGCACCGGTCGAGGGTCGGCTGGCGAGCCAGGCCAGCGCGGCGGACTCGAACCGCTGGTCCTCCACCACGCGCCACCAGCCATCGAGGAACGTGGCGACGTCTTCGTTGGTCGCGTTGATGACCGGGGGCCACATCTCGTCGCGCCAGCTGTCCTCCGGGACGACCAGCGGCAACACCAGCACGGCCGACACCTGATTCACCACGCAGACGATCCAGTCGATCGGAGCGAGCCATTCGGTCACCGATTCGCCGAGCGCCCGCAAGCGCCCTCCCCGGGCCGCCGTGCCGGGTCGCTGCGTTTCGAGCCACAGCAACAACGGGTCCGCCGGATCCAGCAGCTTCTGGAAGATTGGTTGTGAGCGGTCCTTGAGCCGGGCGAGGAAGGCGGCGAGGTCGGCGACCTCGGTCCCGTCGCTGTCTCGCCACGACCCACCGGTGGCGTACTGCATGAGATAGTGGCGGATCAGCGCCGTCGCCTCCGGCTTCCCTTCCCGCACGTCGGCATGGATCTCGGCCATCGCCTCGCGCAGCTCGTTCTCCGGACGGGTCCCCAGGTACAACCACAGTGCATGGGCCGGATCGGCGAGCGCTTTCGGGCGGGCCGGGTCGGCTTCCAACCAAGCGCTCAGCTGGGCGTAATCCCGGCACTCAGTCCCGTCCGGCGCCCCGAACGGGAGCGACGAATCGAGCAGGTAGGCGGCCTTCTGTCGCCCCGCCGCGCGATTCTTGGGAAACTCCTTCTCGACGATGTCGGTCAGATCGGCGACCAAGCCGGCGTCGGAGCTGGCCCACTCGCGCATGTTCCAGGCGTAGAGGAAGCGCTCGCCGGCAACCGGCTCGTCGCGAAGGAAACGGGCGAGGCCAGCCGGGGTGTCGACGTCGTACGGGGCGCCCTGGGCGGGTCGGACCGTGAGCCGTGGATAGCTGACCGAACGGACCGCGGTGGCGCGGGCGATCGGCTCGCCCGCCGCCCACCGCCGGATCCCGTCGTAATTGATCCGAATGTTGGCCGGCAGCAGCAGCGCCTCGACCAGATTCCGAAAGTCCGCCGGGAGATCGTCCGGCATCGGCACCGCCCCGCGGGACTTGAGGGCGATCTGATCCGCCTCGCGTCCGACGAACGGGTGGTGCCCGGCCCAGAGCGTCAGCACCATGATGCCGAGGGCGTAGAAATCGGCCGGCTCGCCGACCACGACGCCGTCGCCCATCGGGAGCAGCTCCTCGGGGGCCATGAACGGGAGTTTGCCGCGGATGGTGACACTTCGGGCGGCCCCTTCGCTCATGATCGACGAGGAGCCCAAGTCGCTCAGCACCAGTCGGGTGTGGGCGGCGTCGAGCCAAAGAAAGTTGTCGGGCGAGACGTCGCGATGGACCGCGTTGCCGACGGTGTGGAGGACGTGGAGCGCGTCGGCGGCCTGGAGGGTGATCAGGCGGAGCCGGACCGGGTCGCGGATCGGACCGAGGGGCGCCTCGGGGGAGCCGGCCAACGGTCCCCCTTCCGCGTACGCGATCAACTCCCAGGCGCGCGGCTCGGCGGCGGGATCGGCGTCGAGCAGGCCGATCACCGCGGTCGGCGGAAGGTGGCGCCAGCGTTCCAGCACGTCCGCTTTGGGCCGCGCCCCATGAGTGTAGAGCTTGAGCACCGAGATCGGCACCGGTCCGCCGCGCACCAGGTACAGCTCCGCCTGTCCCCCGACGAAGAGAAGCCGGTCGATGACCAACCGGTGCGACCCGACCTCGATCGTCTCGCCGGCGTCGTAACTGGCCTGCCGGGAGCGCGGTGCGGCGGTGCGCGGCGCCCCGGCGACGGCGGGGGCCATGGTCGTCGCGTCGTGGGCGTGGGCCGGCGTCGCGGTGGTGGCGACGCCGAGGTGGACCGGAGTGGCGGTGGTCGGCACCGAGGCGTGCGCCGGCATCGCGGTGGTCGGGATGTTGGCGTGCGCGGGGACGTCGTTCTCCCCGTCGGCGGGTGGGTTCACGTCGTCGGCGCTCATGCCGTGAACTCGGTCGATCGGTCGTCGATTTCTTTGATGACCCGCATGATCGGCACTCCTCCACTACCGGGATCGGAACACTGACTCATCCCGCCTGGCTCGGGATGCTCGACGCCGAAACGGTTACACCGCCAGGCGATGATCTCCAAGCGTTCGGCGACCACTCGGCAGCGGAGCGCCACCTGCAGCGCGGTCCCGGCGGCGCGCGCCTCCTGCGCCGTCGGAAACGGGCGAGACGACACCGCGTTGAGGGACTCCTGCGCCGCCTGCTCGGCGAGACTGCGGACCCGGGCCTTCTCCTCGGCGGTCTTCGCTCCCCGGGCGGCGGCCCGCAGGGAGGCGAGAGACGGGCGCGGCGCGACGAGCACCGGTGCCGCGGGCACGGTGGCGGCGGGCGCGGCGACGACGGGAGGCGCTGCCACCGCCGGCCGGACGTCATCCGTGACCGCCGCCACGACCTGAGCGACAGACTCCGGCAGGGGAGCCTCCGACTCCACGGCGGCGACCATCGCCGCGATCTCGTCCAGCTCGGCGAACGCCTGGAGCGCTTCCGGGTCGGCCTCCACCCGGGCCAGCTCGGCGGCCGCCCGCGGGGTCAGGCCGGCACCGCAGTCAGGGTTGGGGCAGAAGTCGAAGCGACTGAAGGTGCCGCAGGCGCCGCAGGTCAGCCCCTCGGGGGGCAGCCCGCACCGCCGGCAGAAGGCCTGGCCGGGGGAGAAGGGGTCGAGGCAGAAGACGCAATGCCCAGGATAGAGGTGCGCCGAGCACCTCTCGCAGAAGTCGCTTCCCTCGCTGGGCACCGCCGCCCCGCACCGGGGGCACGCGGTGGCAAGCGCGAGGGAGGGTGGCGCGGCGGTGCCCGCCGCGCGCTGGGCAGCGGCTGGGGCGGCGGCGGCCCGGGAGTCGTCCGAAGTCATGGTGGCTTATGAGACAATGCGCAGGACGGGCGCCAAAATGATCATCGGTGTGCGACCAGTCGGAGGTGCGCGGCCCGGAGAGCTTGGACGAGGTCCCCAATGTTACCAACCTCCGCCGCGGGCCGGTGGCTGTCAAGGAGGCAAACGCCGTGGTTCTGAGGCTATCCGCCTAGCCTGCCTCGAATCCGCTCCAGGATATTGGGATCCTTGATCTCCTGGTCCCGGGCGAGCATCAACGTCTTGGAGAGCAACTCCGCCGACCTGGGATCGTCATCCGCGAACGGCAGAAACAAGCGACCCCGATGCTGCGAGTGGACCGCGACGATCGGCAGCGCGGTTCCCGGCAGCATGAACACGCCGGCGCTGCCGAGGTGGACCGAATACTCCGCCAGCGTCCCCTGAACGAAGACGTGGTGATCGCCCAGCCGGACGTTCGTCAGCCCCAAGAGTTGACAGGTTTCCCGGACCAGGGCCGCTCGAATTTCCATCGTCGATGCTGACGCCTCGGGATCGACCCCGCCTTGGTGTGCCACACTGACCACGAGATCGACGTCCCGCATCGCTTCGCTGAACAGACGGGGTGGAACCTCGGCCAGGCCAACGGTCGTCCACTCACCCTTCTTCGTAAAGGTGATCTCTTCGAGCGTGAGCCCTTCGATGTCGGCGGGGGAGTAGAAGGCCTCTTGGAACCACAACCGGGCCGCGAGGCCCTCCTCATGGAAGGTTCTCGCTAGTCCCTCGTCCGGGTGGGCGACCCAACCCCGCCCACCCAACAGCGCCAGGGCCTGCCGAGGGTTCACCTGGTGGCCAGCGTAGCGACGAGTTTTGTCCGCGGCTCGTTCCCCATCGGCGATGGGGTATAGCTCTCGGAAAACCTGCTTGAAGGGCTGCACTCGTTCGAGGCGGTAACAGTCGGCTTGCCACGCGGGCCAGTCACCTCGAATCAGCAGATCGTGCGGGTGGGCAATTCGCACGGCTTCGTTGGTCCCGATCGGTTCCAAACGTCCTTGGTGGTCCCGGAGCGCCCGGCCACCTTCCGCGAGGTATCCCGCGATTCCCTCACCTATGAACACCAGGCGACTCAGCCCGGGCGCGAGAATCGGGTGTTCCAACAGCGTCGGGAATTCCTCCGGGTCGAACCGGTCGCCCCGGCACATCGCCTCCTCGAGCGCCACCCTGACCCGCGACCGCTGTCGTTTCAGGTCCTGAAAACGCGACTGCAGCTCCACCACCTCGGCGTCCTTCTTGAGCGCCGCCGGGACGGCTTTGATCGGTCGCCCCGCCTTGGTAGTCTCGACGATCGGCTCGCCATCCTCGTCGATGCGCAAGGATAGGCCGACCTCCCCGCGGACCACGACGAGGGGCCCGTGGGCCAGATCGGCGACCGCCGCCCGTTCCATCGCCCATTGGAGCCGTTGGGGATCCCGAAATCCCGCCGTCCGCGCCAGGTTCGCCAATCCGATCGACACCGCGCGCTTCTCGCTCTGTTGTCGCTGCGATCCGAACTGTCGCGACTGGCGCCGGTACTCCTCCAGCCGCTGGTAGCGAGCCAAGAGGTCAGGCATCCGATCGGCACCTGGCGCCAGAGGAATCAACCCCAACGCCCTGACCGAATCTTGATGGCGCGAGGCGTCGATTCGCCCGAGCAGCTCGGCCTTATCGATCACCCCTGCCATGGCACGGGCAAAGAGCTGAGCCCGGGTGTGGCCGCCGCTACTGGCGGCGTATTTCGCGGCCGCATCGAGCTTCTTCCATCGCTCGGCGCCGAGCGATCCGTATGCCGCCGAGAACCAGGCGACGTCGACGGCCCCCTCGGTGAGATCCCCCGGCGAGAGCGGGGTCCGTTCGCTCACCTCCGCCGCCCAGACCGCCTTCAGCTCCTCGACTCTCCAAGACCGATCGTCTTTGGTATGTGCCTCGATCCACCACACCGCCGACTCCAGACCGGGCCACCCTAACACTTCGTTGACATGTCGGGCCCATTGCGGAGCGTAGACGGCCAGCTCGATCAGACGGCCCTCACCCACTCTCGCGGTCCGCGCCCACGCCGCAAAGGCCTGAGGCGTGTCTGCTTCGGCGGGGATGCTTCGCAGGACCAGGTGGCTGAGCGCCTCCTGTCGCGACGCGCCGTCGGCCTGCCAACCGAAGTTGCGGGTGAAGTGCCCCTTGCCAAGCGCTCCAACGGCCCGGGTAAGCGTTTCGAGACCCCCGGTCCATCGCAGCGCCATGGTGAGCCCCGATCCCGCCGTCTGACGGTCACCGCGCTCGGTCTCCACCGCCACGATTCGGCTTCGGCATCGCCCCACCACGTCCATCAGTTCGGGGTGCCCGGTCAACGAAGGCGGCGGTTTGCGAGTCGAAACCTGTCGGAGCAGAGGGGTGTAGCCGGCCAAGCTGTACCGCCCGGCCAGAAGGTCGACGAAGTCCGCTTCACCGACCGACCCAGCCCGGTACGCCCGCGCGAAGTCCTCGAGGTCGACCCGCAATGCGTCGAAGCCGCCGGTGCGGCCTTCGAACGCGCGGAGCAAACCGTAGAGGCGGCTGGAGTGATTGGGACGAACCGACTCAGGCATCAGCGTCCGCCACCAACGCACTCGACGAAGCCACGCCTCGGCCCACTCGAGGCGGGCTTTATACGCTGGGGCCTTCTCGCCGTAGTAGGTGGCCCTGGCCCGCCCCGCGGCCTGCGCCTTTGCCATCGCGGCAAGGTCGTCCTCACTGAAACCGGCGATCTCCGCCTCGAGCCCGTCGAGCAGATAGTCGAGCCCGCCGTTCGGCGGCTCGCTGGCAACACACCACTCCAGCAGATTCCGGAGAAAGTGCGCGCCGGCGCGGTAGGGTCCGCTGCCGATCAGCTTCTCGACGGGCGCCGCATTCCACGGAGCCGCCTCCCGATTGGCCATCAGCGCTCGGAGCAACTCGCAGCCATCGTCATCGCGAAGCGCCGACTGCCGCTCGCGCAGCCACGTGCTCCAGACCGACTGGAGCGGAAAGGAATCGAGCCGGGCCTTGAGGTCGTCTCGAGTGCCGCCCCACCATCCCATGGTGCGGGATTCGATCAACACCTGGGCTTGGCCATCGGCCCCCTTCACCTCCGTCTGCTGATGCTGAAGCACCAACTCCGCGAGCGATCGAAGCGCCCCGATCGCCGCGGTCGTTTCGAGCCGTATCCTGACGCGGCGCAGCTCGAAGAGCGGCGCCAGCGTGGTGGGGTCGACCAGCCCAAGGGCGTTGTCTCGCGTCGGGGGCGGCGTATCATTCGCGACGGCGGCCATGTGGGCCCGCTCCTGTTCCGACACCTCCGCCGCGGACGCCTGGTATCTCGCGATCCGCCCCGCTGCCTCCGAGACCAGGCGCCCCGCCTCTCGGGCCCCCCGGAGAAGCTCGAGACCAGCCAACCGTCGGCCGGAGTCCGCGTCGGACAGCAGACGATCCGCGACCTCGAGTAGCGCGGGGTCGCCGAGAGTCGCCAACCGGGCCAAGGCCCCGTTTCGCAGATCGCCCGCGGTCCGCGACAAGAGCGCGAACAGGCGGTCGACCTCGTCGGGTTCGAGCGACAGCGGTCGGAGTGCCTCGAAAGCGGCACCGCGAACGTCGGCGGACGAGTCGCCCAGAAGTTCGATCGCCACGCCACGCTGCCCGCCGGTCAGACGTGCGGGGGGACCCGCCTGCTCCGGATCCCATTTTCTTCGCAGGCCAGCGGCCGTCCTCAGGAACGCGGCCCGGCGGGACGGATCGAGATCGGGAACGTACCGGAGCACTCGATCGCCGTGCGTCGTGGCGCAGTTGGTCACCATGGCCGCGGCGATCTCGGTCCGTTCGAACTTCCGCTTCCACCACGGCCAAACGAGCGCGCCGATGGTCTGGGTTCGCGCGGTCACCCGCTCGAGGAGACCCTCGAGTTGCGAGAACAGTCGATCGCTGTCGACCCCGGACAGCTGGGTCTGGAATCGGTCGAGGGCCCGAGCCGCCACCCGGAGATCGGGGTCGGCCAGTTGTTCCACCAGGGGCGCCAGGCTGATCGAGTAGTTGCTTTGAACGAGGAAGTGAGTCGCCGCGAACCGGATCGCTTCCGTTGGAGACTGCAGCAGCGGGCCCGCCAGCTCGACGGCACCATGAACATCCTCGAACGCCGCACACCACAGCGCGAGGTACCCGGTTTCCGCATCGGCGTCCGAGATCCCCCGGGCGACACCACCCGCGGTCCGGAACTGAAGCACCCGCTCGAGGATCGAGTCGACCTTGACGCTGCTCGCGCCATCCCAAAGAAACCCAAACCACACGTCCGCGGCTCGGACGACCGAGGAGAAACGCGAAAGGTCCTCGTCGAGAATCACCCGGAGCATGTGGTCGAAGGCCCCAGGATGGGCTTCATCGACCGACTCGAGGATCGACTGACGGAGCCCCTCCTGACGTTGGGCGGCGACCAGGAGCTTGCCCACGAAGTCCCACGCCTCCGGCCGCCCGCACGACAACAACGCCTGGATGACGTGCCGTCCCATCTGTCCCGCCACCTCGCCTCGGCCGACAGCCAGAAGAACGTCGAACACTCGCTGACCGGTCGGCCCTCCGGCGTCAATGGCTCCCGCCAACAGCCAGCCGATCTCCGGAGCACCCCACCAGCCTCCGAGCGACCCGCCGTGTTCCGCGACCCAGGCCACGTCGACGTCGTACTCTCCAAGGAGTCTGGTGACGGAGAGAAGCCACTCCACCCGAAGGCCGGCTTGGATGGGCCCGGACTGTGGCGCGCGAAACGGCCGCCGCTGGCCGCCGCGCTGGAATGGGCGTCGGCTCAGAATCGACAGCGTGCTTGCGGCGGCCTCGCTCAGTTGCGGCACCAACACCCCGCTGAGCCGCATCCAATCGGCGGCCTCCCACGCGGCCAGCTCGGCGCCGAGTTGGCCCTCGTACCGCCCGATCGCACCGTGAGTACGGTGATGGTCGAGCGAGAAGAGGTCCTCGACCGCCGCTCGCACCGACGCCGGGACGCCACGCCCGGTGAGAACCGCTGCCATCTGGCGAAGCCCGCCCATCCGCCTGAGCACCGACCCCGCTGTTCGGCGGCTCTCGAGATCGCGACGGGCCTGTTCCCCTGGATCCACCTCAGGCACCAGCCAGGAAGGTCAACCTCAGGAACACGAGCCGAGTGTCCGCCTTCGGGTACACTTGGCGTTCGAGGTCGCGCTGCTCGACTCCATCGAGGACGACCAGGTAAAGCCCATCCTGGAAGGCCTGGATAGCCACGCCAACCGCCTGCTCCTCGTCGACCACGTCACTCAGAGACGAACCGCCGGACACGATCTTGCCGCGGGCCGTCCCGTCCGCGATCTCGGCCGCCGAGAGAACGCGGAGCAGTCGGTTGCCTCGCTGCCGGCCCTCGAAGGCCTTGATCTCGGCCCGGACGACATCGGCGATCAGTTGCCGAAGCGTGAGACCGCCGTCACCGCGCGAACTCGGTGGTGGTGGCACCGACCAATTGTCGAGTGGCCGGCCTTTCTTGCCCAGCACCCGGGTCTCGATCACCATGTGAGCCTCCCTCCCGCCAACGGGTCTAGAAATCAAGTTGCCGGCGTCGCAGCAAGCCGGTGCCACACCGGCGACCGCCACTCGCCAATATACTGGCGCGCACCCGTGTCGCGACGGCGCTCGAGGCGGTAGCTTTGCAGCCCGGCCTGTGCGGAACGCTTCGGGGGGTCGACCGAGGACCAGGCAACGGGTATGAAGTGCTGGTGGACGGCGAAACGTCCGTCGACGTTGCAGAACCGGACCTGCTACCGGCGGCGAGCCCGCTGGGCGGTGAACTCGAACCAAGAACGGTCATGAACGAACTCCTCTCGAAACCTTGGCCTTGGTACGTCGCCGGACCCCTGATCGGCCTGATGATTCCCGTCCTGCTCAAGATCGGCAACAAGCCGTTCGGAATCTCGTCCTCGCTCCGTCACATCTGCGCGGCGTGCCTGCCGGGCCGGATCGACTTCTTCCGCTACGACTGGAAGAAGGAATTGTGGAGCCTGGTGCTCGCGGCCGGCATCCTCCTTGGTGGCGTGCTGGGCGGGATCGTGTTCCGGAATCCCAATCCGGTAAAACTCTCGCCCGCCACCGAGGCCGACCTCCGCGCCTTGGGAATCGCGAACCTCGACGGCCTCCACCCAGTCGAGCTCTTCAACTTCCCCTCGCTGCTCACCGTCAAGGGCTTCCTCGTCATCGTCGTCGGGGGATTCCTGGTCGGCTTCGGCACCCGGTACGCCGGCGGCTGCACGTCGGGACACTCGATCATGGGCCTGTCCAATCTCCAATGGCCCTCGCTGGTGGCGACGATGTGCTTTTTCGCCGGCGGGCTTTTGATGACGTGGATGATCCTGCCCCGGATCCTGGGTCTCTGATGACCTCGACTCCACAGTCGGCCCCGCGCGGCGCCAGCCCGAAGTACCTCGGATTCCTCCTCGTCGGCATCGGGTTCGGGTTCGTGCTCACCAAGGCCGAGGCGATCTCCTGGTTTCGAATCCAGGAGATGTTCCGGTTTCAGTCGCTCCACATGTACGGGCTCATGTTCAGCGCCGTGCTGGTCGGCATGGTCTCGATCCAGTTGATCAAGCGACTCGGCGTCCGGACCCTCTCCGGCGAGCCGATCACGATCGACCCGAAAGCGTTCACCTGGGGCAACGTCATCGGAGGAACGATGTTCGGTCTGGGCTGGGCGTTGGTCGGCGCCTGTCCGGGCCCCCTCTTCGCGCTGGTCGGCGCCGGAGTTTGGCCCATGGCGGTAGGCCTCCTGGCGGCCCTCGCCGGCACCTGGGTGTACGGGTTGCTCCGGCCCAGGCTACCTCATTGAGGCAGCACGCCCGGCCAGGGAACCGATGACTCGACGGCGCGATTTCCTCACGGCCAGCGGCGCGGCTGGAATCGGGCTCGGGCTCGACCCCAAAATGGCCGGGCTCTTCGACGGCGAGCCGCGGGTCCCCGAGATCGTCCGGGATGGTGGAATCCGCCAAGGCCGGACTCACCGCCTCACCATCCTCCACACCGCCGACATCCACGGCCAGCTCGACGTCCACGACGAGTTCTTCTGGGAAGACGGCCAGGCCGTTTTCAAGAAGCGGGGTGGGTTCGCCACCCTGCGGACGATGGTCAGCCAGATTCGGAAGGAGACGGAGGGGGCGGTGTTGCTGGTGGATGGCGGCGATCTCTTCCATGGGAGCGCGGTCGCCGCGCTTTCGGAAGGCATGGCGATCGTCTCGCTCGTCAATCAGCTCGGCTACGACCTGATCCTCCCGGGCAATTGGGAGGTGGTGTACGGCAAGAACGCGATGATCCGCGACTTCCGAGCCTACACGGCCGCCAAGGTCTGCGCCAACATGTTCCATGACGAGCCCGGCGGGCGGCGGCTCCTCTTTCCACCGTACCAGATCTTCAATCTGAACGGCCTTCGGGTCGGGTTCATCGGTTACAACGATCCGTTCACGGGCACCCGGCAGTCACCGGCGTACTCGCGGGGAATCCGGTTCACTCGACCGGAGGCGAGCCTCGCGAGGTACGTCCGAGTCCTGAAGGAGCAGCGCGGCTGCGCGCTGGTGTTCGTCCTCTCCCACCTCGGCCTGTCCCAACAGCTCCACCTCGCCAATCAACCGTCCGCACGCGGCGTCGACTACGTGCTCGGCGGCGACACCCACGAGCGAACCCGCGAGCCGCTCCAAGCGCGATTCGCCCGGGTCACCGAACCGGGGGCGTTCGGATCGTTCCTCGGGCGGCTCGACCTGGTGCTGGAGAAGGGGCGCGTGCAGGAGGAGCGCTACCAATTGCTCGAGGTCGACCCCGATCGGTACCCCGAGGACGGGGAGATGCGCGCGATGGTGGCGGCGGCCAAGGCGCCGTACCAGCCGGAGATCGGCCGGGTGATCGGGCGAACGACCACACCGCTGCTCCGCTACTACATTCTCGAAACGCCGCTCGACAACCTGATCACCGACGCGCTCCATTGGCGGTTCCGAGCCGACCTCGTCGTCTCCAACGGCTTCCGGTTCTGTCCGCCGCTCGCGCCGGGGCCGGATGGCAGTGCCGAGATCACCCGGGAGTATCTCTGGAGCGCCTTGCCGGTCGACTCGGAGGTGAAGACCGGGCAGGCCACCGGCACTCAGATCCGCGACTGGCTCGAGCGGGAATTGGAGAACGTCTTCGCCGCGGAGGCCGCCCATCGGTTCGGCGGCTGGTTCGTGCGGTTCAAAGGGATGACGGTCAGGTTCCGGGTCAAGGCGCCGATCGGAAAGCGGCTCGAGGAAGTGATCATCGGTGGGCGACCGCTCGAGCCGGCGAGAGTCTACACGATGCTCGCCTGTGAGCGGGAGGGTGATCCCGTCAACGTGCTCTGTCGGATGCAACGGGTCGCCAATCCTCGGCGGCTCGAGGTGAGGTTGCACGACGTGGTGATGGAGTACCTCGCGCAAGCGTCGCCAGTTTTGCCCGCCATCGAAGGGCGAGCGGTGGCCGTCGATGCCCCGGGGCCGCTCCTCTCGCAGGTCGAAGGCACCGACTACCGCTTTCGCTGAGGGGGGCAGGCGACGACAACGCTTCCCTGACGGTTCGGCGCGGACTACGTTAGCGAAGCCAGCCGTTCCGCCCCGTCGCCGCGGAGGTAAACCGTGCCAACTTGCCGTCGGGCGTCCGCCCTGATCGCGGCCCTACTGGGATCCGCTCTCTCGCCCCCGCTCGCCGCGCAAGAATCGTCGGGTGGCTGGGACGTGACCCGCCCCCGCGGGAAGACCCGAGAGATCTCCTTCACCACCACCGAAGGCACCTGGATGTCGGTCGACATCTCGCCGGACGGTCGGTGGATCGTCTTCGACCTCCTGGGACACGTCTATCGGGTGTCGTCGAGCGGGGGCGAGGCCGAGTGCCTCACTCAATCGAGCGGGATCGCGCTCAACTATCATCCCAGATTCTCGCCCGATGGCCGGGAGATCGTCTTCGTGTCCGACCGGACCGGTCAGGACAACCTCTGGGTGATCAACGCCGACGGCAGCCGGCCGCGCCCTCTCGTCATCGACTACCGCGCCCACCTCTACGAGCCGCTGTGGAGCCCCGATGGCCGCTCGGTCATCGTCCGGCGCCAGGAGGCCGAGTTCGTCGGCGCCGAGATCCGGACTTCGATCTGGCGCTACCCGCGGGATGGCGGCCCCGGCACCGAGCTGGTGGGGCCGAACGAGCAGCTCAGCTACCCGTACGTGGCCCGGGGCCCCAGCTCACCGTCGATCTCCCGCGATGGCCGATACCTCTACTATCAGGTCTTCACCGGCTCCGGAGCCCGCAAGTCCGCCTCGATCGACGTGCTCTCCGGGTCACTCCAGCTCCGGCGCGTCGACCTCACAACCAGGCGGATCGAGCCGATCGGCGGCGTGATCGAAGGCGGCTTCGCCCCCGAGATCTCGCCGGACGGTCGTTGGCTGGCCTTCGCCCAACGAATCCCCGACGGTATCCTCGAGTACAAAGGACACCTGCTCACGCCGCGGACCGCCCTATGGGTTCGCGACTTGGAAACCGGGGCCGAGCGGCTGGTCGCCGACCCGGTCGAGATCGACGCCGCCGAGGATGGGCTCAAGACCTTCCTTGTCATGCCGAAGTACTCCTGGGCCGCCGACGGCCGGTCGATCGTTTTCTCCCAGGGTGGCCAGATCCGCCGGGTAGAGCTCGAGTCCGGGCGGGTCGAGACGATCCGGTTCACCGCGCCGGTGCGGCGGACGATCTCGGAACTGGCCCGGGCCACCACCCGGATCAGGGACGATTCACTCGCGGTCCGTTTCGTCCGCTGGCCGAGCGCGTCGCCGGATCTCGGGACGGTGGCGTTTCAGGCCCTGGGCAAGATCTGGCTGACCGGCGGGCCCGGCGCAAAGCCTAACGAACCTCGGCGGCTCACCCCCGACACCTTCGAACCATTCGAGTACGCGCCGACCTGGTCGCCGGATGGTCAGTGGGTGGCGTTTGCCGGAACCGACCGCGACGGTCATACCCACCTTTGGAAGGTGCCCGTCGCCGGGGGCTCGCCAACCCGGGTCACCAGCGCGCCGGCCGAGTACTACTACCCGGTCTTCAGTCCCGATGGCCAGTCGCTGGTGGCGTCGCGCGGTAGCGGAGGGTCGGCGCGGGGCCGGATGTTGACCGAGGCGATGTGGTACGACCTGGTCCAGGTCCCCATCCAAGGAGGCTCGGCCCGGGTCCTGATCCGGGCCAATCCGACCGGCTACGAGTTCAGCGGCATTCCGGGTACCGCGGCGATCCGCCCGTGGTTCGGCCCCGGGGGCCGCCTCTACTACCCCGAGACGGACCGGGACCGCGATCGGTCGTTGGTGACGATCCTCCGATCGATCGCGCCTAACGGCACCGACCGGCGCGACCACCTGAGACTCGCCGACGGCAATGACCTGGCCCCGTCACCCGACGGCAAGTGGGTCGCGTACCAGGAGAACGAGAACGTTTATCTGGTCGGCCTGAACCCCGGGGCACCAGCGAAGATCGCAAGCGGCGATCCCCGCGCTCGGCGACTCTCCCTGTCGGGCGGGATCGATCCCCGGTGGCGAAACGCCACCACGGTGGAGTTCGCGGCCGGGAACCGCTTGATGGTCCATCACGTCGAGACCAATCGGACCGACACGATCCCGATCGCCTTGTCGGTGCCCAAGCGCGTCCCCCGCGGCACCATTGCCTTGACCAACGCCCGGATCATCACGCTCGACGACGGTCGCCGCGTCATCGAGAACGGGTCCCTCGTCGTCACCGGCGCTCGGATCGCTTGCCTTGGCGCCTGCGACATCAGCCGAGCCGATCGAGTCGTCGACCTCGCCGGCAAGACGGTGATCCCCGGATTCGTCGACACCCACCTTCACTTTCCCCGCGCCAGTCAGGGCTTTCTCCCGCCGCAGGTCTGGGAAACCGGCCTCTACTTCAGCTATGGCGCCACCACCGCTCGCGAGCCCGCCGACTGGCCGCTCCACCACGTGCCTCTGACGGAGTTGATCGACGCCGGACTGGTGATCGGCCCCCGCACGTTCACGGTTGGCGGGATCATGAACTCGGCGCCGTTCGGCTCGGGCCGGGGCGACGTGGCTACCGGTCGCTCGGGATTTCACGACACCCCGACGCCGGCCGCCGCGCTGGCCGAGATCGATCGAATCAAGCGCTGGGGCGGTGACGGGGTCGCGCTGAAAACCTACTATCAGCCGGCCCGGGATCGCCGGCAGTGGCTGGCGGACGCGGCCCGCGCCCGGGGGATCACCACGACCGCGGAGAACGACGACCTGGCCGTGGTGCTCGGTCTGGTCATGGATGGGTACTCCGGGTTCGAGCACTCGATCCGCAACCTCCCCCTCTTGAGCGACGTGGCTCGGTTTCTCGGGCAGGCGCGAGTCGTCTATTCGAGCACCCTGAGCGCCGGCACCGGGAGCCAGCGCCAGAAGGAGTATTGGCTCCAGGAGCTCGAGGTCTGGAAGGAGCCCAAGCTTCGGCTCTGGATGCCCTGGGCGCTGTTCATACCCGACCAGCGCCGGGTCACCCAACGTCCGGTCACCGACTATCGCTTCCCGATCTACGCGCAAGGAGTCGCGGACGTCGTCGCCGCCGGCGGCTACGCGACCATCGGCTCCCACGGCGAGATCGACGGGATCGGGACCCACACCGAGGTGTGGATGAACGCGGCGGCGATGTCCCCGATGGATGCCCTGACGATCGCGAGCCGCCACGGCGCCTACTTCCTCGGTGTCGATCGGGATCTGGGCTCGCTCGAGGTCGGCAAGCTCGCCGACCTCCTCGTCCTCAATCGCAATCCGCTCGACGACATCCGGAACACCGTCGACATGGCGTACCTGATGCAAGCGGGTCGGCTGTTCGACGACGATACCCTGAACGAGGTCTGGCCCGAGGCCCGGCCTTACGGTCCCCGTCCTTGGATCAACGACGCGATGCTGCGGAGCGATCGACGCTCGATCGACTACCATGAAAAGCGACCCTGAGCGCCGGACACCGCGGACGGTACCGCGACCCCGCGAGCGACGCTGGCACGTCGCGCTCCGCTTGGTCGTTACCCGGACGCTTCTGCTGGTCGTCAGCGAGGCGGTTTTGCTGGTCGCCGGCCCGATCATCCAGCCAGCAACGTCCCAAGCCGCGGCCCAATCGACCGGGCGGGCGACGGTGTACCGTGATCCCTGGGGCATTCCCCACGCCTACGCCGACCGCGAGGAAGACGGCTTCTTTGGGCTCGGCTACGCCCAGGCCGAAGATCGGCTCACCACCATTCTCGCCCTCTACCTCCGCGCAAAAGGAGAGCAGGCCGCCGCGTTCGGGCCCACCTTCCTCGAGTCGGACTTCGATCAGCTCCTCCTCCGTCATCTAGTCGAATCGCGCGCGGGGATGCCGCGGATGCCGCCGCAGCTGTCTCGGGACTACGCCGCCTTCGTCGCGGGGATCGGGCGGTACATGGCGGATCACCCGGCCAAGGTGCCGGTCTGGGCTCCCGCCCTCGAGCCCGCGCTCCCGATGGCCGCGTTTCGGAGTTTTCTCTGGAGCAGGCTCCTGTTCGACGGTGTGGTCCACTGGGAGCGACCCGGCCCCCGCGACGGGAAGTGCTCCCGGCCCGCGCGGCCCGGCGCCCCCTTGCCGGCCGACGCGCTCGAGGGGATCGGCCAATCCGGGTCCAACGAATGGGTCCTGATGCCGTGGCGCACGGCGGATGGTGCGGTGATCCACCTCGGCGACCCGCATGGGGGCTTCGGCGGCTCCTGGGAGTTTCGGCTCGACGCCGGGCCGATCAAGGCGGCCGCATCGAGCTTTCCCGGGACGGCCCTCCCGTTCATCGGGCACACTCGCCACCTCGCCTGGGCCTTCACCCTGTTCGGCACCGACGGCATGGACTGTTACGCCGTGGTCACCGACCCCCGTGATCCCCGTCGCTATCAGTTCGACGGGGCTTGGCAGCGCATGGTGACCGAGCGGGTTACGGTCCGGGTCAAGGGGGCGACGTCGGTGACTCGAACCCTGGAATACACCAGGCACAACGGGGTCCTCTCGCCCGTGGTCCGGCGCGCGGGCGATACCGCCTTCGTCCTGTCGATCCCCGACATGCACCAGGCCGGCCTCTACGATGAGCAGTTCTACCGGGTGGCGCTGGCGCGCTCGATGGCCGAGTTCAAGACCGCGATCGCCCCCGGCTTCATCTCGGCGAACGTGATGGCGGGCAGCGCCGACGGCCACTCGTTCTATGTCCGGGGCGGCTACGTGCCGAGGCGGCCACCCGGGGTCGACTACACTCAACCGATGCCGGGGAATTCCTCGGCCACGGCCTGGCGGGGGATCCACTCACTCGAGGAGCACGTCACCCTCGAGGACCCGGCCGTCGGGTACATGTCGAACAACAACATCGCGCCCGATCGGATGCTCGAGCGGGGGTCGCCCGACCTGGCCCGCTACCGGGGCTATCTCTACGACGACCAGCCCGGCCGGACCACGTCCCGCGGCGTTCGAGCGATCGAGGTGTTGTCCCGGGCCTACCGAGTCACCGTCGCCGACGCCGTGGAGCTCGCCCTCGACGACAAATGGGTCGGCGTGGAGCGCTGGCAGGAGGCGCTCCGGATGGCGGCGGAGACTCACCCGGCGCGGATCAGGGGGGCGTCGCCGGACGTTAGGCGGTTCCTCGATCGGCTCCTCCGGTTCGACGGCCACGCCCGGCAGGAGTCCCAGGGGGCGTTGGCCTTCTACTACTGGTGGGTGGCCGTGCGGAGCGATACTGCCCGGTTCCGGACCCTCCGCCCGGAGATCGAGCGAGGAGGAACCCCGGCGCCCGGCACCATGACGGCACTCCTCGTCGGGCTCGATTCGGCCGTCGCGCTGATGGTCCGGCGGCACGGCACCGTCGAGACCCGGATGGGCGACGAGTTTCGGGCCGGCCGAGGCGGAGTGTCGTTCCCGGTCGGCAACGCGCCCCTACCAGGACTCGAGTTCCTCGACGGAGTAGCCGTGCTCAAGGCACTGTCGTTCACCCCAATCGACTCGGCCCATCGGCGGTGGGCCAACGGAGGCGGCTACCACACCACCCTCACGATCTTTACCGACCCGATCCAGTCGTTCTCGTTGTCCCCGCTCGGCCAGAGCCCCGACCCGGCGTCGCCCCACCACTCGGACCTCGCCCGTCTGATGAGCGAGCGGAAGCTCAAGCCGACCCTGTTCGCGCGTGAGGCGATTCTCCGCGAGCAGAAGAGCGCCCGAGTTCTCGAGTTCACACTCCCGCCGCACCACTGAGGTCGAGGCGGCCGCGGCGACCCTGCCTCAGCTGCGGCCCCCGCAGCATTTCCCTTCTTGACGTTCACTTGACCCACGATCGCGACAATCACCCATCGACTTGGAACGCCGATGGCACGATCACTCTGTTGGTGCTCGCACGGAGGAGTACGATGAGACACCTTGCGCTCGTGGGCCTCATTGCGGTGCTCGTTGCATCCGCCTGTGGGGATGGGGGTATGCCTCCGACACCACCGCCGGCCCCGCCGCCTCCCCCGGCTAGACTCGGGTTCGCGGTCCAGCCGACCTCGGCGGAGGAGGGCCAGCCCCTCACCCCAGCACCCCAGGTGGCGATTCAGGACGCCCTCGGCAATACCGTGCCGAGCTCCACCAACGTTGTGACGGTGGCCCTGGGGACGAATCCGGGAGGCGGCACCCTCGCGGGGACCACCACCGTGAACGCGGTCAACGGGGTGGCGACCTTCAACGGGCTCACGATCGACCGGCCGGGGAGCGACTACACTCTCGTGGCAACGTCGGGCGCCCTGTCGAGCACAACGAGCGCGGCCTTCGCGATCCACCCGCCCGCCCCGGCGAAGCTCGGTTTCGCGGTCCAGCCGACCCCGACCCAGGGGACCCGGCCCATCACACCTGCGCCCCAGGTGGCGATCCAGGACGTCCTCGGCAACACGGTGCCGAGCGCCACCAGCGCGGTGACCGTGGCCATGGGGCCGAATCCAGGTGGCGGCACGCTTGCGGGGACCACGACCGTGAATGCGGTCAACGGGGTGGCGACCTTCAACGGGCTCACGATCGACCGGCCGGGGAGTGGCTACCGACTGGTGGCAACCTCCGGTGCCCTGCGGAGTGAACCGAGTGCGGCTTTCGCGATTCGCTTGACGTTCACCAGCGTAGGGAGCGGGCCCGGTGCCACCTGCGGCGTGACGACCGCCAGCGCCGCCTACTGCTGGGGATACAACTTCTCCGGCGAGCTGGGCGACGGAACGACGACCAGCCAGCCGAGCCCGGTGTTGGTCGCCGGTGGGCTCAGTTTCGCAACCGCCAGCGTCTTGGGCAGCCACACCTGCGGGGTGACGACCACCGGTGCCGCGTACTGCTGGGGATACAATGGCCGCGGTCAGCTCGGCGACGGTACCGCGATCGACCGGAGCAGCCCGGTGCTAGTCTCGGGCGGGCTCACCTTCGCCGCGGTCGGCCCCGCGGGGGGCGATTTCACCTGTGGCGTGACGACCGCCGGCGCCGGGTATTGCTGGGGCGCTAACGAAGTTGGCCAGCTGGGTGACGGAACGACGACGAGCCGGACGAGCCCAGTTCTGGTCGCGGGCGGGCAGACGTTTTCCATGGTCACCGGCGGGAGCAAGCACGCGTGCGGGGTGACGATGGCCGGGGCGGCCTATTGTTGGGGATTCAATGGGCAAGGCTTGCTTGGCGACGGAACGACGACCCACCGGACGAGCCCGGTACTGGTCGCGGGGGCGCTCACGTTTGCCACGATCAGCGCCAGATACCAGCACACCTGCGGGGTGACGACAGCAGGCACCACCTACTGCTGGGGAGTGAACGACCGGGGCCAGCTCGGCGATGGCACGACGACCAGCCGGAGCAGCCCGGTGCTGGTTGCGGGCGGACTCACGCTGGCCGCGGTCAGCGCGGGAGACAATCACAACTGCGGGGTGACGCCGGCCGGCGCCGCCTACTGCTGGGGATACAACTTCAAGGGCCGGCTCGGCGACGGGACATCGACCAGCCGGCTCAGCCCGGTGCCGGTCGTGGGCGGCCTCAGTTTCGCCACCGTCAGCGCCGGCCGCAACCACACCTGTGGCGTGACGACCGCCGGTGCCGCGTACTGCTGGGGAGAGAATGACCTCGGCCAGCTCGGCACCGGGAACACGAGCAGCAGCCTCGTTCCCGTACTAGTCGTGCAATGACGATGGACAAAACGTGCTCACCGTCCGTGAGGCGATGACCGGGCGGTGGCGCGGGCGCGGACCGACTCGAAACCGACCTTCCTCGTAATCAAGAGTATCGTTACGTCGGTCACTCGATGTCCGACGCGGCCCACGGCACCTACCGATCCAAGGCTGAGATCGAGGAGTATCGGCGACGCCGCCACATTCTTCGAGGAATCGCCGGAGCCGGAGCCAGCAGCAGCGGGTGGTCGATACCCCGATCGCGGAGCTCGGGGTCACGGGCATCGGGGGTTGGGGCGGCGGGATGGTGGGTCGACCCTGATCGCGTGGCCCCTTGCGCCCCGTCTACATCCCTGAAATATTCAGGGGAATGTTTCAGGGGACTCAGGTGAACCGCGACCCGCTCGACCTCCTCCAGGGGACCCTCGACATCCTGGTCCTCAAATCCCTCAGCTGGGGCCCCCGCCATGGCTACGCCGTGGCGTCGTGGATCCGCGACACCACCGGCGACAACCTCACCATCGAGGACGGGGCCCTCTACACCGCGCTCCACCGGATGGAGGAGCGGGGTTGGCTGGAATCGTCGTGGGGGATCAGCGAGAACAACCGGAAGGCCAAGTACTACCAGCTCACCGACCTCGGCCGCCGAGAGCTGAAGGCGTCCCGGCAGCGGTGGTCTCGATACGTCACGGCGGTGAGCCAGGTGCTCGAGGCGCGGGCCTGAGTGCCCCCCACCCGGTGGCGTGACCTCTTCGAGCTGGCGGCCCGCCCGTTTCGGGGCAAGGCCGCGGTGGATCGGGAGATCGACACCCACCTCGAGTTGGTCACTGACGAGCTCGAGCGACGAGGGTGGACTCGGGAGGCCGCGGCGGCGGAGGCCCGGCGTCGATTCGGCGATGTCGGCAGCTACCGGAGGGTCATCATGACGATCGACGCGCGACAGCAGCGAGGCTCGGCCCGACGGCAGTGGTGGTCCGATCTGGGCCAGGATCTCGGAATGGTCGGTCGGGGATTGATCCGGACGCCGCTGTTCACCGTCGGCGTCATCGTGACGCTGGCGTTAGGAATCGGGGTCAACGCCACGATGATCGGGCTGGTCGATCGACTGTTGTTCAAGCCGCCGGCCCACCTGATCGACCCCGATCGTCTGGTGCGTTACACCCTGACCCAGACTCACCCGACCTTCGGATCGTTCACCAACGCCAGCGTGACCTACCGGGAGCTGGCCCTTCAGCGCGAATCGTCGGCCCTGGCCGACTTGGCCGGCTTCTACTCGACCGGTCTGAGCTATGGGCGCGGCGAGGCGGCCCGAGAGCTCCGCGCCACGCTGGCGACCGCCAACTTCTTCTCGATGCTGGGCGTCCGCCCCGAGATCGGCCGGTTCTTCGGCGACCCGGACGACCCAATCGGCGGCGGCGATCCGACCGTGGTGATCAGTCATCGGCTGTGGCAGCGGGAGTTCGCCAACGCGCCCGACGTGGTGGGCAAGAGCCTCTGGCTCGGCAGCCGGCAGTATCAGATCATCGGCGTCGCGCCGAAGTATTTCACCGGGGTCGACCTCGACGCGGTGGACGCCTGGCTCCCGATGCACACCGGGGCGCGGGAGTTCATCGGCTCCTCCGACGAATGGCGCGACACCTGGAACTGGCAGTGGGTCAAGCTCCTCGGACGGCTCGCGCCCGGAGCGACTCGGGTCCAGGCCGGCGCGGAGGCCACCACCCGGTATCGAGCGGCCACCGCCGACGATGAGGAGCGGAAGAACGACCGGGGCGTGGTGACCTTCCAGCCCCTGGTCGGCGGCGACGCCGACCAGTCGAAGACCCCGATCGTCGTCGCGTTGCTCGCCGGGGTGTCGGTCCTGGTCCTCCTGATCACCTGCGCCAATGTCGCCAACCTGGTGCTGGCGCGGGGGCTGGCCCGCCGGCGGGAGACGGCGGTGCGGGTGGCGTTAGGCGTCGGCCGGGGACGGCTGGTCCGCGGCCTCCTGATCGAGAGCCTGGCCCTGGCCGCGGTCTCGGCCGGCGTCGGGCTCTTGCTCGCCTATGGCGGCGGGATCGTAGTCCGCGCCATCCTCCTGCCCGGGATCGATTTCATCGAGCCACCGGTCGACGGCCGACTCCTCGCGGCGGCGTTCCTCGCCTCGCTGGTGACCGGGGTGCTGGTCGGGTTGGTCCCCGCCCTGCAGCTCAGTCGCCCCGACCTGACCGAGGAGCTCCGGGGGAGCGGCGCGGGCCGAGGCTCGGCGGGGCGGGAGCACGTCCGGCTGCGGAACGGACTGCTGCTCACCCAGGCGGCGCTCTCGGTGATCATGTTGCTGTGTGCGGGCCTGTTCTGGAAGAGCCTGCGATCGGCCGAGTCGGTCGACTTCGGGTTTCGGCCCGAGGGGCTGGTCACCGCAGACATCGACCTCGCGGTCGCGGGATATACCATCGAACAACGGCACGCGTTCTACGACGACGCCTATCGACGGTTCCAGGCCGTCGCGGGCGTCCGCGGCGTCAGCCTGACGACCACTAACCCGTTCTGGACCCGTCAGGGCACCGCCGTCCGGATCCCTGGCCGGGACTCCATTCCGCGTCTCAAGACCGGCGGTCCCTACTTCTCGGCGGTCACACCCGAGTATTTCACCACGCTCGGCATCGCGATCATCCGAGGCCGCCCGTTTACCGCCGACGACCACGCCGGCGGCGCCCGGGTGTTGGTGGTCAACGAGACGTTGGCCCGAACCTTCTGGCCCGGCGAGGAGGCCATCGGGAAGTGCCTCTACATCGGCCGGGACGCGGATATCTGTCGGCTGGTGGTCGGGGTAAGCGCGGATGCGAGCAACGAGTCGCTCGAGCGCCAGGCCGTTCAGGCCTACTACCTGCCGTTGGCCCAGAACGACAGCCTCTCCCGAGATCGCTATCTGATGATCCGCGCCGCCGACGATCCGGCGGCGATGCTCGGCACGGCGCGGCGGGTTCTCCAGACCATGGCGCCGAATCTTCCGGTGGCGAGCGCCCGGCTGATGCAGGAACAGATCGAGCCGCTGATGCGGCCGTGGCGGTTAGGCGCGGCCTTGTTCGGGATCATGGGACTGGTGGCGCTCACGGTGGCGCTAGTGGGGCTCTACAGCGTGCTCTCGTACCTGGTGGCGCAACGGACTCGCGAATTCGGAATTCGCAGCGCGCTGGGCGCCCGGCTCGGCGACGTGGTCCGGATGGTGGTCGTGGAGGGGCAGCGGACCATCGTGGTCGGAATCGTGGTGGGGCTCGGGCTCGCCGTGGTCGGGATCAAGTTCCTGGTGCCGCCAGCGCTGGTGGCCAAGGTGCTCTACCAGACCTCGCCGACCGATCCGTGGATTCTCGGCGGCGTGGCGGTGCTCCTGGTGGTGACGACGCTGCTCGGCAGCCTGCTCCCCGCGTTTCGGGCGAGCAGAGTGCCTCCGATGGAGGCGCTCCGGGCGGATTAGCCGCCGCCTCGACGGCCGTACCCGACGCGGCCAAGCTCCGATCGCCCCAATGATCCCGGCCTAGCGACGTGACGGCGGCCCGATCGCAAGTGCCCATGCCACAGCGGTTTCCGCAATTGACCGGAAGGTGACCCCCTACTGATTAACGACTGATCCCTCCGCCCGAACTTGTGGGCATCGAACCCGAGCCACACGGCTCACCGACGCCACCAAGGAGATCCCAATGCGAACGACCCTGCTCACCCTCGGCGCTCTTGCCGCGATCGCGACCGCCGCCGGCGCCCAGACCCGCCGGACCAGCGAATTCGCCGAGATCGGCCCGGCCCCTACCTCCCTGGCTGTGACCGCCAGTGCCCAGGGCGCTGTGGCGAGCTGGAAACCCGGAGCCGGGAGCACCGGCTCGATCCTTCAGCGGAGCGCTGACGGTATCACTTGGATCTCGATTTCCAAGCCAATCGCCGAGGTCTCGTTCGTCGACCGCGGCGTCGGGCCCGGCTCGACCGTCTATTACCAGGTGATCGCCGTCTACCCGACCGGCAACTCGCAGCCGACTGCCGCGGTGGCCTATACCGCACCGGCGCCGGTTTCAGCCGTGACGCCAACCTACGTCAACCTGTTCATGGGCCAAGGAGCGCCGCCGGGGTTGGACGTCTACTACACCGGAACGCGCGCGCCGAGCACCCGACTCTACCGACAACTCCTCGGGTACGGGTACGGCTTCCAGGAGGTGCCGGTGGCCGAATGGATGCTCATCGGAACCAGCCCCGCGGCCCGGACCTTCGACGTCGGGCTCCAGCTCAACTCGGTCTACGTCTACAAGTTCCTCACGAAGCTCGCCGACGGGACCGACGTCTGGAGCAGCGAGTTGCGGTTGGTCACGCCCCGGCTTGATCTGGCCGTCACCTATGTGGCGCAGCCCGCTCGGATCCATCTCCAGTGGAACGCGTTCGCGTTCACCGGTGGGTATACCATACAGAAGCGGTCGACTCATGCGCCGGCTTGGGCGACCATCAAGACGGCCACGGGGAGCGACCTGGTGCTCACGGGGACGACCGTCTACGAGGACACCATCGTGGGGCCGGGTCAGACGTTCTGGTACAAGGTCTGCGCCCTGATCGAGCGCGGCGCGGTGTGCGCCGAATCGGGGCAGGCCGGGGTGGCGGTGCTGTAGGCGGCCTCGTCGGGACCACCGAGACGGTCCCCTCGATCACCGTGCTCAAGTCGCCCCGGCGCACTTGAGCGCGGGAGGTCGGAAGCTCGCCTAGAGGCCCTCACCGTTCGCCGGCCGTCATCACCCACTCGATCCGCCGAGTGTTGCCGATGTCGGCCGTCGGGTCAGCGGTCAGCAGCACCATGTCGGCCCGTTTCCCGGGCTCGATGCTGCCCACCTCGCGGTCCATCCGCAGGGCCTTGGCACCGTTCAGCGTCGCGATTCGGAGCACCTCCAAGGGCGGAATCCCGGCTTGCGCCAACAACTCGAGGTTACGATGGTAGCTCGCCCCGGGGATGACGAACGGGTTCGGCGTGTCAGTGCCCGACACCAACATGACGCCGCCGTCGTGAAGCGCCTTGATGAAGCGGAGCATCTTCGGCAATACCGCCCGCCCGGTCTGGAAGTCGGCCGGCGACCACGACGCCGTCAACCCGCTGGCCCGCCAGGCGGCAACGACCGACTCCGGTACCAGGGGCAGGTCGGGATGGTACAGGTAGGACGAGTCATTGGCCCAGAACACCGCCTCGTAGATCACCACGGTGGGATCCACCGTTACCTCGTGGGCCTTGAGCGCCGCGATGAGCGCCTCCAGCGCGAGGCGTGAGGCGTCGAGGTCCACCGCCTCGAACGGTCCATAGAAGCGCTTGGCGAGCACTCCCCCAGCGGCGGGCTGGGCGTTGCCGTAGCGGACGTAGTCGGCCCGCTGCGCCGGGGTGAGGAGCGAGGAGATGCCGGGGCCGGCGTGGACCAGGAGATCGACGCCGGCATTCGCCGCCTCTAGCCAGTCCGTGGCGCTGGTGTGAGCGATGGCCCGGACCCCGTTGCCATGGGCCGCGTCGGCGCCGGCCTTGATGAGTGAGGGGTCGAGCGAGCGGTAGAGCTTGATGAAGTCGACCTTGGCCCTGGCCTGCCGCTCCACCTCGGCCACGACCTCGGCAGCGGTGGCCGAGACGCGGGTCGAGTACAAGGAGCGGGCCGACTCGATCACGTCGCCGGCCACGACCAGCCGTGGACCGGCTACTCGGCCGGCCGCCACGGCGTCCCGCAGCCCGATCGAGAGCTCGGTGTCGCCACCCGGGCTCAAGACGGTGGTGACTCCCATGGTGAGGAAAGCCCGCAGCATGCTCTCGGCGAAGGCCGTGTCGAGCACGCCAGGCGGACCGCCCATGCGTTCCGGTACCACGTGCCCGTGCATCTCGATCAGGCCGGGGATGAGGAAGCGGCCGGTGGCGTCGATGGTGCGCGCCTGAGCGACATCGCGGAACTGGCCTCGGGTTCCGACTGCCCGGATGCGGTCACCCTCGACCAGTACGGCCGCCCCCGTGATCGGTGCGCGACCGGTTCCGTCGATCAGAGTCACGTTGTCGATCACGGTGCAGGACGGGCACGGCGTCGGAGCGGGCCGGCAGCCCAGCAGGCCGGCCACCATCCCAACGGCGATGGCCCCGATCTCGCGATCTCGGATCATCGGACACTCTCGTCTGCTCTTGTTGACGGGTAAGATCAGTCGGCCCAGTCGCCTGCACCAGACTCGGGGTACCCGGCCCCTCCGCGCGTCCAAATTACTCGCATCACCCGTCAAACGTACCTCGCCTTCACCCTGAAGCTGGTCGCCGTCCAACCGTGGGTCACGGCGGCGGTTCCGCCGCCCAACCTGAGCTCGACGAGCCGACGAGGCCGCCCACCGTTGGAGCATGGCTGTGGCGCCGCCGGCCCGGCCGCTCCATGTTTCTGAAGGCCGCGGCCGGGCCGGCACGAGGCCGCCTCGCAGCCCAAGCTCCGGAGGTTGGGCAGACATGCTGAAACCACAACTCTGCGGGAGCTTCGCATGAAGCCTGGCGGTGCAAAGCGCGATCAAGCTATCACCGCCATGGAATCTCCGGCCAAGCAGCTCGCCGGTTTCGTGGCCAAGTACGACCCGGCGGTCGGGAAACTGGCCCGGGCAACCCGGGCGGCGCTCCGCAAGCGACTTCCCACGGCCATCGAACTGGTCTACGACAACTATCAGTTCCTCGCGATTGGCTACTCAGCAACGGAGCTGGCGTCCGACTGTCTCGTCTCGTTGGCCATCTCACCGAAGGGCGTGGCACTCTCGTTCTACTACGGCGCATCGTTGCCGGATCCCAACGGGGTCCTGCTCGGCAGCGGTAACCAGAATCGTTTCCTCCGACTCGACAGCGAGGCAACGCTCGCGTTGCCAGCGGTGGAGGCCTTGATTCGCGCGGCAATGGCGAAGGCCAAGACTCCGCTGCCGACGAGCCGACGAGGCTACACGGTGATCAAGTCGGTGTCAGCAAAGCAGCGCCCCCGCCGGCCAATCCAGACGCCGCCCGACAAGACGTTGCGGCGGACGCGCCGCAAGACGGGGCGCCGCTGAACGTGAGCGTTAGGCGGCCCTGAGGCATCGTGACCTATTACCCCGATCTAACCCGATGCAGTTACTTTGATGACGAGATCCGTCGGACCGGCAGTTCTGTGGCCTCGGTCCCGCTGATTGCCGTGGGCTGGCTCGACGACCGGCTGCCGAACCCGCCCGGAACGCCGGGCGCGCTTGCCCCGGTCGCCGATGCTCTGGTGCGGCTCTGGCTGGCCGACGTCGACCTCTGGCGCCCTGCCTTGGGATATCATGGTTGTCGGCTGTGCGGCCGGTCACCAGACCGAGCACCAACTGAGGTTGATTTCTCCGGACGTCGCCTGCATGTCGGCAAGGGGTTCGTCTCAATCCCTGCGCCGCGCGGCCTGTACGTTGCTCCGTCCATGATTATCCATTACATACTCAGCCACGGATACGAACCGCCGGCGGCGTTTCGTGCGGCCCTCGAGACCTGTCCGGATCCGCACAGTCCAGCGTATGGCAGGGCGCTCCGGCGGCACGGCCCTTGGTGGTGGCGCTGGGAGGACCGTCGACATTTGCCGCTGCCGGGTTGGCGGCGCTGGATAGCCGCGCGGATCGACTGGCATGAACTCGAGGCGACGGCGGGCGGTCGCGGCTTGCGGTGGTTAGTTCAGCGCCTCTAAGTGACTGCGCGCCTAACACGAAGCCGCGCCACAGTGTTGGTGGACGGTCGGTGCGGCCGGCGGGTCCGATCTTGCCAGCCAGACCGTCAAGGTCACCCATCTCGGGACGGTCGCATCGGGCGAAGCGGGTCACTCACGAACGACGGGCATCCCCATGGCGCGTTTCCTCGTAGCAATGCTGAGCGTCGCGGCGATCGCTGGCTTGGTCTGGATCGTCACTCTGCCGAGCAAGGCCGAGTGCGCTGCCAGTGGTCGGACGGTCGATCCAACGGAGCGCCATTGCGAATCGGCCGACGGTTATCAGCAGCTACAGGAACACGCGGCCTTCCACGCGACCGAGGTGGTGCTCGGCTTGTCGGTCCTTGGGGCGGGAGTTTATTCCGTTCGACGGTTGGTGCGGCGACGAGCAAGAGGTAACAGCCTAACGGCCTAGCACGCGCTCGCCGCGGCGCCGATCGCCAGCCGCTCCGGTTTGACAAGTCGCGGCCCCGCCCCAATGTTGGTAGCAGTCGCGGTCGCTCGGTTCCGCGCGCGGCCCGCCGCTGGACATCATGCCGGTGGACGGCGCTCGCCACCCGTCGCCCACCCTCGAGGCAGACTTAATGCCGAAGATGAAGGCGTACCCGAGCTTTGATGACTATCTGCGCGACCAAAGCGCCAAGAACCAGGCGATCATTCGCGCGTTACGTCGCTTCGTCGCATCCGCGGCGCCGCAGCTCGTCGAGAGTGTGAAGTGGGGCAATGGATGCTGGCTCGCTGGAACCGAGCCCGTTGCCTACCTGTACTCCGACGTCGCCTGGGTACAATTCGGCTTCTTCGCCGGCTCGTCGTTGGCTGATCCAGACGGCCTCCTGGAGGGCACCGGGAGCTACGTGCGCCACATCAAAGTGCGTAAGGCTGGGGACATCGATCGCCAGGCCTTCGGGGCGCTCCTGAAGCAGGCGGCATCGCGCCGCCGCCCCGCTCCGAAGCGGCGGACCGCCGCGGGCAAGGGATGAGTCCTCGACTCGCGTCCCAGCGTATGCCATGATACGTCGACTGTTACTTCCTCTCGTGTGTGCCTCACCCCTGATCGCCTGGCAGCGCGTCCCCGCTCAGCGACCCGCCCCGCGGAGCTGTACCGCGATGACGCCGTATCTGCATTCTGACGGCCGGAGTGGGGTCGTGCTGTTCGGCGGCGCGGCGGCGCATTGTGGTTCACCGGCCATCCGCGACTCACTGCTCTGGTTCAGGACGGACACCACCTGGCATCCGATCGCCGCCGCCGGAGGTCCCGCGGCGCGCGAGGATGCGCTGATGGCATTCGATCCCGATTCGCGATCGCTGTTCCTATACGGTGGCCGTGATGGCGCAACCGTATATGAGGACACCTGGCAGTACCGGCAGGGCCAATGGCGCCGGCTCGCGGCCGCCGGTGGACCTGGGAAAGTCGAGCACCCGGCAATCGCGTTCGATCCCCGCCGGAAGGTGCTGGTGGTCTTCGGTGGTGGCACCCGAGCCAACCCACGGACTCCGTCCGCTGCCACCTGGGAGTGGAATGGGACGGGTTGGTCGAACGTGACGTCATCAGCTTCACCGGCGGGACGGGTCGCCCACTCGATGACGTGGTCGCCGACTCTGGGCGTGTTGCTGTATGGTGGGTTTTCGCCCGCCGGCGCGTACCGCGATCTGTGGCGCCGGACCGGGTCCGGGTGGGACAAGCTCAGTGACGCGGGGCCCGCCGACACCGAAGGACCCGCGCTGATCTCCACATCGAAAGGCCTGCTTCTTCTGGCCCAGAGGGCAACTGGGTCCGGAGCGACGCGGATGGCGGCCTGGCGCTACCACGGCCCCGCATGGGTGTTGCTCGCCGACGGCGGGCCAGCAACCCGAATTGGTCAGGTCAGCGCCTTGGATTCGGCTCGAAGTCGCGTCGTCGTGCTCGGCGGGGTGCGCGAAGGCGATAACCAGCTCTCCCCGGAAATCTGGCAGCTGGACCTTTCGACTTCTCCTCCAACCTGGACCGTCCATCGCTGAGGTCGTTCAGGCCCCGAACGGGCCTCGCCACGATGGTTCAATCGCGCGTGGAGAGCCAACTAAGGCTTCATGAAGACGCCGTCCGCTAGCGGGCCTCTGCTCGGCGCGAGTCGGATAACACGGTCTTGAACCGGACTGGCGCGCCGCCTTCCGTTTGACAAGTCGCGGCCTCGCCGCGATGTTGATCGGTGGGCGGCGTGGCCGCTCGGTTCCGAAGGACGCCAGCCAGATAAGACAACACGTTAGGACAAACACGGGCCGCCGGTACCGCGAGCACACCAATGAGAGCTGCCGTTCGGATCATTCTGCTGACCGTCGCCCTGGGCTCCGCCCCTAAGGTCGTCCTCGCGGCGCAAGTGCTCCGGGCCGCGGAACTCACCGCGCCCGAGTTCCGCGCGCTCGACCGGCAACGCACCGCCCTCATTCTCCCTGGCGGCATCCTCGAAGAGCACGGCCCGTACCTTCCAGCTTATACAGACGGCTACCTCAATCTCCAACTCGCCGATTCCCTCGCGGCGGCTATCGCCCGACGCCCTGGATGGACCGCCGTCGTCTTCCCCGCAGTGCCTCTCGGGAATAGCGGCGCGAATGACATCGGCGCCAAGTACACGTTCCCGGGAACGGTCGCGGTGCGATTCGAGACGCTCCGCGCTGTCTATATGGACCTGGCGGACGAACTTGGCAGGCAGGGGTTCCGCTGGCTCTTTGTCGTTCACCTGCACGGCGCCCCCAACCACAGCCGGGCCCTCGATCACGCCGGGGACTATTTCGGCGACCAGTATCGGGGGAAGATGATCCATCTGGCGGGACTGATGCCGATCTTCGGGACGATCGAGGGCCAGAAGGATGCGGCCGCGAAGCGGGCGGACGGCCTGCCGATCCATTCCGGCATGGACGAGACGAGCTGGTTGCTGGCGCTGCAGCCAGGCCTGGTTCGGGCCGGGTATCGGACCGCGCCGGATCAGGCCGACAGCACGATGGAGGGCCTGGTGCGTCTGGCCCGCTTGCCCGACTGGCCGGGCTACTTTGGCGCCCCCCGGCTGGCCAACGTGTTGCACGGCCAGGCGGTCTGGAACGCCCTCCGCGACAGCACCATCGCCGTTGCCGGGCGGATTCTCGACGGGGCCAATCCGGCGGACATTGAGCGGTTCGCGACGGTCATGCTCCAGAGTCCGGCTGATGTGCGGCTCGATGCCGCCTCACGCCGGGAAGAGGCGCGACGGGCCGCCAGGCAACGCGCATGGCTCCAGCGGCATCGCTACTGACCGGGTCGCGGTGCGTGTTGTCCATGCCGACGTGAAATTCGTACTCGCTGGAGGAGCTCCCATGATCACCCGACGCACCTTGCTGGCAATGATCTCCTCGGCGCCGCTGGCGATCCGATCGGCACTGCACCCGCCTGCGCTGCGGGAGCGACGCGCGATCTGCCGCGGCATATTCACGTTCGTCCTCGAGCCCGACGGGGCCGTGACCATGTGCGTGCAGCCCGGGCTGGGCTATGACGGCCGGCATGCCGGCCTCGGACACACCGACCCGCTGCTGCCCAACGTCGCCTTCGATCTCCCGGCGGTCCGGGGCGCCGCTGACGTCGCCAGCGGCATCGTCACCTCGTTCGCCGTGATGCCAGACGGCCGTATTCTGGCGTGGGGCATCAATGCCCGCGGCGGACTCGGCATCACGCCGTTGGCGGAATTTGAGGCGACCGGCCAGGTACGGAAGGTCCCAGCCGCACCGACGCCGGTGGTCGGCATCTCCGACGCGGTACGCGTCGCCAGCAGTGGCGACCACACGCTGGCGGTGACCAAGGCCGGCGCCGCCTACGCCTGGGGCTACAACATCATCGGCCAGTTGGGCATCGGTCCAATGCCGGCCTTCAACTACAGGCACAGCGAGCAGGTGCCGTACGTCGTCCCGTTCCCCATCCGTGTTCCCCGTCTGTCCGGCGTCGTCGACATCGCGGTCGGCGGGTCGCATTCGCTCGCGCTGCTGGAAGACGGCTCGGTTTGGGCGTGGGGTCTGAACCGGCAGGGCCAACTTGGCGACGGGACGACCGTCGATCGCAACACCCCCGTCGCGGTGACCGGTGTGGCCGGCGCGGCGGCAGTCGTTGCCGGATCCACGATTTCCGGCGCGCTGCTCCGCGATGGCACGGTGATGGCGTGGGGCTGGGGCAACGGCGGGCTCGGTCGAAAGCTCTACACGTGGGACGCGCCACATCCGACGCCTGCCCCGGTCGCTGGCGTCACCGGTGTTCGCGCGCTCGCCTGCGGCGAGTCTCACATGCTCGCAATCACCACCGCCGGTACGGTCATCTCCTGGGGAAACGATCTCGTCGGCGAGGTCGGGCATCCCGGGGCGCTGCCCGCGCAGGTGCCGGGCCTGAGGGGCGTGCGCTCGGTGTCCGCCGACGTGGCACGCAGCGTCGCGACGCTGGCCGACGGCACGATCATGGCCTGGGGCAACGTGCCAACCTTCGCCGGCCCGGGCCAGAGATCACGCCGCACCACTTCCGTACCGAGGCCGTTCGTGATGGAAGGGTTGAAGAACCCTCCGGCCTGACGTGCCGCGCCGTACCAGGTCACGCCGCCCTGCCGTGGAGGCACTGCATCCGCCACGATTGTGGCGCGGCATAACACAGTGTTGCGGCCCCCGATGATGAGAGGCATCCCGATGAGCGATCATGGAACGCCGGCTGACATTCATCCGTGCCTGACCTACGCAGACGCGAATGCGGCGATTGACTGGCTCTGCCGGGCCTTCGGCTTCACGACCCGCCTGTGGTGCCCGGTCCCGACGGGACCGTTCAGCATTCCGAGCTCAGCCTCGGCACTGGCGTAGTCATGGTAAGCTCACCCAGACCGGGCCGGCAACCTCCGGGCAAGGCGGGCGGCTATCGAGCGACCCTCAGCGTCTACGTTCCGGACCCCGATCGGCACCACGCGCAAGCGGTTGCCTCAGGAGCGACCGTCACCCAGCCCATCCGTGATGAAGAGTACGGAGCGCGTGGCTACGGCGTCGCCGACCTGGAAGGCCACAACTGGTACTTTGGCAACTATCGGCCCGGTGCCTACTGGGAGGGCTCCACAGGTAAGGGGACTCGACCGCCCGGTGGAACTCGTGCCCGAAACGGCCACGCGCTTCGCCTTCCGCCACACGGCGGGAACGGCGGAGTTCGCACCGGGGGCGAACCGCGCGATGTCGGTCACGCTCGACGTAGCGGAGCAGCACTTGACCCTGGTGCGGATCCAGCGCTGATCCGCGGACGGTAGGTTGCGCGCGGTGGCCGCCACTGAGAGCGAATCGTTGGAGAGCGAGGGAGCGGGAGGTGTCCATCAGTCAAGGAGACGTCATGAGTGATCGACTTGGGATGCTCTACGAAGCATCATTCGTGTTGGCCGGAGTGTCGCTTGCGCTGTGGACCGCGATCCACCCCTGGGGAACGATCGCCGGCCCGGAGGTAGGCGGGTCAACGCGTTGGCTGATCTCCCACACCTTCCACTTCACCGGTAGGCTGTTCGCAGTGATCGGACTCCTCGGTCTTCACCAGCGCTTGGCTGGAGGCACTCGGCTGGTGAGTGTCGGCTTCATGACGGCGTTCGTCGGTTCGGTGATGTTTACCGGAACCCGCATCATCACCGCCTTCGTCTGGCCGATCTTCGCGGAGCACGCGCCCGTGCTGACGGAGGTGACCGGACCCATCTTCAGCCCGCCGCACCCGGTCATCGGGATCACCGCGGTCCTTTTCTTCTTGGGTTTCCTGCTGCTCTGGGTCGGTCTCGCGAGGCAGGGAACGCTGGCCAGGAGGTGGCGGGCGCGGCGAGCTTGGGGGCGTTGCTGCTCGTTCCTCCTCCACCTCCGTTGAGCCCGGTCCCCTGGATCACGCTCCCGATTGGTGGCATCCTCGTCGGGGTCGGGCTAGTCAGCCTCGCGCCGTTGATCGCGAGGAGCCGGGAGGCGCGTGCCTAGCCCTCACGCGAACGAAGGCCACCTCGCTCGGGGTTCACGGTCGCCGTGCTGCGGTCGCTTTCGACCGCCGGCGTCCCGATGGTCGTGAGCCTTGCCCGGCGCCCCGCTATTCGTTGGTCAGCACCAGCGCGCGGATCAGGGCCGCGGCGCGCTCGCCGGTCTGATCGGTGTCCTGCATCAGGCCGACGGCCGTAATCCGGGGCGGTCGGCGGCCCCAAATGCGCTGGTAGTCGTCCGCTGGTCGAACGGAGTGCGACATCCAGGTGCTGCGGTCCCGCGCACCGGCCACCCGAATCACGTGGATCCGGTTGCTCACGTGGCTGGTGGTTTCGAAACCGTCCGGCTCGTCGTTGCCGAACGAATAGAAGATGATCCGTCCGGAGCCCCCGAAGATCGACCGCGGATTGCCGAAGATCACGTAGACCCGGAGGGGCGAATCGTCGGCGGACGGCCGGGCCAGGTCGCCGGACGCGAGCGCCTCATCGACCCGCCAGGACCACCGAAGGACCGCGTTGTCCACCGTGCGGCCGCGAATCTCGCGATGCAGCCACCCGGCGCGTCCGGCGCCTTCCACGAGGAGCGCGCGTTCGCCATCCCGTTCCACCACGGAGACGTCCGGCAGCTGGAAGCCGCGGACCGCGCGACCCTGCCAGCCAGCCGGGAGCCCGGATCCAAGGGGTGCGTCACCGATGGCGAGCAGATCCGGCCCGACCGCGGCGAGACTGGCGAATACGAGGCCCATCAGCAACCGCATTGCTCCTCCTGGGAACCATGGCGCCGGTCGACGCCTTCTGCCCGGGAGGACACGGTCCCGGCCCGACTCCCCGTACCGGAGATCCGGGCCGCGGCCCGCGGCGTTTCCTTCGGGGATCCTGCCATCGTACGGCCGTAGCGACCCGGAATCGCTCTCGGCCGGGAAAGTATCCATGGTCCGGGAAACCGGGGTACCTTCAACGCCGTCCAACCCTCCCGAGGCCGTCATGATCCGCCACACCACTGCGATCGTCGTCCTATTGTCCACTGGGCTCGGCCTGCCCACCCTCACCGCCCAGAGTCAGGCTGGCCCGAAGGCGGTGGTGATCACCGGCGCCAGCACCGGGATCGGACGGACGATGACGGAATTGTTTGCTTCCAAGGGCTACTTCGTCTACGCGGGGGCTCGCAAAGACCAAGACTTGGCCGACCTGAACAAGATCCCGAACGTGCAGGCCATCAGGCTCGACGTGACATCCAAGGCCGATATCGCGGCCGCCGTTGCCACGGTCGAGCGGGGGGGTCGCGGCCTTCATGGGCTCGTCAACAACGCGGGCGTGGCGGTGGCTGAGCCGCTGATCGAGATGGAGGAGGAGGACCTGACCTTCGTCTTCGACGTGAACGTGTACGGTCCGTACCGGGTCACCAAAGCCTTCAGCAAGCTGTTGATCGCGTCCAAGGGGCGGGTCGTCACGATCGGCTCCATCTCGGGAATCCTTTCCGGCCCGCTGCTCGGCGCTTACAGCATGAGCAAACACGCGGTCGAAGCCTTCACCGATGCGCTCGCCGCGGAGATGGCCCGCGTGGGCGTCAAGGTAAGCGTAATCGAACCGGGCAACTATCAGTCCGACATGGGCCGGAACGTGATCCGGCGGATGGAGGAACGGGGCAAGAAGATCGAAGGCTCGATGTTCGAAACCGAGCTTCGGGGGTTGCTCAACTCGGTGGCCGCCGAATCGCGCGACCCCAAGCCGGACGATGTGGCCCAAGCCGCCCTTCACGCGGTGTTCGACCCGGCCCCGAAGGTCCGCTACCTGGTCGTTCCGAACCAGCGGCAGGCCGAGGTTACGATCAAGAAGCAGCTCATGGAATTGGTCCAGCTGAACGAGGGCCATGCCTTCAGCTACAGCCGGGATTCTCTGGTCTCTCTTCTGGACCAGGCGCTCAAGCGGCCGAAGTAGGTGGAGCGGCTGACCGACGACGCCGAGGCGGAGGCGGTGACCGAGACCGAACTATGACGACGACACTCCGAGTCGACGGGCTGTGGCGCTACCCCGTGAAGTCGATGGCCGGTGAGCCGCTGCAGGAGGCCGAGCTCACCTTGGAGGGCATTCCTGGCGACCGCATCGTGCAGGTGCGCGGACCCGAGGGGGTGCGGACGTCCCGGCGCCAGCATCGACTGCTCGGCCTGAAGGGAACCCTCGGCCCGGGCGATACGCCGCTGGTGAATGGACTGCCGTGGCAGCACCAGGAAGTGCTGGCGCTCGTCAAAGAGGCCGCCGGCCCGGATGCGTGGCTGGAGGCGTACGACGGCCTCGAGCGCTTCGACATCCTCCCACTGCTGGTGGCGACCGACGGCGCGGTCGCCGCCTTCGGCAGGGATGTCCGTCGCCTCCGGCCGAATATCCTGATCGGCGGGGTGGACGGCATGGACGAGGTGAGCTGGGAGGGAGCGGAACTGCACATCGGCACCGCGATCGTGCGGCTCGACTCACTCCGCGGCCGCTGTCCGATGACCACGGTCGATCCCGACACGTTGGAGCGGGATCCGGACGTGCTGCGTGACATCGGGCGTCGCTTCGGGGGTCGCCTCGCGCTCAACGCCGAGGTGGAGCGCCCGGGCATTATCCGGGTGGGCGATGCCGTATCGCTCGTGCGTAGGGCAGCCGTTCGCTAGGCGCGACCCGGGATCCGTAACGAGCCATCCGGAATATTTCGCCTCGCGGGTGAGGCCTCGCTAGCTTAGTCCAGCCCCCAACGAGGACCCGACGTGACGGCCTCCCTGGTCCGCCTGGACGGCATCACCAAGAGCTTCGCGGGCCGCCCGGTCGTCGACCGGCTGTCCTTCGAGGTCCGACCCGGCGAGATCTTCGCGATGCTGGGCCCGAACGGTGCCGGCAAGACCACGGTGGTGCGGATGCTGCTCGGCATCATCGCGCCCGACGAAGGCCGGATCGAGGCCTCGCTCGACGGCGCGAGCGACGGCCGGCTCCCACCCGCCCGCACCGGCTACCTGCCCGAGGACCGGGGCCTCTACCGCGAGGTCCCGGTCCTCCGCACCCTGGTCTACTTCGGCCAGCTACGCGGGCTCGAGCATGATGAGGCCCGCCGCCGGGCCTTGGCATGGCTCGAGCGGATGAGCCTGCTCGACCGCAAGGACGAACGGCTCGACGCGCTGTCGAAGGGCAATCAGCAGCGGGTGCAGCTCATCGCGTCGCTGCTCCACCGGCCCACGCTCGCCGTGCTCGACGAGCCGTTCTCGGGGCTCGACCCGCTGAGCCAGGAGTTCTTCCTCGACCTGGTTCGCGAGGTCCGGGACGGCGGCACCACCATCCTCCTCTGCGCGCACCAGATGGACCTGGTGGAGCGGGTGGCCGATCGGGTGCTGCTGATCAATCGCGGCCGGGAGATCCTGAGCGGGTCGATCGGCGAGCTGCACGCGCGGCTGGATCCGCGCCCCCGGCTCGCGATCAGGCTGGAGCACGGGGCCGACCCGGCGGCGCTCGGCGCCGATCCCGACGTGGAGGAGATGGTCGAGGACGAGAGCGGGCTCCATCTCAAGCTCAGGGCGGGTGCCGAGACCGCGCGGTTCCTGGCCCGCGCGGTGACGCTGGTGCCGATCCGCTCGCTCACGACCGAGCCGCCCCGGCTCCACGAGGTGTTCGTGCGCGCGGTGCGCGACGACGACGCCCGCGCTCGGGAGGCCGCATGACACGACCGGCCCTCGTCGTCGCCGGGTGGGAGTTCCGCCGCTACTTCAAATGGAAGGACCAGTTCGTCAGCCTGGCGATGTTCTTCGTCGTGGGGCTCGCATTCTTCGCGTTCTCGAAGATCGCGACCGGGCGAGGACGGGAGATCACGGTCGGAGTCGTCGGGATCGAGCTCACGGCGCCGGCCGAGGGGCGGCTCCGATTCGTGCCGGCTGCCGCCGACTCGGCCGCGGGTACCGAGGCCCTACGCGCCGGCGACCTGGCCGGCATCCTGCGTCGCGGCCCGGGCGGCGGCTACGAGCTGGTGGTGGAGAAAGAGCCTCGCTACGAGGCCGAGCTCACGGCGATCCTGGCGGAGACGGTACGCCGCGAGCGGCTGGTGGGGTCGGGCATCGACGAGGCGGTGCTGGCGCAGGCGCTCGCGCCGCCCGCGCTGGCGGTGCGCTTCGTGGACCCGGGCAAGAGCCGTCGGGGCCGGGGTGAGCTGATCCTGGCCGGGATCCTGATGGGGATCATGCTGATGACGGTGTTCACCAGCATGGCCTACCTGCTTACCGGTATCACCGGGGAGAAGCAGCTTAGGGTGACGGAGTCGATCATTTCGGCCATCCGGCCGCAGGCCTGGATCGACGGGAAGGTGCTCGGGCTCTCGGGGTACGCGCTGACCGGCGTCGTGAACATGGGCATAGGCGGGGCGATCACCTGGGTCGGAGTGTCGATGGCCACCGACTTCACGCTGCCGGCGGTGATCGCGCGGCCCGGCGTGATCGCCGTGCTGCTCCTCTTCACCGTGCTGGGGCTCTTGCTCTGGAACGCGTTCTTCGCCGCGATCGCGTCGACCATCGACGATCCCAACACGTCCTCGCGCGGCGGACTTATGATGCTCCCGGCGCTCCCGGTAGTGCTGGGGCTGGCGGTGATGCGGGACCCGGATTCCCTGCTCTCCCGGGGGCTCGCCCTCATTCCCTTCACCAGCGTGCCGGCCCTGCCGGTGCGGCTGGTGCTCTCCGATCCGGGAGTGGTCGAGATCGTCGTCTCGGGGTCGCTGCTGGTAGCCGCGATCTGGCTCACCCGGCGGCTGGCCGGGCGGATCTTCGAGGTGGGGATGCTGCTCTACGGCAAGGAGCCGAGCTGGGGCGAGATCGCCCGCTGGGTCCGTCGCTGAGCGGAACCGACACCGGGCCCCACTCCGCCGCGGTCGCTACTTCGGCGTAATGCCGACCGTCTCGTAGAGCGCTCTGCTCTGGTAGGCTCGGCCGGCTCGGACGACTGTCTCCGTCTTGCGCAGATCCGTGATTCGGCTGGCGGGCTTCCCGGCCACGATGGCCAGATCCGCCACCTTCCCCACCGCGATGCTGCCGTAGTCGCCGTCCTGCTTCATGACCCGCGCCGAGGTGAGCGTGGCGATCTGCAGCACGTTGGGGGCCGGGATCCCGGCCCGCTCGTAGATCTCGAGCTCACCATGCAGCGAGAGCCCGGCCACGTTGTCGGTGCCGGGCACGATCGTCACCCCGGCATCGAACAGGCGCTTGAGCATCCGGCGGTACGCGGCTGACGACGCCTCCGCTCTGGCAACCGCCTCGGACGCGCCGCCGCGGCCGGCCCGCAGGCCCCTCTGCGCCAGTGGCGGCAGCCAGTCGATGGTGGGGCCGAACACCGGATCGGTGCCATCCGGGAGCAACCGGGACCGGTTCTGCCAGATGTTGAAGGTCCCGTCCACCACGATGTTGCGCTCCCGCAGGAAGCTGATCAGCGCGGTGACCCGCGGGGCGTCGACATCGAACGTGGGCGACACCAGGGTGGCCACCTCCGAGTACGCCCGCATCTTCGGTACGTAGAGCGAGTCCTGAAAGAAGGTCGAGAATAGGAACGCGGCGTGCTGAATCTCGTCGTAACCCAGGTGCACGGCCGTGGCCACGTCGACCCCGCGCGGAATGTGCCCGCTGAGTCGCATGCCCCGCGCCTTTGCCTCGCGTGAGATGGTGGGCACCAGGTCCGGATGGACGAGGTTGTACAGCTTGATCTGCCGGTATCCCAGCGAGTCGTAGCGGGCGACCCATGCTCTGGCCTCGTCCTCGGTGCGGGCCAGCACCTCGGTGGGCCCGGCCCAGTTGCCCGGCCCCTCGATAAAGCCCGCCAGCACCAGTCGGGGGCTGAGCACGGTGCCGCGGTCGGCGCGGTCACGGAGCGAGGTGGCCACGTCGATGTCGGCCGCCATGTCACGTCCGGTGGTGATGCCGGCCGCCAGCTGCATGACACCGTCCGCGCTGCCCATGAAGGCGTGGGTGTGCATGTCCCAGAGGCCGGGGATGATCGTCTTGCCCGTCGCGTCGATGACCGTGGCCCCCGCGGGTCTCTTGGTCGATGCGGCGGGTCCCACCGCCACGATCCGTTCGCCCGACACGACGACCGTCGTGTTGGGCCTTACGGTCCCGGTCTCGCTGTCGAACAGGTCGCCGTTCTGGATGACGAGGGCCGGCGCCGGCTTCGGCGCAAACCGGGAGGCAAGCGCCGAGTCGCGCTGATCCAGGTACCGAATCTCCAGCGCCCTCAAGGCCGGCAAGACCGCCTCGGCGCCACGGACGATCGAGATGAACCATCCAGCACTGCTCGCGAAGAGACCGCCGTCGTCGTCGAGCCAGACCAGCGTGGGAGCGAACCCGATCCCATGGATGGCCGCGAGGCGGACCCGAACGGACACTCCGCCGACCGGCACGGAGGTTTCCGCCGCGATCTCCACCCGGGCGGTTGCGGTGGGGACGGTGGGCGCCGAACGATCCGGCCGGTGCAACAGATAGGCGGCCAGCACCGCGTGGTCGAAAGGAGTGGTCGATGTCGGGAGGTAGACGGCGCCGGCGGGCGCCGTGACGGATGTGGTGTCCCTGCCAGTCCAGTGACGGATCGCGTCGCCGCGGATGTCGAAGTGCTCGGCAGTCTCTCCGATCGGCCTGCCCGCGATGTCGGATCCCGCCTGGGCCCCGCTGGCCCGTACCTCGCCGCGAACCGGGCGGCCGCCGCTCAGGCGATAGTAGCCCTCGATGCGCGGTCCCCGCTGGCGATCGATGTGGAAGTAATGCACGGCCACCGAGTCGCCGGTCCTGACGATCCGCATCTCACCGGCGCGCCGTCCATGGTTCAGCACGGTGTACGCGGTGGAGTCCGGAGCGGGCGTGGCGGCGAGAGCGAGGGCCAGGAAGGCGGCTTGCATTGATCACCCCTGCACGTGAGACGGGTGAGGTGGCTTGGCGGAGTGCGGCCCCGCAGCGGGTTTCGGCAAAGGCGCTCGGGGCGCATCGATCCGCACGCCTCCGCCGCTAGCGGTCGGGGTGTTCGCGGTCGGGTCGGATCGGGATTCGGGAAGATACGCCCGCGCCGTGGGGTCGGGAAGCGACTGCCGGTGCGATGGGGTACTACGATCCGATCAACGAAGACGCGATCGTCGACCGCGCGAGCGCCGCCAGACGGGCGGCGGCGTGGGCTCGGCACGACGATGGACGTTCAAGAATGTTGCGACGCGGGAGATGAGTAGCCACCGGACACCAGGATGCGACTTTCGGGGCCTCACCCGCGGGGCTAGCTTTGCTGATTCTCACCCCAACACCCGAGGCATCTATCTCGCGAGATTGCGCGTGGATCCGGCCACCCGTCGAACGGCCGGGGGCGCAGCCGGTGGTCGTGGTGCTCAATTGGCTCGACGAGCTCGAGCGGAGGGCACCCCGGTGAGCGACCCGGTCGCGCGGCTGTCTGCCGCCCTCGAGGGTCGGTATCGGATCGAGCGGGAGCTCGAGCACCACCGCCACGTCGCGATCGAGATGCCGCGTCGCAAGCTCGGAACCACTGGCTGAGGCCGAACCGCGTGGCCGGCGACGCGCATCTGTTCCGGACCGACACCGTCCGCGCCGAGCTGCGGCACCGGACGATGCGGTCGGGAGCGATCGCGGTGGGAGCGCGGCTCGGTTCGATCGCGGTGCAGCTCGGATCGGTGGTGGTGCTGGCGCGCCTGCTCACCCCGCGGGACTTCGGCATCCAGGCGATGGTGCTCCCGCTTACGATCCTGGGCAACAGCATGATCAACCTGGGGCTCCAGACCACGGTGATCCAGGAGGAGGATCTCGGGCCCGACGCCGCTTCCGCGATCTGGCGTCTGGGGCTCGGCGTGAACCTGGTGCTCGCGGCCCTCATGGCGGCCGGCGGCGCGCTGGTGGCGCGGATCAACGCAACGCCCGAGGTGACGCTGGTTGCGGTGGCGTGGGCCGCCGTGGTGTACCTGGCCTCGACCTCGGCGGTGCTCGAGGCCGTGCTCAAGCGGCGGCTCCGGTTCGGGGTGGTCTGGTCGGCGCACATGGGTGCGACGGTGGTATCGGTCATCGCGGCCATCGCCGCGGCGCTCGCGGGGGCGGGTTACTGGGCGCTGATGGTCCAGATGGCGGTGATGGAGCTGGGCCGCGCGGCGACGGTCTGGGTCGCGTCGGACTGGCGGCCCGCGCTCCGCCCGCGCCCGGGGGGCGTGGCCCTGCGAGCGATGCGCGGGCACTGGCTCCGGATCGGTGGGTTCCGCGTGTTGTCCATGTCGGGCGACCAGCTGGACCGGGTCGTGGCCGGGATCGTCGGCGGGGCCAGCGTCCTCGGACTGTACGAGACCTCGAGGCGGTACGCCGTGGCGCCCTTTCTCGACCTCTTCATGTCGCTCTCCGACGTGGCGGTGTCGAGCCTGAGCCGGGTTCGGCACGACGTGGCGCGGTACCGCCGGTACCTGGAGTACGCGCTGCTCGGAATCCTGTCGATCTCGCTCCCGGCGATCACGTTCCTCGCGCTCGACGCGGGCCGGATCGTCCTCGTCCTGCTGGGCGACCAGTGGCTCGAAGCCGAGCGCTTCCTGCGGGTGATGGCGGGCGCGGCAATCGCCGCGGCGCTGATGCGGCCCATGCAGTGGATCAACCTGTCCCGGGGCGAGACCGGCCGACAGCTCCGGTGGACGCTCATCTCCACCCCGGTGATGATGGCGGGTGTGCTCCTCGGCGCGCGGTACGACGCGTTCGGCGTGGCGGTCGGGTTCACGATCGCGATGGCGCTCCTCGTGGTGCCGTGTATCGCCTACACCATCCGGGGGTCACCGGTGGGACCGGCCGAACTCGTCCCGGCGATGGGGAGACCGCTTGGGGCCGCCGCGGCCGCTGGCGCGGCGATGCTGGCGGCGCAGGGCCTCTGGGTAGACTCCGTGCCGCGCATCGGGGCCCTCGCGCTCAACCTTGCGAGCTTCGGCGCGCTGTACGCCGCGGCCTGGCTATGGCTCCCCGGGGGTCGGACGGCCGTGGCGGAGCTGTGGCGCGCCGCGCGCGAGCTGCGAGCCCCGCCGCCGGCGCGACCATCGAGCGACCCGGTTCCACCCGACCCGAAGGAGGATCCGTGATGCAGCGTCGGTCGCCTCCGCCGAGCATCCTGCTCGCGATTCTCGCGCTCGGCGCCGTTCTCCGCGCCTGGCAGTACCTCGGCGATCCGTCCCTCTGGGCCGACGAGCTCGCGCTGGCCCGACAGATCATCGATCGTCCGATGCTCGACCTGCTGTCCCGGCCACTCGACTACAACCAGGCGGCGCCGAGCGGTTTCTTGGTGCTGATGAAAGCCGTGACGGCGTTGTTCGGGGATAGCGAATACGCCCTCCGGCTGGTGCCCTTCGTGGCCAGTCTGGCGTCGCTTCCCGTGTTTCTCGCGTTGGCAAGCCGCATTCTGCCGCCGCTGGCCCAGGCACCGGCGCTGTTCTTCTTCGCGGTCGCGCCGAATCTGATCCTCCGCGCTGCCGAGGTGAAGCAGTATTCCACTGACGTGCTCGCGGCGACCGCCGTGGTGCTCCTGGCCCTGCGATGGCTCGAGCGGCCGACCCGAGGCCGCGGCTGGGCGCTCGGTGCTGCGCTGGCCATCGGGGCCTGGTGCTCCCACCCTCTGATCTTCGTCGGGGCCGGCGTGCTGCTCCCGCTGGCGGTCGACGCGAGGCGACGCCAAGCGCTCCGGGATTTCCTGCCTGGTGTCGCGGCAGTGGCCGTGAGCGTGCTTGGCGCGGCGCTGCTCGCGCTGCTGGAGGAGGGCACCGGCAACCGCGCATCCATGGCCGAGGCGTGGAGGTCCGTATTCATGCCGTGGGAGCCGGTCGGTGCCGCCGTCTGGGCCTGGGAACGGATCCCTCGACCGTTCGTGCGCGAGCTGGGGGTGAGTCGCATCGCCTCCCTCGGATTTGCCGCGCTGGTTCCGCTCGGCTGGCTGGCCCTCACCCGGGCGCGCTCGTGGATCACGGCCGGCGTGATTGCCGGGCCCGTCCTGGTGACGATCCTGGCCGCCGCGTTGCATGTGTACCCTTTCGCCAACCGGCTGGTGTCCTTCCTGTTTCCACTCGCGATCATCGCGATAGGGGCGGCCCTCGGTGCCGCGGGCAACCGCCTGCGCCAGGCGCATCCCGCGCTGGCGCTCCTGGTCTGGGTGGCCGTCGTCCCCATCGCGATCGTTGCCGTCGAACGGCGCCCGGTGTTGCGACGGCAGGAAGCCCGCCAAGTGTTCGACTACATCGCCGCGCACCGCCGGCCCGGGGATCCCGTGTATGTGTACTTCACGGGATGGCACGCGGCGGCCTACTACGCTCCCCGCGCGCGGCTCGACTCGGCGGACGTCGTCATCGGCCGCTGCTTCTTAGGGAACCTGGCCGGGTACCACTCGGAGCTGGCGCGCCTCGCCGGGGCCCGACCGCTCTGGGTGTTCTTCGTGCAGGAGCCTGGCCGGGAGCGGCGCCAGCTCCTGGCGCACCTGCGCCAGGTCGGCGTCGTGCGGGACAGCATCTTGGTGAAGCAGTGGCCCCGATCCGCTGTGCCGAGCGCCAGCGCGTGGCAAGTGGAAATCCCGGACACGCTGGCGGTGCCGCGGGTCGATCCGGCGGCGACCTCTCCGGTCTGCGGCAACACAGGGCCTGGGTTTCCGGTGGACAGCCTCATCCGCGGCGGCCGGCGGCTGCCATCGCCGTAAACGCCACGGCGCCGCCATGACCAGCGTCCGCCCGCTTTTCATCGTCGGCTGCCCCCGCAGCGGGACCGCGCTCCTCCGCGACCTGATCCGGTCGCACCCCGCGTTCGAGATCCCGGGCGAGTCGCACTTCATCCCCGCGCTCTATCACGGCTGGCCCGATCCGCTGAGCGAACGGACGGCCCGCCGGCTTGCGCGCCGGATCCTCGCGCTGCGCTGGGTTCGTGCCTGGGGGCTCGAGCTCAGGCCGGGGGACTTCGCCGGGTGTCGAACCTACGCCGAGCTCGTCGCGCGCCTGTACGGAGCGTGCGCGGCGCGCGCGGGCAAGCCGCGGTGGGGCGACAAGACGCCGGAGTACGTTCTCGACGTGCCGGCGCTGCGGCGGCTCTTTCCCGATTGTCGGGTGATCCACATCCATCGCGACGGGCGTGACGTCTGGCGCTCCTGGCGGGCCATCGCCGTCGGCCCCGCCAACGTCTACGCGGCGGCGACCCGCTGGGATCGGTTCGTCACCGCGGGTCAGAACGCCGCGAAGCGGGAGCCCGGCGCCTGCATGCAGGTTGGGTACGAAGCGTTGCTCGCCCAACCGGAGGCCACCTTGCGAGCGGTCTGCGCGTTCCTGGACGAGCCGTTCCGGGCCGCGATGCTGCAGCCCGAAGCGCCGCCGCCGGGAGCGGCCCGCGACCTTCCGGGCGCGATCGTCCGATCCAACACCGAGCGTTGGCGGACCGACCTGTCACCGGACGAGCGGCGGGTGTTCGAAGCCGTCGCGGGTCCGACCCTCGCTGCCCTCGGCTACGAGGTGGAAGGGGATCGGGTGACGATTGGTTGGTCGGCCCGCGCGCGCTGGTCCGTCGCGGACGCGGCCCAGTGGATCAGCCGGCGCACGCTGGCCGACGGCCGGATCACCGTTCGGCCCCATCTCGCCAGCCTGGTGATTCCGTGGGCCCGCCTTCGCGCGCGGCTCGGCCTGGGGCGCCGAGTTCCCTGATCCCGATGGTCCGGTCGGACATTGGCGCGGGCGGTCAGCCCAGCCATTGGCCCGGGTAGCGCCGCACCCAGCGCTCCAGCCGTGCCGCGTAGTCCCGAGCCATCCTCGCGTCGCGCTCGTCTCGTTCCTCCTCAGCCGTCACCGACAGCGCCGGTTCGATCTCCACTCGGAAGGTCCCGGTTGGCTCCCGGAGGGTGAACACCGGGAGCAGCGCCGCGCCGCTAGCGGCGGCGAGATGCAGGGGACCGGTGGCCAGCCGGAGCCGCCCGTCGAGGAAGGGCACCTCGATCGTGCGGGCGCCCTCGTCACCCACCGAGATCGACACGACGCCGTTGTCCGCCAGCCGCCCCCGCAGCGCGCGCAGCGCCGTCGTCTCCGAACCGGGCTCCATCACCAGCCGCTCCCGGAGGAATCGCTCCTCGATCCGGGTCCAGACCGGATTGAGCCGACGTACCGCGAACGGTGACGTCCCGAACCCGTGGGTCGGTCGGCTCAGGTGCGTCACCGGGCAGCCGGCTCCGTGCAGGCCGACTTTCGTGATGATCGAAGCCCACGTGAAGCGTCCGACCCAGAGGATGGCGCCCCGGTTCGCCGCCAGGGCCGACGCGACCTGCCCCAATCCCGCCACGGCGATCGGCGGATGCCGTCGGTGGCGAAGGTACTCGCGCAGGCCCCACAGCCGTGACGCGTGGCCGGACGCGATCCGTTCGACGACGATCGATCGGACCTCCCGGGCGACGCCGCCTGCCAGTCCGTCATCAAACGGCAGCGGCGCTGCGCCCCGCCGCCCGAATCGCAGCCCGACCTCGGCCCTGGCGATGGCGCGGGTCAGCGGGAACCAGAGGCGCTCCGGGAGCACCCAGCTCGCGAGCGCCGCGGCCGCGACCTTCGCGCCCATGCCGGCGTCCGACAGTGCGTCGGCGAGCCGCGTCATCCCAGGCCGAGGAGACGAGCCATGTCGAGTCGCTTCACCTTGCCGGTGGCGCTGCTCGGCAGCTCCGCGAGGATCCGCAGCGTGGCCGGAACCTTGAACGGCGCTACCCGCCGGCGGACGAATCCGAGGATCTCCTGCTCCGTGGCCTCCGTCCCCTCTTTCAAGACCACGGCCGCGCCCACATCCTCGCCCAGCAGTGGATGCGGGACGGAAAAGGCGACGGCGAGGCGCACCGCCGGGTGCTCGAGCAGCACTTCGTCGATCTCGCGAGGCGAAATCTTCTCGCCGCCCCGGTTGATGATCTCCTTGATCCGGCTCGTGATCGTGAGGTATCCCGCGGCGTCGATCACACCTTGATCGCCGGTGCGGAACCAGCCATCGACGAAGCTCTCCGCATTGACCGTCGGTCGCGCCTCGTAGCCGTCGAACACGTTCGGCCCTCGGATCACGATCTCGCCGACCGAGCGAGGTGGGAGCAGGGTCCCCCGTTCGTCCATGATCGCCACATCGGGCCCCGCGGCCGGACCCACGCTTCCCGGTTGGGTGGCGCCGGGCGGTAGCGGGTTGCTCGCCACCTGGTGCGCGGCCTCCGTCATTCCGTACGCCTGGATCACCGGCACGCCAAAGACCGATTCCAGCTCGAGGCACACGCTCGGCGGAAGCGCCGACGACGACGAGCGGATGAACCGGAGTGGCGTGGCCGCGACCCGGTCGGCGTTGCCGGCGGCGCGGGCCAGGATGGCTTGGTGCATCGTCGGCACGGCGGAATACCACGTTGCTCTGGCGTCGGTCAGCTCCGAAAAGAATCGCAGCGGGTTGAACCCCGCCGTGCAGTAGATCGAGCCGCCGGCCGAGAGTGGCGCGAGGAGACACGCGGCGAGTCCGTGAACGTGGAAGAGCGGCATGATGTTCAGGCCCCGGTCGTGCGGCCCGAGCCGAAGCGTCTCGCGAATGTGGTCCGCCGAGGCAACCAAGTTCCGGTGTCGCAGCGGCACGATCTTCGGCCGCGCCGTGGTACCCGACGTGTGCAGCACCAGCGCGACGTCGTCCCGAACCGGAGCCGTCGGGGGCGGTGCGGGTTCCCCCGTGTCGGCCAACTCGAACCAGCCGGCTGGCCTGGCGTCGGTGGTGCGCAGCTCGAGCACCGCCACGCCGAGTGAGGCCGCGATGCGACGCACCGGCGCATCGCTGCCCTCTGGAACCACGACGGCCCGGATTCCGAAATCGCGGAGCGCGAACTCCAGCTCGATCGCGGACAGGGCCGGGTTGAGCGGGGCGGCGGTGGCACCGGTCGCGATCGAGAGAAACGCGGCGGCCAGCTCGGGCCCGTTAGGCAGGACGATCGCGACCCGGTCGCCCCGGCCAAGGCCGCGGGCCTGGAGCACGGCGGTGGTCCGCGCGACCTGCTCCCGCAGCGCGGCGTACGTCAGCGGGTCTCGGCCCGGCGCGAGCAGCGCGGGATCGTCACCCCGCCCCAGGCCCAGCAGGTCTGGAATCGTCTCAGCCACCGCCACTCACTTTCAAGGCCTCGAGAGTTACCCCATCCCGCCCCTCCCGGGGCGTTCCGAAACGGCCGGTGCGGCGCATCGACCAGCCGCGGCACCAGCCCGCATTTTGACGACTATGGTTGTCGAAGTACCCGCCGGCCTCAACCTAACAGGCCTCATCGTGGCCGCGAAGGGCGGCGGCGCGGGAGTGCGTCGGGTGCTGCGAGCATCAGCCCTCCCCGATTGCCCGTCGATGACCACCGCGCCATAGGCGCGTGGTGATGAACCGGGCCTTGCCAGGTACAGGGCGAGATGGACCGGGGCTCCACTGACAAGATCGCGAAACCAGGACGCTTGGGATCACGGATCCGTCGTCAAGCGTCCGGGCCCGGCGCCGGCACGGCGCCGATCCATCCATGGGCAGCCCGGCCCGCGAACGCCCTGCCCTGCTGGTCCCCGACACCGTGAGGAAGCTCGCGCCAACGACCCTGTGATCGCTGGGTCCCGGATCGTCCGACGCCGGGCAATCCGGCGGGTGTCGGTGACGCCGACCGTCCGGGTAGAGGTACTGCCACCGCTGCCCCGCCGTTCGTCATATCTGTGGATGCCGCCAAAGACGGCCAATCCTTTACACCCGGCAAGCAAGGCGGGGCCGGCGGTCGGATCATCGAAGCAGCTTCGACCTGGCGTTCCCCTTGACGCCGAAACAGACGATATTGGATGTGTTGGGATGCGTCTGGCGCTTTGGACACGCAGATGATCACCAGAAGGCACTTCGTGCACAGCACGGGCCTGCTAACGGCCGGGTTGCTCATCGGCTGTGGAGCGGTGGGCAGAGGAGATGGAAGCGACCTGGATGGAGAGTGTCGCGCGCTCCCTCGTCGGGCCATCGGTGGACTTGATCGAATCTCCGGTGGACGACCTGTGGGTGCGAGACACCGGCCCGACCCGAAGGGCCGACCACATCAGCGAGACCTACGCCCCTGACGAGTTCGCGGCGGGCTACATCGGCTTCTATGCTTGCAATACTGCCGTCATCATGCAGGCGTTCGGCGACGCGCAAGCCGATCTTGCCGCCAAGCAAGCCTTGCAGAGGGCGTTCCCCGATCGGGGGATCGAGCAGGATGCCATTGACGGCATTGCTGCGGGTGGAGGCAGCATTCACTGTTCTACCCAACAAGCGCCGCAGGTCCGTTGGGGCGAAGCCGGCCCCGGCCGGCGAACAACGAGATGCACCTGACGACGGGTGCGCTGTCGGATGGGCCACCCCTCGCAGGTGATCTAGGTGTCCGTTAGGCGCACATTGGGCGAAAACGCCGCCCTATCAGCGGTCGCCATTTTCGCGTCGCACTAAGGGATCACCGCTGTCTGGAACATCCGGAGTAGAGGACTAGTTCCTTATCCTCCGCCACACCTCTCCGTCCAATTCCCAGGTGTCGCCGCGGTGGATCCGCCGCCACCGAACGCCGTCCCATTCCCAGGTATCGTCCATCCGCCGGGTACGACCGCCCGAGTCGTGCACGAGTCCGCCGTAGAGGACGAGAACGCCCCGGCGTGAATCGAAGGCGAGCCCGGGCGCATACCTAGGGCCCGGATTTGGTGCCCGAAGGGGAATCTCACGCCACCGGTCGCCGTCCCATTCCCACAGGTCGACGAATGCGCGAGATCCCGCCTCGCCCCCATACAGCAACGCAACGCCGCGGCGATCGTCGAACGCCATGGCGTGCGCATTTCGAGGCGCCGGACCGGTGTCGGCCGCCTTGCTCCAGCGGGTACCATTCCAGCGCCAAGTGTCGCCCAGGTAATGTTGCGCTCCCGCGGAGTCGGGCGCCGAAACTCCACCAAACAGGATGACTTCGTTCCGCGGGGCGTCGTAGATCATCGCTCCCCGGCCTCTGGGAGACGGACCCGGTACGTCAAGTCGAGACCATTGCAGCCCGTTCCACTCCCAGGTCTCGCGAGGCCAGACCCACTGGGACGTTCCCAGCGGGAGCCCACCACCGCCGAACATGACCGATGTTGCCCGCGATGGGTCATGCACCAGGTAATGATGGTCTCGCACCGCTTGCGGCGTTGGCTCGCGTCGGCTCCAGCTCTCGCCGTCCCATTCCCAGAGCTCGTCGAGAGAATGCAACGACGGCTCATTCCTCAGGCCTCCGTGAAGGATCAGCCGCCGGCGTGAAACGTCGTAGTCAGCGGCGGCGAGTCGACGCATCAGCGGCCCTGACCCTGGCATTCGCTGCCAGCGGCTCCCGTCCCAACTCCAGATGGCAATCGAATCGTGCGCGGAGCTGATCGGCACCGCGGATCCCACGAGCGCCAGGACGCGCCCGAGCGTGGGGCTGTAGGCCAGATTGGCGGCGAGAGCCCCGCCGGGCGATTCGGCGACCGCGGGTCTACCCGAACGGCCACCTGATGGCGGCGTGCTGCAAGCAAGCCCGGCCAAGCCGAGCGCAGTCGCTAGACCGATCGAGCGCATACCCATGAATGTAGGTTCGGCCAAGCGCAGCCGACAGTCTTGAACCATCTTGCGCAACATGGCGGTTTCACTCGGGCTCCAGCGGGAAAAGCAGCTACTTTGTTCCGATTGCTGCCGCGTTCCCTGCGCACGGAGGCACCGGCGCCTCACCCAGCTTTCGGGTGAGGCACCGCTGTCCCAGCCCATCCGGTGCGTTGTCGCGGATTGGCCGCCATGGCACCGCTGCGTCAAAAGGCTCACGGCGTGACCTAGTAAGCCGCGCCCCCTAACCCAGTGCTTGCATCGGCCGGGAGCCCGGATCCGGTTTGACAAAAGTCACGGCCGCGCCCCACTGTTGTTTGGCGGACGGCGCGGCCGCTCGGTCCCACGCAGCGCCCGCCGCTGAGCACGGTCGTTAGGCCGATGTGCCGTGAATCGCGGAAGGCTTCGTGCCCCAACACGGATTGCGCGGCGGGGGCCGCGCCGTCGCGAATGCCAAGGACTGATTTAGACTCACGCTCTTTGGCGCAAGTGCGGCCCCGGATCCGCCGCTTGGCCAGCCTGCCATCGCCCGCACACTGAATCGAGCCCGGACCCTGAGCACCCGCAGCTTCCTTCACACGCTCCTCTCGCGCGAGCAGGGTATCTTTGCGCGAGTCATCGCCGCCGTCCCCGCCCGACACTGGAGTATCGCCCGGATCCGAAAGCTGGCTCCGCTCGCGAGTTGGTGGAGCATCTACTGGGGCACCATCTTGACTTGGCGCAGTTGGCCTGGATGTTCTATCTCGGCGCCGTGCATCATCGGGGACAACTCAGCACGTATCTCCGACCAATTGGAGCAACCGTTCCTGCAATCTATGGCCCGTCTGCTGACGACGCGGGGGCCTCTTGAGTTGGCCAGCCGGCGACGGCGCCCCACACCGCCATCACAGTCAGTCGTGCGCTCAAGAGCCGGTCGGACTGGCCGCAGGAAGGCACCTTGCAGGGGCGCTCGACTGCTTTGAGGGCGCGCGGCGGGCACCCGGACCGGCACGGCCTAACCAGCAAACGCGGGCAGACGTACCCGCCGCTACGCGCCCGTCCGCTGCTGATTTGTCGGACGTTAGACTGCTGACCGAGGTTGGTTGCGTTTGCCATCCGCCGAGCCGGAAGAATCAGCTGGAAGGCGTGCCCGACTGGCGCGACGACGCGCGCAGCGCTGAGAAGGAGGATGAGCGTGAGCGCCGTGCAGAGGCGAGGCGAGGACAATGTCCTGAGCGGCACCGGGCAGAGGGGCTGTGAGAAGGGACTCTCCGGGACGTGACGACGGTTGACAAGGAGGCACAGCGAACGACATTAGTGATTCATCCGTCGGGAGTCGCCACTCGCGATTTCCGCCGCGCATACCGCGATGTTCACTGTGAGGCCCAGCTGAACTCCAACCTTGACCACGGCGCTTCGCCGCTGCTCGGCGTCGTCACCATCGGGCAATCACCGCGGCGCGACCTGGCGCTGGCCTTCGAAGCGCACGCCCCCGGCGCGCGCGTCACCATGCGCGGCGCGCTGGATGGCCTTAGCGCCGCGGAGGTCGATCGCCTCATCACCGTCACCACTGACTATCCGCTCCTGGTTCGGTTGAACGATCGTCCCGCGTGTGCCATCGCGAGGGAGGTGCTGCACCCCCTGGTGCAGCAGCGCGCGAGCGAACTCGCTGCGGAAGGCGCCCGCGCCGTCGTCATTGCGTGCGCCGGCGCCTTTCCGGAGATTACTTGCGACGCGCCGTTGGTCGTTCCCGGGAAGGTCGTGCCGGCGATCATCGGCGCCATCACCACCAGTCGCCGCATTGGCGTGGTAACTCCCATCGAGGGCCAGGTGAAAGCTGCCGGCGACAAGTGGCACAACGACGGATTTGATCCCGTGGTGACCTGGGCGTCGCCGTTGCTGCACGCCGAGATCACCCGGGCGAGCGCGGTGATGCGGTCGGCTGACGTGAGTCTGGTCGTGCTCGATTGCATGGGGCACGATGAGGCCTACGCCGCTGAATTCGCGGAGCGCAGTGGCGCTCGCGTCGTCACCGCGCAATCGCTCACCGCTCGCGTCGCTGGCGAGTGGATGCGCTGATCTCATGACCACGCACCGGATCTCCGAGCACACCACGGGTGTCTACGTCATTTCGGCGACCCCTTTCGCCGAGAACGGCGGTATTGACTTCGGCAGCCTGGATACGCTCGTCGAGTACTACCTCCACCACGGCGTCCACGGCATCACGATGCTCGGCATGATGGGGGAAGCGAACAAGCTCACCGGCGAGGAATCCATCGCGGTCGTGCGACACGCCCTCCGCCGGGTGAACGGACGGGTGCCGGTCGTGGTGGGTGTCAGCCATTCCTCGCTCACGGCGATGCGTGAACTCGCGCACGATGCCATGGCACACGGTGCTGCGGGCATCCTCGTTGCGCCCATCACCGGGCTACGCACCGACCAGCAGATCTTCAACTATCTCGAGGCCGTCTGCGAAGCACTCGGCCCCACGGTCCCCTGCATCTACCAGGACTACCCGCCGACCACCAACGTCTTCCTGTCGGCCGCGCTCTTTGCCCGCATGGCTACCGCGTTCCCGCAGGTGGTCGGGCTCAAGATGGAGGACAATCCGGGACTCGATAAGCTCACCAGCATTCGCGCCAGCGAGGCGCGCGGTGAGACACGTCGGGTGAGTATCACGGTTGGCAACGGAGGGCTCTTCCTGCCGCAGTCGCTCGCGCGGGGAGCCGACGGTGTTATGACGGGCTTTGGCTACCCGGAAATGCTGGTCCAGGTATTTGCCCGTCACCTGGCCGGCGACGCCAACGGCGCCGAAGATATCTACGACGCGTACCTGCCGCTGGTGTGCTACGAACAGCAGCCCGGCTTCGGTCTGGCGGTACGAAAGGAGATTCTGCGACGGCGCGGGGCCATCGCCTCTGCCGCGCTGCGTGCGCCAGCACCTCGGCTGACCGGCACCGACCTCGCGGAACTCGATCGCATCATCGGCCGTCTCGAACGGCGTCTCGCTGTTCACGCCGGCGCCTGAGCGCAGGTCCGCATCACTCGAAGGGATACTCGATGGACTTTCGCTTCGATCTGGTGATACGACACGGGACGGTCGTGACCAGCGACGGTACCAGGTCCTGCGATGTCGGCGTGACCGATGGCCGTATCGCCGAGCTTGGAGTGCATCTGGCGGCGGGGCAACAGGAGATCGACGCCGCCGGGCACCTGGTGCTTCCGGGCGGTGTCGATGCCCACTGTCACATCGCACAGATTTCGTCCACCGGACTCCTCACCGCCGATGACTTCTTCTCCGGCGGTGTGTCGGCCGCTTGCGGCGGAACGACCACGATGGTGCCATTCGCTGCGCAACACCGCGGCAATTCACTGGCCACGGTGGTTGCGGACTATCGGGCGAAGGCCCTCAACGCGTTCATCGACTATGCCTTTCACCTGATCGTCTCCGATCCCACGGAGCGGGTGATGCTGGAGGAGCTACCTGCCCTGGTGCGACAGGGGCACAGTTCGCTCAAGGTCTTCACGACATACGAAGCGCTGCGGCTCACGGACCGCCAGATACTCGAGGTGCTGACTGTCGCCAAGCGGGTGGGCGCCCTCACGATGTTTCACTGCGAGAATCACGACGCCATCGCCTGGATCACGCAGCGGTTCCTCGACGAGGGGAAGACCTCCCCGCGGTGGCACCCGTACGCGCGGCCCGAGGGCGCCGAGCGTGAGGCGACCGCGCGGGTGATCATGCTGGCCGAGACCGTTGGCGTGCCCATCCTGATCGTGCATGTGAGTGGCGCCCAGGCCCTCGATGAGATCCGTCGCGCCAGGCAGCGCGGCGCCCAGGTATACGCCGAGACGTGTCCGCAGTACTTGCTGTTTGTCGCCGAGGACCTCGATTTACCGGGATTCGAGGGGGCCAAGTTGATGTTCTCGCCGCCGGCCCGCAACCGGGAGGGACAAGAGGCGCTGTGGAGCGGTCTCGCGGACGGAAGCATCGACCTCTTCTCGTCAGACCACGCACCGTACCGGTACGACGATGCGCAGGGGAAGATGGCGCACGGTGAGAATGCGCCGTTCAACAAGGTGCCGAACGGCGTCCCGAGCATCGGGATGCGACTCCCGATTCTCTTTTCCGAGGGCGTCTCGAAAGGGCGAATCGATTTGCAGCGCTTCGTGCAGCTCACCGCGACCGAACCCGCGCGCATCTACCGCCTGCAACACCGCAAGGGGAGCATTGCGGTGGGACTCGACGCCGATATCGCCATCTGGGATCCCGCCCGCGAAGTGGTCGTGAGCCAGTCCATGATCAGGGACCGGATGGACTACTCTCCGTACGAGGGGATGCGCATTGTGGGGTGGCCGGTCACCACCATGTCGCGCGGCGAGGTGATCGTGCAGAATGGCGAGGTGCGAGGCCGGGAAGGGCGAGGCCAGTTCATCGAGCGGTTGCCGCCGCCTTGAACCACCGGAGCAATGGTAGCTAGCCAAACGCAGAGCCAGCGGCTGGACGGCCCACGTCTTGCCGCCGTTTCGTCGGTATTTCTATCGTGGTTTCTTTCGCGCGGGCTGTTGTCCTGTCGCACGGGTGAGGCGCCGAGTCGGCAGATACCGTACCTTTCTCCCATGATTGTCACCTTTCCGCTGCGCAGCCTCCGGGCGCGCCTCATGCCCTCGTTGCTTCTGTCGTTCACGGCCGCCTGCTCCTCCGGCCGCGACCGTGCGCCCGTGGCCGATCTGATTTTGCACAACGGCCTGGTGTACTCCCTCGCGTGGCAAGAGCCGTCGACGGACGGGCGACCATCCGCCGAGGCGCCATATGACTCTATCAACGGCTGGCGTCACGACGCCGCAGCCGTTGCCGTGCGCGATGGACGAATCGTATTCGTTGGCTCGGACTCCGTCGCGCTCGCCCTCAAAGGACCGGCCACCAGAGTCATCGACCTCGCGGGACGGGTCGTACTCCCGGGCCTCGTGGATGCGCATTCGCATGTCGCCGAACTCGGGCAGTCGCTCGACCGCGTGAACCTGACGGGCATCGACACCGAGGCGGAGGCGGTGGAACGGATCGCCGTGCGTGCCGCGCAGACCCCGAAGGGCGAATGGATTCTGGGCTACGGCTGGGACGAGGGGGCATGGGCCAACCGCTATCCCGACAAGCGCCTCCTCAGCGCGCGCGTTCCTGACCACCCGGTCATCCTGCGAAGCCTGCACGGCTTTGCCGGGTGGGCGAATCAGCGGGCCCTCACGCTGGCCGGCATCACGCGGGCAACACCGGCTCCGGCGGGTGGCGAGATCCGCAAGGATCAGAGTGGCGAGCCCACGGGCCTGGTGCTCAATCGCGCCGTCGAGCTGCTCGACGATGCCATCCCGATTCCCTCGCCCGCACAGCGAGATGCGCAGGTGCTTCGGGCACTGCAGGTGATGTCCGAGGCCGGATACACGGGCGTGCATGAGGCGGGGGTTGCTCCGGACGTCGTGGACAGCTTCGAGCGACTGGCCGAGCGCGACTCCTTGCCGCTGCGGGTGTACGCGATGCTGAGCGCGCGCGACTCGGCGCTGATCCGCCGTTGGATCGCGCGTGGACCATACACATCCGCCAACGGCATGCTGAGCGTACGCGCCGTCAAGGCGTACTACGACGGCGCCCTCGGATCGCGGGGGGCGCAGCTGCTCGCCGACTATTCGGACCGTCCCGGGCATCGCGGCGTGAGTGGTAGTGCCTACGGGTTCGACCGACGCCTCGTCGCCGATGCGATGAGCGCCGGCTTCCAGGTTGGCATTCACGCGATCGGCGATGCGGGCAACCGCGCCACGCTCGACTTCATCGATTCGGTCACCAGCGCCGCCCCGAAGGCGCGAGAGCTGCGCCATCGGGTGGAGCACGCCCAGATCGTGTCGCCGCCGGATGTCGCGCGCTTCGCGACACTGGGCGTCGTCGCCTCGGTGCAGCCGCCGCACGCCGTCGAGGACAAGGCGTGGGCAGAGGCGCGCGTCGGCGCGGACCGGATCGCTGGCGCCTATGCCTGGCGCACGCTGCGTCGCGCCAGGGCCGCACTCGTCTTTTCGTCGGATCTGCCCGGCTCTGACTGGAGCCCTTTGTACGGACTGCACTCTGCGATCACCCGGCAGGACACGAGCGGTGCGCCATCCGGTGGATGGTATCCGGCGCAGCGCATGACGCCGGAAGAAGCGGTGCGTGGCTACACCGTGTGGAGCGCGCACGCGGGATTCGACGAAGGAGATGCCGGCACGCTTTTGGTGGGCAAGCGGGCCGATCTGACGGTGCTGGACGTCGATCCTTTCCGGGCCGACGGCCCTGCCCTGCTACGCGGTGCGGTGGTCCTCACGCTGTCTCGCGGTCGCGTGACGTTTCAACGCGCTGCGGCCGAGCGCCCGGGGTCCGTATTCCGGAGTCGAGGCCGCGCCCCTACTTTGGTTGGACGCTGGCGGGGCCTATCAGGCCTGGCACGTCGTCGGCACACTGGTGGCCATCCATCGTGCCACCTAGCATAGAGACAGACGGAGCCGCTCTGTGCTTCTTAGCTCAATTCTGGTGACGAATGCCCGACCAGTTCCGCAATGTCTACGAGGACGTCGAACGAGCGGCCGCGTACGCCCGCCTCGAGTACCCTGGCACCTACTATCTCGCCTTTCGCGATCTCCCTTGGATCCTCCAGCAGTCGGTGCAAGGCGCTCGGGCCCTGGACTTCGGCTGCGGCACCGGCCGCTCTACCCGTTTCCTCCGAAACCTGGGCTACCAAGTGACGGGCATCGACATCTCCGAACCGATGCTGGCCCAAGCCCGCGCCCGCGACCCCAGTGGCGACTACCGACTCCTTCCCCGCGACGCGCCTCCGGCGCTTCCTCCCGAGGCCTATGACCTTGTCTTGGCAGCGTTCACTTTCGACAATGTGCCGTCGAGCGACCAGAAGATCGGCCTTTTCCGCGCACTCCGGGCTTCCCTGACGCCACTTGGCCGTATTGTCGTCATCGTGTCCTCCCCGGCAGTCTACCTCCACGAATGGGCCTCTTTCTCCACCCGCGCCTTTCCGGAGAACCACGCGGCCCGGTCTGGGGATCTGGTGCGCGCCGTGATGCTCGACGTGCCAGACTCGCGCCCCGTCGAGGACATCCTCTGTACCGACGAGACGTATCGCTCTGTATTCACGCAGGCTGGCCTTGAGGTGATCGCGACCCACCGCCCGCTCGGCTACCCTGCGGAGCCCTACTCCTGGGTCAGCGAAACATCCGTGGCGCCGTGGGCAATCTACGTGCTCGGCAGTCCAGCGCCCTCCGCAGGACCTGGCTAGCTGGTCGCTGAGAAGGCGCGGTCGGGTACCTCCGCGTGGTACCTTACTGAGTGGATCGGAAGAAGCGAACGGTGGACGCGGCCAATCGATGACCGGACGGTTCGACGAGGTAACGACGCTGAAGGGGGTATCTCCGATGACAGTTTCCGAAGTCATCGCTTTGCTCGACTCCGAGCGCGACGAGCGTGGCATGAGCAACTGGGGGAAGCTGGGCTCGAGCACCGCGGGGATGAGGAGTTACGGCATTGGCCTCACCCGGCTCCGTAAGCTGGCCAAACGGATCGGGCGCGATCGTGCCCTGGCCCGCGCGCTCTGGAAGACCGACGTCCACGAAGCCAGGGTAATCGCGCTGCTGATCGACGACCCCGCGCGAATGACCCGCGAGCAGGCCGAGAAACAGGTCGAGGAGTTGGCCGGCGGCCTGCTGGCGTACGTGTTCGCTTCCTGCGACGCCACGCTGGCGAAGACGTCATTCGTGGTCGAGCTTGCCGACCAGTGGGTCAGGAGCGACGACCCGGTACGCCGCGACTGCGGTTACGGGCTGCTCTATGAGGCGTCGAAGTTCTCCGGCAAGAAGGCGCCGAGCGAGGAGTTCTTCCTCGCCCATGTGAAGCGCATCGCGGCCAGGATCGGGACCGAGTCGGAGAAGGTCCGCATGGCCATGGGCGCGGCGCTGATGGGGATCGGAAAGCGGAGCGCCGTGCTGAACGAGGCGGCCCTGAAGGTGGCGCGCAAGGTGGGGCCGATCGAGTTCACCTCCGCCAGTGGCGAATGCGAGCCATTCGACGTCGCGAAGCATCTGACCACTGACCGGCTGAAAGCGAAGTTGAGGGTAGAGGCTAACTAGGCTCAGTGCGGGACGGGGCGCCGTTCTTCGACGAGGCGAGGAAGGCCTTCATCGCGCCGCGCTCACTTGCCATAGAGGGTGCGAAGCCCCCGCACCACCGAGGTCCCCAGCACGTCGGTGTGCCCCATGCCCGGGTGATACTCGATCGTCAACTTGAGGCCGGGGTACTTCCGGCTCGCGAGCACGCCGGCCAGATGTGACATGCCGCTCACGATCTCTCCGATCCCCTCGAGCTGCGGATCGTACGCCTCGAGGGTCCCGGCCGCGAGGTAGATGCCGACGGGAAGATCCTGATGATTCGCCGCGTAACCCGCCTCCTGCCGGAAGATCTCCCCCCGGCCGTATGCCATCGCGGGGCTCGAGATCAGGTAGTTCTTGAACGGGGAGTTCGGCTGGAAGATGGCCCAGGATGCGAAGAACCCGCCGGCCGACAGCCCGAAGAGCCCAAGCTGAGCGGTGTCGATCGGAAACTTGGCGGCGAGCTGGGGGATCATCTCGGTGGCGATCGCCGTGAGGAAGTTCCCCGCCCCACCGGTGCAACGCGCGTCGTCCGTCTTGAGGGTCCGACAGAGGTTCTCCACTAGCTGGCCGAAGGTGTCCTTTCGGTCCCAGCCGGGAGGGGAGAACTCGTAGATCCGCCGTTTGGTGTGCTCCCCTTCACCCTCATCGAGCGCCGTTCCGACGCTGATAACGAACAGCGGCGTGATCGCTCCCGCCAGGCTCCCCGCGGCCGCGTTGACCGTGGGGAACGCGAAGTCGCCGTCGGTGACGATCAGGGCCGGATATCTCTTTCCGTCCCCCGGCTTGTAGCCGGTCGGCATGCCGACGTTGAGGGAGAACCGGACCGCCATCGACGGCGATTGGAAGGTGAACGACTGGACGTCGCCGGTCGGGACCGGGCGGGTCTGGAGCTGCTGAGCGTCCGCGCGGATCGCGAACACGGCCAGGAGGATCGCTGTGGTGACGGCTGCGGCCTTCATCGGGATGGCTTGCCAGTTAAGGGGTCTCGAACGCGCTCACCGGGCGCCGCCCTCGAGGGACCAGCGCGTGTCCGCGGAAGGTAGTAAGTCGGCGACGCTCGGGAAACCGGTCCGTCCGGCCATCGCGCATCGAGCGACGTCCACTATCTCTGGTTGACGAGTCCACCGAGGCGACGGAGGATCCGACGCTGCGCGGGGAGATCCTTGGTGGCGAGGAAGATGGTGTCGTCGCCCGAGATGTTACCGAGGGTCTCGGGCCAGGCGAGGCGATCGAGGGCGACTCCGACCCGGTTCGCCTCGCCCGGCGGGGTGTGAAGCACGATCAGCGAATCGCCGGCCGCCGAGTACGCCAGCACACCTTCGACAATGCGCTGCTCATCGGGGTCGCGGCGGGCGACTCGGGCAACGGCCGGCCGGGTATAGACCCCGTCGATCTTGATCAGCTTGAGCGCGGTGATGTCACGGCTCACCGACGATTGAGTGACGTCCCAGCCCTCCCGGGCCAACGCGTCGGCCAGCTCCTCCTGCGTCCTGATCGCGTGAGTCGAGATCAGCTCGAGGATCTTGAGGTGCCGCTGGCGCCGGTCCCCGCGGATCATCGGCGCCGCCCGGCCAGTCGGTGCATGGCACGGTCGAACCGGGCCCGTTCCCGGCGGCGCCACCGGTCGATCGCCGCCAGCCGGGCCGCTGGCCGGCCCAAGTCGAGGTTACCGATCCCGCCGGTGCTCCGCCGCCGGGCGATCAGGGCCGTCGCGGACGGCGCGGGGAAGCGTTCCCCTCGCTTGAGCGCGGCGGCCACCTCGCGATAGGCCCGCCGGAAGGGAATCCCCGCCTCGACCCGCCGCATCACCTCGTCAGTGGCCAACGCGCCGCCCTCGAGGAGCTCCCGGCCCCGGCCCCGCCGAACTTCGAGCAGCGGCACCACCGTGGCCATCATCGCGGCGATCGACGTCGCGGTGTCGAGGCCCGCCATCAACGGCGCCTTGAGGAGCTGGAAGTCGCGGTGATACCCGCTGGTCAGCTTGGCCCGAAGACCGAGGGTGGCGGAGAGCTGCGCCTCGATGAGGGCGACTCGGGCCCGGGTCAGCTCGAAAACGTCCGGGTTACGCTTGTGAGGCATGATGCTCGACCCGGTCGCGAGCGACGCCGGCAGCACCAGGAGCCCGAACTCCTCGCCGGTGAGCAGCACCACGTCGGTGGCGAGCTTGCCGATGTCGTGCCCGAGCTGCACGGCCCAGAACAGCGCCGCGGCCTCGAGCTTCCCCCGCCCGTTCTGCACCGAACCGATGGCGTGCTCGACCTCGGCGAACCCGAGCGCCCGGGCGACTCGCTCGCGATCGAGCGGCAAGGGGGCGCCGTAGCCGGCGGCGGATCCGAGCGGCGACCGATCGAGCTGGCGCCAGACGGCCTCGAACGACTCCAAGGTGTCGAGCAGCCCCTCGGCGAGCGCGGCTGCCCAGAGCCCGGCGCTCGACGGCATCGCCCGGCGGAGATGGGTGTAGCCGGGCCAGAGTGATCCCCGCTCCCTTCGGGCGAATCCGAGCAGCGCGGCGGCGAGCCGGCTGGCGGCCTCGTGAGTGCCTAACAGACGGTCCTTGGCCCAGAGGCGGACGTCGACCGCGACCTGGTCGTTCCGGGACCGGCCGGTGTGGACCCGCTCACCGACGGCGCCGAGCCGCTTGGTCAGCCACGCTTCCACGGCGGAATGGGCGTCCTCGTGCTCCCGGCCGATGCGGAGCCGGCCGGCGTCATACGATCGGAGCGCTCGCCGGAGCCCTGCCCGCAACCGGGTGTGGTCGCCGGCGGAGAGGAGTTTGGCGGCGCGAAGCCCTTCGATATGGCCGAGGCTGCCGAGGATGTCCCAGGGCAGAAGCCGGGCGTCCCAGGCGCGATCGTCGCCCACGGTGTACGCCAGCACGTCGCGGTGGGTGGCGCCGCTGCCGGACCAGAGGGTCTTCATGCCAGGTATGCCTCCGCGAGCCGCCGGTAGAAATCGCGCGCTGCGGTCACCTCGGCGATCTCGACGCATTCGTCGGCTGTGTGGGACCGCCGGCTGGTGCCCGGGCCACACTTGATGGCGTCGGCGCCCCGCACGAAAACCCAATCGGAGCAGGTCGGGCTACCGAACGTCTTGGCTTCGGGCCGGACCTGCTTGGCGAGCGCCAGCAGTCGCGAATCGGCCGGCGTCTCGCACGGCACCAGGCGCTCCGAGGTGACCACCACGTCGCACTCGAGCACGGCCCGCATCGCCTCGGCGATTTCGGGGTGCTCCCAGGTCGGAGTGCTCCGAATGTCGAGCACCGCCTTGGCGACGGGGGGCGTGACGTTGCGGCTGACCCCGGCCTGGACCATGGTGGCCGTGACGGTGGCCCTGCCTAACACCGGATGGTTCCGCTCGGCGAGGAGGGCCGGAAGCTTGACCAGGTCGGCGGCCAGGCGGGTGATGGCGTTGGTGAAGTCACCGTCGGCCGCGTAGCCGGCGTGACGCTGGTCGCCGGTGGCGACCAGGTCGACCATCATCAGCCCGCGCTGGGCGATGGCGATGTCGAGATTGGTGGGCTCACCGACCACCGCGGCGGAGATCTGCGGCAGCATCGCGACCGCCCGCCCCATAGTGGTCTCCTTGGTCTCTTCGCCGAGCCCGAAGACGAGGATGAGCCGGCCACCAGCCGCCGATCGCGCCTCCGCGAAGTCGTACCCCGCGAGCAGCATCGCCGCGACCGACGCCTTCGCGTCGCCGGAGCCGCGGCCGTAGAGGAGGCCGCCCTCGATGGTCGGGGTGAACGGGTCCCGGGTCCAGCCGTTACCCGGGGGCACCACGTCGAGATGGCTGATGAAGGCGAGCGAATCTCCCGGGCGGCCGGTGTCGATCAGGACTTTGACGCCGGTCTCGTCGCGGACCGACTCGAGCCCGAGCTTCCGGGCCGTGTGATCGACGAACCGGGAGATCTCAGCCTCGTTGCCGCTGATCGACTCGATCGCCACCAGCTCCTTCAGGAGATCGACTTCATTCCGCAAGTTCGGCCCCCAGGTAACTCGCCTTCTCTTTCTTCCCGACGATCATGGTGCCGGTCCCGGCACCGGTAAACACTTCTTGGAGCAGCGAGTCGGCGACCCGTCCGTCGATGATGTGGGTCCGTTCGACCCCGCTGGTGGCCGCCCGAATGCAGGCCTCGACCTTGGGACGCATCCCGCCAGCCAACCGGCCGTCGGCCATCAGCTGCTGGAGATCGTCCGGATCGGCGAACGCCACCAGCGACGAGGGGTCGTTGCGGTCGCGGAGGACCCCGGGCACGCCGGTCAGGAAGATCAGCTTCTGTGCCTTGAGCGCGATGGCGATCCGCTCGGCCACGGTGTCGGCGTTGACGTTGAAGACGTGGCCGTCGCGGTCGCCGGCCAGCGAACAGACCACCGGGACGAATCGATTGTCGAGGAGCGTGGTCACCACTCGGCCGTCGACCCCGTCGATGTCGCCGACGTGGCCGTAGTCCACGGTGCGGGTGACCCCGGCATCGTCCTTGACCTCGACCGGCGGCCGTCGAGTCGCGCTCAGCAAGTCCGCATCGACCCCGGAGAGCCCGACCCCCTGGACGCCGTGGCGCCGGAGGGCGCACAGCAGATCGAGGTTGACGGTGCCGGCGAAGACCATCTTGGCGACCTCGAGGGCGTCGTCATCGGTAACCCGACGACCCGCGACGATCTCCGGCTCACGGCCGAGCCGTCGGGACATCGCCGTGGCCTGCGGTCCCCCGCCGTGGACCAAGACGAGCCGAATCCCGAGCGAGTGGAGCAAGCCAACCTGAGTCGCGACCTGATCGAGGCCGTGGGGATCGGCCACCACGTCGCCACCGACCTTTACCACGAAGACATGATCGCGATAGGCCCGGACGTAGCGGAGGGCGCCCTTCAATCCGCTCAGAGCGATGTTACCCGGCGTCATCTATCGGCTCCCGATCAGATCGAGCATCAAGGCTCGTTGGACGTGCATTCGGTTTTCGGCCTGGTCGACCACCACCGAGTTGGGGCCGTCGAGCACCGCGTCGTCGATCTCGACGTTGCGGCGGACCGGCAGGCAGTGCATCACTTTCCCCTTGCCGGCCTTGGTGGCTCGGAGGTGGTCCACGGTCATTCGCCACGGTCGGAGTCCCGCGCGGAACTCGCGCTCCTCGTCGGGCCGCCCATAGTACTGGAGCGAGCCCCACGACTTCACGTAAACGGCGTCGGCGCCGATCATCGCGTCGGTCATCGAGGTGGCGAGGCTGACCCGACCACCGTTGGCGGTGGCCTGCTGGTAGATCGTCGCCATGTCGTCGGGGTCGAGATCGTAGCCTTCCGGTCGGGCGATCACGATCTCCATGCCGAGCTGGGCCGCGGCGATCGCCGCCGAGGCGGGCACCGCGGTCGGGAGCGACTTCGGGTGCCAGGCCCAGGAGAGGACGAACTTCTTCCCCTTGGGGTCGCCGAGCTTCTCTTTGAGGGTGAAGGCGTCGGCGAGGCCCTGACAGGGATGCCGTCGGGCCGACTCGAGGTTGATGACCGGCTTCTCGCTGTAGGCCGCGAAGTCGCGGATGACCCGGTCCTGCCGCTCCTTGATCCACTCTTTCCCTCGGGGAAACACCCGAACCCCGATCGCGTCCGCATAACGGCCGAGGACTCGGGAGGTTTCGATCAAGTGCTCGACCGCGGTGCCTTCCATGACGACGCCGGGTTCGGTCTCCCAGGTCCAGCTGCCCCGCCCCGGCTCGAGCACGATCATGTGGCCGCCGTGGAGGAACATCGCCGCCTCGAAACTGGACCGGGTCCGAAGACTCGGGTCCATGAAGGCCGCCGCGAGGATCTTTCCTTCGAGCCCGCCCTTGACCTGGCCGGCCTTGACCCGCGCGGCCAGCTCGAGGATCCCGTCGAAGCCGCCCGCGATGAGATCTTCGGTGGCGAGGAAGTCGCGTTTTCTCATGTCAGTACCCGACGAATGGCGTCGATCAGGAGGTTGGCTTCGGAGCGGGAGAGCGACAGCGGCGGCATCAGCCGAAGGACGGCCGGATCGCCGGAGGTCCCGGTGAGGATGCGAGCGGCGAACAGCGCTTTCTGGACCTCGGCCGCCGGCTTGGCGAGGCGGAGCCCGATCAGGAGCCCGCGGCCCTGGACCTCGACGACCCCGGGGATCTTCTCGGCGCCGCGGCGAATCTGGTCACCGACCATCACCGCGTTCTCGATGAGGCGGTCGCGGAGCATGACGTTGATCGTGGCGATCGCGGCGGCGCAGGGCACCGGGCCGCCGCCGAAGGTGCTGCCCAAGTCGCCCACCTTGAGTGCGGCGGTCATCGCGGGCGTCGCCACCATCGCGCCGATCGGCAACCCGGAGGCGAGGCCTTTGGCGAAGGTCACCACGTCGGGGATCACTTCGAACGCCTCGGCGGCGGTGAACGCGCCGCACCGGCCGACGCCGCATTGGATCTCGTCGAAGATCAGGACCGCGCCTTCGCGGTCGCAGGCGAGCCGGGCGGCCCGGAGGAAATCGGGTGAGCAGTCGCGCGCGCCGGTAAGACCCTGGACCGGCTCGACGATCACGGCGGCCACGGTGTCGTCGACCGCGGCCATCATCGCTTGGACGTCGTTGAACGGAACCTTGGTGGAGATCGAGATCCCGGTGCGCCGGGCGGCCTCCTCGTACTTGGCGCCATCGGTGACCGCGAGGGTGGCCGCGGTCCGCCCATGCCATCCGCCCGCCACCGAGACGATCCGCTGCCGGCCCGTCACCTTCCGCGCCAGGCCGAGCGCGTTCTCGTTGGCCTCGGCGCCGCTGTTGCAGAAGAACACCTTGCCGAGCGGCGGGGGGCAGTTGGCGGCGATCAGCTCGGCGAGTTCCTCGCGACCAGCATGCGGCACCGCGGTCGAGTAGAAGATCAGCTTGCCGGCCTGCTCGGCGATGGCCTTCACCACCTCGGGATGACAGTGCCCGGTCGAGGCCACGGCGTGGCCGCCGTAGGCGTCGAGCCACCGCTCGCCCTTATCGTCGACCAGGTAGGAGCCGGACCCGGAGACCGCTCGGAGCGGGAATTGGGCATAGACCGGAAGCCACGCGCCGGGCGCTGAAGTCGTCATGAGAAGATCGTCAGATGGGGAAGACGGGGAGACCGGCCAAACCGGCCGTCTCCGGGAGACCTAACGCCAGATTCATCGCCTGCACCGCCTGGCCACCGGCGCCCTTGACCAGATTGTCGATCGCCACCGTCACCGCCACCTCGCGCTGGTCGGCGGAGGCGACGACGTGGAGCAGCGCGTCGTTGGTGCCGACACAGTGGGTCAGCTCGGGCGGCGCGGCCAGCAGCCGCACGAACGGCCGCCCCTGAAAAGCCCGGGCGGCCTCGGCGACCACGGCTCCCGCCGCGGGCTCGTGCAGATGGGCGTGCACCGTGGCGTAGATGCCGCGGACGAAGGGGCCGGAGTGCGTCATCAAGCGAGGGAGCGCCGCCGGCCGGCCCGTCCACTGGCGCCACTGCTCGCCGATCTCGGCCTCGTGCCGATGCCCGAGCACGGAGTACGCGAAGACGTTGTGGGCCCGCGCCGGGTGATGGGTGGTCGGCTTGGGATGGACCCCCGCCCCGCTCGATCCAGTGATCCCGTAGATCACCGGCTCGGCCGCGAGGGGAGCGCCGCGCAGGGCGTAGAGCGCGAGCTGCGACGCGGTGGCGAAGCAGCCCGGGGCCGCGATGGCGGTGGCCTTGGCCAGCTCGGCGCCGCGCACGTCGGCCAGGCCGTAGGCGAACCGAGGCACCAGCGCGGAGGCCGGATGCGGTCCGTAGTAGCGTTCGTAGAGCCGGCCGTCCTGGATCCGGAAGTCGGCGGCGAGATCGACGACCAGCCCGGGGCCGGCGTCGATCACCTCGCCCATCAGCTTGGACGATTCGCCGTGCTCGAGGGAGAGGAACGCCACATCGACCCCACGGGCCGCCTCAGCGGGCGACAGGCCGCTGAACCGGGCGTCGACCCGGGCCAGGGCGGGATGGACGTCACCTAACGCCTTGCCGGCCTGACTCCGACTGGTGGCCCGGACGTCGGTGACGTCGGGATGCTGGAGGAGGATTCGAAGCAGCTCGCCGCCGACGTAGCCGGCGGCCCCGATGACCGCGACCCGCATCACGCCGCCCCGCGCTGGGCCAGCTTGGCGTCGAGCTCGGTCTGGACCGCGTCGACCAAGCCGGCCGCGTCGCGCAGCGCGTTGTGGGACCGGTGGCCGAGGACCCCGGTGATGAAATCGCGGCCGACCTGATTGTCGGTGGCCGGGCCGGTGAAGACGGTGATCGGCAGGTGGAAGCGCTCCCGGAACAGCTCGAGCGCGCCCCAACAGGCCACCGGGTCCGGTGCCGCCATGACGTGGGCCACGCCGACGGCCATCAGCTCGGGATCCTGGAGAATGTCCTGGACCCCGTACTCGCCGAGGATCCCGTCGCCCAGCTCGGCGACGATCACGTCGGGCGACCCGGCCTGCCGACTGGCGAGCCGGTTCAAGAGACCCTTGGCGACCCCCACGGTCTGCCCCGGGTGCGTGCTGGCGATCCCGGCGTCGTTGAAGGTGAGCGCCGCCACCGCCCCCGCGTCGAGCATCGACAAGGTATCGCGCATCAGCGAAACGCCGGTGAGTTTCGCGGCCGCGACCTTGAGGCCTCGCCGAGCCAGCCCCCGGACCAGCTCCGTCGCGGCCACGGTCTTCCCCGCATTCATGCAAGTGCCGGCGACATACACCACCGGCGTCGTGCTCAGCAGCTGATCGGCGCCGGCGATCGCGCCGTCTCGAATGCTCGCCGGCCGGCCGACCCGGTCGCCCAGCTCGGGGAAGGCCAGCACGGCGCCAAGCACTTCGGCCTTGAACGGCTGCCCGATGTCGGGATTCACCGAGGTGCAGCGGCCGAGAATGCCGCCCAGGTTGAGTACCTCGATGGTGTCCCCCACCGCGACCGACGCGGGCACTTCGCCGGCGTAGCCGCGGAGGGCACGGCGCGAGCCTAACGTCCCGGCAAGAACGTCGCCGGCTCGCAGAGACATCATCCGGCCGGTGACGTCTTCGACCGTGTTGTAGGTCGACTTGTCGGTGAGAATCCGGACCGCGAGGATCCGTCCTTCCTCGGCCACGATGTCGGCTCCGACGATGACGTCGGTCGCCAGCCGCGCGTTCTTGGTCGACGAAGCGATTCGGTCGAGCCGAATCCGGGTGGTGAGGACCATCGCTATTTCGCCTTGGCGGCGACCTTGGCCGCCAGCAACGAGGGAATCGCCCCGATCCGGGCGAAAGCGCGGGCTTCATCGCCGGTCCAGAGCCGGTTCTCTTCGCCGTAGGTCGCCACCGAGCGATCCATCAGGGAGAACGGACTCCGGCTGCCGGTGACCATGAACCGCCCCGGGGCGAGCCGCACCCGGGTCTCCCCGGTGACCCGGTCCTGAGAGCTGGTGATCAGCGCCTCGATGTCCCGGAGCGCCGGATCGAAGTAGTGTCCCTCGTGGATCCGATCACCATAGAAGCGGGAGAGGTGGTCTTTCCAGAACGTCTGCCACTTGGTGAGCACCAGCTTCTCGAGCTCACGGTGACAGTTGACCAGCACCACCGCGGCGCCGGCCTCGAACCCGATCCGGCCCTTGATGCCGAGGGCGGTCTCGCCGACGTGGATGTTGTGGCCGACGCCGTAGGCCTGACACGCCTCGCTCATCACCGCGATCAGATCGGCACCCGAGAGCGCGGCGCCGTCGACCGTGCGCGGCACCCCCTTCTCCCAGCCGATGACATAGTCCCGAGGCGCGGGGGCGTCGGCGGGCGGATCGAGCAGCTCGGCGGGCGGCGCCGCCCAGGTATCGTGGGTCCAGCCGCCACCCCAGGTGGTGCCCCAGAGACCTTTGTTGATGCTGAATGCCCCGGCCTTCGGGGGCACCGGCAGCTTCCGCTCCTCGAGGTAGGCGATCGCCTTGTCGCGGGTGAGCCCCTCGTCACGGATCGGGGTGACGATCCGGAGCTCGGGCGCGAGGACGCGGAGGGCGATGTCGAAGCGGACCTGGTCGTTCCCCGCCCCGGTGGACCCATGGGCCACCCCGACCGCCCCGATCTTACGGGCCACGTCGACGCTGGAGATCGCCTGCTGGGTCCGCTCGGCCGCGACGCTCAGGGGATAGACCTCACCCCGGAGAACGTTGCCCTGGATCAGGTAGCGAACGAACCGATCGAAGACGGTCTGCCGGGCGTCGACCTCGTGATGGTCGACCGCGCCGACGGCCATGGCCTGGCGACGGATCTGGGCCCGTTCCTCGGGCGAGGCGCCGCCGGTGTTGACATAGACGGTATGGACCGCGAACCCCTGCTCCGACAGTCGGGGGACGCAGTAGCTGGTGTCGAGCCCGCCGGAAAAGGCGAGGGCGATGACGGGTTTCTGCATAATGCATAATAATGCAAGTTCCCGGCCACTCCCGCAAGCCCCGGTTGATCGATCCGCCGCCCGCGCGGTATCGTTCCCGGCATCGCCGGCCAGCCGAGGTGGCACCGAGGCGGGGCGGGAAACTCCGGAAAGCCGGGCCACGTATTCGGGGTCGTCATGTCGCGCGTCACACTGCCCGTTCTCGCCCCCCACCGCCGCTGGTCGATTGGCCTGGTGCTGTCGGGGGTGCTCCTGCTCACCAGCGGCTTCTCCTCCTGCGCCGGGACGACCGGTCCGCTGACGAAACCGGCGTTCGAGATCACCCCCGACCTGGTTCTCTTACGGGCCTCGCTCGCCGCCAATGCGGACGCGATCAGCCTCGCCCGGATCGACGGCGGCACCAGGCGCGGCCGGTACGAGGCCACCGTGGAGTACCTGACCAGAGACGGGTCCGGGTGGCTCACCGTCGAGATGGCCGGAAGCGATTTGACGCTTCGGGCCGCGCCGGGCGGGCTGGCCCCCGGGATCTTTCTCGCCAAGGTGACGATCGCCGACCCCCGCGAGGGGAGTAGCGCTAGTCTCCGGGTCGAGTTTCAGGTCACTCCCTAGACGTCGGGGAGATGGTCGCTCGATTGCCGAAGTACTGCTCGCAGTAGCGCGCCCGCCTCCGGAGGCCCAGGAGCCCGCCGTTGGTGAGCAGGCTGGAATCGAACCGGCTCCCCAGACCCGCCGTATCGAGGCCCGCGAGCCGGGCCAACCGGTCGCGCTCGGCGAGGCGCGCCGGCATCACGCCGAACAGCACCTCGCGCGGATTGAGGCAGAACCCCGGACCGACCGACTCGAGAAGCAACCGCCGTTCCGCCACCGGGATCCTCCCGCCGAGGAGGATCCGCATGACCTCGCCGTCGAGGGGCACCGACGCGACCAACGCGAGCGCGGTGCGTTCCTCCAGCGGGACGACCGACGGCGCCACCTGGGCGCCCGAGTGGCTCGCCAGCCAGACAGCGACCCCAGCACGATCGGTCGCGAAACGAGCGCTGGCGCCAAACACCGCGATCAGTCCGTACGCCGCCACGACCACCGTGAGGACGCTGACCACCACGCCCGCGATCCCCGCGCCTCGCACCAGGGCCTTGGTTCCCGCCGTCACCGGGGTCGCCACCCCCGCCGCGGACAGCCAGGCGTCACGAACATCCTTCCGGAGCGGGGACGGCCGGCGACCCGATCGGCGGGGGGTCCAACGTTGCGACACGTCGATCAGCTCGAGCACCAGGTAGACACCCAGGGTCGCGGCCACCGGCACCGCGATCAACGCCAACTCGGCGAACGGCAGCAGTCCCGCGGTGGCGTCGGTCCCGAGGTCGAGCCAGCCGCCCAGCCACGCGAGACAGGTCACGATGAGGAGGACCGCGGCGCCGGCCTGGGCCCCACTTCCGAGCGCGCGGCGCCGGAGTTGACGCTCCCGGCGTTCGCGTGCCAGCAGCGCGTACCGGCCGGTGAGGTTCAGGAGGTCCCCGGTGTCGCGGTGCCGATCCCAGGCCACTCTCGCCAGCACGGTCAACGGGTATCCACTGCCCTGGCCCCCGATCAGTTGGCGCGCCAGGCTCACGGTGCGAATCACCACGGGCACCAGGGCCGCGAGCAGGACGAAGAACGCCGCGTCGAGGAGGAAGTACCAGATGGCGAGCGCGTCCGGGTCGTCGAACCGGATCGGGGTCACCATCGAGAGCCGCTTCAACAGGAGCCACCCTGGCGAGCGGTCCGGGGCATCCGCGCAGCAGGGCCGGGCCGCGGCGGGGTGGATTCCCATGATAGCCACGAAGAGGAACAGCACCGCCGCGAATCGACCGACGACCCGAATCCAACGGGCGCCCTCCCGATGGAGCGCCTCGAGCCCGGGTGGGGGCCACTCGATCGTCGCCTGACGGACCGGACCGAGCGCCCGGGTCAACTCCTCGGCGTCGGGGCGCTCGGCGGCGTTCTTCCGAAGGCACCGCATCACCAGCGCGGCGAATTCCGGCGAGAGATCCGACCGGAGCGAGCGGATCGCCGGCGGCGTCTGACTGAGATGGCCGAAGAACACCGCCGACGGGGTCGGGCCGGTGATCGGCGGGCGGCCGGTCAACAGCTCGTAGCAGAGGCAGCCGAGACTGTAGACGTCGCTCTTGTCGCTGACCGGGTCGCCCGCCGCCTGTTCCGGGCTCATGTATTCCGGGGTCCCGATGGGAAGCCCTTCCATCGTGAGCCGAGGGCTGGCCCCGTCGGCAGTGCGGTTGAGGACCGAGGCGATCCCGAAGTCGACGACCACGAACCGCCCGCCGCGTTGGTCGTAGAGCACGTTGGCCGGCTTGATGTCGCGATGGACCACGCCGCGGGCGTGGGCCGCCGCGAGGGCCGCCGCCACCTCGGCCATGATCCGGCGCACTTCCGATTCCGACGCCACCGCCCCGGCGGGCACCAACGCGCGGAGCGTCGGGCCGTCGACGTGCGCCATCACGATGTATCCCAGCTCGGACCGGGGCAGCGTCCCGACCTGATAGATCGGCACCACGTTCGGATGGGCGACCGCCGCGGCGGCCTCGGCTTCCCTCGAAAACCGCTCTCGGGCCGGCCCGCTCGGCCCGAGCTGCTGGGCAAGGACCTTCACCGCGACGTTGCGTTTGAGGACCGGATCGCGGGCGAGAAAGACATCGCCCATCCCGCCGCTGCCGAGTCGATCGAGGAGGTGGAGCTCCGGAGCCAGGGCCTCCCGAAGCTCCTCGACGACGCCTTCGTCGGTATTCATCGCTGGAAAATAGATCGCCGGGTTCGCTAGGGGAGAACCTCGATGTTGACCTGGTGGCTCTCGGCCCCCGCCACGACCCGGATCTGGTGACGTCCCGGCACCAGGCGCCACCGGCCAGATCGGTACGGACTCCCGTCGACGAACCATTGCACTCGCGCCCCGGACGCGGTGGCTCGGAGACCGACGGTCTGGAAGGCGGGATCGACGCCGGGCACCAGTCGATATCGGTCGCCCTCGCGAATCGAGGTGATCCGAAGCCCCGGCCCGGTTGGCGCCTCGAGTCCGACCTGAATCACCCCAGCCGCCGCACCGTTCCCGCTCTCGCTCCGGCCTTCCCACTCACGGTACTCGCTCGGCAACGACAGGCCCGCGGCCTGAAACCAGGTGTCGGGGCCGGGTTCGGTCCCGGGCCGGAACCACTCGACCAAGCTCGGACAGGCGCCGGTCGCGGCGAGCCCCGAGAGCCGACAGATCGGGACCGGGGCGAGCCCGAGGTCCGCGGGAGTCGGCAAGGACCCGGCTGGATGGCGCGCCGCGGTGGCCAGGACGGCGCGCTGGAGCAGCGGTCCCGCTCCGGTGACGCCGCTCACCCCGTTCATCGGGCGCCCGGTAAAGTTGCCGACCCAGACCGCCACCGTGAACCCTTCGGTGGTCGCCACCGCCCAGTTGTCGGTGAAGTGCCGGCTGGTGCCGGTCTTGGCGGCGGCGCGGAAGGGGAACTCGAGCGGGGTGGTCATCCCGAAGCCGGCGATCCGGGCGGTCGGGTCGGCGAGGATGTCGATGACCTGGGCGGCCGCCTCCGCCGAGATGACCGACACCCCGTCGGCGGATCCGATCGCTTCGCGAGCGCCGGCGCGCCACCGAACCGGACGGTACCGCCCGCCCGCCGCGAGAGCGCGGTACCCGTTGGCCAGCTCCAGCAAGGTGACCTCCCCGCTGCCTAACGCGAGACCGAGCCCGTAGTGATCGGCCCGGCGCGACAAGGAACCGAACCCGGCCCGCCGGAGGGTCTCGAGGAACGGGGGCACCCCGAGCCGCGCCGCCAGGGCCACCGCCGGCACGTTGAGCGAGCTGCCTAACGCCTCCCGCGCCCGGACCGGGCCGCGGTAACGGCGGTCGTAGTTTCGGGGCGCGTAGGAGCCGGCGGCGGTCGGATAGACGGTGGCCACGTCGGCCAGGATCGAGGCGGGGGTGTGGCCCCGATCGAAGGCCATTCCATAGAGGAACGGCTTCAAGGTCGAGCCCGGCTGACGGGGGGAGACCACCATGTCGACCTGGCCGTTCGATTCCGCGAAGAAGTCGGGCGAGCCGACCCAGGCCAGGATCTCCCCGGACCGGTTGTCGAGCACGACGGCCGCCGCCTGCTCGGCCCCATGACGGCCGAGCTCGCGGACCGTGTGGCGCACTTCGGCCTCGAGTGACTGCTGTAACGAGCCGTCGATCGAGGTCCGCACGGTCCCGGCGAGCCGCTCGTCCCGCCCGAGCACCCAGCTGGTGAAGTGCGGCGCCAAGAACGCGGACGACGTCCCGGCCCCGACCGCCGGTTCCATCCGGGCTCGGTCCACATCTTCGCCGAGCGCGTACCCCCTGCCCTGGAGCCGGTCGAGCACCTGATCGCGCCGCCGGAGCGCGCCGGCCGGGTCGCGGAGCGGATTGACCCGACTCGGCGCGCTGGCGAGTCCCGCCAGCATCGCCGCCTGGCCGAGACCGAGGTCGCTCGCCGAGGCCCCGAAGTAGAGCCGAGCCGCCGCGTCGACCCCGACCGCCGCTTCGCCGAGCGGCACCCGGTTCAGATACTGCTCCAGGATCGCCTGCTTGGTGAGGTGTCGCTCGAGCCGAAGGGCCCAGGCTGCTTGCCGGAGCTTGCCAGCGAGGTGCCGCCCGCTCGGCGCCACCAATCGGGCCACCTGCATGGTAATGGTCGAGGCCCCCGAGACGACCCGACCCTGCCTAACGTTGGACCGGAGGGCCCGCGCCACCGCGATCGGATCGACCCCCAGGTGCCCGAAGAACCGGCGATCCTCCGCCGCGACGAAGGCCACCAGCAGGTCGGGGTCGATCGCGTCGATCGCGAGCCATCGCTGCCGACTCCCGTCGGCGGCCCGGGTGGCCCGGAGGGGCAGCCCCGCCCGGTCGGTCAGGACCAGGCCGTCGTCGGTGGGAGGCGCGAGCCGGTCGGGCCCGGGCGGCACCGCCAGCCAGAGGGCGAAACCCAGACCGCCGGCGAGCAGCACCCTCGCCGCCCGCCGTCGCCACGGCCGCCGCCAGCCGAATCTCATGGCGCCTTCGCCCGCACCACGAAGGTGCCGCCATCACTGCGCCCGAACACCGCCGGGTTGTACATCTCCTCGACATGGGCCTGGGGCTTCTGGAACGTTCCCGGCGTGGTGGCCCGGGCGAGATAGGTCGCGGTGTAGGTGCCCGGCCACAGCGCCCGGGCCGAGTAGACGACCCGATCGTCGCGCAGCTCCCGGTGGTCGAACGGCGACCACCAGCCACTGTCCCACGAGCCGAACGACCAGCGCGCCTCGCCGTCCTCCGCCGACTCCTCCGATTCGCCGTCCTGCCCCGCGGCCGGGCCGGGGACACCTCCCACGGTGCGGAGCGAGAGATCGATCGCCTCGAGACCGGCGGGCAGCGGATCGTCGACCACCACGAACGAGCGAGCGGCCGCCACGGTGATCCTGAGCCGAACCCGCACCAGATCGCCTTCGGCCGCGGACGTCACCGGCTTCCGGGTTTCGACGTCCTCGTACCAGCGCTCGACCCGAAACCCCCGGTCCTCCGGGTTGACCGCCATCGTCCGGGGCACCTCGGACACGGTGAGATAGTAGAAGCCGGCTCCGGCACCGCCTTGGCGATCCAGCCCGAGCGAGAGCCGACCGCCGCGACGATTGCCCATCAACGCCCTGAGCGAGACCACCGAGTCGCCGGTGGCCCGACCAACCCCGGTCGACAACGCGGCACGGCCGTCGACGGTGAGTCGGATGGTGGGCCGTTCGCTCGCCGGATGGCTGCGCTGCCAGGCGTCGACGGCGCGAACCGCGGCGGTGTAGTCCTGGGTGTTCCACCAGCCGAGCGGCCCGGCGGCCCGACCGCGGGAGACCACGGTCTCGAGCAGCGGGAACAGGAGCGGATGGGTGGGCTCGACCACCAGCGTGGCCAGCAACAGGGTGGCCGGCGCCCGCACGGTGGAGGCGAAGTACGATCGGCTGCTCACCGAGTCGGGCAGCGTGACGGTGCGGCCTTCGACCCGGGCGGCGCGCCAGAACGGCTCGAGCAAGCGGCGCCCGGTGCGGAGGTCGCCGGCGCGCGCGAGGACCAGCCCGAGCTGGATCCGGTCGGCGGGGGCGAGCTGAGCGTTCTGGCGGAGCAGCTCGTTTTCGAGCGATCGATTGCGGCGCCCGGCGAGGCTCAGGAAGTCGGCCACCGCGAGGCGTTCACCGAGGCTCGCCCGCCGCTCCGATTCGAACATCGCGACCGACAACGCCATGTTCTCCTGGCGGGTCAGCGATCGCTCGAGATAGCCGGCGATCGCGGCGATCACGGTGTCGCGGACCGGGATGCCGGCCGTCCGCGCCTCGAGGAGCAGCGCGCCGGCGCCGGCGGATAACCAGGGAGAGGACCAATCCCGCGCGCTCCACAGCCCGATCGCTCCGTCGTCGCGCTGGCGTCGTTCGATGATCCCCACCGCCTGCCGGATCTCGGCCTTGAGCCGCACCGTATCGCCGGCTTCGGCACCGGCTTGGCGTCGGGCCCGATAGAGTGCGATCAGGGGAGCCGCCACCGCCGCGATTTGCTCGCTGCAGTAGTAGGGATAGACCTGGAGGTCGCCGGCGTATCCCTTGAGGAGCGCCAGCGGCGAGCTGCCGAGGCTGACGGTGACCCGGGAGCGATCGAGATCGGTGTCCGCTTGAAAGTCGAGATCGACGCGAGCGCTGTCGGTCACCGGGCCGGCGAAGGTAGTCGTCCACGGCCTGGTAGCCGGCCAGATCGGAATGGCGAGGCGGACGGCGTCGCGGTCGCCGGCACCCGCCACGTCGAAGCGGAAGGTGGCGCTGTCGCCGTCTTCGCCCCGGAACTGGAACCGGACCTCGCGGCCTCGGCCCGCTTCGAGGGTGGCCGACTTGTTCGCCCCGCCGACCAGCCCGATCCCCTCCGCGGTGGCGGTGACGGCGACGTTCGGGGTGCCGCCGGTGCGGTGGTTGACCACCACGCCGGCGATGAACTGGTCGCCGGGCCTGACGAACCGCGGCAGCGCCGGCCGCGCCAGGAGCGGTCGAGTCACCAAGAGCGGCGACTGGCCGCTGCCGTAGCGGTCGGTGACGGTGACCGCGACCGCCATGACCCGGAACGTCGTCAGGTTGTCGGGCAGCTTGACCTTGGTGGTGGCGGTGCCGGTCGAATCGGTCACCACCGCGCCCAGGAAGAACGCCGTGGTCCGGAATCGGGAGCGGAGCACTTCCGCCTGGCCGTCGCCGCCGCCGCCGCCGGGATTGCGGCCTTTGGCGCCGGGCGCGACTTGGGGCGCGATGGTGGCCAGGTTGCTGCCTAACCGGAGGCCGAGGCCGCGGGGTTGATAGAGCAGATCGATCGGATCCGGGGTCCGGTATCCGGTCAGCGAGAGGACCCCTTCGTCGACCGCCCAGAGGGTGACCTCGCCGCGCACCCCGCGGCCCTGATCGGCGAGCCGGGTGGTGATCGTCGCCTCCTCGCCGGGCCGATACTCGGGCCGGTCGGCGGCGAGCGTCACGGCCAGCCGCTTTCGTTCCGGGGTGACCCGCACTTCGGCGTAGCCGACCCGAATGGTGGGGCGGCCGGGGTCGTCGAGCGGGCCGGGCGGCGCCGAGCGGCCCCGGCTGACCATCACCCCGACGAAGACGTTAGGCGCCCACGCCTCGGTGACCGGGAGCTTGAGGGTGGTCGCCCCGTTCTCGAGGCGGATCCGGCGCTGCTCGAGGAGACCCTCCCGCTCGATCGTGACCCAGGCGTCCGCGTTGGTGAACGGCGAGGCCAGCAGCACGGTCGCGGTGTCCCCCACCTGATAGCGGCTCCGGTCGGGCACGACGTCCATCTTGAACCGCGATTCGTCGGCCCACGGCACCCAGCCCGGCCCGGTGACCCAGCGATAGAAGCTGGTCGTCACCGCCCGGCCGGCGTGGTCCGCGGCAAGGAAGGAGACGGTGTAGCTGCCCGGTGCCTTGGGGGTGAGCTGGCAGGTCGCGCCGGCGGCGTCGATCCGGACGGCGCATCGATCGACCGTGTCGGAGACCCACTCGCCGACCAGCTCCGAGTAGCCGTTCGACTCGCGGCGCACCTGATGCCACTCGCGTCGGATCAGGACGCCGGCGGCCGCCACGCCGGTTTGGCGCTGGCCGGTCGGGGTCACCGCGATGAGATGAACTCGCTCCGAGGTGTTCGCGGTCCAGAAGTAGCCGGGGCTGGTCGGCTTGGCACCGAGATAGAACGCGGTCGGGTGGACCATCACGCCGGCGCTCCCGTACACCGTCTGCCGGTTCACGTCGGTGACGACCGCCTCGACCGAGACTCGGGCCGGGGCGGTCGGATTGGCGAGCTCGAGCGGAGCGCGGATCAGCAGCTGGCCCCGCGCGTCGAGTGAATCGACCCGACTGTCGCTGACGCTGCCGCCGGCGCCCTGAGAGCGAAACTCCTCGTACCACCATCCCCGCGCGGTCAGGAAGTAGCCGTCGGTGTTCGGGATGGTGAACTCCCAGGGGTCGACCGGCCGCTGGCGGACCTGCCAGGACACCTTCGCCCGGGCCATCGGCGCGCCAAACAGGTATCGGGCCACCACCGTGGCGGTGAGGGTGTCACCGGTGCCGCGCGCGGCGGTGTCGGCGGTCACGTCGACCAGGAACTCCGGAGGGCGATACTCCGCGACCCGGTACTCCGCTCGGGCCAACTCCCGCCAGGTGCCCTGGCGTTTCAGACTGACGGTGACCGGGTAGCCGCCCAAGGGCGCGTCGTTAGGCAATCTCAGCCGTGAGCTGGTGGTCCCGAAGGCGGAGGGTGGGGTGGTCACCACCCGGAGCTCGCCTCCGTCGCGATCATGGAAGACCAGCCGGACCGAATCGGTCCGGGCCGGGATCTTGAGAGCGCCAAGGGTACCGGTGCGGACCACCGCTTTGGCAAAGACCGAATCGCCCGGCCGGTAGATGCCTCGCTCGGTGAAGACCGCGGCGGCGGCCGGAATCCGATCCTCCCCCCAGGCCGGCGACACGTTGAACTGCCATGGGCTCAGGTCGGGATCGTACTGATTGACCCCGACCAAGGCGCGATCGGTGGCGGTCCGGACCTCGACGTAGCTCTCGAGCTCCTCGCCTTCCTCGTCGGATCCCTGGATGGCCGGGCGTCGTCGAAGGGTCGGCAGCCGAACGATGCCCTCGGCATTGGTCACCCCTTGGGCCAGGAGCCGCCGGTTGCCGTCGCGGAGCCGGACCTGAGCGCCGGAGCGGGGCGCCCCGTCCCCGACGCCGGTGACCCAGACCACCGCCTCTTCGGCGCCGACCTTGGCATGGACGCCGAGGTCGGTCACCTGCACCAGGGCGATCGGCTGGCCGTCGTCGCCCGGGGTACCGTCTTCCCGGGCTCGACGGGCCAAGTGACGGTTGGTCACCTTCACCGCGACCAGGGGCGAGGTCCCGGGGGCGACGTTAGGCAGGCTCAGGGGGACGCCGTACACGCCGTGGCGGTCCCGCGGGGTGGTCACCGCGATCTTCCGGCCGACCGCCCGACCGGCCAGCCGTTCCCAGTCGTCCCCCCAGGCGTACCAGGAGCGGGCCAGGAACCGGGCCTCGAGCGACTCCGGCACCGCGACCGTGATGACCTCGAGGGTGTCGACGTTGACGTGGGTCACCGGCAGCGTCCGCGGACCGACCCGCTCGACGGTGAGCCGCCCGCTCAGATAGGACACGTCCGGGGCGTATCCGGTCGTCATCGCGGTCCCGCGCGGGTTGCCGCCCAACGGTTGGCCGAAGCCATCGGTGAGCGACGGATCGACGTCGACCAAGTACCCGGTTCGCGGCTTGAGGTCGGCCCAGAGGGTCCACCGGTCGTCCACCGCGTTGGTGTCGGAGACGGTGAACTCGATCTTCGGGAGGATCCGGACCTTCCGGAGCACTTCGGCGCCTCTGACGGGAGTTGAAAACCGGACCCGGATCGGGCCGACCGGGCAGGCGTTCTCGCCACTGCCGCACTGGGCCTCGACCAGCCGGAGGGGGCCGTAGGTCTCGAACGGGAACCGCTGGATCGGCCCGGTGACCTGGACGTCGAGATAGGAGGGCACCACCAGGGCCGCCCGGCACGCCAACGGGAGCGGCTCGACCGGTACCAGCGTCACGATCCGGCGGAGCGAGTCGGTGCTTCGATCGCGTTCCCAGCCACCGGCCTCGCGGATCGGCCAGGGCATCGAATCGGTGATTCGCCGCTGGTCCACCAAGCGGAGCCGAATCGGCCCGGTGCGCGGACAGGTGATCGGTTCGACGAACACCACCCGGTTGACGACGGCCGAATCGACCGGCGAGCCGGTCGCCAGGCGGAACGACTGATCGGCGGTGAGGAACCTGGGTTCGTAGCCGTCGGCGACCGGTTCCGAGGCGAGCACCTGCGGCCCCGACACCCGGAAGGCGAATCGATGAGGCTCGGCCAGGCGGCTGCCATCGAGCGACGCGAACGACGGCTGCACCGTGACGGCGTAGGTCGTTCCCGACCGGAGCGGCGCCTGGGGCCTGAGCCGCAAGGTGACCGGGTCACGCCACTCCCAGACACCGGGGATCGTCGGGTCGACGGTGACGATGGTGGTTGGATCGACCGACTGATCGAGGGAGCCGGCCACCGGCCGATCGAAGGTGACGGTGACCACCGCGGTGGGCCCCGCGTCCTGCGACGGCGTCGTCCGGATCACGAGGAGGTTGCCGGGCCGATCGGCGACGACCGCGGCGGCGAGGAGGAGGAGCCCCGAACGGATGGCGAGCATGACCGGCTCTCAATGAATGCGAGGGGAAATATGCGACCCGCCCTGGCCTGGACAAGTCGTCGAGGCCCGTTGGCTTTCGCCAAGTTGTTATCGTGCCAGAGCTTACGGTGATTACGCTCGGTGATTCGTCCGGTGGTCTGGGGCCCGCGGCCCCCCGGGCCGTCACCCTGGCAGCGGGGACTAGGCGCCTGGCGAATGGGAGGCTATATTGTGGAGCCGCAATCGCTTATAGCACTTGAGCGACCGATGGGGATCGGGTGCGGACCTAGTCACTGAAACTTAAGGAGTGAGCACCGATGAGGAGAGTCCTCCTGTTGGCGGGAGCAGTGAGTCTGCTCGGCCTTCCGGTCCACGCGCAGGAGAAAGGCACCGTCGAGCTGGGCGGCTTTGGCCGCTACACCAAGTACGACGGGAGCTTCGATATCGGCAACAAGAGCGCGAACAGTTACGGCGGCGGCGGGCGGGTCGGTTACTTCTTCTCGCCGAAGTTCTCGCTCGAGCTCGACGGCTCCTTCAACGCGACCGACCTGCACAACTTCTATTTCACCGGTCAGGAGAGCTCGCCGATCCGGTACTGGCCGATCCACCTGCGAGCGCTCTACCATGCCCCGTTAGGCAACAAGTGGAACTTCCTGGTCGGTGGCGGCCCGGTGGTCAACTACTGGGGCAAGAGCAGCAACGCCGTGGTCAAGACGATCAACGGCACCGATTTCGGCGTCGGCGGCCTGGTCGGCCTCCGGTACAAGATCAACAGTTGGCTCTCGCTCCGCGGCGACGGGACGATCGACTTCATCACCAGCCCGCGGAACGGGGCCGACGAAATCCGGGCTCAGGGGATCAACACCGCGGTCGAGGATCCGTCCAGCAACATCCATCTTGGCGGGCAGCTGGGGCTGTCGATCTATCCGAATTCGAAGTGCACCAAGCGCCTCGACGGGATCGATCTGACCCCGAACACCGCCAGCGTCCAGACCGGCCAGACCGTCAACTTCAGCGTCTCCGGCCGCCTCTGCGACGGCTCGTCGACCTCGCCGCAGGTCACCTACGCGGTGATGCCGAGCGGCACGATCGGCACCACCGGCCAGTTCAGCTCCAACACGGCGGGGACCTACCGGGTCATCGCCCGGACCCTGAACGGCCAGTTCGCCGATACCTCCACCGTGACCGTCACCGCCCCGCCGCCGCCGCCGCCGCCGCCGCGGTTGTCGCGGATCGAGATCTCGCCCAAATCGTCGAATCTGAAGCTCGGTGAGTCGGCCACCTACTCGGTCAACGGGTACTGGTCCGACGGGAACAGCCGAGCGATGCGCGCCGACGAATGCTCGGTGTCCGCCGACGGCAATCCCACCGGGTCGGGCTGGACCTACAGCTGGAGCCGGAGCGGCGACTACACCGTGACCGCGACCTGCAGCGGCAACTCGGATCGCGCCACCGCCACGGTGCGCGGCCTCTCGGTCGTGCTCCGGGCGATGTTCGGCACCAACAAGTACACCACCGCCAACAGCGTCGATCGGATGTCGCTCGATCAGGTGGCCGAGAACATGAAGGCCGATCCGTCGATCCGAGTGTACGTCGACGGCCACACCGATTGGCGGAACAGCGTTCGTTACAACGGCTGGTTGTCGCAGAAGCGGGCCGAGTCGATCCAGAGGGAACTGGTCAAGCGGGGCATCGACAAGGCCCGCCTGATCACTCGCGGCTTCGGCGAGTGCCGGCCGGCGACCTCGAACGATACCGAGGACGGTATGGCTCAGAACCGGCGGGTCGAGGTCAACCAAGTCGAGACCGCGACGCCCGAGGCCGGCGAAGGGACCTGCGCGGAGACCGGACCGAAGGGCGCCAGCAAGATCGGCCGTCCGGGCGAAGACTGAGTTCGACCTAGTAGCGCGAAAACAAGAAGGGCCGTCTTCGGACGGCCCTTTTTGCTGCTACCCCTCTCGCCGTGCCACCGGATACTCACCGGTCTCGACCGCGCCCACCTCCGGCTCGTCGGCCAATTGAGGAGCCGCCGTGGTCCAGCGAATCAGCACGACGCCACTCAGGCTCACGGCCGCGCCCAGCAGCATTCGGCCGGTCACCGGCTCCGAAGCCAGGGCCCAGCCGAGGAAAACCGCCACCAGCGGATTGACGTAGGACGACGTTCCCACCATCTGCGGGGTGGTTTCCCGGAGCAGGAACGTGAACGCCGTGAAGCCGATGATGCTGCCGAAGATGACCAAGTAGGCGGCCGCGAGCCACGAGGCGGTCGAGACGTGAGCCAGCGAGAAGCGGCCGCCCTCGCCGAGGAGGAGCGCCAGTACGGCCAGCTGGGCCCCCCCACCGAGCATCTTGATGCCCGTTGCCATCGCCGGACTGACGGGTAGATGGCGCCGATGGGAGAGGACGGCGCCTCCCGCCCAGGCCATCGACGCGACCACCAATCCGAGCAAGCCCAGCAGCGAGATCGGCGCCGGCCCGGCAGACCGGGTCGTCAACAGCGCCAACCCGATGATGCCAAGGCCGATCCCGACCACGACCCGGGGCTTCGGGGGGCGCCACTTGTCGAGCGCGCTCTCGATCAGGACGGTCCAGATCGGCGAGGTGGACGCCAGCAGGGCGGTGCGTCCCGAGGGGACATGCTGCTCGGCCCAGACGACGAGTCCGTTGCCGAGCACGAAGAACAGGCTCCCCATCAACGCGGCGCTCCGCCAGACCGGGAACGCTGGAATCGCTTCTCCCTGCCAGACCGCCCAGGCGAAGAGAATCCCGCCCGCGACCAGAAAGCGGCCCCCCGCGAGCAGGAAGGGTGGCATCGTCTCGATCGCGATCTGAATGGCGAGGTAGGTGGAGCCCCAAACGACGTAGATCGCCGCGAACGCCCAGAAGATCTTGCTCCGACGCGGGCCGGCTCTCACGTCGCGGGAGGCGACCGAGGCACGGCGGCGGCCGGTACCGGCACCGGGATGGCCTGTTCCTGGGTGAACCCGCTATTGGAGCCCTCGCTGACGAACTCCTGCCGATACATCCGGAGGATCTCGAAGAAATACGAGAGCGCCAGCGGTCCGATCAAGAGCCCGAGAATTCCGAAATAGCTGACCCCGGCGACCGCGCCGACCAGGGTGATCAGCGGGTGGATCGAGGCGAATCGATTGAAGACGAGCGGACGGATCACGTAGTCGATGATTCCCGTGGCGATCACATTCCAGACCAGCAGAAATCCGGCGGCCCCGTAGCGGCCGTCGAATGCCAGGACCGCGACCCCCGGCCCCCAGATCATCCCACTACCGACCACGGGGAGGACCGCGAAAACCACCGTCACGATGCCCCAGAACAACGGGTTCCCCAACCCGGTGAACAAGAAGCCGAGCGCCACGACGGTGCCTTGGGCGATCGCGGTCAGTCCGGTCCCGATCACCGTCGAAGTGGCCACCGCCCGGAATCGATCGCGGAGGATCTTGGTGTTCTCCCGGGAGAACGGGATGTAGGGCCGAACGCTTTCCCAGATGCCATCCGGATTGAGCAGCAGGTAGTACAGGCCGAAGAGCGCAAACAGAATGTTCAAGGTCAGCCGGGTCGCCGTTCCAAGGAGCGCCACCGCGTTGCTCCCGAGCCAGGCCGCCAACGCCTGGCCCAGCTTGAGCAACTCGGCCCCGACGTCGAACGGCCCGACTCGCATCAGGCGGAGGCGGTCGAGCAGTGGCCCCGACATCACCTTGCCCGCCATGTCTTGGGCCTGATTGACCAAGAGGCTCGCCAACGTGAAGCCAGGGATGACGAGCACCAGCACCGTGAGCACGACGACCAGACCCGCAGCGGCCCCGGGCTTGAACCAGCGGCACAGCCAGCGATGGACTGGCTGGAGGATGACGTAGAGGACCGGCACCCCGATCAGACCGGTGGCGTAGGGCGCCAGCGCGATGGCGAGGCCGATCGTCAGCAGCGCCAAGACGAGGGCGGCCCGTTGGTGCCGGGAGTCGAAGAAGGCCATGGCGAAGTGTAGGGGCTGCCTTGGATCGCGGTCAACCGGGGGATATCCTTCCCGACGCCCCAAGCCACCCGAGACTCCCCTCGCATGAACGCCCAGAAGGCGATTCAGCTCGCCGCGGAGTACACCACCGAGCCGCTCATGGTCGCCGACGCGGAGCGGGTCCGGTACGTCAACCAGGCGTTCGCCAACCTGATCGGGGTGCCCCGCTCCGAGATCGAGGCCAAGGAGGTCGACCAGGTCGTGACGATCCTGGAAGAGCCCCTGGTGGTCGATCGGCTTCGCAACGCGCTCCGGCAGGGCCAACCGTTTCGAGGGGAGACCTCCTGCCTCTCCGCCAACGGCGACGTGATCCCCATCGACCTGGCCGTCTTCCCGGTGATCGACGAGGCCGAGTCCCTGTTCGTGGTGTCCGCCCGCGATCTCCGGCCCCTCAAACACCTCGAACACCGACTTTGGCAGTCCCAGCGGCTCGACGCCGTCGCCACCCTGACCGACGGCATCGCTCACGAGATGAACAACGTGATCCACGTGCTGGCGGGGTACAAGGCGCTATTGACCAAGGGAGTGCCCGGCGCGGCGCCGAGCGGCTCCGATCTGATCGCGATCGAGGAAGCGGCCCGCCGGGGTGAGCTGCTCCTCCGGGATCTGCTCGACTTCGCCCGCCGCCGGCCGCCGGCCCGGGGGCCCATCGACTTGAACGCCGTGATCGCCCGTTGGCGGGACCTGCTCACGATCATGATCGGCGCCGACATTCGCCTGATCCTCGACTTCGGCCCCGACCTCCCGACCATCTACGCCGATCGCTCCGAGATCCAGCACATACTGCTCAATCTGGTCGCCAACGCCCGCGCCGCGATGCCCTGCGGCGGTACCCTGACGATCACCACCCACGCGGTCATCCCCGAAGGGGCGATTCACCAGCCGGCGGTCGAGGAGTGGGTGGGGCGATACGTGGTGCTGACCGTGGCGGACACGGGCTCCGGGATGTCCTCGGAAACCCGGGGCCGCGCGCTCGACGGATACGCGGGCAGCGGGCTGGGACTGCCGACCGTGCAGGGAATCGTCCGGGAGGCGGGCGGTCTGTTGTGGATCCGGACCACCCCCAACGCCGGAACCTCGGTGGAGATTCACTTTCAGGCGCTCGAGCACCCTCCCGCTTCGCCGAACGGAACCGCCGACCATCCCGCCGAACCGCCCCGGGGTCACGAGACGATCCTGCTCGTCGACGACGATCCCCTGGTCCTTCGGGTCGCCCGCCGCGGTCTCGAGCAGGTTGGCTATCGGGTCTTGGCGGCCCAGGGCGCCGCGGAGGCCACCGCCCTCGCGGCCGAACACGGGCCGGAGATCGCCCTGCTGGTCACCGACGTAATGATGCCCGGGCAACGGGGCACCGGGCTCGCGGCCGAGCTCAGCGCCGAGTGGCCCCATCTCCGGGTCCTGTTCATTTCCGGCTACCCCGGCGCCGCCGCGGGCGCCGCCGCCGCCCTCCAGCTCAACAAGCCGTTCTCCCCGGACGAGCTCGCGGTCGCGATCCGGCAGGTGCTGGGCGGCGCCTAACGAGACTCCTGGCGGGCCACCAACACATCGCGGAGGACCCGCCAGACGTTGTCCGCCACCAGGGCCTGTCCCCGCGGTGTCGGGTGAATGCCGTCCTCCTGATTCAGGGAGTCGACCCCGGCCACCCTGTCGAGAAGGAACGGCACGAAGGCCGCCCCGTTGGTCCGGGCCAGCTCGGGGAAGATGCCCCGAAACCGCCGAGTGTAGTCCTGGCCGAGGTTGGGCATCGCCTCCATCCCGACGAGGACCAACGCCGGGGCTCGGTCGAGCGCCTTGGCGCGATCGAAGATCGCCTGAATGTTGGCTCGGGTGGTATCCGAATCCTGGCCGCGGAGGCCGTCATTGGCCCCGGTCTCGACCACCAGCACCGCCGGGTTACCCTGCCGCAGCACCCAATCGATCCGGGCCAAGGCCCCGGCCGATGTCTCCCCGCTGACGCCGCGATTGGCCACCCGGAACCCGAAACCGGCCGAATCGATCTTCCGCTGAATCAGGGCGGGATAGGCGAGCCCCGGGTCAGCGAGGCCGTACCCCGCGGTCAGACTGGTCCCCAGAAACACCACCAGCGGCGTCGAATCCGCAGCCGCGGCCCCCACCGAGGGCGACGCGGCCGGCGGAGCCGGCGCGGGCGCCGGTTTCGAGCCCTCCGCGCACCCCGCCAAAAGCCCCCCAACCAAAATGAACCGGCGTGCGTATCCCACTATCATTATGCCCCATATGAATGACGATTCCCGCGCGATGCTCCACTGCGAAGGCCTCACCCAGACCTATCTATCCGGCGGGAAGAGCCTCACGGTCCTGAACAATATCACCTTCACCCTGGAGCGGGGGGGGTTCCTCGCGATCGTGGGTCCGTCGGGTAGCGGGAAGACCACCCTGCTCGGTCTGCTCGCCGGACTCGATCGACCGAGCGCCGGCCGGGTGGTGCTCGACGGCCACGACCTGGGCAGCATGACCGAGGACGAACGTGCCATCCTCCGCTCGGCCGAGGTGGGGTTCGTCTTTCAATCGTTCCACCTGATCCCGACCCTGACGGCCCGGGAGAACGTCCAAGTGCCCCTCGAGCTTCGGGGTGAGCCGGCCGAAGACCGGGCCCAGGAGCTCCTCGCCAGGGTCGGTCTGGGCGATCGGTCCCATCACTACCCCGCCCAGCTCTCCGGCGGCGAGCAGCAGCGGGTGGCGCTGGCCCGGGCCTTCAGCGCCCGGCCCCAGATCCTCTTCGCCGATGAGCCGACCGGCAATCTCGACGCCAAGACCGGCGGCTCGATCGTCGACCTGATGACCGGGCTCAATCGGGAGATCGGGACCACTCTGGTGCTGGTCACCCACGAGAGCGGCCTGGCCAGCCAGGCCCGCCGGATGATCCGGCTCGCCGACGGCCACGTGGTCGAGGACGTAACTCGAGGATGAACCTGCCCTTCGTGTTCAAGCTGGCCTGGCGGGAAAGTCGGGCCGCCCGGCGGCGGCTCGGGCTGCTGGTCGGCTCGGTCGCGGCCGGGGTGGCCGCCTTGGTCGCCATCAACGGTTTCACCGACAACCTCCGGACCTCGGTGGGCGCCCAGGCCAAGGCGCTGCTGGGTGCCGACCTCAACGTCAGCGGGCGAAAGCCGTTTCCCGAACGGATCGAGCGCTGGGCCGATACCGTCCGCGCCGCCGACTCGGCCGGCGGCGCCACCGCCCGAGTCACCAGCTTCGCCGCGATGGCGTTCGTGCCGCGGACCACCGGGGTCCGCCTGGTCCAGGTTCGAGCGGTCGAGCCGGGGTACCCGTTTTACGGCGAGATCGCCACCAATCCCGCCGGGCGGTGGACCGGGCTCGCCGACGGCGGCAAGATCCTGGTCGACCCGACCCTGCTCACCGCGTTAGGCGCGGTCCCGGGCGACACCGTCGCGCTGGGACAGTCGCGGTTCGTCATCGACGCGGTCGTCACCAACCTCCCGGGCGACGTCGGAGTCGCCTCGGCGTTCGGGCCCCGGGTCTTCATCGCGGCGAAGGACCTGGCCGCCACCGGATTGGTCCAGTTCGGCTCCCGAGTCGACTACGACCTCTACTTCAAGCTGGGCGACCCCGCCCGAGCTCAAGACCTGGCCGACAAATACCGGTTGCCGTTTCGCGAACTTCGCTATTCGATCCGCACCGTCGAGGACGACCGCGAAGACCTGGCCGACACCCTGACCCGGCTCGGAAACTACCTCGGGTTGGTGGCGCTGGTGGCGCTCCTGCTCGGAGGCCTGGGCGTCGCCAGCGCCACCCATCTGTTCATCCGCCAGAAGCTTCCGACCATCGCGGTGCTCCGCTGCCTCGGGGCCACCGCGGGGCAGGTATTCCTCGCCTACCTGACCCAGGCCCTCGCCATGGGCGTGCTCGGCAGCCTGGTTGGTGCCGCCCTCGGGGTCGGGATTCAGCAGTTTCTCCCCCGGCTCTTCGCCGATCTCTTGCCGGTCGACGTGACGATCAGCCCCTCGCCGACGGCGTTGCTGGTCGGGATGTCGCTGGGGATCTGGGTGGCGGGCGTGTTCGCGCTGCTGCCGCTGCTCGGGGTGCGGCGGATCTCGCCGCTGGCCACCCTGCGCCAGACCGACGAACCGGCGCCGGGGCGGCGGGACCCGGCGACCTGGATCGCCTTCGGGCTCCTGGCGGCGAGCGTCGTCGGCTTGGCCGGCGTCCAGGTTCAGGACCTCCGGGACGGCTTGTACTTCGCCGGTGGAGTCGGGGCGGTGGTGACGGTGCTCTGGCTCGCATCGTTAGGCCTCATCAAGGGTCTCCGCCGGTACTTCCCGACCAAGCTCCCCTACCTCTGGCGGCAGGGCCTCGCCAACCTCTATCGCCCGGCCAACCAGACCGGCACGGTGGTCCTGGCGCTCGGTTTCGGGGCGTTCCTGCTCGCCACCTTGTTCTTGGTGCAGTACAACCTGCTCCGCGAGTTCCGGGTCGGCGACCGGGTCGGCGGGCGGCCTAATCTGATGTTCTTCGACATCCAGCGCGATCAGGTGGCCGGGGTCGAGGCCCTGATGACCGCCGCTGGCCACCCCGGTAGCAAGCCGGTGCCGATCGTCACGATGCGGATCCACTCGCTCAAAGGTGGGTTGGTGCGTCCGCCGGGCGTCAATCTCGATTCCCTCGACGCCGACGACGGTGAAGGCCCCGGCGACACCACCGGCACCACCGCCGACAGCGCGAGCCGAGGCCGAAGGCCCGGGGGCTGGGCCGTGCGCCGGGAGTATCGCTCCACCTATCGCGACAGCCTGACCGACTCCGAGACGCTGGTCGCTGGCGACTGGTGGGCGCCCGGCACCCGGAGCGGCGGCCCCGCTCGGATCTCGGTGGACCAAGATGTCGCCGAGGAGATGCAGGTGACGGTCGGCGACGAGATCGTCTGGGACGTCCAGGGTGTTCAGATCCCGACCCGGGTCGCGAGCCTGCGCCAGGTGGATTGGGGTCGGTTCCAGACCAACTTCTACGTGGTGTTCGAACCCGGGGTCCTCGAACAGGCGCCCCAGATGTCGGTGATCCTCACCCGCGCCGACAGCGCCGCCGAGCGGGGACAGCTCCAACGCCAGATCGCCGAGCGGTATCCGAACGTCTCCGCGTTCGACCTGTCTCAGGTCCAGCAGGCCATCGAGAGCGTGCTCGACAAGGCCACCCTGGCGGTCCGGTTCCTGGCCCTGTTCAGCCTGGCGGCGGGGACGATCGTCCTGATCGGGGCGGTGACCACCGCCCGGCTCCAGCGCCTCCGCGAAGGGGTCCTCCTCAAGACCCTCGGGGCCACCCGGCGCCAGGTGCTTCGGATCCTGATCGCCGAATACGTGGCGTTAGGCATCCTCTCGGCGGCGGTGGCGATCGTCCTCTCGGCGACCGCGGGGTGGGCCCTGGCCAAATGGGTCTTCGAGGCCCGCTACGATCTCCCGATCCTCTCCCTCTCGGGGCTGACGGCCCTGTTGATCGGCCTCACCCTCCTGGTGGGGTTGTGGAGCAGTGCCGAGGTGCTCAAGCGGCCCCCGCTCGAGGTGCTGCGGTCCAACGGGTAGGGGTCGCGCGATGGCTTGCGCGGCCCCGCCCCGCCGCTAGGTTCCAGCCATGCTCACCATCGATTTGAGAGGCAGGCGCGCCTTCGTCGCCGGGGTCGCCGACGACGCCGGTTTCGGGTTCGCGATCGCCAAGGCGTTCGCCGAAGCCGGCGCGGCCGTGACGCTCGGCACTTGGCCACCTGCCATGGGGATTTTCGAGAAGCTGCTCGAGCGCGGCAAGATGGACCAGTCGATGATCCTCGCCGACGGATCGAAGCTCGGATTCGAGCGGATCTATCCCCTCGACGCCGCCTTCGACGTGCTCGAAGACGCGCCCGCCGAGGTCCGCGACAACAAGCGCTACCGGGAGCGGGGCGACTTCTCGATTCGGGGCCTCACCGAACGGTTGATCGCCGATTTCGGCTCGCCCTGCCTCGACATCGTGGTCCACAGTCTCGCCAACGCGCCCGAGGTAAGATCGCCGCTGCTCGACACCAGTCGGCGCGGCTATCTCGAGGCGATCAGCGTCAGCGCCTACAGCAACATCTCGCTGGTCCGTCATTTGGCGCCGCTGATGCGGCCCGGCGGCTCGTTCCTCTCGCTCACCTACATGGCCAGCGAACGGGTGATCCCGGGCTACGGCGGCGGGATGTCGTCGGCGAAGGCGGCCCTCGAGTCCGACACCCGCACCCTCGCGTTCGAGGCCGGTCGCCGCTACGGGGTGCGGATCAACACCATCTCGGCGGGACCGTGGGCGTCGCGGGCCGCCAGCGCGATCGGACTGATCGGCCGGATGATCGACTACACCACCAAGCACAGCCCGCTGACCCGGGAGTTCCAGGCCACCGACGTCGGGGCGGCCGCGGCGTTCCTGTCGAGTTCGCTGGCGGCCGGGATCACCGGGACGGTGATGTACGTCGACAACGGCTATCACGCGATGGGCATGGGCGTCGAGGAACCCGCCTCGCCGGCGAGCCCCACGGCGTAGTCGGATGACGGCCCGGGGGTCGTTCGCGCTGGGCGGGGTGATGGGGGCGTTAGGCGTCGCCCTGGGCGCGTTCGGGGCGCACGGGCTCCGGAGCACCCTCTCCCCCGCCGACCTGGCGACGTTCGAGACCGCGGTCCGTTACCAGCTGGCGCACGCCCTCGCGCTGATCGGCATCGCCGCCTGGGCCGATCGCCATCCCTCGACCAAGCTCGCCTGGGCCGGCCGGCTGTTCGGGCTCGGCGTCCTGATCTTCTCCGGCAGCCTCTACCTCCTCGTCCTGCTCGACCAGCGCTGGCTCGGCGCGGTCACGCCGTTCGGCGGGGCCGCGATGATCGCCGGCTGGCTCCTGGTGGTCGCGGCCGCCCTCGACACCCCGCGGTGACCACCCGCTACCTCCCGCTGCTCGAGCGACTCGACGCCTGGCACGAGGCCGCCGAGCGGACCCATCCCGAGACCATTCCCTGCCGGCGCGGCTGCACCGCCTGCTGCCACGGTCCCTTCGACATTTCGGTGGCCGACATCGTCACCCTCCTCGAAGGCGTCGCCAACCTCGCGATCGACCAACGGGCCGGCGCGCTCGAAAGGGCCGGGATCCAGATGGAGGCGGCGGCCCGGATCGCCCCGGACTGGGTCGCCCCGTTCGACGTCGCCGCGATCGGCGAGGCTCGGTTCGACCAGGTGTCCGACGAGTTGGCCGCCCTGCCGTGCCCCCTGCTCGGCGACGACGGCGGCTGCCTGGTGTACCGTCACCGCCCGATGGTTTGCCGGATCATGGGGCTCGGGCTTCGCGCCGAATCGGGCGACGTCATCGAGAACGGCTGCCCGATCCAGACGGACTTCCCGGGCTATGCGGCGCTCCCCCCGATGCCGTTTCCGCTCGAGGCGTGGGAGGCGGAGGAGGAGTCAGCCAAGGAGGTCGCCGCGCGGCAGTTGCTCGGCAGCGGCGCGGCGTCCGGGTTCGAGACCACCATCGCGGCGGCCCTGGTGGTGTGGGCGGCCGATCGGCCCCCGGCGCCCGATATCGGGTGAACCCTGGCGGTTGGCGCCGAGCCGATTCAACTTTCGGGCATGAACCCGCTTCGTGAGCTGCTCCGGGGCAAGAACGCGCACATCGACCCGGTCGCGGTGGTCGAGGATCTTCCCTGGGAGCTGGCCGGCCGGCGAGTGACCCACCTCCCCCACACCATTTGGCAGCAGGTCGGTCACGAGAACTACTGGATGGACTTCGAGCTCAAGTGCATCGAGGGACCCGAGCTGCCGATCCCCGAACACGCCGCGATGAGCTGGCCCGCGGCCGATGGACCGAGTGACGACGTCGCCTGGCAGCACGAGCTGGCCTTCCTCCGCACCAACCTCGCCCAACTCGAGGCCCTTGCCGAGGCCCAAGCGTCGACCCTGGCGCGCGTGGTCCACCCCAAGAACGGCCATACGGTGGAGTCGATGCTTCTCCTGCTGGCGGCCCACAACAGCTACCACACCGGCCAGATCGTCCAGCTCCGCCAGCTGCTCGGCGCCTGGCCCCCGCCCGGCGGCGGATTGACCTGGTAGCCCCTCAGGGTCGAAGCGCGGCGACCGCCTGCTCGGGAAAATCGGTGAACATTCCGTCCACGCCTAACGACGCCAGTCGGCGATACTCGGCGAGCGGGTCGCCCCGGTAGCCCGCCGGGAGAAACTCCCGATCCGCCCGCAGGGTCCAGACGTGGACCAGCAGACCCGCGGCATGGGCGTCGGCCACGAGACTGGTGGAGGTCTGCAAGTCGCCGGTCGGCGAGATCGGCTGCACGAGGCTTTTGGCGGCCCCAATCCCGTCGGCGTACTTGGCGATCTCGGCGAGGCCCGCGGGGGTGATCAAATCGCGGTAGCCGCGGGTATCACCCCGCCGAGTGAAGTCGGCCGGGCGGCCGGTGGCGTCGATGAGCTGGATAAGCTTGACGGCGGTTCGGCGGCGGGCCGCCTGGAGATTTCCCACCTCGAACGATTGGAGGTAGACCGGGTCGTCCTTGCTCCGATAGCCCTCCCGATCCAATACGTCGATCAGCGCGTCGGTGATGGGCAACCCGAGCGATTCGTGGTAAGACGGATGCTTGGTCTCGGGGTAGAGCCCGATCCGCCGCCCCAGCCGATCCTCCTCGGTCCGGACGAAGTCGAGAATCTCGTCGAAGGTCGGGATGTCGAACTGCCCGTCCCAGTAGTGCGACCGGAACGCCAGGCGCTCCTTGGCACGGAGCGTCTTGATCTCGGCCAGGGTGAAGTCCTCGACGAACCACCCCGTGGCGGTGTCGCCATCGATGACCTTGGTGGCCTTCCGTCCGGGAAACTTGTCGGCGACGTCGGTGGTTTGGCCGATCTCGTTCTCGTGGCGCGCCACCAACACGCTGTCCTTGGTCATCACCAGGTCGGGCTCGATCACGTCGGCGCCCTGGGCGATCGCGAGCCGATAGCTCTCCAAGGTGTGCTCAGGGCGAAACCCACTGGCCCCGCGGTGGCCGATGATGAGAGGGCGAGTCTCACTCATCGCGCACCCGCCGACCGCGACCAGCGTCGCGACTCCCCAAGAGACGGACCGGACCATGCCGTCATCGCCGCGTCAGCTGACGCCCGGGCGGGTCACGCTCTTGACCAGCCGATACATGAACTCGAGGCCCTCGTAGAACGCCTTCGCCGAGACCCGTTCGTTCATGCCATGGGCGTTGGGATCGGTGTAGAACAAACCCGACACGCCGTACACCGGGATTCCCGCGTTGCGAAGGTACACCCCGTCGGTGGCCCCGGTGCTCATCGTCGGGATGACCGGCACCTCGGGCCAGAGCTGGCCGGTGATCCGCTCGATATGGCCCATCAGATCGGCGGTGAGCGGTGAGGGCGGGCTGTTGCGGGCGGATCCCTGCGCCGTCACCGAGACCTTGGGGTTGGCGATCACCCGCTCGAGCGTCGCTCGAACGTCGTCGGGCGACTCGTCAGGCAGGATCCGACAGTTGACCGTGGCGCGGGCCCGCTGCGGCAGCGCGTTGCTGGCGTGGCCGCCCTCGAGCATGGTGGCGACGCAGGTGGTGCGGAGCTGGGAGTTGTAGCGCGGATCGGCGGCCAGAATCGCGATCGCACCCTGGTCGGCGGGATTGGCCACCACGGCCCGCATCGCCGCCCCCATCGCCCCCGGGGTAATCGGCGCCGAGCGGGTGAAGTAGGCCTTGGTGATCTCGTTGAGCCGGACCGGGAAGTCGAAGGCGCCGACTTTCATCAGCGCGCCCGCCAGATGAGTGATCGCGTTGTCCTTGATCGGCACCGAGCTGTGCCCGCCGGAATTGGTCGCCTCGAGGGTGAGATTGAGGACCTTCTTCTCGCTGGCCTGAACGTCGTTCGACAGCTTGGTGCCCTCCTTGACCCTGCCGCCGCCGCCCTCGTTGAAGGCGAACTCGGCGTCGATCAGCTCCCGTCGGTTGGCCAGCAGCCACTCGACGCCATTCTCCGGGCCCCCCTCCTCGTCGGCCGTGAGCGCGACGATGATGTCCCGATCGGGAACGAAGCCCTCCTCCTTCATCCGCATGATCAACGCGAGGTGGATGGCCCCCTCGTCCTTGTCGTCGGCCACCCCGCGCCCGAAGAACGTCCCGTCCCGCTCGATGAACTCGAACGGCGGCAAGGTCCAATCCTCGGCCTTGGCCTCAACCACGTCGATGTGGGAGAGCAGCAAGATCGGCTTCTTGGCAGTGCCGCGGCCGCGCAGTCGGGCGATCAGGTTGCCCTTCCGCGGGGCGTTCTCCACGACCACCACGTCCGATTCGGCGAAGCCAGCCGTCCTGAGGCGGGCCGCCATCGCGTGGGCCGCCTTCGCCGTGCTGCCGGCGCTATGGGTCGTGTTGATCTCGACCAGCTCCTTGAGCAAGTCACGAGCGGTTCGCTCCCATTTCGACAGCTCGGGCGACTGGCCCATGACGTCCGGCGCAGCCGCGATCACCAGGCCGAGCCCGAAACAGACCGCTCGAGTGTTTTGCTTCATGGAGATTCCTTGATCAATGGCGATGAAAACGACGCCGACCCTCGGCGGAAGCCGACCCAGGTTTCATCGAAAGCATGTCTGGGTGCCACCCGCCGCCTTTTCCAACCGATCCGTCCCCCGTGCCTGGCGGCCCTGCAATACCAAGTCATTAAGGTACCCTGGGCGGCACGAGGGACCGCGGCGCCAAGATCCCCGAACGACCGAAGCCCCCGGCGGGGTCGCCGAGGGCCTCGCCGCTTCAGGCTCCCGGCAGGCTAGTACGACGCCGTGAGCCAGTATCCCATCAGGACGATCAAGAAGAGGATGACCGCGGCCGCGAGGAAGATCGGCCACACGAACAGGTTGGTGAACAGCTTCGAATCCTGCTTCAGGTGCATGTAGAACATCGCCACCAAGGCGAACTTCGCCGCGGAGAGGACGATCAGGATCGGGACCACCGCGCCAGCGAAGAACTCGTGCATCGGCGCGCCGGGCCGCCGCGCCAACTCGTAGGCGAGGACCTCGAGCGCGGTGAGCACGAACAGCACCACCGCGACCTTGCCGTACAGCATCGGCGTCGGGTGGGCGTGGTCCGCGCCGTGGCCGTGAGAGGTAGTATGGGCGTCCATGACGGGTGGATCCCTTTCGCTATCGCATCAGGTAGACGACGGGGAAGATCACGATCCACACCACGTCGACGAAGTGCCAGTAGAGCGCGGCCATCTCGAGATTGAGCGCCTTGTCCGGGGTCACTTTACCTCGAAACGCCAGGTACAGCATGGTCGACAGCCAGATCACCCCGAGGGTCACGTGGCTGCCGTGGAAGCCGGTCAGGGTGTAGAAGGTCGAGCCGAACAGGTTGGTGCTGTATCCGAGTCCCTTGTGGAGGAAGTGGTAGAACTCGTAGACCTGCATCCCGACGAAGAACAGCCCGCAGAGCACGGTGGCCGAGAGCCAGGTGATCAGCATCTTCCGGTCGCCCTTCTGGGCGCCGTAGAGGGCCAGCACCACGAAGAACGAGCTGAACAGGAGCACCGCGGTGCCGAAGGTCACCAACGGGATCTCGAAGACCTGCTCGCAGGTCTGCATCTTCCCGGCCAGCATGCACTGCGATTCGGTGTGCGGCAGCGGCCCGACCAGACTCTTGCCTTTGTAGACCAAGTAGGTCGAGATCAGCGACGCGAAGAACAGACACTCCGAGCCGATGAACGCCCAGATGGCGATCTTCCGGCTGTTGAGGCCGGTCGAGGTCCAGTGGTGTTCGTCGATCTGCCCCGGATCCGCGGGCGCGGTAGCAGCGTGAGCCAAAGTCGTGCTCCTTTAGTGGCCGGTCGGTTCGAACGCCCAGCGATAGACGCTGAAGAACAGCCACGCCGTGCCGAAGAGGGTCAGGGTCCACCAGAAGGGAAGCTGCCGGATGAACAACAGACTCCCCATCAGGATGATGAAGCCAATCGCGGCCATCAGCGGCCAATACGACGGATTGGGCATCGGAATGTCGTCGCCGTTGATCCGGGCCGGTTCCGGCAACTTGCCGCCGGCGGCGCGCCACGAATCCCATTGCGGCATCGAGCTGCCCACCCGCGGCAGTCGGGGGAAGTTGAACTCCTGGGGCGGCGACGGGATTGACCACTCCAGAGTGGCGCCATGCCACGGATCGGCCGGGGCGTTGGCCGGTCCCTTCCAGGTCTTGATGAGATTGATGATGAACACCACGAACGAGAGAGCGATGACGAACGAGCCCATCGTCTGAACTTGGTTCCAGAACTCGAAGCCAAGGCCTTCCGGATAGGTATAGACCCGCCGCGGCATCCCGTGGAGGCCGAGGAAGTGCATCGGGAAGAAGGTGACATTCATCCCGATGAACATCAGCCAGAAGTGGGCCTTGCCCATCGTTTCGTCGAGCAGCCGGCCGAACATCTTGGGCCACCAGTAGTAGGCGCCGGCGGTCAGACCGAAGATCGAGCCACCGAAGAGCACGTAGTGGAAGTGCGCCACGATGAAATAGGTGTCGGTCTGCTGGAGGTCGGCCGGGGGGGAGGCGTGCATCACCCCGGACAACCCGCCGATGATGAACAGCCCCACCATCCCGAGGGCGAACAACATCGCCGAAGTGTAGCGGAGGGATCCGCCCCAGATCGTGCCGATCCAGTTGAAGATCTTGACCCCGGTGGGGATCGCGATGACCATCGTCGCCAGGGAGAAAAACGTGTCCGCGAACGGGCCCATCCCGGTGGCGAACATGTGGTGGCTCCACACCCCGAACCCGACGAAGGCGATGAAGGCCCCGGAGAACACCATGGCGGTATAGCCGAACAGCGGCTTCCGGGAGAACACCGGGAGGATCTCCGAGGTGATCCCGAACGCCGGGAGGATCAGGATGTAGACCTCGGGGTGGCCGAAGATCCAGAACAGGTGCTGCCACATGATCGGATCGCCGCCGCCGTCCGGCATGAAGAAGCTGGTCCCGAAGTTTCGGTCCATCATCAGGAACACCAGGGCGACGGTGATGACCGGGAACGCCAGCAGCAGGAGGATCTGGACGATGAAGCTCATCCAGACGAACATCGGCATCCGGAGCAGCGACATCCCGGGGGCGCGGAGATTGACGATGGTGACGAAAAAGTTCAGGGCCGCCGCGATCGAGGCTACCCCGAGGATCTGGAGACCCAAGACCCAGAAATCGATGTTGAGCCCCGGCGACGGCGCGGCGGCAGTAGCAGAGATGACCCGGCTCGAGGTGAGGTTGGCGTAGCCGAACCACCCGCCATCCGGCGGAGCACCGACCAGGAAACTCACGTTGATGAAGATGCCGCCGAGCAGGAAGACCCAGTAACTGAAGGCGTTGAGCCGGGGAAACGCCACGTCCCGGGCCCCGATCTGAATCGGGATGAAGTAGTTGAAGTAGAACGCCGACAGCGGCATCACCCCGAGAAAGATCATCGTGGTGCCGTGCATCGTGAAGAGCGCGTTGAAGGTGTCCGGATCGACCAGCTTGCCGTTCGGACCCATCAACTGCATCCGGATGATGAGCGCTTCGATCCCCCCGAGCAGGAAGAACAGAAACGCGGTGGCGCCGTAGAGGATGCCGATGCGTTTATGGTCGACCGTGGTGATCCAACTCCACAGCCCCGTCTTGGGATAGTGATGGGCAATCGCGGGAGCGCGATGTTCGAGTACCGATGTCGCCATGAGAATCGTTCCTTCGTCTTACTGGTGCAGCCGCAGGTAGGCGACCAACGCCGAGATCTCCGTCTCGGTCAGAGGTCGGGGCAGGACCATGTAGCTGCCCTGCTTCATCGCCTGCGGGTCACGAAGCCATGCGGCCAACAACGTCGGGGTGTTCTGGTACATGTTGGCCCCGATCGTGGTCCGCCCGCCGAAGTGGCTCAGGTTGGGGCCGCGGAGATTCTGGGCGCCCGCCAGCGGGGTGCCCACCATCGCGTGGCAGCTGATGCATCCGCCGGCCATGAACGCGGCCTGTCCCTTGGTGTGGATCGTGTCGGCCTTCCAGGCGCTGTCGACGGCGGGCTCCACCTTGCCGGCGTTTACCAGCGGTGAGCCGAGCCGTTCCTTCGCGATCCACCGCTCGAAATCCTCCGCCGACTTGACGATGACTCGCAGTCCCATTCGGCCGTGCTGAATGCCGCACAGCTCGGCGCACTGACCGCTGTAGTCGCCCACCGAGTCGGCGGTGAACCAGAGGGGATTGATCTTCTTGTTCTTGGTGTTGGCGAAGACCGGGAAGACGTCCCGCTTGGAGGCCAGCTGGGGCGACCACCAGCTGTGGAGCACGTCGGCGCTCCACATCCGGAGGTTCACCATCTGCCCGACCGGAACCACCAACTCGTTGGCGGTGACCACGCCCAGCTTGGGATAGCGGTACTCCCACCACCACTGGTGTCCGATCACCTCGACATCAACCTGCGGATTGACCGCCGGTAACGACGTCTTGAAGATGGTCTTGACGGTGGGGACCGCGATGAACGCGAGGATCACCGCGGGAATCACCGTCCAGATGATCTCGACGGTCGTGTTGCCGTGATTCTGCACGGGCTCCGGGTCGCCCGGCTTGCCCCGGAACCGGAAGATCGCGTAGACCAAGGCGCCTTCGACCAGCACGAAGACCACCACCGCCCACCAGAAGGTGGTCCGGAACAGGTCATCGATGAGTCGAGTGATGTCCGATTTGGGCAGCAGGGTGGTTTGGTGATAGTTCTCACCACACCCAGCGACGAGGAGCAGGAGACCGAGGGAACAAGCTCTGGTCAGCCACCCGCGCCAAACGCGTCCGGGGCTTGGTTCCATGCAGCAAGGGTCCGAAATGTGAGGGGCGAAAGTGAGCCCGGCGAACGACCACTCGGGCAGAGCGAACATTAGCCGGGACAACGGCTTGCGTCAAGAAAAACACCCCGATCTCCGAGCCGGTGGGTCGCACTTGTCCCCGACGGGGCCAACCCGGATCCGGCGCCCGGCCGCGGCCATTCCGTTCCCCTGGCGCGGGGGGTAAGTTGAACCGGAGTACCCTGGCGCCCGGTGGGACCCCCCCGCCGGGCGGGCTTTCTTTTTGCCCCGGCGGGACCGGCATGATCCACGAGATGCGAGAGAAGCTGGGTCGGGAGATCGAGGCCCTGAGCCACGAGCTGACGGTCACCCTGCCCCAGGCCATCGCGACCGCCGTCGCGATGGGCGACCTGCGGGAAAACTCCGAGTACAAGGCGGCCCTCGAACGGCAACAACTGGTCGGAGCGCGCCTGGGCCAGCTGCACGAGCGCCTGTCGCAGCTCAGCGAGCTGGCCAACACCGAAGCGCCCCGGGACCGGGTCGGGCTCGGATCGAAGGTGACCGTGGTGGACATCAACACGGAGGAAACCGAGACCTATCAACTGGTTCTGGCCGAAATGATGGATATCGATGCCGGCCATATCTCGCTGGCCTCGCCGCTCGGTCGGGCCCTGACGGATCGCAAAGTAGGCGAAGAAGTCGTCCTGCGGCTGCCGGCGATGGTCCGAAAGCTCCGGATCACCCACCTGGTCACCATCCATCAAGCGGGGTAACGATGGACTTCCCACCGAAGAAAATGCTCGTGGTCGGCGATCGGGTCCTCATCAGCCCGGAGGAGGGGGAAGAACGGACTCGGGTCGGGCTCTACCTCCCGGCCACCGCGATCGAGACCCAGCAGGTTCAAGAAGGGCTGATCGTCGGCACCGGGCCGGGCGATCCGGTCCCTGACGCCTCGAGCTATGACGAAGAGCCCTGGAAGGCCGACGAAAAGACCCCCCGGTTCCGGCCGATGCAGGCCCGGGTCGGCGACCACGCGATCTTCTTTCGAAAAGCGGCGGTCGAGATCACCTTCGAGGACAAGAAGTACCTCGTCGTGCCCCAAGCGGCCATCCTGGTCTTGGTTCGGGACGAATTGCCGATCTGAGGTCACCGAAGTGGAGGTAGGCAGATGTCCCAACTGCCCCGCGCCCGGACCATCGTGAGTCGGGCCCTGCGTCTGCGCTGTCCCGCCTGTGGTGGTCGCCCCATCGTGCTCAGCTGGTTCCGACTCTGCTCCTCCTGCCCGTCCTGCGGCTTCCGGCTCGACCGTGGCGAGCCCGGCTACTGGGTCGGGAGCTACACCGTGAATCTGTTCGCCACCGAAGCGGTCTTCGTGGCCTACTTCGTCACCGCGATGTTCCTGACCTGGCCCAGCGTGCCGTGGAATCCGGTTCTCTGGGGCGGAGTGGCTGTCGGGGTGGTGGCCCCGTTCGCCCTGTTCCCGTTCACCAAGACCCTCTATCTGGCCATCGACCTGTGCTTCCGCCCGCCCGAGCCGCCGGACCTCCTGACACCGGCCGAACGCGCCTTTCGGACCCCGAAGACGCCGGCTGGGTCTGGATCGCGTCCGGGTGGCGCGACCCCGACGGGCTGACCACTGGCCGCCGCTACCCCCTAGACCGTCGGAACGGGCCTTGCCGAGTGACACCGCCCGTTCGAGTCGGGTATCGAGGAAGGATGGCGGCCCGATTCCGGGCCCCTCGATCAAGGAGCGCCGCGGTGACCAGAGCCCTGCTCGCCCTCCTGCTGCTGGCTGCCGCCGGCTGCCGGAGCACCACCGACCCGTCGGACCAGGTTCCTCTCCTCACCGCCCTGCCCCGCGCTCTCAGCACCGGCGAGCAGGCGGCCATCGCGGCCAACAACGGGTTCGCTTTCCGACTCGCCAACGCCTTGGTCGCGGCCCAGCCGGCGGAGAACGTGTTCGTTTCGCCGCTCTCGGTGAGTTTCGCGCTCGGGATGGTCCTGAACGGTGCTCAAGGGGACACTCGGGACAGCATGGCGACCACCCTCGGGTTCGGCGCCTTGCCGCAGGCCGAGATCAACGAGAGCTACCGAACCCTCATCGCGCTCCTGCTCGGCCTCGATTCCCGAGTCGAGTACACCATCGCCAACTCGCTGTGGGCCCACCAAGGCTTCCCGATCAAGCAGGCGTTCCTCGATGACGCCCGGCGGTTCTTCGACGCCGAGGCGCGAGCCATCGACTTCGGCGCCAGCAGCGCGGTGTCGACCATCAACGGATGGGTCAACGACAAGACCCGTGGAAAGATCCCGACCATCATCGAGCAGATCGACTCCAACGAGATCCTCTTCGCGATCAACGCGATCTACTTCAAGGGTCTCTGGCGGGATCAGTTCAAGAAGGCGGAGACTGCTCCGGGCACGTTCCACCGGGCCGGCGGCGGCACCCAGACGGTGCCGTTCATGCATCGGCTCGTGAAGACCCCGTACCGGCAGGGCGCCAACTTCCAGGCGGTCGACCTCTGGTACGGCGCCGGGGCGCACACGATGACCGTAGTCGTTCCGGCCGCAGGCGTCTCGATCGACCAGGTGATCCGGGGGCTCGACCGGACCGGCTGGGATGCCTTGACCGGTGGCCTTCAGCCGCTGGACGTCGATCTGTTCCTGCCGAAGTTGCGATTGGAGTACAAGCGATCCCTGAAAGACGACCTCGGCGCCCTGGGAATGAACCTCGCCTTCGACGCGGGGCGGGCCAACTTCCGGGGGATCGCCGAGGACGACCTCTATCTCACCAGGGTCGACCACAAGACCTTCGTCGACATCAACGAGGAGGGGACCGAGGCGGCGGCCGTGACCAACGTGGGAGTGGGGGTGACCAGTCTGCCGCAGCAGGTCACCCTCCGGGTCGACCGGCCGTTCCTGGTCGTCCTGCGGGAACGGCTCTCCGGCACCATCACCTTCCTCGGTCGGATCAACTCGATTCCGACCGGGTGACCCCCCGGCCTTGACGTTAGGCGGCCGGGGGCGCCTGCTGCCCCCGCCACCAGCGCCGCGCCAGCCACACCCCCGCCACCGCGAGCACCAGGATCGGCAGCAGTCCGCCCGCCATGGCGATCGCGCTCGCGATCACCCCGACGAAGTTCCGCCAGCTCTGCCGAAGGGCGTCGAGAATGACGTTCTCGCCCGGCTGGCCAACCAGGGGCCCCGGCTCGAAGACGGTCACCGCGATGGTGCTCATCGACACTTTGGTGGTCAGGTAGCGGAGTCGGCCCTCGAACCGCTCGATCTCCTCGCGGACCCGGGCCAGCTCGCGCTCGACGCTGAGGACGTCCTCGAGCTTGCCGGTGCGAGTGGCCAGGAGGGTCAAGAGGCGGTCTTCGAGCTTCTTGGCGTTGGTCACCCGGGCGGTCACGTCGACGAACTCCTCACCGACGTCCTGGGTGTTGGTCGAGGCGCTCTTCACCTCGCCGACGGCCCGGAGGCCGTCCAAAGTGCCATCGTAGCGATCGGCGGGGACCCGGATCTCGATCATCGCCGTGCGGGGGTCGTTCTCACCGGTCTGGATCGAGGAGTTGGCGACGAAGCCGCCCGACCGGGTCGCGAGCTCCGCCACCTGCCGGACCGCCACCTCGACCGAGTCGACCTCGATCGAGACCGCCCCGGTTCGAATGATCATCTGGGTGGGCATCCGGTCGGGTTGCCCGGGACGGCCCTCCGCCCCCTCTGACCTGGCCGCCAAGGCGGGCGCTGGCGCGTCCTCGGTACTGATGGCCCGACCGGGTTGGGAGGATGCCTCATCGGCCGGGGCGGCGGCGTCACGGCTCATCGCCACACCACCACAGCCAGCCAGCGCTCCAAGCAGGATCCACCCGACCATCGGACGGTGGTTCATTGTTTCCTCGCGGTTGCCAGGGTCCGGGAGATGCCGGCCCCCCGATCGATGCACACAGCCGCGGTCAAGGCACCGCCTTGGGCCCGCAACTGCCGTCCGGCGCCCGGACCGTCGGATACTTGACGCCGAGCTGTTCCAGGTAGGTCCGGTACCGGGTCGGGTCGTAGTAATACGGGCGCATCTGGTCCCGATACCGCGCCAGGATCCCGGTGTTGAGGTCGAGCGCCGGGCGGTCGTCGGGCCGAATCAACGGCTCGTACTTGACCTCCTTGGTCTGCACGTTCCGGAAGTAGTCCCAGGCGTCGGTGATCAACTGCGGCGTGAGCAGGATGTCGAGCATCGTCATCGCCATGGCCTTGGCACCGGCCGTCGCACCCTTGTGAGCCACCGGGGTGGCCATCGCGATGGCGTCGGTCCAATTGTGGCCCGGCAAACCCGGGATGTTGGACGGGAACTCGAGCGTCACCGAGGGCACGTTCCAGGTCACGTCGCCGATGTCGTCCGACCCGCCGCCCCGCATGTCGTCTTTCTTGGGCGGCGTTCGGAGCGAATCCGGGATCGTGTCGAGGCCACGCACCGTGACCTTCATCTCTTCCTGCAGCGCCTTGGCGAACCGGACGTCATCGTCGGACCACTTGGGCATCCCCACCAGATTGATGTTGCGATGGAGCGCCTCGGCGATGGCTTTGTTGTGGTGGATCGGCCAGGCGGAGCCGAGCACTCTGGATGGCTCCAGAGTAGTGCCCGTCATCATCGCGGCGCCGCGAGCGACCGAGTCGCCGATGGCCCAGAGCCCCTTGATCGCGGGGTAATCGAGCTCTCGGAAGTAGTACCAGACCGACGCCACCTGGGGCACGACGTTGGGCTGATCGCCGCCATTAGTGATCACGTAGTGCGAACGGTGCGGCAATCGGAGGTGCTCGCGACGGTAGTTCCAGCCGGCGTTCATCAGCTCGACCGCGTCGAGCGCGCTCCGACCGCGCCAAGGCGCGCCCGCCGAGTGAGCCGAGGTGCCGCGGAAGGTGTAGGACACCGAGACGAGGCCGGTCCCGTCGGGCTGGCCCCAGCGGGTCCGGAATCCGCTGCTGACGTGGCTGAAGATGTTGATGTCGACGTCCTTGAACAGGCCGGCCCGGACGAAGTACGCCTTGGTCCCGATCTGCTCCTCGGCGACGCCCGGCCACAGCCTGATCGTGCCCGGCAGCTTGTCTCGCTCCATCAGCCGCTTGACCGCGAGGGCCGCGGTGATGTTGACCCCCTGCCCCGAGTTGTGGCCCTCGCCGTGCCCCGGCCCGCCGGGCACGATCGGCGCGCGACAGGCCACCCCGGGCATCTGGGATGCCTGGGGAATGCCGTCGATATCGGATCCGAGGGAGATGACCGGCTTGCCCGAGCCCCAGGTCGCGACCCAGGCGGTGGGAATGCCGGCGTAATTCTCCTCCACCGTGAATCCCTCTTTTCGGAGCAGGGCCACGAGGTACTTCGAGGTCTCGAACTCCTGAAAGCCGAGCTCGCCGAAGCTGAAGATCTGGTCGACGACCTCCTGAGTGAACTTGGCCCGGGACTCGACGTCCTGAGCCGCCTCCTGCTTGAGACGGGCCAGCCGAGGGTCGGGCTTGGCGGCCTTGGTCGGTTGCTTCTGGGCGAGGGCGGCGCTGGGCAAGAGCAGCGCGGCCGCGATCGCCAGCGAGGTGAGGGTGCGCATGGTCGGCCTCATGGAGTGATCTTGACGCCACAGGAGCCGTCGGCGGCTCGAACGGTCGGGTACTTGACCCCGAGCTGGTCGAGGTAGGTTCGATTCCGCGAGGCGTCGTAGTAGTAGGGTCGCATCTGATCGCGGTACCGCTCGAGGATCTCGCGGTTGAGCTCGATCGCCGGGCGATCGTCCGCCCGGATGAACGGGGTGTACTTGGTGTCCTTGAGTTGGGTGTTGCGGAAGTAATCCCACCCGTCGGCCACCAGTTTCGGGGTCATCAGCAAGTCGGCCATGGTGAGGGCGAGGGCCTTGGCGCCGGCAGTGGCGCCCTTGTGGGCGATCGGGGTCGCCATGGCGATCGCGTCGGCCCAGTTGTGGCCCGGGGTGCCGTTGACGTTGGAGGGAAAGAAGAGCTGGATCGTCGGCGCCGACCAGGAGACGTCGCCGATATCGTCGGACCCGCCGCCGCGGCGTTGGTCCTCCTTCGGCGGCGCCATCACCGCCTTCGCCACGGTGTCCAGTCCCTGCTCCGGCTGCTTGAGCTCGCGCTGGATCGCGGTGGCGAAGGCGACGTCGTCAGCCGACCACTTCGGCATCCCGACCCGCTGGATGTTGGCTCCCATCGCCTCGGCGATGGGCTTGTTGAAGTGCGGGGTCCACGCCGAGCCCAACACGCGCACGCCGGTGAGCTTGGTGCCGGTCATCAGAGCCGCGCCCTCAGCGACCGAGTCGGCGATGGCCCACACGGCCATGGTCTTGGGATGGTCGAGCTCACGGAGGAAGTACCACACCGACGCGGTCGACGGCACCACGTTGGGCTGGTCGCCGCCATCGCGAATGGTGTAATGGGAGCGGCCCTCGGTGCGGAGGTGCTCGCGGCGGAAGTTCCACCCGGTGTTCATCAGCTCGACCGCGTCGAGCGCGCTTCGACCGCGCCACGGGGCCCCGGCGCCGTGGGCGCTGATGCCCTGGAAGGTGTAGAGCAGTGATACCAGCGCGCTATAGCCGTCCGGCGCGCCCCACGGCGTCCCGAAATCGTTGGATACGTGGGAGAAAATGCTGGCGTCTACGTCGCTGAACAGTCCGGCCCGGGAGAAGAATGCTTTCGTGGCCAACTGCTCCTCGGCGACGCCGGGCCAGATCTTGATGGTGCCGTTCAGCCGATCCCGCTCCATGATCCGCTTGACCGACAGCGCCGCGGTGACCATCACCGCCATCCCGGCGTTGTGTCCCTCGCCGTGGCCGGGCGCCCCGGGCACCAGCGGCTGGCGGCAGGCCACGCCGGGCACCTGGGAGGCCTGGGGAATGCCGTCGATATCGGTGCCTAACGCAATGACCGGTTTCCCCGTCCCCCAGGTCGCCACCCAGGCGGTCGGCATCCCGGCGTAGTTCTCCTCGACCGTGAAGCCTTCCTTCCGAAGCATCGCGACCAGGTACTTCGAGGTCTCGTACTCCTGGAACCCGAGCTCGCCGAAGCTGAAGATCTGATCGACCATCTGCTGGGTGAACTGAGCCCGTGCGTCGACGTCGGTCAGCAGCTCGCGCTTGACGGCTTCGAGCCTGGGATTGGGACGGGGCTGGGGAGCCGGGCGTGCCTGGGCGGTTAGCGGACCGGCCATCACGAGGGAGATGAGGACGGCACTGAGGAATCGAATCATTGGCAATCGCGTTCCAGGGTAGACAGGGGGCCTTGACCGCCTCAAAGATGCGGTCCGACGCCCAGGGTGCAAGGCGGCTGGTCGGGGCCGGTGACTATCGGAAGACCCGAGCCACTCGCCCCCATCGGTCCACGGTTCGAATCGGGGCCGGCCAGGGAACCGAATGTAGACGAGACCCGGAGATGCTCGAGAGGGTCGCGGCCGGAGTCGGCAGGGCGAACGGATCGGCGGGCAGGTCGTTGGTGAAGTATCCGAGATCCCGCAAGGCCGCAACCGTCAACGCGCTGAGCGGGTTGATCCGATCGGCAAATCCCGTCATCAACTCGTTGTCGAGGACACTTTCGCGCCAGTGGGAGAGTCGGGTGCCAGGCCCCCCGGTGTTCTCGAGCGGTACCTGAAGCGACGCGGTCGGGGCCGCAATCGCAGCCCAACTGCCTCGGGCCGTTGCCCCGAGGAAGACCGGATTGGCCGGGTCCTCCTCGGAGAGGAGTCCCTTCAGTCGCCAGAGGGACGCGGTGAACCCCATGACGTGTGCCATTTCATGCAGGAAGACAGCCGCCAAGGTGCTATCGAATTGGAGCCGATCGACATCATCCCTGTCGAAGATCATCGCCCCGACGACCGGGAGGAGATTCTCGTCACGAACCAGGCACGGCCCAGCCGCGCCCAGTATCCCGCCCGGACCGTCGATCTGGACGACCTCGGCGAAGATCACCAGATCGTCGACGGTCTCTCGAAGGGCCGGGTAGCATCCGTCGGGATCCTCGGCAAAGTCGATTGGCACATCGGGCTGATCGCCGATGATCAGCGCCGACCAGCGCGTCGCGGCCGCCTGGAAGATGGAATCTTGCGAGGGGGTCGGACGGCCCCCTCGATACCTCAGCTCGATGCGGAACCCGCCCGCCGGCGGAGGCGTCGTCGTCACCGCGAAGGTCACCGGTGCCACTCCACCAAGCTCGGCCTGCACCTCCTGGACGCCCCCGGACAACCCCAGTCGCCACCCGCCCAGCGCCCCGATGCCGCTCGCGTCGAGCGGGGCGTCGGCCCGATGGATCGTCCCGCCGCCACTGACCACCCGAAACGAGATCTGTCGACCGGCGACGGGCCTTCCAGCCGCGTCGACGACCCTGACCGATGGGGCCGCGACGAAGTTCCCGGCGAATCCGGCCACGTTGGTACTAGTGAAAGCCGTCATGACCGCTGGCGGCGGATCGGATGCGACCGCGGAGAACTTGGTCGGGGCCGGGAGACCGGGACTGGTCACCTCGAGCTCGTTGAGGGCCGCCGTCGTGCCCAAGACCCAGGATCCGACCCGGATGACTCCATCAAGACCGCTCAGCCCGGCTCCTCGGGTGACCCGACCGCCTCCCGCCTTGACTTCGAAAGACACCTCCACGAGCGCGAGCGGCAGACCGTCGCCGTCGACCGCGCGAACGATTGGAGCGATCGGTACCTCGGTGCCCACGTTCGCCACCTGCTGGGTAGGACCGAGCGGAACGAGCCCGGCCGGAGTGGCGTATCCGATGAAGTTGACGATCCGCCCGAATGCGGCCGCCACCAGGAACTGGTTCCCGGCTTTGCGCCCCAGCGTCCAGCCACCGATCCGCCCGACACCGGTTCCGTCGGTTTGGGTGGAGGCACCGGTTATCGTCCCGACGCCTTCCTGCAGGACGAACTCGACCGTCGCGCCTTCGATCCCGTTGCCGAACCGATCGACCACCCGGACGGCCGGCGCCACGGGCACCGGTCGGCCGGCGACGGCGTATTGCAGCGGGGCGGAAGCTGTCTCCATGCCGGCCGGCGGACCGGCCAATCCGGTCGCGGAAACCGTGATCGACGGGGTCCCGGGGGCCGAAGCGACGGCGGATTGGGGACCGGCGGTATTTCCTAGCTGCCATGTGAAGCTGACTTCCCCGATGGCATCGGTGATCACCGTGGCGGGCGTCACCGTCCCCGATCCGGTGGCGGCGGTCATCGCGACCGCGACTCCACCGATCGGGCCCTCGCCATCGCGGAGACGGAGTGTCACGGCCGAACCGAGTTGGGCAGCCACCTCTCCGCTCTGGCCGCCTCCTCGAACGATCGAGAGGGTCACCTGGCGACTGGCTCCGGTCGGCTTCTCGCCGCCGCACCCGACCGAGGCGATCGCCACGAGCCCTGAGACGAGGACGGCTCGACGAGGCGTCATTGTCCGCGGCCCGCTCGCCGCCGAGAATCAGGGCGCCAGCCATCACGCCGGAAGGACGGCGGGGTCAGCCCGGGCAGAGCGACCTCGTCCGCGTAGCGCAGGTCGACGACGTAGCCGAGATCCCGCATCGCGGCTGCGGTCACAACCGAGATGGAGCTGTTCGGGAACAAGAGGCCCGCCATGATATCCGGGGCGACTTGGTCGCTCCAGTGGCCCCACGTCGCGGGGGATATCCCGTCGCCCAAAGGCACCCAGTCAAGCGGCAACGAATCCGTCGTTGGCGTCCACCGCAGCCAGTTGACGGCTTGGACCGCCATCGGGCCATTGAATCGAAGGCTGACCGGGTTCACCAGATCAGGTCGTCGACTCCACAGGGTGCCGAAGCCGAGAGCGTGCCCCAGAAAATGGGTGAGGGAACGTACCAGTCCGACCCCATTGTCGATCGGAGCCAGGTCGTCGTGATCGAGCACCACCTGGCTGATCAGGGGCAAGCCGTTGGATCGGAGGTGGCAGTAGCGATAGTGGCCAATGTCACCGCCCGGACCGTCGATCGTCGCCACCCGGACGTAGACGACCACGTCGTCGATCCGGCCGTGGATGGCCGGATGGCACCCGTTCGGAGCCGCGGGGAGCGAAACCGTCGAATCGGGCAGGTCGCCGATGATGATCCGCTCCCAGGGGCGGACCGCGTCGACCAACCGCCCGACCACCCACAGGGGCATCACACCCCACAGGCGCGTTTCGAGGGAGAACCCCTTGGTGGGGAGAGAGTCGGCAGCCGCCGTGAGAACGATCGGCGCCGGGGGAAGACCCGGCGTCGACACTCGCAGCCGGTTGTCGCCCGGAGCACCTCCCAGCCGCCAAGTGGCGATCCGAGCCCGGCCGGTGGAATCGGTCCGGTGCCGGACGAACGACCGGGTCAGCCCGAAGGGGCCGATCGCCTCGGCCATGATCGGCTGGTTCGGCATCGGCTGGCCGGCCGAATCGAATACGATGATCTCGGGCCGGGTGAGGGGGAACCCGCCGACGACCCCGACGGAGACTGGGCCGGGCGCCAGCGCGATCGAGGCGGGTTTCGGAGGGACCCCCTCCGCGGTGATACGGGCCAGGGTGTCATTCGACTCCCCGAGAACGAGCATCGTGTTGACGCCCGGTTTCACCTCCAGCACCCAGGCGGCCGGAAGGGTGGCGAGCCCGTCGGCCTCGGTCCGGGTCGTGTCGGAAGACTTCGCGGCGCCAGTCGAGTCGAGGGCTCGGAAGATCACCGGGAAGCCGGCCCCGAGGTCAACCCCGCGAGTCGTCGACGCTTTGACCACGATCGGAGCGGACACTGGTTGTCCAGGCCGGGCGCGTTGAAGGTTGCCGCCCACGATAGCGAGGCGTCCCACGCCGCCAAGTACCTCGAGGTTACGGGAACGGACGCCGCCGACTTCGACGTGGGCCACGTTCCGCCTGGCGGTATCGCTCAGTCGCCAGACCGCGAAGATGTAACTGTCGGTGCGGGTGGTGTCGGGAACCGGGAGCTGCACGAAGGAACCGCCGCCGGAGTCGACGACGAACGTTGCCTTGAAGCCGCTGAGGTCGTTCGAGGCTGAGTCCTTGGCCGCGACCAAGACCTCCGTCCTGGCGCCGGTGCCGAGAGGATAACGAACGATCGCGGTGACCGCATAGACTTCAGCGACCACCGGCGCGCGCACCGCCGCGACGGCCGGCAACTCGAGGCTGCCGATCGAGTCGCCGCCGCATCCGGCCAGCAATCCGAGGAGCCCGAGGGTCCCAATCGACGCTACCCGGGTCGTGTGGCCACCAAGGTGAGGATCGAATACACCGCGCACACCTCGGCGGCCTGATTGGTCACTTCGACATCCCATTCCACCACCCCCTGCGGCACTCCGTCCGGCGGGGTGTCTTTCGCCGTCTTCTGCTTGCAGGTGAACCGGACCTCGATGGTGTCGCCCGGGAAGACCGGCTTGGTGAAGCGGAGCCGCTCGAGCCCGTAGTTGGCGAGCACCGGCCCCTTCTTGGGCCAGACGAACAGCCCCGCCGCGGCCGAGAGCACGAAATACCCGTGGGCGACCCGCTTGCCGAAGATCGAGTCCTTGGCGGCGATCTCGTCCATGTGGGCGTAGAAGTGATCGCCGGACAGACAGGCGAAGTTCACCACGTCGGCCTCGGTGACGGTGCGCCGATGACTGAAGAGCGAATCACCGACCTTGATCTCTTCGAAATACTTCGAGAAGGGATGGGCCACGTCGGTCGGGGTATTGGCGCCCTTCATCCACACGTTGGTCACGTGGGTCAGCGTCTGGGGATGGCCCTGGAGCGCGGTCCGCTGGAGGTAGTGCATCACGCTCCGCATCCCGCCCATCTCCTCGCCGCCGCCCGCCCGCCCCGGCCCGCCGTGGACCATGTGCGGCATCGGCGAGCCGTGGCCGGTCGATTCCTTGGCCGAGTGGCGGTTGACCAGCATCAGCCGGCCGTGGAACGCGGCGGTGCCTAACACGACCTCACGAGCCACCTCGTCCTGGCCGGTGAAGAGCGAGCCGCACAGGCTCCCCTTGCCCCGCTTGGCCAGCTCGCAGGCGTCGGCGACGGTCCGGTAACCCATCACCGTGCTGACCGGTCCGAAGGCCTCGATGTCGTGCACCGCGCTGGTCGCGAAGGGATCGGGACAGTGGAGCAACATCGGCGGGAAGAAGGCGCCCTTGGTCTTGTCGGCGCCAGTCACCGAGAAGTTGTCGTAGTCCCCGTGGACCACGGTCGCGCCCGCGGTGAGGCCGGCCACGCTCTTCCTGACTTCTTCGACCTGGCCCTTGGTGGCGAGCGGCCCCATCCGAACACCCTCGACCGCCGGGTCGCCCAGGGTGGACCCCGCCAACCGCTTGCCGAGGGCCTTGATGACCGGGTCCACCAGCCCATCGGGGACGATGGCGCGGCGGATCGCGGTGCAGCGCTGCCCCGCCTTCAAGGTCATCTCGCGGCTGACTTCCTTGATGAAGAGGTCGAACTCCTCGGTGCCGGGGGTGGCGTCGGGGCCCAGCATGCAGAAGTTGAGCGAGTCCGCCTCCATGTTGAAGCGAATCGACTCCTCGATGATCTTCGGATGGGCCTTGAGCTTCCGCCCGGTTGCCGCCGACCCGGTGAAGGTGACCACGTCCTGACAGGTGAGGTGCTCGAAGAGGTCGCCCACTCCGCCGACGATCAGCTGGAGCGCGCCGTCGGGCAGCAGCTTCGACTCGATCATGGCCCGGACCACGAGCTCGGTCAGGAAGCTCGTCGCGGTGGCCGGCTTGACGATCGCGGGCATCCCGGCGAGGAAGGTCGGGGCGAGCTTCTCCAGCATACCCCAGACCGGGAAGTTGAACGCGTTGATGTGGACCGCGACGCCTTCGAGCGGCACCGCGATGTGCCGGCCGATGAACGTCCCGCCCTTCGAGAGCGGCTCGAGGTCGCCGTCGACGTAGAACGTCTCGTTAGGCAGCTCGCGGCGGCCCTTGCTGGAGTAGACGAAGAAAGTCCCGATCCCGCCCTCGATGTCGACCCATGAGTCCGGCCGGGTCGCCCCGGTGGCGGCCGAGAGGGCGTAGAACTCTTCCTTCCGAGCCATCAGGTACTGGGCGAGCACCTTCATCATCCGGGCCCGCTCGTGGAACGTCATCTTCCGCATCGCGGGCCCGCCGACTCGGCGGCCGTACTCCAGCATCGTCTTGAAATCGAGCCCCGCGCTCGACGCCTCGGCGATCGCTTCCCCGCTCACCGCGTGGTGGAGGACCGCCGTCTTGCCCGAGGCCGGGACCCACTCGCCCTGCGCGAAACTCGCCAGTTTCTTCACGACCATCTCCACAAATTCGTTTTGAGATCAGACTCGCTCAATGACCGCGGCCATCCCCTGGCCCACCCCGATGCAGAGGGTGCACAACGCGTAGCGGGCCGCTCGAGCCTCGAGCTCCCGGGTCGCGGTGAGCACCAGGCGGGCCCCCGACATCCCGAGGGGGTGACCGAGCGCAATGGCGCCACCGTTGACGTTCAGCCGGGGGTCGTCGTCCGGCATGCCTAACTCCCTGGTACAGGACAGCACCTGGGCCGCGAACGCCTCGTTGATCTCGATCAGATCCATCTGATCGAGCGTCATCCCGAGCCGAGTCAGGAGCTTCCGGGTGGCGTGCACCGGCCCGATTCCCATGACCCGCGGCTCGACCCCGGCCACGGCGGTCCCGAGGATCCTGGCTCGGGGCGTCAGGCCATGCGTCTCGAGGCCACGTTCCGAGGCCAGCAGCAGGGCGCACGCCCCGTCGTTCAGTCCCGAGGCGTTCCCGGCCGTCACCGACCCCTTGCCGTCGGTCCGAAAGGCCGGTTTGAGTTTGGCCAACCCCTCGAGCGTGGTGTCGGGCCGGATGAATTCGTCGTGCTCGAACCCCACCGGCTCCTTGCCCTTGCCGGCGGCCGGAAGGGTCACCGCGACGATCTCCTTGGCGAAGCGACCGGCTGCTCTCGCCGCCGCCGCCTTCTGCTGCGACCCGAGCGCGAAGCGGTCCTGGTCCTCCCGAGTGATCGCCCGGGTCTCGAGCAGATTCTCCGCCGTCTGACCCATCGGATCGACGCCGTACTGCTCCTTCATCCTCGGATTGACGAAGCGCCACCCCAGACTGGTGTCGAACATCTCGATGTCGCGGGCGAAGGCCCGGGCCGCCTTGCCGAGGACGAAGGGCGCCCGGGTCATCTGCTCGACCCCGCCCGCGAGGTAGAGGTCGCCGTCGCCGGTCTGGATGGCGCGGGCCGCGTGGGCCACGGCCGCGAGTCCGGAGGCGCAGAGGCGGTTGACCGTCTCGCCCGCCACCGAGGGCGGCAAGCCGGCGAGGAGCGCGGCCATCCGGCCCACGTTGCGATTGTCCTCGCCGGCCTGATTGGCGCAGCCCAAGAGGACGTCGCCGATGGCGGCCGGGTCGAGGGACGGATGGCGGGCCAGGAGGCTCCGGAGGGCGTGGGCGGCGAGGTCGTCGGCCCGGACCGGGGAGAGGGCCCCGGCCAAACTGCCGATCGGGGTGCGAACCCCGTCGACGATGTACGGTGTGTGCATGGCGGTGCTAATTTACCCCCCTTCACGTCACGAAGCACCCGCCCTTCGAGGCTGCCAATGGACCAGGATTCGATTCTCTTCGAACGTCGCGACGGCGTGGCCCGGCTCACCCTGAACCGGCCCGACGTGCTCAACAGCTTCAACGACGGCATGTTCGCTCGTTTCCACGCGCTCCTCGACGAAGTCCGCGCCGATCGCTCGCTCCGGGCGATGTACCTGACCGGGGCGGGCCGGGGTTTTTGCGCGGGGCAGGACATCAGCGGCACCGCCCCGATGGGCGATCTCGCCGCCCACCTCGATCACAGCTGGAATCCGATCGCCAAAGGGATCCGAACCCTCGACATTCCGGTGGTGTGCGCCGTCAACGGCGTGGCGGCTGGTGCCGGGGCCAACCTGGCCCTCGCCTGCGACTTCGTCCTCGCGGCCGAGGAGAGCGCCTTCATCCAGGCGTTCATCAACATCGGCTTGGTGCCCGACACCGGCGGCTCCTGGTCGTTGCCCCATCTGGTGGGCCGGGCCCGGGCCACCGCCGCGCTGATGCTCGGCGAGAAGATCCCCGCGAAGCAGGCGGCCGAGTGGGGGATGATCTACCGGGCGGTTCCACTCACCTCCCTGGAAGCGGACGCCTGGGCCCTCGCCACCCGGCTCGCCGCGATGCCGACCCTGGCGCTCGGCCTGACCAAGCGGCTGATCGAGGCGGCCTCCACCAATACCTTCGCGCAGCAACTCGCCACCGAGGGCGAGTTCCAGAACATCTGCGGCAAGAGCCGCGACCACACCGAGGGGGTGACCGCCTTCCGAGAGAAACGGAAGCCGGCCTTCGAGGGGCGTTAGGCACCTCCATGGCGATTGCCTCGGCGTCCGAGATCGGCGTGCTGGGCGCCGGCACCATGGGCGCCGGGATCGCCCAGGTGGCCGCGGCGGCGGGCCATCCGGTCCTCCTCGCCGACAGCTTTCCCGGGGCCATCGACAAGGCCCGCGACGGGCACGCCAAGGCGATCGGCCGCGAGGTCGAGAAGAGCCGACTTGGCAAGGACGCCGGCGCGGCGCTGCTCGGCCGGATCAGCTATCGCACCCCCGCCGCCGGCGATCTGACCTGCTTCGCGGGCTCGGCGCTCGTCATCGAGGCGATCGTGGAGGATCTCGCGATCAAGCGGTCGGTGTTCCAATCGCTCGACCAATCGGTCGCCGCCGAGGCGATCCTCGCCACCAACACCTCGTCGCTCGCGGTCAGCGCGATCGCCGGCGCCTGCAAGCGGCCGGAGCGGGTCGTCGGGATCCACTTCTTCAACCCGGCTCCGGTGCTCCCGCTGGTGGAGATCGTCCCTGGCATCGCGACCGACTCGGCCGTGACCGCCCAGGCGAAAGCGCTGATCGACGCCTGGGGCAAGGTCACGGTGGTCGCTTCGGATACTCCCGGGTTCATCGTCAACCGGATCGCCCGGCCGTTCTACAGCGAAGCGCTCCGAATCTACGAGGAGGGCATCGCCGACAAGGCGACGATCGATTGGGCGATGCGCGATGCCGGCGGGTTCAAGATGGGTCCCTTCGAGCTGATGGACCTGATCGGCAACGACGTGAATTACGCGGTGTCGGCGTCGGTGTTCGAGGCGTTCGGATACGACCCTCGCTACCGACCGTTCCTGAGCCAAAAGCGGCTGGTCGAGGGCGGGCTCCTCGGACGGAAGACCGGCCGGGGTCATTTCGACTATCGGCCGGGGGCCCCGCTGCACGAGCCGATCAAGGAGAACGAGAGCGCGATCGCCGTTTTCCCGCGAATCCTGGCGGTGCTCGTCAACTCGGCGGTCGACGCCCTCTTCTGGCGGGTGGCCAGCCGCGACGACATCGACCTGGCGATGGTCAAAGGGGTCAACTACCCCAAGGGCCTGCTCCAGTGGGCCGATGACATCGGCCTGGGGGTGATCCTCGAGCGCCTCGATCAGCTCCACATCGAGTACGGTGAGGAACGCTACCGCGCGTCGGTGCTGCTCCGGCGGATGGTGTCGCGAGGGGAGCGGTTCTACCAGTGACGGACCCGGGGAACGAGCGAGCTCGTCAAATCGTCGACGAGATGATGCGCCAGGACGGCTTCACCAAATGGCTCGCCGCCGAGATTCTCGAGGTGGGTCCGGGCCTGGCGCGGATCAGGATGACCGTCCGCCCCGAGATGTGCAACGGGTTCGCCGTCTGCCACGGCGGGATCACCTTCGCCTTCGCCGACAGCGCCTTCGCCTTCGCCTGCAACACCCAGGGCAACGTCGCGGTCAGCATCGAGAACAGCATCACCTATCCCGCCGCCGCCCGGGCCGGCGACGTGCTCGTGGCGGTGGCCCGCGAGGCGACTCGGAGCAACCGCATCCTCTACTACCACGTGGACGTGACCAAACTCGACGGCACCGTCGTCGGCCTGTTTCGCGGCACCGCGTATCGAACCGAGAAGCCCCACCCGTGACCCAATCGATCGACTGGAAACGCGTCTACTACCTGGCCCTCGTCTCCCGGGCGCTCGACGACACCGAGGAGCACAAGTTGGTCCCGGAGAAGAAGGTCGCCTATCAGTTCACCGCCCGGGGACACGACGTTCCCCAGATCATCCTCGGCCAACTGTTGACCCACCCGCACGACGCCGCCAGCGCGTATTACCGGTCCCGACCCCTCCTCCTGACGTTAGGGTTGTCGATCGGCGACGCCTTCGCCGGGCCGATGGGCAAGTCGGGCGGGTTCAGCGGCGGTCGGGACATCGGTGTGGTCTGCAACCTCCCCGGCAATCCGGGCCCGGCGGTCCTCCCGATGTCCGGCGACGTCGGCTCCCAGTACACCCCGTGCGCCGGCTGGGCCCAGGCGATCTGCTACCATCGCGACGTCCTCGGCGACGCCAACTATCGGGAAGCGATCGGCTGCGTCCTGGGCGGCGAGGCCAGCGTGGCCACCAACGGGTTCTGGTCGGCCCTGACCATCGCGACCACGCTCCAGCTCCCGATGCTGTTCTACATCGAGGACAACGGCTACGGGATCTCGGTCCCCTCGACCTTGCAGACCCCCGGCGCCAACATCGTCGACAACTTGGCTTCGTTCAAGGGCCTCCGCCTTTCCCAGGGGAACGGCTCCGATCCCGCCGTCGCGGCCCAGCTGTTCACCGAGGCCGTTGGTCACGTCCGGGGGGGCGGCGGCCCCGCCCTGGTCCGCCTAACGGTTCCCCGCCTCTCGGGACACTCGGGCCAGGACACCCAAGCGTACAAGCCGGCCGAGCTGATCGAGCGCGAGCGGGCCGCCGACCCGCTGCCCCGGCTCCGGGCCTACCTGGCCGCGGGGATCGCCTCCGACGCCGAGCTGGCCGAGATCGAGGCCCGGGTTCGTCAGGACATCGATGCCGGCCTCGCCGACGCTCTGTCCCGGCCCGAGCCGAGCACCGCGACCGTGGCCAGACACTGCTTCGAGGAGACGGCCCCGGACGGGCGGGTCGAAGTCCAGATCCGCGGCGGCCTGGCCCCGAGTGGCCACCGATTCCCGGCGTCGTCCGAAACGCCGAGCCCCGAAGGTCAGCGCATCAATCTCCTCACCGCGGTGCGCCGAGCCCTGGAGTACGAGCTCGAGACCAACCCGAAGATGCTGCTGTTCGGCGAAGACGTCGGCCCCAAGGGTGGCGTCCATGCGGCCACCCTTGGCCTCCACGAGCGGTTCGGCGGCGCCCGGGTGTTCGATACCAGCCTGTCGGAAGAAGGGATCATCGGCCGGGCGGTTGGAATGTCCCTCGCCGGGCTCCTACCGGTCGCCGAGATCCAGTTCCGCAAGTACGCCGACCCGGCCACCGAGCAGCTCAACAACTGTGGGACGATCCGCTGGCGCACCAACAACCGCTTCGCGGCGCCGATCGTGGTCCGGATGCCCGGCGGCTACGCTCCGAAATGCGGCGACCCCTGGCACAGCGTCTGTGGCGAAGTGCTCTGGGCCCACGCGGTGGGCTGGCAGGTGGCGGTGCCGTCGAACGCCGAGGACGCGGTCGGATTGATCCGCACCGCGATGCGGAGCAACAATCCCACCATCTTCTTCGAACATCGGGCCCTCCTCGACGGCACCTGGGCTCGGCGGCCCTATCCGGGCAACGAGTTCGTGGTCCCCTTCGGCCGGGCCAAGACCATCGTCGAGGGCGACAAATTGACCTGTGTCTCGTGGGGGGCGATGGTGGAGCGGTGCGAGGCGGCGGCCAAGAAGAGCGGCGCCTCGGTTCACCTGCTCGATCTGCGGACGATATCGCCCTGGGACCGGGGAGCGGTGTTGGCCTCGGTGAAGCGGACTCGCCGATGCCTGATCGTCCACGAGGACACCCTCACCGCGGGGTTCGGCGCTGAAGTGAGCGCCACGGTCGCTCAGGAGGCGTTCCTGTCGCTCGACGCGCCGGTGAGTCGGATGGCGATCCCCGACGTGCCCACGCCGTACAACGTCGCCCTGATGAACGCGGTGTTGCCGCAGGTCGACGACATCGCCGACAAGATGGTCGAGCTGATCGAGTTCTAGCTCCCGCCGAGACGGTCCGGTCCGCCTGGGACCGGCGTCTGCCACTATGGCCGCCGCTGGCGGCCCAGCGTTTGCCCCCGCGGTCGCCATGGCCCCGTCCCCCCCAACTCATCGACCGATAATCCTTCTCTTCAGCGATGTCGACGGGACCTTGCTGCACGATTCCGAGACCGAGCGGACGAGAATCGATCGGTTGGCCGTGCTGGAGCGCCTGGCTCGAGTCGTCCTAGTCTCGAGTCGGACGGTGCCCGATCTCCATCGGCTCCGGCGCCGGTGGGGGTTCACCGGTGATTTCATCGCGGAAAACGGGGCCTTCACGGTGGTGTTCGACGAGGCGGTGGCTCGCTCTCACGATGGGCAGTGGACCCCGCACCATGGCGCCAAGGACTCATCGTGGTACCTTCACGAGGCTGGCGCGCCGGTCGAGGAAATCGCAGCGGCGATCGAGCGGACCTTGGTCGGGTCTTTCGCCGGGGACCTGTTTCAGCGAGGGATCCACAGCGCCGGACAGCAACAACGCGGGGGCAGCGTTAGGCTCGCCGCGGCGATCGCCCGAACGCCGGCAGGGATGGCGGGCGTCGAGCGGCTCCGGGCCGCGGGGTTGCACGCGTCGGTCGGGGGCCGGTGGCTGGTGGTCTGGCGAGGTCCCGACAAGGGAGCCGCCATGAGCCGATACGTCGCCGCGATCGCGCGGTGGTGCGGCCAGCCCGGCCTGGTCGGCGCCGTCGGCAATGCTGACAACGATCAGCCGATGCTCGAAGCCGCCGATCACCGCTGGGTGTTCCCGGACCCGGCCGGGCATTATGAGCCCAGCCTGGCCTCGATTCCCGGCGGGGAACTCCTCGGCACCCGACCGGCCGAGGCGTGGGCCAACATCATTCAGTTCCTCGAGCGCAGCCAGGAGGGTTGACCCATGGCTTCCCCCTATCGCTGGTCGGTGACCGTCCTGACCATTCCGGAGCGGGCCGAGTATCTCCGTCGTTTCCTCCTGTCGCTCAACAACACGATCGTTCCGGGCGAACTCGAGGTCGTGGTGGTGTACAACGCCCGGGTCCGAGGTTCCCAGGCCGAGATCGAGCAGACGATCCAGGGCTACGTGCCCCGCCTCAAGGTCTCGGTCTATTTCAACAGCCAAGATCACTCGATCGCCGCCGGGCGGAACTTCCAGCTCAATCTCTGCAAGGGCGACCTGATCTGCTTCGTCGACGACGACGTGACCCTGCACGGGGACGTCTTCCCGACCCTGGAGAGGACCTTTCGCGACCTGCCGGTGGGCCTGGCCGGCCTCCGCTCGTTCGTCAACGACACCGAGGATCAGTTCAAGCCGCGGATCGACACCCCACACGTCGATCGCGGGGCCTTCCGGTTCATGCCGGTGCAGGGACTGCTCTGCGCGGGATACCGGGAGCTGTTCGACGAGATCGGCGGCTTCAATCCCCGCCGGCGCTACTGGGGCGAATGGACCGAACTCAACCTCCGGCTCTGGCGGTTGGGATATCCCACCGGTTACGTCATGAACGGGGGGTACCTGCGACACTGGCTCGACGCCCCCGCCTCGCCGACCCGCAATCTCGCCGGCCGCGAAGCGCACGTCCTCTGGGGCCTGATCTGCACCGCGATCGAGTATGACGCTGTCGACGCGACCCAGGCGACCGAGGCGTTCTGGCGCTTGGTCGAGGACCGCTACCTGTCCTACTCCTTCGGCGACGAGCTGACCCCGCGGACCCTGCTGCGCACCACCCTCGAGTTGATGCCGAAGATCTCCGCGGAATGGAGCGCTATCGCGCAGTTCAAGGACGAGGTGGCTCGCCATCCGTTCCCCTTCAAGCCGTTCCATGCCCTGACCGAGGAGGAAGTCGACTCGGTGCTCGACCACGCGGCCACGGCGACGAGGGAGTTCCGCGAACCGATCTTCGCGAACGGGCCCGCGGTCACCTGGATCCGCCGCCTGTTTCGAACCTGGCGCCGGTCACCTCGGGTCACCGAGCGAGCGTCGACACCGCGTTAGCGCCGGCTGGCCACAGCGCTGGCGTCCGGCACCGACGAGCGCCCGATCGCTCCAGGCCGCCCGTTCGCCTCCGCGGTCGGATCGACTGGGTGCCCTTCCCGTCCCCGCCCGTTGGGCCGATGTTAGGTGATGCCTCCGGATGCCTGGGCCGCGCCAAGCGGCCGGTACAACGCCGCCGCTGACCTCCTCGATCGCCACCTGACCACGGACCGGGCCGATCATCCCGCCTGTATCGACCCCACCCGCCAGCTGACCTACCGGCAGCTCGTCGAACAGACCCATCGGTGGGCTCGGGCGCTCGAGACCCTCGGGGTCCGAGCGGAAGAGCGGGTCGTCCTGATCATGACCGACACGGTCGACTTCCCGGTCGCGTTCTGGGGCACGATCCGGGCGGGCGCGGTGGCGGTGCCGCTCAACACGCTGCTGACCAACGATCAATGGCGCCAGATGATCGAGGACAGCCGCGCGGCCGCGGTGGTGGTCTCGGCCGAGCTGTACGACCGGGCCGCGCCGATGCTCCAGGCGATCGGAGCCGCTCGCGTCGTGGTCGCGGGCGCCGATCGTCCCGGGACCCGTTCGTTCGCCGCCCTCCTCGCGAGCAGCCCGCCCGAGCCGGTCGTCGCGCCCACTCACGCCGATGAGGTGGCGTTCTGGCTCTACACCTCGGGCTCGACCGGTGTGCCGAAAGCCGCCCGGCACCTCCACGCGAGCCCGGCCCACACCGCGCGCCTCTACGGCAAGGGCATCGTCGGCATCGGGCCGGACGACGTGATCTTCTCGGCGGCCAAGCTGTTCTTCGCCTATGGGCTCGGCAACGGGATGTCGTTCCCGTTTTCGGTGGGCGCCACGGCGATCCTGCTCCCCGACCGTCCCACGCCCGATGCGGTACTCGGCATCATCGCGCGGCACCAGCCCTCGATCTTCTGCGGCGTCCCGACCCTGTACGCCTCGCTGCTCGCCCACCCGGCGCTCGGGCGCGGGGCCGGGTCGACCCGGCTGCGGGCCTGTCTATCGGCCGGCGAGGCGCTGCCGGAGGAGATCGGCCGCCGCTGGGAGCAGACGGTCGGGGTCGAGGTCCTCGACGGGATCGGCTCCACCGAGCTGCTCCACATCTTCATCTCGAACCGACCCGGCCAGGTTCGTTACGGATCGTCCGGCAAACCGGTCGATGGCTATCGAGCCCGAGTCGTCGACGAACACGGCCACGACACCAAGCCCGGCGAGATCGGCGAGCTCCACGTCCACGGGCCCACCGCCGCTGACGGCTACTGGAATCAGCGGGAGCGCTCGCGGAAGACCTTCGCGGGCGAGTGGACCGCGACCGGGGACAAGTATCGGCTCGACGAAGACGGCTACTTCCACTACTGCGGTCGCGCCGACGATCTCTTCAAGGTCGGCGGCGTCTGGGTCGCGCCGTTCGAGGTCGAGTCGGCGCTGCTCGGCCACCCGGCCGTGCTCGAAGCGGCGGTGGTCGGCCAGGAGGATGGCGACGGGCTGATGAAACCGAAGGCTTTCGTCGTGCTGAAGCCAGGCCATCCTCCCACGAAGGAACTGTTCGACGAGCTTCGCGATCACGTGAAGACCGTCGCCGGCCCCTGGAAGTATCCGCGGTGGATCGAAGCCCGCGAGGAGCTGCCGAAGACGGCGACCGGCAAGATTCAGCGATACCGGCTACGAGACAATTCGCCGTGACCCGATGGTCGCTGGTGTCGCTGTATCCCGAATTCACCCGACCGTTGACCAGCTGGCTGGGGATGTTCGCGACCCCTCGGACGGGGCAATGAGCCCAGTCGCTCGCGGGCCCGGCTCGATCCACGGCCCCGGGCTGTCGAGCGATCAAGCGCGTGACCGCCTCGCCAAGTTCGGACCGAACTCGCTGCCCGAGACGCCGCTCGAGCCGGGGTGGCACCGACTCCTCCGCCAGTTCCAGAGCCCGTTGATCTATATCCTCGTCTTCGCCCTGGTCGTCGACCTCGCGGTCTGGCTCGGCGAGGGGGGACACGGGCTTCCCCTCGAGGCGATCGCGATCGCGGTCATCCTGCTGCTCAACGCGGGCCTTGGCGCCTGGCAGGAGCGGAAAGCCGAGTCCGCGCTGGCCAAACTGGCGACCCTGGCGACCCCGCAGGCCTGGGTCCTCCGCGACGGCAAGTTGGCTCGTCTCGACAGTCGCGATCTGGTGCCCGGCGACATCCTCCGGCTCGAAGCGGGCGATCGGATTCCGGCGGATGGCGAGGTCGAGGCCGGCGAGAGCCTCTCCGTCGACGAATCGATCGTCACCGGGGAATCGTTGTCGGTCGAGAAAAGTCCGGGCGACCTCGCGCTCGCGGGGACGCTGATCGTCCGCGGCAGCGGCTACCTCGAGGTCACCAAGACCGGGGCCGTGAGCACGATGGGCCGGCTGGCGACGATGCTTGGGAAGGTCGAGGCCGAGCCGACCCCGCTCGAGAGGCGGCTGCGGGCCTTCGGGCGACGGATGGCCCGCTGGGTGCTCGCCATCGCGGTGGTCGTCGCCGCGGCGGGCCTCCTGGTCGAAGGGATCGATCGTTTCGCCCCGATCTTTCTCTTCGCCGTGGCGCTGGCGGTCGCCGCGGTGCCCGAGGGTCTGCCGGCCGTCCTGACCGTCACCCTCACGTTGGGTGTCGAACGGATGGCCCGGCGGAAGGCCTTGGTGCGCAGGCTGGCGGCGGTCGAGGCGCTCGGATCCGTCACCGTGATCGCGACCGACAAGACGGGCACGCTGACGGAAAATCGACTCGAGGTCCGAAGCCTGGAGTCGGCGGTTCCCCAGCGAGCCCTGGCGGCGATGGTCCTGGCCAACGACGCCGAGCTCGACGCCAACGTCGGCGACCCGCTCGAGCTGGCGCTGCTTCGGTACGCGCGCATCGAGGGCGTCGATCCGGACCGACTGCGCGCGGACGCCCCGCGATCGTCGAGCACGCCGTTCGATTCGAACTGGAAGTACATGCGGGTGACCGTCCGACAGGCCGACCGGGTCGTCAGCTACCTGAAGGGCGCGCCGGAGGTCATCTTGGCCGCCTGCACGATGCCCGACACCGACCGAAGGCGGGTCGAATCCGCGATCGACACCACGGCGACCGCGGGCTACCGGCTCCTCGCCCTGGCGGAAGGCGACGGGGAGCGCGAAGCCGAGCTGACCTGGCTCGGTCTGGTCGCGCTGTGGGACCCACCGCGCCCCGAGGTGCCCAAGGCGGTTCACCTGGCTCGAGCCGCCGGTATTCGGGTGATCATGGTGACCGGCGATCACCCGGCCACCGCGACGACCGTCGCCAGAATGGTCGGCATCGAAGGCGGGTCGGTGATCACCGGCGCCGAGATCGAGCGGATGGGACCGAGTGAGCTGCGGCGGGCCGCGACGACGACATCCCTGTTCGCCCGGGTGTCGCCGGAGCATAAGCTACGAATCGTCGAGGCACTCCAAGCCGAAGGGGAGATCGTCGCGATGACGGGCGACGGCGTGAACGACGCGGCCGCCCTCAAGCGGGCCGACGTCGGCGTGGCCATGGGACAGCGGGGGAGCGATGTCAGTCGAGAAGTCGCCGACCTGGTGCTCCTCGACGACAACTTCGCGACCATCGTCGCCGCGGTCGAGGAGGGCCGCGGCATCTACGAGAACGTCCAGAAGTTCCTCCGGTTCTTGCTGTCGACAAATTTCTCGGAGGTGGTGGTGGTGACCCTCGGCGCGGCGGCCGCGTTCCTGATCGGTCTCCGCGACCCGGCGGGCGGCTTCCTGCTCCCGCTCACGGCGGCCCAACTGCTCTGGATCAACCTGGTGACCGACGGGGCGCCCGCCCTCGCTCTCGGACTCGATCGCAACCCCGGGGTGATGTCCCGACCGCCCCGTAACCCCAAGGAGCCGCTGCTCGACACGGCCTCATTCCGCTTCGTCGCCCTGTCCGGCGGCGTCAAGGCGGCGATCGCCCTCGTCCTGCTCTACGCATTGCCTCGCCTGCTCGACCAATCGCTCGAGGCTACCCGCTCGGCCGTTTTCCTGTACTTGGCGACCGGGCAGCTGCTGTTCGCCTACTCGTCCCGCCGGACCGACCTGACCCCGCTCACGAATCCGATCCTCCATTTCGCCGTCGTGGGAAGCATCATGCTGCAGCTCGTCGTGGTGTCCGTCCCGTCGGTGATGGCGGCGCTCGGGACCGTGCCGCTCCAAGCGGCAACTCTGGGCGTCGTTGCTGCTGCCGCGCTGCTGGCGTGGGCCGTGGCCCAAGGCATCACCGCCATCCTCTGGCGCCGCAGCTGACGACGTCCACTGAGGAGCGACGAACCACCAGCGCCACTGCGAGGACGGGTTCAGAAGGAGGGTAGGTAGCGCCCGCGCGCGTCGCCGGCAGCGGGCGTCACCGGGCGGGACCTAACCGGTCCGTGGCAAACGCACTATCGCACCATCCGATGACTCCTGATGGAGCCGTTCGACCAGCGCCGCCCGCCGATCCAGCACCGCTCGCTGGTTGAGATACCCCTTGTCGGTGATCTCTCCACCATCGATTGACGGCGGCTCCGCGAGCAGCATGGCCCGGGTCGCGAACATCGACGACCCACCGCCCATTCCCTTGAGCGCCGCGAGCCCCTCGCGCACTTGATCCCGCACCGCTGAGTGGGCAAGCGCCCGCTCGACCGGTGCGTCTCCCGCGAGGTCCCCGGCGAGCGCCCGACACGCAGCCACGTTGGGAAACACCAGGAAGCCCACCTCGCTCCGGTCGTGCCCGGTCACCACGATGTCCTGCGCCACCGGCGCCAACGCCTCGATCGCGCGGACCCGGAGCATCCCCACGTTGACCCACGTCCCCGAGTCGAGCTTGAAGTCCTCGGCCACCCGCCCGTCGAACAACAGACCTTGCTCCGGTCGCTCGGGATCGACCAGGCGCACCGCGTCGCCGATCCGATAGAAGCCTTCCTCGTCGAACTGGCTCGCCGTCAGGTCGGGGCGCCGCCAGTACCCCGGCGTCACGTTAGGTCCCCGAACCCGGACCTCCAGCTTGTCCCCGTTCGGCACCAGCTTGAGTTCACACCCGGGCGCCGGGATCCCGATCACGCCCGATCGACTCGCCTGGAAATGACAGTCCGTCACCATCGGGGCCGTCTCGGTCGATCCCCAGGCCGAGACCATTGGAACGGCCTCGCCGGCGGTGTCGAGGGCGAGCTCCTCGAGGGCCTCCCAGAGGTGCTGTGGCAACGCCGCCGCCGCGTAGAAAATCACCTGGAGGCGACGGAAGAAGTTCTCCCGCAGCGACCGATCGGCCCGGAGCGCGGAGACGAGCATGTCGAAGCCGCGGGGCACGTTGAAGTACACGGTCGGCGAGATCTCCCGCAGGTTGGCCACCGTCTGAGCGAAGAGCGGTGGCGCCGGGCGGCCCCCATCGATATACAGGGTCCCGCCCTGGCGAAGCACCAGATTGAAGTTGTGGTTGCCTCCAAAGGTGTGCGACCACGGCAACCAGTCGACGATCACGGGGGGATGGTCGGCCAGGAACGGCCAGACTTGCGCCCTCGCCTGCTGATTCGCCGAGAGCATCCGCTGGGTGTTGATCACGCCCTTCGGCTCGGCCGTCGACCCCGAAGTGAATAGCAGCTTCGCGATCGTATCCGGCCCGACCGCCCGCGCCGCCCGATCCACCGTCGCCCGGTCGACCCCCGCCGCCCCGTCGCCTCTTGCAGCCCCGTGGCCCGCTCCGACGTCTGCCGCCGCCGCGAGGTCGGCGACGCGAATCGACCCGCCCGCCTCGACCGACCGCGAGCCGACGACTTCGACCCCGTCATGGATCGGGCGAATCGCCGCCAGCGCGGGTCGATATCGGGCGCCATCCTCCGCGAACACCATCCCGGGCTGTACCAGCGTGACGATTCGCCCGAGCTTGGCATGGTCGGTCGACACCAACGAGTACGACGGCGACACCGGCACCACGGGCACCCCGACCAACATCCCCGCCAGCGTCAGGATGCCCTGCTCGACGCTGTTGTCGGACAGAATCACCAGGGGCCGCTCGCTCGAGAGGCCTCGCGCCAGGAGCCCGGCCGCGAGTCGGCGCACCACGTCGCGCGCCGCGCCGAAGGTCACCCCGGCCCAGCCACCGTCGGCGCTCCGCTCGAGCAGGAACGGGCGATCGGCCGCCGCCGCGGCCCAGTGGTCCAGATAATGGCAGATCGAATCGGGGTACCCGCCGAGCGGCACCGGCGACCGGAGCAACACCGTTCCATCCGGTCGCAGCTCCCGCTCGACCAAAGGCTCGGCGAAAAGACGCTTCGGATCGCGCAGGACAGCGGTCATGCCGCGGTTGACCTCGCTCGGGGAAGGCGATAAGATACTATTTCGAACGGTTGTTCGAAATAGCCCATGGGCCCACTGCCGACCCCCACCCTGACCCCGCCCGCGCGGCGCGGACGCCCCCGTCAAGCGACCCGGGCGAAGCTCGACCAGCTCCTCGCGGGCGCCGCCGAGGTGATCGCCAATCGAGGCTACGAGGGGGCGACCATCCGAGAGGTCGGCGAGCGGGTCGGGGTGAGCCTTGCCGGGATGTACTACTACTTCACCAACAAGGAGCACCTGCTCTACCAGATTCAGCGCCGCACCTTCGAGGCGTTGCTCGAGACCCAGACCGATCTTGCCGCGGCACCTGGGTCAGCCGCCGAGCGACTTCGGCGGCTGATCACCGGACACCTCGCTTTCTTCGCGGCGCATCCCAACGAGATGAAAGTCTGCACCTTCGAGCTCGATTCCCTCACCGGGGCGAGCTATCGGAGCGTGCTCGACGTCAGGCGCCGGTACTACCGGGTGATGGCGTCGGTGGTCGCCGAGGCGATGGACGGCCCGGCCCGCAAAGGACGAGAAACCCCGCGGAGCCGGAAGGTGACTCTGTCGCTCTTCGGGATGCTCAACTGGGTGTTCATGTGGTACGAGCCATCGAAGGATGGCACGATCGACGAGCTGGGAGCCGAGATGACCGAGCTGATTCTCCGCGGCATTTCCCCGGAGCGCAACCGATGAGTGATCGCCTGACGATCGACGGCGTAAGTCTCGAAACCCGGTGGATCGGCCCCCGCGCCGACCAGGCGCCCACGATCGTGATGCTGCACGAGGGCCTCGGCTCGGTGGGCCTGTGGGGCAAATTCCCTGAGGACCTCGCGGCCAAGACCGGGTGGGGTGTGTTCCTCTACTCGCGGCGGGGCTATGGGGCCTCGGATCCGGCGCCACTGCCCCGGCCCAAGAGCTACCTGCATGACGAGGCCAACGCCGTGCTGCCAAAGGTCCTCGACGCCATCGGCCTCGAACGGGGGGTGCTGCTCGGCCACGGCGACGGCGCCTCGATCGCGACCATCTACGCCGGCAGCCATCAGGATCACCGGATCCACGGGCTCGTCCTCATCGCGCCTCATTTCTTCGTCGAGGACGTGAGCGTCGCGAGCATCGCCGCGGCCAAGGTGGCCTACGAAACCGGCGATCTCCGCGCCAAGCTGGAGCGCCACCACGCCGACGTCGACAACGCGTTCCGCGGTTGGAACGACACCTGGCTCGACCCCGACTTTCGGTCCTGGGACATCCAGGAGACGATCGGGTACATCCGGGTCCCGATCCTCATCGTGCAAGGCAGCCGTGATGAGTACGGCACGGCGGCGCAGCTTCGCGCCGCGCAGGAAGAGGCGTATTGCCCGGTGGAGATCGCCTTGCTCGACGAGGTCGGTTATGCCCCTCACCTCGAACGCTCGGCCGAAACGCTCCAGGCGGTCGGTTCCTTCATCGCGGAAGTTCAGGCGTCCGATGGCTGGTGATACGGTGGGAACGGCGGCCACCATGCCGCTGATCGAGTTCGAGACTCACCCGGATCGGTACCGGCATTGGACCCTGACGGCGGAGGGCCCGGTCGCCTACCTGACCATGCGGGTCAACGAGCAGGGCGGCCTGGTGCCCGGGTACGAGCTCAAGCTCAACTCCTATGATCTCAGCGTCGACATCGAGCTCCACGACGCGGTCCAGCGGCTTCGGTTCGAGCATCCCGAGGTCAAGGCGGTGGTCCTTCGCTCGGGACATGACCGGGTCTTCTGTGCCGGCGCCAACATTCGGATGCTGAGTCAGTCGAGCCACGGGCACAAGGTCAACTTCTGCAAGTTCACCAACGAGACCCGGATCGCGATCGAGGACGCCAGCGCCCACAGCGGCCAGACCTACCTCGCGGCGGTGAGCGGCAGCGCCGCCGGTGGCGGCTACGAGCTGGCCCTCGCCGCCGAGCACATCATGCTGGTCGACGACCGGACCTCGGCGGTGTCGTTCCCGGAGGCACCGCTGTTGGCCGTGTTGCCGGCGACGGGAGGCCTGACCCGGATCGTCGACAAACGTAAGGTCCGCCGCGACCTCGCCGACGTGTTCAGCACCCTGGAAGAAGGCGTCAAGGGTCAACGGGCTCTGCAGTGGCGGCTGATCGACGAGCTGGTGCCCAAGTCGGCGTGGCAGGACCGGGTTCGTGAGCGCGCGAACGCGTTGGTCCGGCGCTCGGACCGCCCCGACCACGCCGAGGGCGTGGCGTTGACGCCGCTCGAACGCCGACTCGAAGGGGACAGCCTGACGTACCGGTGGGTGGCCGTGGCGATCGACCGCGGCCGAGGCATTGCGTCGGTCACCATTCACGGCCCCACCGACCCCGCGCCGGCCGATCCCGAGCAGGCCCGCGCCCTCGGCGATCGGTTCTGGCCGTTGGCGATGGCTCGGGAGCTCGACGACGCGATTCTCCACCTCCGGTTCAACGAGCCGGACATCGGGCTGATCGTGTTCCGATCGGTGGGCGACGGCGCCCTGGTGTTAGGCTACGACGGGTTGCTCGACGCGCACCCGGACCATTGGCTCCTCCGTGAAATCCGTCTCCTGATCAAGCGGGTCCTGAAGCGAATCGATCTCACCTCCCGTTCGCTGATCGCGCTGATCGAGCCGGGCAGCTGCTATGCCGGCACGCTGGCGGAGATCCCGCTCGCCTGCGACCGCGCGGTGATGCTGGAGGGAACCCTCGACGGCGCCGGTGCCCCCGCCGTCCTGGCACTCTCGTCGCTCAACTTCGGGGCGTACCCGATGTCGAACGATCTGACTCGGCTCGAGACCCGTTTCCTCGATGATGCGGCCACGATCGCCAAGCTCCGCGAGCGGATCGGGCAGCCGCTCGACGCCGAGGCCGCCGCGGAGTTGGGACTCGTCACCATCACCTTCGATCGCACCGACTGGGCCGACGAGACCCGGATCATGATCGAAGAGCGGGCCAGCTTCTCCCCTGACGCGCTCACCGGGCTCGAGGCCAACCTTCGGTTCGCCGGGCCCGAGACGATGGAAACCAAGATTTTCGGGCGACTCACCGCCTGGCAGAACTGGATCTTTCAACGGCCTAACGCGGCCGGCGAGGACGGCGCCCTCCGGCGGTACGGCACCGGCGTCCAACCTCGTTTCGACAGAAATCGGGTGTAAACGATGATCGACTCCCTGCACGTCGACTACGACGGCCTGATCCCCAACAACGTCGGACTCGCCTCCGATGAGCGGGTCAAGAAAGCACTGGAGACCTGGCACCCCGGCTACATCGACTGGTGGATGGACATGGGTCCGGTCGGGTTCCAGGAGTCGCTGGTGTACCTCCGCACCGCGATTGGGGTCGGCGCGAACGGCTGGGCGAAGTTCGATTACGTCCGGATGCCCGACTACAAGTGGGGTATCCTCCTCGCCCCGCAGGTCCCCGATCGCCGGGTGCCCTTCGGCGCGAGCAAGGGCGAGCCGGCCTGGCAGGAAGTGCCTGGCGAGCATCGCGCCATGCTCCGCCGGCTGATCGTCATCCAGGGCGACACCGAGCCCGCCTCGGTCGAGCAGCAGCGCCACCTCGGCAAGACCGCGCCATCACTCTATGACATGCGGAACCTGTTCCAGGTCAACGTCGAGGAGGGCCGTCACCTCTGGGCGATGGTCTATCTCCTCCAGAAATACTTCGGCAAGGACGGCCGGGAAGAGGCCGAGGAGCTGCTTCGGCGCCGTTCCGGCGACGCCGACACCCCGCGGATGCTGGGCGCGTTCAACGAGTCGACCCCGGACTGGCTCTCGTTCTTCATGTTCACATTCTTCACCGATCGTGACGGCAAGATGCAGCTGGAAGCGCTGGCACAGTCGGGGTTCGACCCGTTGTCGCGGACCTGTCGCTTCATGCTGACCGAGGAAGCCCATCACATGTTCGTCGGGGAGACCGGGGTGGGCCGGATCGTCCAGCGAACCTGCCAGGCGATGAACCAGGCCGGCATCGACGACCCGAACGACATCGAGCGGATTCGGGCCCTCGGAGTCATCGACCTGCCGACCATTCAGAAGAAGGCAAACCTCCACTTCTCGCTGACCCTGGATCTCTTCGGGTCCGAGCTGTCGACCAACGCCGCCAACGCCTTCCACGCGGGGATCAAGGGCCGCTTTCGCGAGGACAAACTCGAGGACGACCACCAGCTGGAGCGGGACACCTATCCGGTGCTGCGGCCGGTCGAGGGTGTCATCACCTCGATGGACGTGCCCGCCCTTTCGGCGCTCAACATGCGGCTCCGCGACGACTACGTTCGCGACTGTCAGAAGGGGGTCGACCGGTGGAATCGGGTCATCACGGCGGCGAACATCGACTTCCAGATCACTCTGCCCCACGTCGGCTTTCACCGTCAGATCGGCGAGTTCAAGGGCGTCCCGGTCGACCTGAGCGGATCGGTCCTCACCCCCGAGGCCTGGACGGCCAATCGCGACCGGATGCTCCCCAACGGCGACGATCAGGCATTCATCGAGGAGCTGATGACTTCGCCGGAGATGGCTCCGGGCAAGTTCGCCGGGTGGATCGCGCCGCCCCGGGTGGGGATCGACAACAAGCCGGGCGATTTCGAGTACGTGAAGATCGCCTGACAGGACGAAGGGCGGGCCGGCGGGGAGCCGGCCCGGCGACTGCTACTTCTCGGCCAGGCTCTTGAGATTCGCCAGGCCGGCGTCGAAGTCCTTGCCGATCATCTTATCCATGTTCATGAACACGCTCATCAGCTTACCCATGAAGTTGTTGTTCCCCAACATGGCCCACGTGATCAGGGTACCGCCGCCAGATGGCTTGAGCGTGAACTCGATGTTGTTGTGGGCCTCGAACGGGCGGAGGAAGTCGAGCTTGATGCCGAGCCGGCTGGGCGGCGCCGAGTCGGTGATCTCCATCCGGCCGGCACCCACGGCCTTGTTGCCCTCCCAGGCATAGATCGCACCCTTGCCGCTGGCGGCCCCGCTATGGGTTCGCTGCATGCCCGGGTCGAGTTTCTCCCAGGGGGACCACCCGCCCCACTGCCGGAAGTCGTTCAGCAAGCCGAACAGTTTCTCGGGGGTGGCGTTGATGGTGGTGGCGCGTTCGACGCGGAAGGTGGCGGGGCGCGACGCGGCGAAGGCAAGCAGGGCAGCCACGGCGACGAGAATGACGATGAGCACGGTGGAGAGCACGAGTTCCTCCGAATCGGTTCGGGAGCGGATCGGTGGAGACGTCCGGCCGGGCCAGTGAGCCGGTCCCGCCTCCAACACCGCGGAGAACATGGCGTCGATCGGAGCCGACGTCTAGACCGGATGATCAGCCCGGCCGCCCCCAGCCGTTCGCGTCGATCATCGCCTGCACCCGGTCACGAATCTCGTCACGGATCCGCCGCACCTCTTCGACCGGCCGGCCCTTGGGATCGGAGAGGGGCCAGTCGTCCCGCACAGCCCCCGGCACCACCGGACAGGCGTCGCCGCACCCCATGGTGATCAGGTGGGTCGCGCGGGCAGCGAGGGCGTCGGTAAGCAGCTGCGGTACGTTGCCGGAAAGCTCGATCCCGACCTCTCGCATGGCCAGCACCACTTCCGGATGGACCCGCGTCCCCGGCTGGGTGCCCGCCGAAAGCGCGGTGGCGCGAGCCGGGTCGGCCAGTTGATCGAACCATGCCGCCGCCATCTGGGAGCGGCCGGCGTTGTGAACGCACGCAAAGATGACAGCGGGACTCATTGAGGATCTCGAGGCAAGGATGACGGGTCAGCTCAGTTGGCTCGGGTCGATCTGGACGGCTCCCCGCGCGCCGCGCGGTCGACCGCCCTCGCGATCAGCACCGCCACGAGCTGGGCCCCGACGAACCCGGGAACGTCCCCGGGCCGAATCCCGGCGAAGGTGTCGGTGAGCGCACGGGCGATGGTCACCGCCGGATTCGCGAACGAGGTCGAGGCGGTGAACCAGTACGCGGCCGTGATATAGCAGCCGACCATCACCGCCACCAGCTCGGGCCGTCCCCGCGATCCCAGGCGAATGACCCCGAGGAGCCCCAGGGTCGCGATCACTTCGCTCAACCATTGGCCAAGGCCGGTTCGGAGGTGCCCACTCGCCGCGATCGGCGGGAGCTCGAACATCAAGTTGGCGGCAATCACCCCGACCACGCCGCCGGTCACCTGAGCCACGAGATAGCCGGGGACATCACTCCAGGGAAAGGCGGGGCTCCCTGCCACCGTCAAGGTGACGGCCGGGTTGAAATGCGCGCCGGAGATCGGCCCGAACGCGAGGATGAACGCCACCAGCCCGGCACCGGTCGCGAGCGAGTTGGCCAACAGCGCCACCGCGCCGTTCCCGCCGGACAGCCGCTCGGCCATGATCCCGGAGCCTACCACCGTCGCGACCAGGAGCGCCGTCCCGGTCGCTTCCGCCACGATTCGCGCGCGTAGGGTCATCGGGGGCCAAGATAGTGGCGGCGGTCCAGGATCCGGGTAACGGAGCCGTCACGCCTCATCCGATCAGCCGGTCGTGTACCGATCGGCCACCTCGAGCGCCTTGTCGAGCGCCGCGATGCCGAGCCGAGCCTCGTCGGGACGGATGATCAGCGGCGGCGCCACCTGAAGCCGGTTGAAATGGATGAACGGCCAGACCCCGCCCGCCTTGCACGCCGCGGCCACCTCGTTCATCGGTCCTTGCTCGGCGGGCGCGGGATTGAAGGGAACCAGCGGCTCCCGGGTGGCGCGGTTCTTCACCAGCTCGAGGGCCCAGAAACAGCCGACGCCCCTCACCTCCCCGACCGACGGGTGTTTCTCGCCCAACTTCCGGAGCTCCGGCCCGAGCACCTCGTCGCCGATCCGCCGGGCGTGGCCGACGATGTCGTCTTCCTCGAACACCCGGATCGACTCGACCGCGACCGCGCAGGCGAGCGGATGCCCCGAGTAGGTCAGCCCCCCGGGGTAGGGCCGCTCGGAGAAGAAGTCGGCGATCGGCGCGGCGATCAGCACTCCGCCTAACGGGACGTAGCCGGAGTTGACCCCCTTGGCGAAGGCGATCAGGTCGGGAGCCACCTTCCAGCGGTCGACCGCGAACCACTCGCCGATCCGCCCGAACCCGGCCATCACCTCGTCACAGATCATCATGATCCCGTGGCGGTCGCAGAGCGCCCGCACCCCGGCGAGATAGCCGTCCGGCGGCACCAGGATCCCGTTGGTGCCGGTCACCGTCTCGAGCACGATCGCGGCGATGCTCTTGGCGCCCTCGAACATGATCACTTCTTCGAGATGGGCGAGGACTCGATCGCGCTCCTCGGCCGGCGAGGTCGCGTGGAACGACGAACGATACGGATACGGTCCGAAGAAGCGGACCACCCCGCTCATGGCCGGTTCGCTGCCCCACCGCCTGGGCTCCCCGGTCACGGTGATCGCCCCGGCCGTGGCGCCATGATAGCTCCGATAAGCCGAGAGGATCTTGTGGCGCCCGGTGAACAGCCGGGCCATCCGGACCGCGTTCTCGATCGCCTCGGCGCCGCCGTTGGTGAAGAAGACCCGGTCGAGATTGCCCGGCGCGTGGGAGACGATCAACCGGGCGGCTTCGCTGCGGGCGTCGTTGGCGAACGACGGGGCCACGGTGCAAAGCTTGTCGGCCTGGTCCTTGATGGCCTGAACCAGCCGAGGATGCTGGTGGCCGAGGTTGAGATTGACCAGCTGCGAGGCGAAGTCGAGATAGCGCTTGCCCTCGTGGTCCCAGAACCAGCAGCCTTCCCCGCCGGCGATCGGGAGCGGCTTGATCAGACCCTGGGCCGACCAGGAGTGGAAGACGTGGCCGCGATCGGCCGCGGTACCCTCGGCGTTGGTGGCCGAGACGGGAATCGCGGTGGTGGGAACGGCGGTCATGGAAACCTTCTTTCGCCTAACGAGTCTGCGGAAAGCCCAGGTCGATCTTGCTGGTAGCCGGATCGGGCCATCGACTGGTGATCACCTTCCCCCGAGTGTAGAACTGGACGCCCTCGGGGCCGTAGATGTGAGTGTCGCCGAACAGCGAGTCCTTCCACCCGCCGAACGAATAGTAGGCGACCGGGACCGGGATCGGGACGTTGACCCCGACCATCCCGCAGGTCACCTCGTGCTGAAACGCGCGGGCCGCGCCACCGTCTCGGGTGAAGATCGCGGTCCCGTTGCCGTAGGGATTGGCGTTGACGATCTCGAGCGCCTCGGTGTAGGTCGCGGCGCGGACCACCACCAGCACCGGACCGAAAATCTCGTCCCGGTACACCGACATCGCGGGCGTCACCCGATCGATCAGCGACACCCCCAGGAAGAAACCATCGCCGGAGAACTTGCGAGCCCGGCCGTCGACCACGACCGTGGCCCCCTCCCGCCCGGCGGCCTCGAGGTAGGAGGCGACTTTGTCCCGATGCTCGCGGGTGATCAGCGGCCCCATCTCCGCCGCCGAATCGGTGCCCGGCCCGATCGCGAGCTTCGGCAGCCGGCTGGCGATCGCCGCGACCAGCTCGTCGCCGATGGCGCCAACCGCGACTACCACCGAGATCGCCATGCACCGCTCGCCCGCCGAGCCGTAGGCGGCGCTCACCGCCGCGTCGGCGGCGGCACCGAGGTCGGCGTCGGGGAGGACCACCATGTGGTTCTTGGCGCCGCCGAGGGCCTGCACCCGCTTTCCGGCGGCCGTGCCGCGCTGATAGATCGTTCGCGCCACCGGCGTCGAGCCCACGAAGCTCACCGCCGCGATGGCCGGATGGTCGAGCAACCGGTCGACCGCGACTCGATCGCCGTGGACGACGTTCAGCACGCCGGGCGGAAGGCCGGCCTCTTCGAGCCAGCGGGCCAGCAGGTTCGCGGCCGAGGGATCTTTCTCCGAGGGCTTGAGGATCACCGTGTTGCCGCACGCCACCGCGTTCGACACCATCCAGAGCGGGACCATGGCCGGGAAATTGAACGGGGTGATCGCCGCCACCACGCCAAGGGGCTGGCGAATCGAGTAGACGTCGACGCCGGTCGACACCCCTTCGCTGTATCCGCCCTTCAACAAGTGGGGAATCCCCGCGGCGAACTCGACGTTCTCGATGCCCCGAGCGACTTCGCCGGCCGCGTCCGAGGGAACCTTCCCGTGCTCGAGGCTGATGACGCTCGCCAACTCGGGCCGACGCTCGACCAGGATCTGACGGAACCGGAACAGCACGTCGGCCCGCTTGCCGAGGGCCGAATCCCGCCAGCTGCGGCCGGCTGCCACCGCGACCGCGACCGCCGCATCGACCTCCTCGGCGCTGGCGAACGCGACTTTCGCCTGCTGGGTGCCGGTCGCGGGGTTGTAGACCGGCCCGCTTCGTCCCGATTGGCCGGCTACCTCACGGCCCCCGATATAGTGGTGGATTGGGCGCATGGAGGAAGCCTAGCTGGAGTGTTCCGCGGTGTGAATCCGGGGCCGGCGACCGGCCCACGGGGCCGCCTGCTCGAGCGCGGCACTGAGGCGTAACAGCAGGTCCTCGCTTCCGTATCGGCTGGTGAGCTGCATCCCGATCGGCAGCCCGGCGGGCGACTCGCCCAACGGAAGGCTGATCGCCGGCTGACCGGTGAGGTTGGAGAGCGCGGTGTAGGGCGCGTGCTGAAAAACGAAGTCGTACCAGCCGCGAGCATCTCGCGACGGGTCGTTCTGATCGAGCACGCCCAGCGGGAGGGGAGGGGCCGGGAGCACCGGCGACAGCAGAACGTCGTACTGCTCGAAGAACGGCGCGACGGCGCGGCACACCATGTTGGCGAGCGTGTCGGCCATCTCGACGTCGAGCATCGAGAACCGGGTGCCTTGTTGATAGCACGCCCACGTCGCGGCCTCGAGATTCTCGTTGGTCGGCGTCAAACCGAGCATCTGGCTCGCTCCGGCGATCGCCCCGGCGAGGAAGCCGCACCAGTAGGTGAAGTTGGCGGTGTGGAACAGGTGGGGATCGAACGACGGGCCGGCCTCCTCGACATGATGTCCCATCGACTCGAGCAGTTCGGCGGTTCGGTCGAGCACCGCCCGTACGGCTGGATCGACCGTGGCCGGACTGACGCCCGTGGTCGTCACCGCGACTCGGAGCTTTCCGGTCGGCGCGCCGACCTCGGCCAGATAGGGACGAGCCGGCCGGGCGATCGCGAATCGGTCGCCCGGCGCGGGGCCCTCAACCGCGTCGAGGAGCGCGGCGGCGTCGCGGACGGTACGGGTCACCGCGAATTCGATCCCCATCCCGTGGAGCGGCTCGCCAAACTCGGGACCGACGGGGGTCCGGCCCCGGGTCGGCTTGAGTCCGACCAAGCCGCAATTGGCGGCCGGAATCCGGATCGACCCGCCGCCGTCGTTGGCGTGCGCCACCGGAACGATCCCCGCCGCAACCGCGGCCGCCGAGCCTCCGCTCGAGCCGCCCGAGCTTCTGGTGGGGTCCCAGGGGTTGCGGGTCGGTCCGTACAGAACCGGCTCAGTGCTCGAGTTGAAGCCCATCTCGGGGGTATTGGTTCGCCCGAGCAACACCAGACCGGCCCGCCAGAACCGGGCGGCCAGATCGGTGTCGTGCGGCGACACGAACCGGCCCTTGATCATCCGGGAGCCCATGTCGCAAGGCGCGTCCTTGGCGTGGAGCACCAGATCCTTGATCAGGAAGGGCACGCCTGAGAACGGGCCGTCTTTCGGGGCCGCCGCGAGCCGGTCCTCCCAATCATCGATCGAGGCGATGATCGCGTTGATCTGGGGATTGACCGCGTCGATCGCACGCCGGGCCACCAGAGCGAGCTCGCCCGGCGAGACCTGGCGGGAACGGACCAGTTCCGCGAGCCCGGTCGCGTCGGCGGCGGCGTATTCGTTCAGCTTCATGAGTGCCTCGAGGAGTGCCCATCGATCCCTGCAATGATAGTTCACCGGGGGCGCGGCGCGAGGGCTCGGTCAGACGGTTGGTGGTGACCCATCCTCCTGGTTCGACCGACACCCGGAGGCCGTTTCGGAGCGCGGCGAAGTCGGCGGGGTCCGCCGCCACGATCGGCACCGGCCGGCCGAACAACTCATGGCGACGATCGAGGCCAGGGCGAGAACGGTTGTATGATCGTGGCCGCCCGAAAAGCTGAGCGGCCGGTCGGCGACCAGCGCCAGTCCTGCGCCGGCCCCATCCACCAGTGCCCGACCCTGAAACCCGCGAGCGGTCATCGCACCTGGACCCGGGCGGTGCCGCACTCCCGCTCGCCCGAGCCCGCGACGCAGGCGCGGACCTGGACCGCTCCCGTGGAGAGGGCCGTGAGGATCCCCCGGTCGGTGATGGTCGCCACGGCGGACTCACTCGTGGTCCAGAACATCTCTTTGGTGAACCGGGGCGACAGCTCGGCGTGCAGCGTCAGGGTTTCCAGCCGATCCACGACCGCCTCTTCCGGCACGATGGTCACCGTGATCAGCGCGGCGCGAACCACGTCAGGCACTTCGGGCCCGGAGGTCCCGCCGCACCCGGCGAGTGCCCCGAGAACGAGGCCCGGCCCAAACGAGCGTCTCATCCGCAACATCGCCCATCGTCGCGACGAAGGTATCCGGAGTGCCGCGCGATCCCGGTCGTTCAGGCAAAGCGCCACCGGCTAGTTCACCTGGATCGCGCCCACCATGCCGGTGTCGAAGTTGGAGGAGTGATTGGTGCAACGGTAGCGAAAGGCGCCCGCGCTCCCAAAAGTACGAGTGTGGGTTCCGCTGTCCCTGTTGGCTGCGTTGTTCTGCCCGTCCTCAAAGGTGATGTTGTGCAGGCCGCCGTTGAAGTTCCAGGTCACCGTCGCGTTGCGATTGACCGTCAGTGACGCCGGGGTGAACTGGTTGCTGGTCACGGCCACCGAGTTGCCACCGGGCGGGGGTGGCGGCGGCGGTGGGGGCGGGGTCGGATTGGTGCCGCTCGAGCAGCCCGCTCCAACCGCGACCGCGAGGAGCAATTGCTTCCAGGTCATTCTCATTCAAACCTCCAAAAGTTGCACCGGACAGGCGGGGGCGAGACTTACCCCGCCAAAGGACGACGTCGCGCCGGGCCGGACTTGCACCAGGCTCCTCATTTCCAGATCCGCCGGCAGATGCCGTGCCAGTTCTCCCCCAAGATCCCCCGAATGTCGTCGTCCGAGTACCCGGCCCGCACCATCCGTTCGGTCGCCTCCGCCAGATGCTCGGGCCCCACGAACACCATCGGCTCCCACGCCCCGGTGTCCTTCCCGGGCCATTCATCCGGCCGGGCTTCGATGAACGCCACCAGCGGCGCCACGTTGGCCAGGTAGTCGAGCCCGATCCCGACATGGGATGGTCCCACCATCTGGACCACATAGTCGAGGTGCTGGAAGTACTTCTCGGCGGTCGCGGCGCCGAGGTAGAACCCGGCGCTGGTGATCCCGATGACTCCACCGCGGGACGCACAGGTCTTGATCTGATCGTCCCGGACGTTGCGCATATGGGGGTTCACGCCGTAGCAAGCCAGATGGGAGAAGATGACCGGATCGCGGGACACCTCCATCATGTCGAGGGTGGTCCGGTACCCCGCGTGAGCACCGTCGACCAACATCCCGACTCGGTTCATCTCGTGAACCATCTTGACCCCGAACTTGGTCAGCCCGATGTCGTACCGATCGGCGCAGCCCCCCCCGATTTCGTTGATCAGATTGAAGACCGGATGGACGAAGCGAACACCGAGCCGGTAGTACACCTCGATCATCGCGAGATCCCGCTCGAGGCAACGGAATCCCTCGAGATGAATGCTGACGGCGAGCTTGCCGTCGCGCCGGGCCGCCAGCACGTCATCGACCGATTCGATCAGCACCGCGTTCGGATGGGCTCGAATGTCGGCCCGGCACCGGGCGATTCGGCGCATCGCTTCCCCGATGGTGTGGCGATCGCCGGCCGGATGCACCGAGATGAAGTCGACCCCGGCGGCCCGGTACCGATCGAACATGTTGGCCGCGTTGCCCATGTCGGGCTCGTAGATGAAGACCATGTCCCAGACCAGCGAGTCGCGAAACAGCGCGGTAGCCCGGTCCGACATCGAAATCTGCGTCATTGGCGGGATACTCCACGGAGCTCGGAAAGCCTACGGGGAATGATAGCTATCGCGATAGCGACAGCGGCGCAACGGGTTAGATTCGGCGACCGATCCCCCGCCATTCCGGAGGCGCCACCGATGCGACGAATCCCCGTGCTTCTCCTGACCCTCGCCATCGCCGGGCCCGCCGCGGCACAGCGACCCGCCGTCCGAGTGCTCGACCACGCGTTCGACGCCCGGATCGACTCGGTGATGAAGCAATGGAAGGTGCCGGGCATCGGGATCGCGGTGGTCAAGGGCGATCAGGTGATCCTGGCCAAAGGGTACGGCTTCAAGAATGTCGACCAGAGAGAGCCGGTCACCAAAGACACCAAGTTCGCGATCGGCTCGGTCACCAAATCCTTCGCGGTGACCGGGCTCGCCAGCCAGGGGTCGGACGGCAAGCTCGATTGGGACGCTCCGGTCCGGCGCTACCTGCCCGATTTCCAGATGTTCGACCCCGTCGCCACCGAGCGGATGACCCCGCGCGATCTCGTCATCCACCGCTCCGGGCTTCCTCGCCACGACCTGATGTGGGGCGGCGGCACTTACACCCGCGAGGAGCTCTACCAGCGGCTCCGCTACCTCGAGCCGACCCGCGACTTCCGGGCGGTCTGGCAGTACCAGAACTTGATGTACCTGACGGCCGGATACCTCTCCGGAAAGATCGACGGCACCAGCTGGGAGGTGGTCGTCAGGAATCGAGTCTTCCGACCACTCGGCATGGCGACCGCCGACTTCTCGGTCGCCGATCTCCAGCGCTCCGCCGATTATGCCTTCCCCTATGCCCGGCTCCCCAACGATTCCGTGGTGAAGATCCCCTATCGCAACCTCGATGCGATCGGGCCGGCCGGGTCGATCAACGCCAGCCCGGCCGAGATGATCCGCTACGTCACCATGCACCTCAACCGGGGCCGGTTCGAGGGGCGGGAGATTCTCAAAGCAAGCGCCGTCGTCGAGATGCAGAACCCCCAGATGGTGATGCCGACACCGGACGATCCCGGACCCGGTGGGGTCGAGCTTGGTCACCAGCAGTACGGGATGGGTTTCATGGTCGGCAGCTACCGGGGACGCAAGATGGTCCACCACGGGGGCAACATCGACGGGTTCTCGGCCGAAGTGAGCTTCCTTCCGAACGACTCGATCGGCGTCGTGGTCCTCACCAACCTGAACGGCACCGCGACCCGCGACTTCATTCCCTTCATGATCTACGATCGGCTGCTCGGCCTCCCGCCGATCGACTGGAGCGGGCAGTACCAGATTCAGTTCAATCGGCAGCGGGCACGTCAGGACTCGATTCGCGCCGCCGACGTCGCGAGCCGGGTGGCCAACACCCAGCCTTCGCGCGCCCTGAGCGAGTTCGCGGGCTCCTACAGCCACCCGGGGTACGGCGTCGTCAAGATCGCGACGGCCAACGGCAAGCTGACGCTGAACTACTCGAGCTTCGCGGTCGACATGGACCACGTCCACTATGACGTGTTCGAAACCAAACCCCGAAGCGCCGCCCAGCCGATTCGCTGGAAGGTGCAGTTCCTCACCGACGCCGCTGGCACCGTTACCGGGCTGTCCTTCCCCGCGGAGCCGGCACTCAAGCCGATGGTCTTCGCCCGACAGAAGCCATGACCGCCGACGCCACGCTCGCGGCGGACACCCACTCGGTCGACGCCATCATCCGGGCCCTGTACGCCGTGATCTCGGGCCCCGCCGGGCCCCGAGACTGGGTCCGAGATCGGAACCTGTTCCACCCCAAGGCGCGGTTGATGCGCGGGATGCCCGCGGGCAGCCCCGAGCTTCAGGTGTTTTCGATCGACGAATTCCGGGCCTTCTGCGAGCCGAGGTTCGACACCGAGGCCTTTTACGAATGGGAGATCGGCCGGGAGGAGTTTCGTTTTGGTCGCTGGGTCCACGTGGTCAGTGCCTACGAATCACGCCACGCGGTCGATCAGCTACCCTACGCGCGCGGCATCAACAGCATCCAACTCTGGTTCGAGGATGATCGCTGGTGGATCGTCAACCTGATCTGGGACTGGGAACGACCTGATCTCCCGATCCCCGCCCACCTCGACGGCCCGCCCCGGATCTGAGGGCGGGCTCATGACGCGGCGAGCTCAGTCCTGCCGCAGCGTGGCCACCGGATCGACCCGGCTCGCCCCGAACGCGGGCACGAAGCTCGCCACGATGCCCGCGCCGATCAGCAGGAAGGCGGCGCCGGCGAGGGTGATCACGTCACCCGGCTTCACCTGAAACAAGAGGGACGCCATCATCAAGCCGATCGCCCAGGCGGCGATCAGCCCGATCCCCGCCCCGACCAAGACGGGAACCATCGCTTGGCGCACGAACAGCCCGGTCACCGCCGACCGCGCCGCCCCGAGCGCGACTCGGACGCCGATCTCCCGGGTCCGCTGCGCCGTCGCGTAACTCACCACCCCGTAGAGCCCGACGACCGCGATCAGCAGAGCCACCCCCCCGAAGAGCGTGAAGACCACCACCGACAGCCGCCGCGCCATCTGGGTCTGCTGGTAGGTTTCCTCGATGGTCCGCACCGCGTAGATCGGCTGGCCCGGGTCGATCGCCTTGACCGCCCCGCGAATGGTGCCCAGGACCGCCCGCGGGTCGGCCTCGGTCCGGACCATCAGGAACATCTGGTTGTTCGACCCGGGGAGCTGCGCCGAAGAGATGAACATTTCCGGCGCGGGCTCCTGGTCGAGCCCCCGGTTGCGAGTCGCCCCGACCACGCCGACGATGACGGCCCACGGATCGTCGGGCTTCCCGACCCTCACCCGCTGGCCGACCGGGTCGCGCCCCGGGAAGTACCGGGCGGCGACGACATCGTTCACCACGACCGCGAGCGGACCCCCGGCCCGATCATCCGGAGACAACAGCCGGCCGCGCCGCAATGGGATGGCCAGGGTGGCGAAGTACTCCGGGCTGGCGGTCGTGAGATAGGCGAACGGCCGGGCCCCCTCCGACTCGGCGACGTTGCCCTCGATCGAGAATTCACCGCGCCCGTAGAGGTTGGGAGGAAACTGGCTGGCCGAGGCCACCGCGCTGACTCCGGGCAGCGCCCCGACCCGTTCGCGAACCTCATGGAAGAATGGCTCGATCGCCGCCGGTTGATAGCGCTCCCGCGCCAGGGTGAGCCGCAGGGTCAGTACCCGGGCCGGTTCGAACCCCGGGTCGATGGCCCGCATCGCGGCGAGACTGCGGAGCAGATAGCCGCTTCCGGCCAACAAGGTCAGGGCCAGGGCCGCTTCGATCCCGATCAGCAGCCGCTGGACCCGAAGCCGCGACCGGGTTCCGCCTAACGCCGCACCGGTGTTCAAGGTGCCTCGGAGGTCGGACCGGATCACCTGGAGGGCCGGCACCGTCCCGAACAGGAGCCCGGCCGCCACCGCCACCAGCACGGTGGCCAGCAGCACCGGCCCATTCAGGGTCAAATCGCTGAACAGCGAGACCGGCAGGGTGCCGAGCACCCGATTGATGCCCTGAATCCCGAAGTAACCCAGCCCGACCCCGCCGGCCGCCCCCAGCAACGACAACAGCAAGCTCTCGGTCAACAGCTGTCGGAGGAGCCGCCCGCGACTCGCCCCGAGCGCGCCGCGAAGGGCGATCTCCCGGGCCCGAGCCGCCGACCGGCCGAGCAGTAAGGTCGCGACGTTGGTGCAGACCAGCAGCATGACGAACACGATCGCCCCCATCATCGCGATCGCCGCCGGCTTGAGCTGTTGGATGTTGGCGTCCGCCCACGTCGACGGCGTCAGACGCCAGCCCGCATACTCCGGCATCGCCGCCTGATGCTCGGCTTCGGTCCGTCGGGCGATCACCTCGAGCTCCGAGCCAAACGCCTCCATCGACACCCCGGGCGCCAGCCGTCCCAGGACCTGGAGCATCCGCCGGTCTCGGGGGAACATCTCCGGCCGGGCCGGAAAGGGGAGCCACAGGTCGGACCCAAACACCAAGGCCCGCGGCGCCATGATCCCGATAACCGTGTAAGGATCGCCGTTGACCAGCATCTTGCCGCCGACCAAGGAGGAATCGGCGCCGAATCGGTCGTGCCAAACACGATAGCTGATCACCGCCACCCGGTCGCCCCGGTCCATCTCGTCCCTGGAGAACCCACGGCCGAAATGCGGTGGCAGTCCGATGGTGCCGAAGGCGTCGCCCCACCAGAACGCCGTGAAGAGATTCTCGGTGGTTTCGCCGACGGTGACTTGGCGGTTGCCGAGGTCCCAGGCCACCACCTTCTCGATCGAGCCGGCCGCCTTGATGTCGAGGTACTCCGCCGGCGAGAGATGCTCGAAGTAGGTCAGCTCTCCGCCGACCTTGGGATGCGCCGACCCGACGGTGACCAGCCTTTCCTGATCGGGGAACGGAAAAGGCCGCAGCACGAACCCGTCCATCGCGCTGAACACGGTGGTCGTCCCGGCGATGCCGAGGGCGATCGTGGCCACCGCCATCACCGCGAAACTCGGATGGGCCCGGATCGCGCGCCAGGCAAAACGAAGATCTTGAAACAGCATGGTGGGGAATCCCTTTCTGTCGCCGCGGGCGGCCGGTCCATCAGACCGAAGACCGCGGATCACCGACGGACGGAGGAGCCCGAATACTTCGGTCCAGTACCACCACTGGACGTCCCGGCGCGGCGCGCCCGCCTCCAGGCGTTCGGCGTACTGTTCGGCCAGATCCCCGAGGAGATTGTCCGCCAGCTCCGCGCCGGCCGCGCGACGCACCACCCACTCGGCCAATCGAGGCGGATGCGCTCGGCCTTGGCTGGTGTGCCGTCCGGTCACGAGGAGTGCCCCGAACGAGCGTCGAGCTCGAGTCCCGCCCACATCCGATCGAGCGTCTGCCGGGCCGCTCGGAGCGCCTGGATCCCCGCGGGGCGAAGGACGAAGAACCGCTTCGATCGACCGCCCCGCTTGTCCGAGGCGCCACCCTCCCACGATCGGAGATAGCCCTTGCCCTCGAGCCGGGCCAAAGTCGCGTAGACGGCACCGAGCGAAACGGCCCGAGCGGTCCGGGCGCGAATCTCCCGTTGGACGGTCACGCCGTAGGCGTCCTCGCCCAAGTGGGCGGCCGCCAGGAGCACCAGGTGCTCGAATTCGCCGAGGGATGCGGAGGTGGTCATCGGGCCAATCTATACATTGTATGACAAATACGCCAAACGAGGCGGCGAGGTTTCGCCCCCGCCGCCCGGAATGACCTAGGCCTTGACGGCGTGCACCGCGAACGTCGCGCCGAGCGGATCGATCGCCGCCGCGACGCGATCGCCCCCGGGCACCTCCATCGGTCCGTAGAGGAGGGTGCCCCCGAGCGCGGTGGTCTCGGCCGCGGCCTGGTCCGCGTCCTTCACCCGGGCGTAGGGGAGCCAATAGGGGACCGGGGCCTCCGCGGGTTTCTGAAACACCCCGCCCATCGGCGGGCCGCCCCGTCCGAACATCTCATACATCCCGGCCGGCCCCATATCGAACTCGCCGGTCTTCTCCCAGCCAAACAGTGAGCCATAGAAGGCGAGCGCGGCCTTGGGGTCGCTGGTGGCCAGTTCGTGCCAGGAGAACTCGCCGACACCGGGCATCCCGCCCGGCGGGGTCGGGGTGGCGGCCGTGTAGACGCAGATGGCGGCACCCTGCGGGTCCTCCAGGGCCGCGAACCGGCCGGCCCCGGGAATGTCCTCCGGACCGTGAAGGACCTTGGCGCCAAGCGAGGTCGCCTTCGCGCAGGTGGCGGCCACGTCCGGCGTTCCCACGTAGGTCAACCAGTGCGGCGGGACGTTCGCGGCTTTGAGGTGATCCGGCAGGGCCATGCAGCCGCCCACCGGGGTTTGTCCCGCCATCCAGAGGGTGTAGCTACCATCCGACCCCCACGGCGCGGTCGACCAACCGACCACCCGGGTGTAGAAGGCCTGGGCCGCCTTCGGATCGGTCGTCATCAACTCGTGCCACGCGAACTCACCTAACGTTGCCATGCCCCCCCCTTTTCACCAGGCCGGACCGCAGCCGGTGGGTTTGAATGAATCGCTCACGTTGATGATCTTCCACTTTCCGCCCAATCGCGCAAGATGGAAGGCGTCGTACCCGCAATGGGTCACCGCGCCGTCGCGGCGGACCTGATACTCGGCCCAGACGCTGGCCAGGTCGCCGTCGATCGAGACCTTGGCGTTCCTGATCGGCTCATCGAGCGGGGGTTGATCGGTCCGGGTCGCGACCCGGAGGAAATCCGCTCCCCGGAGGACCACGACCCGGCTGCCGTTCGGGCCGGGACGGATCAGGGTGAACCGAGTGGTGCTGTCGATCTGGGCGGCGATCAGCGCGGTGTCGCGAGTCCGCATCCCAGTCATGAAGTTGGTGATGGCGGCCAGCACCGCGGCTTCTTCGCCCTGGGCCTGGGCTGGCCGGGCAGACATGGCACCAAGGCCCGCGACCAGCGCGGCGATCAGGATGCTTCTCACGAACGGTGTCTCCGGGGTGATTGGGAGCGTTGCTGCCTCTCCTCTACGCCCTCCGACCGGATCGGGTTTCGCCGGCTGCGCACCGACCCCGCCCGGGTTAGAATGGAGCCACAGCCATGTCAACATTCGTCGATATCCTCCTCCCGACCGACCAGACCGAAGGGACCACCAACGTCGTCGGAAAGTGGTTCAAATCCGCCGGCGACCCGGTCACCGCCAACGAGCCACTGCTCGAGATCACCACCGACAAGGTCACCGTCGAAGTGGCGGCGGCCACTGACGGCGTGTTGGTCGAGATTCTCAAGCAGGAAGGCGAGAATGTCGAGCAGGGCGAGGTGCTGGGGCGGATCGGACCCCCGGGCGACGGACGCACCGCCGGCGGCTCGGCCGTAGGCGTCCCGGCGGTCGCCGGCCAATCTGCCGCCGCGGCCCGGCCCCCAGCCGCCGCCCGGCCCGACCAACCCGGTGCGGCGGTCGACGAATTGGCTCCGGCGGTTCGCCGGCTGATCAAGGAGCACGGCCTCGACCCTGCCGCCATCACCGGCACGGGCCGAGGCGGCCGGATCACCGTGGAGGACGTGGAGGCGGCGATCGCCCGGGGCACCTCGGGCGCGGCCAGCCGGATGGTGCCCCACACCGCGATGCGGAAGAGCATCGCGGCGCACATGGCCCACAGCATCGCCACGGCCCCCCACGTCACCTCGGTCTTCGAGGCCGACCTCTCCGCCATCATCGCCCACCGCGAGGCGAACAAGGCCGACTTCGACGCCCGAGGCGCGAAGCTCACCTTCACCGCCTATTTCGTCCGCGCCTCGGCGGCCGCGCTCCAAGCGGTCCCGGAGGTCAACAGCCGATGGCACGACCACGCCCTCGAGCTGTACCCGCACTGCAACATCGGCGTCGGCACGGCGCTCGAGGCCGGCGGCCTGATCGTCCCGGTCATCGAGCACGCCGAGTCACTCGACCTGTTCGCGACGGCCCAGCGCCTCCACGACCTCACCACTCGGGCCCGCGCCGGCACCCTCGGCCCCAAGGATGTCCAAGGCGGCACTTTCACCATCTCCAATCACGGGACGAGCGGGAGCCTGGTCGCCGCGCCGATCATCATCAATCAACCCCAGTCGGCAATTCTCGGCGTTGGCAAGTTGGAACGGCGGGTGGTGGTCGATCCCACCGACCGGATCGTCGTCAAGCCGATGGTCTACGTGACGCTGACGATCGACCATCGGGCACTCGATGGCTTCCAGGCGAACGCGTTCTTGACGAAGTGGGTGGAGACGATCGAACGGTGGGCGTGACGCTAGATCGCCTTGAAGTGCTCGAACGGTTGGTGGCAGCTCCGACAGACGTGGATCGACTTGCAGGCGGTCGAACCGAAGGCACTCTCCCGGGTGGTGTTCGATGAACCACAATACGGACAGGCCACCGCGCGGGTCGGCCCGCCCAGAGTGACCAGCTCGACCTCGGCCGCCGGCCCCGGCGGCGCGATCCCGTAGACCCGCAGCTTCTCCCTGGCCTCGGGAGCGATCCAATCGGTGGTCCAGGCCGGGCTGAACACCGTTTTGACCACCACCTCGTCGAACCCGTGCCGTTTCAGCGCCGCGGCGATTTCCTGCTCGATGACCTGGGTCGCCGGGCACCCCGAGTAAGTGGGGGTGACCGACACCGTCACCTTGTTGCCCTCGACCACCGCGCTTCGAACGATGCCCAACTCCACCACATCGATGACCGGTACCTCGGGGTCCTTCACCTCGTGAAGAGCCTCGATGACCTCTTCCGAGGTCCACGGTCGGTTCCCCACCGTGGGCGACATCGCTACCAGCTCGCCCCGGGGTGCGACCGGGCGACGATCTGCATCTCGGCCAGCAGCCGCCCCAAATACTCGGTATGGTGACCCTTACGTCCCCCGACCATTCGCGGCGGCGCGTTCGGCACCTTCAGCGTCGCCCGCCCGATCAGCTCGGTGACCGTCGCTTCCCATTTCGGCCTGAGCGCGGCGGGCGAGGGCGTCACCCCCGTGGCCTGGAGGGCCCGGTCGACGTCGTCCTCGTGCCAGAACTCCACGGTCCACGGCCACAACTCATCGAGCGCCGCCTGAGCGCGCCGGTGGCTCTCTTCGGTGCCGTCGCCGAACCGCACCACCCATTCGGCCGCGTGGCGGAGGTGGTAGCGATTTTCCTTGAGGGCCTTGGCCGCGATCCCGGCCAGCTCCTGGTGGGTTCCGGCCGCGATGCCTTCGAGCACCAGGTTGGCCCAGGCCGAGAACAGCAGCTGCCGCGCCATGGTGAAGGCGAAGTCGCCGCGGGGAAGCTCCGCCAGCTGGAGGTTCCGAAACTCGAGTTCGTCGCGCCAATAGGCCAGTTGGTCGGCGTCCCGCCCCTTGCCCTCGACCTGCCCGGCCAAGTTGAGGAACAACTGCGCCGCGCCGATCTGATCGAGCGCGATGTTGGCGAGGGCGATGTCTTCCTCGAGGATCGGGCCGTGACCGCACCACTCCGAGTTGCGGTGGCCGAGCACCAGGCGGTCGTCGCCGAGCCGGAGCAGGTACTCGAAAAGCGGCTCGGTCACCTCAGAACACCTTGACGCCGCGGGGCGTCTTGTAGAACTGAGGGTGGCGATAGGGTTTGTCGTTGCCCGGATCGAAGAAGGGACCGGCGTCGCCCGGAACGGACGCGGTGATCGCGGCGCTCGGCACCACCCAGAGACTGACGGCCTCACCGCGGCGGGTATAGACGTCGCGGGCGTTCTGCAGCGCGATTTCCGCGTCAGGGGCGTGGACGCTCCCGGCGTGCTCGTGGGGCTTGCCGCCGGGAGCCTGGGTGAACACTTCCCACAACGGCCACTGGCTGGAGTTCGGGCTGGTCATGGTCGTCAGGCCGCCTGGGGGCGGCCGGCCCGCTTATCCGCGTAGGCCGCCGCGGCATCGCGAACCCACTGGCCTTCTTCGTGGGCCTGGCGCCGGGCCGCGATCCGCTCGTGGTTGCAGGGGCCGTTACCGCTGATCACCTGCTTGAATTCACTCCAGTCGATCTCGCCGAACAGCCAGTTGCCGCTCGCCTCGTCGTAGCGGAGCGCCGGATCCGGTACGGTCAACCCGATCGCCTGCGCCTGGGGAATGGTCAGATTGACGAATCGCTGCCGCAGGTCGTCGTTGCTCTTCATCTTGACCTTCCACCTGAGCAGTTCGCCGCTGTTGGGCGAATCCTTGTCGTGGGGCCCGAACATCATCAGCGACGGCCACCACCACCGGTTGACGGCGTCCTGAACCATCGCCTTCTGGGCCGGTGTTCCCCGGGCCAAGGTGGCGCAGAGTTCGTAGCCCTGGCGCTTGTGGAAGTTCTCTTCCTTGCAGATCCGGATCATCGCCCGGGCATAGGGGCCGTAGGAGGCGCGGGCCAGCATCGTCTGGTTGACGATCGCGGCACCGTCTACCAGCCAGCCGATGACGCCGATGTCCGCCCACGTCAGGGTCGGGTAGTTGAAGATGCTCGAATACTTGGCGGTGCCGTACAGGTACTGGTCGATCAACTCGGCCCGGTCGATCCCCAGCGTCTCCGTCCCACAGTAGATGTAGAGCCCGTGGCCGCCCTCATCCTGTACTTTGGCCAGCAGCACCATTTTTCGGCGCAGGCTCGGCGCCCGGGTGATCCAGTTCCCCTCCGGCAACATGCCGACGACTTCCGAATGGGCGTGCTGCGACATCATCCGGATCAGCTGGCGGCGGTATTTCTCCGGCATCCAATCCTTCGGCTCGATGGTCTCGTCCCGGTCCAACCGGGCGTCGAACGCGGCCTGTTCTACCGGATCTTCGACGGGGGTCTGCTTGGGATCGTTGCTCACGGGTCGCTCCTTCGTAGTACCAGCCAATCTACCACTCCAGACAGCATCATCCAAGTCGGCTCATGACATGGCTTTATGCGTTCTTCATGCAGCATGGGAGGGCCCCCGATCACCACGACTCGTGGAACAGCTGGGTGGTCGCCTCGGCCGGATCCAGCTCGGGCGCGGACTGGCCGGTGGATCGGTCGACCGTGCGGTATCGGCGGTCGAAAAATATCAACGGATCGATCGGCGGAAGGCCCCGAACGAGGGCCGTGACCGTCCCGATGGCGATGAGGTGATCTCCGCCGTCCACCAACGACGAGAGCTCGCCCCCGATCGAGGCGGCCACACCCTCCAACCGGGCCCCGCCGCCCCAAGGCACGAACCGGTGCGGCGGCGGCGCGGGGTCCTTCCAGCCCCCGGCGAAGTAGGTCGACAGCGCCTGCTGGTCGCCGCGCAGGACGTTGACACTGAATGGCCGCCCCACCGTGAGGACCTCGGCCAGCCGAGTCTTCCTCCCGACGCAGAACAGCACCAGTGGCGGATCGAGGGACAACGACGTGAACGACCCGACGGTCATCGCCCGGACCCCTTCCCCGACGGCCACGGCGACCACGGTCACGCCGGTCGGGAAGAGGCCCAGGGCCTGACGGAACTCCATCGAATCAACGCTCATCGGGCCCGGTAGACCTCGTTCTCGAGGGGCTCGCCGCGGGCGAACCGATCGAGGTTGGCCCCGATCGTCGCCCACCGCCGCTCGATCATCGGCAAAGTCCAGGCCGAGGAGTGGGGGGTCATGTAGACGTTGTCGAGTTGGTGGAACGGGTGCCGCGACGGGCGCACGGTGAGGTCGTCCCGGGTCGGATAGCGATACCACGCGTCGAGGATGGCCCCGCCGATGGTCCGGTCGCGGAGCGCCTCGAATAAGGCGTCCTCGTTGACGATCGAGCCCCGCGACACGTTGATGATCACGCTGGATGGTTTCATCCGGGCCAGCCGTGACCGGTCGAGGAGGTTGTCGGTCTCGGGGGTGAGGGCGCAGCAGATCACCAGGAAGTCGGCGCTCGCGAGCAGCGCGTCGAGTCCGTCGGGACCGAGCATCCGATCGACTCCAGGCGGCCGGGCCCGCGCCGTTCTGGTCGACACGATGACCGTGGTATCCATCGCCTTGGCGCGGGGCGCGAGCGCTTGCCCGATCTGCCCGAACCCGAGGATCCCGATCGTCTTCCCGGCCAACTCATCACGATACGGTCCGGCGGTTCGCCCACCGAGGTGCCAGCTGCCATCGACCCGAAATGATCGCTCGGCCTCCATGAACCGGGTGCACCACTGCAACATCGCGAGCATCACGTACTCGGCGATCGGAATGTCGTGACCGAACGCGTTGCAGACTGCCGCTCCGGCCGGGAGATACGACAGATCGATCCCGTCGTAGCCGGCGCCGCCCACGTGAAGCAGCCCGAGCCGCGGCGCCGGCGGCATCGAGCGATCGTATTTCATCGTCACGATCGACTCGGCGCCGTCGAGCACCTCGGTGACTCGCGGTACGGGGGCGTCGTCGGGCAGCGCAACGAAGCTGATCGGCTCCTTCACTTTGCGGCGAAGTCGCTCTTCCTGCTCGCAAGCCAAGGTCCCGAGCAGGGCCACGATCATGCCAGATCCCCGTCGGTCGGGGCTCGCTTCAGAAAATCGCGGACCCGGTCCATGGCGGCGCTTCGGTCGTGCACCGCCACGAGCGCGCCCGCCATTCGGACCGGATCGCCGAAGAAGTACCGCTCGTAGAGCACCTGGCGCGAGGCGAACGCCGACAGCGCGGTGTCCCACGCCAGACGGAAGAGCGGAATCCGGTCGAGGGCCTCCATCCGGGCCGCCTGGTAGTACCGTTTGATCTCCTCGATCATCGGACCGTGGACGTCGGCCTCGGTCGGCATCGCGACCAGACCGGCCGCGCCGAGCTGCTGGATGATCTCGATCATCCGGGGATAGAGCCGGGGGTAGAGATTGCGGGCGGCGTCGAGCGGGTCCCAGGCCGGGCGCATCACCCCGAACTCGTCGAGCGCCGCCCCCGCTTCCGCGGCGACCAGGAACGCCCGCATCGTCTCGAGATTGATCCAGATCTCGGCGAGCTTTTCCTGGACGTGCTGGAAGCTCTCGATCGCGATGGTATCGATGATCAAGGAGGCGAGCCCGAGCAAGTATTCGGTCTTCGCGATGTTCTTGACCAGCACCTGGTGGGCCATGTTGGCCAGGGCACCGGTCCTGTGATAGGCCGCGTTGCATCGGGCCACGTCGCGGTAGAGGAAGACCCGTTCCCAGGGAACGAAGACATCGTCGAAGATCACCACCGCGTCCATCTCCTCGAACCGCGAGCCGAGGGGATGGTCGTAGTGCGACCGGCCGTAGTCGAGGGTCTCCCGGCAGAGAAAACTCAGCCCCGGCGCGTTGGTCGGAAGACAGAGCGCGTAGGCATAGCGTTGATCCTCCTCGGTGTTGCGGAGGAAGGTCGAAGGAAACACCATCAGCTCGTCCGCGATCGGCAGGGTCGCGAGCATCCGGCAGCCGCGAATGACGATCCCGGCGTCGGTTTCCTCCTTCACCTTGGCGGCGAGAAACGGATCGGCCTGTTGGGCCGCGTGGACCGAGCGGTTGGCCTGAGGCGAGCTCAGGGTGTGGGTCAAGCAGAGATCGTGATCGCGAATGGTGGCATGGTAAGCCCGGGCGTTGTCGCCGAAACGCGGATCGGCCTCGCCCAGGAACGCGGCCCCGGCGGCGTAGCCGCTGATCGACCGGTTGATGTAGTCAGGAAGCCGACCCATCATCCCGAACGTGGCCTGGGCCCAGCGGGCCATCGATCGGCTCACCGAAGTGAGCTCGGCGACGGTACGCGGGATCAGAAACGATCGGCCGACCTTGGCGCCGGTCGCGGGCGAGTCGAACAGGGTCGTCGCGGGGTCGTCCCACTGGAGGTCGTAGAGCCGCGCCAGCGTCCGAATCCCGTTGCCGAGTCCGGGCTCACTGGTCGGATCGGCGATCAGCTTCCCTTGATGCCACAGCCGAGGCGGCTGCTCTTTCAATCGGGCCAGCACCTCACGCCCCTTGCGGGCTCCGGCACCCACCGCCGCCACCGCCATGCTCGACCTCGCGATATTGTTCAACAATGAAGATACGACCAACTACAAATCACGCAAATGATTGCGGAGGTTGCCGTTGGAGGAATATGTTTGTTCAACAATGACCTTGAAATCGGCATCCGGCCGCACTGAACACGCGGTAGCCGCCCTCACCGCGCAGATCCTCGCGGGCACCATCGTCGCCGGTACCCCACTTCGTGAAGCGGCCCACGCGAGCGCCCTGGGCGTCTCGCGGAACACCTTCCGGGAGGCGATCCGCGTCCTGGCCGCCCGGGGCCTGGTCCACCAGGCGCGGCATCGGGGCGCCATCGTCGCGGCGCTGACCGCGAACGACGTCGCGGATCTGTATCGAATCCGCCGCCTCCTCGAGTTGACCGCCATTGCCCGGACCGCGGACCGACCGGTCGAGACCTTCCACCCGCTCGGCGCCGCCGTCGAACAGCTGGCCGCCGCGGTCGGTTCGGGGGACGAAGCCAAGACGATCGAGGCCGATCTCGCTTTTCATCGGGCCATCGTCGACCTCCACGCCAGCCCCCGACTCTCCCGCACCTTCGCCACTTCCCTCGACGAGCTCCGCCTCGCGCTCGCCATGCTCAACGCCAGACACCGGGTCCTGAGCGGGCTACTCGAAGAGCACCGGATGATGTACGCTTTGCTCCTCGCCGGCGATTCGGCCGGCTGCGAGGCTTTGCTGGCCCGTCATCTCGCTGACTCGGAGCGGGCGGTCCACGAGGCCCTTCCCCCCGGCTCCGCCCCCTGAAAGGAGCAACCGTGTCGGCCAACCCGGTTACCGACGGTACGGTCACCAGTTCCATCGACCAAGGTATCGCCACGATCCGCTTCGGCCACCCGAAGAGCAACTCGCTGCCGAGTGCCTTGTTGACGACGCTGGCGGAGACCATCGCGGCGGCCGGGCGAGATCCCGCGGCTCGGGTGATCGTCCTGCGAAGCGAGGGCATCGGTCCCTTTTGCGCCGGGGCATCGTTCGACGAGCTCAAGGTGATCACCGACGCCGCGGCGGGCCAGCGGTTCTTCTCGGGCTTCGCGAAAGTCATCCTCGCGATGATTCGGGCCCCGAAGTTCGTCCTGGCCCGGGTCCACGGGAAGGCCGCGGGTGGGGGGGTCGGTTTGATCGCGGCGGCCGATTGGGCCATCGCGACCACCGCCTGTTCCCTCAAGCTGAGCGAGCTCGCGGTCGGGATCGGGCCGTTCGTGGTCGGTCCGGTCATCGAGCGGAAGATCGGCCTCGGCGCGTTCGCGGCGATGAGCGTCGACGCCGATTGGCGTCCGGCCCAATGGGGCGCCCAACACGGCCTCTACGCGGAGGTGCGCGACACGGTCGACGCGATGGACGAGGCCCTCGCGGCTCGGGCGACGTGGTTGGCCGGCGGCAGCGTCGCGGCCATGAGCCAGCTCAAGGCGGTCTTCTGGGAGGGTACCGAGGGGTGGGACGCCCTCCTCGCCAAGCGGGCGGGGATGAGCGGATCCCTAGTCCTCACCGACGAGGCCCGCGCGGCGATCGCCAAGGCCGGCGGGGGCCGATAGCCGGCGCGGCTCCAAAGTCGGTTATTGCGGTCCCCGAGGAGGGCGGTACCTTACCGCCGAGCTGAATCCGCCGAACAACCGCACCACCACCGAGCGACCTCCAGGAGGCCGACGTGCGCAAGCTGCTCACCGAGTTCATTGGGACGTTCTTCCTCGTGCTGACCATCGGGCTCACCGTCACGGCCGGGTCGCAGTTCGCCCCGATCGCGATCGGTACTTCATTGATGGTCATGGTGTACATGGGCGGCCACGTGTCCGGCGGCCACTACAATCCGGCCGTGTCCCTCGCGGCGGTCATTCGGGGCGCGCTACCGTCCGGCGACTTCGTCGGGTATCTGGTGAGCCAGGTCGCCGGCGCGACGGTCGCCGCGTTCACGGTCAACGTCATCACCGGGCAGACCTTCGCGCCGGCGCCGGGCGCCTCGGTCGGGAACGTGGCGGCGCTGCTCATCGAGTTCCTCTACACCTTCGCCCTCGCCTTGATGGTGCTGAACGTGGCGACCTCGAAAAAGACCCAGGGCAACTCGTACTACGGGCTCGCCATCGGGATGACCGTGATGGTCGGCGCGTTCGCCGGCGGCGGGATCTCGGGCGGGGCGTTCAATCCGGCGGTCGGGATCGGTCCCACCATCGTCAACGCCACCATGGGGGGCGGCAGCTGGGCGTCGCTGTGGCTCTACCTGGTGGGACCCTTCGCCGGCGGCGCGGTGGCGGCGATGGTGTTCAAGATCCAGGAAACCGGGGAGTAGTCGCGATCGGCCACCGGGGAGGGCGGGTCCGTCCTCCCCGAGACCTCGCCGGCGGGCACCTTAAAACCGTACCCGCCCGACGCGGCCGTTAGGTCCGGCGATCCACCCCGCGCCGTCCTTCCCGAAACCGATCCCCCAATAGTCTCCCTCGGCCAACGGCCGCCAGGTGGCGCCGCCGTCCGGAGACCACCCCGCCCCCTTCGGCGAGACCGCCACCACGGTCTTCCCCCGTCCCGGCACGAAGGCGAGGCCGTACACCGAGCCCGGGAACGGCGGCCGTCCCGCGAGCCGCCAGGTCCGCCCCCCGTCGGTGGTCACGATCACGTTGTCGGTGAAGGCGTCGGGGCGGGCCAGGTCGCCGCCGGCCGCGATCCCGAAGGACTCGTCGAGGAACGCCAGCGTCGCGATCCCCGCGGTCGGCAGATTCCGGACGATCGGCGTCTCGACCACCGCGGTGCTGGTCGGCCCGAACCGGATCACCCGGCCGCCCTTGGCCGTGCCGACCCAGGCGCTCCCGTCCGGACCCATGGCCAGACAGGTGCCGCTCGCGGCGAACGCCCCCTCGCCGTCGATCGCCGCGACCGGAGCGCCGCCGGGCGGGTACGGGGCCCAGGTGATCCCACCGTCGCTGGTCCGCTGCAACGGGAACCGGCCCGCGACCGCGTCGCTGATCACCACGCCGTGGCCACCGACGAAATCGAAACAGTCGTAGAAGGCGTTAGGCTCCCGGTTCTGGAACACCAGCCGCCAGCTCGCGCCACCATCCTCGGTGGCGTAGATCCGCGACTTGTCACCCGGCCCGGCGGCCAGCAGAACGGCCCGGGTGGCGCTGGTCGCGTGGAGGTCGCGAAACTCGAGAGAGTCGGCGCCGGGTACCACGCCAACCCGCCAACGCCGGCCACCATCGATCGTCACGACGTAGGTCCCGCGGGTGCCGCTCGCCCAGGCGACCTGCGAATCGACCACCGAGACCGCCTGGAGCCGCGCCGTCGTCCCGGTGATCTGCGGCTCGACGGTTTGGGCGACGAGGCGGCTCGGCCACGCCACGATCAGGGCAAGGATCAGCGAACGTTGCACGGTCACGCTCCACTCGGCAGTCGGTTGAGCCACCCGGCGACCGCGGATGCGGTGGCCTCGGGGGCGGATTGCGGAAACAGATGCCCTCCCTCGATCGTCGCGATCTCGGCCGCGGGCACCAGCCTGGCGAACCGATGCCGGCATTCCTCGGTGAAGGTGTCCGAAGAGGCACCGCCGAGCACCAGCATCGGCAGACGGGGATCGAGCGTCTCGATCTTGGTCCAGGCGTCGGTATCGACCGCCTCGAAGTAGTACACCTCCCACTCCGGCGACCACGCCAACGTCAGCGCCCCGTCGGCGGTCGGTCGAAGGTTACCCTCGACGTACCGCCGGAGGATCTCGTCGGGCCAATCGACGAACGCGCCCCGACCGCGCCAGACCTCGAAGGCCTCGTCGCGGTCGGCGAACACCCGGCGTCGCTCCCGGGTCCGTCTCACCAGCGGATGCCAGTCGGGCCGGCCGCGGCCCCGCCCCTCGACGAACTGGGCCGCCAGCGCCGCCGGCAGCAGGGTCGGGTCGAGCAGCACCAGGCCGCGAAACCGATCCGGCGCCCGCCGAGCCGCCAACAGCGCCACCACCGCGCCGAACGAGTGCCCCACCGCGATCACCTGATCGAGACCATGGGTCGAGAGCCCGGCGAGCAGATCGTCGGCGAGCATTTCCCAATTCCCGGTCGTCGTGGGCGGATCGCCGGCCCCCGGCCAGAGCGCCCTGGGCGGCACCGATACCACCCGATGCGACTCCGCGATGGCGTCGATCAGGGGTTGGTAGCAGGAAAACGGAAAGCCGTTGGCGGGGGCCAGGTGAACGACGGCACCACGACCCCCGTGCTCGATGAGCGGTATCGTCATGGTCGGGCTGAACAATCGTCGGGGCCTTTGGTGCGGGGCAAGCCGTCGGACGATATATTCGCGAATGCGCAACGCGTTCCGTTGGTTCATCGTCCCGGCCCTGCTCACCGTCTCGTTCGAGTCGCTCTCCAGCCAAGCGCTGAGCCCCCGCGAGGTGCGGATTCGCCAAGCGGTCACCGCCGGGTACGCCGACGCCGTCGGGCTGCTGGAACGGTCCGTCAACATCTCGAGCGGCACTTTCAATCTTGCCGGGGTGCGCGCGGTCGGGGCCCTCTTTCGGCGCGAGCTCGACGCCCTCGGCTTCACGACCAAGTGGGTCGAGTTGCCTCCCGCCCTGAAACGGGCCGGCCACCTGGTCGCCGAGTGGCAGGGACCCAACGCGGCCGACGCGAAACGGCTCCTCCTGATCGGGCATCTCGACACGGTGTTCGAAGGCGCCGGCCAACGCTTCGTCCGCCGCGACTCGGTGGGCCGGGGCGCCGGCACCGCCGACATGAAGGGTGGCGACGTCGCGATCCTCCTCGCGCTCAAGGCGCTGAAAGCCGCCGGCGTCCTCGACGATATGGCCATCATCGTCGTCATGACCGGCGACGAGGAAGCGGCCGGCCGACCCCTCGAAATCTCCCGCAAGGACCTCATCGAGGCGGCCCGCCGGAGTGACGCCGCGCTCGCCTTCGAGGGTGGGGACGCCCGAACCGCCACCGTCGCCCGGCGGAGCGCCAGCGGCTGGGTCCTCACCGTCAAAGGGCGCCAGGGCCACTCCTCGGCGATCTTCCGCAACGAGTCGGGCTATGGCGCCGTGTTCGAGGCGGCCCGCATCCTAAACGAGTTCCGGGAGCGGCTCTCCAACCAGCCGTACCTCACCTTTAATCCGGGCACGATCGTCGGCGGGACCGATGTCAAGTACGACAGCGCCACCGTCAGCGGTAGCACCGCCGGCAAGACCAACATCATCGCTCGGCAGGTGGTGGTCCAAGGCGACCTCCGGACCCTCACCAACAGCCAGCTCGATTCGGCTCGGGCCACGATGCGGGCGATCGTGGCCGACCATTTGCCAGGCACCTCGGCCACGATCTCGTTCGAGGAAGGCTATCCCGGAATGCCGCCGACCGACGGCAACCGCGCCCTGCTCACCGTCTTCGATCAGGTGAGCCAGGCCCTCGGCTACCCCGCGATCGAGGCGTTGCCCCCTGAACGGCGTGGAGCCGGCGACATCTCTTTCGTGGCGGACATCGTGCCAAGCCTCGACGGCCTCGGCGTGGCAGGGTTCGGTGCGCATGCGCCGGAAGAGGGGATCTATCTCCCCTCGCTCAAGATGGCGGCCGAGCGAGCGGCGGTTCTGATGCATCGACTGACCCGCGATCGCCGCCCGGCGACGAGCGACCGATGATCGCCGCATTGGCGATCGCCATCGCACTCGCCTCGCTCGTTGGGTTGCCGACCACCGCCTCGAGCCAGCGGATGACCCTCCGGGATCTCATGGCGCTGCCCCAGCCGGCGCCCGACACGATCATCGCCTACGGGGCGGACTCGCTGCAGTTCGGTGAGTTGTTCCTTCCCCGGCCGCGCGGCACCGCTGTCGCGCCGGTGGCGGTGCTGATCCACGGCGGATGCTGGCTTTCCGGGTTCGATCGCCGCCACCTCCGCCAGCTGGCCACCACCATCGCGGGCGAAGGCATCGCGGTCTGGAGTATCGAGTACCGTCGGGTGGGCAATCCCGGTGCGGGATGGCCGGGGACGTTCGAGGACATCGCCAACGGGGTCGATCACGTCCGCCGTTTGGCCGGACCGTTCCGCCTCGACACGACCAGGGCCGTCGTGGCCGGTCATTCGGCGGGGGGTCATTTCGCACTCTGGGCCGCGGCTCGCGGGCGGCTCCCCGCTGACGCGCCGGGGGCCGGGACTCCGCTCCAACTCCGCGGAGCGGTCGGGATCGCGGGGGTGCCGGATCTGGCGGTGGTGGTCAGCGGAGAACGCTCGCTCTGTGGTGACGCGATCCGTCGGCTCATGGGCGGGTCGCCCAGCGAGGTCCCCGAACTGTACCGGCTGGCGTCGCCGGGTCGGCTGCTGCCGCTCGGGGTCGAGCAGGTCGTCATCAGCGGGGCCGACGACGCGGTGGTGCCGGCGGATCTGAGCCGTCGCTACACCACCGACGCCACCGCGGCCGGCGACCGGATTCGCCTGATCGTCATTCCCGACGCCGGCCACTTCGAGGTCGTCTCGGCGGGCACCCCGGCCGGCGCCGAGGTGATCCGCGCGATCGTCACCCTGGCCCGCCGTTAGGGTCGGGCCGCCGCGAGCTCCGAGCGCGCCGCGGCGATCTGCCCGGTCAGCTCGACCAGCCGATCGGTCACGTCTTTCCCCAGCCGCTGATCGGCCTGCAGCGTCATCCGATAGAGAAACCCGGTCTGTTCCACCAGCTTCGGCATCGGATAGCGAGTCGGCTCGGCCGTGAGCTTGGCGGCCAGCGCCTGGAGCGCCGGCGTGTCGCCCTGCTTGCGAAGGTCGGCCACCTCGCGGGCCAGCGCCCGGACGTCCGACACCAGGTCGCGCGCGGCGAGCGCGGTCCGCAGTTGATGCTCGAGATCGAGCTGGGTTACCCCGTCCCGGACCACCCGGGGATCGGGCGCGATCCGGACCGGACGGGTCTGACTCCACTCGCCGACCGTTAGGCGGACCTGATAGGCCCCCGGGACGACCCACGGCCCGTTCCGCCCCGATTGATCGGGATTGGCGTGCCACGGGCCGGGGAGGGCGAAGTCCCAGTGGAACCGGTGATGCCCGGCGGTCTTGGGAAGCCGCGGCGTCCCGACCCGCTCCAACGCGAATCGGCGCATTCCCGGGTCGGCCGGGAGCTGGTCCTTCTCACCGGCCGCCGTACTCGAGAATCGCCGCAACAGCCGACCGGTCCGATCGAGCACGTCGAGGGTGGCGTCGGCCGGCTCGGTGGCGAGCCAGTAGTCGAACCACATTCCCGGCGCCGGATGCTCCGGATCGCTCGGGTCGCGACCCGCCGCGCCGATCCCGAACAAGCTTCCACCCGCATGACGGAGCCGGACGGCCTCCCGAGGGGCGAAGAGATGGGCTGCCGCTCCTTCGGCCCGGTTCGCCAGCTGGTGGAGCGGCGAAAGCTCGTCCAGGACCCAGAACGATCGGCCCATGGTCGCGACGACCAGGTCCTTGCGGTGCACCACCAGGTCGGTCACCGGCGTCACCGGCAGGTTCTGCTGAAACGGCTGCCACGTTCCGCCGTCATCGAACGAGACGAACAGCCCGAACTCGGTGCCCGCGTACAGCAGGCCTTCGCGACTCGGGTCCTCGCGAACCACCCGAGTCGGATAGTCGGCCGGGATGCCGTTGGTCCCGGTCGTGAGCAGGGTCCAACTCTTCCCGTGGTCGGTGGTGCGATACAGGTACGGACGCCAATCGCCGAGGAGATAGCGGTAGGCCGCGAAGTAGGCTTTGCCGCGGCGGTGGGGAGACCACTCCACAGCCTGAACCCGGCCACCGGCGGGCAGGTCTGAAGGGGTGACCTTCTGCCAGGTGAGGCCCGCGTTCCGGGTGAGGTGGACCGGTCCGTCGTTGGCGCCGACGAGGATCGCCCCCGGCTCGAGCTTCGATTCCTGGACCGCGTAGATGGTGCTGTAGTACTCCTCGCCGGTAATGTCGCGGGTGATGGGCGTCCCCGAGGGCACCTGGCCGCGGGGATCGTTCGCGGTCAGGTCCGGCGAGATGCGAACCCAGGTCTTCCCTTCGTCCATCGTTCGGTAGAGGTACTGCGAGGCGTGGTACACGGTCCTCGCCGAATGGGGCGAGACGTGAATCGGGACCACCCGCTGAAATCGGTCGCGGAGATCCTTCGGGTTGTGGCCATAGAGGTCCCGGGCGCCGACCCAGTAGATCTGTTCTTGGCCGGTCCGGTCGTTGTAACGGCTGAACTGACCCTTGCAGTTCGAGTAGAACACATCCGGGTCGCCCGGTTTCGGGATGGCCGGCCCGGTCTCACACCCACCGATCTGTTTCCACCAACCGGCCGGTTGATCCGGCGTCCAGGTGGCCGGCGGCAGGCTCGGTACCCCGATGGTGGAGTTATCCTGCTGGCCCGCGTAGATCCAGTACGGCGTTCGATCGTCGACCGCGACCTGATAGAGCTCCGCGGTCGGCTGATTGAGTTGGGTCGACCACGAATGGCCGTCGTCCTGGGTGACGTTGACGCCGCCGTCGTTCGCCTGGATCCAGATTTTCGGGTTCTTCGGGTTGATCCACATGTCGTGGTTGTCGCCGTGGGGCACCGGCCGCCGCTGCCAGGTCTTGCCGGCATCGGTCGACATGAAGAACGCGGTCGAATTGACGAAGACCCGATCGGCGTTGGTCGGATCGGCGTCGATGTTGGTGTAGTAGAACGGCCGGTCCAACAGGGATGCCTGGGTGCTCACCAGTCGCCACGAAGCGCCCCGATCGTCGCTGCGGTACACCCCGCCCTCACCAACTGGCGCTTCGAGCAGCAGATAGACCCGATTCGGATCCGCCGCTGACACCGCCAGGTCGCCCTTGCCGATCAGCCCGCTCGGCAGGCCGCTGGTGAGCTTGGACCAGGTCTCGCCGCCATCGACGCTCTTGTAGACGCCGCCCTCGCGAGCGCCGCTGATGATCGTCCACGGCTTCCGCTCGGCGCGCCACATCGTGGCGTACATCTCCCGCGGGTTGTCCGGGGCCAGCTCGAGATCGGCGGCCCCGGTCGAGTCGGAGACGAACAGGGTCTTTCGCCAGGTGTCTCCCCCGTCGCGGCTCCGATAGACGCCGCGCTCGGCGCTCGGCCCGAACGCGTGGCCGATCGCGGCGACGGTCACGTCGTTAGGATTGCTCGGGTGAACCACCACGGCGCCGATCTGGCCGACGTCCTTCAACCCGACGAATCGCCAGGTCTTGCCGGCATCGGTCGATTTGTAGACGCCTTTCCCGGTGATGACGTTGCTCCGAATCCCGTCCGAACCGGTGCCCACGTAAATGGTGTTCGGATCCGAGTCGGCCACGTCGATCGCCCCGATCGACGCGGTGGCGAAGTACCCGTCGGAGATGTTGGTCCACGAGTTCCCCGAGTTGCTCGACTTCCAGACCCCGCCTCCGGTGCTTCCCATGTAGAACGTCGCCGGTGCTTCGGCGACGCCAGCCACCGCCGTCACCCGGCCGCCCCGACTCGGTCCCACCATCCGGAACCGCAGGTCGGCGAGCCCCCCGGGCGATTTGCCGGCGGGCACCGCCGTCTGAGCCACGCCCTCGTGTAGGGCGAGAATCGCCCCGAAACCGAGCCCCACCAGGAGTCTGATCGAAGTTCGCATTGTATTGTCCCGCATGGGTTTACGTTGGTAGTGGAGGTCCGGTCCGGCACCGGGCCATCCGGCGCCAGGCCGCCCGGCGGCACATCATGTGCACACCTCGACCGGAGTAGCGGAACCCCAGACCGTGGAGTCCCCGATGTCGGCCAACCTGGTGGTAGCGCGTTTTCGCGATGGGCGAACCCTCAAGGGCATCAGCCTGAACGTCGATGTCGCCAAACCTACCTTCCACGTTCGTACCGACCAGGGCGCGGTGGAAGTCCGCCTGGTCGACCTCAAGGCGCTGTTCTTCGTGAAAGACCCGTCCGGCAATTCGGCCCACAACGAAGCGATGGAAGCCACCGCCGGCGATCCCCGCCTGGTGGGCGGCAAACGGATCGCGGTTCGGTTCGAGGACCGGGAAACGATTCTCGGGGTCTCCAACCGCTTTCCACCGCTCGGCAAGTACTTCTTCATGCTGCCGATCGATCCCAAGAGCAACAACATCCGCATTCTGGTCAACCGAGCGGCCACCACCGCCATCACCGAGGCGCCGCTCACCGCCCTCAAGTAGCCGTGGGCGGACCCGCCTAACGTCCAAGCTGCTTCTCCCGGATCGCCCGGAACTCATTACCCGGGCGCCACTCCGGAAACTTGGGTCCATTGGCCACCCACCAGCCCACCGTGGCCAACATCCGCAAGTCTTCCAGCGCCCCGGTGTAGTCCCAATCCGGCTTGACCTCATCGGACGGTTTGTGGTAATCGTCGGCGACGTACTGCTCCCGGGCCTTGATCCCATAGTCGGCCGGCTTGCCGATCACCTCGATGCCACCCTCGGCGTAGAGGGCCGGCACGCCTTGTTTGGCGAAGTTGAAGTGGTCGGACCGATAGTAGTAGCCCTTCTCCGGTTCCGGATCAGGCCGAATGACCCGCTGCTGCAACGCCGCCGCGCGGCCGATCAGGTCGTCGAGCTCGGAGGCGCCGAGGCCGATGACGGTGACGTCCTTGGTCCGCCCGGTCAGATTGAGCCCGTCGATGTTGATGTTCGCCAGGGTCTTGGCCAGAGGATAGAGAGGGCTCACCGAGTAGTACTGCGAGCCGAGCAGGCCTTGCTCCTCGGCGGTGACCGCGAGGAAAAGAATCGATCGCTTCGGCGCCGGACTCAGGGTCTTGAACGCGCGGGCCAGGGTCAGCAGCGCCGCCGTGCCGGAGGCGTTGTCGAGCGCGCCGTTGTAGATCGAGTCCCCGTCGACCGGGTCGCCGATCCCGAAGTGGTCCCAGTGAGCAGTGTAGACGACGTACTCGTCCTTCAAGGCCGGGTCCGACCCCTGGAGTTTCGCCACCACGTTCCGGGAATCCACCGTCCGAAGCGCGTTGTCGATCGTCATCGACGCCTTGAGCCCGAGCGCGACCGGGGCGAACTCCCGGGTCGCCGCCTGGGCGCGAAGGGCGTCGAAATCCTTGCCCGCCATGGTGAACAGCGCTTTGGCCTGGTCGAGGGTGATCCACCCTTCGATCGGCGATCGGCCGAGGTTCTTGTCGGGCGTGACCAGATCGAACTGTTCGCCGGTTTTCCCCTGAACGACCGCGAACGGATACCCCGCCGGCCCGGTCTCGTGGACGATCAGGACGGCCGCCGCCTTGTGCTTGAGACCCTGCTCGTACTTGTAGGTCCACCGCCCGTAGTAGGTCATCGCGTCGCCGCCGAACTGCATCGAGTCCGCCAGCGGTGGATCGTTCACCAGCATCACCAGCGTCTTGCCGGCTCCGTCGAGCCCCTTGTAGTCGTCCCACTCGAACTCCGGCGCCTCGACACCATACCCGACGAACACCATGTCGGAGCCGTCGATGGAAACCCGGTCGGTGACATGCTTGGTCCAGGCCACCACGTCGTCCTTGAACTTGAGGACTTGGCGGTCGCCGCCTCGGGAGACCACCAGCGAGGCGCCCGGCTTCGGGGTAATGCCCACCAAAGGAACCCGCTGGATGTAGCTCCCATCCGGATTGCCCGGCTCGAGGCCGAGTGCCCTGAACTGCTGCTCCAGGTGTTCGACGGTCCGGTCTTCGCCCGGCGTGCCGGGAGCCCGTCCCAGGAACGAATCGGAACCGATGACTGCGATCTGATCGGCGAGGAACTTGGCGTCCGCGTCGGCCAGGATTGCCGGCGGCGTGTCGTCCGACCCGGTCTCGGCCGACCGGCAGCCGGCGCTGACGATGGACAGCAGCAGGCCGATGGCTCGAATCAGGCGATCGGATCGGTGGGGGTGGGGAGCAAGGCGTGGCATAACGGGTCCGGTTCCTTAGGGTAGGAAGCAGTGCGGCGTGAATCGGAGGCCGCTCACCATTCTAACGAAGAGGCCCGGCAGACGCCGGGCCCCTCGTTCCTCTCAACGCCGATCCCTCACGGCCCGAAGCCGGGCGGGGCCTTCTCTTCCTGGGGCGACGTCAACACCCGCCGAAAGCACCAGAACGTGAGCCCCCACACGAACGCGAGGGAGACGATCATCGTGACCCAGCCACCGATTGTCATGGTCGAATCTCCTCAGTCCGCCGGGTTCTTGTCGTCGATGTCGAGCCCCTGGGCTCGCCACCGCTTCTCGCCCATCCGCACCACGACTAGCAGGAACACCAGGGTCGCCAGGATCACCAGGATGCCGACCCGCGACCCGGTCGTGGCCCAGGCGGCCGTCAGCGACGGTCCGAGGTTCTGGAAGCAGAAGGCGACGAAGATGATGATGAGATACGCGGGCGCGATGTACTTCATCACGATCTTGAAGATCGGCGGAATCTGCAGCGCGGCGCCGTTATGCAGCTCCTTCCACCCCCGTTCGATCCCGAAGACCCACCCGAAGTAGATGATCTGGACCGCCGCCATCACGTAGATCAGCAGGGTACCCGCCCAGAAATCGACGGTGGCCCAGAACGCGCCGCCCTGGGTGTACCAAAGGGTCAGCACCGCGCCGATGGTACCGAGCCCGGCCACCACCGAGGTTGCCTTGCCGTGGTTCCAGCCGAGGCACTCCTTGAGAGTGGCCACCGCTGGCTGGTACATCGACAACGAGCTGGTGATTGCCGCCAGGAAGAGCATGAAGAACCAGAGCGCCCCGACGACGTTCTCGAACGCCCCCATGTGAGCGAACACCACCGGCAGGGTGGCAAAGCCCAGGCTGAACGAACCGTTGGCGACCGCGGCCGTCGTTCCCGACAGACCGAGGAACACGAACGCCGCCGTCAGGGTGATCATCCCGCCGAACCCGACCTCGAACAGCTCGTTGGTCGCGCTCGCGGTCAGCCCCGATAGCGCCACGTCATCCTTCGGCTTCATGTACGACGCGTAGTTGATGATCACCCCGAAGCCGACCGACAAGCTGAAGAAGATCTGCCCCGCGGCCGCGAGCCACGTCTGAGCGCTCCCCAGCCGCGAATAATCGGGGTTCCACATGTACCCGAGCCCGTTGATCACGCTCTGCTCGGGGTTGGCCGGGTCCGGGGTACCCAGCGTCAGGACCCGAATCAGCACGATCAAGGCGCAGACCGCCATCGCCGGCATCGCGTAGGAACAGAACTTCTCGATTCCCTTCGAGAGGCCCCGATACACGAAGGTGAGATTGACGGCAAAGACGATGATCCAGGAGATGATCGTGAACTTGGAGTCCCCGGTGAACAGGATACCGTCCTGGGTGGCGCCGGTAAACGAGTTGTAATAACTCGCGGCGGCGGCCGTCTGCTCGGCGATCGGAGCCCCCTGCGGGACGCCGACGCCGCCGGTCAGATACTTGAGGAAGTACCCGAACGTCCAGGTCTCGAGGAAGATGTAGTAGAACGACACCGCCAGCGGAATCAGCACCCCGACGACGCCGAGATACCGGCCCATGCTCCCCTTGGCGAAGAGCCCCATGATCGCCGGCGCGGAGTGAAAGCCCTTCTTTCCCCCGTAGCGACCCATCGCCCACTCGGCCCATCCGATCGGGATGCCGAGCAGAAGCAGGGCGGCGAAATAGGGAATCAGGAAGGCACCACCGCCGTTGGCGGCGGCCTGCCCGGGGAATCGCAGGAAGTTGCCCAAGCCGACCGCCGAACCGGCGACCGCGAGGATCACTCCGAGACGAGAGCCCCACTGCTCTTTCTGCTCAGAAGCCATAGAATAGCATCCGCACGCGAAGAGGTTGTGTTGACCGACCGGGAACAGAACTGGATTGACCGCCTGAATCCCGCCCCAGGCCGGGCGGGAGGAAAGACGCTACGAACCTAGGGCCCGGAACCACTTCCGTCAACGTATCTTCTTGTCATGGTGCCGCTTCCCTCGACCCCGAACCGATTCGTCTGCACCCCTCGACACCCGACCGACCCGGCCACCCCGAAGCACCCGCCGATCGAAGCCCTAACGGCGACGACCGGGCGCCGCGGGTGAGCGCCGGGACGGGCAACTACGCTCGAATCTGGGCTGTCGTCCGGCGAATTCCCAAGGGCCGAGTGTCCACCTTCGGCCGAGTCGCCCGGCTGGCTCGTCTGCCCGGTCACGCGCGGCAGGTCGGGTACGCGATGCATGGCCTGCCCGAGGGCACCACCGTCCCCTGGCAACGGGTCGTCAACGCCCGCGGCGAGATCAGCCGCCGCTCGCGAGGCGCCGGCGAAGTGACCCAGCGGATCCTCCTCGAACGCGAAGGCGTCGCCTTCAACGCGAGGGGCCGAATCGACCTCGCCAAATACGGCTGGCCCAAACCCGGATAAGATGACGGATGCTCGATTTCCACCGCGCCACGGTCCTGACCTTCGACTGCTACGGTACCCTGATCGACTGGGAAGCCGGGATCCTTCGCGCCCTCCGGTCGGTGGTCGACCCACGGGGCCTCGCGATCTCCGACGACGACCTCCTGCGCCGCTTCGCCCGGGTGGAATCGCCGATCCAGCAGGGCCCGTTCCTGAATTACCGGACCGTGCTCGACCGAGGCCTGGTCGCGCTCTGTCGCGACCTCGGCTTCGAACCGACCCTCGCCGAAACCACCGCCCTCTCCGACAGCCTCCCGTCCTGGCCGCCGTTTCCCGATACGGTCCCGGCCCTTCGCCGCCTCGCCGAGCGGTTCCGGCTCGGGATCATCTCCAACGTCGACGACGACCTGTTCGCCGGCTCGGCCCGACTCCTCGAGGTCCCCTTCGATTGGATCGTCACGGCCCAACAGGTGGGGAGCTACAAACCCGCGGTGGCGAACTTCAAGCGGGCCCTCGAGCGGATCGGACGACCCCGGGCCGAGATCGTCCACTGCGCCCAAAGCCTGTTCCACGACGTCGGGCCGGCCCAATCCCTCGGTCTGGCCACCGTCTGGGTCGATCGCCGAGGCGGCAAACCCGGGGGCGCCACCCCGCCCTCGGCGGCCGTCCCCGACCTGACCGTGCCCGACCTGGCCACCCTCGCGAGGGTCGCGACCGAGCGTTAGGCGTCCTCCCGGCCCCGCTCGAGCCGGGTCACGTCGTACCACGACCGCAACACCCCCGGCTCCCCGTCGATGTCGATCAGCTCGGCCGACACGAGACAACGCCGGGTCGCGCCGGTCGGCAGGGTCACGGTGGCCTCGATGTCCCGCGCCACCCCGTCGGCCGCGAGCTGCCGCTCGATCTCGGCTCCAGCCACCTCGTCGACCTGGAGCAACGACTCCAGTTCCTGGCGGTGGGTCAAGTCGTCGGAGGAAATCCCCGCGAGCTTGAGCCAGGCCCGGTTTGCGTAGCGGAGCCGACCGTCGGCGCGGCGGGCGATGCTCATCGCGGCCGGATTCTCGAAGAACGCCCGGGCAAACCGCCGCTCCGACGCCCGCAGCGCCACCTCGTCCCGACGGTGTTCGGCCGCTTCGAGGGCCAGGGTGGCGAAATCCGCCAACGAGGCCGCGAACGCCTCCTCGTCCACGGCCCACTTCCGGTTGGTGCCGACGTGTTCCAGACAGAGCACCCCGGCCACCCGCCCGGACCGAATGATGGCGGTGTCGAGCATCCCGGAGATCCCGAGCGGCGCGAGGTAGTCGACCAGCTCGGCGGTCCGGGGATCGGTGGCGGCATCGGCCGCCGCCACGTGCCGACCCGCCAGCAAGGCCGCGAAGTACTTCGGGTACCGCTCGGCCAGCAGCTCGTCGGCCCGGAGATGGGTGGCCATGGCCCGGACGAAGAGGTCGTGACAGACCAACCGCTTGCCACCGTCCTCCATCAGCCAGATGCTGGCCCGCTCGACGTTGACGAAGCTCGACGCCGTCTCGGTGATGGCCCGGAACGCCGGGCCGAGCTCGCCGGCAGTGAGGGCCGGATCACGGGCCATCGCGGCCAAGGCCGCGTTCTGCCGGCGAAGTCGCTCCTCCCGCTCGGCGATCTCGTCACGGGCCCGCTCGAGCTCCGCGTTGGTTCGAGTCAGCTCCTTCCGCCGGGTGACGATCCGACCGGCCATGTCGTCGAAGGTGGCCGCCAGCACCGCGACCTCCTGCGGCACCTTCAGGTTGGACCGGCCAACCTCGGTCTCCGCCGCCAGCGCCATCGCGTTGTGACGGAGTCGCTCCATCGGCTCGGCCAAGGCCCGGGCGAGCCGCGCCGCCGCCGCGACCGCCAGCAGGGTCCCGAGCAGGAAGACCACCCCGAACCACGGCGTTAGGCGACTCGCCTCGGCCGCCACCTGCTCGGCCGCCGCCCCGGGCAAGGCGGCCGCGAGACGCCGTTCGAAGACCACCCAGAGGATCACGAACGCCGCCGCGCCGCTCAGCACCAGTCCCACCAGGGCGCCAAGCAGCATGGTTCGAAACGAGAGGCGGTGCGAGGCCTCTGGCCCGGCCGCTCGGTCCATCAATCCTCCACCGGAGACATGGGAACAGCCGAGATACTGGCCGCCAACCGGCCCAACGTCAAATCGACTCTTGACAGAACCGAATAAAAGCCGAATATTGGCTCACTGATGCCGAACAAAGACCGAAGTACCTCCGCCCCCGACCGGCCGGCTGCCAGTCTCAGGGTCTGCCCCGAATGCAGCGGGCCACTGGTTCGGGCCTCGGGATGCGTCAACTGCGTCCACTGCGGGTGGGCCCGATGCGGCTGAATCCAGCCGGCCCGCAGCTCGGTCTCGACCTCGACACCACCCGACAGCTCACGGTGCTCGATCGTCGGGCCCGCGGCGCCGAGTTCTTCCAGCTATCGGTCAAGCAGGTGGCCAACTCTCCCGAGACCACCGGGATGAGCTTCTGGTCGATCAACCCGTACATCGGCTGCGAGTTCGGCTGCGCGTACTGCTACGCCCGCGACACCCACCGGTGGACCGCCGAGCGACATCGCCTCGCCGATGGTCAGGTCGATCCCCGAGTCGACTTCGAGCGGCGGATCTTCATCAAGCACAACGCGGCCGCGGTCCTCCAGCGCACCCTTCAGCCGGGCAAGGTCGGCACCCGGATGCTCCTGATCGGCACCGCCACCGATCCCTATCAGCCGGCCGAGCGGCGCTTCGGGATCACCCGGTCCGTGCTCGAGGCGCTGCTCGGATTTCGCGGCCTGACCATCGGAATCACTACCAAATCGCCGCTGGTGGCCCGCGACGCCGATCTCCTCGGCGCCCTCGCCAAACGCCATCGGGTCTCGGTCAGCATCTCGATCATCTCGAACGACCCGGCGGTCATTCGGCGCTTCGAGCCCAAGACCCCGTTGCCCCACGCCCGGCTTCGGGCGGTGCGGGCCCTGGCGGAATCTGGGATCAACGTCGGCTTGCTGATCGCGCCGATCCTCCCGGGTATCACCGACGGGTGGGGCGCCCTCGGTGGCCTGATGGCGGCGGGGAAGGAAGCCGGTGCGCGTCGTGCCGACGGGTTTGCGCTCAGACTCGCTCCGGTCGCGCGTGCCGGGTTCCTTCCCGCCCTCGAGCGCGAGTACCCGGCGCTCGCCGGCCGCTACCGCCGGCACTTCTCCCGGCACAACGTGGGCGCCGATTACCACGCCGCGTTGGTCAAACGGCTCCGAACCCTGCAGCAGATCCACGGGTTCCCGCTCAACAAGCTAGATTCGCCGACCCTCGCCAATCGGCCGTCGCGCCCGGCGGCGGCCCCGATCGCCGACCATCAAGCCCCGCTCATCGCCGTCTAACCCTCACCGAGACGAGTCCCTCATGTCAGCCACCATCGCCGCATCGTTCTTGCCCGAGTTCGACCAGGAAACCGCTCACACCCGTCGAGTCCTCGAGCGGGTCACCGACGCCATGGGCACCTGGAAGCCACATCCCAAGTCCACGGCCGCTGGCGACCTCGCCCTCCACCTCGCCGACCTGGTCGGCTGGACCGCGGTCACGCTCCAGGGCACCGAGCTCGATATGAATCCGCCCGGCGGGCCGGCGTGGGCCCCCACCCCGTACGAAGGCCCCGCCAAGACCTTGGCCCGGTTCGACGCCAACGTGAAGCAGGCCCGCGCGGCCCTCTCGGCCGCCAGCGACGCCGACTATGCGGTGGCCTGGGCCCTCAAGAACGGCGGCGCGACCCTGTTCTCGATGCCCCGGGTCGCGGTGATCCGCACGTTCGTGCTGAACCACATGGTTCACCACCGGGCCCAGCTTGGCGTCTACCTCCGCCTCAACGGGATCCCCGTCCCCGCGATCTACGGCCCCTCGGCCGACGAAGGCAACATGTAGTCACCACTCCAGGACCACCTTCCCGAACACCCGGTTCGCCTCCATCGCGTCGTGCGCCGCGCCCACCGCATCCATCGGAAACGCGGCGCCGACCACGGGGGCGAGCCGGCCTGACGCCAATTCAGGCCACACTCGCTCGACGAATTCGCGCACCAGCGGCACCCGCTCCTCATGGGGCCGAGCCCGCATCACGGTGCCGACGATCTCGAGCCGGGACCGAAGGATCAGCCCGACGTTGACCGTCGTGGCTTCGCCGCCTTGCAGGGTCCCGAGGAGTACCAATCGACCCCGGGATCGCAGCGCCCCGAGGTTCTCCGCCAGGGCTGGCCCGCCCAAGTAATCCAGAATCACGTCCACGGGCGCCGCCAACCGCGCCCAAAAGCCGTCCGCCGCCAGGTGGACCGACTCGGTCAGGCCGAGCCCCCTCGCCTGCTCGAGTTTGGCCGAGGTTCTGGACACCCCGATGACGGTCGCGCCGAGCCAATCGGCCAGTTGAACGGCCGCGGTACTGACCCCGCTGCCGACCGCGTGGATCAGCACTCGCTCGCCGGCTTTGACCCGACCTCGAACGACCAGCGCGTCGTAGGCCGTGAGAAACGCCTCGGGGATGGCCGCGGCCTCCCGATCGGTGAGTCGACTCGGAATCGCGATCAGTTCGTCCTCGTGGGCCACCAGATACTCGGCCTGGGCGCCGCCGCCGACCAGCCCCATCACTCGGTCGCCGGGCACCCACCGGCCGGCTCCGGCGCCTAACGAATCGACCTCGCCGGCGTATTCCAACCCGGGAATGTCGGCCGGCCAGCCCGGAGGGGCCGGGTAGCCGCCCCGCCGCTGAATGACGTCGGCCCGATTGAGACCGGCCGCGCGAACCCGAATCCGGACCTGGCCCTGGGTCGGAATCGGCACCGGCCGCTCCTCGATCCCGATGACCTCGGTTCCGCCGGCCCCTCGGTAGACCACGGCCCGCATTCGACCTCCGTGAGGTTCCTCCCCCGCCTGCCTATCTTCACCCAGGAACGCCCGGAAGATATCGTGCAGGGCAAGTCGAGGTGATCGAGCCCAAGGAACCCCGCCCGACGTTCCGGTGCACCGGCGCCCGCGCCGAAGCGTCTACCAGTCATCATGATCCGATCGAGGTGGTCCCCGATGTCGCGCCCCGCTCCTACCCCGCTCCTCTTCGCGCTCGTCCTCGGCTGCACGGGGGCCACGCAGGGCCCCCCACCCCCACCTCCGCCGCCGATCGCCGGCGGGCTCGCGCTCCGCGACGTGGGAACGTTCAATTTTCCGGTGCTCGTCACCGCGCCCGCGGGCGATCCCGATCGGCTCTTCGTCGTCGAGAAGCGCGGTACGATCCGGATCGTTCGTCAGGGGGCCACCCTCGCCACGGCGTTCCTCGATCTCTCCGGCAAGGTCTCGACCGGCAGCGAGCAGGGATTGCTCGGCCTCGCCTTCCATCCCCAGTACCAGAGCAACGGCCTCTTCGTCGCCCACTACACCGACCAGGGAGGTGACACCAAGGTGTCCCTCTTCCGGGTCTCCGCCACCGACCCGAATCGCGCCGATCCCGCCAGCGAACAGGTCTTCCTGACGGTGACCCAGCCGTTCGCCAACCACAACGGCGGGTCGATCGCCTTTCACCCGGTCGACGGCCACTTCTATCTCGGCCTCGGCGACGGCGGCTCTGGCGGCGATCCCCAAGGCAATGGCCAGAAGCTCTCGACCCTGCTCGGCAAGCTGCTTCGCCTCTCGATCTCATCGTCGGGCCAGGTCACCGTCCCGAGCGACAATCCCTTCGCCGGTCAGGGGTCCGCCCGGGCCGAGGTTTGGAGCTACGGTCTCCGCAACCCATGGCGTTGGAGCTTCGACCGGACCACCGGCGATCTCTACATCGGCGACGTTGGCCAGAATCAACGGGAGGAGATCGACGTGACCACCTTGGCTGGCGCTCGCGGGGCCAACTTCGGCTGGAACGTGATGGAGGGCCGAGCCTGTTATCAGGCCGGCAGCTGCAATCAGACCGGTCTCACCCTACCGGTACTCGACTATTCGCACGGGAACGGGGCCTGCTCGGTGACCGGCGGGTACGTCTATCGCGGAGCGGCCATCCCCAGTCTGGTCGGCACGTATTTCTACGCCGACTATTGCAGCGGCTGGGTCCGGAGCTTCCGGTACTCGAACGGCGCCACCAGCGACGAACGGGAGTGGACCGCGCTGGCGCCTAACGGGCAGATCACCAGTTTCGGCGAGGACGCCCAGGGCGAGCTCTACCTGATGACCGCCGGCGGACGAGTTGCCCGGATCGTCGCCAGCCCGTGATCGAACGACCCTCGCCGGAGGAGCTCGCCCGCCTCGGAGCGGCCATCCCGCCCCAGGTGCACTTCGGAACCTCGACCTGGAACTATCCCGGCTGGACCGGGCTCGTCTACCAGAAGACCTACCCCGCCGCCGGCGCGGCGACCCGGATGCTCGCCGAATACGCTCGATTCCCTCTCTTCAGCACGGTCGGAATCGACGCGAGCTTCTACGGCCCGCCGAAGCCGGCAACCCTCGAGGCGTGGGCCAAGGCGCTGCCGCCGGGCTTTCAGTGCGTCAGCAAAGTGTGGGAGCGGATTACGGTGCATACCTGGGCGAGTCCCCGCGAACCCGCCCGGCACGGCCAACCCAATCCCGATTTCCTCAACCCGGAGCTGTTCATCGAAGACGTCTGGAACCCGATGCGGGCCCATCTGGGAGATCACACCGGTCCATTCGTCTTCGAGTTTCAGACCATCGGCAAGGACGCCCACCTCGGCCCGGAGCGGTTCGCCGAGCGGCTGGACGGATTCTTCGGGCGGCTGCCGCCCGAGGGACGCTACGCGGTCGAGCTGCGGAACGAGGAGTATCTCTGCCCGGCCTATTTCGCGGTGCTCCGAGAACACGACGTCGCCCACCTGTTCAACTCGTGGACCAGGATGCCGTCGATCGGCGAGCAGCTCGATCGCCCCGGCAGCCTCACGGCCCGGTTTCTCATCGCCCGGGCCTTGTTGGTGCCGGGCCGGACCTATTCGGACGCCGTCGATCAGTTCGCCCCGTACGACCGGATCCGCGAAGCACACCCGCCCCTGCGACGCGACCTGGCCCGATTGGCGCGAACCGCGGCCGGGCTCCGGATCCCCGCCTACCTGCTGGTGAACAACCGCGCTGAAGGGAGCGCCCCGCTGACCATCGCGGCGGTGGCGAGGCTGTTGGCCGAAGGAGAGGGCTAGGCGGTCGTCCGCACCCGACGACGCCGACCCCGTGACCGGGGCAGTCGCCGACTGACCCGGCGCACCACGTCGTGCGAGGCCACCACAAGTCGAAGCAGTTCGTCGGTGGCGGTCTCGGTGAGCGACATCGACACCCAAGTCAGTCCCGCCGGATCCGGCGTGCCGATCAATGGCGTCGCCAGATCGCCGAGCGCCAACTCGGCTCGGGTCGAAGCCGGCAGCCGAAGCAACACCGTGTCGGCGGAAAGAAGGGCGAACATCTTGCCGGCGGTGAAGAATCCCTCGCGCGCCGACAGTCGGCGGGTCGCCACGAATGGAAGGGCCAGGAGGTGTTCTCGGATCGACATAAGCGGGCCACGATTGTACCGCGGGATCAACGACCCCGCCATCCCGTCATGCTAACCCGTTATGAAACAACGTCTTGGGGGTCCACTCCCGCGCCGGCGAGAATCCTGGCGACCGTTTCGCCAATCTTGTTGTTGGGGGTCGAGGCGCCCGCGGTCAACCCAATCGTCGCCGCCCCTTGGAGCCATCCGGTGACCGTCTCCTCGTGTTTCTCGCCCACCGGCTGATGGCGGATGGCATCGTTACCGACATCGATGCAATCCGAGTCCTCGATGTGGTAGGTGGTCACCCCGTGCCGTTGGCACAGCGCGGCGAGGTGGCAGGTGTTGCTCGAGTTGTAGCCGCCCACCACGACCATCAGGTCGACCCGATCCTCGAGAAGGGCGACCACCGCGTCCTGTCGTTCCTGGGTGGCCGAGCAGATGGTATCGAAGGTCCGGACGTGGTCGGCTTCGTGGGCCGCGCCATGACGACGAATCATCGCTTGCCGGAATTCCTCGGCGATCGCCAGTGATTCGGTGGACAGCATCGTGGTTTGGTTGGCGATCCCGACCCGGAGCAAGTCGGCGGCGAAGTCGAATCCTGGCGAGGTAGCGGCCTGAAATCGTTCGGCCATCGCCACCGGGTCGCCACCGTGTTCGATGAAATCACAGACCTCCCTGGCCTCGTCCATGTCGAGGACGACCAGATATCGGCCCGCCGGGTACCGGTTCACCTGACTCGCCGTCGCCTTGGTCTCCTCGTGCCAGTGCTTGCCATGGATGACCGCCGTGTACCCGTCCCGGGCGTAGCTGTCGACCCGCTTCCAGACATTCAACACCGAGCCGCAGGTGGTGTCGACCAAGACGCATCCGATCGACCGGAGAGTCGCGAAATCCTGAATCGTCACCCCGAAGGCCGGGATGAGGACCACGTCATCCTGGCGAATGCCACTGAAGTCGAACCCGGCGACCGGATCCCGGCGCAGGAACCGGACTCCCATCGCTTCGAGCTTCTGATTGACGTGCGGATTGTGGATGATCTCGCCGACGAGGACGATGCGCCGATCGGGGAATTTGGTACGGGTCTCGTAGGCGTACTCGACCGCCCGATCGACACCGTAGCAGAAGCCGAACTCCTTGGCCAGGCGGATCGTCACCGAACCGGCCGACAATCGATAGCCATTGTTCTTGAAGGTTTCGATGATCGCGCTGTGGTAGTCCGAGGTCAGCAGGCCTTCGATCGCTCCCTTGAGGCCGAAGCCTTTCCGATAGTACCGGTCGCCGGTCATCGTGGAGTCGGCTGACTGGTCCGCCCGCAGAGGGTATCGCTCGGCCCGACCGGAACGGAGCTGAAGCGACCGGTCATCCGGATGGTGTCCGGCGTGTTATGGTGCTTGAGGCGAAGGTCGATGGTGCCAGAGACGCCGTCCGGACCGACCGTGGTGACCACGACGCCGCCTGAATTGCCCTCGAACCCGCGCACCGCCGTGTCGTTCACCCACCGAACGGCCGCGAGCGCCATCGGACGCCAGTCCACCGGCACGGCCGATGAAACGACGGGATGCTGACCGGGGCGGAGCGAGTCCAGCATCGCGAGCGCCAGGCCAACCCCGGTGTCGGCCTGCGAGGCCACGATTTCGAGCAACCGATCCCGGGCACACCACCGACCCTCGGCGGGGGCGGTAAAGGTCCGGTTGACGGCCCCTTTCCACTCGACCGTCAGTTGGCTCGAGGGTCCGACCGCGTCGGGACCGGGCGACGCGCGGCACGCGGCAAGCCCGGCGAGGGCCGCCAGAGTGAGGAAAAGCGCAGGCGATATCACGAGGGGAAGCTAGGTGGGCGGGGCATGGCCCGACAGGGTAACGCGGCTACGGTCGACCTACGAGGCCTGGGCCCATTTGCTCCGACCGTCGCGGTGAAGCCCATAGGCCCGCAACCGCCGCCACAAGGTGGTCCGAGAGATCCCCAAGCTCTTGGCGGTCTCGGCGAGTTTCCAACTGTTGGCATCCAGCGAGCGCACGATGGCCTCCTTCTCTCGCTCGGCCAGGGTCTTCGGGCCAGCGCTCCCGGGCAGGAACATGGCCTCGCCAAGTTCGATGGTGCCGATTCGAATCGGCTTAAGCCGGCCGCCCAAGTCGGCGAGCTGCGGCATCAACTCCCGGGATCCCTGGCTGTAATCGAGGCCGAGGTCGCGAGCTTGCTGGTTGGCGTAGAGCACTTTGCCCTGGGGGTCGAACACGACGACGCCTTCGGAAAACGAATCGAGGAGAGCCTTGGCCAACGGCGAGAAGACCGAAGGAAGGGGCGCCGGGCTGGGATTGGGTGGATTCGGCGTCATGGCTGAGGTTACGGCGGTACGTTCCAATTGGTTTCAGCACAATAGCATCGGCGTCAATACCCTGGATCGGACAACCTCTTGACTGACCAGTCGGTCAGATAGTGTAAGATGTTTTCCGATAGTGCTATGCGATCGACCATGTCACCGAGTTCGTGGACCGGCTCACCACAGCGGCGCCGCTCTATCCTCTAGCCGATTTGACCGCCCGGTCAGTCAGTGAATATCTTCTGCTGATGAGAAAACAAGAGATTCTCGCTGCCTCGATCGCCGTCATCGTCGAGGGCGGTCTGCCCAATTGGACAGTCGAGGCGGTGGCCATCCGGGCCGGCTGCGCCAAGGGGCTGGTTCTCTACCATTACCAGTCGAAGCGGCGGCTCCTCGAATCCACCGCCGAGGCCATTGTCGGCCAGGTCGGCCGGGAGCGACTCGGGGCGGTGGCCGGAGCCGACGACGACGTCCTCGACCGGCTCTGGGCCGTGCTCGTCAAGGAGGTTCGGAGCGGTGCCTTCGCGGCCCGGATCAGCCTCGCGGCCATGGGGCTCACCGCCCAGCTTCCGAGCGGACTTCGTGACCAGCTGGCCCGGAGCCTTCGAATCGATCGAGGAACACTGGAAAACGAAACGGCCATCGAGGCGATGCTCGATGGCCTTTCGCTCCAGCTGCTGATCGGCACCAACGCCGAGCAGGTCCGGGACGGCTACGATCGACTGTGGCTCGGCCTGATCGCTCCGTAGCCAGCGGTCCTCATCGGATGCCAGCCGCCGTCACCGGCGTGGCGTCCGCCCACCACTGCTTGTTCAACGGCCGGGGTCGCGGATGGATCTCGGTCAGGGTGTTGCCGTCGTACAACCGTCCGTTCTTCATCACGTACTGAATCGAGGTCGTGTTACGAATGTTCTCGAGGGGGTTCCTCTCGAGCACCAGTATGTCGGCCAGCTTGCCGGCCTCGAGGGACCCGATGTCCTGTCCCATCCCGATCGCCTCGGCGCCGTAGATCGTGGCGGTCCGGAGCGCGTCGTGATTCGACAGCCCGCCGGAGGCCATCGCCCACAGCTCCCAGTGATTGCCGATGCCCTGGATCTGGCCGTGGGCCCCAACGGCGGCCCGACCGCCACCCTCGATCAGCTTCTTGATGAACTCCGCGTGGCGCGAGAACACGTATTCGTCCTTGTGGAACCAGCCACCCTGCTGGTAGCCGAAGCCCGCTCCCCGACGTCGAGCCCTGGCGTCGATCTGCCCCCGCGGCATGAACGCGGCCAGCTTCTTGTCACCGATCACGTCCTCGGTCGAGTAGAAGTAGTTCTCGCCGAAGGGGCCGCCGTACGACACCAGCAACGTCGGTGAATTGGTGGTCTGACTGGTCTTGAACAGCTCGACGACGTCCTCGTAGATCGGGGCGATCGGCAGGGCGTGCTCGATACCGGGGTAGCCGTCCATCGCATGGGTGAGATTCAGCCGGAAATCCAAGCCGCCTTCGGTGGTCGGCATGATGCCGAGCTCCTTGGCCGCCATGATGATGTACTGCCGGGTCTGGCGGTTGCCCGTCATGTACATCTTGAGCGTCTTGGTGTCCCAATACTGGGAGTACCGTTTGAGGACGGTCTTGGCCTGCTCGAGGCTCTGGATGTTGTCGCCCGAGAACACCCCGGGACCGGTGGAATAGATCCGCGGCCCCACCATGGCACCGGACTCGACCCGATCCTGATAGCTCAGGATGTCGCTCACCCCGGTCTGGGGATCCCGGGTGGTGGTCACACCGTAGGCCAGGGTGGTCAGATACTGCCAGGCCTGGCCGGGATGGATCTCGGTGACCAACCACTGAGCGTGGTAGTGGGTGTCGATCATCCCGGGCATCACGGTCTTGCCCGAAATGTCGACGATCCTGGCCCCGCTGGGCACCTCGACCTGGCCTCGCGGTCCAATCGCGACGATCCGATTGTCGCGCACCACGATGTCGGCGTTCTCGATGATCTCCTTGCCCTTCATGGTCACCGCGCGGCCGCCGCGGAGCACCACGGTCCCCCGGGGCACGTCTCGCGAGATCTCCACTTTGATCGTCTGCTCGACCGGTTTGTACCCGGGTTTCTCGTCCTTCTTCGCGGTGTCCGGTTTGGCCGCATTACCCTTGGCCTTGGCGGAATCCACCTTGGCGCCGTCCTTCTTGGTGGAGTCCGCCTTCGGCGCGGCCTTGACCGAGTCCGCCTTCGCCTTGGCCGAGCGGACCGAGTCGGCGAGCAGTCGAGTCTCGAGATCGAAGATCTTGAGCTTGACGGAGTCGGGCACCGACTGCGACGCCTTGATCAGGCTGTCGGCCCGGCTCTTCAGGGTCTTGACGCTGTCCTGGATCGCTTGTTTGACGAAGGCGCTGTCGGCCTTGGCGCGGTTGACCACCTTGAGGCTGTCGTCGACCACTTTGGCGCGCTCGAGGTCGAAGGTGAACAACACGCTGCCGAGCGCGAAGTTGACCGTCTTTCCGCTCCCCGCCCAGGACGGGAACTCACCACCCACGTCGGTCAGCTTGCGGATCGCGACGCCGCCGCCCCCCATGATGTTGACGGTCGGTGTCTGGCCGACGAACGGCAGCGGCACCGCATAGATGTCGGCCTGCACTTGAGCCAGGACCTGATCGCCCGCGGGCGAGATCATCATCAGGCTCGCCGGCAAGAAGGGCGGAGCGCCCTCGAGCGGGTCGGTGGCCGCCGCATAGAACGCCGAGGCCTTGATCGGCGCGACCCGCCGTGGGAGGAACACCAACTCACCCTCGGGCTCGAGGATGCTGCCGGCGACCGAGCCGAACGGCGACGGACCGACGACCCGAAGGTGCTGCTTGACATCGGTGCCATCCCAACGGAACGAGACCAAGCCCTCGAACGGGCTCGAGGCGTAGATCCGCTCAGGCTGGCTGGTCACGAAGTGGGCGACATCCCGTCCGGCGTTGGGCGCGATGACGGTGACATCGCCGCCGGTGGCTGGCACCCAGATGAAGTCGCCGCCGACGATCCCGTCGCCGTGGCCGGAGTACGAGAGCATGTCCCGGGCGGCCTGCCGGGTGGCCACGATCCGACCGCCGTCTGGATTGAAGGTGGGATTGCTATAGAGCGCGGCCACCCGGGTCAGCTGGACTGGCGGTGCGACCCGACCATCGAAGCTGGTCTTCATCAGGTGACCACCGGCGGCATCGCCCCAGGTGATCCAGACCAGCGACTTCGAGTCGGGGGACCAGGCCGGCTGGAACTCGCCGACGTCGGCCGTCGAGACCCGCCGCGGCGTCCCGCTCGGCAGGTCCATCACATAGAGGCGATCGACCGCGGTGAACGCCAGTCGCTTCCCGTCCGGCGAGGCCACCGGATTGCGGATCTGGCGAGCGACCATGGTGGCCGCGGTGTCGATCCGATAGGCGAATTTCACCTCGGGGCCGACGTCGACCCGAACGTCGGCGCTGAACGGAATCTTGGAGGGCGCCGACTTGTCGACCGGGACCCGCCAGATCTCGCCGCCGTAGGAGATGATCACTTGGCGGGAGTCCGGGGTAAACGAGTATCCCGGCAAGGCATCGAGCGTCCCGCGGGCCTCGATGTCGTCCCGCTGAATCGGGTAGACCAGCCAATCCTCGTCGCCGGTGGTGAGGTTCCGGAGTCGAAGGCCGGTGTTGGCCTCATGTCGCGAGGCGTACGTCAGCCACCGTCCATCGGGAGAGACCGCCGGGCGAAACGCCGAGCCGTAGCGTCCGCTCAACTGGGTCAAGGTGCCGGTCTGGCGGTCGTAGCGCCCGACCTGGAACTGGGGGAACAGGGCGTTGTAGTGCCAGTCCCCCGACCGGGCGGCGAACCAGACGTAGCGCCCGTCGGGCGAGAAGGCGGCACCTAACGTCTTGAGCTGAGCGTTCTGCGGGGTCGGCGGGATCAGCCCGAACCCGGCCCCGCCGTCGACCGGCAGCAGGTGCAGCTTGGCGGTCGGGAAGGTGCCCGTCCCCCGGCTGACGATCAGGTACTTCCCATCGGGTGACCAATCGGGCGAGACGTACTGGCTGGTGTTGCCCTGGGTCACCTGGGTCGTATCACGCCGGTCGAGCGTCATGGTGTAGACGTTGTCGCCGCCGCTCCGATCGGAGACGTAGACGACCTTCTTCCCGTCGGGACTGAACCGTGGCTGGGCGTCGTAGCCGAACCCGGAGGTCAGCGCGGTCGCCTTGCCGCCGCCGATCGGCATGGTATAGAGGTCGCCAAGCAGGTCGAACACGATCGTCTGCCCGTCGGGGCTGACGTCGAGGGAGATCCAGGTTCCCTTGGTCGCGGTGAACGAGGCGAGCCGCTTGGCCTCGAGCGGCAAGGGCTTCTGGGGCGGGCCGCCTGGGCCGCCCGGGCCCCCGGGGGGGCCCTGCGCCGCGGCGGTCGATACCAGGGCGCCGACCAAGGCGAGCGCCGCGAACGAGAACGAGATCCTTCGGGGCATGGTCTTCATCGAGTTCGTCATGGCGCGCCTCACCGAATCCCAGTCGTGGAGGCGGGCGCCTGATGACGCCACCGTTCATCGGGGGCCGGCCGCTGCCGGGGCCAGACTTCGTTCATGGTATCGCCCTCGTAGAGCCGGCCGTTCTTCATCACGTACCGGATCGAGTTGGTGTTGCGAATGTTGGCCAGCGGGTCGCGATCGAGCACGATCAGGTCGGCCAGTTTGCCCGCTTCGACCGAGCCCAGGTCCTTGCCGAATCCGATGGCCTGCGCGCCGCAGAGGGTAGCGATCCGGAGCGCGTCGATGTTGCGCATGCCGCCGCTCTGCATCGCCCACAGCTCCCAGTGATAGCCAAGGCCTTGGAGCTGCCCGTGGCTTCCCACCCCGGAGCACATCCCCGCTTCGATCAGATGCTTGTTGAACTCCGAGTGTTTCTTGAAGACGTACTCCGACTCGTGGGCCCACCCGATCGGACCGGGGCCGGAGGTCCGCCGGCGGGTCTTGGCATCGAACTCCTCTGGCGCGGTGAAGTAGCGGAGCTTCTTGTCGCCGACGACGTCTTCGCGGGCGTAGAAATAGTTCTCCGCCCAGGGGCCCCCGTAGGTGACCAGCAACGTCGGGCTGTTGACGGTGCCGGACGCTTTCAACAGTTGGACCACGTCGTCGAACATCGGGTAGAGCGGAATGGTGTGCTCGATGCCCGAGTAGCCGTCGATGGCGTGGGTCATGTTGAGGGCGAACTGGAGCCCGCCCTCGGTGGTCGGCATCAGCTTGAGTTCCCGGGCCGCCATGATGAGGTACTGGCGCGTCCGCCGGTTGCCCGCCATGTACATCTTGAACGTCTTGGTGTCGTAGTAGTCGCTATAGCGCTTGAGGACATACCGGGCCTGCTCGATCGAGCCGACCCGATCGCCGCTGAATACGCCGGGGCCGGTGGAGTACACCCGCGGTCCGGTCATCATTCCGGCGTCGACGCGATCCTGATAGGAGAGGACGTCGGTGGTGGCGGTCTGGGGATCCCGGGTCGTGGTCACCCCGTAGGCTAGGTTGGCGTCGTAGATCCAGGCGCGACGCCAGTGGATGCCCCAGGCGGGCCACATGTGAGCGTGGGTGTCGACGAATCCCGGAACGATGGTCTTCCCGGCCACGTCGATGACCCGGGCGTCGGCGGGCGCCGTCCCTCGCGCGCCGACGCTGACGATCCGGTTGTTGCGGACGACGACGTCGGCGTTTTCGATCACCTCGTCGCCGCGCATCGTCACCGCCTTGGCACCCCGGAGCACGAGGGTGCCCTGTGGAATGTCGCGGTTCGCGGCGACCACCACGCGTTGCTCGACGGGTCGGTACTGCCGCGCGGTGCGAGTGGCGGTGTCGACCCCGGCCGCGCGGAGACTGTCGTCCACCGCCAGGCCACGGGCCACGTCGTAGGAGACGAAGGCGTTGCCGATCGACCAATGCACGGTCCGACCGTCGGCGCTCCAAGTCGGGAACTCGCCCCCGATGTCGGTCAGCTTGAGCGCCCGGACCTGGGAGCTGTCCCGCTTGGCCACGGAGACGGTCGGCACCGCTCCGCCGACCTGGGGAACCCTCACGACATAGAGATCGTTGCCGAAGGCGGCCAAGGCGAGATCGCCGCGCGGCGCCATCCGGATCACGTCGGCGCGGGGCCCGGTGACGGTCGGCTCCCGGGCGTCGAAGAAGTTGGGCGGTAAGAGGTCGCCCAGGCGGTTCGCCTTGTTGGCGAACGGGTGCTTGTACTGGCGGCCGGTCGGCGCCCCGAATCCGAGCGGCAGGGGACCGGTGACCTGGAGGTGCTGCTTCAGGTCGGTGCCGTCCCAACGAATCGAGGAAAGGGCCGCGGAGAACTGGAACGGCGGCGCGCCCGGGGGCGGGGGAAAGAACCCGTAGAGATAGATCCGCCCGGTATCAGAGGCAAAGTGAGGCGCGAAGAGGTTGCCGCCAGTGGGACGAATCGCGGTGATCTCGCCGCCCGAGGCCGGGACCCAGACGAACTCAGCGCCCTCGCCGTCACCGATGAACGGACCGTCTTGGTCGCGCAGACTTCGCACCGGGGCCCGCACCGCCACGATCCGGCGGCCATCGGGCGACCAGGCCGGGACCTGGTAGTAGGCGCTCTGGGTCACCAACCGCTGGGGCTGGCCGCCGGCCACCGCGACTCGCATCAGATAGCCATCGGTGCCGTCCCAGCTCACATACGCCAGCGAGGCGCCGTCGGGCGACCAGGCCGGGTAGTACTCGCCGGCGTCGCTGGTGGAGATCCGCCGCGGGGTCCCGTTCGGCAGATCGGCGAGGTAGATCTTGTCGAGCGCGGTGAAGGCGATCCGGCGGCCGTCCGGCGACGGGACCGCTTCGCGGATCTGCCGCACCGTGAAGGTCGGGGTGTCCTCGATCGGATAGTCGAATCGCACCTCGGGTCCGATCGCGACGTCGGCGTCGACCGTGAAGGCGATCTTGGTCGGCGCCGCGCCGGACACCGGCACCCGCCAGAACTCGCCGCCGTAGGTGGTGACGATGGCGAGGCCGTCCGGAGTGAACGAGTAGCCCGGCAGCAGGTCGAGGTCGGGGACCGACTCGACGTTGTCGCGCTGGACCGGGAATGCGAGCCATCGTTCGGTACCGCTAGCGAGCTCCCGGATCCGGAGCCCCGTCTCGGGACCTTCGCGGCCCCCATAGACCAGCCAGTTGCCGTCCGGCGACACGGCCGGCCGGAACGCGGATCCATAGCGGGCGGTGACCTGGGTGCTGGTCCCCGCCTGGCGGTCGTAGACCCCGAGCTGCACCTGGGGCATCGCGGCGTTGTATTGCCAGGGGCCGTCGCGCCCCGCGTAGTAGATGTACCGCCCGTCGGGCGATGGCGCGGCGCCGAAGTGATATTGATTGCCGGTCCGAGTGAGTACCACGCCGGTGCCGCCCTCGACGTCGTACATCGTGAGGCGGAGCTGACCGAACCCGCCGGCCGCCGCCGAGGCCACGATGTATTTCCCGTCCGGCATCCACTCGGGCGAGACGTGCCACCCGTGGTTGCCATAGGTGATCCGACGAATCCCGGAGCCGTCGGCGTTGGCGACGTAGATGTTGTCGCCGCCGCTGCGGTCCGAGATGAAGGTGAGGCGCTTGCCGTCGGGACTGAAGCGGGGCTGGGCGTCGAAGCCCATCCCGGTGGTGATCCGAGTGGCCCGGCCTCCGGTGATCGGCAGGGTGTAGAGGTCACCGAGCAGGTCGAAGACGATGGTCCGGCCGTCGGGACTGACGTCGAGGGACATCCAGGTGCCCTTCGAGGTCGTGAACTTCGCGGTCCGGGTCGGCTGGAGCGGCAGGCTGTCCTGGGCGAGGATCCGTGGGAGCGGAGCTAGCGACCAGAAGCCGCATAACAACAGAGTGGCACGACGCATTGCACCTTCTCGTGTTCGAGGTTGAATCACCGAATCCCCGCCGCGGTCTTGGGAGCGGAATCGCGCCACCACGGTGTCGGGAGGGGTCGCTCTTCGGGCGCGACCTGATCGAGGGTTTCCCCCTCATACAGGCGGCCGCCTTTCATCACGTACCGAATCAGCTTCGAGTTTCGAATGTCGTCGAGGGGGTTCTGATCGAGGACTACCAGATCCGCCAGCTTCCCCGCCTCCATCGAGCCCAGATCCTGCTCCAATCCGATCGCCTGCGCGCCGAGAATTGTAGCGGCACGCAGCGCGTCGTGCCGGGTCATCCCGCCGGCCTGCACCGACCAGAGCTCCCAGTGATAGCCGATCCCCTGGAGTTGGCCGTGGCTCCCGATGCCGATTCGGCCGCCGGCCTCGACGACGGCCTTGGCGAACTGGGCATGTTTCGGGAAGATGTGCTCCTCCGGTAAGACCCATCCGGCCACCCCAGGGTTGCCTCCCCGGCGCCTGGCTCGACCGTCCAACTCGGCGTCGGGCAGGAATCGCATCAGCTTGGGGTCGTCCGCCACCCGTTCGGTCGCGTAGTAGAAATTCTCGGCCCAGGGCCCGCCGTAGGCGACCAACAGGGTCGGGGTGTTGGTGGTGCCGCTGTTCTTGAAGAGCTGGACCACGTCCTCGAAGATCGGGTAGATCGGCAGGGAATGCTCCACCCCGGAATACCCGTCGAGCGCGTGGGTCAGCTCGAGGGCGAAGTCGATCCCGCCCTCGGTCGTGGGCATGAGCCCTAACTCCTTGGCCGCCATGATGATCCATTGTCGCTGCTGGCGGTTGCCCGACATGTACATCTTGAGCGTCTTGGTGTCGTAGTAGCTGCTATACCGCTTGAGGACGTCGCGGGCGTGATCGAGGCTCCGAATCGACTCGCCGCCGAACACGCCGGGGCCGGTCGAGTAGATCCTCGGCCCGATCATCGGCCCGGCGGCGACCAAGTCGGCGTAGCTCAGCACGTCGGTGGTACCGGTTTGCGGGTCACGGGCGGTGGTCACGCCATAGGCGAGGTTGGCCAAGTACGCCCACGGTTGCCCGAAGTGAATCCCCGGTGAATGCCGGAAGTGGGCGTGGGTGTCGATGAAGCCGGGGACGATCGTCTTTCCGGCCACCTCGATGATCCGGGGCCGGGCGCCCGCCGGAATCGCGACCTGTCCCCGCCGACCCACGCCCACGATCCGGTCGCCGACAACCACGACGTCGGCGTCCTCGATGATTTCCCGGTCCTTCATGGTGATCGCGCGGGCACCTCGTAAGATGAGGGTCGAGCCGGGAACGTCGCGGCGGACCCCGATCCGGACCCGGTGCTCCTCCGGGCGATAGCGAGGGCGTTCGCCACGACGGGTCGTGTCGGCGCGGAACGTCTTGAGGCTGTCGTCGACGGCCCGGGCCTGGTCGAGATCGTAGACCACGTGGGCGTTGCCGATCGACCAGTGCACCTTGCGGCCGCCCGCCTGCCAGGCCGGGAACTCGCCGCCGACGTCGGACAGCTTCTTGACGGGGACGGCCGCCTGATCGGGATCGGCCACCGACACCGTGGGCGTCTGCCCGCCGACGTAGGGCACCGTCACCAAGTAGAGGTCCATCCCCACTTGAGCGAGGGCGTGATCGCCGGCGGGCGCCATCAGGATGAGCCCGGCCGGTGGCGGCGTGGTGCCGCCCGGCTGGGTGGCTCCGGTGACTTTGAGGTGACCCTTCACGTCGGTGCCATCCCACCGCATCGAGACCAGTCCATCGGCGGCGCCGTAGGAGAAGATTCGCTCGGGATCGGCGCCGAAGTGGGGGGTGGTCCGGCCGCCGGTGGGGGCGATCACGGTGACCGGACCACCGGCCGCCGGCACCGAGACGAACTCCGCGCCCAACCCCGCGCCGAAACGTTCCAGGGTTTCCTGCATCTCCCGGGCGGCGGCCCGAACCGCCACGATTCGTCGGCCGTCCGGAGCCCAGGCGAGTTGGGCGTAGCGGGCCGCGACGGTGGTGAGACGCTGGGGGGCGGCCTGACCAGTGGTGGCGACCCGATAGATGTGGCCGCCGGCCCGATCGTCCCAGCTGGCAAACGCGATCGCCGCGCCATCGGGAGACCAGGTGGGGAAATGCTCGCCTTCCCCCGCGGTGGTGACTCGGCGGGGGGTGCCGTTCGGGTAGTCCATCAGGTAGAGTCTGCCTAACGCCGAGAAGGCGAGTCGCCGTCCGTCGGGCGAGGGAACCGCGTCGCGGATCTGGCGGACCTGGACCATTCCGGTGTCGACCCGGTAGGCGAACCGGACCTCCGGCCCGACGGCGATGTCTTCGTCGACCTCGAACGGGATTTTGGTGGCCGGCTGGCCGTCGACCGGGACCCGCCAGAGCTCGCCACCGTACGAGGCGATCACCGCGCGGGAATCCGGGGTAAAGGCGTAGCCGGGCATCACGTCGAGCGACGAGGAGCCTTCCTGATCGTCCCGCTGCACCGGGTAGGCGAGCCACCGCTCGGTGCCGGTGGCCAGCTCGCGGAGCCGAAGCCCCGATTCGGTCTGGTAGCGGGTCCCGTAAGCGAGCCACCGACCATCGGGCGACAGCGCCGGGCGGAACGCCGAGCCTTGCCGCGCGGTCATCACGGTCTGGGTACCAGCCTCGCGATCGTAGACCGCGAGCTGATAGGTGGGGAACCGGGCGTTGTACTCGAAGCCACCGTCGCGGTAGCCGTACCAGAGGTAGCGGGGGTCGGGCCCAAAGGCGGCGCCTAACGTGAAACGCGGGGCGGGGTCGCGGATCATTTGGAGCCCGCCCCCGCCGTCGACGTGATAGATCCAGAGCTTGGAGGCGCCCGGCCCGGACCCCGATCGAGTCACTACGATGCCCCGGCCATCGGGGGTCCATTCCGGCGAGCTGACCGCGGTGAGAGTGCCCTTGGTGACCTGGACCGTGTCGCGCCGGTCGAGCGACATAATCCAGACGTGGTCGGTGCCGCTGCGGTCGGAGACAAAGACGATCCGGGTGCCGTCGGGGCTGACTCGGGGCTGCGAGTCGAACGAGAGTCCGCCGATCAGGCGGGTGGCCCGGCCGCCGCCCGCGGGCAGGGTGTAGATGTCGCCGAGGAGATCGAAGACGATGGTTCGGCCGTCGGGGGTGACGTCGGCGGAGATCCAGGTACCGCGGGTGGTCGTGAGGTGGAACGAACGAGGCACCAGGGGCAGGTCGGCGCGCTTGGCGACGGTGTCTCGCACCGCACCGGGGGCCTGCACCAGGGCCAACGCGAATAGCAGCAACGGCATGGAGTTAACCTCGGGGACGCAGATCGACCGTCGAACCAATCCGGGGGGAGAAAGTACCCCGTCGGGGCCCCTGGGGCGAGCGGTTCGGCGGGTCACGTCGTAGACTTCGATACGAAGTGGTTGGGGGACTGGGTTTCGGGGAAGGGATCCGATGCACCATTCGAGTCTGGTGAGGCTAATCCTCGTCGCAGAAGCGCTCGTTGGTTGTCGCGCTGGCAACGGAAGAGCCAATCCGATGGTGGAGGATTCGGCTGGCATTTCGATCGTTCGAAATCAGGGAGCCGACCGGCCGGCCGACTGGCGCCTGGTTCGGGCGTTCTCGATCGCCCCGCGCGATACGGCGGCCGGACTCCCGCCTCGGCTTACTCCGGATCTCGCAACCGCGGACGGCCGCGGGACAAGCTACGTTGCGACGAGCGACCGCCTGCTCCGTTTCGATTCGCTCGGGCGCTCGTTACCGCCGTTTGGCCGGCGCGGTTCGGGCCCTGGTGAATTCCAGTACGGCTACTTCGTTCTGGTCGAACCGAGCGGACGACCTGGGGTGGCCGACTTCGGGAAACGCGCGGTCGTTTCGTTCGAGCGGGATGGGTCACCGGTCCCTGAATTGTCCTTCACGGGGCTGGGAAGCCCCGAGTACGCCCCCCGTCGAGTCGGCGACACTCTCCTCGTGATCACGCTCGACCGCCAGGCAGAGCGGTTCGAATTGCGAACCGGGACCGCGTCGGCGACCTCGACGCTGCTCGCGATCGACAACCCTCTTTCGGAGCCGAACGACTGGGGCTGCGTCAAGATGCCGCCCGAGGGCCGGCTCTTCGCTTCGACCATCGCGGCCGATTGGAACGGCCACTACATCGCGGTGGCGAGTCGACCCGAGTATGAGATCTCCCTGTTCACCGATCGCCGAGTCACCAGGTTGATCCGCCGCAACCTGCCGCCGCTGGCGACCACAGCCGCGCTCATCCGGCGCCGTTACCCCGCGGGTGATAGCATCACGTTCGGCGGTGGTGGCCGGCCGCCGTGCATCCGTTCGGCCGAGGCGTTGATGGCGAAGCGCGGCTGGGCGTCATTCATTCAGCCAATTGCCGGAATGAGGTTCGCGCCAGACGGTTGGCTCTGGGTCGACCGAACCAGGTTCCCCGATGAGCCGCACCGAGTGGACATTTTCGACGACACGGGTCGCTACCGAGGCAGTCTTCCGACGCCGGGCCCCCTCCTCGGGTTCGCCACCAGCGCGTTGGTGTTGTTTGCCGTACCCGACAGCCTCGACGGTGGCGATCGCCTGGAAGGCTACCGACTGGTCCGCTAGACCCTACTCCACGATCTCCTTCTTCAGGGCCTGCACCGCCGCGATCACCTCGTCCCGGGTCGCTCCTTTGACCTCGAAGGCGTCGAGTGTCGCGAGCAGTGCCTTGACTCCGGCTTCCCAGTCGGCCGACTTGATGGCCATCCCTTGGTGGGCCGTCTTCATGTCGCGGCCGAGGTAGAAGCAGGGCCCGCCGGCCATCTCGCAGAGAAAGTCGACCACGTGCTGGCGGAGCCGGCGGCGGGAGTTGTCGGCGAGGCCGTCGAAGAAGCGACCCAGGGAGGGCTGTTCGCCGAGGTTCTTGAGGAATTCGTCGGAGAACGCCGCGATGCCATCGTACCGGCCCAGGCGCTGATAGAGGTTCGGGGTGACTTGGGCAGCTGCGACGGTAGGCAAGGCCCCGCCGATCCCAATCACCAGCAAGATCCATCGGAAGAGTGGCATCATGGGCTCGAGTCGATGCGAGAGACCGGGAGAATCTACTACGCCGGGGCGCGATGGCGACCGGCCGCGGAGACCACTAGACTTGAGGCCGGTTTCCTCGAAGGAGCTAAGGATGAGATGGCAACTGGCGTTGGGTACCGCCGTCGTGGCAATCACCGGGCGGGCCGCGAGCGCCCAGAGCGATTCCGTCGAGGCCACCTCCCTGCTCGGCAAGCCCCTGATCCGTCCGACGATGAGCCCGACGGCGCGGGCCGAGGCCGAAACGAACCTCGCCGCGGCCCGCCGGGCCTTCGACCGCACCCCGACCAACGCCGACTCGATCATCTGGCTGGGGCGGCGAACGGCCTATTTGGGCCGGTTCCGGGAGGCGATCGCGATCTACACCACCGGGATCGGTCAGCACCCGAGCGACGCCCGGTTCTATCGCCATCGGGGCCACCGCTACCTGTCGATCCGCCGGCTCGACGACGCGGTTCGCGACTTCCAGCGCGCCGACGCCCTGACCAAGGGCCGCCCCGACGGGGTGGAGCCCGACGGGCAGCCTAACGCCCGGGGAATCCCGACCAGCACCCTCCAGTCGAACATCCGCTATCATCTCGGGCTCGCCCACTACCTCAAAGGCGATTTCGCCAAGGCGTTGCCGTTCTACCAACGGGACGTCGAGGCGGCGGTCAACCCCGACATGGTGGTGGCCTCGAGCCATTGGCTCTACATGACCCTCCGGCGGCTGGGCCGGGATCGGGAGGCCGCCAAAGTGCTGGTGCCGATCAGCAAGGACATGGAGATCATCGAGAACGGCAGCTATCACCGGCTGCTGCTGATGTACCAGGGAGAGCTGTCGCCCGACGCGGTGCTCACCCCCGCCGACCGAGGCGACGCGATTCAAGACGCGACCGTGGCGTACGGGGTCGGCAACTGGCACCTGTACAACGGCCGGCGGGGCGAGGCGCGGGCCGTGTTCGAGCGGATCATGGGGATGCCGCAGTGGGGGGCGTTCGGCTACATCGCCGCCGAGGCGGAGTTGGCGCGGATGCGGTGAGGGCCGCCCCAAGCAGACCTAACGATGGCCGCCTGCGGGCCCAATCAGATCGAGGAGTCGGATCGCGATGACACAGGGACGACGGCAGTTCGTCGGGAAGCTGGTGGGCGGCGCGGCCGCGGCGGGTGCCTTCGGGCTCGCCCCCGAAACGGTGGCCGCCGAGGTTTCGACCACACCCGCCGAGCGCGCGCTGTTGCGGGCCTGGGACGCTGATCAAAACCCGCCCCAGACCTGGGACATGTCCTGGGTCGACCGGGTGACCGGCACCTATCGGCAGGTCTTCGATGCGCCGGAAGTCGGGGAGGGAACCGTCTTCCATCAGGCGCGATCCTTCCTGCAGGGCTTCATCGAGGTTCACGGATTGAAGGACGGCGATCTGTCCGCGGTCATGGTGATTCGCCACGCCGCGATTCCGCTGGCGGTCAACGACCGGCTCTGGGACGAACTCGAACTGGGCAAGGCCTTCAAGCTCAAGGATCCGGTGTCGGGCAAGGCCGCTCGGAGGAATCCGTTCCTCAACGCCAACGCGCCGAGTGGGGCCAAGTACTCGATGCTCTGGCCCGACGGCGGCCTCGACACCCTCCTCAAACGGGGCGCGATCGGGCTCTGCTGCAATCTGGCTCTGTTCCGGATCGTCGGGATGATCATGGAGCGGGAGAAGCTCGAGGCAAAGGCGGGCCGCGAGAAGGCGCTCGCGAACCTCGTTCCCGGGATGATCGTGTTGCCGACGGGGATCTTCGCGGTGGCCCGGGCCCAGGCGGCAGGGTGCCAGTACATTCGGGCGGCGTAGTACTGCCGGGCCGGCGCCCGGTGGAACCTGACCCCGGGCGACCGATCTGGAGCAACGTCGGGCCAACCCTAGCGCTTGATTTCCCGGTCGCCCCGAAGGAATGCCACCATCTCGCCGATGACCGTGGGCGTCGCGACCAGGGCATCGCCATGACTAGCACCCTCGACCACGAATTGCCTCCCCCGCGAAAGTCCGGCGAGCGCGGCAACGGCATCGGCGATGGGCGTGGTGACGTCGAGGGACCCGCTGATGAGGAGGGTCGGGATGTCGGACCGCACCGGCTGGCGAAACGCCTCTCCGAGATCCCGGGCGCCCCAGACATCACACGCCAGCGCTTCCCCTGTAGGGCCGCCGCCAAACACCGAAACCGCGGCGTCTTGGGCGATCCTTTTTCGCTGTTCAGCGCTGGCACCTGAGGCGCAGAGGGTCGCGTAGCCCATCGCCGAGCCGATGGAATAGGCGCCCCGGTTGCGGGCGATCCGTTGCCCGGCCTCGCGAAGGTCTCCGCGGGCGGCCCGTTCGATGAGTGGGGGCACGGTGGCGAGCTGACCGGCATCGGCCAACAAGTTCATAACCAGGCCCCGAAAATCGTATCCAGTGATGACGATGGAATCGGCGCCGGCGGCGCGCTCCGCGGTCCGGACGCCGTGAGGCACGGGCACCCAGACCGGGTCCGCGTCGAGCCTGCGGACGACCGTTCGGAGAAGCTCAGCCAAGGGCAGGCTTGGTGCGTCGCCGAGAGGGCCGGGCGGCATCAGCGACTCCGCGGTTTGGAGCTGGCCCTCGAAGGCCCTTCGCGGCTTCCAGGAATCGTCGGGTCCGACCACCCCCGCGAGAATCGCTCGCGAGGCGAGACTTGGGTACCGACGCATCGTGGCGAGAGCGAGATGGGTTCCGTAGCTGACGCCCCACAACACCAGGTGGGGCGCACCGAGGGCCTGGCGGAGGGCCTCCAGGTCGTCGGCGCTGGATTCGGCGTTGTATCCGGCAAGGTCGGCGCCGCGCCGACGCCAGTAGCGCGCGCACGAGGCCGCCGCCTCGCGAAAACGGCGGGTCGTGCTGTCTTTGATCAGGGGGAGATGTCTCGGGTGCTCGAACTTCTCGGGGCAGGCGAGATTGGGCCGGGACCGACCGGTGCCGCGTTGGTCGAGGGCGATCACGTCACCCGCCGCCCGAAGTGCCATGAAGGCGGGAAACCGGCCTCCCCGCGCCGTCTGAATCCCCGAGCTGCCGGGACCTCCCGCCAAGAACACGATGGGATCGCCGGGCTGTTCCGCGGTGCTCCGAAACCGCACCAACGCGATCTCGATGGTGCGGCTGTCAGGCGTTAGGCGGTTTTCGCTGACTCGGAGGCGACCGAGCTCGGCTGCCACGGTATCGCCGGCGGCGCTAATGAACTGGTAGGGGACAAACTTCACCGGGCCCCCGGGTTGTTCCAACCGCGCGCACCCGGCGAACATGGCGACGAGGGCGGCGAGCCTCAGAAGGGCCACTGGGCGGTCCACGCGGCGGTCCAAGAGGCGGCCACCCTTCGCGAGCCTAACGGCCGAGCTGGAAGGTAACGAGGTGGTCGCCAGAGCCGAAGACACCGCCGCCACCGACGCTGATCGTCACGAATTGCTCACCCGAGGCGAGCCGATAGCTCATCGGGGTAGCTTTGCCGCTCGCCGGCAGGGGCCCCCGCCAGAGCTCGCGACCGGTCTCGACATCGAACGCGTGGAGGCTCCGGTCGAGGGCGGCACCGATGAAAACGAGACCTCCCGCGGTGGCGATCGGCCCACCGAGGTTGGGTGAGCCCCAGTCGGGGCGGACACTCGCGGCGCGATCTGGCGGGACCAGGCCGGTGATCGTGCCGAGGGGAACCTCCCAGAGTCGGCCGCCAGTTCGAAGGTCCACGGCCACCAGGGCGCCGAACGGTGGCGGAGTACAGGGCAGACCCGACGGGGCCAGCAGCATCCGCCGCCGCATCACGTAGGGCGTCCCGACCATCATGTTGTATTCGAAGTCGTGGCCGAGGCGCCGGTCTTCGGCGCGGCGGGCTTCGCGATCGAATCCCTCGCGGGGGATCAGCTCGACTATTGCGGCGATCCGGTTCACCGGCACGACCGCGATTTGCCGGAGCGGGTCCACCGCCACGCCACCCCAGTGAGCGCCCCCGATGTTCGACGGCATGACGAGCGTCCCGCCGACGCTCGGTGGAGTGAACACCCCGTCGTTCCGGAGCCCCTCGATGGCCGCCCGACACGCGGATCGATCGGCGTCGGTCACACCCCAGACCTGATCGAGCGCGAACCGGTGCGGGCTGAGCGGCGGCGTTACCACCGTAAAGGGCTGCGTCGGCCAAGTCCGTTCGCCGGGGATGTCGCTGGCCGGGACGGGCCGCTCCTCCACTGGGAAAATCGGGGTGCCGGTTTCCCGATGGAGCACAAAGAGCATCCCCGTCTTGGTGGCTTGCAGCACCGCGGGCACCGGGCGGCCGTTTCGGGACAGGGTGACGAGCGCTGGCGGCGAGGCGTTGTCGTAATCCAACAAATCGTGGTGCACGGTCTGAAAGCTCCAGACCAATTTCCCGGTCGATGCCCGCAGCGCGACAATCGAGTTCGCGTAGCGGTTCTGGCCCAGTCGCAACACCCCGTAATAGTCGGGGGCCGGACTGCTGGTCGGCACGAAGACGAGATCGCGGGCGGAATCGGCGGCGAACACGGACCAGGCGTTGGCGGCGCCGGTTCGATGGGCCAGGGCCCCGGCCCAGTCGCCGTACGCCGGATCGGCCGGGTCTTGCGGAATCGGATCCCAGGTCCACCGCAGCTTCCCGGTCCGCGCGTCGTAGGCGCGGATTTCTCCGCTCGCCGGGTTAGGCCGGCTGTTGTCGGCCACCGAGGAGCCGGTGATGACCAGCCCGCTCACGATGGTCGGTGGAGACGTCATCGAGTAGGCCTGGGGCTCGAACGGCGGAATTCGGAGGCCCTCGAGCAAGTTCACCATTCCGGCGGAACCGAAGTCGGCGCACGGCGTACCGGTGGCGGCGTCCACCGAGAATAGCTGCGACTGGGCCGTCGCGACGAAGATTCGGCGGCGACACGGCGAGCCGGCACCGGCGGTGGGGTCGAGCCAGGTGGACACGCCGCGACTGGCGAAATCTCCGTAGGGCACGTCCCGACGAATCTTCGGGTCGAAGACCCAGCGCTCGGCCCCAGTGGCGGCATCGAGCGCGATGACCCGGCCGAGGGGCGTGCCCACGTACATCATACCGTCGACGACGAGCGGGACGGCCTGAAACGAGGCCTCCCGGCGAGTCCGGAACGCCGCCTCGGCCTCACCGGTCCGATAGGTCCACGCCACCCCCAGCCTGGCGACGTTATCCCGGGTAATTGCAGCGGCCGGCGTGTAGCGGGTGCCCTCGACGTCCCGTCCGTTGGCGGTCCAGTCGACAGCTTGGGCGGCGATGGGCGTGGCCCCGCAGATGGCCGCGGCGAAGATCAGCGGTTGGGATCGGTTCATCGTCCAGGCGGTCAGGAGTCCTCCGTTTGCGGTGCGTCGCCGGATGTTCGACGGAGGCGCCAAGGGTGCATCGCCCACGCCACGATCCGGAGCCGACGGAAATCTGCGCCGCGGTCACGGCCCCCGCAAACCCGGAAGCCACTCGATCTTCACAGCCGCCGATACCGCCCTCCGCCCCGCCCGCCCCGATTACAGGAGGATTGCAGTCAGGTGACAGTCCCGACGACCTCTTGCCGGGATTTCTCCCGAGTCGCACCGTAAGCATCTCGCGACCAAACGGGGCGGGATGTACCAACATTGCCTGTTCTGCCATTCCGCGTTCGGTGCCAATCGGGAGCTGGAGCGGTTGCCGGTGGGGCGCCGGATCGCCTTCGATCAAGCGAAGGGTCGTCTCTGGGTGGTCTGCCGGGCCTGCGCCCGGTGGAACCTGACCCCGATCGAGGACCGGTGGGAGACGATCGAGGACTGCGAGCGCCGATTTCGAGCCACCCAGGTTCGGGTGTCGACCGACAACGTGGGGCTCGCCCGGCTGGCGGAGGGGCTCGAGTTGGTCCGGATCGGCCAGCCGCTCCGGCCCGAGTTCGCGGCGTGGCGGTACGGTCATCAGTTCCAGCGACGACACGAACGCCGGCTCCTGAGCCGCGCGGCCCGAGTCATCGGCACCCCCAGCCTGATCGCGCTCGGCCCGGTGCTCGCCGCTCTCGCCGGGCCGATTCCGCCGCTGCTCCTCGCGGGGGCGGCGGCGGTCGGCGTCTATCGGCTGTCGCGGCGACCGGCCCTGACCATCGCCCGGTCCTCCGGCGAGACGCTGGCGATGTCGACCGAGGACATCAAGGCGATTCGGCTGATCCGCGACGACACCGTCCAGGATGGCTGGGCCCTGATGGTGCCGCACCTCTTGCCCGGCGGGCCCCGGAGCTGGTTCGAGCGGCGTCGTGAGGTCGACACCGAGTGGGTGGTGCTCGATGGGCGCGAGGCCCGAATGGCGGCCACCCTGCTCCTGCCCAAGGTCAACCCGTTGGGCGGCGACGAGGAAACGGTCGGCGGAGCGGTCCGGTGGCTCGAGGCCGCCGGTGGCCCCAGCGCCGCGTTCGCCACCTTCGCGAGATCCCACCTGGTCCGGATGCCGCTGGACAACGTCGAGTCGAAGGTGGCGACCCTCCATGCCGAGGTCCGATTGGCGCTGGAGATGGCGCTCCATGAGGAAGAGGAGCGACGGGCCCTGGCCGGGGAGCTGTCGGTCCTCGAGTGGGTCTGGCGCCACGAAGAGATGCTGGCCGACCTCGCCGACGGGTTGGCGGTGCCGGCCAACGTCGAGGCCCAGTTCGAGGGGATGCGCCGGCAAACGGGCACGATCGGTTAGCCGGCGCGCAACGGTTGCCGATTTGCGCGGGTCTAACCCGCGGACCAGGGCGACGCGACGCTCGTTACCGCCCACACAGGAGTCCCCGATGAAGATCCTGGGACGTTACCCCCCGCTCGTACTCGCCGTCGCGGCGGTCGCGGCGTGTACCGCCGGCCAGGCGGCGCCCAAGGCCACCGCGCAGTACGACACCCTTCCCTCCGGAACGATCCGCGTCACCAGTGCCGAGCCGACTGGCTGGAGCGACTCGACCAGGGCGTGGCGGTTCGAGGCCGTGGCCCGAATCGGCGGCGCCGATGGGTCCGAGAGCGAGCTGGTCCAGCCGAGCAACATCGCCATCGACGACTGGGGTCGGGTCTACGTCGCCGATCGGAAGCCGCCGACCATCAAGGTGTTCGACTCGACGGGCGCCCTGGTCCGGGTGATCGGTCGCGAAGGGAGTGGGCCGGGCGAGTTCCGGGTGGCGTTCATCGCGGTCCGCGGCGGGGTCTTGGCGGTCCACGATCCGATGCAGTCACGGACCTCGGTGTTCGACACCGCCGGCACCCATCTTAGAACCTGGAACTCGTCCTGCTGTTACTGGAGCGACGTGGCGATCGACCGGGCAATGCGGATCTACATCCCCACGGTGTCGACCCCCGACAGCACCGGGAAGACGCGGGGCCGGGCCTATACCCGCTACTCGGTGGACGGCACGACGATCGACACCCTCGTCGTTCCGGTCCGCGAAGATACCAAGACCTGGCAGGTGTCAAGCAAGGACCGCAAGTCGCAGATGATGACCGGGGTACCGTTCACGCCTCGGAGCCACGACGCCTTTCACCCGGCCGGTGGATTCGTCCACGGCTGGAGCGGCGACTATCGGCTCGCGGTGAGCCCGACCGGCTCCGACACGGCGCGCCTCATCGTCAGGCCGTGGACCGCCGAGCCGATTCCGGACCCTCGTCGCGAGGCAGAGACCAGCGAAACCCTGAAGTGGGTCAGCGAGCAGTACGGCGAGGCGACGGCCAAAGCGGCGATCAAGGTGAGTGACGTCCCCACGACCGCACCCGCGTTCGAGAGCCTCCGGGTCGACGAGGAAGACCACCTCTGGGTGCGACGCTTCGCGGGGTCCGATTCGACCCAAACGGCGTACGACGTCTTCCGCCTCGATGGATCGTGGCTCGGGCCGGTGGTGGTGCCGGTGTCGATGCCGGAGTGGGGCAATCAGTACTTCGCCAAGGGCCTGGTGTACGCCGTCACCGAGGACGACGACGGCCGGCCGACCATCGTCAAGTTGCGGATCATTCGCTAATCCAGCTCGTCGAGCGAGCGGGGCCAATCCTGCTTGAGCAGCCGCGACAAGGCTCGGTCGGCGAGGAGCCGGCCGCCGGTCTGACAGCGGGCGCAGTAGTTGGTCTCGTTGTCGGCGTAGCGGATCCGCTGGACCGGGCTCTGGCAGACCGGACAGGGCTTCCCGAAGCGGCCGTGCACGGCCATCTCCGGACGAAAGGCGGTCACTTTTTCGGGGAAGCCGCCCGCGCGATCGGCGCCGAGCAGTGCGATCCACTCGGTGAGCACCTGCCGGGCCGCCCCGTGCAGGGTGGCGATCTCGTCGGTCGTCAGGCTCTTGGTGAGCTTGAGGGGGGAGAGGCGGGCCCGGTGGAGGATCTCGTCGGAATAGGCGTTGCCGATTCCGTCGAAGGCGCGGGGATCGGTGAGGGCCCGCTTGAGGGTATGGTTGCCCGCGGTGAGCCGCGCGCCGAACGTCGTCGGGGTCGCGGCTAGTACGTCGAGCCCGCCCCGATCGAACTCGGCGAGGCCGGCCCGAGATCCCACCACGTGAAGGGAGGCCCGGCGCTTGGTACCGGCCTCCGTGAACACCAAGGCACCGTGGTCGAACTCGAGCGACGCCAGAGTGAGCTTGCTGCCGATCTTGGGGTTGGCGGCTTTCCAGTGGAGCCGCCCGGCGATCATCAGGTGGATGACCAGATGGAGGTCGCCCTCGAGCTCGAGGACGAGCCGCTTGCCGAGCCGGGAGACGCCCGTGACGAGGCGGCCATGGGTGGCGGCAAGAGGCGGCTCGACCGAGCGGAGCAAGAACGGGGTCCGGAGCCGCACTTCGACGAGGCGATGCCCCACCACCCGCTCGGCGAGGGCGTCGCGATAGGTGACGATGTCGGGGAGTTCGGGCACGAGCGCCGGTGCATTCGGAGACCGGGAGAAGGTAGTACCAGGCGGCATCGCACGGCCAACGCCACCGTCGCCTCGGCCGCGCTTGACGATTTCTTGGGAGTCCGGATGCCGATTCGTGTCCCAACGGTGCGCTGGACGCTGACCAGACCGGAACCGACCTACGGCGCGCGACGAATCGGGCTCGGCGCGACGATCGCCATGGCGGGTCTCCTCCTGACGACCGCGGTTGGCCACGCTCAACGCCCCCTCAATCTCGACTTCGCCCAGCGGTCGGTGGGCGACCCCGACCGCCCCTGGGGTTGGAGCCTCGGGTGGTCGTCGTTCGTCGCCGGGCCCAACACCCAGTTCATGTTAGACACCGCCATGCGACATCGGGGCGGCCAGACGCTGAGGATCGTGGCCGCCGACACCGCGCCGGACGCGCCGCCTCGGGCCATCACCATTCAGGTGCCGGCCGGTTTCGCCAAGGGTCACGAGCTCCGGCTCCGCGGCTGGATCCGAACCGCCTCGTTGACGGGCAGGGCCATCCTCCAGCTCGAGGAATGGCGTGATCGGACCGTCGGGGCGGCGGATTCCGCGGTGGTGGTGGGTTCGGCCAACGAGTCGTCGGACTGGAGCCGCCACGAGTTGGCGATTCGGATCCCGGCGGGCAGCGACGCTCACTCGGTCTATCTGGCGGCCGCGGTTCAGGGTCATGGCACGGCATGGTTCGGTCCGCTCAGCCTCGAGCTCGACGGAACGCCGATCTCCGCCATCCCAAGCGTGGTGCCATCCCTCACGGCCGCCGAACGGGCGTCGCTCCTTCGTCGAGCCACGCCGCTGGTGACCGTCGAACCATCCGGCGGCGGCGCCGGCACGGACCTCGGCCGGGTCGCCGCGATCGTCGGTACGGCGCGGGTGGTGGGACTCGGCGAGTCGACTCACGGAACCCGGGAGTTCTTCCTGGTGAAACACCGCCTGCTCGGGCATCTGGTGACCCGGCTCGGCTTCCGTGCCTTCGCGGTTGAAGCCAACCAGCTGGCGGTCGAGAGGATCAACCGGTACGTGTCCGGCGGACCGGGCCCGGCCGCCGAGGTGATGCGGGCGATGTTCGCGGTGTGGAATACCGAGGAGATGCGCGGATTGGTCGATTGGATTCGAGGCCACAACGCCGCTCACCCCGCCGCGCCGGTGCGATTCATCGGTTACGACATGCAGGACCACCAGCTGCCGGTCGACACGCTGCGGGCGTTTCTCCAGCGGACCGATCCATCGTTCGTGGCACGCGTCGACACGCTGACCGGCGAGTATCGGGCCGAGCGGTTCTGGAGCACGCCCCATCGAGCGGACTCCACCCGAGGGCGCTGGCACCGCCAAGCGGTGACGCTGGTGAATGAGGTATCGGCCCGCCGCAACCGATGGCTCCAGCAGGCGACTCGCGCCGCCGATTCCACCTCCGTCGAGTGGGCCGTGCAGTCGGCCAATCTGATCCGCCAGGCGGCGATGGTGAACGCGACCCAGAACTCGCCCGACCGCGACAGCCTGATGGCCGCCAACCTCGACTGGGCCCTCCGGACGCTGCTACCTGGCCAGCGGGTGGTGGTCTGGGCCCATGACGTCCATGTGAGTCACGGCGGCGATCGGGCCATGAGCTTCAACGGGGGAGCGCAGCTGGGGGCCCATCTCAAGCACACCTATCGGCACGGCTATCGGGCCTTCAGCCTGCTCACCTATCAAGGCGAGTACACCGCGACTCGCTCCCTCAGTGACCATCGAATGATCGCGGCCAAGGGCACCGAGGGACCCCCAGGGAGCCTCGAGGCCGAACTCCACGGGCTGCCCCGGGCGGGTGGGGCGGTGGGGTGGGTGGTGGACGTCCGGTCCGACCGGGCCGATCCCCGAGACCGGTGGCTGTGGACTCCGCGGCCGATCCGACACATCGGCTACGCGGCGTATGACTACGGCTTCGAGTTGAACGCCGTCTTCCCGATCGACTTCGACGGGATCGTGTTCATCGACCAATCGAGCCCATCGCGCCGATTGCGGTGATCCCGCACAGCGTTCCGCCTTCGTTCTGGCGATCGGGCGCCGGCACCGCCTCTCCGACACCGGCGCCGACGAATCGTTCAGGACGTTCGGGTCCGGCTCCGGCGGAGCTGTGGCGACCCTGAGACGTTGGAGGGCGTGGGTTCGTCTTAATGTCTATCGGAGTCACAGTCTCCGCCGCCCTCGACACGATTCGCCGTCGGCGAGCACGCCGCACCATTCTGGACGCGGTGGTCTCCCCGGCGGAGGCCGACCTGATCGATCGGAGCGACCCGGCGGCTGCCACGGAGGACCGGGAACTGGAGGAGCGGGTCCTTCTGGCGCGGACTCGGCCGACCTGCGAGAGGCGTTGGCACCCAAGGGGATCGGTCCCCGAGGATGGTCATGAGCGACGACGAACGACTTCGCCGGATCGATCGCGGCGCCCTCGACCGACAACCGGGAGGCGCCGGCCCGGTGCCGACCCCGGAAGAGATCGAGACGCTGGCCAGCGGTCGGATGACCGGTGATGCCGGTCAACAGCTCCTCGATCGGATCATGGCCGATCCCCGGTTGCTGGCGGAGTTCGAGCTGCTCCGGGCGACTCACGCGGCCGGCCGCCGGCTCGCCCGGCCGATGGCGGTGGCTGGCGGTCGCCGCCGTCATGACCCTGACGGCCACGGGCGTCCTCACCTGGCGGGCCTGGAGGACCGAGGGACCGACGGTCGTTCGGGACGGGCCCACGGAGGCGCTGGCGGCGCCCGCGTCGGTCGTGCCGCCGGTTCGTCTGGTGTGGCGGTCCGTGCCCAACGCGCTCACCTATCGGTTGGAGGTCATCGACGATGCCGGGGCCGAGATCGTCTCGACGACCCTGCCGGATACCTCGCTCGTCCTCGCCCCAGGTCAGGTCACCGCTGGAGTGAGCAACCGCTGGTGGATCGAGGTGTCGTTCGGGGCCGGTGGCTCGACCCGCTCCGAAGTGCGCCGGTTCACAGTAAACGACCGCGCCGGCAGGCTCGAGCGGTTCGGTGGCGGCCCGCCTCGGGGCCTGAGACGGCGGGCGGCTCGTCCGGCGGCACCGGACCTCGACTCCGGGGCCGCGGGGTTCCGAGCCCCGATCCGCGGCTCTAGCTTTGCGGGATGACTCTTCTCACTCGATCAGCCACCGCGCTCGTCCTCGGCCTCGTCGTGACCTTCGATCTGGCCGCCCAGAACACCATGCCGATCTCGACCGAAGGGATGAAAGCCGCCCCGCCCCGAGCCGAAGGCGAGGGCCCCTGGACTCGGCTCATCCTCCGCGGGGCCAACCTCATCGACGGCACCGGCGGCCCGATGCGGGGCCCGGTCGACATCGTGATCGAGAACAACCGGATCGCCAAGATCATCGATGTCGGATTCCCCAACGTTCCGATCGACCCGAAAGGCCGACCCACCGGCGCCGTGAAGGAGATCGACGTCAGCGGGATGTACGTCCTGCCCGGCCTCGTCGACCTCCATCTCCATACCGGCGACGTGCCCAAGGCGCCCGAAGCCGAGTACATGTACAAGCTGTGGATGGCCCACGGGATCACCAGCGGCCGCGGGGTGCCGTTCAGCGGCGACAGCAAGTGGGTCTTGAGCGAGAAGGCCCGGAGCGCCAAGAACGAAATCACGGCCCCGCGGATGTGGGCCTACGAAGTACCCGGCGGCGTGTGGGACTTCTTCACCGCTTTCCAGACCGCCGAGGAGGCCCGCGCCTGGGTCCGGGACGCCAAGCAACGGGGGGTCGACGGGTTCAAGATGTCGTCGTTCCGCCCGGAGATCTTCGGCGCCGTGACCGACGAGGCCGCCAAACACGGGCTCGGCACGGTGGCCCACCTGGCCCAGACTGGCGTCAATCAGCTCAACGCGGCCGACGCCGCCAAGCTCGGCCTGGGTAGCATCACCCACTTCTACGGCCTGTTCGAGGCGATGTACGAGAACGCCGACGTCCAGCCGTACCCGGAGGGCTACAACTACAACGACGAGCAGTGGCGGTTCGGCCAGGTGGCGCGGCAGTGGACCCTGGTCAAGCCGAAGAGCGAGAAGTGGTGGGCCCTGCTCAACACCCTCAAGGCGCACGACGTCACCCTCGACCCGACGATGACGGCCTACCTCTCGGGCCGCGATCTGATGGCCCGTCGGAGCGCCGACTGGCACCAGACCTACACCCTGCCCTCGCTGTGGGATTTCTACACCCCGAACCGGGTCAACCACGGGGCCTACTTCTACAACTGGACCACCTGGGACGAAGTGGCCTGGCGGAACTTCTATCGGGTCTGGCACCAGCTGCTCAACGACTACAAGAACATGGGCGGGCGGGTCACGGCGAGTTCCGACGCGGGGTTCATCTACAACACCTACGGCTTCTCCACCATTCAGGAAATGGAACTTCTCCAGGAGGCCGGTTTCCACCCGCTCGAAGTGATCCGAAGCGCCACGATGTACGGCGCGGAGACCCTCACCAAGCCGTTAGGCAAGGCCCCCGACTTCGGGGTGGTCCGGCCCGGAATGCTGGCCGACCTGGTGGTGGTGCCCGAGAATCCGATCGCCAACCTCAAGGTGCTCTACGGCTCGGGTTTCGTTCGGCTCAACGACAAGACGGGCAAGGTCGAGCGGGTCGGCGGGGTCAAGTACACCATCAAGGACGGGATCGTCTATGACGCCCGGAAGCTCCTGGCCGACGTCGCGGCGATGGTGGCCCGTCAGAAGCGGGAGCGCGGGATCACCCGGCTGCCCGAACCGGCCTTCGACGGGCGACCCTAGCATGAGGGTTGGGCGGCCGGCGGTCACCCTCCTCGCGACCCTGTTCGTCGGGATCGGCGCGGGGGAGGCCAGTGCCCAAGATTCGATCCTGACCATCTCGAAGTCCGGGGTCGGGCCGGTCAGGTGGAACAGCACCCTGGCATCACTGCGGAGCAGCCTCGGTCCGGCGAACGTCGCGGTGGACCGCTCGACATCGGCGAGGGCTTCACCGAACCCGGCGTCACGCTCTTTCCCACTGACCCGCGGCGCCGGGCGTACCTCTACTGGACCGACACGGTCAGCCTGAGCCGCCCCCGCGGAGTGGCGATTCGGGATTCGGGGACGGCCTGGCGGTTGCCGATGCCGATCACTATCGGGACCTCGATGATCGAGCTCGAACGACTCAACGGGAAGCCATTCCCGTTCAGCGGGTTCGGTTGGGACTACGGCGGCAGGGCGGGCGGATGGGACGAAGGCAGGCTCGGCAGCTTCCTCGGACCAAACCTCGCTTTCGCGGCGGGTTTCCGGGAGCGCTGCCCCAAGAGCTTGGCCGAGCACGAGAGTCGAGAGGTGTACGGGGACCGGATCGTGTCGTCATCGAACCGGATCGCCCGGTCTCTCTGCCCCGAGGTCGACGAGATCTGGATCGAGTTTCGAGGCGAGCCGCCACGATGAGGCAGTCGACGGTCGGCTGAATCCCTGACTCCCCAGCCGTCGTAGGTTGCCGGGCAGCTCACCAACACACGGGACGCTCAAATGTCCGCCTTGACTCAACGCTCGACCCGCCTTGCCCTCCTCTTCTTCATCACCTCAGGGCTCGGCGCGGCCACGGCACAGTCGGCCCCCAACCTGTCGGGAACCTGGGCCCTCGACGCCGCCAAGAGCAACTTCGGCCCGCTCCCCGCCCCGCAGAATCGCTCCGATGTCATCGACCATCGCGAGCCACGGCTCACGATCACGCGGACGATCCTCCAGGACGGCACCCCCACCACGCTCGACCTCAAGTACGCCATCGACGGCAAGCCACACTCGAATACTACCCCGCAGGGTCAGATCACCAGCAGCCTCACCTGGGAAGGGCAAGTACTGGTCATGAAGAGCCAGGTCCCGACCGACGGCGGTGCCGCGGTGATCGTCGACCGGATGACGCTGTCGAGCGACGGCAGGACGCTGACCCAGGACCGGACCATTTCGGTCCAGGGTCAGGAGATCAAGCAGACGATCGTACTGGTCAAGCAGTAGCCGCCCCCCGCGGGATGGGCGAGGTGGTGGAGGCACCGCCTCGAGCCGATGGACGCACCGCGATCCGGATCGTAGATTCTGGCCGTTCAAGACACCATCCAAGCCCTGACCCAAGGCAGTGATATGGAGCGCTCGTCGAATCGCTTCGCCGACATCTGGACGGTCGCGACGATCGGGATGACCCTGGTCGCCGGCTGCGGCGGCGGGACGGCTGGATCGGGCTATCCCGGCGTGGTCGGCGACACGATCGCGATCGGAGCCCTGCTCCCGTTGAGCGACGCCGTGGCGGTGATCGGCAAGCCGACCGCGGCTGGGATGCAGGCCTATGCCAGCCAAATCAACGCGGCCGGCGGAATCGCCGGGAAGTATCGGCTCAAGGTGATCGAGGAGGATATCACCTACGCCAATCCGTCCACCGGGGCGCAGAAATATCAGAAAATCAAATCCGACGTCGCCCTGTTTGGCTCCGTTCTCGGCACCGATCAGGTGAACGGGTTGTTGCCCTTGCTGGAGGAGGACAGCCTGATCGTGATCCCGACGACGTTCGACGTCGAATGGGTCCGCGAGCGGTTCCTCCTCCCCTGGGGAACCCCCTACCAGGCCTGGGCGATCAACGGCGTCGCCTATTACCGGGAGCAGCCCGGCAACGCCAGCCGGAGAATCTGCTCGCTGGTCCTCGCGACCGGTTACGGCGAGGCGGGCGCCCAGGGGCTCGATTTCGCCGCGACGGCGCTCGGCTTCGAGATCGCGGCGAGAGCGACGTTCCGCCAGGACGATCAAGATTTCGTGGCGCCGATCACTCAACTCAAGAACGCCGGATGCGAGGCGGTCTTCCTGGCATCGTTGCCGGGTGTCACCGGGAAGGTCCTCGGAGCGGCCGCCCAACTTGGGTTCACGCCCCAGTGGATCGCCCAAGGCGCCTCGTGGCACCAGAGCCTGATCAACTCGCCGCTGATCGACTACTACGAGAAGCACCTGTGGATCGTCCTCCTGGGACGCGAGTGGGGCGATACCACCGTGGTGGGGATGCGCGCCATGACGGATGCGGTCGCGAAGTACGGGCCCCCGGCGCAGGTGGCCGACGTGTACCTGGCACTTGGCTACCTGCTTGGCCGGACGGCCCACGCACTCATCGAGGAGGCCATTCGGCTCGGCGACCTGAGTCGGGCGGGGATCCTCCGCGCCACCGAGTCGGTCGTCGTCCGCTATGACGGACTGTGGCCGGAGTATCGCTACGGACCGACCGGATCCCGGGAACCACCCCGGACCGTTTCCATCTTCCGAGTCGATCGGACCAAGCCATTCGGCGCCTCCCTCATCGCGGTCGACTACGAGTCGCCGGCGGCCCGGGCGTTTCCGATCCCCGCCACCGGGGCACGGCACTGAGCGAGAGCCCCGTGGCACCCGACCCGGCGCTGGCGGTCCAAAACCTCGAGGTCGTCTACAGCGAAGTGATCCTCGTCCTTCGCGGGGTGACGCTGACGATTCCCGATGGCGCGATCGTCGCCCTGCTCGGCGCCAACGGGGCCGGCAAGACCACGGTCCTTCGCGCGATCACCGGACTCCTCTCGATTCATCGCGGGCGGATCACCAAAGGCACCATCGCGGCGGGCGGGCGATCCCTGGTGGGGCTCGACGGGCCGGCCATCGTGCGCTCGGGCGTGTCGCAAGTGATGGAGGCCCGCCGGATCTTCGCCGAGCTCACGGTCGAGGACAACCTCCGGGCCGGCGGGTTCGTCTGCCGCGACCGGCACGCCGCGCGCGCCGCGCTCGACCGCGCCTACTCCCTCTTTCCGGTCCTGGCCGAGCGGCGCCGGCAGGTCGCCGGGTACCTCTCGGGCGGCGAGCAGCAGATGCTCGCGGTGGGCCGGGCTCTGATGGCCTCGCCTCGAGTCCTCTTGCTGGACGAGCCGTCCTTGGGCCTGGCACCTCGGATGGTCGAGCAGATCCGCGATCTGATCGTGGCGATCAACCGGGATGGCACCGCGGTGCTGCTCGTCGAGCAGAACGCCGCGATGGCGCTCTCGATCGCGAGCTACGGGTACATCCTCGAGACCGGCAAGGTGGTCAAGGACGGGCCGGCCCCGGCCCTCGCCGCCGACCGCGACGTCCAGGACTTCTACCTCGGGATGAGCCAGACGGGGCGGCGGTCGTTTCGCGAGGTCAAGACCTATCGCCGCAAGAAACGGTGGAGCGCGTGACCGCGGGAGTCGCCCCGCTCCTCGAGTTCGACCGGGTCACCCTCCGGTTCGGCGGGCTCACCGCGTTGTCCGAGGTCTCCTTCTCGGTCTTCCCGGGCGAGTTATTCGCGATCATCGGGCCGAACGGGGCGGGTAAGACGTCGATCTTCAACTGTCTCAACGGGGTCTATCGTCCCCAGGAAGGCACCGCCCGATTCGGCGGCCAATCGATCCTCGGGCGGCGACCGGTCGCGCTCGCCCGGCTCGGGATCGCTCGGACCTTTCAGAATCTCGGTCTCTTCAGCACCCTGACGGTGTTGGAAAATATTCTGTTAGGCAGGCACCACCTGATGAAGACGGGATTCCTCGCCGGCGCCCTGTGGTGGGGGCCGGCCCGCCGGGAGGAGCTCGAACAGCGGGCCCAATGCGAGGATATCATCGAGTTGCTCGAGCTCGAGCCCTACCGGTTCCAGGCGGTGGGCCGGCTGCCGTACGGGGTCCGGAAACGGGTCGAGATCGCCCGGGCGCTCGCGATGGAGCCGAAGCTCCTCCTCCTCGATGAGCCGGTGGCCGGAATGAACCACGAGGAGACCGAGGACATGGCCCGCTACATCCGGGAGATCAACGAGGAGCTCGGGGTGACCATGCTGCTGGTGGAGCACGACATGCACATGGTGATGGATCTCGCCCATCGGGTCATGGCGGTGGATTTCGGCCGAGTCTTGCGAATCGGGACGCCAGCCGAAGTGCAGACCGACGCGGACGTCGTGAAGGCCTACCTGGGAGGGGCGGCATGACGGCGGTGGCGACCCCGCCCCGCGCGGCCGACACCATTCCCGCCCGCCTCCGCCGCTGGGCCGACGAGGCGCCGGATCGGATCGCGCTGCGCCACAAGGACCTGGGCCGGTGGCGAGAGTACTCCTGGCGCGAGTACGGCGAGCGCGTCGCGGCGGCGGGAGCGGGCTTGGTCGCGCTCGGCCTCGAGCGGGGCGATCGGGTCGCGATCGTCGGGGAGAACCGACCCGAATGGCTCTGGGCCGATCTCGGCGCTCAGGGGATGGGGTTGGTGTCGGTCGGGGTCTACCCGACCTGCCCCACGGCCGAGGTCGAGTACCTGCTGGCGCACTCGGAATCGGCGGTGGCGGTCTGCGAGGACGAAGAACAGCTCGACAAGGTCCTCGCGGTGCGCGACCGGCTCCCCAGCCTTCGGCGGATCGTCCTGATCGAAACCCGCGGCGCCCGCCGGCACCTCGAAGACCCCGCCGTGCTGACCTTCGAGGCGCTTCTCGCGCTCGGCCGCCGCGGGAATCCAGCCGCGGAGTTCGCCTCGGCGCTCACCGAGTTGGACGAGAACGCCACGGCGGTGCTGGTCTACACCTCGGGCACGACCGGACCGCCGAAGGGCGCGATGCTCACCCATCGCAACATGGCCGTGGCCGGCGCCGCGGTTCAGCAGGTCCAGGAGGCCCTGCCAACCGACGAGCTGTTGTCCTATCTGCCCCTCTGCCACGTGGCGGAGCGGCTGTTTTCTACGATCATCGCCGTCACCGTCGGCTATACGGTCAACTTCGGCGGCGGGGGCGAGTCGCTCGCGAGCGATCTCCGGGAGGTCCAGCCGCAGCTCTTTTTCGGGGTTCCCCGGGTCTGGGAGAAGATGCTGGCCGGGATCGAGATCCGGATGGCGGATGCGTCCTGGCTCAAGCGTCTCAACTACCGATTCTGGGTCGGGCAGGGGCGCCGGCTGGCGCGCAAGGAGCTCGCGAAGGAACGCTTCGGACCGATCGACAGGGCGCTCGGGGCGCTCGGCTGGCTGCTGCTCTTCCGGCCGCTTCGCGAGCGGCTCGGGATGGCGCGGATTCGCTTCGCGGGATCGGGCGCCGCCCCGATCGCCCCGCAGGTGCTGGAGTACTTCTGGGCCATCGGGGTCAAGGTCCACGAGGGCTACGGTCAGACCGAGGGCGCCGGCCTCGCGACCTTCACGCCGATCGGGAGGGCGCGGATCGGAATGGTGGGCATTCCGGTGCCCGGTGTCGAGCTCAAGATCGCCGACGACGGCGAGATCCTGATCCGATCGGCCGGCGTCTTCGCCGGCTACTTCAAGAACGAGGAAGCGACCCGCGCCACCATCGATGAAGACGGCTGGCTCCACACCGGCGACGTCGGCGAGCTCGACGGCGACGGCTACCTTCGAATCACCGACCGGAAGAAGGACATCATCATCACCGCCGGCGGGAAGAACGTCTCGCCCGCGTGGATCGAGAACGCGCTCAAGGTGTCGCCGTTCATCCGCGAGGCCGTGGTCATCGGCGATCGGCGCAAGTATCTGACGGCGTTGATCGGCATCGAGCTCGACACGGTGGGCGACTGGGCGACCCGCCGTCAGCTGGCGTTCACGACCTATCGCGATCTGACCGAGAAGCCCGAGGTCCACGAGCTGATCGATCGGTGCATCCAGGAGGTGAACGAGACGCTCGCCCAGGTGGAACGGATCAAGCGGTTCGCGCTGTTGCCCAAGGAGCTCGACCACGAGGAGGGCGAGCTCACCGCGACCCAGAAGGTGAAGCGGCGCGCCATCGCGGAGGCGTTCAAGGACGTGGTGGAAGGCCTCTACCGGTGACCGACCTCTTTCAGTTTCTCATTGCCGGCGTGGCGCTCGGCGCCGTCTACGCGCTGGTCGCGCTGGGCTTCGTGGTCATCTTCCGGGCCACCGGCGTGGTCAATTTCGCCCAGGGCGGGTTCGTGGTCCTCGGGGCCTACCTGACCCATCAGTTCGCGGTGCGGATGGGGCTCCCGTTCGCGGCCGGGGTGGCGCTCGCGATGGCCGTCGTCGCCGGGCTCGGCTTCCTGGTGGAGCGGGTCGTGCTCCGCCGGATGGTCGGCCATCCGATCTTCGCCACGGTCCTGATCACGCTCGGGATCAACATCCTGGTCGAGCAGGTGGCCACCGCGATCTGGGGGTACGACCTCCTCCCGATGGGCGATCCCTGGGGCGTTCGGACGGTGACCGTGGCCGGGGTGATGATCAAGCTGATCGATCTGTGGACGGTCGCCGCGGCGGCGGCCCTCCTCGGTCTCTTCTTCCTGATCTTTCGGCGAAGCTCGGTCGGGGTCGCCATGCGGGCGGCGGCGGTCGATCCGGAAGCGGCCCTGGCCCACGGGATCAACCCGGCGGTGATTCACGCCCTCTCCTGGGCGATCGCCGGGGCGGTGGCGGCGGTCGCCGGAGTGTTCCTGGCCTCGGGACCGCGCGGAGTCGACAGCACCTTGAGTCCGATCGCCTTCCGGGCCTTCCCGGCCATGATCCTCGGTGGGGTCGACTCGACGGAGGGGGCGGTGGCCGGTGGATTGCTGATCGGCGTCGTCGAAGTCCTCAGCGCCGCCTACCTCACGCCTAACGCCACCGCGCTCGGCGCCAATATCCATACCGTGATCCCCTACCTGGTGATGATCCTGGTCCTTGTGGTCCGACCTCACGGTCTCTTCGGCACCGTCGAAGTCCGCCGGATCTGATCCGATGTCCACCTATCGCCTCACCACCGATTACCGCCACGACCAGCGGTTGTTCCGGACCCCGCTCGCCCGGGCCGGCCTCGCGGGACTCGGCCTCGTCTACCTGGCGGCCCCGTTCGTGCTCGACAACTTCTGGACGACGGTCCTGATCCAAGCCGGCATCGCCAGCATCGGCGCCATCGGCCTCAACCTGCTCCTCGGCTACACCGGGCAACTCTCGCTCGGCCACGCCTTCTTCTTCGGAGTGGGCGCCTATGGGGCCCAGGTCTTCGCCGGACGATTCGGGCTGCCGTTTCCCCTCTGGCTGGTGGCCGCGGCCGCCCTCGGGGGCTTCATCGGCGGGCTGATCGGACCACTCGCGCTCCGGCTCCGCCACCAATACCTCGCGATCGTCTCGCTCGGTCTGCTCTTCGTCGGCCAGCACGTCTTCGAGAACTGGAGCTCGGTGACGGGCGGACTCACCGGTACCGCGGTCCGGGCCCCGGCGGCGTTAGGCGGGATCGACGTCTCCAATCTCCGATTCTTCGGCGTCGGGATGAGTCGCAACCAGGGATGGCTCTGGTTCGTCTGGGCGATGACGGCCCTCCTGGCGCTCGCGGCCCGGAACATCGTCCGGAGCCGGCCGGGCCGGGCCCTCCAGGCGATCCGCGATCGCGATCTCGCCGCGGAGGTGATCGGCATCAGCCAGATCCAGTACAAGGTCGGCGCTTTCGTGGTCTCGAGCGGGTACGCCGCCTGCGCCGGCGCCCTTTACGCGGCCTACACCCGGTACGTCAGCCCGCTCGACTTCAGTTTCTTCCTCTCGATCCAGTACCTCGCCATGATCGTCGTGGGTGGGGTGGGCAGCGTGGCGGGTTCGATCCTCGGCGCGCTCTTCCTGACCGCGCTGCCAAGACTGGTCGAGGCCGCCAGTGCCGGGCTTCCCTTCGTGGCGCAACGCACCGGCGAACCGGGCCTCACCGTGTTCACTCTCAATCAGGCCCTGTTCGGGTTGTTGCTCGTGGTGTTCCTGGTGGCCGAGCCGCTCGGTCTCATCGAGCTGTGGCGGCGGGCCCGGAGGTATTTCGCGAGTTGGCCATTCTCCTACTAACGGTGGATCCGGGGCCCCCGCCGGGAGCTGACCGCCCGCCCACGGCAAGCGGCGGCGAACCGACGCCGCTGGGGCGGGACGGTCACTGCCCCGAGACGCCCCGGACAGATCCAGATTGGGCCGTCGGGCGTTCAGGCGTCGAATGACACCCGCTCCTACGCCAGCGCGTCCGGTCGGTCGCCTGACCCTGACCCCGGCCCACGAGGGCGACCTCAGGTCGCGGCTCTGCGCCCGCGATGAGCGGGCCTTGGCTGAAGTGATCGAGTTGACGGCTCCCTGGATCCTGGGCCTGGTTCAGGGAATGCTGGATGATCCAGACGAGGCCGAGGACGTCATGTTGGAGACCTACCGGACCATCTGGGACAAGATCGATCCGCAGGGACCGGCGGGACTCCTGCCATTGGTGTTCCGGGTCGCTCGCAACAAGGCGATCGACCGGCTCCGCCGCCGCAAACGCCGGAGGATGTTTGCCGCCCGCTGGCGGGCGGTCGCGACACCCGAAGAGACGGTCACCGTTCCGACCGAGGCCACGACCGCGGCGCCGGGATGGTCGCTGCATTCCGACGTTACCGCCGCCCTGGCCGCTTTACCCGCCGAGCAACAGCAAGTGATCCAACTGGCCTACTACCGAGGGATGACCCACAGCGAAATCGCCAGCCTGCTGGAGACTCCGCTCGGCACCGTGAAGACCCGGCTCCGATTGGCCTACACCAAGCTGCGAACCTCGCTGGCCGCCCTCAAGGAGTGGGTCGAATGAGAGCCCATACCTGGTTCGTCGAGCACCGAGAAGACTACGCCGTCGGAGGGCTCGAACCCGCCGAGCGAACGGCGTTCCGCGACCACCTTCGCCGTTGCCCGGAGTGTCAGGCGGCCGTCGAGGCGATCGAGCACGACCTCCGATGGCTCCCGTTAGGGGTGCCGGCCGCGGCGGTCCCGCCCGGTCTGGTCCACCGACTCACCACCGGAGTGCTGGAATCCCGCGCGAACCGTCGTCGTTGGGCGCTCCCGGTGGGCCTTGCCGCGGCGGCGGTCGTCGCCGCGGGATTGGCCGTCGAGCGGTGGACGGGGGTCGTCGCCCGGGATCGCCAGATCGAGCGGCTTCGGGTGCAGCTGACGCATGGCGAGACCCGTCTGGCCGCCACGCTGGACACCTTGTCGTCGATCCGGCGCGCCAACCGTGTCCTCCAGGCCCAGCTTCTAGTCGGTGGAACCCGCGCGACGGTGGTGGTGTTCGAGGAGGAGGAACGCCATCAATGGACGGTGGTCGTTCACGGTCTCCCACCCGCCCCCGTGGGCGAACGTTATGCGTTGTGGTGGGTATGCGAGAAAGGAATGCGCCAAGGGGCGGCCCTGCCCGCCGGGCAGGGGGCGGCCGTGCTGGTCATCGCCAAACCCACCGATCTCGGCGCGGTCCTCTCGGCGTCGCTCACCCAGGAAAGTGAGTCGATGTCTGGAGGGATGCCCACCTCGAAACGGGAGATCGGCGCGCTGGAACTCTGATCCTGGTCGGAACCGACGGGGGCGCCGCAGTGGAGCCCCCGCCGGCATTCAACCGACCAACCTACCGAATCCGAACGATCGTGACGCTGGTGACCTTTTCCTGCCACTGATGGGCCGACGTCAAGGCCTCGCCGCCCACGATGCCGGGATGCATGGCGATCGGTTCATTGGTGGCGGTGCGACCCCCGCCGCCGGTCCCGGTGGTCGGCCCGATCCCGAAGCAGGGCGGCACGATGTCGCCATCCAACTCGGAGTTCGCCTCGGTACCGCCATCATAGGCGTTGGTCCGGTAACTCACCGGGCGAAAGCCGCCCGGCAGTCGCACTCCATCGAGCCCCGTGAAGCCATCGTTGGTGCAGATTAGCATGGTCGCGAGGGAGAGCCGGTTCGCCTGGCCTCGAGCCATCACCTGGAACGTCAGGCTGGTCGCACCGGGTCCGCCGATGCGGTGGACCGGGGCGGTGGTCGCTTGGGCATCCGCGACGCCGTCTCGACCGGTCATCTGGGTCACCAGGTAGCTGGGATCACCGTTCTCCGCGATCTGGCGAATTCCCTCGGACGCGGCCCCACCAACCTTGAAGAGCGATACGCCTTCACTGTGAACGACCACCGCTGCCGGGGAGAGCGGTTGGCCGTGGGTCAGGTTGTTGATCGTGACCTGATACACCCGGTACCCGGCGGCATTGGCGCTCGGGCCCTCCCGACCGAGGTCGGGATCGAGCGCGGGGTCGGTCGGATTGGTACAGCTCGCCAGGGCGGCGGCGACGGCGAAACAGGACAGGGACAGCTGAGACAAACGCATTGCGGTCTCCGGGGTGATGAAGGGAATCTCTGGACTTCGCGCCCCAAGAACGCCCGGACTGCCGTCCCGGATTCGTCCGAGCGATCCGGCCTGGCGGCGGGTCCGCCTTCACCCCCACCCTCCAGGGTGGCCGACGCCGCACCGACGGGCTATCATCGAGAAACGGTCGGCCCCGCCTCACCGCGTTTTCGAGGAACCCATGCCCAGTCGTTCCATCCGACCGGTTCTCGGTCGCCGAGTGCTCGCTCACGCCATCCGCCTGGCCATCCTGCTCCTCATCGCTTCGCCGATCCAGATCGCCGTGGCGCAGATGGTGGAGCCCGATCGGGTCAAAGCGACCTATGACCGCCGGGACGCCATGATCCCGATGCGAGACGGGGTCCGGCTGTTCACCACCATCTACACGCCGAAGGACCCGAGCCGCGGGCCCTATCCAATCCTGTTGACCCGGACTCCGTACGGCACCGACACCTACCTCTTCACGATCGGCCCCTCGGTCGACTTCGAGGAGGAGGGTTTCATCTTCGTGTTCCAGGATGTCCGGGGGAAGTACCAATCCGAGGGTGATTTCGTCGACGTCCGTCCGTTCAAAACCGCCAAACGCGGCACCGAGATCGACGAAGCGAGCGACAGTTACGACACCATCGAGTGGTTGCTCGCGAACGCCGCGAGTCACAACGGCAAGGTCGGCGTGTGGGGCATTTCCTATCTCGGGTTCTACAGCACGATGGCCGCGCTGTCGGGGCATCCCGCGTTGGCGGCGGTGTCACCCCAGGCCCCGGTGACCGACTGGTTCCTGGGCGATGATTGGCGCCACAACGGGGCCCTGTTCCTTCACGACGCCTTCGACTTCATCGCCATCTTCGGACAGCCCCGCCCGAAGCCGACCCGGGAACGCGTGCCCCCATTCAACTACGGCACGCCCGACGGCTATCAGTTCTTCCTGCGCGACGGTTCGCTCGCCGACCTTTCGGCCCGACACCTCGGCGACCGGATCCCGTTTTGGAACGACATCCGCCGTCATTCGACCTACGACGCGTTCTGGAAGGCTCGAACCCCCCTACCCCACCTCACCAACGTCAAACCGGCCATCCTCACGGTGGGCTCGTGGTTCGACGCCGAGGACGTCTGGGGCACGGTGAACGTCTATCGGGCGATCGAGCGGCAGAACCCTGGAGCCAGCAATGCGCTGGTGATGGGACCCTGGTTCCATGGCCAATGGTGGTTCGACGAGGGGAGCCAACTCGGAGAGGTCCGCTGGGGGGCCAAGACCTCGGAGGACTATCACCGCAACATCCTCCTCCCCTTCTTCAATTACCATCTCAAGGGAAAGGGTGACGGGCGAACGCCCGAAGCCCAGGTCTTCGAAACCGGCACCAACCGGTGGCGGACCTTCGATACCTGGCCGCCGGCGGGTTCCCGATCCGAGGCGCTCTACTTGGGACCGAACGGCACCGTGGCCATTGGGCGCGCCCCTCCGGGCGCCGGCATCGATCAGTACTGGAGCGACCCGAACAAGCCGGTCCCGTACCTCAACAAGATCACCACCCGCCGGCCGGGCACCGAGTCGCAGTACATGGTCGAGGACCAGCGTTTCGCGGCCACTCGGCCTGACGTGCTCGTCTATCAGACCGATCCACTCCCGAGCGACATGACCATCGCCGGGCCGCTCATGGCGACGCTCCATGTTTCCACCACCGGTACCGACGCCGATTTCGTCGTCAAGCTGATCGACGTCTACCCGGACGACACCCCCGACCCGGACCCCAACCCGTCCGGCGTGCGCCTCGGCGGCTACCAGCAGCTCCTCCGCGGCGAACCGTTTCGAGGCCGATTTCGACGCAGCTTCGAGAAACCGCTGCCGTTCACGCCGGGACGGGTGGAGAAGATCGAGTTCGAGCTGCCCGACCTGCTCCACACCTTCAAGGCGGGCCACCGGATCATGATCCAGATCCAGAGCAGCTGGTTTCCGCTGGTCGATCGCAATCCACAGACCTTCGTCGACATCTTCCGAGCGAGTGACGGCGACTATCGGCCGGCGTGGATGCGGGTACATCGGGGTGCCGCCCGAGCGTCGCGGGTAACCGTCGGGGTGCTTCGCTGATTCCGGAGCCCCACAAGCGGGTCAGGGACGATGGCCCTGCCGCGCGACCCTCGCCAACACCCGGTCGAGGGCGTTGGCGAAAGCCTGCTTGTCCCGCGCGCCGTATTGAGACGGCCCGCCCGTCTCCACCCCGGCGCCCCGAAGCTGGTCCATGAAGTTCCTGATCGAGAGCCGCTCTCCGATGTTCTCCTCGGTGTATTCCTCGCCCCGCGGGTCGATGGTGACGACGCCCTTGGGGACGAGGATCGCCGCCAGCGGGACGTCGGCCGTCACGGCGACGTCGCCGGCCGTCGCGTGCTCGGCGATGTAGGCGTCGGCCACGTCCGAGCCACCGTCGACCCGGACGGTGGAAACGTGCTGGTACGCCGGGGGAACCGAGAGCCGCTGATTGGCCACGAGGACGGTGGCGAGCGACAACCGCTGCGACGCCCGGTAACAGACCTCCTTCACGTCTCGCGGGGCCGCGTCGGCGTCAAGCCAGAGTTTCATGGTCTTGGAGTCAGGCCGTACTGATCACCAGACTGTCGAACTCCTCGTCCGGCAGGTAGAGAATCCGAATCTGGTCACCGACCAGCCACTTGTCGGCGATCGAGGCCAACACCTCTTCCGAATGACGATGGAACTGGCCGTCGACCTCCCACTGATACCGGATCCGGTTGAGCTTCTGACCGAGGTCGTCTTTCGTGTCCTGCATGGTGACGATTTCCGCGGTAGCCGGCACGCCCTTTTGGAGAAACCGGATGACCCGCTGACGCCGCATCCGCGAGCGAGCCAAGTAGATCAGCGGGAGGATCCCAAAGGTGATGAGGCCGACCACGACGAACCCGACGACAGCCCCGGCGCCGATCTTCTCGGGCTGACCCGGGGCCGAAGCGCCAATCATGGTCCGAATCGCCGAGGGCGCCAGCCGCCGGAGCAATGCCGCCGTCGGACCCTCGATCGTCCGGGGCGCTGGCGGGAGATCGATCACGGCGGGCACCGCCCGAGGCGCCGCCGCCACCAGCACCCGGCCCGAGGCGACATCCTCGGAGGCGAGCAGCGCCTGGCGGACCTCCCGAGCGGTCTGGTATCGCTCGGGGGGCGAGGGCCGCAACATCCTGGCCAGCACCTGCCGAAGACGGTCCCCACCGGGAAGACCGTTAGGCACCTCGATCCGGCCCTCCGGGTTCATGAACTCGGGCGGCGCCCGCCCCGTCACCAGGTGCAGGTAGGTCGCGGCGAGCGCGTAGAGGTCACTGGCCGGCGAGGCTTGGCCCATGTGCTGCTCGTACGGCATGTATCCGTAGGTGCCCACGATGGTGGAGCCGCCCTGCCCCGGCGGATGAATCGCCGTACGCACCGCGCCGAAGTCCACCAGCGTCGGGAAGCCATCGGGGCGGAGGATGATGTTGGCCGGCTTGATGTCCCGGTGGAGGATCGGCGGCACTCGGCCATGGAGATAGTCGAGCACGCCGAGCAGCTCGAGAAGGAGATGGCTCGCCTCGGCGGGGTCGAGGTGGCGCCGGTCCTCGATCAGGGTGGTCAGCGGAGTCCCGGCCACGTATTCCATCACCAGGAAGGCCGCTTCGCGCCCTTCCCATTCGGCCCGGATCGAATCGTAGATCTCCGGTACGCCATGGTGGCGGACGGACCGGAGCACCGCGGCCTCCCGCTCGAAGAGCTCGAAGGCCTTCCAACTCTCCACCGTGCGGGTGTCGAGCATCTTGATCGCCACGTCGCGACCGCTCTGATGGTCTCGAGCCAGGTAGGTGCGCCCGAAGGCGCCCTGGCCGAGGGTGCGAAGCACCTCGTAACGATCCGCGATGCGAGGCGGGGAGGTCTCGGCCATGGGCCAGGAATGTATGGCCTGGTCCGACTCGGGGATAGCGCCGGGGCAGGTCCCTGAAGCAAGACACCCGGCCGAGTGAACTCGGACCGGGGGCAGTGCCTGAGCAGTTTGATCACCCGGTCTGTTCGGCGTTCTCCGGGGCCCGAAGGCTATGCTTGTTCCAGCTGTCAACCTAACGGGTCAGAGCGGAGGACACAAGTCCCCTGCGAGCGTGCGCGGAGCCATGGCCGGTCCGGCGATCCCGGGCTAGAATGGCCTCCATGGGTTGGTTCCGCGATGGACTCCGCGGTGCGTCTCGATCGCCCCGCTTCGCGGTCGGCGCCGTGCTCATCCTCGGGCTCGGCATCGGCTTGGCTACCGCCGTGTTCAGCGTCGCCCACACCCTGCTGATCCGTCGATTGCCGGTCCGGGCCCAGGATCGCCTGGTCGCTCTGTGGACCGAGGCCCGCGGTCAGGTGTTCGATTGGCCAGTATCGCTCACCACCGCCCGCGCGATCGCCGCCGAGGCCCCGACCCTGGAGTCGGTCGCCTGGTACGGCTATGAAGGGGCATGGCCGACTCCGGTGCGGGACGGAGACCGCCTAACGCCAATGTCACTGGCGCTGGTATCGGGCCGGTTCTTCGACGTCCTGGGCACGCCGCCCGAGCTGGGCCGGACCCTCCGAGCGGAAGACGATGTGGTCGGCGGGGGACAGGTTGCGGTGTTGAGCCACGCGGCCTGGATCCGCTTCTTCGCGGGCCGAGCCGAGGTGATCGGCCGGACCCTGCAACTGCACGTGAACGGAACGAGCTACACCGTCGTCGGGGTGATGCCGCGAGGCCTCAATTTCCCCCGAGGAACCGATCTCTGGGTCCCGATCTTGCCCGCGACCGCGGCGCGGGGCGATTCCGGCTCGGCCTACGTGAACCTCCTCGGTCGGCTTCGGCCCGGCCTTCCTCCGACTGGCGCCGCGGACGACGTCACCCGGTTCTTTCAGCGCCCGGGGGGCACCTCATGGGAGCGGAGCCTCCGCGGCGCGGTGACGAGCCTTCCTCGCTTGGTGATCGGCGAGGTCCGACCCGCGGTGATCGCGTTCGCGGTGGCGGCCGGCCTGCTCCTCTTCATCACCTGCATCAACGTCGCCAATCTGCTGATCGTCCGCGGACTGGACCGCGCCCGTGAAGTTGCGGTCCGGGCCGCGATCGGCGCGACCCGCGGCCAGGTCCTGCGGCAATTGGTGGCCGAGAACGCGATCCTCGCCATCGGCGGCGGGATCGTCGGGCTGGGGCTGGCCGCCCTCGCGATCCGAGCGTTCGTCGCCTTGGCGCCGCCCGGCCTCCCTCGGCTGGGCGAGGTGGGCATCAACGGGGCGGCGCTGGTGGGTGCCCTGGCCATCACGGCGGCCACGCTCCTGGTGGCCGGCCTCGCCCCCGCGATCATCACCTCCCGCGCGACGCTGGATCAGGTGCTCCGGTCGGCCGCGCGGCAGAGCGCCAGCCGCGGATCGCGCCTGACGATCGAGGGGCTGGTGGTTGGACAGGTCGCCCTCGCGGTGTTGGTGCTCACGGCGGCCGGCCTGGTCGGCAGAAGCTTGGTCGCGCTCGAGCGGGCCGAACTCGCGTTCGACGGGTCGCGTTTGCTGATCACCGAAATGACGATTCGGATCGACCAATTCGACCGGCGCGAGAAACAACTGGCGCTCCTCGACCGCGTCGTCGCGGAGGTACGCACCGTTCCGGGAGTCCGAGCCGTGTCGCCGGTGGTGGCGCCGCCGTTCGCCGGAAGCGGCGGTTGGGACGGCCAACCGAGGGCCGAGGGCCAGCCCAGCGACGGCGACGCGACCCGGAATCCGATGCTCAACATGGAGTTGGTGACCGCGGATTATTTCCCGACCTTTGGGCTCCCGATCTTCCGAGGGCGGACCTTCACCGAGGCGGATCGCGAAGGGGCCCCCCCCGTGGTCATCGTCAGCGAGGCGGCCGCTCGGCACTACTGGCGGACCGACGACCCGATCGGTAAACGCTTGGTGATGGGTGGTCCGACCAGGGCGGACACTTTCACGGTGGTCGGGATCGTCCCGGAGACCCGCTATCGCGAGCTCCGCACGGCGCGGCCGAGCATCTATTTCCCGCTTCGCCAGTCGATCTTCCCGTTCGCCCCCACCAACCTCGCCATTCGAGCGAGCGGTCGGCCCGCGGACCTGGCCAACGCGATCCGCCGGGCGATCGACGCGATCGATCCGGCCGTCGCGGTGGTGCGGAGCGCCCCGTTCACCAGCTATCGCGATGGCCCGTTGGCGCAGCCGCGGCTCAACGCGCTGCTGCTCGGCCTCTTCGCCGGCTCCGCCGTGGTCCTGGCCGCGGTCGGTCTCCTGGCGGTGATGGCGACGATGGTCCGGCGACGGACCCGCGAGATCGGGGTCCGGATGGCGTTAGGAGCCACCCCCGGCGACATCCGCTCACTGGTGCTGACCCGGGGCCTCACCATCGCCGGCATGGGGTTGGCCCTCGGGCTCGGCGGCGGGTTCTTGGCGAACCGATTGCTGGTGGCAATGCTGTACCAGGTTCGCCCGACCGATCCCCTGACGCTCGTCCTGGTGGCCGGCCTGATCCTCGGGGTCGCGGCGATCGCGACCTTCATTCCCGCCCGGGCCAGTACCCGGATCGACCCGATCCTCGCGCTCCGTTCGGAAGGATAGCCATCAGATGGGGTTACTGCGTGCTGGTGTCTGGGCCGCGCTCCTCGGAGGGCCGATCCTGGCCCTCGAGCCGGCCGTCAACCCCGACGCTGATCCAACCCAGGGACCCCGCCTCCCGCGGGCCGTCGCCTTGGCGCAGGAAACGGTGCACGACGTCGTCATCCTCCACGGTCGGGTGATGGATCCCGCCTCGGGGCTGGAGGCGATCCGTTCGGTGGGAGTCCGCGGCGGGAAGATTCGCGCGGTCACGAGGGGGCCGCTTCGAGGCCGCGACACTCTGGACGCCCGGGGAATGGTAGTGGCTCCCGGTTTCATCGATCTCCACCAACATGCCCACGACGCCGCGGCGTATCGGGTCGAAGCGTTGGACGGCACGACCACCGCCCTCGAGCTCGAAGGAGGGACCGCGACGGTCGATGCATGGTATGCGGCACGCGCGGGGGGAACCCTCATCAACCACGGCGTGAGCGTGGGCCACGAGCAGGTTCGGATGGCGGTGATGGGCGACACCGGTCGCCGGGCTCCAGCGGGGCCCGCCAAGCTGCGGGCCGCGACCGAGCCGGAGCTGGCGAAGATCGTCGAGCGGATCGACGCCGGGCTTCGAGCGGGTGCGGCGGCCGTGGGACTGCTGATCGAGTTCACCCCGGCGGCTCGTCCGTGGGAGGTGATCGAAGTGTTTCGCGTCGCCGCGGCCCATCACGCCACGGTCCATGTCCACGTCCGCAACCTCGAGGAACCGTACTACTTCCTCGAGACCGAAGAGATCATCGCCGCGGCGGCCAGCACCGGAGCCTCGGCGCATGTGGTGCACATCCAGAGCTCGGGTGGCGAGGACACCCCCCGGATGCTCGAACTCATCCGGGGGGCTCGGGCTCGAGGGATCGACGTCACGGCGGAGGTCTACCCGTACGCCGCCTCGATGTCACCGATCGAGGGCGCGGAGTACGACGACTGGGAAACCTGGCCCGACGCCAAGTTCGGCCGCCTCGAGTGGCCCGCTTCGGGCGAGCGACTCACCCGGGCGTCCTTCGCGCGCTACCGGCTCCTCGGTGGCATGTTGGTCGACCATCACAACACCGAGGCGGTCGTCAGGGCGGCGGTGGCCGACCCGCTCACCATCATCGCCAGCGACGGCATCCTCGAGGACGGCGTCGGCCACCCCCGGGTGGCGGGGACCTTCGCCCGGGTGCTCGGCCGCTACGTGCGAGAAGAGCGCGCCCTGACGTTGATGGACGCGCTCCGCAAGATGACGATCGACCCGGCCCGCCGACTCCAGCGCCGGGTTCCCGCGATGGCGTCCAAGGGCCGGATCCAAGTCGGTGCCGATGCCGACATCGTGGTTCTCGACCCGGCCGGTATCATCGACCGAGCAACCTACCGGGAACCGACCCTCCCACCGCTTGGCCTTCGGGACGTGCTCGTCAACGGCGTCGTCGTCGTTCGTAACGGGGCGGTACGGGAAGGGGTCCTGCCGGGGCGAGCGATTCGTGCGCCAATCCGACCGACTCAGGGACGGACGCCACCGCCGGGCTGAGGTATTGAAACGACCCATCCCCGACCCCTGCCAGGATAGCGGGGCGCGTCGAAGGACGCGATCCGCCTAACGAACGTCCAGCACCAAGCGAGCGACCCCCGCCTCGATCCGATCGGACCGGGCCCCATCCCCGTTGGTGAGGACGATGACCGTCCAGCCGTCATCGGGGTATCGGCTCATCTGGGCGCGAAACCCCGGTAGCGAGCCGCCGTGATGGACGCGCCGATGTCCCCCGAGCGCCTCCACGAACCACCCGAGTCCGTAGCCGACCGGCGGATCGCCACCACCCGCCACCGCCGGGGCGCCGCTCGCGAGCAAGGTGGGCGTCCACATCGCCCGCCGGCTCGACTCGGAGAGCAAGGTGCCATGGATCAGGACGGAATCCCATCTCGCCAGGTCCAGCACGGTCGAGAGAAAGGCGCCGCTCGGCCGCAGAGCCAAGAACTCGGGCGCGGGTGCGTACCCGCCCTCACGCCAGACGTAGCCATCGGCGCGCCGCGGCACCAGCTCGGACAACGTGGTGGATCGGCTGTCGGCCATGCCCGAGGGCAGGAAGACCCGGTCGCGCATGAATCGCGGCCACGGGGTCCCCGACTTCCGCGCGATGAGGTCCGCCAGCGCGAAGTAGCAGACGTTGCAGTACTCCCACTTGGTGCCGGTCGGGAACCGCAACGGCTTATCGAACGCGGACCGCACCACCACCGAATCGGCCAGCACCTTGAGGGGGTCGAACGCGGGGCCCTCTCGGAGGAGGCCCGAGGTGTGGCTCAGCAGGTGGCGAATGGTGATCGCGCCCCAGTCACTCGGCGTGCCCGCGAGGTGGGCGCTGACCAGGTCGTCGAGCCCGAGCCGGCCTTCCTGGACCAGAAGCATGATGCCAGTCGCGATGAACTGCTTGCTGACCGAACCGACCTTGAACACCGTCGTCGGGGTGACCGGGACGTCGAGTTCGACGTTCGCGACGCCGTACCCTTTGGCGTAAGCGACCCGGCCGTTCTTCACGACCGCCAAGGCAAGCCCCGGAATGTGCTGCGCCTGCATGTCCGCGGCGATCAGTTGGTCGATCCGCGACCGAAGCGGTTCCGGCAGCTCGTCCTTGGCTTGGCCGGCAACCGCGCTCGGCGCCAGGAGCAGCGCGGCGAGGACGACGAGCCGTCTGAGTTGGAGTATGCGCATGGATCTATCCCCCGTGGTGGCGATGTTATTTGCTGGGAACCCGCGCGAACTCGACCCGCACGACCCGTCCCGACCCCGCCGTGATCCCGGTGACCTTCCCGTCCTTCCCGCGAACCGCCCTGATCGTGAACGTCAGGGCGCTCGGCGCGGTGTAGGTGTCACGGAACACCGGGGTCAGGCGGCCCGCCGGGAACTTCCGCCGCTCGAGCATCAGGCTGTCGCCAACGGCTTTGATCTCCCAGGTCACGTCGACCTCCGGGCTGAAGTAGCGGCCCACTAGCGCGGCTCGGTCGGCGGCCGTTGGAGTCCACTCGGCCACTTTGGTGTATACGGAAGACTCCCCGTTGCCGCTCCGAAAGAGGACGGTGCCGTCGGATCGGAGCGTCACCGAGGCCGGCCCGTTCCCGAGCAAGTACTTCCGGTCGGTGCCGGAGACCCGAAGCCGAATGGTGGTGTTGCCAACCCGCCAGCCCGCCCCATCCGTCTCCACTACGATCCGGGCCACCGCCTCGGGCCCCTCGCTCCAGTAAAGGCCGACGTCGCCGGTGACGGCGGAACCGAGTACCATCGCTGGCGGAGTTGGAACCGGTCCCAACTCATCAGCAAGCAAAACGTCCGCGGTCAGTTCGGCGAGCCGAGATGGATTGGCGACCCCGGAGGTATTGCAGAGGACCGAGACGCCGGAGTGGGTGTTCGGAAAGTGGAGGAGATGCGACGAGTAACCCGGGTCGCCGCCGCTGTGAGAGACGGTCGGCACCCCACGGTAGTTGCCGCGGATGATGCCGAGCGCGTAGGACAGCGTGTCCCCGTTGGTGAGCACTGCCGGGGCGGTGAGGGTGGCGATCGCCGAGCGGCCGCCCACGATGCCGGAGTCGAGCTGGTGGTGCCACCGGGCCAGGTCGACCACGGTGGTGAAGAGGCTGGTGGCGCCGGCGTTGGAATAGTTGGGAACGGTCTCCTTCCACTCCCCGGACCGGAAGGTGTGGCCCCGGGTCCGGCCCGGCACGATCATCAGGTTGTCGTCGTGGAAATGGGTCCGCGCCATCCCTAACGGCTTGAACAACGCGGAATCGGCGAACTGGCGGAGGGTCTGGCCGGTGACCTTTTTGACGATGGTACCCGCCAGGGTGAAACCGGTGTTGCTGTAGTTCCAGAAGCTCCCGGGCGTGAAGTTGAGGACTTTCTGCCGGTTGACGATGTCGATCACGTCCTGCTCGGTGATCACGTCGTCGCCGAGCCGCCAGCCCGCGGTCATCAGGAGATTCCACTGATCGCGAACGCCGCTGGTGTGGGCGAGGAACTGGCGAATGGTGACTGGGGTACCGTAGGCCGGGAAGTCGGGCAGGTACTTCCGGACCTCGTCGTCGAGAGAGAGCTTGCCGGCTTGGGCCAGCAACACCAGGCTCATCGCGGTGAACTGCTTGGAGACCGAGGCCACGTGGAAGACCGACTGCGGGGTAATCGCCAACCCTTGGGCCAGATCGGCCATCCCGTAGCCCTTCGAGAAAATCAGCCGACCGCGCTGAACGACCCCGACCGCGCACCCGGGCCGATCGGTGCCGCGCTGGGCCGAGAAGACCGAGTCGATCCGGTCGGAGGCCAGCTGACCCGCCAAGGGGAGGGGTGCGGCGAGCGAGAGGAGCAGGACGGTCGAGTGAAGGCGAGCCATTGAGTGGATTCCGCTTCGGGTGAACGAGGGGGGAACCAAGGGATCCAGACCGTCGCAAATGTATCGCGTTTCTAGTTGCCGCGCCGAGGGCCGCGCCTGTCCCGCCAAGCCGCAAAGCGGTACACTCCGTCCATCGTCAACCGCGAGGACCGCCGTGCGCCAATCGATCTTTCCGCTCTTGGCCGGATTCGGGCTCGTGGTGGCCGCCGCACCGAGCCGTACCCCGCTGGCTTCCCAGGCGCCACCGAGTTCAGTCACCGTGCTCCGGGCGGCACGCCTGATCGACGGCACCGGCGCCGCTCCGATCCAGCCCGCGATGATCCGCATCGAGGGCGAGCGGATCGCCGAAGTGGGTTCGCGGGTCCGGATTCCCGCGGGCGCGACGGTCGTGGATCTCGGCGACGCGACGATCCTGCCCGGGCTGATCGATCTCCACACCCACCTCACCGGTGACGAGCGGGTTCACTGGGAAGACGCGCTGACCAAGTCGACCCCGCCCCGGGAGGCGCTCTGGGGAGCGCGCAACGCCCGGATCACGCTGCTGGCGGGTTTCACGTCGTGCCGCGACATGGGACCGAGCTGGCCGTACGTCGACGTCGAGCTGCGCCGCGCCATCGATGAGGACGTGGTGCCGGGACCACGGATGGCGGTGGCGGGCAGCTACGTGTCGCCCACCGGCGGGGCCGGCGACGCGAGGCAGTTCTCACCCTATGTCGATGTCCCCCTGGTCCGGAATCTGGCCGACGGACCCGACGAGGTGACCCGGGCGGTGCGCGCCAATCTCAAGCACGGCGCCGACTTCATCAAGATCTTCGCGACCGGCGCGATGCTGTCCAAAGGAATCGCGCCAGGCGCGCGACAGTACACCGACGAAGAGATTGCCGCCGCGGTGGCGGAGGCCAAGCGCTGGGGCAAGCCGGTGGCGGCGCACGCCCATGGAGCGGAGGGCATCAAGGCCGCGATCCGCGGTGGCGTCCGGACGGTCGATCACGGGTCGGACCTGGACGATGAGGCGGTGGCCCTGCTCAAGGCCGCCGATCGGCGGGTGTTCTACGTGCCGACGCTATATACCTACCAGGCGATCGATCGGCCCGGCGAGGACAACCCGATTCCGGAAAGCGAGCGGGAGCGGGCTCGGCAGTTCCGATCGACCGGCTACGCGGGATTCCGCCGAGCGTTGGCGGCCGGCTTGCCGATCGGTTTCGCGACGGACGCCATGGTGATCCCCCATGGCGAGAACGCCCGGGAATTCGCCGAGCGGGTGAAGCTGGGCGAGTCCCCGATGGCCGCGATCGTCGCCGCCACCTCGCTCAACGCGGAGATCATCGGGTGGCAGGATCGGGTCGGATCGCTCGTCGCCGGCAAGCTGGCCGACATCATCGCGGTGCCCGGTGATCCCCTTCGTGACATCGGGGTGCTGGAGCGGGTCGGCTTCGTGATGAAAGGTGGGAAGACGTACCGTGACGAGCTGGCGCGAGGGCGTTAGGGAACGAGATCGCCGCGGGCCAAGAGGGCCCTGGCGCACCGTTGAGCAAGGGAGCTCACCTCAACCGCCCGAGTATGGCCACGGTGAGGACCGCCCCGCCGACCGCGAGCGCCACGCAGAGCAGCACGAGCAGCCCGGCGAGCCCAAGCACGAGGAGTCGGTCTCCCCTGCGGGCCGTCGACGGCACCTCCACGTGGCGCTCCAGCAGGGCCAGGTTTCGGGTGTTGGCCTTCCAACCCGCGTCGAAGAGGTCACCGATGAATGGAACGGCGCCAAGCCCGGCGTCGACGGCGATGTTGCCGCCCATCCGCACGAGAGTGTACCGGGATACTCCTTGACGAGCCGCCTCCACCACGATCGCGGCCGAAAGAATCGCGCCGGCGGCGTCACCGATGCCCGGGACCAGGCCCAGGATCGGGTCGAGCCCGACCCGGAGTCGGGTGCCAGGGATCCGGATGCCGTCGTCGAGCCAGTGGGACAATCGACGGAGGCGCGCGAGCCGATGGGTCGTCGGGATGGTGGCTCCTCTCGAGGAAAGGACACAGCAGCGCGGTTGATGATATCCGGGACCCTTCCGCCCGGCGAGGGCCACGCCGCGGCTACATTACCGCCATGACGCCTCGAAGCTCAGTCACCGCCGAGCCCCTCTCCGTCTCTCGCCGGGCCTTCGCGCTTTCCATCGCCAGCGCCGCGATCCACGGGCCGGGCGCTCTCGGGCAGGATGGGCCCCCCGACCTGATCCTCTACGACGGCGACGTCCACCTGGTCGATCGATCGTTCCGCCGGGTGGAAGCCCTGGCCGTCCGCGGCGGCCGGGTGGTGGCGGCCGGCGCGACGGCGGAGGTGCGGCGGCTCGCCGGGCCGCGCACCGAGTCAGTCAATCTCCGCGGTCGCACGGTGCTTCCCGGGGCCAACGACAGCCACCTCCACGCGCTCCTCTGGGGGTACGGCCAGCCGCCGTTCACGGTGGACGTGAGCTACCCCACGGTCCGCTCGATCGCCGACGTGGTTGGCTTGGTCGCTCAGGCGGCGGCCTCGCGAGGGGCGGGCCAGTGGATTCGCGGCAACGGCTGGGATCAACGGTACTTCGCCGAGGGCCGCGCCCCGACCCGCCAGGATCTCGATCGCGTCGCGCCCGACCATCCGGTGGCGCTCAACGAGTTCTCCTTCCACGCGGTCTGGGCCAACTCGAAGGCGCTCGCGCTCGCCGGGATCACCCGGGACACGGTGCCGCCCACCGGTGGCGTCATCGTCAAGGACGCGGCCGGCGAGCCGACCGGCGTCCTGCTCGAAGACGCCACCAGTCTCATCTACCGAGCCATCCCGCCCTACTCGGCCGCCGAGCGACGCCAGGGGTTCGACAACGCGACTCGGCTGATGGCGTCGAACGGCATCACCAGCTTCACCGAGCCGCTACTCGACGGCGAGACCATCGCGTTCTTCGCCGAGATGGCCGCCGCCGGCGCCCTCAAGGCCCGGCTCACCGCCCTGCTCGGCGTTGGCGACACGGTGGCGGAGCTGAAGGCGACGTTAGGTGCCTTCCGGATGCCCGTCGGCCTCGACCCCCGCTGGGTCCGGGTGGCCGGGGTCAAGATCGTGGCCGACGGGATCCCAACCAACAACAAGACGGCCTGGCTCCATCAACCCTATCAGGGGGGCGGCAACGGCGAGCTGCTGGTGGGCGAGGGCGGGCCCGAGCAGCGGGTGGCCGAGCTCGAGGGAATGATCCTGGCCGCCCATGAGGCGGGGTGGCAGATCGGGACCCACGCCACCGGCGACAAGACCATCGACGTCACCGTCGACGCCTACGCCAAGGCCACGGCGAAAGCGCCCGACCGAAATCGCCGTCATTACCTGATCCACGCCGATCTGGTCTCGCCCGCCACCTTGCTGCGGATGGCCAGGCTCGGCATCGGCGCGAATTTCAATTCCACCATCAAGTACCTGATCGCCGATGGACAGGTGGCGAGCCTCGGGCCGGAGCGAGCCTCATTCGAGTGGCCCTATCGCACCGCGATCGACGCTGGGGTCATCGTCGCCACCGGGTCCGACGCCCCGGTGACCGACGGGAACTGGCGCCAGGGCCTGGCGACCTGCGTGACCCGGAAGGGCAAGCAGTCCGGCACCGTGTCGGGCTCGGCCGAGCGGATCAGCCTCGACCGGGCGATCTGGTCGCATACGGCGGCGGGGGCGTGGCAGGACCGGGCCGAGTCGTGGAAGGGAACCCTCGAGCGAGGCATGGCGGCCGATCTGGTGGTGCTCGACGGTGGGATCGGCCGGGTCGAGCCCGACGCCATCGGCGCGATGAAGGTCGATCTCACGGTGGTCGACGGGCGGGTCGTCTTTCAGCGCTAGCGGGGGGCGACTTGGTTCCCTTTGGGGAATCGAGCGGGTCGGATCGGATCGCATCTCACAGAGGGGGACCAATGGTCGGAAACGCGCGCTGGCCGGCGATGGTGCTGGTGGGGTTCGTCGTCGCTTGCGCCACCACCGTCGCACGGCCCGGGGCTCCGTCGTCGCCGAACAGCAAGTACCTCTTCGTGTGGGCCGGCGCCGACCGCGACAGTGCCAGCGACTTCCTCGCGGTGATCGACGCCGATTCGAGCTCCCGGCGCTACGGCACCGTCTTGGCCACGGTCCCGGTCGGGGTCCGCGGCATGGCCCACCACACCGAGCACCAGATGCCGCCGGGCGACACCCTGTTCGTCAACGCCTACCATGCCGGCGCGACCTTCCTCATCGACGTCTCCGCTCCCACCGCTCCCCGAGTCGTCGGCAGCCTCCGGGGCGTCGGCGAATTCCGCTACCCCCACAGCTATGAGCGCCTGCCTAACGGCAACGTCCTGACGACCTTCCAGGCCATCGGTGAGGGCAACCGGGTCCCCGGAGGCCTGGTCGAGCTCGATCCGGCCGGCACCCCGGTGCGAACCGTGGCCGCCGCCGATCCGGCCGACCCCGAGCTCCGGCCCTACAGCGTGACTGCGATCCCCAGCATCGATCGCGCGGTCAGCACCACCACCGACATGGAGGCGGTCGCCCAGGGATCGTCGTTTCAGGTGTGGCGGCTGTCCGACCTGAAGCTGCTCGCGACGGTGCCCCTGCCCCGGGGTCCGCTGGGATACGAGCATCGTGATCCCGCCGAGATCCGGCTGTTGGCCGACGGCACCGTGATCCTGACCACCTTCACCTGCGCGATGTACCGGCTCCACGATCTCGCCACCGATCAACTGCGGGCGGAGTTGATCAATGTCCTCCCCTGGACCACCTTCGACACCGATGACTGCGCGATCCCGGTGACCCGGGGCCGCTTCTGGGTACAGACTTTCGCCAACGCGAAGGGATCGGCGCTGATCTCGTTCGACTTCACCGACCCGTCCCATCCGGTGGAAGTCGATCGGCTCACCCTCGACAAGCCGTGGAAACCGCACTGGCTGTCGATCGAACCGGAGGGAGACCGCATCGTGGTGACCTCCGGCCAGGGGGCCACCCACTACGCGGTGCTCATCGTCCGCCTCGACCCGGCGTCCGGCCGACTCGCCCTCGATTCGACGTTTCGGGAGCCAGGCTCGACCGAGCCCGGGGTTCGTTTCGATCGGGAGATCTGGCCTCACGGTCGCGCCGGCCCCGCCGCACCCCACGGCGCGGTGTTCTCGCGGACGAAACCGACCCCACCGGGATCTTGACACCTCGCGACGTGGCCCGCTCTTTCCCCTGATGCAAATCCGAGTGCTCAACGCCGCCGCCGTGCGGTCCTTGTTGCCGATCGATCGCTGTATCGAGCTGATGCGAACCGCGATGTCCCTGGTGGCGACCGGGGAAGCCATTCAGCCGATCCGCCAGTCGCTCTTCCACCCTGATCGCCGAGGCCTCCTCAGCATGATGCCCGGCTACACCGGTAACCCGGAGTGGATCGGGATCAAGGTGATGACGGTCTTCCCGGGTAACTTCGGCACGGCGTTCGGCTCCCACCAGGGATTCGTCCACCTGTTCGAGACCAAGAACGGCGCCCCCCGGGCCATCATGGACGGTCGCGAGATCACGGCGATCCGGACCGCCGCCGCCAGCGCCGTGGCCACCGACGCGTTGGCCCGCCGCGACACCACCACCCTGGCGATCTTCGGCTACGGGGAGCAGGCCCGCACCCACCTCGAGGCGGTGACCCGGGTCCGGTCATTTCGCCGAGCCTTGATTTGGGGGCGCCACCTCGCCAAGGCGAAGCAGTTCGCGGCCGACCAAGCGGCCCACCACGACCTCGAGATCGCCGCGGTGGCCACGCCGGAAGAAGCCGCGGTCGGCGCCGACGTGCTCTGCACCACCACGGCCGCCAAGGAGCCGTTCGTCGAGGCGCGATGGCTCCGACCCGGCCAACACCTCAACGTGGTCGGGTCGAGCATCCCGACTACCTCGGAGATCGACGTCGAGACCGTGGCCCGGTCGCGGCTGTTCGTGGACTTCCGGGACAGCGCCCTCGCCCTCGCTGGCGATCTGCGTCGGGCCAAGGAGGCCGGGGCGGTGGGCGACGATCACATTGTGGGCTCGATCGGCGACGTGCTCACCGGCCGAGTGCCAGGCCGGACCTCGGACCAGGACATCACCCTCTTCAAGTCACTCGGCATGGTGGCGGAGGACCTGGTCTCGGCGGATTTCATCCTCCGCGAGGCGGATCGGCTCGGCGTCGGTCAGGTGATCGACTGGTAGCATCGACCCCGGGAAGCTGGTCCCTACCCAAGATTCTGAGTTCACCACGGGAATAAGACATGACTGTCATCGAAGCAATTCGCGCCCGACGATCCACCAAGAAGTTCACCCCTACTCCGGTCACCCGGGGGCAGGTGGAAACGTTGTTGGAGTTGGCGGTGCTGGCCCCCAATCACCGCATGACCGCGCCCTGGCGGTTTCTGGTTCTCGGGCCCGACGCGCGGGCGGCCTACGGCCGAGCGCTGGGGGTCCGCAAGGCGCGGAAGCTCGAGGATCCGGAGGCAGCGCGCGTGATGCAGGAACGGACGGTGGCTGAAGCCGTGGCCGCGCCGCTGATGATCGCGGTGGTGCAGATCAAGTCGGCGAATCCGGAGATTCTCGAGGAAGACTACGCCGCGATCTGGATGGCGATTCAGAACCTGCTCCTCGGCGCGGTGGAGCTTGGGCTTGGCACCCATCTGCGGACGGGAGCCGTGTTCGCGGATGAGGCGGTCGGCCAGGCCTGGGGGGTCGGGGAGGGCGAGCGGGTGGTTGGCGTCATCCTGCTCGGCGAGCCCGACGGAACCTCCGAGTCGAAGGCCAGGGTTCCCGCATCCGAGCGGACGGCGTGGTTGCCTTGATGGCAAGCGGTTCCCGTGTGGGGGCGCCCGGCGGCGCCACCTCGCCAAGGCGAAACAGTCGCGGCCGACCGAGCGGCCCCTCGGGCGGTCGCCTGACTAGGCGACCGCCATCAGCAGGAAGTTGGAGCCGCCAGGACACCCGTTCGAGTTCGACCAGCAGAAGATGAAGCGCGCCGCCTTGATGTCGACCGTGAAATCGACCACTCGAGTGACCACGAACCCGCTCCGCGGGGCGTACGGTCGCATCAACGCCGCGAGTCCCGCCTTGTCGCCCCGGCGAGCCAGATCGAGGACCTTCTGGGCAAAACCGGCGTCCTTCGACATCTGCGCGGCGATGGCCCGCGCCTCGTTGATCTCGACCAAAGCCGCGTCGAAGCCCGCCACTCCATTGGCGCCCGCCCGCATCACGTCCGCCGCCGTTTCTTTGTCGAGGCCGGCGGATTGGGCCTGGGCGGGAACGGACGAAAGGGCACCGACGACGGCGAACAGCCCAAGAACACGGGCGGACGGTTTAGACATGGGGCACCTCCGGGTGAAGGGGATTGGGCGTTTACCGTGAACTCGGAAAAACCGGCGAAGACGTATCACCCCCGAAAACGGCCTCGATCGGTGCTTCCCAATCCGTTGTCCTTCAAATGGTTACATCGCTGATTCGGCCTTGATCCGGAAGTGATCGGGCTCTGACCGGGCCGACCTAGACTAGTTGGCACGCGGGCCCAATTGGGGCCCCCGAACCGCTCAGGAGGGTCGGATGCGAAGAGTCGCCCAGGCTGTGAGGCAGGCCGCGGGACTACCCGGGTTCGCGGCGATTGTGTTGGTCGTTGGCTGGCGCGACACCGCCCTCGGCCAAGGACCTGGCACCCAGCGACTGCGGGTGGCGGTGATGGACCTCTCCGGCTCGGCCCTCAAGATGCAGACCACCCAAATGCCGATGCCCGGCCAGCCGATGCCGCAGCCCTACGGGCAGCCGGTCCAACCGAGCCAGACGACCGTGACCATCGCGATTCCGCCCCCGTCCGAGTTTGCCCGCGGGCTCACCGAAATGCTGACCTCGGTGCTGGTTCGGACCGGGCGGTTCGTGGTCCTCGAACGGGCGGCGATGCAGCAGATCGAGCAGGAGCAGGGGATCGCCTCGGCCGGCAAGGTGACCAAGGAAAGCGGGGCGCAACAGGGGGCGATGCTCGGGGCCCAGCTCCTCATCACCGGGGACATCACCGGGTTCACCTTCGGGAAATCGAGCATCGGGGGCCAGCTCACCAACGTCATCCAGGGGCTCAGCGTCGCCTCGGAACGGGTCAGCGCCGAGGTGATCATCGATCTCCGGCTGATCGACGCGACGACTGGCGAAGTGGTCTACTCGACCAAGGGCAAGGGCAAAGCCAGTCAGACGGGCCTCGCGGCGGACCTGATAAAGGGCGAGAAGAACTACTCGGCCGACGCCCAGTTCACCACGCCGTTGGGCCAGGCCTCGCGACAGGCGATCCAGAACGCCGTGGTGGGGCTGATGACGGGGATGCCGCGGATTCGGTGGAGCGCTCGGGTGGTGGACGTTCGACAGGGGGTGATCTATCTCGGCGCGGCCGCCCCGGATGGGATGCGACCCGGCTTGGAGCTCGATGTCTTCGAGGCCGGCGAGCCGCTGCTCGATCCGGCCACCGGCAAGGCGTTAGGCAGCCCCGAGGCGTTCCTCGGGACGATCGTGGTGGAACGGGTGCTGGAGCTGTACAGCATCGCGAAGAGCGTCGGCGACGTCGTCATCGCCCGGGGGCACGTGGTCCGATTCCAGGGAAAGACGCCGTGACCACGGCCGACGCCGGCCCGCTCTCGGCGAACTCCGAGGTGGCTTGAAACCGCTCGGCTGGTCACCGCGTACGCGGCGTCGACCTTCATCGCCCGAGCCGCCGTGTCCCCTCGCATCATCCGGAGCGCTTTCGCGCTCACCGCCACCCTGGCAGCGACCCTCCCCGCCCAGAATCGGTCCGCCGAGGTCGATCAGTATCTGACCGCCGAGATGGCGAGGCGATCGATCCCCGGTCTCGCGGTGGCGATCGTCCGGCACGGCAAGGTGGAAAAGGTCAGGGCCTACGGCAAAGCCAGCCTCGAACATGACGCTTCGGTGACCGCCAGCACTCCATTCCAGATCAACTCGACGACCAAGTCGTTCGCGGCCGTCGCGACCTTGATGCTGGTCGAAGCCGGCAAGTTCCGGCTCGACGATCCGATCGGCACCCATCTCGAGGGCCTGCCCGCCACCTGGCGGGTCATCACCGTTCGGCAGTTGTTGAACCATACCTCGGGCCTGCCCGACGTACTCGACAACCCCAACAGCGGCACGATGCTCGCCCGGACCGCGCCCGACGCGCTCGAGCTCCTCGCCGACAAGCCGCTGGTGTTCCCCGCCGCAACCTCCTGGAGCTACAATCAGACCAACTACATGCTCCTCGCGATGCTGATCGAGCAGGCCAGCGGGATGCCGTTCGAACGGTTCTGCCTCGAACGCGAGCTGGCCCCGCTCGGGATCACCTCGGCGACCTTCGGCGACGCCCGGGCCGTGGTGCCGGGTCGGGCCACTGGGTACACCAAGTTCCGGATCGTCGATGGTCAGCCTCGCCCCCTCGACCGAATCGAGCACACCTGGTACGAGTTCGATCCGTTCCTCTACACCGCCGCCGCGCTCAACATCTCCGCCCGAGACTTCGGCCTCTGGATTGCCGGTCTCCTCGCCGGCAAGCTGGTCACCCGCGCCAGCCTGGAGGAGATCTGGAAGCCGACCCGCCTCGCCGATGGCTCGATCTTCCACCATGCGGGTTCGCCGTTCGCCTACGGGCTCGGTTGGCCGCTGATCGATCGGCCGGCTCACCGCGCGGCCGGCGGGTCGGGCGGCGCGAGAGCGGGGTTCTTCGTCTATCCGGACGACGATCTCGCCGTGGTCGTGCTCACCAACCTGCAGGGGGCCCAACCGGAACAGCTGGTGGAGGGCGTGGCCCGGATATTCCTGCCCGCCTTGCCTTGATCGGCAATCGACCCGAGACTTGAATCAACGCCAGCGTCACGCGCGGGGAGCCCCCAACGGGTGAAAGTCGCCGTTGGAGCCGCATGGTCATCCGGCCATATTGCGGCGGAGGGAACACGGACGGGCTTCGTCCGGCTGCCTGGCCATTCCGTCTGGTGATTTCGAAACGCTGGGACCGGGTTTCCTCAGAAACGATCCATGCCAAAGCCAATTCCTTCGGTTCGCCATTTCTTCGTCGACGAGGCCGGCGACCTCACTCTTTTTGACCGCCGAGGCAAGACTATCGTCGGGAGTCCGGGCACGTCCAATACGTTCATGGTCGGCATCTGCGAACTCCCTGAACCCGCTCAGGCCGATGCGCAGCTATCAGCGCTTCGGGGCGACCTCCTGCGCGATCCATATTTCCGCGGGGTGCCGTCGATGGCGGTGACGAGTCGCAAGACCGCCCTCGGGTTCCACGCAAAGGACGATATCCCTGAGGTGCGGCGAGAAGTGTTCAAGCTCCTCCCGGCACTCAAACCGAAGGCAATTGTCGCAATTCGCCGAAAGCGGGAATTGGCGGATTTTTCGAGGGAGCTTTTCCGGGTCTCGGGCCGAAAACTCACGCCGAACGATGTATACGATCAGTTGGTGGAGCGGGCGTGTACAACGTTGCTTCACAAGGCGGAGGAGAACCGATTCGTCTTCGCTCGACGAGGAAAGTCCGATCGAAACACGGCCCTTACGAGCGCTCTTCATCGAGCGAAGGAGCGGTTCAACAGGCGGTGGCGCACAGACCATGACAAGCCAGTCGTGGTCGCCTCTGGCGTTCCGTCACAGCACGCCGGTCTGCAGGTTGCCGACTACCTGCTTTGGGCAATCCAGCGGCTGTATGAGAAGGGGGAAGAACGCTATTACACAGCCTTAGCCCCGCACTACAGATTGGTCATGGACCTTGACGACCTGCGTCACAAGCCGTATGGCGAGTGGTACAGCGATAGCCACCCTTTGTCGCTGCAACGAATGAAGCCCGTTACCCCCGGCTAGGCATCGCTTTCGCGAGCACACGGCATGAAGCCGGCGTTCACCGAGGGTAACGGGCCAACTCCAGTATAGTACGCGCCACTTCTCTGCACAACTCGAGTTCGTTCCGGCGCTCCACAACAGGACAGGGGCCAGGCGGGCCGCGGACCGTGTAGACCTGATCACCCAGTCATGCAGATCGGCCGTAGCGGTCCGTGAAACGGCGCCTCTCAAACGCCCTCACCCGGCCGGAGCCTTCGCCACCGCTCGACAAACGGCACGGTTGTTGACCTTCTACTCCTGAACCGGCGGGAATTGCCGGTCCTTGATCGTTGCCGGTCACCCGAGCGCGTCCACCGGGGAATCGACGACGACTAGCCGGTCAGCCCCACGGGCAGACCCGAAGGAGTCGATCAGATGCGGATCTACCTGGCGGAGCTGTTCCATACCTTCGTGGCGGCTAATCGCGAGACCTCGCCATACACCGTGCCGCTGGGGGTCGGATTCCTCGCCGCGACGATTCGGCAACGACTGCCGGAGGTCGAGGTCGAATTGTTCCGGGATCCGGACCAGCTGATCGAGGCGATCCGACGTCGGCCCCCCGCCGTTCTGGGCCTCAGCGTCTGCAACTGGAACATCGACCTGTCCCGCCGGATGACGCAGTACGTCAAGGCGACGATGCCGGGCATGATCACCGTGGCCGGTGGCCCCTCGGTCGACGACCAGGACGGGGCGATCGTCGACTTCTTCGGCGACTTTCCCGGACTCGACTATCTGATTCCCTCGGAAGGCGAAAACGGCATCGTCGCGCTGCTCACCCATCTCGCCAACGGCGGCGACCGCGGCGGGGCGGTGGTGTCCGGAGTCGCCTATCTCGATCCGGCCGGCGCCCTGGTCCGCGGTCCCTATACGATGCCGATCCTGACCAAGGCCACGCCCGGTACCGCCGAGGAAGGTGGTGACCACGTGCCGGTCGAGGGCGCCGACGAGATTCCTTCTCCCTACCTGACCGGGCTACTCGATCCATTCCTCGCCCAGGGCCTCACTCCGATTCTCCAGACCATGAGGGGATGCCCGTACCGGTGTGAGTTCTGCGTCAGTGGCACCGCGCTGTGGAATCGGCCCCGGGCGTTCTCTCTCGACCGGGTGAAGGCGGAGATCGACTACATCGGAGCGCGAAGTCAGACTGGGGACCTTCTCCTCACCGACGAGAACTGGGGCCTGCTCGGCGATCGCGATATCGAGGTGGCCCGGCATCTGGTCGAGCGGAGCAAGACGGCCAACTGGCCCGGGCGAGTCTACTACTACACGGCCAAGATCGTGACCGACGCGTCGCGGACCGTGGTGGAGACGATCAAGCCGATCGCCTGGGGCGCCGAGATGATGATGAGCTTCCAGTCGCTCAACCCGGCGACCCGGAAGGCGATCCGGCGAACCAACATCTCACTCGAGAAAGTCGCCGCCAACGTCCAGTGGGCCAACCAGCGGGACATCAAGACCGAATCGGAGATGATCTACGGCTTTCCCCACGAGACCCCAGAGACGTTCTGCGACGGGGTGGAAACCCTCCTCGCCCATGGGATGAACAGCGTGGTGGTCTACCCGCTCCAACTCTTCGGCGGGATCGATCTGGCCACCCGGGAACGGCGGGAAGCCTTCGGCATCAAGACCAAGTTCCGTTTCGCGGAGGGGTCGTTCGGGATCTACGCGGGCGGCGAGATCGTGGCGGTCGAGAAAGAGGAAGTGGTGGTGGGCACCAACTGGTCGTCGTTCGACGACTACCTCCGGATCCGTCGATACGGGTTCTTCCTCCAGCTCCTCCTGGTCCGGGAGTTCTTCCGGGAGTTCTTCAAGCTCTGTCAGCCGGCCGGGATCGTGGCGGCGCCGCTGGTGCGCCATCTCGCGTTCGCGGACTACACCCGGTATCCCGCGCTCGCGGCCATCCTCGCCGAGTACAACGCCGACGCCCAGCACGAACTCCACGACACCTCCGACGACCTCTACCGTGTCTTCAGCGCCAAGCTCGAGCGGGGTGAGCGGATCGAGGGCGTCAAGTTGAACCTGGTCTATATCGCCAAGATCACCAGCTCGCGGGCCGCCGTCGACGAACTCCTGAGCATGGTCGAGGACTACGTCCGGCGGGCGGCGACCGACGTCGAGCACCAGCGGGTCCTGGCCAGCTACCTCCGCGACGTGCTCGCCAACCGGATCGTGATCCTGGACCGCAAGGTCGAATCGACGATCGAGTTCGAGTCGTCCTTCGACTACGGGCGGTGGACCACCGGTCGGTTCACCGACCTCGCTGAGCTGCAGCTGGAGACCCCTCGGCGCTACCGAGGTCAGGCCCACGACCAGCTGCTTGGCAACCTCGGGAGCTTCGACCGAGCCAGCACCGCATCGCTCCAAGCCGCCATCGACCACACCGCGCCGAAGCACCTCCTCCGCTCGGTCGGGCCAGTCACGGCGCCGAGTCCGTCGCTCGGCGCCCAGGCGGGCCGTCTACCCCGCGGCGTCGCCAGAGACCTCTCGACTGCCGCGCCCTCCACACCCTGACGAGGGAACGACGTCACCCTACCTCGCTGCCCGGGTCCGATCCGACCCGGAGCGGCACCCCGGAAGAAAAAGGTCCACCTTGCGGCGTACTGGTTACCAGAGCGCCGCCGCCCGTCGCCAGATTGGTGTCGGGCCGCCGCCCGAGGGCGACCCAGCCGCCAGGACAGTGATGAATTGACCAAGTTGACCAATCATATGGTGTAGCATAGATTGGTCAAGTAGACCATCACTGGAGGCCCCGTGGCTAAGATCGTCAACCTTTACGCGGCCAAGACCAATCTCTCGGAATTGGTCGACCGCGCCGCCCAGGGAGAAGAGATCGTGATCGCCAAAGCGGGAGTGCCGATGGCTCGGCTGGTACCGTTGGCCGCCAAGGAGCGGGTTCGTCGGCCCGGAGGATGGGAAGACCGAGTCTGGATGGCCGCCGACTTCGACGCTCCCCTGCCCGCCGAGATCCTCCGCTCCTTCACCGAGGGCAAGGCGGAGCCATGAGGTTGCTCCTCGACACCCACGCCTTCCTCTGGTGGCGTTCGGACCCGCGACGGCTCGCTCCCAAGGCGGAGCGAGCCATCGCCAAGGCCGAGATCGTGTTCGTGAGTGCCGCCTCGGCGTGGGAGGCGGTGATCAAGGCGGCCCTTGGCAAGCTTCGGTTTCCCGGGTCGTTCGAGGCGGCGGTGGAGGACAGCGACTTCTCGAAGCTCGAGGTGACCTTCGCCCATGTCGAGGCGCTCCGCGACCTCCCGCCTCATCACGCCGACCCGTTCGACCGGATGCTGGTCGCCCAGGCTCGGCTCGAGGGGCTCACGGTGGTCACCCGCGACCCGCAGTTCCCACCCTACGGGGTCCCGATCCTCGAGGCGTAGTCCGCGAGTTCTTGCCCACATCGATGGCGCGGTGGCGGGGCCCAGCCGAGGGGTGACCGGGTTTGTTAGGTTTCCTCCGTGGACATCGTTCCCCTTGCCGACCGAATGGATCTCGCCCCGACGCTCGCTCACTGGCACGGCGACGAGTGGGCCGACCTCCTTCCTGACTGGGGACCTCAACCGGCACTGACCGAGCTACTGACGCACGTCAATCGGGCCGCGATCCCGTTGACGCTCGTTGGTCTGGACGGGCATCGGCTGCTCGGCTCCGTCAGCCTGATCAAGGATGATCTGCCAGGTTGGGAACACCTCACGCCCTGGCTCGCGAGCGTGTTCGTGGCCCCGGAGGCCCGGGGCTCGGGAGTCGGCACCGGGCTAGTGGAGTACGCCACCGGGTTCGCCGCGGGGCTGGGGCACCAGCGGCTCCATTTGTTCACCGGCGGACAGGAGGCGTTCTATCTTCGGCTCGGCTGGGTCGCGCTCGCCACGACCGTGCTCCGCGGTCATCCGGTCACCGTGATGACGAAGTCGCTGGCCAAACTGGGCGGAGCGGTGCGTCCTTTTCGGGCGGAGAGGCATCATTCCTGAGACGTCGGCCCCGCATGCTTACCGCGGCGGACCCCAACCGGTAGAATGAGGTCATGTACCGAGCACGGTTCCTCGTCGCGGCGACCGCGGCCACCCTCTTGGCGGGGTCCTCAGTCCGGGCACAACCACGATCGATCACCTTGGGGGAGGCGCTCCGTCGGGCGGAGTCCGTCGATCCCCAGGTGGTTCGGGCCCAGGGCGACGTCCGCAACGCCATGGCCGCGGTTCGGACCGCGTATGGCGGCTACCTCCCCGACCTGAGAACCAGCGCCAACTTCTCCAACAGCTTTTCCGAAGGCGAATCCCGAATCGACCCCGTTACTGGCGAGCTGATCAGCGGGAGTATCAGCAGTACCGGCCTCAACCTCGGCGCCGGGGCATCATACGATCTCTTCACCGGATTTCGGCGCGGCAAGGACATCGCCGCCGCGAAGGCCCAGCGCTCGTCGAACCAGGCATCGCTCGACGTCGAGCGAGCACAGAACCGGCTCCGGACGGCCCGATCGTTCGTCGACGCGATTCAGTCGGCGGCTTTGGTACGGGTCCGTCAAGAGAGCATTCGTCGCGCCGAGGAGCAGTTTCGAATCGCGGCGGCCAAGCTGGCGACCCGGGCCGTCTCGATCGCCGACTCACTGCAGGCGGCGGTCAACGTGTCACAAGCGCGGCTCCAGCTGATCAGCGACGAGCGGCAACTCGCCGCCGCCGAAGCCGCCCTGGCACGAGCCATCGGCGAAGTCGGTCGGGTCGCGGCCGTCGAGGATTCCTCGTTGGTCCGGATCATCGCGATCGGTGATACCGCGGCGCTGATCGCCGAGGCGACCAACCGGGCCCCCGAGGCGGTCCGTGCCGAGGCCGCCGAGCGGGCCGCTCGGGCCAGTCTGGGCGCCACCAGGGCCCAATACTTCCCCAGCCTGAACCTCTCGGCCGATACCCGCCTGGCCGGCAACAGGAGCAACGACTACCAGCTGTTCAGCAGTCGCAGCATCGGACTGGGGCTCTCCTGGCAGATCTTCAACCGGTTCCAGCGAGAGCAGCAAGTGGCCCGGGGCCGGTCCGACGTCGAGACCGCGACGATCCAGGCCGCCGACGTCCGCCGCCGGCTCGCGGCCGACATGTTAGGCAGGATCGCGGGCCTCAAGGCCGCCGAAGAGCGGATCCGGCTCGCCCAGGCCAACGTGGAAACCCTCCGGGCCCTGGTCCGGGTCCATCTGGAACGCTATCGAATCGGCTCGATCGAGAACGACGTGCTGAGCCGGGCGCAGGAACAACTCAACAACGCCGAATCGGACGCGGTCCGGGCGCGGTTCGACTACGTGCTCGCGAAAGCGGAGATCGAGGCGTTGATCGGGAGGGCGATGTGAAGGGGCGCAAGGCGCAGGGCGCAGGGCGCAGGGGGGTCGCGCTGCTGCTGGCGGTGGTCGTGCTCGGCGGGTGCAAGAAGGACGGCGAGGGGGGGGCTGGGGACGGGGATGATCCGAACGGGGCGGACTCCACGGCGCAGGCGGCGGCCGGGGCGAACGTCACCTTGCCGGTCGTCGGGCAAGCGGTCCGCCAAGGCGATCTGGTGCTCTCGGTGGTCACGACCGGGCAGGTCCGCTCCGACGGGGTCGCGGTGCTCAAGAGCGAGACGACCGGACCGATCATCGCCGTGCTGGTCCGCGCGGGGGCGCGGGTGGCCCGGGGCGCCCCGCTGCTCCAAGTCGATCCGCGGGAGCTCGACCTCGCGGTGGAACAGCAGCAGGCCACCTTGGAGGACGCCAAGCTGAAGCTGCTCGACAACATCGTCGGCGACTCGATCGTCACCGGCAAGCCGGTCACCGGCGAGCGGCTCCGAAGCGCCGAGATCCGCGCCGGGCTGGACCGGGCCAAGGCCGAGCTCGAGAAGGCGAAGCTCCAGCGAGAGCGAGCCACCATCGTGGCGCCGTTCGACGGGGTGATGGATGAGGTGAAGGTCTCGGTCGGCGAACGACTCTCTCAGGGCCAAGAGATCGGCCGGATCGTCGACCTCAAGAACCTCCGGATCGAGGCCGCGGTCCTCGAGCACGACATGCCGTACATCAAGATCGGGGGCGAGGCGATCATCACCGCGGCCGCGGCGCCCGACCAACCGATCCGCGGCCGGGTCGCCGCGATTCTCCCGATGGTCGACAGCACGACCCGGGCCGGACGAGCGGTCATTCGCGCCACCGGCAACGGACAGCTCCGCCCGGGGATGTACGCCGATGTTCGCCTCGAGGCCACCCGCCTGCCGAACCGGATCGTCGTGCCGGCCGCCGCGGTGATCGAGCGCGATGGCCGTCCGCTGGTGTTCGTCGTCAAGAACGGTCGGGCCCAGTGGGTCTACATCTTCCCGGGGCGAACCAACGGGTTCGAGACCGAAGTACTCGCAGACAGCACCTCGGGGCAGATCCCCGTGGCCCTGGGCGACACCGTCTTGGTCGAGGGGCACCTCACCTTGACCCACGACGCTCCGGTCCGGCTCTTGGCTCGCCAGGAACGAATCCCGTGACGATGGCGTCAGGGACGGCGGGAAGTTGGCCTCCCGCGGCGATCGGCGGGATTGGGCATCGGTGCTTGGGGCCTGAGTGTCCGTAGCCGCGAGCGCGTTGCGTCGGCCGATCACGACAGTGTCAGCGACGTTGGCACTGGTGCTGCTCGGAGCGGTGTCGCTCGGGAAACTCCCAGTGTCGCTGCTACCGGATATTCAACTACCGGTACTGACGATTCGCACCGGCTATCCCGGCGCCGCGGCCGAGGAAGTGTCCGACTTCGTCGCCGAGCGAATCGAGGAGGCGATCGCGGCCACGCCGGGTCTCGTCGATTTGCGGTCGGTGAGTCGGAACGGCGAGGTGACCACCACGGTGAAGTTCGCCTGGGGCACCGACATGCCGGCGACGGTGCTGCAGGTGCGCGAACGACTCGACAACGCCCGCGGCGCGCTTCCCGAGCGGGCCGAGCGTCCCACCCTCCTCACCAGCGATCCCGGCGAACGGCCGATCGCCGTGCTCGGCTTGACGAGCCGGGGCGACCTGCGGAGTATCGCCCGGACCGCCAAGGACGTTCATGCCCGCCGGTTGGAGCAGCTGGCCGGGGTGGCCAGCGTCGCGGTGGTCGGTGAGCCCAAGGACGAGGTTCGAGTCGAGGTCGACCCGGAGCGGCTCCGCGCGTTAGGCCTCACCCCGGATGACGTAGCGACGGCGGTTCGCTCCGCCAACGCGGCGGCCGCCGGCGGGACGATTCGGCGGGGTCAATTCCGATTCGCGCTTCGGGCCCTCACCGAGTTCCAGACCGTCGAGGAGATCGCCCAGACGCCGGTGGGGCCGGTCCGAAGCGGGATCACCCTGGCCGATGTCGGCAAAGTGGGTCTTACGGTCGCCGACCCGACGACCATTACCACCCTCGACGCCGAGCCGGCGGTCGGGCTGGTGGTATATAAGGACGCGGGAGCGAACACGGTGGCGGTGACCCAGGAGATCTATCGGACCTTGGCGCAGCTCCGGACCGAGTTCCCCGACGTGAGTATCAAGGTGGTCGCCGCCCAGGCGGTGTTCGTCACCGACGCGCTCTCGAACCTGGCTCAGGAGATCGTGGTGGGCGGCGCCCTCTCCCTCCTGGTCATCCTCCTGTTCCTTCGCGACTGGAAGGCGTCGCTCGTCATCGGGCTGATGGTGCCGCTGTCGGTCCTGGTGGCGCTCACCCTGCTCCAGGTCATGGGTGTCACCATCAACATCCTCTCGCTCGGCGGGCTGGCCCTCGGCGTCGGGCTGCTGGTCGACAACGCCATCGTGGTGGCGGAGGCGGCGGGGCGTTACCGGGACCAGGGACTGTCGCGGTGGGACGCCGCGCTCAAGGGAACGGAAGACGTCGCCGGGCCGCTCACCGCCGGGACGCTGACCACCATTCTCGTTTTCGGGCCGATCGTCTTCGTCCAAGGACTCGCGGCGGCCTTGTTCCGCGATCTGAGCTTGAGCGTGGTGATGTCGGTGGGCGCGTCGCTGGTACTGGCGGTGACCCTGATGCCGGTGATGCTGGCGTGGGGGCGGGGGGCGGGCGGCGAAGGGCGCAGGACGCAAGACTCACGACTCAAGACTAACGACGGATTGGGTGAGGGGGCCTCGCGACAAGGGGCGGCGTCGTTGGCGGCGGCGAGCGGGTTCGGGGCGGCGCTGGACCGGATTGGGCGGCGGATGGCGGCGTGGTACGAAAGCGGAATGCGGTGGTCGTTGGCGCGGCCCGGGCTCGTGTTCCTGATGGCGATCGGGTTGACCGCCGTCACGGCGGTGATCGCGGTGCGGTTGCCTCGGGAGATCCTCCCGCGGGTCGACGAGGGGATCGCGGTGGCGTACCTCAAGCTGCCCGAAGGCACCGCCATCGAGGAGACCGCGCGGCAAGCGAAGCGGATCGAAGCCGCGGCGACCGCGATGGGGGCGACCGGCACCTACAGTCGAATCGGGGTGGCGACCGACGAGGAGGTGCTCGCCGGCGCTGACCCGGGCACCTCGGCGACGGCCCAGCTCCTGGTGCCGGTGCCTGACGGCACGGACGCGGGCCAGTTCGCCGAGCGGCTCCGGGCCGCGGTGCCGGACCTGGCCAAGGGCGCGCTCGCCATCGATCTCGCCGGCCAGACCGAGTTCGGCAGCCTGATCGGGCGGGAAGGCCGGCTGGTCCGGGTCGAAGTCGCGGCCCCGAGACTGGCCGAGGCGGCGAGCTGGGCCGCCAAGATCCGCGACAAGCTGGCGGGGCTCGCCTCTCTGTCCGACGTGCGCGATGCGTTCGCGAGCACCCAGCCCACGGTGGAGATCGGGATCGACCGGGAGCAGATCGCCCGGCTCGGGATCACCGCGGAACAGGTCTCCAACGCCTTGGCCGGCGGCCTCGGCGGGGTCGCCTCGGGCGACTTTCGGGAGACCGACCGCCGGACGCCGATCGTGGTCCGGTTCGCGGGCGCCTTCAACGAGGATCTCGCCACCACCCTGGCGACGCCCATCCGAGGGGTCCCGTTAGGCCAGCTCGTCGAGGTCAAGGACATCAGGGCGCCGATCGAGGTGGTCCGCATCAATCAGCGGCCGGTGAGCGTGGTCGAGGCGGTGGCCGAGCGGGGCGGGCTCGCGGTGGCGAACGCCGATGTCGCAGCGGAGGTGGCCAGCCTTGCCCTGCCACCGGGCATCGACGTGGCGATCAGCGGCGCCGACACCGAGCAGCGCCGGACCACTCGCGAGCTCACCCTGGTCGCCGTACTCTCGGTGGCACTGGTCTTTCTGGTGTTGGCCGGCGAGTTCGCGTCGTTCACGACCCCGTTGCTGGTGATGCTGACCGTGCCGCTCGCCGGCGCGGGCGGAGTGCTGTTCCTCTGGCTCACCGGTCAGAGCATCAACGCGGTGGCCCTGATCGGCATCGTGGTGATGATCGGCATGGCGGACAACGAGGCGGTGGTGAAGCTCGACGCGATCCGGAGATTTCGGGAAGCGGGACATTCGATCGAGGACGCGGTGATCAAAGGCGGCCACCAACGGCTCCGGGCCATCGCGATGACCTCGATCACCACGATTACCGGCGTCTTGCCGTTGGTCTTCGGATGGGGCAGCGGGGGTGAGCTGTATCAGCCACTCGCGGCGGGGGTCATCGGCGGATCGGTAACGGCGTTGCTGGTGACGTTCTTCCTGCTGCCGACGGCGTATGCGTGGGTCGAAAGGCGGAAGCTGGGGAGGGACTCAAGACTCAGGACGCAAGACTCATGATTCGGTGGGCGGCGGGGCGGCCGGCGGTGGTGTGGTCGGGCGGGGTCGCCTTGATCCTGGCGGGGGCCGTGGCGTTCACCAAGCTGCCGCTGGCGACCAAAACTCAGGTGGAGTTGCCTCGGCTCTCGGTCAACGCGGAGTGGTTCGGGGCGTCGCCCGAGCTGGTCGAGACCTACGTCACCTCGCCGATGGAAGAGGTGATCCAAGGCGTCCGGGGCGTGAAGAAGGTCTCCAGCGAATCGGGCGACGGCGAGGCCGATCTCACCGTGGAGCTCGAGCCGAGCGCCGACGTCACCATGGCCCGCCTCGAGATCAACGAGCGGCTCGAGCTCCTCCGCGACAAATGGCCGATCGGGATGAACCCACCCCGAGTCGCCAACTACACCCCCGAGGATCTCCGCCAGCAACCGCTCCTCACCTATTCGGTGATCGGTCCGTACACGGCCGGCACCCTCACCCGACTGGCCCGCGAGCAGGTCGAGCCGCGGATCTCGGCCGTGCCCGGGGTGAGCGGGGTGGGTCTCTACGGCTCCGCCGAGCCGAGCGTGGCGGTGAGCTACGACCCGGCACGGCTCCGCCAGCTCGGGGTCAACCCCGACCTGCTCCGGGCCGCGATCCGGGGCGCCCGGGTGGTTCAGGCGTTAGGCGAGGAACAGCGGGGCGCCAACGTGCTCCCGGTGTCGGTGCGGGACCAGCCCGAGGTGCTCGCCGATCTGGAGCAGCTGGTGATCCGGGCGCCGTCGGGCCGAATCTTCCGGCTCGGCGAGCTGGCCACGGTTCGACCCGATGAGGACAACCGGGGCCGGTTCCGCCGAATCGACGGAGTGCCGGCCGTCTCGCTTCAGATCAGCCGACTGGCCGGCGCCGACGCGATTCACACCGCCGACCGGATCAAGGCGGGCATGGCCGAGATCCAGCAGCTCCTGCCCCCCGGGATCCGCTTCAAGCTGGAGCAGGACGAGAGCAAGGAGCTCCGCGAGGAACTCAACGAGCTCCTCCTCCGGGGCGGGATCGCCTTCGCCGCGGTGATGCTCGTGCTCGCCGTGACGATGCGGAATCTGCCGTCGATCTGGCTCGTGATGGGCAGCGCGGCGGTGTCGATCGCCGGTACCGCGCTCGGCCTCTACCTGTTGGGGATTCCGGCCAACCTCCTGACCCTGGCCGGGCTCGGGATGGGGATCGGAATCCTGGTGCAGAACGGCTTGGTGGTGGTCGAACGCCTCCGCCACGCCCCCGACACGATCGACGGCCGCGCCGAGGCGGGGCGGCGGATCGCTCCCGCGGTGATCGGCTCGACCCTCACGACGGCGGTGGTGCTGTTCCCCTTTCTCTACCTCCAGGGCAATGCCCGGGCGGCGTTCATGCCGTTCGCGACCGCCTTCCTCCTGGCGTTGTTTTGGTCGGTGGTCAGCGCGGTCGTGATGATACCGGCGGTCGGCGCCGGACACGGGATCGCCCGGGGCGGCTGGAAGTGGCTCCATCGATGGTACACCAAGTCGGTGATGGGCCTGCTCCGGGTTCGCTGGATCACCCTGGTGGTAGTCACCGGGTTGTTGGGGCTGACGACCTGGGCGTTCATCAAGAAGGTGCCGCGATCCTCCTGGGGGAACTGGGGGGGACAGCGGTCGGAGGTGTACGTGAGCGTCAACTTCCCTCGGGGATCCGATCCCAAGAGCGTCGACCTCGCGATCAACGAGTTCGAGCGGCTCGCGGTGGGCGGGGATGGAGTCGACCGGGTCGAAGCATTCAGCTACGGCGGCGGCCGGGGCCTGATGCGGGTGACGTTCACCAAAGATGAGAGCATCGGGCCGTTGCCTTCGTTGATGCAGGAGGAACTGACCCAGCGAGCCGTCTTCATCGGCGGGGCCTCGATCGGGGTCCAGGGCCGCGGTCCGGGGTTCTACAGCGGCGGCGGCGGCGGCGGCTCGGTCTCGTTTCGGATCAAGATCCTGGGTTACTCGTTCTCCGGCGTCGAGCAGCTGGCCCGCGACCTGAAGGGTCGGCTCGAGAGGATCCCCCGGGTCCGTGACGTCAACATCAACGCGGGCAGCTTCTGGGGCGCCGAGCGGGCGGTGAGCGTGGCGCTCGAACCCGATCGGGGGTCGCTGGCCCAGGCGGGCATGACCGCGGACGACTTCGCCCGGGCCATCCAACGCGAGATCCGAGGCCCCACCGGCGGTCAGCGCCTCGAGCTCGAGGGCCAGGAGATCACCGTCAGCGTCAAAGCGAAGGGAGCCCAGGATCGCGAGCTGGACGATCTCCGCAATGCGCTGGTGCCCAACGCCGCGGACGCGCCGGTCCGGATCGGCGACCTCGCCACGGTGACGGAGAGGGAAGGCCTCAGTCAGATCACTCGCGAGGACCAACAGTACGTCCGGATCGTGAGTTACGACTTCCGAGGGCCCCAAAAACTCGCCAATCGAACCCACAAGGCCTTCATGGAGGCCATCTCGGTGCCGGCCGGCTACACCGTGGGTGACGAGAAGTTCGAATTCGTCGACGACGACAGCACCAAGGGCCTCTGGCTGGTGTTCGCGATCGGCGTGGCGCTGGTGATTCTCTCGGTGGCCTTCGTGTTCGATTCGAGCTGGGCCGCCGCGATCGTGTTCGCGAGCCTTCCGCTCGCGCTCGCCGGCGTGGCGGGGATCTTCTGGGCCACCGGCACCGCCTTCAGCCGAGAGGCGGCGGTGGGCGTCATTCTGGTGGTCGGGTTGGCGGTCAATCAGACCATCCTGCTGGTCGACGCCGCGCTGGAGCGGCGCCGGGCCGCGGGCGTCACTCGGCTCTCGGCGGCCAGCATCGTCTACGCGGCCCGCGATCGCGCCGGGATGATCGTGTTGGTCACTCTGACCACCATGGCGAGCCTGATCCCGCTGGCGATCGGCACCGAAGTGGACAGCCTCTTCGGGTCGATCGCCCTGGCCACCACCGGTGGCACCATCGCCGGCACGGTGGGGGCGATGTGGGTGGTACCGGTGATGCTGCTCGGGCGGCGGGGGGCGAGGCGCAAGACGCAAGACTCAAGACTCAAGACGCAGGTGGGGAGTAAGGCGGCTGGATGAATGCGATCGCAGGGGCTTCGATGCTTCGGGTCGAGGTCGGGAATCTGGTGTTTCTGGGGCGGCTCGAGGTGGAGCGGGCGCCTCGCACCGTGGCCGCGGTGCTGGCCCGGTTGCCGCTGACGGGCCACCTGCTTCAGGCCCGGTGGAGTGGGGAATCGGCGTGGATGCCGTTAGGCGACTTCGACTTCGGGATCGGCGAGGAGAACGCCACCCGGTCGCCGGCGCTGGGCCAACTGCTCCTCTACCCCAAAGGGATCAGCGAGACGGAGATTCTCTTCCCGTATGGGCAGACCGCGTTCGCGAGCAAGTTCGGCCCCCTGGCCGGGAATCATTTCCTGACGATCGTCGAGGGTCGTGATCAGCTGGCGGAAATGGGGCACCGGGTCGTCTGGCAAGGCGCTCAGCCGATTCGATTCGCCGCCGGCTGACCCCGATCAGCGGGCTCCGAGAATCCGGTAGATCAGCAGCTCGCCGCCGGACGCTCCCACCTCTCGCGGGCCACAGGCCACCGCCAGCCAATTGCCCTGCAGATCCCAGCTCCCGTCGAACCCGGGACACGGCAGCGGAAACCGCTGCACGAAGGTGGTGTCCTGGAACACCTCCGCAAACGCCGAATCGGCGTCGTAGCCGACGACCCAAAGCCGGCCAGCCCCGTCGTACCGCATCCCCTGCGTCGCCGCGAAGAACGGAACCTTGCTCTGGCGGAGTTGGTCGCGCACCGTGTTGAGATAGGCCTCCGACAACTGCTGCGATTTGAGGATTTGCGCGATCTCACCTTCGATCTGCCGCGGAGTCGGGTTCGCGCTCGGGAGATTGCGAGCAATCTCGCCGACCAGCTGGCCGGCGGCGTCGAAGATCATGATCTGGTAGGTATTGCCGTTCCCGACCAGGACCCGGTCCTTGGTAGTGGTCACCGACGGCAGCGCGGCGTTCGGCGAGATGACTTTGGCCCCCGGCCGGCCGGCCCCGAGCAGCTCGGCGAGCCCCTGAGTCGCCGAGCCGACCAGCTCCCGCTCGCCACTGCCGTCGGTGGCCAGCCGGATCACCTTGAGCCCGTCGGCGAAGAGGCGGACCACATCGACGGAATCGACGAGGACCCCCCTGACGATCCCCGACGCCGAGAACGTCAGCACGGGTCCGGCGGTGCCGTCGGGATTGAGGGCGGCCACCCCCTGGGCGCCCGGTGTCATCGTGTGGAAGACCCCGGCGGCGTCGGCGAGCCACAGGCCGATGCCCGGCACCGCGACCTCCGCCTGGACCCTGCCGGCGGAGTCGATCACTCGGTACGAGGTATCGACTCCAGAGACGACTCGGGCGATGAAAACCCCGGCCGCCGACGCCCCGACCGGGTCGGTCGGGGCGGCCAGGACGATTTCCCCCGCGGTGGGGCGACGCTCGAGGGTGAGGTCGCCAGCGGTGGACGCCTGATCGCAGCCGACCAAGAGCATGAGGCCGCTGAGCGGCAGCAGTGATCGCATCGAAGCCGTTCCCATCGTGATCGAGTTATGCTTGGCGGGAAGATAACTTGGGTCACATTTCGGAGGACACCATGGCTCGATCCGGGTCACGCGCCTTCACCCTGTTGCTCGCGGCCATCGCGGGCGCCGTCGCGACCGACGCGGGCGCCCAAACCCCGATCGACTCGGCTCTCTACCACACGATCCGATCGATCAAGGCGTTCGACAATCACGCCCATCCGGTCCGACCCACCCGGCCAGACGAGCCGGCCGACACCGACTTCGATGCGCTGCCGATCGGCGGCATTCCGCCGTTCGACTTCCCGGTTCGGCTCCGCGGCGACAACCCCGAGCTGATCGCCGCGTGGCGCGATTTGTTCGGCTATCCGCACCACGATCGGACCGAGGCCCACCTGGCCGAGCTCAGGGAGATCAAAGCGAGAATCAAGCGGGAGCAGGGCTCGAACTACGCCGCCTGGGTGCTCGATCGGCTCGGCATCGAGGTTCAGATCGCCAACCGGATGTCGGTGGGTCCCGGCCTCGAGGCCCCCCGGTTTCGCTGGGTGAGCTTCGTCGATCCGCTGATGTTGCCGCTTTCGGTCGAGACCGTGAAGCACGAGACGCCCGATCGTCTCGATCTCTATCCGCGCCAGACCACCCATCTCCGCCGCTACCTGAACGACTTGGGCTTGAAGGCGATTCCCCCGACCCTCGACCGCTACCTCACCAAGGTGGTGACCCCGACCCTCGAGCGGATGCGCGCCGGCGGCGCGGTCGCCGTCAAGTACGAGGCGGCCTACCTCCGACCCCTGTCCTTCGACCCGGCCACCAAGGCCGCCGCCGCGCGGGTCTACGCCCGAGGTGGCGCGCCGAGCTTCGCGACCTACAAGACGCTCCAGGACTACCTGTTCCGCTACATCGGCCGGGAGGCGGGCCGGCTTGGTATGCCCGTCCACATCCACTCGGCCGACGGGGCCGGCGGCTTTTTCGAGGCCCGGGGCAGCGATCCGATGTTGCTCGAGGGCGCGCTCAACGACCCGGAGCTCCGGAACACCAAGTTCATCATCGTCCATGGCGGGTGGCCCAACACCCGGGGCACGCTGTCCCTGATGGCCAAGCCCAACGTCTACGCCGATTTCTCGTTCCTGGGCAACCTGCTGTCGGCCGCCACCGTCGCGACCGTGTTACGAGAGTGGGTATCGGCGTACCCTGAGCGAATATTGTTCGGTTCGGACGCTTACCCCGACAATGAGTTGGTCGGTTGGGAGGAGTGGGGCTGGCTGGGCGCCACCGCCGGTCGGCGGGGTTTGGCGATCGCTCTGACCGGGATGATGCTCGACGGGGAGATCACCCGGGAACGGGCCGAACGGATCGCCCGGATGGTCATGCGGGAGAACGGTTTGGGGCTCTATCGGCTGCGCTGATCGGCCCCGGGAGGGAACGGCTCGACGCCAGCTCATTTGAGTCGATCTAAGTCGTTGCCAGAAAAGGGCTTGGACTGACCTTGCGCGCTTGATTCGGGATCAGGTCTCCGGCTATATTTGCCTACCTAGGCGGCCGCGTTAGCCGGCCGGTGTTTTCCCGCACTTCACGAAGCCCGAGTTGCCATGACCGGACCGAATTCGCGCGAGCGGGTTCTGCCTCGCCCGATCGAAGACGAGCTGAAGCAGAGCTTCATCAACTACTCGATGAGCGTCATCGTGTCGCGGGCCCTGCCCGACGTGCGCGATGGCTTGAAGCCAGTTCATCGCCGGATCCTCAACGCGATGAACGAGCTGGGGCTCGTCCCCGGCCGCCCCTACAAGAAATCGGCGACCGTCGTCGGCGAGGTGTTAGGCAAGTACCACCCCCACGGCGACGCGCCGGTCTACGACGCCTTGGTCCGGATGGTCCAGGACTTCTCGCTCCGCTACCCCCTGATCGACGGCCAGGGCAACTTCGGCTCGGTCGACGGCGATCCTCCGGCGGCCTATCGGTACACCGAAGCCCGCCTTACCCGGGTCGCGATCGCGATGTTGGAGGACATCGACAAGAACACCGTCGACTACCAGCCCAACTTCGACGATCGGCTCCAGGAGCCCACCGTCCTTCCGTCGAAGATCCCCAACCTGCTGGTCAACGGGTCGAGCGGCATCGCGGTGGGCATGGCCACTAACATCCCGCCCCACAACCTCCGAGAGATCTGCGCCGCGGTCGAGCTGCTGGTCGACAAGCCGACGGCGACGATCCAGGAGCTGATGGCCCACGTCAAGGGCCCGGACTTCCCCACCGGCGGGTACATCTACGGGGTCCAGGGCTTGAAAGAGGCGTTCGAGACCGGCCGTGGCAAAGTGGTGATGCGGGCTCGGGCCCAGATCGAGGAGAAGGAATCGTCGGGCCGGACCGCGATCGTGGTGACCGAGCTGCCCTACCAGGTCAACAAGGCCAACCTGGCTCGGGACATCGCCGATCTGGTCATCGACAAGAAGCTCGAGGGCATCTCGGCCGTCCGCGACGAGTCCGACCGCGACGGGATGCGGTTGGTCATCGAGCTCAAGCGGGACGCCATCGCCCACGTGGTCCTGAACGGGCTCTACAAGCACACCACGATGCAGTCGACCTTCGGGGTCATCAACCTCGCGCTGGTCAAGGGCCAGCCCAAGGTGATGAATCTGAAGGAGCTCCTCGAGCACTTCATCGCCCACCGCCACACCATCATCGTCCGGCGGACCCAGTACGATCTCGATCAGGCCGAGGCCCGAGCCCATATCCTCGAGGGCTTGAAGATCGCGGTCGACAACATCGACGAGGTCGTCGAGATCATCCGGAAGTCGAAGGACGTCGAGCAGGCCGACGAGCGGCTCCGGAAACGGTTCAAGCTGTCCGAGAAGCAGAGCGAAGCGATCCTCAACATGCGGCTCGCCAAGCTCACCGGGCTCGAGATCGAGAAGCTCGAAGCCGAGCTGAAGGAAGTGCAGGCCATCATCGCGGAGCTGCGCTCGATCCTGGCGTCGAAGGAGCGCCGGATGGCGATCCTCAAGGAGGAGATGCAGGAGATCACCAAGGCCTACGGCGACGACCGGCGGACCGAGATCATCCCCGACCAGACCGAGTTCTCGGTCGAGGACCTGATCGCCGAGGAGGACATGGTGATCACCATCTCCCACTCGGGCTACATCAAGCGGACCCCGGTGTCGACCTATCGCCGGCAACGGCGCGGCGGCAAGGGACTGACCGGTGCCACGACCAAGGAAGACGATTGGATCGAGCATCTGTTCATCGCGAGCACTCACGACTACGTGATGTTCTTCTCGAACAAGGGCCAGGTGTACTGGCTCAAGGTGCACGAGATTCCCCAGGGAGGCCGAGCCACCCGGGGCAAACCGATCATCCAGTGCATCGCGGTCCGTCCCGATGAGCACATCACCGCGCTGGTGCCGGTCCGGGAGTTCGCCAACAACCGCTGGCTGGTCTTCGCGACCCGGAAGGGTACCGTCAAGAAGTCGGTCCTCTCCGACTATGGCAACCCGCGGGCCAACGGGATCATCGGCATCAACGTCGAAGAGGGTGACGAGCTGATCGACGTCCAGCTCACCGACGGCAACAACGACGTGGTCCTGGCCACCCGGTTCGGGATGAGCATCCGGTTCCACGAGAGCGACGTCCGCGAGATGGGCCGGGCGACGACCGGCGTCAAGGGCATCGAGCTCGACGAGAACGACCGGCTGATCGGGATGGTGATCATCCGCCGCGACGCGACCTTGCTGGTGGTGAGCGAGAAGGGCTTCGGCAAGCGCTCCGAGCTGGCCGACTACCGGGTCCAGAAGCGTGGCGGCAAAGGGATCATCACGTTCAACAACACCGACAAGACCGGTGATTGCGTCGCCCTGAAAGAAGTCCAGCCGCAGGACGAGTTGATGATGATCACCCGGTCCGGCGTGCTGATTCGGGTCCCGGTCGACGGGATCCGGGTCATCGGCCGCAACACCCAGGGCGTCCGGGTCATGAACCTCGACGACGGGGACAGCATCATGGGTGTCGCCCGGGTGGTGAAGGAGGAAGAGGTTGAGGGCGAGGACGCGGAGGTCGCGGGGGGTGACGGTGAGTAGGCGGAGGGCGTCAGAGTCCGGACGCAAGGCTCAAGACTCAGGACTCAAGACGCAAGATTGTTCCCTGAGTTGCGGGGAGCCGCAGGCGGGGCCGTCTCTCCCTGAGTCCTGCGTCTTGAGTCCTGAGTCTTGCGTCCTCACGGGCACCCCATGACGCCGCCACCCATCACCCACGCCGATCTCCTCCGCACCGCGGCCGCCCTGGCGGGCCATGCGGAGCGTACCCCGCTGGTCGAGTCGGCCGAGCTGTCGCGCCGATTCGGCGTGCCGGTCAGGGTCAAGTGCGAGTTTCTTCAGCCGATCGGGGCGTTCAAGCAACGCGGGGCGTTCACCGCGATCTCCCGCTTGGCTCCCGAGGCGCGAGCCGGCGGGATCATCACTCACTCGAGCGGCAACCATGGCCAGGCGGTCGCCTACGTCGCCAAGGAGTTCGGGGTTCGGGCGGTGATCGTGATGCCGGAGAACGCGCCGGCCGTGAAAGTGGAGGGAATTCGGCGCCACGGCGCCGAGATCGTCTTCACCACTCGGAAAGAGCGGGAACAGCGCTCCCGCGAGCTGATGGAGAAGGAGGGCCTCACGATGGTGGCCCCCTACGACAACCTCGACGTCATCATGGGCCAAGGGACCTGCGCACTGGAGATTCTCCAGGACCAGCCCGATACCGGCACCATCATCACCCCGATCGGCGGGGGCGGGATGCTCGCCGGTACCTGCGCCGCGGTGATGGCGATCAAACCGGACGTCGCGGTCTACGCCGTCGAGCCGGCGGTCTCGCCCAAGCTGACGGCCGCGCTCGCGGCCGGGCACCCGGTGGCGTTCGACCCGGTAGAGACCCTCGCCGACGGGCTGGTGCCGCCGGCCACCGGCGAGATCACCCTCTCCTACATCCAACCGGTCGTTCGCGGCGTGGCCACCCTCACCGAAGACGAGATCGCCGCCGGGGTCAAGTTCCTCTACCGCTCGATGGGGCTGCGAGTCGAGCCATCGGGGGCCACCCCGGTCGCCGCCCTGCTCGCGGGCAAGATCACCCCGTCGGGACCGGTCGCCTGTGTCCTGACTGGTGGGAACGTGGACCCCGCGGTGTTCCGCCGATTGGTCGGCTGAACCCGATGACGTCGCCGTCACACATCCTCATCGTCGACGACGACGAATCGCTGAACCGTTCCCTCGTTTCGATCCTCGGCAACGAGGGCTATCGGCTGTCCAGTCGACCCACCGCCGCCGACCTGATCGACATTCTCGATCGCGACGCCGTCGACCTCCTCATTCTCGATCTCGGCCTGCCGGACGTCGACGGCCTCTCCGCCCTCGAGCTGATCAAGCGCCATCCCGCCCATCGCGACATCCCGATCCTGATCCTCTCCGGCGCCCCCGCCTCCGACGTCTCGGCGGAGGCGATCGGACTCGGCGCCGCGGATTTCGTCGCCAAGCCGTTCCGGCTCAAGGATCTGTTGGCCCGCATCGAGGGGCAGCTGCGGAGCGGCCGCGCCCTCTCCGAGGCGCGAGAACGGGCCAACACCGAGGGAACCCTCGCCGAGATCCTCGAAGTCATCGCGGCGGCCACCTCGCCGGCCGAGATCTTCCAGATCCTGGTTCGGCGGCTGGCGGCCGGGTTGCGGATCAGTCGTTGCTCCGTCGTCCTCGACGACGACAATGGTGAGACCGGCACCGTGGTGGCGGCGTCCGAGAGCCCGACCCTCCGCCACCTGACGATCGAGTTGCGCCGCTATCCGGAGCTGCTCGGGCCGATGGTGACCCAGTCCCATCTGCTCATCAACGACGTTCAGTCCGACCCGCTGTTCGCCTCGGTGCGGGAACTGTGGCGGATCGAGGGTCGGCTGGTGCCGACCACCTCGGTGGGGACGGTCCCGTTTCGGATTCAGGGGAAGCGGGCCGCCGCCTGCTTCCTCCGGACGGCGGGCAACGACACTCCATTGACCGAGGCCGATCTGGACTTCGTCGAACGGGTCGTTCGCGCGGCCACCCCCGCCCTCGACCGGACCTACGACTTCGAGGAGGCGATCCGTCGGCAAGACGAGATGCGTCAGCTGGCCGAGACCGATCCACTGACCGGACTATTCAACCGGCGGGCCTTCGCGGAACGACTGGACCGCGAGCTGAGCCGTGCGGTCAAGGCCAACACGGTGCTCTCGGCGCTGATGCTCGACATCGATCACTTCAAGGCGCTGAACGATACCTACGGACACGCCCTCGGCGATCGGGTTCTGGTGCAGCTCACCGAGCTGTTCCGGCGCGAGCAGCGGGCGATGGACGTGCTGGCCCGTCTGGGCGGCGAGGAGTTCCTCGTCCTCCTGCCGGAGACCGGCATTCGTGGCGCCCGAATCTACGCCGAGCGGATCCTCCGAAAGGTCAATGCCGCGATGCTCGGAACGTCGGAGCATCCGGTCCAGATCACCGTCAGTATCGGGATCGCTACTTTTCCAGACGAACGGGTCACCGACCCCGACTCCCTGCTCCGACTGGCCGACGTCAACCTCCTCAGGGCCAAGGCCGACGGACGTAACCGGTACCGCGATTGAGCGACCTGCGTTGCCCGCGCTGCGGTTCGATTTATCAACCCCCGGCGCGGTTCTGTATCAAGGACGGATTTCCGCTGGTCACGGTAGGAGCCCCCGATCCCCCCGGACTCCACCGGACCGCGGAATTCGCCCGCCCGTCACCCCGAGCCGATCCGGCCTCGGGATTGAGCGGTCGCGTCGTCGACGGTCGGTACGCGCTCGAGAAGCGGGTCGGCGAAGGGGGCATGGCCTACGTCTATCGAGCCACCGATCGCCAGACCGGCGCGAAGGTCGCCATCAAGGTCCTGATGTCGCGACTCGCCAACGACACCGAATCGATCGCCCGGCTCAAGCGCGAAGCTCAGCTCGCCACCAAGCTCAGCCATCCGAACTGTTGCGGACTGCTCGGCTACGGCGAGGCCAGCGGGCTCCCCTATCTGGTGATGCCGTTCCTCGAGGGCGAAACCCTCGCCACCCGGGAGAACCGGGTCGGCCCGATGTCGCCTGAGGCCGCGGTCCCGATCCTGATCCAACTCTGCCGCGGACTCCAACACGCCCACGATGCCGGCGTCCTTCATCGCGACCTCAAACCCGAGAACGTGATGCTGGTTCCCGAACGGGGCGTCGAGCGGGCCGTGGTGATGGACTTCGGACTCGGCAAGGAGAGTATCATGAGCGCTGACGTCCATCGACTGACCGCGACCGGCATCGTCCTAGGAACCCCGGAGTTCATGAGTCCCGAGCAGATACGCGGCAAGCAGATCGACCATCGCGGCGACATCTACGCGCTCGGCGTGCTTGGTTTCGAGCTCTTGACCGGTGCCCTCCCGTTCGAGGGCAAGAACGCTCAGGAGACGATGCTCAACCACCTCACCGGGCGACCCCGTCGACTCCGCGTCGTCCGGCCCGCCTTGTCGGAACAGCTCGACGCGGTGATCGACCGCGCCATGCGGCTCGATCCAGTCGACCGGTACCCCTCGATGACCGCCTTCGCCGAGGCGCTCGGCCGGGTAGAGTTCGATCGGTGAGGACAACGCTCGGGATCGCGCTCCTCGAGGTGAAGCGGTGAGGCCGACTCAGTGGCTCATCGCGAGCATGGCGCTGGCCGGGTGTTCGGTGACCCCGATCACCGGCAAGATCGATGTCGGCGAAGAGGCCTTCGTCATCGTGGTCGGGGAGGGCCCCGATGGATCCACCGACCTCTTCGCCGCCCCGGCGGAGGCTGGCAAGTTCTATCGGCTGACCTTCTCGCGGGTGCCCGAGGCGCGGCCGCGCCTGGCGCCGAGCGGTACCTCGGTGGCCTTCTTCCGCCGATTCGAGACCGGCACCGAGCTGGTGGTGCTCGACCTGCTCAGCATGGGTGAACGTCGGGCGCCGGTCGCGGCCGGTGGCGAGGACCGAATCGGCTGGTCGCCCACGGGCGACACGGTGTGGGTCGGCGCCGGGGAACGGGTTTTCGGGGCCGCCGCGGCGGGTCAGCCGTTCGGCTTGAGCGAGGTCACCGCGGCGGGACGCGGGCGAGGCGATTCGCTCCTCGCCGAACAGCTGGGCGACCCGGTCTTCGCCCTGGTCGGTCCGTGCCGGCGGAGCGCCGGCCCCTGCGCCCTGGTCAGCGACTCGGTGGAAACGGCGTTGGGCGACGACGTGACCGACCCGATCCGCTGGGGGGCCGACGCGGTCGGGTACCTCCGGGCCGGGCGGCTCGAGGTCCGACCGTTAGGCGGCGGCCGCTCGACCCGACCGAACCTTGCCGACCCGCCGCCCGGGATGCGCCAGCCGACCCATCATCCCGGCGCCAGGGGCGCGGCCGCGCCGAGTGCCGGCCCCGACCCGGCGCCGTCGCGGTAGGCAATCGCGTCCCAGGCCGCCTCCAGCGTGGCGGCGACTCCACCGTGGTCCGGGGTCCACTCGCGAGCGATGACGCGATCGATCACGAAGGTCACCAACGCCAACCAGACCGAGGCCCACAGCTCGGCCGAGCCGGGGCGAATCGACCCTTCCTGTTTCCCCGCCGCCATCAGTTGGCTCAACAACCCGCGGAACTCGCGGGCCAGCATCACGCTCGATTCGTCGAACATCGCGCCCTCGATGCGTCGAAGCAGGAGGGTGATGAGGGCGGGATCCTTGGGTGTGGCCTCGACGAGCCGCCGGGCGACCAACGCGAGCCTGGCCCTGGCCCCGAGCGCTTGTTCCACCTCGGAAGCACGGAGCTGACCGATGCCCCACCGGACGGCCGTCCGGTAGGCCTCGTTGAACAGTGCCTCCTTGCCCGCCACGTGGCGGTAGATCGTCGCCTCCGCCGTCTCGGCCTTGGCGGCAATCTCGAGGGTCGTGGTGGCGAGGTAGCCGTTGGTGGCGAAGAGCTCCGTCGCCGCCCGAATCAGCCGCTCGCGGGTGGCGATGGCGTCCTTTCGGCGGGGGACGGGTCGGGCAGGGCGGTCGGCTCGCATCGCGAAAGCAATGTAGTTCGGGGGCACGTAGCCGGTTATCTTCGGGCTCTTGGCTTTCTTCTTCTTCGGGATTTGTTCGGATGAAAATGCTCGTTCTCGGCGCCGGCCTCCAGGGTTGTGCCTGCGCCTACAATCTGCTCCGGCACGACGACGTCGAATCGGTCACCTTGGCGGACCTCAACCCCAACCGGCTGCCGAAGTTCCTGGCACCTTTGGCCGGGAAGCGGCTCAAGACGTTGCCGTTCGACGCCAGCGACTACCCCGCGGTGGTCGAGCTGATGCGGGGTCACGACAGCGCGATGTGCGCCCTGCCCTACTACTTCAACGAACCGATGACCCGTGCGGCCATCGACGGAGGGGCGCACTTCTCGGACTTGGGCGGCAATACCGAGATCGTCTTCCAACAGAAGAAGCTCCATGAGGCGGCCCGGGCCAAGGGGCTCTCGGTCGTTCCTGATTGCGGGCTCGCGCCAGGGATGGTCAACATCCTGGCCGCCGAGGGCATTCGCCGGCTCGACCACGCCCGGAAGGTTCGGATCTACGTCGGTGGCCTGCCCCAGCATCCGGAACCGCCCCTCAACTATCAGATCGTCTACTCGCTGGAGGGCGCGCTCGACTACTACACCACGCCGTCCTGGGTGCTTCGCGGAGGCAAGGCGACCCAGGTCGACGCGCTGAGCGAGCTCGAGCCGCAGCAGTTCCCCGAGCCGGTCGGGACGCTTGAGGCGTTTCACACGGCCGGCGGCATCAGCACGATGCCTTTCGCGTTCGAGGGGAAGATCGATAGCATGGAGTACAAGACTCTTCGCTACCCGGGCCACGTCGCGATCATGCGGCCAATCCGGGAGCTGGGGCTGATCTCCAACACCCCGATCCCGGTCAAAGGCGCGATGGTGGTGCCCCGCGACGTGTTCATCGCGGCGGTGCAGCCGAAGCTTCTCAAACCGGAAGGCCGCGATCTGGTCGCGCTCCGGGTCGTGGTCAGCGGCGACAAGGCCGGCCGCGACCATACCGTCCACTTCGAGCTCCTGGCCTACTATGACGCCGCGTTAGGAGTCAGCGCGATGATGCAGACCACCGGGTACTCGCTTTCGCTGACCGGCCTGATGCAGGCGCGAGGCGCGGTCACCGAGAAAGGGGTCCACACTCCGGACGAGGCGGTTCCGTTCCGGGACTATGTCGACGGACTGGCGCGATTCGGGGTCAAGATCGAGGAGCGGTGAGCGATCTCGACTGGGGCCGACTCTGGCGGGAGCGGATCGGCTGGGAGGAGTTCCTCACCCCGACCATGGATCTGGCGCTCCTTTGGAATGGCGAGTATCGCCGAGCCGTCGCACCTACTTGGGCCGTCGAACGGCTCGGTCGTGGTGAGCCGCTCCGGTTCCTGATGCTGACCCACGACTGGTGCTGGGACGCGGCGATCACCCTTCCTTGGCTGGTGCGGCTGGTCGAAGCCGTACCAGGGAATCAGTTCGGCTTTCTGCTCCGTGACGAGCATCCCGAGGTGATGGATCAGTTCCTGACCAACGGCACCCGATCGATTCCGATCGTCTTCGCCCTCCGCCCGGACGCTACGCTCGCGGGGCATTGGGGGCCTCGCCCCGCGGTGCTCCAAGCCTGGGTCCGGGCCAATATCGCGACCATGCCGAAGGACCAGCGCTACATCGAGATGCGAAAGTGGTATCTCAAAGACCGCGGCGAGTCGACGCTGCGCGAGGTGTTGGCGGCGATCGGGAGGTGAGCCCGGCGGATCTTCCTGACGCCCTAGAAGCTCCAGTTCGTGCCCATCGAGAAGTTGAAGCCGTTGGGCCCGCCAGCGAAGCTGGTGGTCAGAATCGCGGAGCGAAGCACTCGAAGGGCCACTCCGGCGCCTGCCCCGAAGAAATCGGCACTGCCGAGGCGGACCGAGCGCCGATCCTCGACCCGAGCCCAATCGGCGAACCCGAGCAGGGTGACGGCGCCGAGGTCCCCCGCGTTGAGGAGGTCGTGGCGCACCTCCAGACTGTAGAGCTCGAGGTCGGTGGCCGCCAACGCCCCCGCCGGCAGACCCCGGTGTCCGTCGGCACCCGACAGCGTCACTTCCCGCTCCCATCCCGGCAGCCCGAACCGCGCCGACAGAGGCGCCCGTTCGGCCATCCGGCGTACCAGAGCCCGGCCCGCCAACACGGTACCTTCCCGGGGCGAGAAATAGCCCTTGAACTGAGCGTAACCGAACCCGTAAAAGCCGCCGTCGTTGTCGGGAACGCCTAACGATTGCTCACGCCCCGACCCGAACCCCGCCCCGGCCTCGAGGAGAACACCTCGGGAGGGGGTGAACTCCCGGTCCCGGGTGTCGACCACCAGCGCCGGCCGGACCACGATGCTGGTCCGCCGCCTCGGGGTTCCGAAACGGTCGCCGAAGGCTCCGCTGTCCGTCGCGGCTGAGAGCGAGGTCCGATCGGCGAACAGGCCCACCCCGAACCGGAACGGGCCATGAATGGTCCGGGTCGCCTCGAAACGCGCGAGCCACCGCTCGCGGTGGATCCGATTGGCGTCGGTGTTCGGCGCGTCCGGATCGGCGTCCGCCAGGTCGGCACCGACACCATAGTACCCGAACCGCCCCTGCCGTTCGGCGCCAAGCATCCCATGAAATCGCCACCCGGCCACCACCGCGGGGAGCCGGGTCTCGACCCGAAGGAACCGACTGCCCCGAGTGCCGGCCCCGCCCTCGATCGACACGGCCCCGCGGAAGGTGATCGGATTGATCCTGTCCTTCTCGTCGGTTTGCTCGAGAAAATACGGAGCGTTCTGGGTCCGCTGCCAGCGGAGCACGAGCATCACCCCGTCGGTCGGGGTGCCGAGGACGTAGGGGAAGTAACTCGAACGCCAGGGATCCTGCGCCTGCGCGACCGGGACAATGCCGAGCACCAACAGGACAGCGAGCAACCGTCTCATTTCGGGGCCGGGTACAGATAGGCGGTGTCGCGCACCCGTGCCTCGCGGCCGTCGTGGGCCGCGTAGTCGGACGGATAGAACGACGCCGACCCGATCACGCCCGCCTTGTTGACGGCGTAGAAGTTGAGTTGGTATCGAGGCCGGCCCTGCGGGTCGAGGAGGCGGGGCGGGGTCAGGGCCGCGACCCGCTTCAAGGTGGCCAGCGCGGCGTCGGTGGGCTTCATCCCCTGCCTCATGTGCTCCACCGTCAGGAATCCGCCGCACGCCATGATGTTCGCCTCGCCGAGTCCGGTCGAGCCGGCGGCCCCGATCTCGTTGTCGGTGTACTGACCGGCGCCCACGATGGGCGAGTCGCCGGAACGGCCCGGGATCTTGAAGGCGAGGCCGCTGGTCGTCGTGACCGAGGAGATCTCGCCCCTGTCGTTGATCGTGTTGAGGTTGATCGTGCCGGTCGGCCGCGGCCCGATCGGGTCGTTCTCTCCGATGTTGACCCAGTCGTCCTTCTCGCCTCGATTGGCCCGCCACCGGAGCCAGATCTCCCGGGACTTCGGCGTCAGGAGCTCTTCCTCCCTGAAGCCGAACGACAGAGCGAACCGCTTCGCCCCGGCGCCCACCAGGAGGATGTGATTGGTGTACTTGAGGACGAGGCGGGCGACCTCGCTCGGCGTCTTGATCCCTTCGAGGCACGCCACCGCGCCGGCCCGTTTGGTCGGCCCGTGCATGCAGCTGGCGTCCAGCTGAACGACCCCCTCCTCGTTGGGGAGGCCACCATAGCCCACCGAGGTGTCCTCCGGGTCGAGTTCCTGGATCTTGACGCCTTCGACCCCGGCATCGAGGGTGTCGGCACCCTGGGTCATCAGCTCCATCGCTCGGGCGACCCCCCGGATCCCGTTCGACGAAGCCACCGCGGCAAACTGGGCGGCCTTCGGCCGGATGATCGCCGGCGCCGGGAACCGGGCCTCGGCCTCCAACCGGTCGGCGGCGACCGCGGCGGCCGCCACCCCGATGAAGGTCCGGCGAGAAAGAGCGTCGGTCACGAGGAGCTCCGAGAAGAGGTCGGCAACGAGTGGCCCCGGAATGTGCATCCCCAGGCCGGTTCTCTCAACTTGCCGGCCCCGGGAACGGGAGCGTAGGTTCCCGCCATGACCGAATTCGGCCGGAACTTCCTGCCGGGCCCCACCGGGGTCCACCCCGATGTCCTCGCCGCGCTCCAGGCGCCGATGTTCGCCCACTACGGACCCAGGATGCGCCCCTACCTCGAGGAGATTCAGCCCCCGCTCCGCGAGATGTTCGGCACGACTCGGCCGGTCTTCACCATCACCTGCTCGGGCACCGGGATGATGGAAACGGCGATTCGGAACGGGGTGAAGCATCGGGTTCTGGTGGTCGTGAGCGGGTATTTCGGGGAGTACTTCGCCAAGATCGCCGAGGCGTGCGGCAAAGAGGTGGTCCGGGTCCACGTCCCTTTTGGCCACACCCTCGAGGCCGATCAGCTGGAGATGTTCTTCGACGGCCCGCCGGTCGATGCGGTGGCCGCCGTTCACTCCGAGTCCTCGAGCGGTGCCCTCGCCCCGATCGAGGCCTTGGCCCGGGCGGTTCGTCGCAAGAGCGACGTGATGTTGCTGGTCGACGGGATCAGCTCGGCGGCCGGCGTCCCGATCGAGATGGATCGCATCGGGGTGGATTTCATGATTACCGGCTCTCAGAAGGCGCTGTCGCTGCCGCCGGGCCTCGCGTTCGGGGCGGTGAGCGAACGATTCGAGGCCCGCGCCAAGGCGATGCCCGACGTCGGCCACTATTTCAGCGTGACCCGGTGGGTGAAGATGGCCACCGAATTTCAACTGTTCGAAACGCCGGCCCTGTCGATCTACCTGGCGATGGTCTACCAGCTGCGCCGGATCGCCGCGGCGGGTGGGTGGCCGGCCCGATGGGCCAAGCAGCGGGCCCTGGCGGAGCGGATGTGGAGTTGGGTCGAGAGCCGGACCGACGTCCGGTATCTCGCGCCGAAGGAGCGCCGGACCCCCACCGTGTCGGTGCTCGACGTCGGACCGGATCGGCGGGCGCAGGAGCTCATCGACCGGTTGGACGCGGCCGGCTTCGCCGTGTCGGGGCCGGTCAACACCACCAAGCTCCCCGGGGTCTTCCGGGTGGGCCACATGGGCGACCTCGAGATGACCCACCTCGACACTTTGCTCGAGACCCTCGGGCCCTTGCTATCGACCTTGGCCTCCGACGATCATTCGGCCCGTCCGGCTCGAGGAGTTGCCCATGCGTAAGACATTGCCGCTGCCGCTCTTGGCTTACCTGATTGCGTTCCTGGCGATTGCCTCGCCCGCCATCGCGCAGCGGCCGCGGGTGGTCTTCACCCCGTTCGTCGGCGGATACATTCCGTTCTCCGACCTCGGCTCGATCGATTTGAATATCGGTGGGTTCAACGTGACCGCAGCCGCCCGGGGAACCACCGTCGCCACGTTCGGAGCCCGGTTCGGGTACTACACCCGAGGTCGGGTCGCGGTCGAAGGGAGCTTCTTCACCGCGGCAAGCAAGACCCGTCTGACGGTGGGTGGGACCCGGCTTTCCGACGTTGACGGCGACGTGCAAGGCGGGAGCGTGAAGGCCGCCTACCGGGTGACCGATCGTCGGACCGACACCGACTTCTTCGTGAGCGCGGGGCTGAGCGGGACGAAGCACAGCGGCGACGTGTTCACATCCGCCCTCGCCGAGGACCAATTCGATATCGGCGGGGTGGTCGGGATGGGGCTGCACGTTCTCCTTTCGCCGCAGGTGACCTTTCGGGTCGAGGGCGATCTCAACCTCTACAAATGGAGCCTCAATCGGCTCCTGGCGTCGCGAACACAGACGGACCTGCTCCTGACGGCCGGACTGGGGCTTCGCCTGGGCCGCTGACCCCCATGCGCCGGCTCGCGAACTACTTCCTCCGGGGCTTGTTGATCACCATCCCCGCCCTGGTCACGTTCTATCTCTGCTGGCTCGCGATCCGGTGGTTCGACGACCTCTTCGGCATCACCACGCCCGGGTTGGGACTCGCCATCGCGCTGGTGTCGATCACCGTGATCGGTGCCCTCGGCTCCAATCTCGTGACCCGGTCGATGATCGGGACCTTCGATGAGCTGCTGGCCAAGCTGCCCTTCGTCCGACTCCTCTACACCAGCGTCAAGGATCTCCTCAGCGCGTTCGTCGGCGAGAAGAAGCGGTTCAACCGTCCGGTGCGGGCCCGAATCGGTCAGGGCGACACCGAGGTGTCCCTCCTCGGGTTCATCACCACCGAAGCGTTAGGCGCACTCGGGCCGGCCGACCAGGTCGCGGTGTACGTGCCGTTTTCCTACAGCGTCGCGGGGCACATTCTCCTCCTCCCCAGCGATCGTGTCACCCCGCTCCAAACCGACGCGGCCGACGCGATGGCATTCATCGTCTCGGGCGGGGTGGCCCGATCCGCGGTGCCGCCGCGATCGCCCAACCCATCGAGCCCGACCGGCTAGAACCGGCCCGCGTCCGACCGGAGTCGGTCGGTTAACGACCGGGTCCGGCCGGCGTCATTGCCGGTGAGCCCGAAGACGGGCAGCTCTTACTGACCGAAAACGAACCCAGCTGGACCCGGAGGAACGCATGAAGTCGTTACCATTTGGGGCTTTAGCCCTCGCGCTCACCGCCCTGGCGGGCTGCAGCACCGAAGGCACCAGCCCGGATTTCACCCCTGCCCAGGCCCGAATCCTCAACCGCGACGTGGCCCTGGTCGCCGCCGACGGCGCCAGCCAGGACGTCGAGTTGATGGGGGGACCGGGGGGCAGCTTCGGGATGGGGCTCGCGCCCGGACTCGCGGCGGCCGACGAGCAGGATGCCCCGTTTCGGTGCGGCACCCATACCCGGGATGACCTCACCGTGACACGAACCTGCACTTTCAAGGACGCCGCGGGGGCGACCCAGAACGAGTACAATCCTCTCACGACCGCGTCGGTAGTGGTTCACGCCGAGATCGAGGGCACCATTACCCGCCCCAACTGGACCGCGACGGTCGATCGGATCCGCGACCTGACGGTGAGCGGTCTGGCCGGCACCGAGACCCAGCGAACTTGGAACGGCACCGGCTCGGGCACCTCGACTCGCTCCCGTCACTCCGAGGGTGGCGAGGAGCGGCAGTACGACGTGACCGCCACCGGGACGATGACGAACGTGGTGGTACCGGTTCCCCGACGTCCGGACGGGTGGCCCCTGTCGGGCACGATCGCGAGGCAGGTGACGGTCAAGATCACCGGCGGCCCGCGGGACGGTCAGACGGTGACCCGGAGCGTGACCATCACCTTCAACGGAACCCAGTTCGTGCCGATCAAGGTGAACGAGAACACCTTCACCTTCGATCTCAAGATCCGGCGGATCGTGCGCGACGACAACTGACGACCGGAGTCATCCAGAACACGGGGCCGGCGACAGCTGGCCCCGTGTCTTTTTCCTGAGTACCGGGCGCTATCTTTCCCGGGTGGCCTCCCTGACCTCGCTGCCGTTCGACAACACGTTCGCGCGACTCCACCCCAGCCTGTACGAGGTGGTCGAGCCGACCCCGCTGCCGAAGCCATACCTGGTGGCCTTCAGCCCCGACGCGGCCGAGTTGATCGACCTCGACCCGTCGGCGGGCGCCGATCCGGAGGCCGCCGAGTATCTCTCGGGTAATCGACGGCTGCCCGGCGCCGAGCCCCTCGCGATGCTCTACGCGGGACATCAGTTCGGGATCTGGGTGCCCCAGCTCGGCGACGGGCGGGCGATCCTGCTGGGGCAGGTCCGCAGTCAACACGGAGCCTTGTGGGATCTCCATCTCAAGGGCGGCGGGATGACCCGGTTCTCGCGGATGGGCGATGGCCGCTCGGTGCTCCGGTCGGCGGTTCGCGAGTTCCTCGCCTCGGAGGCCATGCACGGGCTCGGCATTCCGACCACCCGGGCCCTGTCGATCGTCGGGAGCGATGCGCCGGTGTATCGGGAGACGCCGGAAACGGCCGCCACGTTGATCCGGATGGCGCCGAGCCACGTTCGGTTCGGGAGCTTCCAGATCCTCGCGGCGCGGCGGATGGAGGAGCGGGCCCGCGAGTTGGCCGACTACGTCATCGGCGAACACGAGCGGGACCTGGCCGGCCGGCCCGATCGCTACCTCCGATGGCTCGAGCGGGTGGTCGATAAGACCGCCGACTTGGTGGCGCAGTGGACGGCCGTCGGCTTCGCCCATGGAGTGCTCAACACCGACAACATGTCGGTCCTCGGCCTGACCATCGACTACGGCCCCTTCGGGTTCATCGACGAGTACGATCCCGGGTTCATCTGCAACCACAGCGACCACGAGGGCCGCTACGCGTTCGACCGGCAGCCGGCGATCGGGCTGTGGAACCTCGCTCGGTTCGCCGAGGCGCTGGTGCCGTTGGTGTCGTTCGAAGAGGCCAACCTGGCCCTGGAGCGCTATCCCTCGAGATTCAACGGGACCTACGGCACGCTGCTTCGAGGTAAGGTCGGCCTGACCACGGAGCAGCCGGATGACCAGGCGCTGGTCGAGGAGATGTTCGCGATCATGGCCGCGAATCGGGTCGACTTCACCCGATGGTTCCGGACCCTCGCCCAAGTCACCGCCGCGACCGAGAAGGCCCCGGCGTCCTTGCGGGAGATGGTCCACGACCTGAAGCGACTCGACGGGTGGGTGGGCCGCTACGCGGCGCGGATTCGAGCCGACGGCAACTCGGCGGACCGACCGGCGCGGATGGATCGGGTCAACCCCAAGTACGTCCTCCGCAACTACCTCGCCCAACGGGCGATCGACGCGGCGATCGGCAAGGACTACTCGGAGATCGAGCGACTCCGATTGCTGCTTCGGGCCCCGTTCGACGAGCATCCCGGGATGGAGACCTACGCCGATCGGTCGCCACCGTGGGCCCGGGATCTGATCGTCAGCTGCTCGTCGTGATTGCCTACCGGACCGTGGTGACCCCGGTCCAGACGACGTTGGAGTCCCGGAGCGCCCCTTTCATCACCACGTAGCTGATGGCCACGTCGTAGGTGCCCTTCGGCAACCGGCTGACCCGACTCTGGTAGAAATGCAGGCTGGCGAATTGGAGGCCCTCCGACTGAGGGTTGCCGCGGACCCGGAGGTGGATCGAGCGCGACCCAGGCACCGCCAGCCAGCCGGTAATGGTGAAGGCGGAATGGGGCACCTCGAACACTCCGGACAGATCGACATGGCCCTCGCCGCCCTCCACCACCGGTGGCGAGCGCCGGACCCCGAAGACCGGGGCGCTGACGAACTCGAAGCCGGGCGACTCGGGTTCGGTGATACCCGAGCAGCCGGCGCCGGCGACAAACAGCGCCGCGACCGTCAGCGTCCGAAGGTGTCGCATGCCTCCACCCTTCCCGACCGCAACCCCTTCATGAACCACTCGACTCGCTGTGCCGAGGAGCCGTGGGTAAACCCGTCCGGATTGACGTGCCCCTGAGTGTTCTTCTGAATCCGGTCGTCGCCTACGGCGGAGGCCGCGCCCATGCCCTCCTCCACGTCGCCCTCGACGAGGAGGCCCTGCTTGGCAGCGTAGTTGCCCCAAATCCCCGCCAAACAGTCGGCCTGGAGCTCCATTCGGACCTGGATCTGGTTGGACTGGTCGGGATTGGACTGCTGAAGCTGGCGGACCTTCGCCTCGATGCCGAGGAGGGTCTGGACGTGATGGCCGACCTCGTGGGCGAGGACGTAGGCCTGGGCAAAATCGCCCGGGGCCCCGAAGCGCTGGTCGAGTTCCTGATAGAAGGCGAGGTCGATGTAGACCTTGTTGTCGCCCGGACAGTAGAACGGCCCCATCGCGGCCTGGGCGAACCCGCAGGTGCTCTGGGTCGCGTCGCGGAACAGCACCAGGGGCGCTCGCTGATACTGAGCCCCCATCTCGGGGAACTTCCGCTCCCAGAAGCTCTGGGTGCTGTCGAGGACGAAGGAGACGAATCGGACTAGTTTCTCTTCTTCGGGCGTCGTCTCGAACGGGCCGGCGTCCTGGGTCACCTCGGCCTGTCCGCCACCAACGCCGGCTCCGCCCAGCATGGTGAAGAAGTCCTGGCGGAATACGATGCTCAAGACGAGGATGATCGCGAGCCCACCGAGACCGAGGCCGCGGCCACCGCCCACGCCCCGCCGAGTTCGCATCCCCCGGCGGTCCTCGATGTCCCGGCTGACCTCACCTGGTTTCCACTTCATCTTCCCATCCCGGGCTATCGGCGTGCGGAGAACGTAACCCAAATTGTGGCGGACGCGCCAGGCAACGCGCCGGGGCGGGACGAACTAGACCCTCCGGCCTAGAGGAGCGAACTCAGCCACAGGGTGACGAAAACTCCGTAGAACGCCGCGAACGTCAGCAACGCGATCCGCCGCCATAACGGGGGCCGGACCTCGACCGGGAGAAAGGTGCAGTTGATGTAGAGCAGATGGAGCGCCCCGATCACGAAGACCACCCCGGCCATGTTCGCGGTGATCTGGAGGAGCACGAAGGGCTGCGCCAACTTGAGGGCCACGGCTCCCCAACTCACCCCAGCCACCATCACGCCGTAGTACACCACTCGGACGTCGCCGCCGCGCCAGGCCCGAAGCCGACTGCTGCCGGTCCAGAGAATGTCGGTGATCGCCCGGGTGAGTCCTTCCATCTGGTCGAGCTGGGTCTTGAAGAGGATCCACACCGCCATCACCGCGACCACGGTCCCCAGCGCCGGCCCGGCCGCGCCGGCCATGGCCTGGGCCAGGGACGCGGCGGCACCGAGTCCTCCGATGGTGGTCCCGGCCGGGATGAACGTGAGGTAGAGCATCGCGGGCAGCGCCATGCCGAGGATGGCCCCGATCATGAAGATCCCGACCTGGTCGACCCGGACGATCCGGAGCCACCCGCGCCACCGGGTCATCCCCTCCGCGGTCGGTGCGAACCGGAAACCGCTGTGGGCGAGGCTCGACTTCTCGCCGGTGGCGGCCGCGATGAATCCGGCGTTGCCGCTCATCCCGTAGCCCTTGTCCCGGGCCCAGTTGGAGAGTGTCAGATTGGCCATCCCGCCCGCGCCGCTGAAGGCCGCGAACGCACCGAGGAGGAACAGGTCCACGTTAGGCGGGATGAACCGGAAACTCGCGGTGGCTGGGTCGTAACCGACGAACCCGGCCGCGGTGCGGGTCCAGACCGCCGCCGGCACATAGCGGATCGCGAGTACGGTGAAGCCGATCAGGATGCCGGCCACCAGGATCCAGTTGAGGATCTCCAGGGTCCGCTCGATCCGCCGGCCGACGAGGAGGACGCCGAAACAGACGGCGTAGGTGGCAAGTCCGATGAAGTACACGGTGTTGGCGTCGGCGGCGCCCGCGAGCCGACCGGCCCCGAGGAAGAACACCGCCCCGGCCGCGTTGGCCGCCCAGGCGGGCCAGCCGTTCTGGAGGAAATAGAGAATGGCGTAGAACCAGGCCCAAAACGTCGCATGGGGGCGGGTCCGCATGAACCCCGAGAAGACCGGCTCCCCCGTGGCGACTGTGTAGCGCATCACCTCGAGATTGAACAGCGTCTGGAGCACCACCGCCGCCAACGCCACCCAGAGGATGGTGGGGCCATGCTTGACGATGATGGCGGGCCCGAGGAGAAATTCACCGCTCCCAATCGAGAGGCCGAGAAGGATGACCCCAGGACCGACCACGGGAATCCACCCGAGCCCCTTCGGGTTGGGCGGAACCGGCATCTCGGCCAGTCGATACGGATCGAGGCCGCTCCGCGCTTCGACTGGACGGGCCTCGAGGTCTTCGTTTGGCATGGGTGACGGGGCCGCCTTCGGTGGGACTCAGGACTCAGGACTCAAGACTCAAGACTCAAGGCGGAAGGCGCAAGGCGCAAGGCCCAAGGGCAGGGCGCCAGGGACCGATTGGCGCAGTGCCGGGCCCGAGTCCGTTTCCGTTTGTTGGTTCTTGAGTCCTGAGTCCTGAGTCCTGAGTCTTGAGTCCTGAGTCTTGAGTCCTACTCCCCCACCACCACCCCAAACACCCCCGTCATGATCGTGCCGCCTCGCCGAATCTGGACCCAGACCCGGTAGTTTCCCGCCTTCGGGAAGGCGTACGGGAACTCGACCGTGCCATCGAACATCGGATGGGACTGGTGACTCGTCATCGAGTCGGCGGTGAGCCGGCGGGCCAGCATGCCGGGCAGGGTGTCGGTGGCTTGCCGCGATCCGAGGGCAGCCTGAGCCGCCATCGAGATCGTGCCGTTAGGGTGAAGATGGATGTAGACCGAGCCGTCGTCACGGTGGACCACCGCGTGGGCCGGCATCCCGAGGAACGGCGCGAGCCGGCTCGGGGTGCCGTCCGGCTCCCGCACCGTGAAGCGGAGCCCGGCCTCCTCGTTGGCCCGAAGCGTGGCCGGCGGGTTCTCCCAGGTGACCGTGGCACCGTCGGGGAGGGTATACCGGTGGCCGGTGGGATCGCCGACGAACGTCGCGTCATCGGGATCGGCGGGCTGGCCCTCGATCGGGGCCGCGAGCTCGACCTGGGCCACCATCGTCTGGGGGAAACCGGTCTCGTGGACCACGTCGGCGAAGATGTCGTAGCGCCCGGCCGGAAGCCCCGGAAGGGCCGCGAAGAAGTTGGCCGAGTCGGTGGACACCGGATGGAGGTGGGCGAAGGCGCCCTGCCCGTCGCGCCGGATCATGAACAGGTGCATCAGCTTGCCGTGATCGGGGACGAGCGGAGTGGTCGAGAACCGCTGCCACCGGTTGGCCACCTGCTGGTGGGTCCAGATCGAATCGGTGATGGTGAACCGAAGGGCGGGGCGGCCGTCGCGAGCCTCGATGGCGGCCCCCGCCGTGAACGGTCGATAGAGGGCGCGCTGATAGTCCGCCGCCACCGCGTCCCACCAGGACTTGCCCCCGTAGAGGCCAGCCGACAGAAGCACCGTCCCGATGGACGCTACCAGCCACCCCCGCCGGCGCCGCTTGGTATCGAGGGGCTGGCCCGGCGCGGTGATGCCGTCGGTGGCCGCCGCCCTGAAAATGGTGACCGCCCCGATGAAGAGAAACAACCCGAGCGCCTCGAGGACCTTGCCGAGCCAGGGATAGAGCCCGATCTGTCGGATCGCCACCGCGGCGACCGGGACGACCACGGATCCCTCACCCTGCGATCCCTCGACCACCACGTTCACGCTGAACGAGCCCACCGTCATGAACCACAACTCAGCGTGATAGGCGCCAGGGCGGCCGGCCACCGGCACCGCCTCGTCCGGCGGTGGGGCGCCCTCCTTGCCGGCATCGAAGATCACCGGCTGCGCGGTGACCCGCCGGACCCCTTCGCCGGTGACGTTGATATCGATCTGGGCCAACCCGGGCACCACCCCGGGCAACCGGACCACCACCCGCACGGGGTACGGTCCCGCGTTGCCCTGGAACCAGGTGTCGGGACTGCCGACGTGGGCTGAAGTGGTGAGGACCAGAACACCGAGCGCGAGTGGGACGACGAGTCGCCGCCAGGCTGCCACGGGCACTACCGCCTGACCCGGGACATCCATCGACCCCAGGCGAGACCGAGCCGACTGGAGATCGCGGCCAGCAGGGTCGCGATCGCCAGGCCGACCACCATGGCCCGGACGTCGAGGCTGCCCACGAAGCCCTGCCCGCGGACGAACTGGTACCCCGGCACGTCGTGGAATTGTTTGGTCCATGGTCCGAGCCGCGCGGTGTAGTCCCAATACCCCTGTCCGAACCAATAGTTCGGTTGGTCGAGGGAGAGGAGAAAGCTGGCGAACGGCCACTGGACCACGAGGAGCGTCGCGATGAAAGCCACGCCGACGGCCGGCGCGAGCAGCCAATCGCTGCCCTTGAATCGGGCGACCAGCAGGTCGATCAAGAGGGCCGGCACGATGATGAGGAGCGGGAAACCCGGGGGAACGAGGGTGGTGACCGGGTTGTAGATCGGCGCCAACAGGGGTGTCGCGGGGACCAGGGCGAGCACCCAGTTGAGGAGGATCATGATGACGGTGTAGGTCGCCGCGGCGATGGTCGCCGGCCACCGGGTCCGACCGGCCCGGGCCACCGCGAGGAGGAAGAGCGGGAACAAGGCGCCGGAGATCTGAAAGAACGCCGGCCTGTGCTGGAAGTTAGCCAGCCCGGTCTCGGCGTAGACCATGGTGGCCACCATCAGCACGATCAACCCCATCGAGGCGGCGAACACCGCCCCGGACCGGGCGCTCGCGGCGCCCCGGTTCTGCTCGGCCAGCATCATCAGCATCGCGCCGAGCTGGACGGATACCATCCCCAGCAGGAGGAAGGTGTGGGGCGGGGTCAGGATCTCGACGTCGAGCCCATACGCGGCGTGCCACCAGTCGTCGAACGGCGCCGAGGTGATCATCGCGATGGTGCCCCAGATGCAGACCCAACCACCTAACGGGCCGTAGAAGAGCTTCCACCAGCGGACCGCGCCGTCGCGGGCGGCCTGCGGGGCGAAGAACGAGGTGTAGATCACCCGCCAGCCGCAGAACAGCCCGGCCATCGCCGCCGCCACCTGCTCGAGGACGTGGGGCGGGCTCCAGAAGGTGTCCCGGCCGATGGCCCGGTGCCAGGCGATGTCCCAATGGAGCCCGATCACGATCGCGGCCGAGGCGAACAACACGGCCGGCACCGTCGCGTCGAGCGCGAGGGAGCGCGCCCAGGCGGGCACCGCAGGGCGAACCGGGGAAGACTGCTCGAGCACCGACGTGGTCATCCGGAATCTCCGAAACTGACCCGCCAACACTAAGGACCGCTTCCAACCGGGTCAACCAGGCACTTTCTTTCCCCGGTGACCACCCGCATCCTCGCCCCGATCGGACCCTCGTTCCGGGCCATCGCCGCGACGGTCGTCCCCGAGCTGGCCACCGCGAGCCCCGAGGTGTGGACCGGCGTCGAGGAGATCGTGGAAACCGCCCTGGCCGGCCGGCCAGCCCCGATCGCCCGGCAGCTGGTGGTCTTCATCCGCCTCATCGGGGTCGCCAGCCGGGTCCGTTTTGGCCGCTCGCTCCCGGGCCTCGACGCCACCCGGCGGCTCCGCCTCCTCCGCGGCTTCGAGCGTTCGCCCCTGGTGCTCTTCCGGCGGGGGATCTGGGGTCTCCGGACCCTGGTGTTCATGGGTTACTACACTCAGCCGGCCGTCATCGCGTCGTTAGGGTATCGCGCCACCCCCGCCGGGTGGCAACGGTGAGTTCGCCGCGACGGGTCGACGTGGCGATCGTCGGCTCGGGGGCCGGCGGCGGGACCGTCGCCGCCCGACTCGCCCCGCTGGTGGCTCAAGGCAAATCGGTGGTGGTGTTCGAGCGCGGTCCGCGGTTCGAGGACCACGAGTTCACCGGCCGGGAGAGTGACATGGCCGGGGCGCTCTACGCCGACGGGGGTGGGTTCCTCACCGCCGACGGCACCATGACCTTGGCCTTCGCTCGCGGCTACGGCGGGTCGACCATCGTCTACACCGGTACCTCCCTGGTGGCCCCCGAGCGGGTCATCACCCATTGGAACGTCCCGGAACTCGACCATGCCGACCTCGCCCGCCGGTCGGCGCGGTATCAGGCCGAGAACAACGTCGCGCTCCTGCCCGACGAGCTGCTCAACGACAACAACCGGCTCTTCCTGACCGGCGCCACGGCTGCCGGATACCGGGCCGAGCAGTTCCCGCTCAACCTCCGGGGGTGTCGGGGCTCGAGTCTCTGCAACCTGGGCTGCCCCAACGCCGCCAAGCAGGGGACCAATCGGGTCCAGCTCCCGGCCGCCGAGCGCCAAGGGGTCTCGGTCGTGACTCGCGCGGAGGTCACCCGGCTCGGCGAACGGCAGCTCCAAGTTCTGGTGCATGCCAAGCCACCCGGCGCCAAGGGTCGGGAGTCGGAGTGGGCACCGGGCGATTATCTGATCGACGCGGACACCGTCGTCCTCGCCGCCGGAGCGATCGGCACGCCCGCGTTGCTGCTCGCCTCGACGCTGACCGGCCTGCCCCCCCGGGTGGGGCATGGCTTCACGGCGCACCCGGCCCTGATCTTGGTCGGCGAGCATCCCCGGCCGATCAGCAACGACGTCGGTCACCCCAAGAGCTTCTTCATCGATCGAGCGGCCGAGGAGGGGTATGTCCTCGAGACCTGCATGTACTTCCCCTTCGTGACCGCCAAGAACCTCACCGGCTTCGGCCCCGAGCACAGCCAGCTGATGACCGCCTTTCCGCGGCTCCAGATGATCCTGGTGCTGGCGTGTGACAAGGCCGTGTCGGAGAACCGCCTCACGGTCGACCGAGCCGGCCAACCCGTGGTCCACTATCGGTTCACCGAGCCGGTGATCGAGTCGCTCGCCCGGGCCACCCGTGCCTCGGCCCGGATCTTTTTCGCGGCCGGCGCGACCCGGGTTCACGCGCCGCTGGCGGATCCGCCGATGCTGGAGTCGCGCGACCGCGATCGCGTCGATCACCTCATCAGCGCGCGACACTTTCGGTCCGGCACGGTGTCGATCTCCGCGGCACATCTGATGGGCGGCACGGGCATGGGACGATCGTCCGCCGACTCGGTGACCGACGGGTGGGGCCGGGTCCACGGCCGACCCTGGCTCCGGGTGGCCGACGCGAGCCTGTTCCCCGACTCGCTCGAGATCAATCCCTACCTTACCATCATGGCCCTGGCCGATCGGGTGGCCGACGGGATTCTCGCGGACGGAATGAACCGGTGACGACCTACTCCGGCGCCGAGCTGGTGGTCAAGGCCCTCGAAGACGAGGGGGTCCGGTTCGCGTTCGGCATTCCGGGGACCCATAACATCGAGTTGTACGATGCCCTCGCCGAGTCGAGGACGGTCCGGACCGTGTTGATCACCGACGAGCAGAGCGCCGGGTTCATGGCCGACGCGGTCTGGCGCTCGAGCGGCGAGTTGGCCTGCGTCAACGTCGTGCCCGGCGCCGGCTTGACCCATGCCCTGTCCGGCATCGCCGAAGCGTATCTCGACGGGATGCCGCTCCTGGTGCTGGGCTGCGGAATCCGCCGCGACACCGGTCACGCCTTTCAACTTCACGACATCGATCAACTGGCGATCGCGGCCCCGGTCTGCAAGGCCACGTTCCGGCCGGAAAACGGGGCTGAACTCTACCGGGTGATTCGGCAGGCGGCGGCGCTGGCCCGCGAGGGCACCCCGGGACCGGTGATGGTCGAGGTCTCGGTCAACCACTACCTGTTCAAGCATCAGGTCGACCGCCTCGAGGCGCCGCCGGCCATGCCGGCCCTGGAGCCCTCCGCCAACGCCATCGGCCGCGCGGCGGCGCTCCTCACCGCTCCCGGGGCGCGGCCCCTGCTCTACCTCGGTTGGGGCGCCGCCCGGGCCGGCGCCGATCTGGTCCGCCTGGCCGAAGCGTTAGGCGCCCCCGTGGCGACTACCATCACCGGCAAGGGGGTGTTCCCCGAGTCGCATCCGCTGTTTCTCTGGAACGGGTTCGGCCAGGCCGCTCCACCGTTCGCGCGCCAGGTGGCCGAGGGCTGCACCGTCACCTTGGCGATCGGCGCCCGGTTCAGCGAGGTCGGGACCGGGAGTTACTCCTGTGCGCCGCGAGGGCCGCTGATTCACGCCGACATCAACCCGACGGTGTTCGGTCGGAACTACCCCGCGACGGTGACCCTCGAAGGCGACGCCGCGGTCACGGTCGCTCGCCTGCTCGCCGCGATCGGACCGCGGGCGGCCGGACCCCCGACCACCGGCCACCAAGCCGAACTGGAGGCCACCATCCGCGCCGGACACGCCCAGGTCGCCGCCGATCAGCTGGCGGCGCCGAGTCAGCATCGGGTGACGCCCGCTCGGCTGTTTCGAAGCCTGTCCAGCGCCTTCGGCCCCGACACGGTCTACACGACCGACAGCGGCAACGGCACCTTCCTGGCGATGGAGAACCTCAAACTCGAGGGGCCCGGTCGGCTGCTGGCGCCGGTCGACTACTCCTGCATGGGCTACTCGGTGCCTGCCGCCATTGGCGCCAAGCTGGCTCGACCCGACCGACCCGTGGTGGCCCTCCCCGGCGACGGGGCGTTCCTGATGACCGGCCTCGAGCTGCTGACCGCCGCCAATCAGGGCGCCGCGATCGCGGTGTTCGTGCTGCGCGACCGGGAGCTGGCCCAGATCGCCCAGTTCCAGGCGACCGCGTTTGGACGGAAGACCGCGAGCGTGTTGCCGGACTACGATGTGGCGGGCCTGGCCGAAGCGGTGGGAATCGAGTGGGTTCGCCTCGATCGGGATGCCGAGCTGGATGAGGTGGTCCGCTATGCGAGTGAGGTCACCGGCCAGGGCCGGCCGATCGTCGTCGACACCGCGATCGACTACAGTCGGCCGAGCTATTTCACCCGCGGCGTGGTGAAGACGAACTTGGGCCGGCTCCCGCTCAAGGACCGGCTCCGTTTCATCGCCCGAGCCATCGGCCGGCGCCTCACGTCTTGAAGTTGCCGACCGCCGCCGTGAGCCGCTCGCTGGCGGACGAGAGCTGGGTTCCCGACGCGGTGATCTCCTCGGTCGCCGCGTTCAGCTCCTGGGCCGCGGCGGCGATCTCCTCGGCCGAGGCGGCGTGCGACTCGACGCCGGACGCGAGCTCCCGGGATCGGCGGGCGATCCCCTCGACCAGCGAGCGGACCTCTCCGGCCGCGCGCGACACCCCGCGGGTCCACTCATCGATGCCGGCGGCCTCCTTCGAAACCTGCTGAAGCCCGTCCACCGCGGCCATCGCCGCCTCCCTCGCCTGCAAGCCGCTCCGCCCCAACCGCAGCAGCCGTTCCCGCGCCGACTCGACCCGCTCGACGATCCGGCGGGCCGTCTCGCTGGTCGCGTTGGCCGTTTGGGCCGCCTGGGCGGAAAGCTTCTGCATCTCGTTGGCGACCACCGAGAAGCCCTCGCCCTCTTCGCCGGCGCGGGCGGCCTCGATCGAGGCGTTCAGGGCCAGCACCCGGGTCTGCTTGGCAATGGCTCGGGACTGGACCAGGAGCCGTTCGATCTCGGCGGACGCGTTGGCCAAGGCCTCGGCCTCTTCGGTGCCCCGGGCGACCTCGTCGCTCAGGCTCTCCAGGGTCGATGCCGTCTGGCCGAGCCGAGACTCGTGGTTCCGGGCCAGGGCAGCCAGCTCGGCGTTGCGCTCGGCGGCTCGCTGAGCCCCCCCGGCGACTTCCTGGGCGATCGAGAGGATCCGGGCCGCGTCGTCCGCCACGCTCCGGACCAGGGCGGCCTGGCTGATGGCCCGATCGGTCAGCTCCGAGGTCGTGTGGGCGACGTCCTCGGTGGACGCCATGACCTGATGGGAGGCCTGGGCGATCTCGGCCGAGAGGGACAGGGTGTTCTGGGAGGCGACATGGATCGCCTCGACCAGCCGGCGAAGCTCGTAGACCATCATCCGGATCGACTCGGTGACCGGCCCCCCGCCGACCGCCTGGAGCTGCCCCTCGGAGACCCGGAGGTCGCCCTTGCCGACCCGCATCGCGATCTGTTCCGTGGTCATCAGAGGCCGGAGGATGACCCGGCCGAACCAGCGCTCGACCAGACTGACCGTCACCAACGCCACCAGCGCGAAGCCCCCGATCTTGACGACCAGCGGCCAATCCGAGCCGAACTGGAGGACGATCCAGACCGTCAGGGTCAGGACGATGACGATCCCGATCCCGGCGGATTGGAGCCGCCGGACCAGGGGGTGAATGGAGGCCATGAAAGGAATCTATATTGTCGGGATGACCTACACCCCCGAAACCATCGAGCCCAAGTGGCAGCGGCGGTGGGCCGAGCGCCACACCAACGAGCCGGATCTGGATGGCGCGGCCCGCCCGTTCTACAACCTGATGATGTTCCCCTACCCCTCCGCCGAGGGCCTCCATGTCGGGAACTTCTACGCCTTCACCGGCAGCGACGTGTTCGGCCGGTTCCAGCGGCTCCGAGGCCACGACGTGTTCGAGCCGATCGGGTTCGATGCGTTCGGGATTCACAGCGAGAACTACGCCCTCAAGGTCGGGATCAACCCCGCCAAGCTGATCCCCGAGAACATCAAGAACTTCACCCGCCAGCTGACCGCCCTGGGCGGGATGTTCGACTGGAAGCACGTCCTGGCGACCACCGACCCCGACTACTACCGGTGGACCCAGTGGATCTTCCTCCAGCTGTTCAAGGCGGGGATCGCCTACAAGAAGAAAGCGGCGGTCAACTGGTGTCCCAGCTGCAAAACCGTGTTGGCCAACGAACAGGTCGAGGGCGGAACCTGCGAGCGGTGCGGGACCGTCGTGGAGCAGCGCCTCCTCGAACAGTGGTTCTTCCGAATCACCGACTACGCCGAGCGGCTGCTGGCGAATCTCGATGACAAGGAGAAGATGGACTGGTCGGCGACCACCACCGCGGCGCAGCGGAACTGGTTGGGCCGCTCCACCGGGGCGGAGATCGACTTCCCGGTCGGCGCTCAGGCGATCCGGGTCTTCACGACCCGACCGGACACGATCTACGGCGCCACCTTCATGGTGCTCGCGCCGGAGCATCCCTTGGTGGACACGGTGACCACCGCGGCCCAGCGGGACGCCGTGGCCGCGTACCGGCGAGCGGCCGCCTCCAAAGATCTGGTATCCCGTCGAGTCGGCGACAAGGACAAGACCGGCGTGGACACCGGAGGCATCGCCACCAACCCGATGACCGGGAAGGGCGTTCCGATCTGGATCGCCGACTACGTCCTCATGGAGTACGGCACCGGGGCGATCATGGCCGTCCCCGGCCACGACGAGCGGGACTTCGCCTTCGCGACCAAGTTCGGACTCGACATCGTCCGGGTCATCGCCCGGGCGGGGGAGACCGAGTCGACGCCGCTTGGCGAAGCGATGCTGGAGGTGGACGGCTGCCGGCTGGTCAACTCCGACCATCACTCGGGCCGGCCGGTCGCCGACGGGGCCGCCTCGATCGTCACCGAGCTCGAGACGAACGGAGCCGGGCGTGGGGTCGTTCGGTTTCGGCTCCACGACTGGTGTATTTCCAGGCAGCGGTACTGGGGCCCGCCGATCCCGATCATCTACTGCGACGCCTGCGGGCCGGTCGCGGTGCCCGAGCAGGATCTGCCGGTCAGGCTGCCGGAGATCGAGGACTTCCGCCCGGACGATTCGGGAATTTCGCCGCTGGCCCGCCACCAGGAGTGGTACCACACTCCTTGCCCCACCTGCGGCAAGCCGGCTCGGCGGGAGACCGACGTGTCGGACACCTTCCTCGACTCGGCCTGGTACCACCTCCGCTACCTGTCGACGGAGTTCTCCGACCGGCCGTTCGATCCGGCGCGGGTCAGGAAGTGGCTCCCGGTCGCGACCTACATCGGCGGCAACGAGCACGCGGTGCTCCACCTGCTCTACGCCCGGTTCGTCACCATGGTGCTGTACGATCAGGGCCGGCTCCATTTCGAAGAGCCGTACCGGCGGTTCCGGGCTCACGGCCTGATCGTCAAAGACGGCTCGAAGATGTCAAAGTCCCGGGGCAACGTAGTGATCCCGGACGAGTACATCGCCAAGTGGGGCGCCGACACCTTCCGGCTGTTCCTGATGTTCCTCGGTCCGTTCGAAGAGGGCGGCGATTTCCGCGATGCCGGGTTGGTGGGGCCGCGCCGGTTCCTCGACCGGCTCTGGGATCTGGTCGACCAATGCGAGCGGCGCACCCTGACCGGCGAGGAGCTCCACCGGAGCATCGTGGTCAAGTGGAACGCGACCAAGAAGAAGGTCACCAACGACCTCGCCACGTTGGGCTACAACACCGCGATCGCGGCCCTGATGGAGTTCTTGAACGCGATGCGCGACTCGAACTGCAGCGAGCGCGGGATCGTCAAGGACCTGGTGATCATGGTCGCCCCGTTCGCGCCCCACTTCGCTGAAGAGTGTTGGGAACGGCTTGGCGGAACCGGTTCGGTGTTCCAGACCGCGTGGCCCACCTGGGACGAAGCGATGACCATCGACAACGTGGTCGAGATCGTGGTCCAGGTGAACGGGAAGACGCGTTCGACGGTCCGGGCCCCGCGCGGCGCGGCCGAGGCGGGGGTGCTCGATCGAGCCAAGAAGGATCCGTCGGTGGTCAAGTTCCTCGAGGGGAAGGCGATCGCCAAGGTGGTCTTCGTGAAAGACCGGCTCATCAACCTGGTCCTGGGTTGACCCAGCAAGCCGCGCGTGTCATCGCCGCCGCCCTGGTGCTCGGCGGGCTGGGGCGGGTGTCGCCCGCACTGGCCCACCCGGGCTGGGGCCTGGTCCGGGACGCGGCGCGAGGCATTGTCTATTACACCGACCTGGTCCGGGTCTGGAAGATCGACCGCACCGGCCGGCGAACCGTGGCCGTCCCCGACGTCCATACCCACGAACTCCGCCTCGACGCCCAGGGCAACCTCTACGGCGAGGATCTCGAGAACAACGGCGATCGGTGGCGGAACCGGGTCTGGCGGTTGTCACCCGATGGCCGACTCACCGACGTGTTGCCTTGGCGGCCGGGGTTTCGCGATGACTACGGCTTCGTGGCCGACGCGAACGGAGCCCTCTACTGGACGAAATGCTCGGTCGAAGCCGATCGCTGCGTGGTCAATCGGCGCGCCGCGAACGGCCAGGTCAGCGCGGCGGGACGAGGCCGTACTTTCGCCCGCCCGCTCAACTTCCTCGCCAGCGACGACGCTGGTGGCGTGCTGTTGGCCGACGGCAACAGCATTCTCCGGCTGACTCCCGCCGACACCTTCGCCTCGGCAATTCGGAATGCCGCTCGAACCAACGACCGCTTCGCGATCATGGGCTTCCACCCTCGCGACAGCGGCGAGATCACCGTCGCGGCGTTCGAGGATGGCACGGTGGTGCGCCTGACCCCGGCTCGGCCACCCCAGGTCCTTTACAGGGCCGAAGGGCCCTGGAAGCCATCCGCCGTGTTGGACGGCCCTGACGGATTATGGATCACCGAGTACGACGGCGCGCGGGTCCGTCTCCGTCATCGCGACGCGACGGGCCGAGAGCGCACCTGGGGACCGGACTGATCGCCCTTGATGAGGTGAGGGCTTCCGAAAGTCCGAAACGGCGCTACACTTGCGATGTGATGACGGTAATCCGCGAAGCCCGCCTCCGACTCGAGTACGCCCATCTCTATCCCGAGCTGCCAGCGGGCCAGTGGATGCCCGCCTCGCAGATCGGCGCGACGATCCTGTTGGCCCAACTCCGCTCGGAGCGCGCTCCGTCGCTCGGAGAGCGACTCCTCGATGAGTCTCATTTCGAGTTTCGGGGTGGCTTCTCGCGGGAAGCGCCGGGAGATTTTCGGACCCGGATCAGCGATCAGGCCCATCGGCACTGAGGAGTCCAGCCCCCGCCACCGCGCGTCGTCACTAGACGCACGATGGCGGGGTCGCAACAACCCTACAGACCGAGCCCCAGCAGCAACAGCGCCGCGGCCGGTGCCAGCAACCCACCGATCAGCTCGAAGACACCCTGCGCAAACTCGACCACCTGACCGAGCGCCTGCATCTCTTCGGCGGTCAGCTCCCGGCCGCCTTCCCCCCGGATCACCGGGTTCGCCGGGCTGCCGGTCACGGTGGCGAACAGGGTGCCGTTCACCGTCACCTTCGCATCGACCGAGTTGGCGTTGCCCGTCCACTTCACGGCGATCACATCCGAGCCCGCCTTGACCGTCAGGTCGACCTGTCCCGCTCCGCCCTCGTTACCCGCCTCGCCGACCAAGCGCGCCGTGATCGAGAACTGCTGGCTGGGCACCTCGATCTTGCCGTCGACCGTCACCGTCCCGCCCCGGCCAAACAGCTGCCCGGTGGTGGTCAGATCGAAGTTGATCCGCTCGGTGCCGTCGCTCAGGAACCCGACGACCTTGACGGTCGTGGCGGAGAGCGAGCCGCTCAAATCGAAGCTGTAGTCGAGATGGGTGACCTGGCCCGAAACCACCTTGAGCCGGAGCCCCGCGCTGGTGGCCGATGCGGCCTTCTCATCGATGAGATCGGAGTAGCCGATCTCCTTGGCCGGATTGGGCCGACCCTCGAGCTCTTCATAGAGGATGAACCGCACCCCGTTGGCCGGCGCGCCGGTCCGACCCTCCGCCACCACGTACTTGTTGGCCGTGGCGTCGTACACCATGGTCTTGCCCCGAATCGACGAGCGGATCACCGGGATCAGACTCGGTCCACCGGTCGGCGCCACCATTCCCGCGATGTCCCGCACCACGCCGACCAACCGCGACGCCGCCGGCCCGTTCCCGCTCGCCGCCGTGGGAATCTCGCCCGACAGCGCCCGGAAGCTCGTCAACACCGGGTTCGAGCTGACCTGCTCGATCGCGGTCAATCCCTCGCGGACCTTCCGCGCGTCGAACGCGCTCTGATCCGTTCCCGGCCCGGTGCCGTCGGAACACGCCGCCGACATGAGCACTCCGGCCACCAGCACCCAACTCCCGTTGATGCGTTTCATCGTCCCTCCTCCTGGTTCGCGGCGTCGCCGCCGTCGGATCCGCCACCGTCGCGAATGGCCCGCAGCCGAGCCTGTTGGTCCTTGGTCAGGACGTTCTTGATCCTGATCAACATCGCCATCTGCTTCCGCTTGACCTCGTTCTCCATCTTGAGCACCTGATCGGCCTTGGCGACCGCGGCCGCTTCGTCGATCACCTGCTCTTCGATCAGCTCCGCCAGCTCCATCGCAGGCTCGGCCATGTCGAGCTGGAGCGGCACCAGCTCCGCCTGGATCTTCTTGATCGCGTCCATCATCGTCTGCCGCTGCTGCGCGGTGAGCCCGATGTCCCTGGCATGCTTGAGGACGAGCTGCGGATCGAAGAACGCTTTCTCGAACCGATCGTCCTTCTTCTCCTGCGCGGCCGCCGATCCGGCGACCATCAGCGCGGCCAGCGCCGCGACCAACCACCCACGGGTCTTCATAACCGGCCCTTCTCCGTTCCTTCGAGCGAAAACCAACCGTTGACGTCACCGATCCGGGGCACCGAACTCAGGTTCTCGGCGCCGGGCACTTCGAGGAGGAAATCGGTTGCGCTGCGCATTTCGGCGAGGCCGGCGGGAAGCGACTCGAGCGAGTCGGCACCGGGTCGACCGGTCAACACCACCGCCACCACCACCGCGGCCAATCCCGTCGAGGCCACCAGCCACGGCCACGCCCGCCACCCAACCCGCCGCTGGCCCCGACCGTCGCGCACTCGTTCGAACGACGGCACCCAGCCGGATTCCGAGGCGCGCGCCTCGGCGAACAACTCCCGGAGATCCTCGTCGTTCCGCTCTGGTTCGGTCATCCCACCGCCTCCTTCGTTCCCAGCAGTGCCCTGAGCCGGGCCTTGCCTCGTTCGTAGTGGGTTCGGGCGGTACCAGCCGACAGCCCCAACACCGAGCCCGCTTCCTCGATCGTCAGATCCTGGTAGAACACCAGGTGCAGCACCTCCGCCTGCCGACTGGACAACTTGGCCAACGCCGATCTGAGCCGCGTCGCCCGATCCACCGCATCCATCCCCTCATCGTAATCTGGCTCCAAGTCGGCCTGTTCGCGCCACCACGATCCCATCTTGAGCGCCTGCCTCCAGCTCCAGCGATACTGCTCGAGAGCGGTGTTACGGATCACTCCGAACAGCCAGGTCCGAAAACTGGCCCGTCCCTCGAACTTGGCCCGGCCTTCGAGCACCTTCACGTAGGCGAGATGGAGGACGTCCTCCGCCTCGGCTTGGTCGCCGCGACAGCAGCGAACCGCCCACGCAAACCCATGCGGGTGAAGGACTTCCAACTGGGCCTCGAGGTCCCGCGGCTCCATGCCGTTCGCCGATCCTTCGTTCCAGCGCGCCTGGGTTCTTAAGTATGTTGCCGGAGGGGGCTACCGATAGGACATCAGGGGCGGCGGCTGACCTGGATCAGGCCGGCGGCCACCACCGGATCGGCAAGGAGACCGTAGCGGGCCATTTCGGAAGGGATCTGCCGAATCGCGGCGGCGACCCGGCGCAACTCGAGGTCGAAGAGGGGCTGGTGCCGAGCCACCATCCGCCGGGAAAGCTGGATCCCGGTCGGCCGCAGCACGGAGCGGAGCCGCTCGGCGCCGATCGGGGAGAGGCCGATCGAGTCGAGCGGCACCAGGGAATCGAGGGTCGCGGCGGCGGCATCGAGTCCCTGGGCGAACGCCTCGGGCTCGCGGCCGAGGGCCCGGCGGAGCATCGCCTCCTCAGGAGCCACCACCACCACCGAGTCGGGTTGGATGCCGCCGGCGATCAGGGCACCGCCGGGGCCTTGCCACCGGCCGGTGGTCAGCCGGAGCGCCGCGCCGTTGCCTAACGGCACCGTGGTCTGAATCAGGCCCTTGCCGAAAGTCCGTTCACCCACCAAGCGAGCCCGGTCGTTGTCCCGGAGCGCGGCCGCGATGATCTCGGCCGAGCTCGCGGTCCGCCGGTCGACCAGAATGGCCAGCGACAATTCGGGAAAGAAATCCGGGCCGGAGGCCGCGTAGGTGGCCCACAGACTCCGGCGCTTGGAGACGGTGCCGATCCGCTGACCCGGCTCGAGGAAAAGATCGGCGATCGCCAGCGCTTCCTCGAGGGGGCCCCCGCCGTTGCCGCGGAGATCGAGGACCAAACCGGAGAGCTTGTCCGCCCCGATGGCGTTCAAGGCCTCCCGGAGATCCCGGCTGGCGTCGGAGGAGACATTGCCGAGCGCCAGATAGGCGACCGAATCGGAGAGGCGAACCGGCGCCAGCGTGGACGGCAGCCGAGTCTCGACCGGCGTGAGCGAGACCTCGGCCGCCACCGAATCGCCAGGCCCGCGATAGCGAACCCGCACCGGCTGGTTGGCCGAGCCCCGCATTAGGGACGCGGCCCGGGCGGTCGAGAGCTTGGCGGCGGGCTCGTCGTTGATCGCGAGCAGGTAGTCGCCGGGCTCGAGCGGCGAGCGGTCCGCCGCGGACTTGGCCGCCACCGCGCCGACTCGGAGCCCGGTCAGCCCCGTCACCACCGAAATGCCGATCGACCGAGCCCGACCACTCAGGAGGTCGCGGTAGCTATGGTACTCGTCGGGGCCGAGAAAGGCCGAATAGGGATCGCCCAGGGTCGAAACGACGCCCTTGGCCGCCTTGGCATAGAGTTCTTCGTCGGTGAGTGAGTCGACATACCCGACCCGAATCGCCGCGAGCACGTCCTGGAAGACCTCGGCGGTCGTCACCGCTCGCGACTGCTCGGCCGCGCGGTGTCGTTCGTACCCCACGCCGACGGCCAGCCCGAGCCCGAGGCCCAGACCGATCAGAGGCGTTCGCCGAACGAACCGTTTCATGCCGTCCCGCCGGGTGCAGGTTGGGTGCCAGGCCGGCCCACCCGGCCGGACCCCTGGATAGTGCGGGCGTCGAGCCGTTTTCGACAGGGTTGGCGATGGATTTGGGCTGAAACCGGAGCCATATTTGCCAGTTCACCCCATGATACGTCCCACGCCCAAGCAACTGGCCCGGGCGGCCGGCCCGGCCCTGTTCGCCCTGACCCTGGCATTCGGCCCGACCGACCTGTCGCCCGTGGCCGTTCGCGCCCTCGCGGTGACCGTGTGGATGATCACCTGGCTGATCACCGAAGCCGTCCCGATCGTCGCCACCTCGCTCCTCCCGATGGTGCTGTTCCCGCTCCTCGGCATCGCCACGTCGCGGGAGGCCGCGGCTCCGTACGGCAACGACCTCGTGTTCCTCTTCCTCGGCGGCTTCCTGTTGGCGGCGGCGCTCGAGCATTGGCAGAGTCACGTGCGGGTCGCCTATCGGCTGGTGCTCGCGGTCGGTCTCACCGGCCGGCGGGCCGTGCTCGGGATCATGATCGCCACCGCGTTCATCTCGGCGTGGATCTCCAACACCGCGACCGCCGCGATGATGTACCCGATCGCGATCGCGATGGGCGCGTTGTTCAGCCAGGATCGGATCGGCGACGACACCCGCACCGCGCTGATGCTCGGGGTGGCCTATGCCGCGACGCTTGGCGGGATGGCCACGATGATCGGCAGCCCGCCGAACCTGATCGTCGTCAGCGCCATCAAGGAGCTGGGGGGCGAGTCCGTCTCGTTCGCGCAGTTCATGGCCCTGGGGCTCCCGATCACCCTGATCCTGGTCCCGATCTGCTGGTTCCTCCTCGTCTTCGTCGCCTTCAAGGCGACTGCCGACCTGGGCTCCAACGCCCGCGATATGCTCACCAGTCGGCTCCGCGCTTTGGGCCCGGTGCAAGGCGGTGAGGCCCGAGTCCTGACGATCTTCGGCCTGACCGCGCTGGCCTGGTTTCTTCGGGAGCGAAAGGACTTCGGCGGCTTCTCGATCCCCGGCCTGGTCGACCTGTTTCCCCGCCTGTCGGACACCTCCATCGCGGTGGCGGCGGCCATCGCGCTCTTCCTGGTCAGCGGCAAGGCGCGCGACGGCGAGGTTCGCCCGCTGTTGACCTGGAACGAAGCCCGCCGGATTCCCTGGGATGTGCTGCTGTTCTTCGGCGGCGGCCTGTCGCTGGCAGACGCGATCGAGCGGCATGGGCTGACCACCTGGCTCGCGGGGCACCTCGGCGGCCTGGCTGGCCTTCCGCCAATCGTGCTGTACCTTGGACTCGCGGTGACGGTGTTGGTCCTGAGCGAGCTGGCCTCCAACCTGGCGGTGGCGGCGATGATGATGCCGATCTGCGTCGCGCTGGCCAAGACCCTCGACCAGCCGCCCATCGTGCTGATGTTGGTCGCCGGCTTCGCGGCGTCGACCGGCTTCATGTTGCCGGTCGCCACCCCGCCGAACGCCATCGTCTTCGGCTCGGGACTGATTTCGGTGCGGCAGATGGCGAAAGCCGGCATCTTGCTCGACATTGTCTCCGTCATCGTGGTGGTGGCGGTCCTGAGCCTCCTCGTTCCCATCGTGATCGGCAGGTGAGCAGTGACGACCTATCGTGAGTTCCAGCTGCTCCGCCGTCCGGTCGGGCTGCCCACGGGCGATGATTTCGCGATCGTCTCCCGGGAGGCGGCGGCGGTGCAGGACGGTCAGATCCGGGTCCGAAACCTGTTCGTGTCGGTCGACCCCTACATGCGGGGCCGGATGTCGGACGCCAAGAGCTACGCGGAGCCGTACCAGCTGAACGCGCCGATGGCCGGGGGCGCGGTGGGCCGAGTCGAGGAATCCAAGGCACCGGCGCTGGCGCCGGGCGACCTGGTGCTGACCATGCACGGGTGGCGGGAGGGCTTCGTCGCCGACGGGAAGACCGCCGTCAAGATCGACTCCTCGCTTGCCCCGCCCCAGGCCTACCTCGGTACGTTAGGCATGCCCGGGCAGACGGCGTACACGGGCCTGTTCGAGATCGGCGGGCTCAAGACCGGGGAGACGGTCCTGGTGACCGGCGCGGCCGGCGCGGTGGGCATCGTCGCCTGCCAGATCGCCAAGGCGCGAAACTGTCGAGTCATCGGCACCGTCGGGTCCGATGAGAAGGCGGCCTGGCTCAAGGACAACGCTGGCGTCGACGCCACCATCAACTACCGGACGGCGGGCAACCTCCGCCGAGCGATCGCCGGCGCCGCGTCCGAGGGGATCGACCTGACGTTCGAGAACGTGGGCGGCGAGCACCTCGAGGCCGCCCTGGCCAACATGAAGGATTTTGGCCGGGTAGCGATCTGCGGGCTGATCTCCCAGTACAACGCCACCGACGCCGGGCCGGGTATTCGCAACATTCGCGACGTGCTGACCAGGCGGCTGACCGTGCGAGGCTTCATCGTCTCCGATCACCTCGGCCTGCGCCCCCGGTTTCTGGCCGAGATGGTCGAATGGATCAAGGCCGGGAAGATGCGCTGGACCGAGACGATCATCGACGGCTTCGAGCGGACCCCCGAAGCCTTTCTCGGCCTCTTCTCCGGCCGCAACATCGGCAAGATGGTGGTCCGAATCACCTAACCACGATCGACCCGCAGCCCCGAACCCAGCGCCTTGAGTCCTGAGTCCTGAGTCCTGAGTCCTGAGTCCGGAGTCTTGAGTCTTGAGTCTTGAGTCTTGCCCCCCCCAGGGAGGTCCGGATGACAACGAACCGCTGGCGACGGACCCTCCTGGCCGCGGTGAGCCTCGCCTCATTGCCGCTCGCCGCCGGCGCCCAGGCCCCGGGCTATCAGTTCGGTGCCTGCCGGAACCCGCGCCAACCCGACCATCGTACCGGCGAGCTCAGCTCGACGTACCTGACCATGCCCGACGGGGTCCGGATCGCGGTCGACATCGTGCTTCCGGACGGCGCGCCCACCGGCACCAAGTTCCCCACGGTGCTCCAGATCACTCGCTACTGGCGCGCCGGCGAAGGCGATCCGCCCAATCCGATGCAGCAGTTCCTCACCCGTCACGGTTACGCCACCGTGTGGATGGACGTCCGCGGCACCGGCGCTTCGGGGGGGAAATGGCGGCGGAGTCGGTCGACCGCGGAGACCCGGGACTACGCCGACGTCGCCGCGTGGATCGCCAAGCAGCCGTGGTCCAACGGCAAGATCGCGGGTTGGGGCATTTCCTACGGCGCCAACGCCGCGGACTTCCTCGCGATCGAAGCGGGCCGGCGAATCACCGCGACGCTGCCGCTCTTCCCCGACTTCGACGGCTACGACGACCTGATCCTCCCGGGCGGCGTCTTCCACGAGGCCTTCGGCAAGTTGTGGAGTGAAGGGGTCAAGGCCCAGGACCGCAACGAGCCGCGGCCCGGACCGAACGGCACTCCGCGCGGTGTCCGCCGGGTCGCCTCCGACACCGACGGCCGCGAGCTGGCGGGCTATCTGGCGCTCCGCGACACGGTGCCCGGGATCTATGAGGGCTTTCGGCAAATCGTCTACAAGAGCGACAATCCGCCCGGCTGGGATGGCGGCCTCGATCGGCGGAGCACCCACGCCCATCTCCATCGGCTCGAGGCGATCCGCGGCACCTACACCTGGGCCAGCTGGCTCGATGCCGGCACCGCCAACGGCGCGATCCATCGTTTCGCCACGGTCAAGGGCCCCCAGCGGGTGGTCATCGGTGCCTGGAGCCACGCCGCCCGATTCTCGGCGAGCCCCTATCAACCCGCCGACGCCCCGCTCGCCCCCACCATCGAGGAGCAGCGCCAAGAGCAGCTCTGCTTCCTCGATCAGTGGCTCGGCGGCCGCGACAACGGGATGCGTGAAAGGTTGCTGATTTACTACACCCTCGGCGAAGACGTCTGGAAGACCACCAAGGTCTGGCCGCCGGCGGGATTCCGGACCACCCGGTACTTCTTCGACGCCGATCGCCGTCTTTCCGCGCGGTCGCCGACCCTGTCGATCGGGGCCGACCGTTACCAGGTGGACTTCGAGGCGACCACCGGCACCACCAATCGATGGCACACTCAGCGCGGCGGCGGGGACGTGATCTACCCCGACCGCGCCCAGGCCGATCGGCGCTTGCTGGTCTACGACAGCGAGCCGTTGGCGGGCGACGTCGAGATCACCGGGACGCCGGTGGTCGGGCTCCTGGTGCGGACCAGCCAAGAGGATGGGGCGTTCTTCGTCTATCTGGAGGACGTCGCGCCGGACGGGCGGGTCACCTATCTCACCGAGGGGCAGCTTCGCGGAATCCATCGAAAGATCGCCACCAGCGCCCCGTACCGGGTCTTCGCCCCCTACCATACCTTCCATCGCCGTGACGCCGCGCCGATGCGGCCGGAGCGGTTGACCGAGATCACCTTCGGCCTCTTGCCCACCTCGGTGCTGATCCGGAAGGGCCATCGGATCCGGGTGGCGATCGGCGGGGCCGACAAGGACACCTTCGCCCGGATTCCCGCCACCGGCGAGGCGGCCTTCGCGATCGAACGAAACGAGACGAACAGCTCATGGATCTCGCTGCCCATCCGCGACCGTTAGCCATGCTGCGAACGGCCGGTCGCCGAGCTCGGCCCGGTCGTCGGACCGGCTCCCTGCTCCTCGCTTCTGCCGCCCTGGCCTCCCTGTCGGCGGCCCAAGACCGGCCCGGCGACTGGCCCACCTGGGGCCGGGACCCCGGCAACGGCAAGTTCTCGCCGCTCACCGCGATCACGCCCGACAACGTGAGCCGGCTCACCCTCGCCTGGCAGTGGCGCACCGGCGACACGCCGATGGCCATCGCGCTCGACGGCGCCGCCCCCGCCCGACCGGGAACCTTCCAAGCCACCCCGCTGGCGATCAACGACACGCTCTACGTGGTCACCCCGTACAACCAGGTCGCGGCGCTCGATGGGACGACCGGCCGCGAGCTGTGGCGCTACGACCCCGGCTCGGCCAAGTACGGCCAGACGCCTAACGGCACCGGGTTCGTCCACCGGGGCGTGGTCACCTGGGCCGATGCCGCCAGCCGCCGGGTCTTCCTCAATACCCGCTGGCGGCTGATCGCGCTCGATGCCGCCACCGGCCGGCCGATCCTGACCTTCGGCACCAACGGCGAGATCGACCTCACCGCCGGCCTCCTCAAGCCAGTCAACCGGCTCCACTACACCAACACCTCGCCGCCGGTCGTGTACCGCGACCTCGTCATCGTCGGCAACGGCGTCGCCGATCGCCTGGTCTATCCCGGCGATCCCCGCGGCGAGGTCCAGGCGTTCGACGTCCGGACCGGCAAACGGGTCTGGCGGTTCGACCCGATCCCCGCCTCCGGCGAATTCGGCTACGATACCTGGAAGGACAGCTCCGCCGAGAAGACGGGCCATACCAACGTTTGGGCCCCGATGACGCTCGACGCTGGCCGCGGCCTCCTCTACCTGCCGGTCAGCACGCCAAGCAACGATTTCTACGGCGGCAACCGAAAGGGCGACAACCTGTTCGCCGAGTCGCTGGTCTGCCTCGACGCCGCGACCGGGGTTCGCAAGTGGCACTACCAGATCGTCCGGCACGGCGTCTGGGACTACGATCTGCCGTCGGGACCCACCCTGGTCACCATCGGCAAGGGCCCCGGCGCGGTCGACGCGGTGGTCCAGCTCACCAAGCAGGGGCTGGCGTTCGCGTTCCATCGGGTCAGCGGGGCCCCGATCTGGCCGATCGAGGATCGCCCGGTGCCACCGAGCAAGGTGCCTGGCGAGGAGTTGGCCACCACCCAGCCGTTCCCGACTCGGCCCGCCCCGTTCACGCCGCAAGGCTTCACCGAGTCCGACGTCAACGACTTCTCGCCCGCGCTTCGGCGGTTGGCCCTCAAGGTGGTCAAGAGTTACGACTTGGGCCCGATGTACTCACCACCGTCGTTCCGGGGTCTGGTGATGCGGCCTGGCCTGATCGGCGGCGGCGGCTGGGGCGGCGGCGCCTTCGACCCAACCACCGGCACCCTCTACGTCAAGGCGACCAACAACCCGGCCCTGGTCAAGCTCGGTCGCCCCAAGAAATCGGCCGACGTCAACACCAACGTCACGGCCGACTTCAGCGTCCAGCTCGACTACCCAAAGCTGTTGCCGAAGGAGGAGGCCGAGCTGGGCGGGTCGCCTAACGGCGTTCCGCTCCATAAGCCGCCGTACGGCACCCTCACCGCCATCGACCTCGCCACCGCCGACCAGCGCTGGACCGTGACCGCGGGCGACACCCCGGCGATCCGTAACCATCCGCTGCTCAAAGGGCTCGACCTGCCCCGGGTGGGCGCGGTCGGGGCGCCGGGTCCGTTCGTCACGGCGTCCGGCCTGGTGTTCCTGACGGGGGGCGGGCAGGTCCTCGAGGCGCACCGTGCCTCGACTGGTGAGCTGCTCTGGAGTGTCGACCTCGGCGCCAACGGTTACGCCAACCCGATGACCTATGCGACCCGGGACGGCACCCAGTACGTAGCGATCGCGACCGGGGCGGGGGCGGAGGCGGTGTTGAAGGTGTTCGCCCTGCGGCAGGCGCCCTGACTCGGCGAAATCGCACCCGGCGGTCGCTCGGCGGATCGGGGGGCGGGCCCGTCCGGGGACCACGGCGACCCCAAATCAACGTATTGAAAATCTAAAGGTAATGTTTAATATTACGACATGCCTTCGATTCAGCGCGCCGAGCTGACGGCCACCATCCAGGCCGCCCTGCGGCGGAGCCCGGTCGTCGCCCTGCTCGGCCCCCGCCAGTCGGGCAAGACCACCGCGGCCGGTGGGTTGGTGCCCCCCGATTCGAACCGCTACTTCGATTTGGAAGACCCCACGAGTCTCGCCCGTTTGGAGCAGCCGATGGGCGCCCTCGGATCGCTCCGCGGGACGGTGGTGATTGACGAGATCCAGCGCCGACCCGATCTCTTTCCCGTCCTCCGCGTCCTCGCCGACCGTCGGCCCCGCCCGGCCCGGTTCCTCATCTTGGGAAGTGCCTCGGCGGCCCTGCAGCGCCAGTCCTCCGAGAGCCTGGCCGGACGCCTCGAGACCATTCCACTCGCCGGCCTCCGGCTCGGCGAGGTTGGCGCCGCTCACCTGGAGCGGCATTGGCGCCGGGGGGGATTCCCGGTCGCCTACTTGGCGCGGAGCGAGAAGGAAAGCGTCATCTGGCGGCAGCAGTTCGTGCGAACCTTTCTGGAGCGCGATCTCCCCCAGCTCGGGATTCGGATCCCGGCGCCGACCCTGCTCCGGTTCTGGACGATGGTCGCCCACTACCACGCCAACATCTGGAACGCGGCGGAGCCGGCCAGATCACTTGGCGTCAGTCAGCCCACCATCCGCCACTACCTCGATCTGCTGACCGAGGTGTTCATGGTGCGGCAGTTGGCCCCCTGGCACGAGAACCTGCTCAAGCGGCAGGTACGGTCACCCAAGGTCTACCTCCGGGATTCCGGCCTCCTTCATCAGCTCTTGGGGATCGGCACCGCGAGCCAGCTGTTGACCCATCCGAAGCTGGGGGCGTCCTGGGAGGGGTATCTCGTCGAAGAGGTTCTCAAGTTGGTCGCGCCGGACGAGGCCTACTATTGGGCGACCCACGCGGGCGCCGAGCTCGATCTGCTCCTCTTCAAGGACGGGCGCCGGTATGGGGTCGAGATCAAACGAGACGATGCCCCGCGGTTGACGCCGTCGATGAAGATCGCGCTCGCGGATCTCCGACTCGACCACCTGACGGTGCTCTACCCGGGAACGCGGGAGTACCGGCTGGCTGATCGGGTCGCGGTCGTCCCCGCCGACGCGGTCGCCGCCCGCCCCAGGACTATCCTCGCGAGGCCTGAACGCGGCTGGGCCGGCGAGTGAAGCGGCCTCGGTCGTCGTCGTCAATACCGGCAAACGCCGCGGGCGATGTCGCACAAGAAGTCGCTCTCCGACGGGATGCGATATATGCGACGCCATCGCATATATCGCGCGGTCAGTCGTCGTCCTCGATGCCGGCGAAGACTGCGGGGATGTCGAGTGAAAACTCAGTGTCGAACCCTGGCGGCCACCAGGTGAGTTGGTCCCGGAAAGTGGTGACGCCAGCCGAGCCCGGTACGCTGACGTCGATGGAGTGGTCGCGCAGATCGACCCGCCAAGCCTCGGCCACGCCGAGCGCGAGATACGCCGCCTGCTTGAAATCCCGATCGTAGATCCGGGACCCGCGACCAGACACTTCGACCGCCAGCCAGAATCCCCGGATCTTGCTCCAATCCCGGGCTACCGACACCGAAGCCGGCATGACGAGCAGGTCGGGCTCCAAGTGGTTCTTGGGTTTGACCTGAACCGCGCCGCTGGTGAGCACCGACGCGACGCTACCCAGGTAGCTGATCAGTTGATCGCGAATCCGGATCACCACGAACTCGTGCGGCGGCATCGGCGCGGGGCTCACCAGCAGCACCCCGTCCAGGAGCTCGTAGCGGTTCCCGTCGTCCGGGAAGGAGTCGAGGTCGTCGACGGTGTAACGCGGCACCATGACCGGCATGGCCATAAGGTAGGGCCTCGGCGAGAGGGGGAGCAACTCGGCATGGTCCAACATGCCGAGGCGCCCAATCGGGCCGGTAACCAGACAACCGCATCGTGGGCCAAAGAAACCCGCTCTCGTGCGGCTCACCGGCGGGTACCGGCACGATCGAACCCGACCCCCGAGACTCCGCACCGATGGTATCACAGATTGTGATACCAAGGCGGCCGTTTACTGACGGGTCAGTCGAAGAAGAAGGCTTGACTTGGTAGAGTTCAGCGAGTTCGCGGTCGAGTAAGCAACGCTCCCTGCGCAGCCAGGTGTTGGGCTATGGTACCCCAGGCGTCCGCAACGCTCGGACGAAATCGATCGCCGAGTTGCGGGTGTCTTGCAGCAACGTGAGGGGGGCGGTCTCCAACCGAATGCGCTGAAGGGAGTAGGACACGTCCGCATGCTCGTCTTGGCCCATCCCCGTCGCGGGAGCGCGGTCGAGGTGGGGGTGCACAATCCGGGAGCACGCTGGGTACGGGTTCCCGGTCCAGCTGGTGAAGTACGAGACGAGGTCGAGCACTAGCGGCTGGCCCTCCGATCCGGGGGCGCGGGCTACGGCCGTCGCTGCGGGAGGGTGTCGGGGTACGATGCGGTAAACGCGATCCTCCACCCCTGCGCGGTCTTCACGAAGACCCGCTCCGACACCCCCACCGAGGCCACCCCCCGGTTGATCCCACGATAGCGATAGACCCCAAACACGACCCCCGGCCCCAGCGGCGCCACCCGCATCTCGGTCGCGATCAACGTGTCCGGCCACGCCGGCGCCGTATCGGTCCGCGCCGACCAGCCGAGCCAGCCGCGATCGAGCCCGCGAAGCCCGCCCCGGGTCAGCTCCGGCGTGTGGAGGTAGGTCGCGAGATAGCGAGCGTGGTCTCGCTTGTGAATCGCGTCGATGTTCTCCCGGAACACCGCCAACGCGGCCGCCGAGTCGGCGGCAAGACTCGTCTGGGCGCGGGCCGCCGACGGCGCCGCGACCAGAACACCGACCAGGCCAACGGCGATCCGCGACACCCATCGACTCACCCCACCGCACCCATTCTCGAATCGCATGTCGCCCCCACGCAGGTTCACGAACTACGGCGACGGCAGCTCCGGCGCCGCGCCCGACCAGTCGTACCGCGCCACCACGCCTCGGGCCTCCTCCTCCGACCAGCCGTGACTGGCCCACCGTCGCCGAGTCAACGCCACCAACCCGGCGGCGTCACCGGCGGCGGCCTTCATCTCCGCCAGCGGATTGCTCGGATAGTCACGGACCCAGCCGAGCGCATCGGCGACGATCGAGATCCAGCACCGCACCGCCACGTCGGTCGTGGCGAGATCGCACCACTCCCGCTGACAGGCGTGCGACTTGGTGACCACCAGATCCGCACCCGTCGCCACCAGCCGCGACCACTCCTCATCCCGGAGCGCGCGCCACCGGGCCCGATCCATCGTCGTCGAGCTGGGGCCGCAGTCGTAGTCGAGCTCGGCCGGGCTCTCGACGGCGCCGAGGTACTCGATTCCTGGAACGGCCCGGAGCAGCGAGCCGACTTGCTCGGTGTCCTCGCGGGCTCGCCGCTGTCCCTGCTGGTGACCGTCGCGGCCGCGATGCCCGTGCAGCGCGGCGCGCCCGGTGACCGTCTGACGCCACGGTATCCGGCCCGCCCGGGCTCGCTCCGCCAGGAACGCCGCCGCGCTGGTGACCGGAAACGGCAAGGTCCGCTGGTCGCGACCGACCACCACGTCGCTCATGTGAACGTCGCACGAGGGACACCAATGGACCACCAGGTCGGGCCGGTACGAGGCAAGGCGCTCGACGGTCGACGCCGACACCGCCTGGCCCGGCTCGACGTCGCCGTGGCGGTCCCAGGTGATCCCGCAGCAGAACTGGGCCCCGGCCACCGCCACGAAGTCGATGCCTAACGTCCGGAACACGCCGACCACGTCGGCGGCGATGTCGGGGGTGCGGAGGATGTTGCAGCCGAGGTAGAGCACCACGTCGGCGCGGGCGGCAGGGCGCTGATAGCGCTCCACCCAGTGGATCGCGTTGGCCGGGATCTGGAGGGCCTCGAGCTCCTGGGTCCGCCGGTAGTAGCCGGCGTAGTCGAAGGTCATCGGGGGGCGCGGTAGGCCACCGCGTCGACCTCGACCAGCATCCCGGGAAGGACGAACTGCCCCACCACCGTGGTACTCGCCGGCGGGTCATTCGGGAAGAACCGGCGCCGGATCGCGGTAATACCCAGGATAGTGGCCGGCGGACGCGACGAACGCCTGCAGCTTGACCACGTCGTCGAGCCCGCAGCCGGCGGTGGCCAGCACGGCCTTGAGATACTCGAAGACTTGCTGGGTCTGACCCTCGACGTCCTCGGTCAGATCGCGGGCCCCGATCCCCGAGACGAACACGAACGGGCCCGCCGCCACCGCCGGCGAGAAGTGGCCCCGGCGAACCAGGTCCGGCGCCGCCGAGAGCCCGGCCAGCGCCTCCGAGGTCACCACCGAGCGGGTCATCGGCTACGACCGCCGCGACCGAAGCGCGGTCAGGGCCGCGACCGCGCGATCCACGTCGGCCAGGGTGTTGCAGAGATTCGGGCTCAACCGCAGTCCGCCGGTATTCGAGCCGATCACCCCGTGGTCGCGATAGAGCCGTTCGTGCCACTCCTGGGCCACCGGCCCCTCGGCCTTGGCCACCACCACACCGAGCCGCAGTTCCGGAGGACGGGCCGTGGTCAGCTCGAAACCGGCCGCGGTGAGACCGGTGAAGGCTCGGTCGGCGAGCTCGCGGATCCGGGCTTCGACCACGGCGGGCCCGATCCGCTCGTGGAAGTCGATCGCCGCCGCGAGCCCCGCGGTGCTGGCGTCGTTGCGCTGGCCTAACGTCTCGAACTTGCGGGCCCCTTTCGCCACCGACGCGGCCGCGCTGCCCCACCCCACCCCGACCACCCCCGGCCACAGCTCGGCCACCCGCTCGGCGCGGACGTAGAGGATCCCGATCTCCCGCGGCCCCATCAGGAACTTCTGGGCGCTCGCCGAGTAGGAGTCGCAACCCAACTCGCGCAAGTTGCGGTCGGTGGCCCCGAACGTCTGGGCTCCGTCGACGTGGACATACATCCCACGATCTCGGCCGATCCGGCACAGGTCGGCGGTCGGCATCGCGAGCCCGGTGGCGTTGGAGACATCGGAGAAAGCGAGCACCCGGGTCCGCTCGGTCATCACGCCGACCATCGCGTCGACCACCTCGGCCACGCTGATAGGCGGCGTCGCGAAGCCGACCCGCTTGACCGTGAAGCCGAACCGCGCGGCCCGGACGTCCCAGGCGACGTTGTTGGTCGGGTGGTTTTGGTCGAGAAGCACCACCTCGTCGCCCTTACCTAACGCGATCCCGCCGACCACGATGTTGTTGGCCTCGGAAGCGTTCCGGACGATGGCGATCTCGTCCGCGGTGACGCCGAGCAGGGTGCCGACCCGGGCTCGGGCCGACTCGCGGAGCGCGTTGTACTTGGCCCGGTTCTGATAGGAGACATCGCCGTCGACGTCCCGGGTGGCCCGCTCCACGGCCTCGACCACCGTCCGGGGAGCTGGGCACATGTTGGCCGAGTTCATCGGGATCTGGTTGGCGGGGAAGACGAACTGGCGCTTCAGGTCGGCCCAGTACTGCTCGTCGCCGGTGGGCGCGGACGGAAGCCGGGCGGGTTGGTCGGCACGCCCGGCGAGGCTCGCTGGGTCGGAGCGACCGGGCGTGAGCGGGACCAAGGCCGTCGCCGCGGAGGCGCCGAGCAGGCGTTCGAGGAACGTCCGGCGGGAGTCAGTCATGGTAGCCTCGGCGGGCCAGGGGAGACCCCAAGAGTATTGCCAGGAAGGGCTCGGCGGTAGATTCGGCGGGTAACCCACCACTCGAGATCCCGATGCCCCACGCTGCCCCAGCCTTCCCGGTGACCCGATCGCTCCCCCGCGCCACCTGGTTGTTACTGGCGCTGGCGGCGTGGCCGCACCCGGCCCCCGCCCAGCGGTCGTACAGCCTGGAACAGATCCGCTCCTATCCGTTTCCGAACGAGCTGGTCGCGGCAGCCACCGGCTCTCGAATCGCCTGGGCCTTCAACGAGCGCGGCCTCCGCAACATCTACGTGGCCGAAGGCCCCACCTTCGCGGCTCGCCGCCTCACCGGCTACACTGCCGACGACGGCCAGGAGCTGACCAGCGTCGCGGTGTCGGCCAACGGGCAATGGGTGGTGTACGTCCGCGGGGGTGACCACGGGTCGAACTGGGACGACGGGTTGCCGGTGAATCCCGAGTTTCTCCCGGTGCAGCCCAAGGTCCAGATCTGGGCCGTGTCGTTCGCCGACGGCGACTATCCGGCGATCTCGCCTCGAAGCGACCAGGTGGCGTTCGTGCGCGGCGGGCAACTGTGGTCGGTGCCGATCGACGGATCCTCGGCGGCCAAGCAGCTGTTCACGGCGCGCGGGTCGAACGATTCGCCGGAGTGGTCGCCGGACGGGAGCCGGATCGCGTTCGTCTCGAACCGCGGGGATCATTCGTTCATCGGGGTTCTCCGGGTTGGCGATGCCGCGGCGCCGATTCAATGGGTGGCGCCGTCGTTTACGCGGGACCGTTCGCCGCGATGGTCGCCGGACTCTCGCCAGCTGGCTTTCGTGCGGACACCCGGGGCCGGCGGGGCGCCTGACTCGATGCTGACCCGGCGCCACTCGCCCTGGTCGATCTACACGGCCGAGATCTCGACCGGTCAAGCCACCAGGTTGTGGACCGCGCCGAAGACGCTCCGGGGTTCGATCCCCACTACTCACGGCGGCACCAACCTCCACTGGGCGGCTGGCCGGATCGTGTTCCTGTCCTACCAGGACGGCTGGCCGCATCTGTACTCGGTGCCGGAGGCGGGCGGCCCCGCGTTGCTGCTCACCCCAGGTCGGTTCATGGCGGAGCACGTCACGATGTCACCCGACCGCCGCTGGATGGTGTTCACCGCCAACGCCGGCACCGATCCGCTCGACATCGATCGGCGTCACGTGGTGAAAGTGCCGGTGGACCGCGCGGCACCCGAAGTCATGACGCCGGGCGCCGGGCTCGAGTGGTCCCCCGTGGTGACCGGCGACGGCACCCTCGCCTATCTCGGCGCCACGGTCGATCGCCCCCCGCTGCCGACGGTGATGCCGCTCGCGGGCGGCCCGAGCCGGGTCCTCGCGAACGACCGGCTGCCCGCCGAGTACCCGAGCGGCGCGTTGGTGACCCCGAAACAGGTCGTCTTCAAGGCGCCCGACGGCGTTACGGTGCACGCCCAGCTGTTCGTCGGCGAGGGCGGCCTGACCCGGAAGCCGGCGGTCGTCTACGCTCACGGCGGTCCCCCGCGCCAGATGCTGCTCGGCTGGCACTACTCCGACTACTACGCCAACGCCTACGCGACCAATCAATACCTCGCGAGCCAGGGCTACGTGGTGCTCTCGGTCAACTATCGCCTGGGGATCGGCTATGGTTACGAATTCCACCAGCCGGCCCGAGGAGGCTCCGCGGGGGCGTCGGAGTATCAGGACATCAAGGCGGCGGGGCTGTGGCTGGCTCGGCAAGCCAACGTCGACGCCCAGCGGATCGGGATCTACGGCGGTTCCTACGGCGGCTACCTGGTGGCGCTGGCGTTAGGCAGGGATTCCCGGGTCTTCGCCGCCGGGGTCGACATCCACGGGGTCCACGACCGAACGATCGAGCGGACCCGCAACCTGGTCAGCCCGGATCGCTTCGAGCGGGCCCCGGACGCCGATCGAGCGGCGCTGGTGGCCTGGCAGTCCTCGCCGATCTCGGCGGTGCCGACGTGGACCTCGCCGGTGTTGATCATCCATGGTGACGACGACCGCAACGTCCGGTTCAGCCAGAGCACCGATCTGGTCCGCCGACTGGAGGCCAAAGGCGTGCCGACCGAGACCCTGGTCATCGTCGACGACACCCACCACTTCATGCGGCACGCGAACTTCCTGACGGTGGGGAACGCGACCATCGAGTTCTTCAACCGGCGATTCGGGCTGGAGCGAGCCCGGGCCCACAACGCGTCGGGCGCGAGTCGGCCCTAGCGCCGCGGCCTAGCCGCTCTCGTCGGCGGACGGGCCGTAGGCGCCGGGGACGGCGACCTCCAGCAGCCGGAGGTAGACCGACAACTGGCCGCGGTGGTGGATGACGTGGTCGATAGTGAAGTCGCCGAACACGGCGGCCTTCGACCGCTCGAAATGGACCTTGCCCCGCACCGTCATCCGCCAGGGGCGCGCCAGATCTCCGTCCGACGCGGCGGCCATCGCCTTACGGCCCGCCGCGACCTTGGCGTCGAACACCTCGAGCAGGTGACTCACGGAGGTGGCCTCGATCGGTCGGTAGGTGGCAGGATCGAAGGCGAACTCATCGGCCATGAAGATCGACTCGGCCCAGCCGATGCATTCCACCAAATGCCCCGCGAGTCCTCCGGCGGTGAACGATTTGGGATGCGGCCGCCAGGTCAGCTTCGAATCGGGTAGCCGCTCCAGGAACCGCCGGGTCGTTTCGGCCTCCCGCTCGAACCGCTCCCGCGCCTCGACGATGTTCATCGCGACCTCACGCGCTCTGGGTCATCACCTGGTCCCACCGGGCCTGCATCTCCGCCGGCGAAATCTCCTCGCACCGACTGGCGAGATTCCAGGTGTAGCCGAACGGATCCGCCACGGTCGCGGTGCGGTCCCCATAGAACTCGTCGCGAAGCGGCCGGACCAACGTCGCTCCCGCCTTCACCGCGCGATCAACGGCGGCATCGACATCCGCGACGTACAGCTGGAGGCGCACCGGACTGCCGCCGATCGTGGCCGGGCTGAGACAGCCGAAATCGGGATACTCGTCGGCCATCGTGAGCACCGCCCCACCGATCCGGAGTTCGATGTGGCCGACCTTGCCGGAGGGCTCGAGGAGACGGAAGTCCTCGGTGGCGCCGAACGCGGCCTGGTAGAACGCCATCGCCTTGGCGCTGTTCTTCATCGTGAGCTGCGGCACCAGCGGGCTGTGCCCCTGCGGGATCGGATTCACCTTTGACATTCGTCCTCCTCGGCGTAGATTACGTTACATAACGTATCGTAATTGCGAAGGCTGTCAAGTCCACGCCTGAGGCCACTCGATGCCGCCCACCAAAACCCGCGGCCGGCCCCGCAGCGAAGCCGCTCGGGTCAAGGTGCTTGCCGCCGCCCGCGAGCTGCTGGCCGAGGGCGGCATCGCCGCCGTCACCATCGAGGAGTTGGCCGAGCGAACCGGGGTCGCTCGGCCGACCATCTATCGATCCTGGCCTAACGCCAAGGCGGTCGCGATGGCGGCGTTGATGGCGCAGGCCGTTCCCCCGGCCCGGCGGGCCGCCCGCTCGACGGTGCGCCAGGCCCTCCGGAGCGCCATCGGCGAGCTCATCGCGGCTTTCTCGACGCCGATCGGCCGGAGCGCGGCGGCGTTGGTCGCGTCGGCGGACTCGACCACCGAGTTGGCGAAGGTGTTTCGGCATCAGGTGCTGCTCAGGAGCCGGGAGATGGTGCTGGAGATCCTGCGGGATGGCGCCAAGCGGGGTGAGATCCGCGCCCGCCTCGACCTCGAGGCCGCGGCCGACCTGATCATGGCGCCGGTGTTCTTTCGCCTTCTGGTGGGGCATCAACCGCTAGGGCCGGACTTCCCAGCGACGTTGGTGGACCAGGCACTCGATGGCCTTGGCGCCCAACGTCGCCCGCGACGGTGACGTGTCGGAGACCGCGATCCGAGCTCTCCGCTGAGATCAGATCAAGGTCATCGAATTGAGATGATTACGTCATCTAAAGGTGAAGCGACCGCAATGGGTGGGTGGTACCGTGAATCATCCCTCGCGCGGAGTGGCGGCGAATGGGCGTCGATATCATTTGCACGTACTACCACGGCTGTGAAACGACCCCTCTCGTTCCGGGGTTTCTACTCGCCATCTCGGCCGCCTACTGCTTTGTTCTTGGCTGGGCTGTGAGTCGGCGGTCGACTGAAGGAGTTGCCGTTGGCGTCGGGTTGTCGGGCGCCTGCATCGCGATGCTGCTGGTCGCCGGCGTGGCCGACGACCTCATCGAGATCCCGCCGGCCGCTCGGCTCCTGATGGTCGCGATGCCGTTCGCCGCGTCCCTCCTGCTCGGCTCCATGGAGGAAGTACGGCTCGACGCGGCCCTTCGGCTGCCTGATCCCCGTCCGTTCCAGGTCCTCGGACAAGGGCGACCCGACCCGCTCCGAGTTAGTTCGCCCTGGCCCACCCGGCGCGCATCCTGGGCTCGATGGCATCGCAGACGTCGTGCTTGAGATCCTTCCCCGTCTTGATCTCGGCGCCGAGCTCGAGATAGGCGGAGCCGTCGTACCGGGGCCAGCGGGGCGCCCCCTTGCCGTTAGGGTCGCCCGTGGCGGCGAACCGGACCCAGTAGCCCATCATCGCCTCGCTGAGCCGGTCGTCGATCGCCTCGCGCGGGAGCCAGGGCAGCCGATTGCCGAACGCGTAGGTGATCTCCTGCGCGTGAAAGGCGCCGAGCTTTTCGCCACCGGGGATCACCCGGGTGAAGTAGTAGAGGTAGGCCGGGCTCGTCACCTTGGCCATCGAGCGGGCGGCGATCCGGGTCGGACAGGTGAAGAAGTTGTCGGTGAACACCTCGAGCGACTGCCGCTCGACCTGCTCCGGCGCGGTCACCGGAAACCGGGCCAGCACCTTGGGCGCCGCGTCGCCGAACAGCTGGCCGACCCAACGTTCGTATCCCGCCTGGGTCTGCTCGAACCGCGGCATGTAGGCCCGCAGCGTGCTCATCTCCAGCAAGTTGCTGCCTACCAGGAGCTGCACCGGGTGCTGCTTGCCCGCCTCGAAGATCCGCACGGTCATGTCGGGCAACACCCAGCCATCGACGATCGGGCCGATCAACTGCCCGCCACCCATCGCTTTGGTGCCGGCGTCGAGCACTTGCACGGTGGTCGCGCCCCGCAGGGCCGCCAGCGGATTGGCGCTGTCGGCCCCGAGCATCTTGCCGATGTTGGCGCCCTGCGCCTCGCCCATCCGGAGCGGGAACATCGGGGCCATCGGAGCGCCGCTCTGGGCGATGGCGCGGTGGAAGAGACCCTTGGCGGCGGGTGCCGCTATCAGGTGCATGATGTCGATCGACCCGGCCGATTCGCCGAACACGGTGACCCGCGCGGGATCGCCGCCGAACGCCGCGATGTTCCGCTGGACCCAACGAAGGGCCTCGATCTGGTCGAGGAGCCCATAGTTGCCCGATGACCGGTTGGGCGACTCGGCGGTGAGCGCCGGATGGGCGAGGAAGCCGAAGATCCCCAGCCGATAGTTGATGGTGACGAGGACGACGCCCTTCTTGGCGAGGTTGGAACCCTCGTACCACGACGATGAGCCCTCGCCGTTCAGGTTGGAGCCGCCGTGAATCCACACCATGACCGGTTGGCGGTTTCGGCCCTCGACGTTGGTGGTCCAGACATTGAGGTAGAGGCAGTCCTCGCTGGTAACGAGCGGCTCCGAGGGCACCTTGTCGACGGTGCCGAACACCGTCGCGATGCTCTTGGTCCACATCGCCAATCGATCGGTCTGGGCGCACGAGGGCGAGAACTCCTTGGCCGGCCGAGCCCCCGAGCCCGCGGGACGCTGCACCGGGGGCCGCCAGCGGAGATCGCCGACCGGTGGTACGGCGAAGGGGACGCCGCGGAACACCGCGACCCCCGCAGCGCCAACGCCTTCGAGGGTCTCGCCGTCGGCGACGGCCGTGGTCTTCTGAGCGGCCGCGCCGACCGGGAGGCAAGCGGCAAGGAGGATCGGGAGGAATCGGTTCATGCTGGGAAGATACTCCGCCGATTCCCGGTTGCCACGAGGCCCGCCGAGGCCCGGAAGCCGCCGGGACACTCCCGGCGGCTCGGGACGCCTCGCTCAATTGGCGGGGGCCAGCCGAATCGGCGGCGGGGAGTCGGGCGGAGCCACGTCGAAGGGCTCCGACGACGACCGGGGGCGGGGTGGGTTGGCGAAGAGCGCCAGCGGGCCGTCGCACACCGCTCGGGGGTCCTCGATCCGGATCCGCGCCGCCGGCAGCGAGCTCGATGACTCCGTGGTGAGCTTGGTGACCCGCTCGACCACGAACCCGACGATGCCTAACGTCTCGCCCTTGAGGCTGCCGGTCAGCGGATCATAGTTGATGCCGACGCCGCCGTCGAACACCACGGCGCAGACGGTCCGGCCGACCAGCATGGCGAGCCCGGTGGCCCGGAGCGGGGTCACCCCGGGGATCTTGTCGAGAAGCGCTTCGCGGTCGCCGGAGCGGTTCGGCCGGCCGAGGCCGGGACCCGCGCGGAGGAAGTTGACCACCCCGGAGCCCGTGGGCCCGGCCTGCTGCCACGAACGGGGCGCCTCGGGAAGCGTGAACCACCCCTCGTCGCCAACCTGGCCCGTGTGAAGCGTGATCGAGCGGCCGACGTTTCGAGCGAAGTACGGCAGCGGGCTCCGTTGACCGAGGGCGGCCACCTGATCGTTGACATCGACTTCCGAGAAGCCGTTGGGACGGCTGTCGTTGTCGATGCTCGATTCGTCGATCACCAGGACGACCGCGCCCTGAGCCGTCGACGTGGACCCGGTACCGCCGCCTGGCTGGTCCGTGCCCAGCTCGAGATCCACCCCTTGGTCGACCGAGGGACTCTGCGAATCGGCGCACCCCCCGGCGAAGAGTCCGATGGCGAGAAGCCTTGCGAGCACCATTTTCATGATCAACTACTCCGTTCCCTCGGGGTGTGCGCGGGGCGGCCTTGAGCCGCCGTTCACACTCCCTTCATGCAGCCGGAATGCCGCCGGGATGTACCAACGTATGCCATTGTCAGGATTGACGATCGGGAGATCTTGTAACGAGCCGACCTCATCCAGAGTGATGCGGCCCGTATCGTTCCGTTACGGCATCCGATCCGCAGCGGAGGGCGGCCGGCGCCGGACGTCGGGCGCCGGCCGGGGCTTTCAGGGGATGACGGGCAGGAGGATGTGGGACGGGTACTTGGCCGAGTGGTGGACGGCGTTGCGGGCCACCACCCAGGTCGTCTCGTCGTAGTTGTTGCCGCCGGTGCCGAGGTTCCGGTCCCACCGCGGAAAGTTGCTGCTGGAGACTTGAACCCGGATCCGATGTCCCGGCTTAAAGACGATGCTGGTGGCCTCGAGGTCGATCTCCACCTTGTAGACCTGGTCCGGCTCCATCCAGACTTTCTTGTGGTAGCCCTCCCGATAGCGCATCCGATGAATCCCTTCCTGCACGTTGTAGGCGGTGCCGTCGGGATGGACGTCGACCAGCTTGGCGGTGAAGTCGGTGTCCTTGGCGCTCGAGGAGACGTAGAGGACCACCTTGAGCGGACCGGTCACTTCGGTCCGCTCGGTTAGGACCGGCGTGGTATAGACCAGCACGTCGCTGCGGATCTCGACCTCGCGCTGATCGGCTGGCCCGTCGAAGACTCGTTGGCCCCGGGCGCAGGCGGCGCAGACGCTGCCGCCCACGGTCCAAACGGGGTTGGCCGGATCGAAGACGAACCGATCAGCCGGCTCGTTCTTTGGCGCGACCGTCGAGAGGGCGCCGTCGCCGTCCCGGCTGTTGGCTCGGCCGCCGCTATGGAAATAGTAGGGCTTCCATTGGGTCCTGGCCAACGGCCATTCGTTCTCCGAGCGCCACCGGTTGTCGCCCATCACGAAGATCTGGACCTTCGGCATCGCGGTGACGTCGTTGGCCTCGCCCTTGAGCCAGCGGTCGTACCATTTGAGGTAGGTGCCCCAGTAGTCGAACCGGGCGTCGCCGAAGTCGACCTGACCGACGACGGTCTTCTCACTCACGGCTTCGGAGCGACAGTGGGTGACCGGCGAGATGATCACGAATTGGTTGTCGCGGGCGGTCGCGCTCACCGCGCCGGTGCGGTAGCCGTTGAACTCGACGAAGGTGTCCTGCGCGCCAAAGTCGTACCAGCTGTTGATATGGAGGGCCGGGACGTCGAACTGGTCGCCGTCGCGCATATAGCCGAACCGATCCCACCACGGATCGGTGAGACTCAGCGCGATCAGATCCTCGTAGTCGCTCGCCGGCGCGCCCGCCGCACGGAGGATGTCGCGGGTCGGTAGGTGCCAGATCCACTTCGCCATGTCGAACTCCGGCAGGGTCCGGTCCGTCCGATAGTAGCGCACCGCCTGGAGATACTCCTCGCGGGTCATGTGCGGCGGCGGGCGGTAGTAATGCCGAGTTCCGTTGCCCCAGAACCAGCCGGCCGCCGCCGCGAGCTCCCAGGCGCCACCGAAGAACGTCCCGAAGTTGTGATAGCGACCCCCGACTGGACCCACCGAGCTGCCGGCGGCTTGGGGAATCTGCGCCGCGAGGTGGGGAGGCCGAGCACGGGCCATCATGATCTGGGTGTCGCCGCCGTAAGAGCAACCGTAGGTGCCGACCTTGCCGTTGGACCACGGCTGGGCCGCGAGCCATTCGACCGTGTCGTAACCGTCGTCCTGGTCACCACCCTGAACCACGAACTTCCCCTCGGACTCGAACCGGCCCCGGGTATCCTGAACCGCCACCACGTACCCCTGGCCCGCGAAGATCGCCGCGAAGGTGCCGGGGCGACTCTGGTAGACGTTCTTGTCGTAAGGAGTGCGCATCAGCACGACCGGCAGCTTGCCGCTGGCGCCGACGGGAACGTGGAGGTCGGTCGAGAGCTTCACCCCGTCGCGCATCGGCACCATGATGCTCCGGTCGAGGCGCACCTCATAGCGCGCCTTGGGAGGCGGAATCGGTCCCGACTGGGCTTCAAGACCGCCGAAACCGAGGATCAGTGTCAGGAACAGGAACCGCTCCCGCATGATGATGCTCCTTCTCCGGCGCCCCATCACCGCGACTCGCCGACCTTGGTGAAATGAGCGGTCACCCACAAATAGAGGTCGAGCGCTGCCGCCTGTCGAGTCACGTCGATGGTGAAGTTGAGATAGTCGCGCCCCCGTGCCGGGTTCCGCCAGTTGGCCCGGAAGGCGTCGTGCTGAACGTGCTCCAGCTCGCCCACGAATTCGGTGCCGTAGCGGAGCGCGAGCTTGCCGTTCTCGAGCGTCACCACCGCGTCGCCCCAGGCGTCGTGGCGATAGGTCCCGACGTACCTCGCCAGCTCGAGGGTCGGTGAGGTGCCGGCGACCCGCTTGGCGTTCATCGCGGCGGTCGCTGCAGCCCCTTCCGCCTCGGCCTGGCGGACCCTGGCGAGGTACCACTCGCTCCAGTCGGTCGCGGGTACGCCCTGATAGGCGTCGAACACTCGGCGCATCAAGGACGCGGGCAGTTGATTGCCATTGAGGTTCGAGAGGACCACGATCCCGACACCAAGCTCGGGCATCAGCCCCACCATCGCGCTCATCCCGTCGATCCCGCCGCCGTGTTGGAGCATGGCCTTGCCGTGACGGTCGCTGATGATCCAACCCAACCCGTAGGCCAGGAAGTGAGCCTCCGGAGCCATCGCCTCCCACGACCCTTCCCGCGGGATGATCGTCTGGGGCAGCTGCATCTCTTTCACGAACGCCGCGCTGAGGAGCTGTCGCCCATTCGCGGCGCCCCCGGCCAAGTGGAGCTGGAGCCACTTCGCCATGTCGGCCACCGACGAGTTGATCCCGCCGCCGGCCACGGTGTTGTCCATGTTGCGCCAGGGAACCGAGCGCGGCGAGGCATCGGTCGGATCGTGCGGAGTGGCGACGTTGGCCATGGCGCCCAGGGCGCGGACGGTGGTGTTGCTCCGGGTCATGCCTAACGGGAGGAAGAGCCGATCTCCCACCACCTCGTCCCAGCTCTTCCCGGCGGCCGCCGCCAGCACCTCGCCGGCCGCGATGAACATGATGTTCGAATAGTCGAACCTGGTCCGGAAACCCCAGGTCGCCGGGACGTGGCGGATCCGGCGGACGATCTCGTGGCGATCGAAGCCGCCGCTCGCCCAGAGCAGGTCGCCGCCGCCGACGCCGGTGCGGTGGGTGACCAAGTCGCGGACCGTGACGGCTTGATTGGCGATCGGGTCGGCGAGCTCGAACCCGAGGAGGTGCCGGCGCACCGGGTCGTCGAGCCCGAGCTTGCCCTCGTCGACCAAGAGGCCGAGGGCGGCGACGGTGAAGGCCTTCGTCGCCGAGCCGATCGCGAAGATCGTGTGGTCGTCAACTCGGTCCGGCTTGCCGACTTCCCGGACGCCATAGCCGCGGCTCAGCACCACCTTCCCGTTCGCTACCACGGCCGCGGCGAGACCGGGCACCTTCCACGCGGCCATGGCCTGCTCGACGTAGCGGTCGAACCCGGCGAAGGGAGCCGCCTGCGGGGCCGCCGTTCCCGTGACTATAAACGAGCCGCCGAGAACGACTCGGAGGAGCATGCATTTCCTTTGCACGTTGGTCCGTCGGCCCCCTGGCAAGGTGTCTCTGTCTGCGCCGTCGCGCGAGCTGACGCCCGACTAGCGAACGCAGCCCCGTGCGGCTTGGAGCCCCGTCAAACCGGCGGCCGTTGACGAGGAACGTTGGCGTTGCAATGACTCGAAGACTATCAGCCAAATGAATCTCGCGCCACACCGTCGCGGCAGCGCTCGTGTCCCGTAGACATGCTGCGAAGCGGACCGTATCGGCCACACCAGCGTCGGCGGCGAACGATCGCCAAGTCTTCCTGCCAATCGAGTCAGGCTTGGCGAACAGGCCCGCCCGCATTGCCTCAAACCGCCCTTGCCGTGCCGCGCATTCTGCGGCAATCGCCGCTCCGAACGACATGGTGCTCAGCGGGAAATGATGGTAGACCACCGCGACATCCGCGTCGAACGCGAGGCGCGCCTCCTCAAACCGATCTGCAGCGTCCTTGCACGTCGCGCAGAGATAGTCCTCAAAGACCGCGATGACAACCGAGGCATCCTTCGGGCCCACCCGCTGTCCACCTTCCGCATAGCGTCTCCAGTCTTCAACGGAATCTGCGGCAACAAACTCCTTCGAGGCGGGACCTCGAAACCGCTCCACGGCCCTGATGGATACGGCTACAACTGCCACACACGTCGCGGCAGTTGCAGCCGTACTGGCCGCCCAGGTTGGGATCGGCTTCATGCCAGTCATCGATGGAGCGCAATCACGATCACTGGCACGACCCACCGCCGAAAAGGTTCGGCTTGCAGGTACACTGGATGGGGCAGAACACCGAAGTGCTGCACACCTGCCCGCACTGGCCTTGGGCTGCAAGGACCGCCGGACGGGATCCCCACACAAACCCGGCGACCACGAGCATCGATACGGCCCAGAAAAACTTTCGCATGCTGTCGACTCCCTTCTAGAGTTACCATCAAGATTGGCACTGCCTCACGCGAGCTCGCCCCGCCAACGTAGCACTGGTAATCTCAAAGCACGGTAAAGGAGCAGATTCATCCATCCCTTGCGGACGGATCGCAGTGCCATACTTTGCCCTACGGCGCTCGTGCTTCAATGAGCCGCCGCCCACCACCGGAGGCGTGAATGGCGCGAGGCAGATTCGCGGGGGGCGTTGTGGCGCTGATGATCGTCATTCTGTGCCACGACGGCCACGCACAGCCAGTCGTGGGACAGCCGCCGATCAGGACCTTAGTCTACAAGGCGGGGACAATACCGCCACTCAGGTGGGTTGCTGATACCGGACGCGCAGCTGCAATCGGTGGTTCGAGAGCAAGCGGACCGGCAGAGTTTTCGAGAGTGAGCGATGTGGTCGCGATGGAGGACGGAACGATCGCTCTTGGGTTGTTGGAGGAATCGGAGATTCGCCTCTTCGACGCCGCTGGCCGCTACCTGAGAACCCTCGGCCGCAAGGGGCGCGGCCCAGGGGAATTCCAGGCGGTGTGGCAAGTTCTCTCGATTGCCGATTCCATCGTTGGGGTGGACGGTTTCGGAGTCGGTCAGCTATTCGTAGCGTCTGGCCAGCACGTACGAATGCTTCCACGCCCAACTGCCTTCGGCTCCGCGGTGCGACTGATCGGCTACACGCCAGACGGCCGCTTGGTTGGCTACCTCGTCCGCCAACCCGAGCAGGTTCCAGTTGGACGGACCAAGGTGACGGCGACCGTGGTCATTCTGGACGGGTCTAGCGTCTCTGAGCTCGGGACCTTTCCCTCTCATGAGATCGCTCGTTCACCAGGTGGAGAGCCGGCACCCATCGCCTTCGGTGCGAGAGCACAGTTCGTCGTCGTCGGTCGGAGTTTCTGCGTCACCAGCAGTCAAGGAGAGTACGAGCTCGGCTGCTTCGACATGGCCGGGCGACCAACGATTCGGCTGAGGCGACCCGGATCACAACGTCGGCCGGTTGGGAGCAATGACCGGCTGTCGTACTTTGCGGCGATTGACAGCGCGAACCCGGGGCCGCGCGGGACAAGCTACCGGGCGCAGGTTCGCAAGACTACCAGTTTCGCCGAGCAGTTTGCGGCGATTGGGCGACTCGTGGGCACGGCCGCGGGACATCTATGGGTCGGTCCCCCGGCGGAACGAGAAGGTACCCTTGCTCTAAACCCGCTTCCGGACAAATCTACAAGCTGGTCGGTTTATTCAGCGAATGGCCGATGGCTGGCGGACGCAGTCCTTCCGCCGGGCTTCCGGCTGCTAGCTGTTCGCGATGGTCATGCAATAGGCTTGGCCCAGGATCACGAGGGAGCGGAGCAGGTTCTAATCCTCCCCCTGGTTCCCGCGCCTCCGCCGTAGAGATCAGCGTTTGCTGTGGGGGACCGATGCGACTCTTGCTTGTGGACGACGATCCGCTCCTTGCGGATACGGTCGTGCGGGGTCTTCGCCGCGAAGGCTACGCACTTGACATCGCCCCGTCCCACGCCGCCGCTGAGTGCCTACTCACCGTGAATGACTACGACCTCGTACTCTTGGATTGGAATCTACCCGACGGGCCCGGCCTCGACCTTTGCCCCTTGATTCGCGGTCGCGGCCGGTCCACAGCGATCCTGATGCTGACGGTTCGAACCATGGAACACGATCGAGTGGTTGGTCTTGACGCCGGCGCTGATGACTACCTGGGCAAGCCATTCGGAATGAGCGAGCTGAAGGCCAGGCTTCGGGCGCTTCTTCGTCGGCAGGCACGACCAGTCATCGACAAGATCGGTGTGGGCGGATACGTGGTAGACCGGGCACGACGAGAAGTCCGTCACGATGGCAGACTCATCCATCTTACGCCGATTGAGTATGCCATCGTCGAGGTACTTGCGCTGAACGCTGGGCGGTGGACATCCCGGGCGGAGCTTGTGGACCACGTGTGGGACGATAATCACGATCCCGCGTCGCACTCGCTGGAAGTGCACATGGCGAACCTCCGGAGCAAGTGTGGAGGCGGAAAGGGTCTGATACGATCTTGTCGCGGATATGGCTACGTCCTTGGCCCATCCGATGAGGCAACCAACTGAATGCCTTGGCAGCTTGCGACCGTGTGGGCACAATCATGGATCAAAACCGGTACGAGTTACTCGCGATGGGATCGCCGACCGACGAGCGATGGCCAACAACCGGGGGCGCGGCAGCCGTTCCCAGGTCTGCGTCCTTACCTCCGGTCTATCGCGTTGGCTGCAGCCACAGCACATTCGCCGTTTCCCGCTCGACCGCCTGGCGGGAGTAGACCAGGGGGAAGTAGCCGTGCTCACCCCACAACGAGAGCAGATTGTCGTAGAACGGACTGCCCGGCTGCCCCGACTGACCAGGGACGCTGGTCGCCACCGAGTTGTCCCAATCAGCGGTGTCGAAGATGCCGCGGTACGACGCCCCGCTCGTCTGGAGCCACCCGGCCCCACCCGTCATGTTCACGGTGTTGTCGTCCCCGCCTCGGCTCGGCGAGGCGAGATCGAACGCATTCGACAACGGATGGCGGAACCGGGCGACGTGCATGCTGCCCCACCGCCAGCTCGATGGCGAGCCGCCGAACTCCTGGGTCAACCCGGTGACCGCCTGGTCGAGCGCCGCCAGCACCACCGAATCCCGCGCCGCGATCGGCCGCGGCCCGAAGGAGCCATCGGGGGTCTGAATCAGCCGGATCAGCAGTGTCATATCCCACTCTCGCCCCCGCTGGCGGCCGACCTTGTCACCGAGCCTTGGCTGGTAGATCATCGGGCCGAGGGCGCGAACCCACGCGGTGTAGATCAGCGGCTGGGCCGCGTCCTTGCGCATCACGAAATCCCAACCGCCCAGGAGGCCGATCGCCTCGTTGTTGACGCCGCGTCGCTTGGCGGCGCCCAGCAAGGCGGGCACCAAGGCGGCCGCCGGCCGGGAGAACTCGTCGTGCTGGAGCGTCTCGAAGCCGGCCCGAGTCCAGTCGCGGCGCCTGGCCAGCTCATCCTTGATCCGGTCGGCGCGATACGGGGTCGCCCACTCGTAGTTGAGCTGGTGGGGGTAGCCCTTCGGCAAGATGTTGTGATTGGCGGTGACCAGGATGCCGGTGACGGGATTGAACGACTGCGGCAGCTTCGAGAACGGGAGGAACCCCTGCCACTCATACCGGCCGTCGCCGGGCACCGGGAGCAGCCCGCTCCACGACCGGATCGGGTTGAGCCCGGCCGCGATCCAGCCGATGTTCCCGTCGACGTCGGCGTAGACCAGGTTCTCGGTCGGGAGCCGCCAACGGTAGGCCGCTTCCCTGAACGTCCTCCAGTCGCGGGCCTGGTTGATCGCGATCTGGGCCAGGTACCCGGCCGTTCCAGGCTCGGTGCCGACGAAACGGATCACGAAGCCGCGCTCGCTGGTCGAGTCGACCGCCACCAGCGGGCCGTGCTCGGTGAACTCGAGGTTGACCGCCCGAGGGCGCTCGCCCTTGACCGGAATGGTGTCGGCGAACACGATCACCGGTTTCCAGGCGCCCCGGTTGAAGTAGCAGCGGCGGCCGGCGGCGTTCGGGCACGGTCCCAGTTTCTCGACGTAGACGTCCTGCTGGTCCATTCCGACGATGGTGAACCCGAATGCGATTCGCTCGTTGTGGCCACCGGCCACTCCGGGCAGCGCCGGCTCGCCCGCCCCGATCACGTTCCACCCCGGCGCGACCAGGTGGGTCAGGTATCGCAACGAAGGAAGAGTGATCGATCGGTGAGGATCGTTGGCTAGCAGCGGCTTCCCGGTCGCGGTGCGCTTGCCGCTGACGACCCAGTTGTTGGAGCCGTCGAACCGAGGGTAGCTGATCCCACCGTACATCTGGGCGGCGGCACCTAACGACTGGATGTTGATTCCGGCGAGGTCGAGCCCGGGGGCCGGGTCGAGCCGCCGAGCCGGGTCGAGCGGAAAGAGGGCCTCCACCTTGGCGCGGCCGTAGACCCGCACCAGATTGGCCCGATCCACTTCGGTCAGTGCATTGCCGGTCATCGAGAGGGCCGCCATCCGCTGGAGGGGCACCTCCTTGCTCCAGAGGGCCGGCTTGAAGCCGAGCATCTCGAACTCGATCGGTGGCCGATCGCGGACCTCGCGAACGTAGGCGTTGACCCCGTCGACGAACGCGCCGACGATCGCCTTGGCGTCGGGCGCGTAGCTCGCCCACTCGCGATCCATGTCGCCCCGGTACTTGAACAGTCGGGCGAATTTGTCGCGCTCGACCGACCCCGGCCCCAGCACCTCGGACAGCAGCCCCTCGCCCTGCCGGCGCCACATGTCCATCTGCCAGAGCCGATCCTGCGCGGCCACGTACCCCTGCGCGAAGAACACATCGTGGGTGGTCTTGGCGTAGATGTGCGGCACGCCCCAGCGATCACGGCGAACCTCGACCGCCGAGTCGAGGCCGGCCACCGCGATCCGCCCCTCGATCTTGGCGAGGCGGGTCTTGGCGGAGTCGAGCAGCGACTGCCCCTCGGCCCCGGAAATGGTCAGAGCGGCGAGGAACACCCCGTAGCGGACGGCTCTCATGGTTCGCCTCGTTCCCTGCGATAGAGCGCTATAGCTATCACGTCGTTATGGCTTGGTGGCCGCGAACAGGGCCCGTTGCTCACGGATCAAGTAACCGTGAATCGCCCGGGCGCCGCTTGGGGAGACCACGTCGGCGAAGCTCGCCATCCCGTTCATGGCCAACGCGCCACCGATCACGATGGAATCGAACGCCGCGTGCACCGACGCCGGCATCCGGAACAGATCGGGATAGGCCGAGAGCTGGCCCTCGCCGCGGCCCCCGTGGCACCGGCCGCAGTGCCTGGCGAACAGGCCGGCGCCGCGCGTCGCGGCGGAATCCGTATACCAGGCGACCGTGGGCGGCTCCGGCGTGGGCAGCGCCTCCCGGACGGGCGGCAACGGCGCCGAGCCGCCGCCGAGCTTGAAGGCGAGGATCCGGCCGTAGTTCTGGTAACGGGTGGCGGCGATGCCGGCGGGCAGGGCCGGATTGACCGCGCCGCCGAACCCGGCGAAAACCGCCACGTACTGCTCCCCGTCGATCTGGTAGCTCACCGGCGCGGCCATAATCCCGGTGCCGACGTCGATTTCGTGGAGCTTGACGCCGGTGTCGGCCCGATAGACCACCAGCTTGCCGTCGGCGTTGCCCTGGATCACCAGGTTCCCCGCGGTGGTCAGGACTCCGCCCCCGGACCACCAGGTCGTGCCTAACGGCACCCGCCACTTCTCCCGCTGGGCGACCGGATCCCAGGCGAGGAGGAACTCCCGGGTCGCCATCGACGGCTCGCCGGCCACCGCGGCGCGAAGCTGCGCCGCGAGGTCCGCCGAGACCTGCATCGGAAGCTCCTGGCTCGCCGTGAACTCCTTGGGCAGCTCGCCGAACACGGCGGCCGACCCCATGTTGAGGTCGCCGGGCCGCCACTTGTACTCGGCGTCGGAGATCATCACCATCCCCTCCTCGCGCGCGGGTATGTAGACGAGGCCGGTCTGGGGATTGAACGCCATCGGCTGCCAGTTGTGGCCACCGCTCTGGGTCGGGAAGACCACGGCGGGCTTGTTCTGGTAGTTCGCCTTGCCGGTGAGGATTGGCCGGCCCGTCGAGTCGAGGCCGCTGGCCCAATTGGAGTAGACGTAGGGCTTGGCGTCGATGACCTTGCCGGTCTCCCGATCGAGAACGTAGAAGAACCCGTTCTTGGGGGCTTGCATCAGCACCTTGCGCGGGGTCCCGGCGATGGTGAGATCGGCGAGGATCATGTTCATCGTCGCGGTGTAGTCCCAGATCTCCCAGGGCACCTGCTGATAGTGCCACTTGAGCCGGCCGTCGTCGGGATTGATCGCCAGGATCGACACCAGGAAGAGGTTGTCGCCGCCGGACGGATCGCGGTGCCACCCCGCGTACGGGGTGCTGTTGCCGGTGCCGACATACAGCAGGTTGAGCTCGGGGTCGTAGTTCATCTCGCCCCACACCGTGCCGCCGAGACCCGAGGCCCAATCGGTCTTGGGACCCCAGGTCTTGGCGGCCATCTCCATCTCTGGGTGCTCGGGCGGACCCTTGGCCGGATCGCCGGGCACGATGTAGAACCGCCACCGCTGTTGGCCGGTCGCGATGTCGTAGGCGGTGATGTACCCGCGCACCCCGAACTCACCGCCGCTGTTGCCGATCACCACCACGTCCTTGGCGACCTGGGGCGGACCGGTGATCGTGTAGAACCGGGTATCGCGATCGACGAAGGTGTCGGCCTTCCAGACCTCGGCGCCGGTCGCGGCGTCGAGGGCCACCAGGAATCCGTCGAGGGTACCCACGTAGACCCGACCCTGCCACACCGCCAGCCCGCGGTTGACCACGTCGCAACAGGCCCGCCGCCCATAGCTCCCGTCCACCGCCGGGTCATACCGCCACCGCTCCGCGCCGGTCTTCGCGTCGACGGCGAACACCGTACCCCACGGCCCCGAGACGTAGAGCACCCCGTCAACCACGATCGGGGTCGCCTCCTGCCCGTGCTCGACCCGACCCCGGCGGGACCGGGCGTCGTATCCCCAGGCGAAGCCGAGCTGGGTCGCGTTGTCGGCGGTGATCGCGGTGAGGGGCGAGAATCGATCCCCTTTGTAGGTGCGGCCCAACGCGAGCCACTGGCCGGGTTCCCGCTCGGCGTTTCGCCAACGGGCTAAATCGATGTTGCCGACCTCGGGCGCGCCGCCGCACGCGAGCAAGCCGAGGGCGGCGAGGGGGCCGAAACGGAGCTTCATGTCGAGGGCTCGATATGGTGGTATGTCCAAGGGTATTCGCTCCGACACGAGAGCGGAAGAGCCGCGACGCCGCGAATAGCGGGCCGGGAGGCCGAAGCGGTAGATTCTGCCTCGACCGCCATGACAAACGATCGATCGACCCCGCCCGGTTCATCCCACCGCACGGTCCTGCCCGATGGGCTCGTGGTCGGCCCGACCGAGGTGGTCCATGCCGATCAGTTGGCGGCGCTGCAGCTGGAGACCTTCCCCACCCTCGCCGACGAAGAACGCTTCAAGGCCGACCACTATCGGCACCACGTCGCGATGTTCCCGGCCGGCCAGTTCGTCGCCCTCGATGGGGACCGGGTGGTGGCCGCGACCAGCACGGTCCGGCGAAACTTCGATTTCGACCACCCCCACCACACCTTCGCCGAGGTCATTCAGGGCGGCTGGCTCAGCTCGCACGAACCCGAGGGCCGCTGGCTCTACGGCTGCGACCTGAGCGTGCACCCCGACTATCGCGGCCGCGGATTGGCTCGCGCGCTCTATCTCGCGCGGCACCGACTGGTCGAGGCGCTTGGTCTGGAGGGCCAGCTCACCGCGGGGATGATCAGCGGGTACGGTGCCGTTCGGGACCAAATCAGCCCGGAGGCCTACCTCGCCGACGTCTGCGCCGGACGACGGATCGACCCCACCTTGTCGATGCAGCTGGCGATCGGGTTCCAGGCCCGCTGTCTCCTTCCCGACCATCTCCACGACCCGATCTCCGCCAACTACAGCGTCCTGATCGTGCTCCCACGGACCACCGCGGTGCGGGAGCCGGCGAACACCCCTGACCAACGAGCGAAACGATGGGCTTCATCGAGCTGAGGACCGAAATCCCCGGCCCCAAGAGCCGAGCCTTGGTGGCCCGGCGGACGGCGGCGGTGGCGGCCGGCCTCGCCAAGGCCACCGAGATCGCCGTCGCTCGGGCCCATGGCGCCTTGGTCGAGGACGTCGACGGCAACACCTTGATCGATCTGGTCGGCGGGATCGGGATGATCGGCGTGGGACACACGCCCAAGCCGGTGGTGGACGCGATCGCGGCCCAGGCCGAGCGGCTGATCCACACCTGCGCCCTGGTGGCGACCTACGAGCCGTACGTCCGGCTGGCCGAGCTGCTCAATGAGATCACCCCCGGCACCTTCCCCAAGAAGACCCTGCTCGCCAACAGCGGGGCGGAGGCGGTCGAGAACGCGGTCCACCTGGCCCGGCGGGCCACCGGCCGACAAACGGTGATCTGTTTCGAGGGCGGTTACCACGGCCGGACCCTGCTGACTCTGAGCCTCACCAGCAAGTACGGTCTCTTCAAGAAGGGCTTCGGACCGTTCGCGCCCGAGATCGTTCGGCTGCCGTTCCCCAATCTCTACCGGACGCCGGACGGGATGACCCCCGACGAATATCTCGACTGGAGCATCAGGCAGCTCGATCATGCCCTGGTGGCCCAGGTCGATCCGTCGGCGGTCGCGGCCATCCTGATCGAGCCGGTTCAGGGCGAGGGCGGCTTCCTCCCGGTGCCCGCCCCGTTCCTCCGGAAGATCCGCGAGCTGGCCGACCGCCACGGCTTCGTGATGATCGCCGACGAGGTCCAGTGCGGCTTCGGCCGGACCGGCAAGCTGTTCGCGATCGAGCATGCCGGGGTGGTGCCCGACCTGGTGGTCAGCGCCAAGTCGTTAGGTGCCGGGATGCCGATCAGCGCGGTGACCGGCCGGGCCGAGATCATGGACTCGGCCCATCTGGGCGGGATCGGGGGCACCTACGGGGGCAGTCCGGTGGCGTGCGCCGCGGCGATCGAGGCGATTCAGCTGATCCGCCGCCCCGAGTTCCTCGCCCACGCCACCCGACTCGGCGAGACCATGCGCGAGGTCATGGGCCACTGGCAGCGGGACCACGAGCTAGTCGGCGACGTTCGCGGGCTCGGCCCGATGATGCTGGTCGAGTTCGTGAAGGACCGCCACTCGAAGGAGCCGGCGCCGGATGAGACCCTCGCCATCATTCGGAAGACCGTCCAAGGCGGCGTCCTGGCGATGCGAGCCGGCCTGTTCAGCAACTGCGTTCGACTGCTGCCGCCCTTGGTGATCACCGATGCCCAACTCCGCGAGGGCCTGGCGGTGCTCGGCCGCAGTATCGCCTCAGTCACCGCGCCGGCCAATCCGGTGGCGGTCTGATGGGCGCCCCGACTGCCGACCAGGACCCCCGGCCGCGCCGACTGGGCCGGCGGGTCATCGCGATCGCGCTGCTGGCGCTGACCGGCTCGGCGCCGATCACGGCTCAACCCGCCGGCAAGATCGACCTCCGCCGGATGCGGCCCACCGGCCTGCTGGTCGACGCCTACAGCTACATGGCGCCGCCGCATAACGCCTACTACTTCCACCACATCGATCGGCTCGGATTCCGGATCGACCGGGTCAAGCGATCCGGCCCGGTGTCGCCCCTGGTGACCGCGACGCGATCGGTCGAGCCGCGGTACTCGTTCGAGGGCCGGGAGATCGGCCTCGAGGAGTATCTCACCCGGAATCAGGTGACTGGTTTCCTGGTCCTCGCCCAGGACTCGGTCCTGGTCGAGCGATACCTCCACGGCTCCACCCGCGCCTCGCGTTTCGTCTCCCAGTCCGTCGGCAAGTCGGTCGTTTCGATTCTGGTCGGCATCGCGCTCGAGGAGGGCAAGCTCAGGAGCGTCGACGATCGGGTCGTCGACTACCTGCCGGAGCTGGCGGAGAGCGGATATCGCGATGTCACCATCAGGCACGCGCTCCAGATGGCCACCGGGGTCGGCTACAGCGAGGACTACCGCGATTCGACCTCGGGCGCGGCGCGGATCGGCCAGGCGCTGGTTACCGGCGAACCCCAGTTCTTCGATTTCGTCCGCTCGATGCGGCCCACCGCCGTCCGACCCGGCACCGCCTTCCAGTACCAGAGCGTGAACACCCAGCTGCTCGGTGAGCTGCTCGAACGGGTCACCGGGATGTCCCTGTCCCGCTGGGCCCAACAAACCCTGTGGAGCCGGCTCGGCGCCGAGGCCGATGCGTTCTTCCATCAGGCGAAGCCGCAGCGAAGCAGCTGCGCGTTCGCCTGCTTCAACGCCACCCTCCGCGATTACGGCCGAGTCGGGCTGATGATGCTGCGTGGCGGCGCGCTCGGTGGCCGGCGGATCGTCAGCGAAGGTTGGGTCCGGCAGTCGGTCACCCCGCACGTCGACCCGACCGCGGCCGGCGCGGCGTCGGGTCGGCCAGCCTTCGGCTACGGCTACCAGTGGTGGCTCCCACCCAATCCCGACGGGGCCTTCATGGCGATTGGCATCTACGGTCAGGCGATCTACGTGAACCCGGCGCGCCGCGTGGTGGTGGTCCAGACTTCCGCCTGGCCAACGCCCCTTGGCGACGGCACCTTCGGTCAGGAACGGGCCTTGATGTTCGACGCCGTGGCGAAGGCCGCCGGTCGCTGATGGCCGCCGAGGCAATCTTCTTCGGCGGCCCGATCCACACCCAGGACCAGGATCGTCCTTCCGCCGACGCGGTTGCCGTCGCAAACGGACGGATCACGGCGGTCGGCGCGCGGCATGAGGTCGAGGCCGCGGCCGGGCCTGGCACCAGGCGGGTCGATCTCGGCGGCGCCACGCTGATCCCGGGGTTCATCGACGCCCACGCCCACATCTGGAAAATCGGTCATCTCCTCACCACGATGGCGGATCTTCGCGGGGTGGCGAGCATCGCGGCGTTAGGCCCGGTCCTTCGGCACGCGGCCGCCCGGCTCCCGACCGGCGCTTGGCTCTTGGGCCGAGGATATAACGAGGCCCGGCTGGCCGAGCGCCGGCCTCCCACCCGCCACGATCTCGATCGGGTGACGACCGACCGGCCGGTCGCGTTGACCCGAACGTGCGGTCATATCTACGCCTGCAACAGCGTGGCGCTGGCCTTGGCGGGCATCGATGTCGGAACGCCGGACCCCTCGGGCGGCATCATCGATCGGGATGCCTCCGGGCGGCCGACCGGTCTCATCCACGAGACGGCGATGGGGTTGGTCATGGCCCGGATCCCGGCACCGACGCGAGACGACTACGCCGCGATGGTCCCAGCCGCCCTTCGCCACCAGCTGAGCCTCGGAATCACCAGCACCAACGACGCCGGGGTCGCCCCCGCGCTGCTCGACGCTTACCGGTGGATGGATCGCGAGGACCGCCTGCCGAGCCGCGTCAACGTCATGGCCCTTCGGAAGGTCGATGGCGTCGGCGTGGTCCCCCTGCCGGACCGCACCGTGTCGGATCGGCTCCGAATCGACACGGTCAAGTTCCTCGCCGACGGTGGCTTGAGCGGGGCCACCGCCGCACTCTCGATCCCCTACCGACATGCCGACACTCGCGGGGTGCTCCGGTTCGAGGACGCCGAGCTCGACGCCCTGGCCGGCGAGGCCCATCGTGCCGGCTTGCGGCTCGCGATCCACGCCATTGGCGACGTGACCATCGACCAAGTCCTCGGCTGCTACGAGCGGCTTGCAACCGGGCATCGGGGGTTCCCGCCACGCGCCAACGGGGCGCCCGCCCTGGTCCGACCCCGCATCGAGCACCTCGGCCTCCCCAGCCAGGACCAGCTTGCTCGCGCCGCGCGACTCGGCGTGGCGGCGGTGCCCCAGACGGTCTTTCTACCGGCGTTAGGTGGGAATTTCCGGGCGTACCTGCCCGAGACGCTGCTGGCTCGGTGCTATCCCGTTCGCTCGATGCTCGAGGCCGGCCTGGTGGTGGCCTTGTCGTCCGACGCGCCGGTGGTCGAGAACGACGATCCGCTCCTCGGGATCAAGGCCGCGGTCGACCGCCGGGACGGGTCTGGCGATCCGATCGCGCCGCACGAAGCCATCTCGGCGACCCAGGCGCTCTGGGCCTACACCATGGGCGGCGCGATCGCCTCGGGCGACGAGACCAATCGGGGCAGCATCACCGCTGGCAAATGGGCCGACTTCGCCATCCTCGACGGCGACCCGCTCGCGGTCGCGACCGAACATCTGACCACCCTGCGCGTTCGGTCGACCTGGGTCGGCGGACGCCTCGCCTACGAGAGTACCCGATGACCGATCGCTATCAACAGCTCATCGACGGCACCTGGTGCGACGCCGCCAACGGCGGCACCTGGGACGTCATCGATCCCGCCACCGAGGCGGTGATCCGCACCGTGCCCTTCGGCGACCGGACCGATGCCCGGGCCGCCATCGAGGCCGCCGACCGGGCCTTCGGGGCCTGGTCACGCCGGACCGCTTACGAACGCGGGGCCATCCTGGCGAGCACCGCCCGGCTGATCCGGGAACGGGCTGACACCCTCGGCATCTCCACCTCGACCGAGAGCGGCAAACCGCTGGCCCAAGCCAAGGGCGAATGGCTCGCCGCCGCTGACCTGTTCGACTGGTTCGCCGAGGAGGGCAAACGGGCCTACGGCCGGACCATTCCCTCCCGCGTCGCCACCAAGCGGATGACCGTCCTCCGCCAACCGTTAGGCGTGGTCGGGGTGATCACCGCGTGGAACTTCCCGGCCTACAACCCCGCCCGCGCGTGGGCGGCGGCGCTGGCGGCGGGCTGCACCGTCGTGGCTCGGGCCTCCGAGTTCACCCCTCTCACCGGAATGGCGATGGCCGCGCTGCTGGTCGAGGCCGGCCTTCCGCCGGGGGTGCTCAATCTGATCAACGGCGATCCCGACGCCATGGGCCAGGAGATGCTCGACCATCCGGCCTGCCGGAAGATCAGCTTCACCGGCAGCGTCAGGGTTGGGAAAATCCTGATGGACGGCGCCTCCCGCACCGTAACCCGCCTCTCGCTGGAGCTCGGCGGCAACGCGCCGGTGCTGATCCTGCCCGACGTGAACGTCGATCAGGTCGCCAGCGGGTCGGTCTCGGCGAAGTTTCGCAACAACGGGCAGGTCTGCGTCTCGCCGCAGCGCTTCTTCGTCCACCGGAAGATCCGAGACGAGTTCACCGACAAGATCGCCGCCAAGGCCGGCCAGCTGCGGATGGGCCGCGGCCTCGACAAGGAGACCCAGGTCGGGCCCCTGATCAACGCCCGCCAGCGCGACCGGGTCGAGGCCCTGGTGAGCGGGGCCGCCGCGAGCGGGGCCCAGGTCCTCACCGGAGGCCGGCGCCCGCCCAGTCTCGACCGGGGCTTTTTCTACGAGCCGACCGTCATCGGTGGCGTCACCCCCGAGATCCCGATCTACGGCGAGGAGATCTTCGGCCCGGTCCTTCCGGTCATCGACTACGACGACCTCGACCAAGCCATCGCGCTCGCGAATGCCACCCGGTACGGGCTCGCCGCCTACGTCTGGACCAACGACCTCAGGGCGTCGATCCGCGCGTCGGAAGGCCTCCAGTTCGGGATGGTCGGCATCAACGAGTGGACGCCGCACGCCACCGAAGCGCCCTTCGGCGGCTGGAAGCAGAGCGGGCTCGGCCACGAGAGCGGCGCCGAGGGGCTCAACGAGTACCTCGAGACGAAGCTGGTGGCGGTCGGCGGGCTGTGAAGGTCCCCAAGACGCTGGGGCGATTCGATCTGATCCTGCTCAAGATCGTTGCCATCGTCAACATCAACAACGTGCCCCCGACCGCGGTCTACGGTCAGGCGTCGTTGCTGCTGTGGGTCCTGGCCTTCGGCGCGTTCTTCATCCCCGAGGCCATCGCGGTGCTCGCGTTCGCTCGCCGCTATCCGGGAGAGGGCGGCATCTATCTCTGGGTCAGGGAGTCCTTCGGACCGTCCCATGGGTTCCTGGCCGGTTGGTGCTATTGGATCAACAACCTGTTCTACGTCCCGGTGCTCCTCGTCTACATGGCGGGGATCTTCGCCTTCGGCGCGGGGGCCGACGGCAGTCAGGTCACCAGCCGGACCTTCGTCGCGACGGTCGCGCTGGGATGGCTCGCGCTGATCACCGTACTCAACGTGGGCGGGCTCCGGATCGGCAAGTGGATTCAGAACGTCGGCGGGCTCGGCACCGCGCTTTCGGTGCTGCTGGTGCTGGCGGCCGCGGCGGTGACCTGGCGTCACGGCGTCGCCCAGTCCCCGCCGCTGGTCGCCAACGTGGGGCTCGGGATGATCGCCAGCTTCAGCGTGATGTGCAACGCATTCGTCGGCGTCGAGCTCGCCTCGACCATGGGCGACGAGATTCGCGATCCGGCCCGCGATCTCAAGCCCGCCATTCTCGTCGCGGGGATCGCCTCGCTCGGTGGATACGTCCTGATCACGGCTGCGGTGCTCGCCCTGGTTCCGATCGCCGACCTCGGAGTGATCCAGGGCATCATTCAGGCGGTGCGCGCCGGGGCCGCCGAAGCGGGGCTCGGTTGGCTGGTGCCCCCGGTCGCCATTCTCCTCGGGCTGTCGATCGGCGGCGCCGCCTCGGCCTGGTTCGCGGGATCGGCGCGGGTCCCGTTCGTCGCCGGGCTGACCAGTGCCCTGCCAGCGTCGTTAGGCAGGATCCATCCGCGTTGGGGGTCTCCCCACGTGGCCTTGATCGTCTCGGGGGCGGCCGCCGCCGCGTTCACGGTGCTGTCGCTGGCCGGATCGACCGTGGCCGAGGCGTACCAGGTCCTCCTCAAGTCGGCGGTGGTGATTCAGCTGGCGCCGTTCCTCTACCTGTTCCTTGGCCTGATCCGGCTCGCCGGGGTCGGCGCCGGCAGCCGGATCGCGGGCATGGTGGGCCTGACGACCACCGCGTTCGGCATCGTGGCCGCCTTCTTCCCGACCGAGGACGTCGGCAGCGCCGTCATCTTCGAGATCAAGATGGCGGTCGGCGTGGTGGTGCCGATCGGGCTCGGATGGCTGCTCTACCGCCGCCGTGCCCACCCGATCCCGGCAGCCGCCGAGTGATGGCCGTCGCCGTCGGGCCGGCGCTCCGGCCGCGGGTGGCGACCTGCGATCGGCGACCGGGCGTCGTTATACTATGGGCCGTCGCGTCGCCCGTTCCGACCGCACTCGAAAGGCTTTGCTTGCCGTCCTTCGCCCCAGCCGCGGTTCGCCAACTCCTGCCCCTGCCAACGCCCTCGTGAGCGGTCCAGCCCGCCCGGCGAAGAAGTTCGACCGTTCCCTCATCGAAGGCCCCATCGGGCCCGCGGTGTGGAAGCTGGCGTGGCCCACCATGCTCCAGAACATCTTCGGCGGACTCCAGGGGATGGTCGATCACGCCATGGTGGGCCACTTCGTCGGCTACAACGGTAACGCCGCCATCGGGGTCTCCTGGCAGATCTTTCTGGTGGTGATGGTCTTCATCAGCTCGCTGTTCACCGGGATGGGCGTCTTGGTGGCGCGCTTTGCCGGAGCGGGCGACTCGGTCAAGGCCAACCGGACCGTCTACCAGGCGTTCCTCACCTCGACGGTGATCTCCTTTCTCATTCTGGCGCCGTTAGGTTACTTCCTTTCGCCGACCCTGCTCGAGTTCGTCAAGGCCACGCCCGGGGTCCGCGCCGAGGCGCTCCCGTACCTCCGGACGATGTTCGTCTTCAGCTTCGGGATGATGACGTTCTTCATGTTGGGCGGCGCCCTCCGGTCCGCCGGCGACGCCAAGACCCCGCTCCGCTACGGGATCGCTCTCACCATCCTCAACATCGTTCTCAACGCGATCCTGATCCGAGGCCTGGGGCCGATCCCCGCTTTCGGCACGGCCGGCGCCGCCATGGGAACGGTCATCGCTGGCGGGATCCTCGCGGTCGTCGCGTTTCAACGGCTCATCACCGGCCACTGGGTGGTCGGCTTTCCGCGTCACGAGAGCTGGAAGCCGGATTGGGAGGTCATTCGATCGCTGTTCCGGTTCGGACTGCCGACCGGTCTGCAAGGGATCGCGATGAACGTTGGCGGAGTTTTGCTCCTCCGGTACATCGGCGAACTCGCGGTCAGCGCCGAAGCCCAGGCGGCCTATTCTGTCGGCTACTCGCAGCTGTTCTCGTTGATCACCTGGACGTCGGTCGGCCTGATGGGCGCCGCGGCCGCGGTCGTCGGCCAGAACCTGGGGGCCCATCAACCGGATCGGGCCGTGGCCGCCGTCGGCGTCGCGTCACGCATCGGGCTGGCCATGGCCGCGGTGCTCGGCCTGGCGTTCGTCGCGATACCCCGGGTCCTGCTCGCCGTCTTCGGAATGACCGACCCCGCCGTGGTCGATATCGCCGTCCGGCTGCTCCAGTTCTTGAGCGTGTCCGGCTTCTTCATTACCACTGCGCTGACCTACACCGGCGGGCTGCAGGGCGCCGGTGACACCCGGAGCCCGTTCTTTATCTCGGTCGCCTCCCAGATCGCGGTGCCGCTCGGGCTCCTCACCGTGCTCTCGATGATTCGCCCGCTTTCCCCGATCGACATCTGGGTCGCCATCCTGCTCGGCCACGCCACCCGATGTGGGCTCAGCGTGATCCGTTTCCGCCAGGGGCGGTGGCGAGCGATCCGGGTCGACATCGCCAAGGCTTGAGATGACCAGGGCGCTCGACACCTCCGTCGCCTCGGTCGCCCGCACCGCGCTCGACCGGTTTCCCGCGGCGGCCCTCGGCCACTATCCGACCCCACTCGAGCCACTCGACCGGTTCCGCGCCGCGGCCGGCCTGACCCAACGGCTCTTCGTTAAACGGGACGACGCCATCTCGTTCGGCTTCGGCGGCAACAAGGTCCGGAAACTTCGCTACCTCATCCCGTCCCTGCAGGCCGCTCGCGCGGACTTGATCATCACCTGCGGCGGGCTCCAGTCCAATCACGCCCGAGCGACCGCCGCCGCAGCCGCCCGCTTGGGGCTCGGGTGCCACATCGTCGCCAACGGTGCCGAACCGCCGTCACTCACCGGCAACGCGCTGCTCAATCGCCACTACGGGGCGACCGTCGAGTACGTCGCCGACCGGACCGATCGCCATCCCGCGATGGAACGTGCCGCCGCCCGATTCACCGCCGAGGGGCGTCGTCCGGCGATCGTCCCGCTGGGGGCATCGACCCCGCTCGGCGCCCTCGGTTACGTCCAGGCCGTCGGTGAGTTGCTCGCGCAGGGATTGGTGCCCGACGTGATCGTCCACGCCTGCTCCTCGGGGGGCACGTCGGCGGGGCTGCTGGCCGGTTGCGCGGTGCAACGGAAGCACGTTCGCGTCGTCGGGATCAGCGCGGACGATCCGCCGGCCGCCGTCGAGGGCCAGGTGAGGAGGATCATCACCGGCGTCGGCGAGCTCCTCGGAACCGGTGAGGCGCTCAACGACTCGGTGACGGTGGAAGTGGACGATGGATTTGTCGGCACCGGATACGGCGAGGCGACACCAGGGTCGCTCGAGGCGCAGCGCTTGCTTGCGCGAACCGAGGCCGTGCTGGTCGACCACACCTATACCGCCAAGGCCCTGGCCGGTCTGCTCGCCTACTGTCGCGACGGTCGCATCGCCGCCGACGCGACTGTCCTCTTCTGGCACACCGGAGGCCAGGTCGGTCTGTTCGCCTGACCGGTCCGTCCACTAGCCGCTGTCGGGGGGCGCCTGGGTCCGCCCGGTCCGGGCCATCGTTAGGATCGCTACGAGGCAAGCACCGCGAATGACCGGAGCCACGGTTGAGAGGCATCCTTCCCGGGGGTGGGCCATCCTCCGACGGCCGCCGCGAAACTGCCGGGGCGCGTTCCCGTAGATTCTAGTAGCTTCTTCTCCCCCGACCTCGGAGAGTCCATGCGTCGCCCGCTCGTGCTCGCCATCTGCCTCGCCGCCCCGTCTGCCCTCCTGGCCCAGGGGAAACCGCCCAAGACCGAGCCGCCCGCTTACGCCATGGCGAAGGAGTACCGCACGGTCCAGGCGAGCGCGCTCCAAGCCCAACGCAAGCTCCTGCTCAGTTTCGCCGATTCGATGCCCGAACGTCACTATCGCGATAAGGCAACCCCCGAGCAGCGCGACTTCGCCCAGCAGGTGCACCACATGGCCCGGGCGGCCGGCTTCGTCGGTTCGCTCCTGCAGACCGGGGCGCCCCGGGTTCAGTCCGCCGACGACTCGGTGAAGGCGATCGGCAGCCGCGTCGCGCTCAAGGCGTACATCGCCCAGGAGTTCGACTTCCTCGACGGGCTGCTCAAGTCCCAGTCGGATTCCGACCGCGACACCCGGGTTCAGTTCTTCAACGGCGTGATGATCCCGCGCTGGCAGGTTTGGGACGAGCTCAACCAGCATACCTGGTGGACCGCGGGACAGGTAGTCGCCAACTTCCGAAAGCTTGGCATGGCACCCCCTAACTTCATCTTCTTCTAGCGCCAGATTCGGCCCGCCTCGGCGCAGCCGTCGGGGCCGGCCGGATCGAACCCGCCCGTGGTTCCCTGCAATCCCGGGCGGGTTGCCTGCGCCCGGCTGTCGGTCGGCCGGTCGAGTCGGTACCTTGACCGGCGATGACCCCGGCCCGCCCTCCGCTTCCTCGCCCCAGCCGGCTCTTCGCGGTCGCCACCGTGATCGGCCTCGCGACGACCGCGCAGCACTACGTGGCGATGCGGATGGTCGATCGACCCGACTATCACACCGTCGGTCACGCGCTCAAGGCATCACTGCCAACCTGGTACCTATGGGCCGCGCTCGCCCCGGTCGTCGTCGCCTTCATCGACCGGGTCGGGTTCGACCGACGCCGATGGGTCGGTCCGCTCCTGCTGCACCTGGCGTTCGGATTCGCCCTCGTGGTGGTCCACGCGCTCGCCGGCGAAGCCATCGACCGGATCATCGATTTTCCGAGCGATCGGCACCGCCCCTTTCTCCAGACCGCGGGGATGATCGTCGGGTCCCTGATCCGCAACCTGCCCCTCAGCCTGAGCAGCTACGGCGCGGTGGTCGGTTTCTTCCTCGCGTACCGCTACTACCAGCGCTACCAGGAGCGGGAACTGGCGACAGCCACCATGGCCAAAGAGCTGGCCGAGGCGCGTTTGGCGAGCCTCCGGCAACAGCTCGGACCTCACTTCCTCTTCAACGCGATGAACACGATCGCGATGCTGGTTCGCAAGGACCGGCGCGACGATGCCGTTCGGACCATCGCCGGCCTGTCCGATCTCCTCCGCGACATGCTCGCCGACCGAGGCAGTGACGACGTACCCCTGGCCACCGAGCTCGACACCGCCCGACGGTATCTCGACATCGAGCGGATCCGCTTCGAGGATCGCCTCCGAGTCACCGTCGAGGCCTCTCCCGCGACCCTCGGCGTCTTGGTCCCGCGGCTCCTGATCCAACCCCTCGTCGAGAACGCGGTGCGGCACGGCATCGCCCGACGGAGCGCCGCCGGCGCCGTGGATATCCGAGCCGAACTGACCGGAACGGACCTGGTCATCACGGTGACCGACGACGGGCCGGGCCCCACCGCCGGCGAGCCGGCGGGAACCGGGGTCGGGATCGCCAGCGTCACCGCCCGGCTCGAGGCGAAGTACGGGCCCCGCGCCAGTTTCGAGCTGGCCGCGGTCACGGGCGGAGGCGCCCGCGCCACCATTCGACTCCCGGTGGCGGCATGACGGGGCCCCGAGTCCTCATCGTCGATGACGAGCCCCTGGCCCGATCCGGGATCCGTGATCTGATCGAGCACCAGACCGATCTCGTCGTCGTGGGGGAATGCGGCGACGGCGCCACGGCCGTCGCCGCGATCGAGAAGTACCAACCCGAATTGCTGATCCTCGACATCCAGATGCCCGAGATGTCGGGCATCGATGTGGCCCGAACGATCCCGCCGAAACGGCGTCCCCCGATCATCTTCGTGACCGCCTACGACCAGTTCGCCGTGGAAGCGTTCGAGGTCCGAGCCGCCGACTACGTGCTCAAGCCGTTCCGCGACGAACGCCTCCTCGACGCCATCGCCGAGGCGCGAGGCCGAATCCCGTCGCAGCCCATCGACCGGGTCGTCGTCAAGACGGCGGGCTTCACCCGCCTGGTGCGGGTCGGGGAGATCGATTGGATCGAGGCCGCCGACTACTGCGTCAAGATCCACGTCGGGACGGCCCGCCATGTCATCCGGCAATCGATGCAGCATCTGGAAGAACGGCTCGACCCGACCCGGTTCTTCCGGGTCCATCGCTCGGCGATCGTCAATCTCGATCGAATCAAGGAGATCGAGCCGTTCCACCTGGGCGACCAAGTGGTCGTGCTCACCGACGGCACCAAGCTCAAGCTGAGCCGGTCCCGGCGGGAAGTCCTCGAGGCCCGGCTCGGTCGGACCCTCTAGCACTGCTGGCGACGCCTAACCAATGAGTCCGACGGAGCTGGCCGCCACCCGCTAGTCGAAGGCGGAATTGCGCTCGATGTAGCTGCGGACTCGCCACCGGCGGCCTTCCTGATAGAGCACCATCACGAAGGTGCCGTTGACGTCGCGGCCGCTCCCCTTGCCATCGTCGAGCCGGTAACCCACTCGTCCCAGGTAGTAGGCGAGCCCTCCGCTGGCGGTGAAATCGATCAGCGACGCATGGTAGCCGCGGACCCGAGGACTCCGCCCGGTCAAGGTGTCGGCGATCGCCTCCCGACCTTGCACGTAGTAGCCCTCGATCGGCGCGAACAGCCCATCGGTGGTGAACAGCCGCGACATCCGCTTGATGTCGTGCTTCTGGATCGACTCCTGCCACTCGGCCAGGAGCAGCTTGACGTCGCCGTAGGTGGTTTCGAGATATTCGGATCGGGCCCGTGAACCGGACCCAAGCTCGTCCCCGGGGATCTGGGCGGCCACCGGCCGAACGCCGCTCAACAGCGCAGCGAAGCCGAAGCCGGCCGTGGCCCATCGGAGCATCGAATGCCCCCTGAGGGTAGCGGCCGGCCGGATCGGGGGCTGTCTGAAGGCGCGAGTCGGGGTCATGGGACCGGGCAGTGTACCCCTCCAGCCCACCTTTCACAAGCAGGCCGGCGGCAGGCCCAGGACGACCGTCAACCCCGTTCGTGCCATCGCCCTCGGCCTCAAGCCGACGACGGTTTCTCCCGATATCGGAACGTCGCATAACCAACGATCATCCCGACCAACGTCCCCGGCAGCATGATCTGCCAGTAGTATGCGGGCTCGCCGCTCGCCTTCTGCGCCAGGGTCACCAGACTGGCGAAGAACAGCCCGATCACCCCGCCCCAAAGCAACCCCGCGCCGAGCGTCTTCACCCGGCCGTTCACCCAGCCGATCAGCGCGCCGGCGAGCACCCCCTTGAACGTCGATCCGCCGACGATCCCACCGATCTGCGCCGCGGTCTCGGGCGCGGTCACCAGCGACGAGAGCCCGTCGAACACGCCGAGCACGCCACCGAGGAGCAGTCCCATCACCGGCTTGTTCATGCCGCATCACCTCTGAATCTGGAAAGGGTTACCCTCTGATACGCCGGATCGGTCCGCTTCTTTAGCCGGCCGGCTCAGGAGCCGCCAAACCACATCACCAGGAACCGCATCGCCAGGTAGGCCACGACCAGCCCGATGGCGATCCGGTGCCGCCGCAGGTATCGCCCGGCGCGCTCCCAGACCGGTTCCCGATACGCCCGCACCGGGAGCCCGTCGAGGTACCGCGACACGTCGGCCGCCAGTTCGACCACCGATGGATACGCTCGCTGGGCCGTTCGGCCATGGCGCGGTCGCGCACCGCCGCCAACGGCCGGGGCGCCGCTCGGTCGGAGGTCGCCAGGATCACGCCGAGGATGGCCCCGAGCGCGTAGACGTCGGCCCGCTCGTCGGCGGCGCCCGACCCGCCCGACGCCTGCTCTGGCGCCATGAATCCCGCCGTGCCCAGCACCGCGCCCTGTGGCTCGGCGTCGCCCCCGCGGATCTTGGCGATGCCCCAATCGAGCACCAGGACCTCACCGAACGGCCCGACCATGATGTTGGCCGGCTTGAGATCACGGTGCACTACACCCTGCGCGTGGGCGAAGGCCACTGGCTCCGCCACCTTGAGAAACACCCGAAGCCGCTCGGTGAGGGACGGGACGGCCTCCAGATGCCGGTCGAGGCGCTCGCCTCGGACCAACCGCATCACGTAGAAGGGGCGCCCGTCCTCGAAGGTGCCGACATCATGCACCGGCACCAAGCCAGGATGATCGAGCTTGCCGAGGATGGCGGCCTCCCGGATCAATCGCTCCGCGAACTCGGGCGGCGCGTCGATCGATCGAAGCACCTTGATGGCGACTTCACGCGACAATCGCCGATCGAGGGCCCGATACACCGTCCCCATCCCCCCGCTCGCCACCACTCCGTCGATTCGATATCGCGGGTGGATCAGATCGAACTCGCCGAGCGTCCGGGTCAGGTGCGCCATGGCCCCGTCGCCGATCGGCGTCATTCGACGTCGACCCCGAGAACGTCTCGAGCCTCCGCAGCGTACTCGGCATCGCTGCCGGACACCGACCGGATCCGATCGAGCACGGCCCGCCGGAAGACTCGCCTGACGAAGGCCAGGTAGTTGGTCACTTGGGTGACCGGGAGAGAGAACCGCTTGGCCAACGCATCGTAGCTGGGTCGATCAGCGTCGCCGAGGGGATCGATGTCGGCGGCGAGAAAGACCTCGAGCGGCACCACCTTGCCCTTCGCTCGGCAGTGGTCCGCCGTCTCCGCCAGCGCGCCTTCGAACAACCGCCGGATCCATTCCCGCCGAAAATAGACCTCCGGATCCCAGCCCGGCATCCCGAGATCGCGGGCGACCTCCGACTCGACGGTGGCGAGATCGAGCGACACCGACGCCGCGCCCCCGCCCCGCTTCTGCCGGGTCCGGGCTCGGTGCGCGCTGATCACGAAACGGTCGAGGCAAACGCGAAGAAAGGTCCGAAATCGCGCCTTGGCGCCGTCATAGCGCGCCAAGGTATCGCGGTCGAAAGCGTGGGCGAAGAAATCCTGGGTGAGATCCTCGGCGTCCTCGTGGGGCACCTGCCGAGCGACCCGAAGGTATTTGTAGACCGGTTTCCAGTAGCCGCCGACCAGGGCGTCGAAGGCCGGAGTGCGTATGGCCGGGTCGGCCGCCCCGAGCGCCTCGATGATCGACTGGCGGGTGGCCGGGAATCGGAGCGGCCCCGATTCACTGGAGGCGGGCACTGAACCGGTCGAGGAACTCGCGCTCCGACGGCGTCAGACTTGCCACCCCGGACGCGCCGATCTTGTCGAGAATCCGATCGAGCTCGCCCCGGTTCACCTCGTGGAGATCGTCCCGCCGAATCTGCGACCACCGCTCCACCGCCTTCGCAGGCGGCTCAGCCCGGGGCGCCGAAACACGGGCCTTCTTCTGCCACTCCCGAAGCGGCGCCTGTTGATTGCGCTCGAGCCATCGGAGGAACAGGAAACCGCCGAGGAACCCGCCCAAGTGGGCGAAGTGGGCCACGTTCCCGCCCCCGCTGACCCCCATCCAGATCGACACCACCGTCATGATCAGCACCAGCCAGCGCGCCTCGATCGGAATGATGCCCCAGATGTGAATCGGCTGCCGGGGCCAGAAATAGGCGAAGCCCAGCTGGACCCCGAAGACCCCGCCCGACGCGCCGATCAACACCCCGAACCCACCCATCGGCATCGCCGAGAAGATCAGCCAGCACAGCCCACCCACCACGCCGCTGACGAGATAGAGCTTGAGGAAGTTCGGACCGCCTAACCGACTCTCCAGGATCGGTCCGAAGAAGAACAGGCCGAGCATGTTCCAGAAGATGTGCCCGAAATCGCCCGGGGCATGGAGGAACATGTAGGTGACGAACGTCCACGGCCGGAACCAGGGATTGGGCCCGTACAGCGCGAAGATCGGCTCGAGCACGTTGGCGAGCGCCAGCTGAAGCACGAACATCGTCCCATTGGCGATGACGAGACGTAAGACCCAAGGTGTCACGGGGCTGGCCGATGCTTGCTGGGGTAGTCGACGATGTGCTCCCATTCGCCGGCGTCCGACCGGGCCACCACCGCGACCACCGGCTCGGTGTCGCTCAAATTGTAGACCTCGTGGGGAATCCCCGGCTCGATGAAGATGAAATCACCGGCCTCGTTGTCCACCACCTCGGTCAGCCCCTCGCCGAACGCGTGTCGGACCCGGCCCTGCAGGATGTAGAGCATCACTTCGAAATCGACGTGGATGTGGGCGAACGCGATCGCGCCCGGCGGTACCGTCGCCACGTTCATCGAAAGGCGCTTCGACCCGACGTTCATGCCGGAGAGGCCGGCCCGATACTGAATGCCGTTCCAGGCCCGACAGATGGCGCTGTTGCGGAGAACGTGGATCCCGGGCCCCCGCTCCGCGGCCGGGTTTATTGGCGCGACCATACCCCCCCGAATCGTGACTTTGCCAGGCTAATTTTAACCGCGATCCCCCCCTCCTGCCGACCGTGGAGACCCCGATGCCCCGTCTGGCCCAACTCGGCGCGTTTTGCCTCGTCGTCCTGGCCGGACCTCTCGGTGGACAGCGGCGCCCGACGGCGTCCGCGCACCCGCTCCTCGGGGCTCGAATCCTGGCCACGATCGACCGGGTCCCGGTAAGAAATGGTGGCTTCGGCTCCGGTCTATCCCGCGACCCAGGCACCGGTGACTGGCTGCTGCTCACCGATCGAGGGCCCAACTTCGACGTCGCGGACGACGTAAAAGCATTCCCGCTGCCCGACTTCGTACCGATGGTGGGGCGATTTCGGATGATCGGGGCTGGCAGCCGCCGCCGGCTGGAGCTGATCGACCGGATCACCCTCCACGCCAAGGACGGCAGTCCGATCTCCGGCCTCCCCAGTGTGACTGGCCCGGGCGCGACCGGCGAGCGGGCCGTCACCATCGACGGCCGGGACCTGCCGCCAGCCACCAACGGGCTCGACCCCGAAGGCATTCACGCTCTTCGAGACGGGACCTTCTGGATCGCCGACGAGTACGGCCCGAGCCTGGTCCACTTCGATCGATCGGGCCGCGAAATCGAACGGGCCTCGCCCCTCGGCGAACAACCCAAGCTGCCCGCGGTCCTGGCCCGCCGTCGCCCCAACCGCGGGTTCGAGGGACTCACCGGCGACGCCGACGGCACTCGGCTGATCGCCGTCGTGCAATCACCCCTCGATAACCCCAAGACGGCCGGCCGCCAGTCGCGCTCCGCCCGGATCGTGGTCTACCATCCCGCGACCGGTGACGTCGAGCAGTACCTCTATCGACTGGACCGGCCGGAGCACTTCGTCGGCGATCTGACCATGCTGCCGGATCGGACCCTGTTGGTCATCGAGAACGACGGTACCCCGCCGAGCCCCACCAGCCATCGCCGGATCGTCCGAGTCGATCTCAGCGCGGCCACCCGGCTCGGCCCCGAGGTCACCGACGGCGCCACGATCGAATCGCTCGACTCCACCGGTCTGGCCACCCGTGGCATCGCCCCAGCCGCCAAAACCTTGGTCGTCGATCTCGCGACGCTGGGGTATCGCCATGACAAGCCAGAAGGAATCGCCCTCGTCGGTCCCACCGAGATCGCGGTCATCAACGATGACGATTTCGGGATCACCGCTGGACCCGGCGGCCGCCCGGTGGCCAAGAGACTCCTGGGCCGGCGCGGTCCGACCGATCAGAACGTCCTCTGGATCGTTCGGGTGGCGACACCACTGTGGTCGGCACCGCCCCCGCCGTGAGCAGGGCGCCTGGCGGAAGGAACCGCTAGGGTCGATCCCCACTCACCGACTCGGGCAGGACACCGCCGAGTCCGCCGCCCGACGGCCCAGTCCCGATACCTCGAAGGCGGCGGTATCGCGGGACCCGTCGAGATAGCGCCCGAGGAACCCCGCCAGCGCGTCCTCGACCCGCCGTTGACCCCGCTGAACCCGACGCCGAGCCGCGTCGTGAACCGCCGCTCCGCGAAGCCCGAACGGCCCGGTGAACTCCCCGTGAGTCAACTCCGGCACGGTCAGCCGGTAAGCAGCGCCTAACGATGGCTCGTCGAACACCCGGCGGCTCCGCGGGACTTCGACCCGGGGCGGCCCGCCGGCGATCAGGTGAAGGCGGGGCGCCCGAAGACACCGCGAGTCGACGGCCATCGCGGTGAGCAACGAGTCGCCGTAACGATACTCGATCCCGCTGTCGAGGCTCACCAACGCTCCGACCCCGCCCCGACGAACCGCGAAGGCGGAGCCGGCCACCCCGCCCACGCTCCACGCCACGACCGCGAGCCGCGAGGTGTCGGCACCCGGGTGAGCCGCGGCCGTCGCCCGCGCCTGGTTCAACAACGCGACCAAGGCCACGACGCCGGTCGTGTCGAAGGCGAGCGCCTCCCCCTCGCGGGCCCCGTGCGACGGCGCCCCGGCGACGATGTAGCCGCGCCGGGCCAGGAACTCCGCCGTCTCGGTGAGGAGGTACCCCGGAGCGTTCAATCCGGTCCCGAGCAGCACCACCGGGAAGCGCCCGGAGGCGCTCGGCGCATCGCGCGACACCGGCATCTCGGTCGCGAGCAATCGACTCAACTGATCGTCCGAGAGCGTCGCCACGGCCGTGACGCTGCGCCGAAAGCCGGTGATGCCGCGGTCGCTGGGCGTCGCCCCGAACGGCTCGATCAGGTAGTCCCTGAGGGTGAAACGCTCGCCGACCAGGCGAGCGGCCGGATACCAGAGCCAGACCCTCCGGCCCGCGCCACCTCGAATCGTGAAGCCGACGGGCCAGTCCTGGATCGATCCGGACCGCGAGAGCGGTCGCCCCGATCCGTCGGCGACGAACGACGGCCCGGGGAATCCGACGTCGGGATCACGCGCCGCCGCCGCGGCCACGACCAACGCGGCGACGGCCGCGGCACCGTAGGCGGTACGAATCTGGGGCCTCCTCGAGTGTGACGATGAACCTGCCTGCTCTACGACCGGCTGGAAAGCCCCGTTTCGGCCTTCATGAACCGGCCGGCAACTCCCCACCAGCCGCGTCCCGCGGATCGATCTCGACCCGGCGGAGCCGCCGCGGGAGCGACATGATCGCCGCCAGTCCGTCCATCAATCGGACGAATCCGGTCCGCCGACCCGACCAAACCTCCAGCACGTACCGCCAGCCCACGTTGTAGCCCCGCCGCATCCGGGCCCCATTCGCGCCGAGCCGATCCCAGCCGGTGTGGGTCAACATCAGCCGAGTTCCCCCACCCTCGGCGACAAACCGCAGGGTCACCTGCTGGGCATCTTCGGCGGCCGCGGCGGCGGGGTGCCAGGTGAATCGTACCAGGTGCGGCGGGCTCCACTCGAGGACCGTTCCCCACTGGAATCGGCGACCGTCGACGTGCTCCTCGAAGATCCGCCCGCCGACGCCGGATTCGAACACCAATCGCTGAACCTTGTTCCCTCCGACCGAATGCGTCCGATAGGGCCACCAGGTTCCGATCTGATCGGTGAACCGCCGAAAGGCCGCATCCGGCGACCAACTCACGAGAATGTTCCGTTCCAACGGCGGCAAGGAGGTCATCGGCGGGCTCCCGGTGGCGGTTCGTCGCGCGCGTAGGCGGCGAGGACGTCGTCCCACATCGATTCGAGGTAGTGCCTCAACTCACGGAGGCCGTCGACCTCCGCGCGGTAGTAGCGCCGAGCTCCGTCGCGCCGATCGGAGACCAGCCTGGCGCGGCGAAGCACCGCCAGATGCTGGGACACGGCGGGCTGGGAGATCTCGGCAGCCTTGGCCAACTCGCCCACCGTGTGCGGCCGACCCCGCAGCCGTTCGAACAGGCGACGACGGGTCGGATCGGCGAGGGCAGTCAGCGAGATATCATAAGACATAGCTTATATAAGTGTAAGCCAATAATTGCATCGCGCAAGTACGACCGTGTAATGGATTGTCATGAAACGGTTTACCTGACATGATTCCGATTCGGGCGACTCCTGGTTACAGCCGCCGGAGAAGAGAGGTTCAGGTTCGGCAACTGCAACCATCGCACTAGAATGGGCATCTTTCTGGACGTGCCAACAGGAACTCTGACGATGGATGCGTACCGGCTGGCGGACGCGGAGGTGGTTCTCCCCCGGCTTCGGGCCGGCGATCCGCGAGCGCAGGAGGCGCTATACCGGGCCTTCGAGGCGCCGGTCTACAATCTCGCCCGGCGGATCTGTCGGACCACCGAGGACGCCGAGGATGTCCTCCAGGAAACCTTCCTCGAAGTCTTCCGGAGCATCGCCCAGTTCCGCGGCGACGGCAGTCTCTGGGGTTGGGTCCGAACGGTGGCGTCGAGCAAGGCGCTGATGCGGCTGCGGCGCAACAAGTATCGCGACGCCGACGAGCTTTTCGATGAGGTCGGACCGGCCCGGGGCGAGGACACCGCGCTGATCATGGATCTGGAGGCGGCCCTCGAGCGGTTGTCGGAAACGTCGAGAGCGGTGGTCTGGTTGCACGACGTCGAAGGGTATACCCACGAAGAGATCGCGGCGATGATGGACCGCACGGTGAGTTTTTCCAAGTCGCAGCTGGCTCGGGCCCATGCCCGGCTGCGGCGTTGGTTGGGTGAAGGAGCGACCGCATGACCCACATGACCATGGAACAGTTGTTGGCCGCCCGGGAGCCTGGGCTCGAGCCTGGAGTGCAGGCCGTCCGGGATCACCTCGAGGCCTGTCCCGCCTGCCAGGCGGAGGCGGCTCGCCTCGATCAACGGGTCGCGCGGCTGAAGGCGCTGCCCACCCTGCGGCCGGCCAAGGACCACTTCGGAGCAATTCGGTTCCAGGCCGCGAGGGAGCGGCGGGCCCACCGGGTCAAGCGGATCACCCTGGGTGGGCTCGCCCTGGCCGCCGCCGTGCTCCTCACGGTGGTTACCAGTCGGATGACGCCGTCGGGCCTCGACCGCGAACTCGTCGCGGCCGATCCGGAGCTCGCCGAGATGATGAGTCGCTCGCGCCAACTGGAGCAGGCGCTCGAGCGGTTCGATCCCGATCGGTCCGTGGTCGACGGGCGCAGCGTCGGAATCACCGCGTCGCTGGAAGACCGCCTGGCCGACATCGATCGTCGGATCGAAGTGGTCGATCTGATGGACCGGAACGTCCGGCAGCCGGAAACGATCAGGTTGTGGCGCGAGCGCGTCGGGCTGCTCGATGCCTTGGTGGATGTCCACCTCACTGGTGCCCGTTACGTGGGGTTCTGAACCCCAAGGAGTGATAGCAGGATGCTGCGGACCATGTTGTTTCTCGCGACCAGCGTGACGACCGTTCTTCCGTTGGTTGCCCAGGAAAGAGAGCGGGTTCGGGTCCGGGAGACCCCTCGCGCCCGGGTCTGGATCAACGGCGACGAGGTCGACCCGATGCAGTGGGTCACCAGTCGTCGGGCACGGCTCGGGGTGCTCCTCGACATGCGAGCCACCGACAACGACTCGATCGGGGCGACCATCTCCTCGGTCACCCCCGGGAGTCCGGCCGCCAAAGCCGGAATTCGCTCCGGCGACATCATCACCAAGCTCGACGGCACCAGCCTGGTTCGCTCCGAACGCGACCGCGACGGCGACGATGAAGAGTCCCTGGCCGGAATCCGCCTGATCGAGATGGTCGCCAAGATCGAGCCGGGCGACACGGTCGATGTCGAATACCGCCGGGGTCGGGAAATCCGGACCGCCAAGGTCGCCACCTCTTCCGAGCGCCAGCTGGCGGCTCGCAGCTTCGGCGACGGCAACGTTCTCTTCAATGTGCCTGACGTGGAGGGGAACATCAGCCTGCCGAGGATTCCCGGCCGGATGTTGGCCGGCTCCGGCGAGCGCACCCCGTTCTTCTTCAACTTCGGCGGCCCCTTCGCGGAGCTCGAGCTCGCCCCGATCAACGCGAGCCTTGGCAGCTACTTCGGCACCAGCGAGGGCGTCCTGGTCATCGACGCGCCGGAAGGCAACGCGTTCGGCTTGAAAGGTGGCGACGTGATCATCAGCGTCGACGGCCGGAAGGCGCGGGGACCGTCGAGTTTGCTGCGGATCCTCCAGACCTACGATGACGGCGATGTCGTCAAGATCGAAATTCTCCGCAACAAGTCGCGCCAGACCGTCTCCTCGAAGATCGACAGGGACGACGAGGAGTAACCGGGCCCACCCCGCCAACATCGAGAGAGGGACCGGGATCGAGCCCGGTCCCTCTCTCGTTATTTTGCTCCGATGTACCGCACCGACGTCGCCGCCATTCACCACGAAGGGTTCACGACCTTCGCCCGCCGGGCGAGCCCGGGTCTGCTCGGCCTGCTGAGAGCCGCTCGAATTCGCCCCGGAGCGACCGTCGTCGACCTTGGGTGCGGCTCCGGCGTCTGGTTGGCGCGGCTCGTTGAGGCCGGCTACCGGGGCATCGGCGTCGACCAGTCCCCGGCCTGCGCGAAGCTGGCCCGCCAAGTCGCGCCGAGCGCCTCCATTCGAGTGGGATCGGTGTATCGGACCATCATCCCTCGATGCCAGGCCATCACCGCGTTGGGTGAGGTACTGAGCTACCTGCCGGCCCCTCGACTGGAACCTTTTTTTCGGCGGGTGGCCCACGCGCTCGAGCCGGGTGGGCTCTTCGTCTTCGACCTGATGATCCGGAGACGCCGGCCCGCTTCCTATCGGAGCTGGTCGGCTGGAGCCCACTGGGCCGCGATGGTCGAGGTCTCCGAGAACACGGCCCGTACCGGGTTGAAGCGTTCGATCCTGACGTTTCGACGGGTCGGTCGCGGGTACCGGCGGAGTCAGGAAACCCACCGCCTCCGGCTGGTTGCCCGGGCCGAGGTCGAGGCGGCGCTTCGATCCGCGGGGTTTCGGTGCCGGGCGATTCGGGGCTATGGCCGTCACCGGCTGGCCCCCGGACGACTTGGCTTCATTGCCACCAGGCCCGGAGGCCCCCGATGACTCCGCCGCCCGGGGCCTCATCGGCTGCTCGACTCTCCGCCCTTCCAGGTCGGGTGGGATCTGACCCACCGATGAACTAGTTTGCTGGCGATGCCCTCGACCGCCCGACGTACTTGGAAGCGCCGCAGCGACGCTCGACCGGGCGAGATCCGCGCCGCCGCCTTGCGATTGTTCGCCGAGCGTGGTTTCGGCGGCACCAAGATCGAGGACGTGGCCCTGGCCGCCAACGTCACCGTCGGCACGGTGTACCGGTACTTCCGCGACAAGGACGCCTTGCTGGCGGACTTAGTCGACACCTTCAGCGCGGTGCCGCTTCTCGGGGAGGCGCCCCGAGCGGAGGATTCCCCGCTGGCCCAGATCGAGCAGTTGTCCCGGCTCGTCTGGACCGCGTCCCGCACCGAGCCCCACCTCCACCTGATCCGGCTGCTCATCGCGCAGAGCGGGAACGAACCGGCCTTGGTTGAGCGCTACCGGGCCCGAGTGATCGAGCCCGCCGAGCGGGCCTTGGCCGAGCCGATTGGCCGCCTTGGCGGCCGCGACCCCGATATCGTCGCCAAGGCCGTGCTCGGCGCCTTGCTGGGCGCCAGCGTGCTCGGAGCGACGTCGCCTAACGCCCTCGTCCCGCAGCTCGCCGCCTTCGACGTCACTCTCCCGGTCTTGCTCGGCGGTCTGGCTCGCCCCGGGCTGGACGAACCGCGCCCCGTCCCTGCCCCGCCCCCGACGGTGCCGGCCGGCCCGATCCCCGTTCGGCGGCCCGATTCGTGGTGAAAGCCTTCGCGACGACGGCGCTCCTGGCCCTGGCCGCGGGCTCAGCCGCCGGGCAGGGCCTCCCGCCGTATCAGCCGATCAATCCGCTGCTCACCGCTCGGAGCGGACTGTATTTCCAACCCTACGTCGACCGCGCCAAGGCCTGGGACGTCCGGATCCTCACCGACTATGCCAGTCTGGTGGAGTTTACCGACTTGCCCGCCGCTTCGATGGTCATCGACGCCGAGATCCTTCGCCTCGAGACGACGATCACTCGCAACATCGGCAATGGTTTCGTCGCACTGTCGGGATCGATCGGCGGCGCCTACGATGGTTTCGGGGACGGCATCCTCGACTGGTACCATGAGCTGACCGGACTGCGGGTCAAGGCCCGCGAGATCCGACCGAAGAACGTCTACGACTACGACATCGCGCTGCCCAACGGCGACAGCCTGAGCGTTCCCAAGTCAGCATCGTTCCTCGGCGACTTGCGATTGGTCGCGGGCCACCGCCACACTCGCCACTGGCAGTCGGTCGTTTCGGTGACGGTGCCCACCGGGCCCGAGGGGTTCGGCCGGAAGGTTGGGTCGGTCAGCGCCATCACCACCGTCCGGACCACGCCGTCGCGACGGATGGTCGGCGAGTTCTCCGCCGGCGTCGGGTACACGCCGGCCACCGGGCCGCTTCGGGTCTACCAAGAAACGGACTTCCACCATCTCAGCGGGGGGGTCCGGCTGCGGTTCTGGGGGCGCCAGACGGCTTTCGTGAATCTCTTCTATCAGTCGAGGAACTACCAGGCGACGACGATGCGCACCATGGATCAGCGGGAGATCAGCCTGGACTTCGGGTTTCTCCTCAAAGCCAAGAAGGGACCCGAATGGTTTCTGGGAATGACCGAAGATCTGGAACCGAAGGGCCCGGCGATCGACCTCTCGCTCAGGATTGGGGCGCGCTGGTAAAGAGGAACTGCTCCAACTGGGCGTAGAGGGTGTCCTTCGCCCGTTGCTCCCGGAGATTGAGCCCGTAGTGGTTGATCAGTTGTTGCTGCAGCTTGAGCCACTCACCCCAACACACGTTGCAGATCTGGGAGACGAGCCGGTCGCCGAGCTCGTTGGGAAAGGGCCGAAACGGCATCGGCGCTCTGGTCTCTTTGCAACGCACGCAAGTGATTGTCGACATTCGGGAAATCTAGTGGGACGTCGACTCAGTCCCCACTGCGGAGGGCTTTGACCCCGCTCGCGGTGCCCAGCCCGACGCCGAGCCCAACCATCGCCGCCGTGAACCCGGTGATCAGCGGCAAGATGGTCAGCGGCAACGCGATGACGGCGGCGCCAACCGCGGCGATGATCGGCACCACCGGCGAGCGAACCGAATCGACGAATCGGAGCTTCCGACGGACGAACCCGCGGGCGAACCCAAAGGCGAACACGCTCCCGGCCAGCGCGATTGCCAGCGTAATCACTTGAAACATGATCCCTCCAATGGGCCAACATGTTGATGGGCCAGGGGTTCCAGTACGGAGCCCCATCGAGCCCAGTTTCAGCTCAAACCCGCGCCCGAACTGCCGATACTAAACCCCGATTGGACAACCCTGGCCCGGCGGCAGCGGCGCCGCAGGCCAACGCGTAACTGATTAATTCGTAATCACTTACCGATCAATCGGTGGAGTCAATTGGATGCCGAAACACCCCACAGTTGACATCCCCAACGTCGGGCCGATGGACCACGCGTGGGACGTCCTGGGCGACTGGAACGTGGAGTTCGAAATTCCCCGACATGATGAAGCGATTCTCGGTCGCCTCAGCGTCCTCTCGTGGAAAGAAGCCCAGCTGGAGTTCGAGCCTTGGAGCGCCGCCGCCGCGGGCCTGCCCGAACGAGTCGTCCTGGAGCGAGCCAGCCGGGTGCACCTCACCGACGCGGGCGGGGGCGCTCTCCAGTGGGTCTACGTCGCCACCGACGATGACTGGACCCTCCAGGCGACCCTCTGGCCCGGCTCGCTCCATCTCTTCGTCCAGCATGCCGAAGACCCCGACGAGCAGCTCTATCGCGGCGTGGCGAGCCGGGCCGGGGAATATTACGCCCGCAAGTATCCGCAGGTCACCCGCTGACCTGCCGGATCACCACCGGAGCACCACCGTTCCCCAGACGAACCCGGAGCCAAACGCCGTGAACACCACCAAGTCGCCATCGTTGACCCGGCCGGCTCGGACGCACTCGTCGAGGGCGATCGGGATGGTAGCCGAAGTGGTGTTGCCGTAGGTCTGGATGTTGTTGTAGACCTGATCGTCGCGAAGGCCCAGCGACTTCTGAACCGCCTCCGAGATCCGTTGGTTGGCCTGGTGGGGAATCAGCAGGTCGACGTCCGCCGGCAGGGCCCCGATCTTCGTTAGGCATGTCATTACCGACTCCGGCATCCGCTGGACGGCGTGCCGATAGACCTCCTTGCCGTCCATCTCCAGGAAGTAACGCCCGGCGGCGAATCGATCCAGGTCGACGGTGGGATTGTAGATCGATCCCGGCTCGTCGACCCAGAGCTTCTCCGCCAACGCCCCCTCACTGTGGAGGTCGAAGGTGACGATCCCCCGGTCGGGGGTGTCGTCGGCAACGAGGACCACGGCGCCGGCCCCGTCGGCGAAGAGGACCGCGGTGTGCCGCCCGCGGGTGCTCACGTCCATCCGGGTCGACTGGATCTCCTGGCCAACCACCAAGATGCGCCGATAGACCCCGCCTCGGATGAACCCGTCGGCGACCGCCAGGGCGTATACGAACCCGGCGCACTGCTGCCGAATATCGATCGCGGGAATCGAGGTCAGCCCCAGCTCACGCTGGAGAAAGACGCCGTTGCCGGGAATGAAGTGGTCGGGAGAGATGGTGGCGTAGACGATCGCGTCGAGGGCCGCGGGTTCGAGCCGCGCCATCGCGAGAGCGGCCAGGGCGGCGGTCTTGCCCAACCCGACGCCGGTTTCGCCCGGAACGATCCAATGGCGCGACTCGATGCCGGTTCGGGTTCGGATCCACTCGTCCGACGTGTCCATCACGGCGGCGAACTCGTGGTTGGTAACGACGCGCGCAGGCACCGCGCGCCCAGTCCCGACGATTCTCGACGTTGGCATTTACGTCCGGATCTGATACGCAAGTTTCAGGAAGAACCCGTCTTCCTGCCGCAGGAGCCTCTGGAAGGTTAGCGTCCGATCGCCGGCATAGCCAGCACCGTACCCGACGAAGACGACCGTGCCCGGCGACGGCTGGTAAGCGAGGAGGGCATCGATCCGAACGCGGTTGGTCGTCGCCGGTGTCGAGGCGGTGCCGTCGAAATAGAGGACCGCTCCGGTTCGAGCATCGCGACGGGCATCGCGACGCTCCGATCGGTACTCGCCGATGACCCGAAAGAAGAAGAACCGATTCGGCTGAAGCTCCACTCGGAGCCGCGGCAGAATGGTCCGACCGTACTCGGATCCATCCCGACGACGAGTGAGGCGGGAGTAGGTCCCGGTGGCCTCCGCCCGGATCCACCCATGCGGTCGGACCTCGGCCGAGCCGGAAATTGACAGCTCCCGGCCCTCGGCCGCTTCGGCGAAAATCGCGGTCTCCCGTCGGGACACCCGCACCGTTGCGCTGCCCTGAGAAAGGTTCGGGGTGCTGATGTTGACCTGGAGTTCGCCGGCATTCTTTAGTTGCGCCGGGCCCCGGTAGGTCGTCAACTGCCCCCCCACCAGCACCTGGGCGCCATCGTAGAAGGCGGGATCGAAGTCGACGAAGCCGAGCCGGGTGCTGAAACCGTAGCTCCAGCCGCCTCGCAGCCGTCCAAAGCCGCTCAGGCTCTGTTCCCCTTCGACCGCCCCGGCGGTGCCGAACCCCTGATAGTCCCAGTAGCGATTCAGGCCGGCGAAGAAGGTAATCCCCTCGAACAAGGCGCCCGGTTTGCCGAATATGCTGTACCGATTGAAGATCCGGAGGTTGACGTCACCGACCCGGGGAACGTATCCAAGAGCCGCCTCGAAGTCGGGGCTTCGGCCCTCGAACGAGTAGCTGAAGCCGAACGACCGGCCGGTGCGTCCGAAATCGACCGACCAGATCGACCCCGCCCGCGACACGGTGTCGGAGGCGAACGATCGCCCGACCGAGGTGTTCAGCGTGTAGATCCTCTTGATCACGAACCGACTGTCGGTCGCGATGATGCGGCTGTAGCCTCGACCGGTGGAGCGGTCGGTGAAGGTCACTCCGGCGAGGGAGTTCTGGCCGACGTCGGCCCGCAATCGGGCGATGTTCACCAACGGCCGCTCCCGAATCCCGGAGTCTTCGTCGGTAACGTCATCGACCGCGGTCAGGTGCGCGACCCCGAACCGCCCGAACTTACCGGTGATCTTGCCGCCGGCAATCGGGTTACCGACCCGCCGGGTGTACACCAGCGACCCCGGGGTCTGAAACAGCTCGATGCCCTCGAGGAAGAACGGTCGCCGCTCGGGGAAGAACAAGGCGAACCGCTCGTTCAGGGTCACTTGGCCGGCATCAGACTCGACTTGGCTGAAGTCGGGATTGATGGTGCCGTCGATCGCAAGGCTGGTGAACCCGAGTCGGAAGTTCGCCCCGAAGTCGGGGTCCAGGCGTTGCCGTTCGAACCGGCCGAGGGTATCGCGGATCCCGGAGGCGGCGGCCGTGACGAACGGCTGGACCTCGGTCACCAGACCACGCTTGATCCCGGTGAGCCCGGTGATCAATCCACTTTGGCCCAGGAAGCTGCTGCTCCCGCGTCGGACGTCGGCCCAGGTGTCCTCGAACCCGCTTCGTTGGGTCGCGCGGACGACGTGGAACCCCCAGGTCAACTCCCGCCCGCCCGGATAGCGAAGACTCTTGAATGGGATCTGAACCTCGACGACATACCCGCTGTCGGTGATGCTCCCTCGGGAGGTGTAGACGTAATCCTGGCTTCGATCGAAGCTCACCGCGGTTCCGAATCCACCTCCACCACCACCACCGCCGCCGCCTCGGCTGCCGCCGCCTCCACCGCCACCACCGCCCCCACTTCCCTCGGTACGGACCCCGTCCTCCTGAACGCCGAGCGCGTTGACCCCGAAGGCGAAGGCCCGGCGCCTGTCATTGAAGGTGTCCAGGTAGAGGATGACCCGATCGTCTTCGTCGATCTTGTCCCGGTCCGCCAAGGTCGCTCGAATCGCTCCCGGATCACGATCGTGCGCGATGATCCCGAAGTGAATCGCCGTCGGGCTATACCAGACCAGCACCTCGGTCTGTTGATCGGCGGGACGGAGGTCGACCGGTCGGTACTGATGGAAGCCGCCGAGCCGGACGGCTTGGCGCCAGACCGGCTCGTCCAGCTTCCCGTCGACTCCAATGACAGTATCGATCCGCGGTGGGACCACCGTCGGGCGCTGCGGCGTGGTCTCCACTGCGAGTTGGAGGAGGAGCAACGCCAGGGGCGGCATCGACGGCTATTCGTACCGGAGCGCGTCGATCGTGTTCAGATTGGCGGCCCGCCGGGCCGGCCACAACCCGAAGAACAGACCGACCAACGCGCTGAAGGCGAACGCCACCGCGATCGAGCTCGGCGAAATGAGGGTATTCCATCCGGCGAGCTTCGACATGGCCCGCGCGCTGGCCATACCCACGATGATCCCGAAGATCCCGCCCAACAGACAGAGGACCACGGCTTCGACCAGAAACTGGCTCATGATGTTGAGCTTGGTCGCGCCGAGCGCCCGTCGGACCCCGATCTCCCGGGTCCGCTCGGTGACCGAGACCAGCATGATGTTCATGATCCCGATCCCGCCGACGATCAGCGAGACGGCCGCGATGCTGGCCAGGAGCAGCCCGAACACCTGGGTCGTCTCCTGCTGGGTCGCGAGAAACTCCTGCTGGTTACGAATCTGGAAATCGTTCTCGCCGCCCGGTCGGATCTTGTGCTCCCGGCGAAGGATTCGCTCGATCTCGACCATGCCCTGCTCGAGCGGTACCCCATCCCTGACCCTCAAGCTGACCTGGCGGATCCGATCGGTTCCCATCAGCCGATACTGCGCCGTGGCAAGCGGGATCAAGATTTGTTCGTCCGGATTCATGAACGACATCGCGGCGCCCTTCTTGGCCAGCACGCCGATCACCTCGAAACTCTGACCGCCGACGTTCATCGTCGTCCCAAGAAGAGCGGCCGCGTTGACGTTGAGCATATCGGGGATCGAGTTCCCGAGCACCGCGTAGCGCTGCCGGGCCGCATCGTCGCCCGCGGTGAACATCTGCCCGTGGAGGATCTGGAAATTCTTGACGGGGAGAAAATTGGGCGTGGTGCCGGTGATGCTGACGTTGAAGTTCGTGTTGCCGTACTCGACGGTCATGTTCCGCGACAGCTCGGGCACGACGTCGGAGATCAGGGTAAGATCTCGCTTCAAGGCGTCCGAATCGTCGACCGTGAGGCTGACCCGCTGATCGTTGGACCGTCCCCCGAAGAACGACTGCCCCGGATAGACCGTGAGGACATTCGTGCCGAGCGCCGCGATCCGCTCCTCGACCGCCTTCTGAGCGCCCGATCCGAGCGCCACCACCGCGATCACGGCCCCGACCCCGATGATGATTCCGAGCATGGTCAGCGCTGCCCGAAGCTTGTTCGCGCGGATGCTCGAGAGCGCGACCAAGAAGGTCTCACCGATGATCATGGCCGGGTACCCGCCGCCGGCCGAGTCGACGCGGCCCCGCTTCCGGTGGCCGGGGCCGATCGCATCCCGGGCACGCCGCCCCCGCCGGTCATGTTGGTCATTCGGCTCCGGAACTCCTCCTGCTGCTGGACCAGGCTCGCGCTCGGCAGGACCAGCACCGAGTCGGTCGCGGCCAGACCGGAAACCACCTCGCTGTAATCGAGGTCGGTCAGCCCGGTTCGAATCATGACCGGGGTGGGCTGCCCGTCCCGGTTGACGAAGACGATGTAGTTGCCGCCGAACTGGAAGTCGGTGCCGTTGCCGCCTGGCCGGGCACCGCCCCGGCCGCCTCGACCCCCGCCGGCGTTCCGCATCAACTGCTGCATGGTTTGCGTTTCCGCGGGGGTCAGGCTCCCGCCGGAGAACCGCTTCCGGAAGATCTCCCGGACTTGCGCCTCGGTGACCCCGGCCGGAAGCTCGATGGTTCGCCCATCTGGGGTGGTCATCGTGTTGCCCTTGGGCTTGGCCGCGCCGGCCTGGGCGAGCGCCTGGGTGGGCGGTCCGTCGCGCTTGGTGGTATCCCGCGCGGCGGCTTGGGCCCGTTGCGAGTCGGCCACCGCCTGAGCGGCCGCAAGCATCGGCTGGAGCTGATCCTCGGGGATCCCGAGGACCCGGGCTGCCGAGCTGACATCGCGCTGAGTCCGCAGCGCGGCGTTCGGAATCGCCAGGACACTGTCCCGGCGCCCGATGTGCAGCTCGACGTCGGAGTTCATTCCCGGCTTGAGCAGGTTGTTGCGATTGTCGATCCGAACCAGGACCGGGAACATGGTGACATTCTGCTGGGTCTCGGCCTGAGGCTCGATCTTGAGGACCTCGCCCTCGAACGGCTGGTTGGGATACGCGTCGACCGTGACGGTGGCGCGGAGGCCCGGTCGGATCTTCCCGATATCGGTCTCGTCCACCAGCGTCCGCACTTGGACCAGGCTCAGGTCGGCCATCTTGAGCAACACGGTGCCGCCACCGACGTCCCGAGTCGGCGAGGAGATCACTTGGCCTCGTTCGACGTTCTTGGCGATCACGGTGCCGGTGATCGGAGCGAGGACGTCGGTATCCTCCATCGCGATCCGGGCGTTCTCCAGGTTGACCTGGGCCCGAACTACCTCGGCCTTGGCGTTGGCGAGCGCCAGGACGGCCTGCTCGTGTTCCTGCTCGGTAATCGACTGGGACTTGAACAGTTCGTCGGACCGGCGCCGCTGGGCGTCGGCGTTCTGGAGCCGGGCCTTCCCGACCTCGAGGTCGGCTTCGGCCTGGCTCAGGGTGTTGAGCGGGGTTCGCCGATCCACCCGGACCAAGAGGGTTCCTCGCGAAACTAGGGAACCCGTCTCGACCTTCATGTCGAGGATCTCACCCGAGGCCTTCGACTTCACCTCGACGACGGTATCGGGCTGAATCGTCCCGGTGGCCCGCGCCGAGACGATGATGTTGCGCCGATCGACCGGGACCGACTGATAGACCACGGTTTGGACTTCGGCTTTGTCGCAGGCAGCCAACCCGATCAGGGCGAAGGACGCCAGACCGAGGGTGCGGGACGCGCGGTTCATCGAGCCTTCTCCGTCGGAAAGTCGCGCTCGACCCGGCCGTCCCGCAGGTGAATCTGGCGGTGGGCGTGCGCGGCAATATCCAGTTCGTGGGTGACCAGCACGATCGTCTGGCCTTCTTTGTGGAGCTGATCGAACAGGGTCAGGATCTCCTCGCTGGTCTTCGAGTCGAGGTTGCCGGTCGGCTCGTCGGCGAGGATGATGCTCGGGTTGTTGACCAGCGCCCGGGCGATCGCCACCCGTTGGCGCTGACCGCCGGACAACTCGTTGGGCCGGTGATGCATCCGCTCGCCCAACCCGACCCGGCCTAACGCGCCCTGGGCCGCGGCCCGCCGCTCCTTGGCGCCGATCCCGGCGTAGACCATCGGCAGCTCGACGTTCTGCAGCGCGGTGGCCCGGGGCAGCAGGTTGAAGGTCTGGAAGACGAACCCGATCTCCTTGTTCCGGATCCGAGCCAGGGCGTCGTCCCCGAGCTCGGAGACCCGGTAGCCGTTGAGCCAGTACTCGCCGGCCGTGGGCGTGTCGAGGCAGCCGATCATGTTCATCAGGGTGGACTTGCCCGACCCCGAGGGACCCATGATCGCCACGAACTCGTTCTTCCGGATGATCGTGTCAACGCCGCGGAGCGCCCGGACCGTCTCGCTGCCCATCACGTATTCGCGCTCGAGGTGCCGAACCACGATGATCGCATCGCGCGGAATGTCGGGAGGCAACATCGCCATCCGCTCCGCGGTGACTTCGATTCCCGCCGTCATAGTTGCCGTCCGATCAGGGCTTGGATCTGGGCTTTGGCTCGGAGATAGTCGAACCGAGCGGTGACCGCGTCGACTTCCGCTTGAGCCAGGGACTCTTGCGAGGTGACCACGTCGACGATCGTGGCCACGCCGAGGCGGTAGCGCTCCTGCTGGACCCGAAGATCCTCGGTGGCGGCCGCCAGGCTGGTTTGGGCGATCCCAATACGGGTCCGCGCCGCGTCGAGTTCCGCCAACCGGGTGGTGAGGTTGGCGAGAATCAGCCGGCGGGCTTCGCCGGCGTTGGCGTCCGCGGTTTCCGCGCTCGACCGCTGCTGGGCGATGTTCTGTTCTCGGGTGAACCGGTTGAACACCGCCCAGTTGACCGTCAGGGTCGCCTGGCGCTGCTGGAGAAACCGGTAGTCGTTCTGCTCGCTGCCGTTGAGCGAATTGGAAGCGGCCAAGACCAGGGTCGGCCAGTACCCCGATCGCGCGACGTTCACCGACGCGCGGGCCGAGCGAGCGTTGGCTTCCGCGAGGCGAACCTGGGGCGACCGGTTGAGGGCCTCGACCCGCAGGGCGGTGGTGTCGAGCTCGGTCAGGACCCGATAGTAGGATGAGTCGTCCGCCGCGGTGGCCGGTCCGTCGGCGCCCACCAGGCGGCCTAGGTTCGCTTCGGCAGTGGCCAACTGGGTCTGGGCGTTGATCAGCTGGACCCGGGCGTTGCCCAAGGTGACCAGCGATCGGAGCGAATCGGAGCGAATCGCCGCGCCGGCTCGGAGCCGAGCGATCGACGCCCGAAGTTGCTCGTCGGCCCGCCGCACCCCCGCCTCGCGGACTCGCGCCAACTGGATCGCGGCCAGGACGTCGAAGTACTGGTTGGTCGTCTGCAGCTGCTGCTGGTAGCGGGCATCCTCGAGACTCTCGGTCGCCGACTCGCGATTGGCGCGGGCCGAACGGGACTCCGCGCTCCGCCGGAATCCGTCGAACAGCTCGATCGAGCTGTTGAGACTGCCATTGAGGCTGGTGTTGCTCGAATTGGTCGGTACCAGTTGCCCAGTGCTGGGATCGATCCGCTGGCCTTCGGAATAGAACTCGCCGGCCGAGCTCGACACGTTGAAATTGGGCAGGTAGGCGCCTTTGGCGCTCCGAACACGGGCATCGGCGTTCCGGAGCGCCCCCGCGGCCTGAATGACGCGAGGCTGCACCCGCTCGGCCCGCTCGATCGCTTCGGTCAAAGTCAGCGTCGGTTTGGTTTGCCCCGACGCCGCACCCGCCGCGAGCCCCCAGACCACCAGGCCCGCAAACATCCCTCGACTTGCGTTAGTCACGCCCAGCCTCTCGCGCTCGGCGAGCGCTGTCGCGTTTGGCATTGAAGACGTCGTATTTGGACTGCTGCCCCGCTTCCAGGACCATTCGAATGTCACGGCGTACCGCTTGTCGCTCCGCATCGAATTGGGTCCGCACCGTTCGCCACAAGGAGTCCAGTATCGGTTCGTGGCGATCGAGCACCTCGAGGACGGCTCGCTCCTGCGCCGGGGTCAACTCGATATCGGTCCGCAGTCGCTCGATGAAATCCTGCCGCATCTGAGCCTTGTACGCCGCGCGCGGGGTGCCGTGCGGCCCCCCGCGGGCCGGGAGACTGCGGTCGGCCAGCATCGTCGCCGTGCCACCCACCAGGCCCCCAAGGGCGAACGCCAGCGACAGCAACCCAGTCGCCACCCATCTCGATTTGGTCATTGATCGTCCTCCAGCACGGTGTGCATCACCGGATTGACCTCGGCGGGGCGAGCCTCGAGAATCGCCACGGAAATCGGCGTCGCCGGCTCGACCTGCCGCCACCAGGTTCGCCAGAGCGCGATCCCGAGGAGAAAACCCGCCGCCATTGCGGCGGCCAACACTCGCGGCCGAGCCCATCGCGCCAGCACGTCCAGCCCCGATTCCCGCTCCGCCAACCCAGCGAGCGTTCCGTCCAGCCGGGCGAGCATCCCGGCCGGATCCGGCCCCTCGAAATACCTGGCGAGCGCCTCCCTCAGCTGGGGATCTGGCTCGGGCCGAAATGGTGAGTCGTTCATCGTGCCGGTTCCTCCCTCAATGAGCCAAGCGTCTTCCGCAACGCCCGCCGGGCGTGGAACACGTAGGATCGCACGGTGCCTTCTGGCACGTTCAACACCTGGGCAATCTCCATATGACTGTAGCCCTCCAAATCGAACAGCATGACCGCCACCCGCTGCCGCTCCGGTAGCTGGGCGAGCGCCGCCCCCACCTTCTCCCCGATCAGGGCCCGATCGGTCCAGACCTCGGGCGAAGCACCGCCTGCCGCAACCGTTTCCGTCAAGATCTCGGTCTCGCGGACTTTGCGGCGCCGAACGTGGTCGAGCGCCGCATTGGAGACGATCCGCAGAAACCAGGGGCGAAACGGGCGGGTCGGGTCGAATCGGGCGATCGCTTGCCAGGCGGCCAAGGCGGCCTCTTGGACGACGTCTTCCGCTTCGTCCCAGTTGGCGACCACGGCATAGGCAACCTGGCGGGCCGTCACGGCATTCGTCGTGACCAAGCGTCCGAAGGCGTCCGAATCTCCCCGCTGGGCCGCTCGGGCCAACCCTGGATCGGTCACGCTGGTAGTACGCACCGGGGCCGGTGGCTGTTGAAGGATCCGGCCGTGGTCATCGGCCCGAATCGGGGGGGTCGACCCGTCGGCGAAGGGCCTCGGTGCCGCTGACCAACGCCAGCCAGACGCTGATCGCCCCAAAGACGAGGCCCATGGCCGCCGGAATGAGGAAAAACAAGATCCCGATCAGGCCCAAGACGACCGCCAGGGGCCCGAACAGGGCCAGCCGGGCTCCCGCCGCGAGGGTCCGCAGGGCCAGGACCGATCGTCCCCGCCGCTCTCGGGCCCCCCTCCGGTGGACCGGGGGAGGGTGGTCGGGCCGATCGATGGCCAGTGGTCGGGGAAGCACCCGGGCCATTGGGCGGAGCCGATGGGGCCGGGTGGTGACCTCCGCGCTGTGGTCGAGATCACGGCGAAACTGCGCCTCCATCTCGCCAGCCAGCGCGGCATCCTCGACCAGCACGTCGAGCTCGTAGTTGCCGAACAGACTGGAGTGGTTCAGGTTGCTCGACCCGACTCGAACGAATCGGGAGTCCGCCACGAGCGTCTTGGCGTGCAGCATCGGCCCTTTCCATTCGAAGATGCGGACTCCGGCCCGGATCAGCTCGCGGTAGCCGAAACGGGTCAGGTTGCGAACCAAGACCAGATCGCTCGTGCCCGGCACCAGCAAACGGACGTCGACCCCCTCGGAGGCGGCGTCGATCAGGTATCGATAGAGCCGGCGCGGCGCCACCAAGTAGGCATCGGTGATCCAGACCCGCTGGCCCGCCCCAGCCAGCAGCAACTCGGACACTCGGTAGGCGCGCTCCCGGGCGGGCTCACCGATCAAGACCCGAATCGAAGCCTCGCCGACCGGGGCGACCTCGCTCACGTTTTCCTCGATGGGGATCGGTGCGCCGGCCACGGCCCAGGTCGTCGCGAAGGCCTGATCGACGGCCGCTGCCGCCGGGCCCTCGATCGCCACGGCGGTGTCGCGCCACGGGAGCCGACCGCGGGTCGGGTCGCCGGCCCACTCATCGCCGATGCACATGCCCGCGACGATCGCCCGGGCCCCGTCGGCGACGACCAGCTTCCGGTGGTTCCGACTGAAGAAGGAGGCCAAATCGAACGGCCCCGGCCGGTTGAAGAGCCGGACCTCGACGCCGGCCTCCTGGAGACTCCGCCACAGCCGCCGAGTCGTGCCTAACGAACCGAGCCAGTCGGTCGACAGCCGGACCCGAACCCCGGACCGGGCCTGATCCGACAACGCCTCGACGAAACGACGCCCGGTTCGATCCGCTCGGAAGATGTAGTTGTCGAAGTGAACCCACCGCTTCGCGCCCGCGACGAGGTCGATCATCGCGTCGAAGGTCGCCGGGCCATCGAACAGCAGCCGCACCCGGTTTCCCGGAATCGGGCGACCGCCCGCCGCACGGTCGAAGGCCCGCTCGACGGCGTCGGTCGCGATCCGCTGAAACCGGGCGGGGAGCGTCATCGCGGGGCCCGCGGTCCGGTCACCGCTACTCGCGTGAAGGTCGAGCGACCGCGAGGCGTCGCCGGAACCAATGAGTCGGTCAAAGTGCCTCGGAAGAAACGGGTGGTCGAACCGATCCCCGGCCCGAGCGAGCCAAGAAGATAGCCCCAAGTAATGTCCGAAACTCCGGGCCCGGTGCCGGAGTAGGATGAGCATGGCAATGAGATTCTTTCGGCTCGGCGTCGGGTCGGCCCTGTGCGGGCTGCTCGGCTGCCGAGCGGTCGCTCCCGCACCAAGTCCCGAGGCGGTCGCCGCGGAGCTGTTTGCCGCCGACAGCGCGTTCGGCGCCGCGACCGGGGCCACCGACGCCGTGACCGGCCTTTCGGCGATGTTCGCCGCTGACGTCGTCCTGCCAGCGCCGGGCGGCCGGTTCGTCGAAGGGGCCGCGGCTACCGAGGCGCTGCGCTCGAATCCCGATCTTCCCACCGGCATCGCTCGGTGGGAACCGGCCCGCGTGGGCATCGCCGCCGACGGCCGTCACGGGTTCACCTTTGGCTATGGAACCCTGACCAGACCCGACGGCAGCCAGGCTCGGTGGAAGTACCTCTCCTACTGGATCAAGGGGCCGTCCGGGTGGCGAGTCGCCGCCTACAAACGGGGGCCTCGCCCCGACAGCGAGGGCCCGTCCGCGAGGCATCCCCCCGTGGTGCCGACGACGTGGGTGCCGGCGACTGACTCGGCCACGGTCGAGCAATACCGAGCCAGCCTGGCGCAGGCGGAACGGAGTTTTTCGGACGAGGCGCAGCGGATCGGGCTCGGTCCGGCCTTCGTGAAATGGGGCCGGCCGGATGCGGTGAACATGGGTGGGCCCGCCTCGGCGGAGTTTCTGCTCGGCGCCGAGGCCATCGGGGCGGACATCGGCGCGGGCAGTCCCGACCCGACGAGCCCCGTCTCCTGGGCGGCGGACCATCGGGTCATCGTTGCTTCGAGCGGTGATCTCGGAGTGACGATCGGGCTGATTCGGCCCAACCAGGCGCCCCCGGCCGGCGCGCCACCGGGCTTCGCGTTCTTCACGATCTGGTATCGGCGCGGCCCGGCGGATTCGTGGCGCTACATCGCGGAGTGACCCGCGACTACCGGCGGATCGGATCAGGTGCCAAGGCCGAGGACCGACTCGTGAGGACGAAGGGCGGCGATCACGAAGGCGATGTGTTCGTCGAGCGGCACCCCGAGTTCCTCGACGCTGGTGTAGACGTCGTCGCGACTGACCCCTCGGGCAAAGGCCTTGTCCTTGAGCTTCTTCTTGACGCTGGCGACCTCGAGGTCCCCGAGCGATCGGGAGGGTCGGACCAGGGCGCAGGCCACCAGGAAACCGGACAGCTCGTCGACGGCGAACAGCGCCCTCGCCAGGGGCGTCTCCCGAACGACGCCGGTGTAGGCGGCGTGACCGAGGATCGCCTGTTGCGCTTCGGCCGGGAGGCCCCGGGCCGCCAGGATACGCACGCCCTCGGCCGGGTGCTCCTCCGTCGGCGACCGATTGGGGTTGGGAAACCGTTCGTAGTCGAAGTCGTGGAGCAGCCCGACCACGCCCCACTCATCCGGATCGGCTCCCACCTTGGCGGCCATCGCTCGCATCGCGATCTCGACGGCATACATGTGTTTCCGAAGGGCGTCCGACGCGGTGTACTCGTGCATCAGCGCGAGGGCCTGGTCACGTGACAACATGGTGACGGTCGTCAGCCGTTCTGGGTGGGGAGGAGCGCGGCCGACAGCGGCACCCGCAGGGTACTTTCGGCCAGGAGGATCTCGAAGGCGTAAATGCCGGCCCGCGGAAGGGGAACGTCGAACACCAGGACCGCCCCGGCTTCGACCTCAGTGACGCCGGCCGGCGGTTCGCCGAACTGCACGGTGCCTTCGCCCCCCATCAACTCCTGACCCTGGTCGTCGACGAACCGGATCCGGATCCGGTGTTCGCCGATCTCGGTTCGTCGGCCCCGAACCCGGAGCACCAGGTGGGTTCGGGGATGCACCGCGGGGAACGAGGCGACCCAGACGTGCTGGAAGATGCCGAGCACGGACAGCTTGCCCTGTTGGTCGATCAGCGCGTAGTCGGCGAGGACCGCGAAGTCGACGTGCACGTTAGGTGATCCGAATCGACTTGATCAGGTCGTTCTTCTTGATCTGGTTGACGATCTCCAGTCCCTTGGTCACCTGCCCGAAGACCGTATGCTTCCCGTCGAGGTGGGCCTGGGGCGAGTGGCAGATGAAGAACTGGCTCCCGCCGGTGTCTTTCCCGGCGTGGGCCATCGACAGCGACCCGGCGACGTGCTTGTGAGTGTTGAGGTGACACTCGCACTTGATGGTATACCCGGGCCCGCCGGTCCCGACCCGAGGGTTGTTCGGGTCCTTCGACAGTGGGTCGCCGCCTTGGACCACGAAATCGGCGATCACCCGGTGAAATCGGGTCCCGTCGTAATACCCCTCGTTGGCGAGCTTCTCGAAATTGGCGACGGTCTTCGGGGTCTCGGTGTCGAACAGATCGGCGACCATGGTCCCGCGTTCCGTCTCGATGGTGGCGACTTTCACGAGGCTGAGATCCTGGCAGAGGGTGGAAAACCGAGCGGAAAGGTAAGTGCCGCGGGGTGTTCGGGCCATTCGCCGCCACCCGCGGGGACCCCCGGGGGGTGCAGCGTCCGGCCCCTGCCCCTATTTTCCCATCACCATGGCGCCCCTCGACGATTCCCGCCGCGAAGCCATCCGGATGCTCTGTCTGGCCCAGGCCGAGGACCGCCTGAGCGTCGAGGCGTTCGAGTCGCGGCTCGAGCAGATCAAGCACGCCCCGAACGCAGCCACCTTGGCGGCCATTCTCGCCGACCTGGAACCCTCCGGCGCCTTCCCGAGTCCAGTTTTTACCAGCAGCTACCCCCTGGCCAAGTCCGATCATACCGCCGTCGCCGCCCCGGTCTCCCCCGCCGAATCCCTCCGGGTGTCGAGCGTGTTCGCCTCGACCAAACGGGCCGGCTCGTGGACGGTGCCGTTCCACCTCGAGGGCAAGGTCTTGATGGGAGACCTCACCCTCGACCTCCGCGACGCCGTCTTCGGCGCCGACGTGGTCGACATCGAGATCGACGTGGTCTTCGGCTCGTTCACCCTGATCGTGCCGGCGGGCACCCAGGTCGAGAACGAGATCCACGAGACCCTCTCCTCCTCGACCCATTCGACTCGAAGCGCCCGGGGAGCCAGCCCCAACGGGCTGCTCATTCGGCTGACCGGGCGGGCGTTGCTGGCCTCGGTGGACGTCAAAGAAAAGCTCCCGACCAAAACCGGGAAGCGTGACGGCTTTCTCGACCGGTTGCTCGGTTCCGGAGACTGATTCCGGCCGTTCGAGCCATCCCGCAGCCAACCCCCGCGACGCCGCAGTGAAGCCCGAATCCACCGACCAGTAGCGTCCGTTGGGATAGGAAGCCTCTAGCCCCACCGCGGAGGTCCCCCTCTTCGGCGGAGCGGCGATGGTTGGAGTATTGGTTGGACTGGCCACGGTGCTGGCGTTCGCGTCCACGCGGCCTCCGGCGAACCCCCGACCAGTGGCCCCCCCGGACACGCTATCGTTGCCGCGAGCCACCTCCGACATCGATCTGGACGGGAAGATCGATGAAGCCGCGTGGCACGCGATCGCACCGCTCCCGCTGGTGCAATACACACCAACCGAGGGCGCACCGCCCTCGGACTCGAGCACGATCCGACTCAGCTACGACGATAAGTACCTCTATGCCTCGGCGCGAATGTTCGTCGACGGACCCGGCACCATTCGCCCGGGCCTCTTCGTCCGCGATCAGTTGGGTTCCGAGGATCACTTCATGCTGATCCTCGATTCGTCGAGCGACGACCGCAGTGGCCTCGTGTTCGCGATCAATCCGGCCGGTGGCCTGACCGACTACGCGGTGGGGGGCGACGGCCAGGCGCTCGACGTCAACTGGAACGGCTACTGGGATGGCGTCAGCACCAAGGACCAGACCAGCTGGTCGGCCGAGCTGCGAATCCCGCTGAGCACCCTTCGATTTCAGCCGGGGCCGGATGGTGTCGTGATGGGGGTGATCATCCATCGGCGGACCAGTTCCCGCAGCGAGTTCGCCACCTTCCCCCAGCTCTCGAGTTCCTACTCGAACGCGCTGTTCCGGGTGTCGATCGCCCAGAAGATCGGCCTGACCGGGATCCGGGCCCGCTCGCCCGCCTACCTCACCCCCTATCTGCTCGGCGGCGTCAATTCGGTGGCGGCATTCGACGATCGGGCGGTCGTCTGGGGCCGGAGTACTTCCCAGTCCCGGGAGATCGGCCTGGACGCCAAGGTGGGCCTGACCGGCAACCTCACCCTCGACCTGACCGCCAACACCGACTTTGCCCAGGTCGAAGCGGATAACCAGCAGGTTAACCTGAGCCGGTTCTCGCTCTTCTTTCCCGAGAAACGGCAGTTCTTCTTGGAGCGGGGCGACATCTTTCAAGTCGGAACCGAGGATTTCGGGCCCAGCCGGCTCTTCCACAGCCGTCGGATCGGACTCGCTCCCGATGGCAGCCCGCTGCGGATCCACGGCGGCGCTCGGGTGGTCGGCCGGATCGGCTCCCTCGACGTCGGTGCCCTCTCGATGCAAACCGCCACCGAGGGCGGCAACGGCTCCGAGAACAACGCCGTCATCCGGGTGCGGCGAACCCTCGCTCGGGGCTCCTACCTGGGCGCGATGGTCACCAGCCGGCTTCCGACGGCCGGCGGCCACAACGTGGTCTACGCGACCGACGCCATCCTCCGTCCTTTCGGCAACGACTACCTGACCGCGTTGTGGGCCCAGTCGTTCGACGATCGCCATCCGAACGCGGGCACCTCGGCGGGGTTGGCCCGCCTCAACTGGGCCCGTCGTTCCCAACGGGGCCTGGTCTACAGCCTGAGCGCCACCTGGCAGGGCGCCGACTTCGAGCCGGGGCTTGGCTTTCTCCAGCGCCGGGACGTCGCCACTGGGTTCGCGAACGTCCGCTACGGTTGGTTTCCGGGAGCGCGTACGGCCATCCAGAACATCACCCCGAGCCTCCTCCTGACCGCCGCCCGGCGAAACGCGACCGGCCTCGACGAGTCACGGGCCGCCAACTTCTATCTCAACTTCGCCTTCAAATCGGGAGTCGCCGGGCACCTGGTCGTGTCGCGAGGCTACGAAAGCCTCGACCGCGACCTCCGTCTCGGCGCCGCGGCCGTCGTGGCGGGCAACTACCAGTTCGATCAAATCGGTGGTTACGTCGCGACCTCGAACCGCGCCCGGCTGGCGGCCTCGTTCAACACCACCATGGGCGAGTTCTACGACGGAACCATCACGACCATCGGGGTGAGCCCGTCGTGGAGTCCGTCCGCTCACTTCCAGGCCACGGTGGACCTGCTCTTCAACCGAATCGAGTTCGCTCGAAGAAACCAACGGTTCGACGCCGATCAACTCCGGGTCCGGGCGTCGTACGCTCACGACAGTCGCCTCTCGCTCGCGGCGTTTCTTCAATACAGCCGCTCGGCGGACGCCGTCGGCGCCAACGTTCGAGCTCGCTATCACTTCGCGGAGGGTCGCGATCTCTGGCTGGTCTACAACGATCTCCTCGACACCGAACGGCTCCCCGCCCTGGGCGTCCCGCGGTCGCCGCTCTCGTTGAGCCGAACCGTGATGGTCAAATACATCCACACGCTGACCCGGTGACCCGATCGACGACCGGAATCCGGGTTGACGGGCCCGAGGATATCTACCGACTGGTCGGAGGTTTCGTGACCGAGGGGCAGAGGCTCGCGAGAACGCAGCGACCGCACTGAGGGCGCCGCGCGATGCATACCTGGCGGCCGTGGTGGATCAGCCAGTGCGACACCATGGTCCAGTCCTCTCGGGGGACGAGTCCCATCAGATCGCGCTCGATCTTCTCCGGGTCGGTGTGCTTGGTGAGGCCGAGGAGCCGAGACAAACGGGTCACGTGGGTGTCGACTACCACTCCGACATTGAGCCCGAAGGCGTTGCCTAACACCACGTTCGCCGTCTTCCGCCCCACCCCCGGCAGGACCCGCAACGCCTCCATCTCCGACGGTACCTGACCACCGTGACGCTCGACCAACCCGTTCGCCATCCCGAGCAGACTCTTGGTTTTGTTGCGGAAGAACCCGGTCGACCGGATCATCGTCTCGACCGTCTCGACATCGGCGACCGCCAGGTCCCGGGCAGTGGGAAACTTCGCGAACAAGGCGGGGGTCACCAGGTTGACGCGGACGTCGGTGCACTGGGCCGAGAGAATCGTGGCAACGAGCAGCTCGAACGGGGTCCGGTGATCGAGGGCGCACTTCGCGTCCGGATAGGCTGCCGCCAGTATCCGGAGAATCTGGGCGGCCCGCTTCGCCGTGGCAGGATGAGGCCTGGTCCCGGCGGGCGGTGTCTCGCCCGCTGACTTCCTGCCAGCCGTTGGCCGGGTCACCCTCGTCTCCGGGCCCTGGCAAAGGCGACGAAATCAGCGGCCGAGCGAGCGTTCAGCACGTCGCCGGCCCCGAGCCACCCCTTCCGGGCCATCGCGACGCCGTACTCCACGTTCTCGAGCCCCGCCGGCGAGTGGGCGTCGGCCCCCACCGAGATGGTCACTCCGGTCCGCTTGGCTTGACGGACCAGCCGCCAGTCGAGGTCGAGCCGCTGAGGGTCCGCGTTGATCTCGATCGCGACACCCCGCTCGGCCGCTCGGGCGAAGATCCGATCCAGATCCAGCGGATACGGCTCCCGCGACAGGAGCAGCCGGCCGGTCAGGTGCCCGAGGATGGTAACCGCGGGATGGTCCATCGCGGTGAGGATGCGCTCGGTCATTTGCTCCCGGTTCATCTCGAATCGATTGTGCACCGAGGCGATGACGAAATCGAATCCCGCCAGAAGGTCATCCGGATACCCGAGGCGACCGTCGGCCAGGATGTCGGCTTCGATGCCCTTGAGGAGCCGGGCGCCATTTCCAGCGTCGTTGGTCGCGTCGATCTCGGCCCACTGGGCCCGAATGTCGGCTTCGCTGAGGCCGCCGACATAGGCGGCGGTGCCGCTATGGTCGGTGACGCCGACATACTGGTAGCCGGCCCGTCCGCACACCTTGGCCAAGTCGGCGACCGTGAAGCTGCCGTCCGAGTAGCTGGTGTGGCAGTGAACCAGCCCCTTCAGGTCCCGCCGATCGAGCAACGGTGGCAGCCCGGCTTGGGCCGCCTCGATCTCCCCGGAACCCTCTCGCAGCTCCGGCGGGATCTCCGGCAAACCGACGGCGCGATACACCGTCTCCTCGTTCGGCGTGGGCACGAACTCGCTCCCGCGCCATAGCGCGGCTCCGCTCAGGGTGTAGCCCCGAGACGATGCCCGCGCGACCAGCTGCGCCAGGTGCGCGTCGCTGCCCGTCGCGTGGATCAACACCGCGCCGAGGTTGGCCGGCGGGGTCACCACGACCTGACACCCCTCGCCGCTGGCAAAGCGGATCGCCGCCCGCCGCTCGTCCTGACCGCCGACCTCCTCGATCCCCGGAAGCTCTCCGATCGCCTTGAGCACTTGCTGGTGTGAATCGATCACCAGCACGATCACGACCTCCCGAACCAGCTCGAGACGTCGCCGAACCTCGCCGGCCACGATCGCCTGCTCCACGCCGGGCACGCGAGCGAGCGTGGACCGGAGCAACTCGGCTTCTTCGATGGCGTGATGGAGCAGTCGGAAGGTGGCGGTTTGCCGCAGCCGAGCAATCCCGCGGAGAACGTTCTCGGCCGTCTTGGCGCCGAATCCGGGCAGCGACGCCAGTCGGCCGTCCCGGGCGGCCGCCTCGAGCTCGGGCACCGATTCGAGATGGAGCCGTTCGTGAATCTGGCGGACTTTGGCGACCCCGAGGCCGGAGATCCGGAGCATCTCGACCAGTCCCGGCGGCACCTGTTCCCGCAGTTCATCCAGCACGGTCGATCGGCCGCTGCCGACCAGTTCCCGCACCACGCCTTGGATGGCGGGCCCGATCCCGTGCAGCTCGTCGAGCGTCCCCTCGGCGATCCACTCGGCGGGCTCGCCGGCGACCGAGCTGATCGTCCGCGCCCCCATCCGGAACGCCCGGATCTTGAACGAGTTCTCGCCCTTGAGCTCGAGATGAGCCGCGATCTGATCGAGTACTCGGACGACCGCGGCGCGGTCGACGTTCATGCCACCCCCACGTTCGCCCCACCGGGTGATGCCCCGGTGGGACCCACGAGATCGTGAAACCGAAAAGCCAACTCCACCAACTCCAGCTCGCCCACGATCTGGAACAAGCCGGCGGCTTCTCCCCCTTCGAGCTTCGGCGAGAACACCACCGACCCGTCGTCGCGGGCCAGTCGTGCCGCCCGCTGCCCGTTCACCTCGACCACGGTGAAGCCGTCGCGGTTGGGCTGGAGGCCGAAAACCGCGACCACGCCGACCCGATCGGCGGCGGGCGCCACGAAACAGCCATCGAGTGGCTCGGGAGGCGCGCCTTCGACCGGCATCCCCCAAACTCGCCGCGGCGGGAGTTCGAGATAGTAGCTCCGGCCGAGCGTCATCGCGACCGGGGCCGCCCCCGACTGGGCACCGAGCATCCGGTCCAGGGTGTCGCGCTCGACCCGCACCCGACAACGACCGTCCACCCAGTAGAGATAGCTCGCGTGAACGAAGGCGATCATCTCCTTGATCCCGTCGCCGACGCCCGACTCGGGCGCCAGTTCTCGAAGCAGCTCGACCACCTCGCGGACCAGCACGAACGCGTCCCGATCGCGAGGATCCCGACCCGCCGCGGCGATTCCCTCGGCCAGCGACGGAAACCGCTCGGCGGCGAGGTCGCCGAAGACCAGATCGAACGGGTTCAGTCGATCGACCACGGCGCACTCGACTTGGGTAGAAAAGGATCGAGCGCGGCGACGAACGCTTCCGGGGCTTCCACGTAGGGAACGTGGCCACAACGAGGAATCCGATGCAGCCGCGCCTCGAGCAGAGCCGCCAGCGCCTCGGCCGTCTCGATCGGAATCGGATCATCCTCCCCGTGAACGATCGTGGCCGCGACCCGCAGCCGTCGAACGTCGTCCCGAAAATCGAACTCGCCGAGGCTGTCCCAGACGGCCTGCTGGGTCCGGCCGGTCAGGCGAAACGGGGTCAGATCGCGCGCCAACGCAGGGTCGTGGAAATAGCCGGCCACCGAGAGCTCGAACATCCGGCGCCGATAAGTCTCGATGTCGTGGTCCCGCAACCCGCCGGCCTGCATGGCTTGTCGGGCCGCGACGATGGCCGGCGCCTGATTCCGCTCGGCGAGCCGGCGTTCGAACTCGTCTCGCGCCCCGCGCCAGATCGGGGCCGGCGACACCAACGCGAGCGAGGCGACCCGGTCCGGATGGTTGATCGCGTAGAGCACGGCCAGCAATCCGCCCCAGGAATAGCCCGCGATCGAGAGCCGGTCGAACCCCCACAAGACCCGCAGCGCGTCGAGATCGGCGACCTGTTCTCGCCACCCGCAGGGCACCTCGCGATCGACTGGGGACCGGCCCCCGCCCCGCTGATCGTAGTAGATCAGGGTGCGCCCCAGCGCCAGCCGATCGAAGCCCGGCAGGAGGTAGTCGTGATGGGCCCCGGGCCCGCCATGGAGCACGACGGTGGCCGGGCCCGCGCCGGTTCGCCGCTCGAGCAGCTCGACCCCGCGAACCGCGCGCATCACCGTGGCCTCAACCATATCGCGTCACCAGCTCCCGCACCGTGTTGCCGTGAATCGTGACCAGGTCGCCGAGGTCGGCGGCGTAGCCCCCGCCTAACACCATCACGACCGGCAGCCGGCGGCGCCAACAGGCGTCGAACACCCGCCGATCGCGGTCGCGGAGCCCGTCGATCGAGAGCTGGAGCCGGCCGAGTCGGTCGCCATGGTAGGGATCGGCGCCGGCAATGTACACCACGAGATCCGCCCGGGCCCGGTCGAGGACGCCGTCGAGATGCCGGTCGACGAGCGCCAGGTACTCGGCGTCGCCAGTCCGGTCGGCGAGCTCGACGTCGAGGTGACTCCGCTCCTTCCGGAACGGATAGTTCCTCGCCCCGTGCATCGAGAAAGTGAAGATATCGGGATCGTCTCCGAAGATCTTCGCGGTCCCGTTGCCTTGGTGGACATCGAGGTCGATGATCGCGGCTCGGGCCAGGTGACCGTCGCGCTGCAGCGTCCGGATCGCCACCGCGACGTCGTTGAAGACACAGTAGCCCTCGCCGTGATCGGGATAGGCGTGATGGGTTCCGCCGGCCAGGTTGATCCCCGCCCCGTGCTCGAGGGCGTCGCGAGCGGCCTCGAGGGTCCCCTGCACGGTCCGCAACGAGCGTTCGGGCAGGAGCGGGTGCCAGGGGAATCCGAGTCGGCGCATCGCGGCGTCGCCGAGGGTGCCCGCCAACACACCATCGACATAGCCCGCGCCGTGGACCAATCCGAGCGACTCCCGGGCAACCCGTTCCGGCTCGTGCATCGCGGTCGCGGGGAGCAGGCCCGCGGCCATCACGCCATCGCGGACCAAGTGGTACTTGCCCATCGGAAAGCGGTGACCCTCGGGCAGTGGCATCGACCACCGAGCGGTCGACCAGGCGCGCATCGGCTACAACAACACCGCGAGCGCGTCGGCGACCTTCTTGACCTCGGATTCCTCCGCCGCGGAGAACGGGTCGGGCACGTCGCTGTCGACGTCGATCTGACCCAGAATGGTGGCCCCCCGTCGAATCAGGACGACCAGCTCCGACCGGGTATCCAGGTTACAGGCGAGATAATTGGTGAGCGTTCGGACGTCGCCGACGTTCTGATCGAGCCCGGTGGCGACCGCGGTGCCGCACACCCCCTTGCCGACCGGAATACGGGTGTGCTCGGTGACCCTGCCGGCGAAGGCCTCGAGAATGAGCTCAGTGCCGTGCAACATGTAGAGGTACACCGAGGTGTAGGGCGGCCCCGCCTCGCGAATCCGGTCGGCGGCGAGTTGGAGCAGCCCCTGCCGGCCCAGGTCGCGGGTAAACCCGCCCCGCAGCGCCGCCACCAGCTTGTCGCCGTTGAGAACCGCCACCTCACCCTCCCCGGCGGCCGAACACGACCCGGACCGAGTCGACCACGGCGCCTCGGCGAAAGCGGACCGTCGCGGTGTCGCCCGGTCGATGCTGCCGTAACGCATCGGTCATCGCCTGGAGGTCGCCGATCTCGAAGGCGCCTATCCCCAGCAAGACGTCGCCCTCGACGAGACCGGCCTTCGCCGCGGGGCTCTCGGGCCGGACCCCCGAGATACGCACCCCGGGCCCTCCCACGCTCATGTCGGGAATCGACCCGAGATACGCCCCATACCCCGGCGTAGCCGCCGGGTTGCCGCTTGCAACCGGAGCGGCCGGCGGCGGCTTGTTGACGAAGGTGAGCGGAGCGGCCCGATCCGCCACAGCCCGAGTGAGTTCGGTCGCGAACGCCGCCACCCGGACCAACCCGGCGACATTGACCTTCTCGGCATCGTCGCTCGGCCGATGGTAGTCCTCGTGGAGATCGGTGAAGAAATGAATGACCGGCTTGCCGGCGACGTAGAACGATTGCTGATCGCTCCGACCGTAGCCGTCGCCGGAGTACTTGAGGTCGAACCGCGCCTCCCGATTGAGGGAGTCGAGGAGCGCCGGGAACTCGACCGCCGTCTCCGACCCGAAAGCGAGCAGTCGGTCGTTTCGGAGCCGGCCCACCATGTCGAGGTTGATCATCGCCACCGTCTTCGCCATCGGCAGCGCCGGCGCCTTCACGTAGGCGGCCGAGCCGAGGAGCCCAAGCTCCTCACCGGAAAAGGCGACCAACACCACGGTGCGCTTCGCCGGCCGACTGGCGAGCCGGCGGGCGATCTCGAGCAGCGCCACCGTACCCGAGGCGTTGTCGTCGGCGCCGTTGTGGATCTCCCCGCGACTGCCTAACGAAAGCGACGAGGTCTGGCCGAGCCCGAGGTGATCGTAGTGCGCCCCGACCACCACGACTTCCTCGCGAAGGACCCGATCCCGCCCCCGCACCACCGCGATCACGTTGGTGGCCGCGGCCGGGCGCTGTTCCGCGGGGAGCTCGCGGAGGGCGACCAGGTCGGGAGCGATGGCGAACCGCTGGAGCCACCCGGGGACCCCCGGTTTGGCCCCCACCTCGCCGAACCGCTTGGCGAGATAGCTGGCGGCGGAGTCGGCTCGCGCCGAGCCGGTAAACCGACCCTCGAGGCGGTCACTGGCGAGAAAGCTCAAGTCGGTCCGAGCCGCGCGCTCGCCATTCTGGGCTCGGGCGGCTTGGGTCGCGCCGGCCGAGAGCACCAGGACGGCGACGGCCAGTGATGGAAGGCGGGGACGGCGAGTCGTGGTCATCGGGCGCTGAAGTCCATGTCTTTGGTGACGCGGCGGGCGAACGCCGCCAGGAGTTGGGCGGCGCGGTCGAGATCGTCGAGCGCTACCATCTCGTTCGGGCTGTGCATGTAACGGTTCGGGACCGAGACGAGGCCGGTCGCCACGCCACGCGAGGTGGTGAAGATCGCGTCGGCATCGGTGGCGGTGAACTTGGGCGCCGCATGCAGCGCGTAGGGAATCCGCTCGGCCTCGGCGACCTCGATCAGGAGATCCACCACCACCGGGTTCGCCGCGGCCCCTCGAGAGAGCACCGGTCCGCCCCCCAGGCGAACATCCCCGTGCCGCTTCTTCTCGATCCCGGGGGTATCGGTGGCATGGGTCACGTCGACCACGATCGCCACCGCCGGGTTCAACGCGGTCGCCGAGGTTCGGGCCCCGCCTCCGGTATAGGCGATCTCCTCCTGCGCCGTGGCCACCGCCGTCACCGTGGCCTTGGGCCGATCCTTGGCGAGCCGCTTGAGCGCCTCGAGCACCACGAACGCCCCGATCCGATTGTCGATGCTCCGACTGACGATCCGTCCGTTGGGGAACTCGAGAAAGCCGCCATCGAGCACGCCGGCGTCGCCCACCCGGATCCGGCTCGCCGCCTCCGCTCGGCTGGTGGCACCGATGTCGATCCAGAGGTCCTTGGCCTTGGTCGGCTTGTCGCGTTCCTCCTTCTCCATCAGGTGGATCGCCTTCTTGCCGAGGACGCCCTTCACCAGTCCATTGCGGCCGAGAAGAGCCACCCGCTGACCGACGAAGACTTGCTCGTCCCAGCCACCGATCGTCTCGAACCAGAGGTAGCCATCGTCATCGATGTGCACCACCATCAGGCCGATCTCGTCAATATGACCGGCAAGCATGATCCCGGGTCCGTCGGCCGACCCCTTCACGGTCGCATAGGAATTGCCGTGGACGTCGTGGGATTGACTGTCGGCGAACCGGGTCGCTTCGTCGCGCCAGAGGCGGGCCGGGCCGCCTTCGAAACCGGACGGACCGGGGGCGTCGAGGAGCGACCGGAGGAAAGCGAGTGAGGTCTCTTGCATTGGGTCAGGGTACCGGGTGCGTTCGGGGGTCGTGGATCGTCGACCCAAAGCTAATTCGATACTCTGTCAAGACTACTTCCGAGGCGATCATGGTCTACTCTCGAACCGCCCGTTTGGCAACTTCGTTGGCGGCTGCCGTCACCACCGCGTGCGGAGGCGGCAGCGGCCCCTCGGTTCCCCCGCCACCCCCGGCCCCCCAGCTCGCCAAAGCGACCACCAGCGGGGACGAACAGGTTGGTCAAGCCAATGCCACCCTCCCCCAGCCGCTCCGCGTCATCGTCACCCAAGGCGGCACCCCGATCGCCAGTCGTGAGGTCACCTGGCAGGTGCAGAACGGTGGCAGCGTGAACCCCGCGACCACCACCACCGGGGCCGACGGTATCGCCAGCACGGTGGTCACCCTCGGCAGTCAACCGATCATGACCATCAGCGCCGCGAGCGCCGGCGCGGGAGGCAGTCCGGTTGCGTTCACCGCGCTCGCCGCCACCGCCGCCGCCACGGTCCAGGTCAACAACAACGTCTTCGTGCCCCAGACCGTGGCCATCCGGGCCGGCGGCCGGGTGACCTTCGATTGGCCCAACGGATCGAGCCAGCACAACCTGATTCCCGACGAAGGCAAGGATCGACCTAACGACGCCGTGGTGCGCAACGGCCCCTTCACGGTCGAAGTCGTCTTTCCGACCCCGGGCGACTACTTCTACCACTGCAGCGTTCACGGCGGCACTCGCTCCGGCATGTTCGGAAAGGTGGTCGTTGTTCCATGATACGCGTCGCGGTGGCCGGTCTGATCCTCGGCGCCTCGGTCGCGACCGGCGCCGCCGCTCAGGGTGACTGTTTCCCCGCCAAATCGTCGAACGAGGCCAAGACCTTCGCCATTTTTTCCGTGCCGCTGGCCTTCGCCCCCGCCGGGGTCCCCTCGACGGCCGCCGGCCGGATCCAGCTCGGCATCGAGCTGTCTTACCTGCCCAACGTCGACCCAGCCACGGCGACGCCCACCGTCTGCCGGCCCGGCAAAGGCCCGGAGAACACCGACCTCCTCTTCGCCGCCCCGCGACCCCGAATCACCATCGGACTCGGCGGTGGGTTCGCCTTCGAAGGCAGCTGGACCCCGCCAGCGCGGCTCGGCGGGGTGAAGGCGAACCTGGTCGGCGTGGCGCTGAGTTACCACACCGGACTCGGCCAAGGCGGCACCCGGCTCGCTCTTCGTGCCCATGGCAGTTTCGGCCAGGTCAACGCCGCGATCACTTGCCCGGACGCGGCGCTGGCCGATCCGGTGAGCGAGTGCTACCAGGGCACCCGCTCCGACGATCGCTACCGCCCCAACATCGTCGGCGCCGAGGCAATGGTGCACTGGTCCGGAACGGTCCGACCGTACTTGGGGCTCGGGGTCAATCGGCTGATGCCCCGCTTCCAGGTCCACTTCGTCAACCGGCAAAACCAACTCGACGATCGGAAAGTCGAAGTCGACCTCGATCGGCTGGCGCTGTTCGGCGGCCTCAGCTGGCAGGCGTCACGACGGTGGGCGTTGAGCGGGGAGGTCTACACCACCCCAAGCGACGCGGTGACCGTTAGGACGGCGATTCGCGTCGGCCTCTGATCGCTCGGTGGCGTCGGGACCGGGACCCGATGAGATTCCTGCCATGTACCGCCAGCTCGACCCCGCCCGGATCACCGAGACCGCCCACCGACTCGCCCGCCGGGTCGCGGAGCGGTTTCCCGACTCGGGGCTGGCCCGGGTCGCTCGTGAGCTCGAGGCGGTCGCCGCGCAGGCTGACGCCGACCATACCTGGCTCGCCCGTCCGATCTGGCCGATTCGGGCCGCCGTCTCGGTCGGGATCGTCCTTTTGGGTATCGTCGCGATCGGTACCCTGCTGATTCTCGGACGCCTGCCCGCCCAAGCCGGTCTCACCGATGTCATCCAAGCCATCGATGCCGGGGTCAACGATCTCGTCTTCTTGGGGATCGCGATTTACTTCCTCACCACGATCGAAACCCGCCGTAAACGTCGCCGCGCCCTCAAGGCGATCCACGAGCTCCGTTCGATGGCGCACATCATCGACATGCATCAACTCACCAAGGATCCCGACCGGGTCAACCAACCGGACGCGATCGACACCGCCTCATCGCCGACCCGGGTGCTCTCGGTCTTCGAGTTGTCGCGCTATCTCGACTATTGCAGTGAGATGCTCTCCCTTCTCAGCAAGTCGGCCGCGCTCTACGTCCAGAAGTTCGACGACGCGGTGACCCTCGCCGCCGTCAACGAGGTCGAGGACCTCACCAACGGCCTGTCGAGGAAGATCTGGCAGAAGATCATGATCCTCGATCGCGCGGCCCACTGACGATCAGGGTGCCCTGACCGCCAAGCCGTCGGTCGGATCGAGCGCCGCCCAGACCCCCCAGCCGCCGAACACGTCGGTCACCGCGATGACTACCTCGTTGCTGCCCGCGGTGAGCGGCAAGAACGCCGTCGCCTGGTCGAGGGTGATCAACCCCTCCTGGCGGGGCCGGTCGTAGCTGTACGCGGCGTTCGCGGCGAACAACGGCCGGCCCGCGACGAACACCGTCACCTCGTCGCTGAACCCCAGCCGCATCCGGTACCACCCCGCTCGCGCCGCCTCGACTCGAAACCGGGTCAGCACCGTCGTCCGTTCGGGTTTCGGACGGACCACGACCCGGGACAGCGAGAGCATCCCGTTCGGCTCGGTCGCCACCGGGTGCCACGGCCCGCGCCCGGCCGCCTCGGACTGGGTCACCACGGCGCCCGGCTCGGCCCGAAACGGCTGGCTCACCTCCCATTCGGTGACGACCCCCGGCGGCGCGGTGTCGGCCGGTGGCGCGGTGATCGTCACCGTCCGGTGGGTCACTCGAAAGTTGCTGAACAGCGCGGCGTACGGCGCGGCGCTGCCGGCCGGTACGAACCCCCGGAGCGCCAGGTAACCCCGACGATGACCGGCGGCCAGTCGGGGAACCACGACGACGGGGGTCACCGTATCCCCGACGAACAGCGCGGCTCGATCGGCGCTGACCGCGACGCGCACCGCGACCCATCGGCCGACGGGCAGCGGCACTTCGGCCGTCCCGCCCGGCCCGTGGTAGAGCTGCCAGGCCGATTCGCCCCGGTAGACCGGCGCGTATTGAACCGCGTCCGGGAGGTTCGATTTGTGGGGGCGGAGATAGAACTCCTCGTGGTCGCGGTCGCCCGCCATCCGGAACTGGACGTACACGAACGACCGCAGCCCGGTCAGCCAGACGTCGACGTCGATCGTCCCGTCGGCCAACGCAATGTCGCGCCGGAGCGCCCGCCCGGTCCCAATCCGCATCGCTTGCCGACCCTGCTCCTCGAGCACCTGCACCGCGCCCTCTTTCGCCCAGCCGGGATCCGCCATCGAGAACGACCCGGCCGCCTGCACCATCGCGAGCACCATGGTGAACATCGATTGTCCCTCCTTGAGTGGTGCTCGACCCTACGGATCGGGGGAGGTCTTTTTGTCGACCCCAATGGTACTTTTCGTGGAATGGCCAATCCCCACCGCCCGGCGATGCCCACCTCGGTCCGCCGAATCCCCTTCGCTCGGGGCAAATACGGCCGTGAGCTGCTGGTCGACGTCGGCGCGATCGAGGACCTGCCCGGGTTCATCACCGACCCTCAACCGCATCGTCTCGATTTCCACGACATCCTGCTCGTCACCGCGGGCCGGGGCCGGTTCTGGCTCGATGATCAGGCCTATCGGGTCGAGCCCGGCGTCGTGCTCTTCACCGCACCCGGCCAAATCCGCTCCTGGGAGGTCACCGGCCTGGACGGCATTTGCCTGTTCTTCACGTCCGAGTTCCTGACCAGTTTCTTCAGCGATCCGCTGTTCCTCGATCGGTTCGCCTTCTTCGGGCCGCCGCCGGATCAACCGCTCCGGCTCACGCCCTCGGACCGCCGCGACCTGCTCCGTCCCCTCGCGGCGATGCGACGGGAGGTTCGCCGGCTCCGCCGGGACAGCGATCATCTTCTCCGGGCGCTGGTGTATGAGGTGCTCTCGCTCCTCGACCGCGCCTGGATCGGGGCAGGCCTCCGGCCGACCGGGAGACCGCCGACGATTCGGATGGTCCGATTCAAGTCCCTCGTCGAGGAGCGGTTCCGGCGGGAGCATCGGCTCCGATTCTATGCCGGCGCGCTCCACCTGACGCCCGGCTACCTCAACGAACTGGTGGTGGCCCACTTCGGTTGTTCCGCCGGCGATTACCTCCGGGCCCGTCGAGTGCTCGAAGCCAAACGAGCCCTGGCCTTCTCGGGCATGACCGTCCAGCGGATCGCCACCGCACTGGGCTTCGCCGATCCGTCCTACTTCTGCCGCTTCTTTCGACGGGAGACCGGCCTTCGGCCTCTCGACTACCGCCGCCAACACCACCGCAGCGCATGACGGCACCGGCCCCCGTCGAGGTGCTCACCGCCGCCGACCACGAGGCGATCGTAGCGGTGCTCGCGGCGGCATTCCATCAGTACCCCGCGATGCGATTCATCCTGGGTCCATCAGAGGACTACGATCGAGACCTGAGGCGCCTGGTCGGGTTCTACGCCGACAAGCGGCTGCTGCGAGGATGGCCGGCGCTCGGTATCCGGCTCGCCGGCGAGCTGGTGGCGGCGACGCTGGTCAACGAGCCGGAGAGTGAATCCTCACCCGCGGTAGACGCGGCCCTGGCCACCCTCCGCGCCGAGATCGGCGAGGCGGCGTACGCCCGAATGATGGCTTTCGAGGGGGCGAGCGATCGAAACGAGCCGGCCACTCGTCATTATTTCGTCGGGATGATCGGGGTTCGGCCGGAGGTCAAGGGCCAGGGTCACGCCGGCCGGCTCCTGACTCGGGTTCATGAGATGGCCGCCGAGCGGGGATACGATGGGGTCTGCCTGACGACCGAGAATCCAGGCAACCTGTCCTTCTATCGACACCTCGGCTACCGGATCCTCGCCGAAACTCAGGTGGACACCTTGACCACCTGGACCTTGTTCCGCGACGGCGGCTAGCCGCGCGGCTTGCAGTCGGTTCGCCGCGAGTCGGCCACCTGGCCGATCTTCCAGCCCTCCTTGAGCCGGACGAAGAAGATCGAGTCGTAGCCGCAGTGGGACAGTTTCGGACCCAGCCAGAACTCGTAGTAGGTCCAGACGTGGGCGATGTTGCCGTCGACCTGTACCACCGGCTCGAAGATCCGCTCGTCCCAGGCCGGCCCGGTCCCCTTGCCGACCGCCGTGATCCAGGCGCTCGGATCGTCGAGGGTGTGCCGGCTCTGGCCATCGCGCCCATCGACGCCCGCGAGCTTGGCGTTCGGCGAGAACTGGGCTCGCATCAGCGCGGTGTCTCGGCCCCGCATCCCGTCGAAGAGGTGGCGCAGGGACTTGAGGATCTCCTCGCGGTCGCCCTGGGCCTCGAGTCGCCCGACGGGGCCGACCAGGCCAACTCCGAGCAGCATCGCCGCCACTATTCCCGGCTTCACATGGCTCTCCACGTCGGGGGTCACCAACGATACCAGCCCCGCTGGCGGTCGGCTAGATTGATCGAATGATCGAGATCAGTGCTCTCCATATCTACCCGCTCAAGGGCGGTCGCGGCATCGCCGTCGACGATGTCGTGCTCGATCGGTTCGGCCCCCGCGACGATCGCCGGTGGTTGGTGATTGACGGCGATGGCGCGATGATCACCCAGCGCGAGGTCCCCCTCCTCTGCCACGTCGGTGCGACGCCGGTGCCCGAAGGACTCGAACTCGTCGCTCCCGGCCTCGGCCCGGTCACTATCCCCATCCCGAACGGCCAACCGCCCCTGTCGGTCCGGGTCTGGAACGATGTCGTCCAAGTGCGAGCCGCGGGCCCCGAGGCCGATCGGTGGTGCAGCGAGGCGCTCGCGACCACGGCGCGGTTGGTCTACTGCCCGGACGACAGCGACCGACGCACCGATCCCGACTACGACCCGATTGGCGCGCCGGTCAGCTTCGCGGACGGCTATCCCATCCTGTTGGTCGGGGAGGCGTCTCTCGCTGAACTGAACCGCCGCCTCGCCGATCCCCTGCCGATGAACCGCTTCCGTCCCAACGTCGTGGTTCGGGGAACGGAGCCGTTCGCCGAAGACGGCTGGAAGCGATTCCGAGTTGGGGGGGTGCCGTTCGACGCCGTGAAGCCCTGCTTCCGCTGCACGGTGCCCACCACGGACCAGGTCACCGGTACGCGGGGTCCCGAGCCGCTCCGAACCATGGCCACGTTCCGCAAGCGGGGATCCGGCGTGACGTTCGGGATGAACGTCGTGCATCGAGCGGCCGGACGGCTTCGCGTCGGCGACTCGATCTCGTTGGAGGGTTAACGACCGGTCGCCATCACGACGCGTCGCCGCCGTCGCGGAGTCGATGGCTGCCGGTCCGCACGGCCAGGGCTCGCTCGGTGAAATCGAGCCGCTCGTGCAGTTCGTTCACCTCGGTCCGAAGGGCGTAGATCTCGTCGAGCAGCTCCTGGGGAATCCCGGCCGGATGGTCCGGTTGTTCGGGATCCCACCGGGTCACCAGCCGACCTTGGTTGTCGCGAAACCCACCCGAAGCGATCATGATGTTGTCGACCAGGTACCAGATCCCCAGGCCACCCATGGTACAGAGCATCAAGATCCCGGTGCCGATTTTCCCAGTGTAGAACCGGTGAGCCCCGAAGACACCAAGGGTGAGCCCCAGAATCAGGGCGATCGATCGGCTCTTGTCGGACGTGGTGGCCACCAGCGCTCCTTGGGACGAGCTTTCGACTCACAAACTAGCGCCGCTAGATTCAAATGCACACGAGCCCCCCTGATACGGAGCCCCAATGTTCGTGGTTTCGACCCTCCTCCTCGCCGCGGTGAGTAGCCAGGGGCCGCCGATCATTCCCGACCTCGGCCCGGTACGCCAGGACCGGCGGAACGGCATCGATGGCTACGGTGCTGCCGCGGGGCCAGCGAGGGGACAAACGCTCCCGACGGTTCGGATCGTCACCACGCTGGGTGTCATCGATGTCGAGGTGGATTCCGTCCGGGCGCCGGTCACGGCGGCCAACTTCCTCCGGTATGTCGACGGGGGATTCTACCGTCGGGGCTCGTTCCATCGGACCGTGACGCTCCAGAATCAGCCCGATAACCCCGTCAAGATCGAGGTCGTCCAGGGCGCCGCCGACTCCACCCGCCGGCCGGCCCTGTTCCCACCAATTGGACTCGAGCGGACCAATCGCACTGGAATCGCCCACCGCGCCGGGACGATCTCGATGGCCCGCGGGGGCCCCGACACCGCCCGCGATCAGTTCTTCATCTGCGTGACCGATCAGCCCGCCCTGGACTTTGGCGGAGCCCGAAACCCCGATGGCCAAGGCTTCGCGGCCTTTGGCCGGGTCATCCAAGGCATGGATGTCATCCGAGCCATCCAGCGGGCTCCGGCCACCGGCCAGCGGCTCGCCCCGCCAATCACCATCACCGAGGCCCACCGACTCCCCGTGCCGGCGCCCCGTTCCCAAGGACCAGGCCGTGCCTAACGTAAGGCCGACGCTGCTCGGCGTCCCCTTCGACGCGGCCTCGTCGTTCCAGCGGGGAGCCGCCGCCGCCCCGTCCGCCATTCGAGCGGCCCTCCGCTGCGATTCGTCGAACACCTGGACGGAAGACGGCCTCGACATCACCGCCCCGGGCATCCTCGCCGACGGGGGCGACCTCGATGTCGCCGCGGCGCCGGCGGCGGCCCGCGCCGCGATCGAAGCCGGAGTCGCGGCGCTGCTCGATCGGGGCGGTACCCCGGTGGTGCTCGGCGGCGATCACTCGATCAGCTACCCGGTGCTTCGGGCCGTGGCGCGCCGCCACCCGGGGCTGACGGTGGTGCACTTCGATGCCCACGGCGACCTCTATGACCAGTACGAGGGCGATCGCTACTCGCACGCCTGTCCGTTCGCCCGCGTCATGGAAGACAAATTGGCGGCGCGATTGATCCAAGTCGGGATCCGGACCCTCAACCCCCATCAGCGAGACCAGATCGCCCGTTTTGGCGTCGAGACTCACGAGATGCGTCACTGGGCAGGGCCCTTCGCCATCCGGTCGACCGGCCCGATCTACCTCTCGCTCGACATCGACGGCCTGGATCCCGCCTTTGTCGCCGGGATCTCCCATCCGGAGCCAGGCGGTCTCTCGGTCCGAGACGTCGTCACCATGCTCCAACGACTCGAGGGACCCATCGTGGGCGCCGATCTGGTCGAGTTCAACCCACTCAACGACGCCAGCCCGCGGACCGGAATGGTCTGCGCCAAGCTCGTCAAGGAAATCGTCGGAGCCATCCACCGAAACGGGTGAACACGCTGTGATGAAACGCCTGCTGTGGTGCCTGATCGCCTCCCTGCCATCGTTGGCCGGAGCCCAGGATCGCCCCCTTCGGGACCAGGTTCGGGCCTTTCGGGAGCGGAACGAGACGGCCATCGTGCGAGAGCTCTCGGAGTTCTTGGCGATCCCCAACGTCGCCACCAACCCGGCCGATATTCGGCGCAACGCCGAGCACATCCAACGGATGTTGTGGCGTCGAGGAGTCCGCTCCGAGATTCTCGAGGTGCCCGACGCCCCGGTCTCGGTCTACGGCGAGCTGATGACGCCCGGCGCGACCAAGACGGTGGTGTTCTACGCCCATTTCGACGGTCAGCCGGTCGACTCGGCGAAGTGGGCGAGCCCTGCCTTTCGCCCGGTGCTTCGCTCCGGCCCGCTCGGACCCGGCGTCCGGGAGATCGCCATCCCGGCCGAAAACGGTTTCGACCCGGAGACGCGGATCTTCGCCCGCTCAGCTAGCGACGACAAATCCCCGCTAGTGGCGATGCTGTGGGCGCTCGATGCCCTCCAGGCGGCCGGGGTCGCTCCATCGGTCAACCTGAAGTTCTTTCTCGAGGGCGAGGAGGAGGCTGGATCGGCGAATCTCCGAACGGTCCTCACCAAGTATCGCGGCCTGCTGGCGGCCGACTTCTGGATCTTCGGCGACGGACCCGTTCACCAAACCCGGACCGCCCAGGCGGTCTTCGGCGTCCGCGGCGTGGTCGGCGCCAACCTGACGGTCTACGGACCGAGCCGACCCCTCCACAGCGGTCACTACGGCAATTGGGCCCCCAATCCCAACGCGATGATGGTCCACCTCCTCGCCTCGATGCGCGACACCGAGGGTCGGATCACGATTCCAGGGTTCTACGACGACGTCGATCGACTGACGGCGGACGACCGAGCCGCCTTTCGGCGGATCCCGCCGGTCGAACGCCAACTGATCGCGGAACTCCAGCTGGGACGAACCGAAGGCCCCCCGGCGACTCTCGCCGAGCAGTTGACCCTGCCAGCCCTCAACTTGAGCGGCCTTGCTGGTGGCCTGGCGGCCGGCGGCGAGGCCAACCTGATCGGCACCACCTCGAACGCCTACCTCGACTTCCGGCTCGTGCCCCGGCAGACCCCGGCTCGCGTTCGGAGCTTGGTCGAGGCCCATCTCCGGCGCCAGGGATTTCACCTGGTCACGGCGGAGCCCGATTCGGCCACGCTGGTCAACCACCCTCGAGTGGTCCGAGTGACCTGGAGCGCCGGATACCCGGCCGCCCGAACGGCCCTGTCGCACCCCGGCGCGCAGGCCATGCTGAAAGCAGCGGATCGAGCCGCCGGGACGCCGCTCATTCGGGTCCCGACCCTGGGCGGGAGCCTGCCGCTCGCCGACTTCGTCGATGTCCTGGGCATCCCGTTCGCGATTCTGCCGATCGTCAACCACGACAACAACCAGCACGGCGAGAACGAGAACCTCCGGCTCAAGAACCTCTGGGACGGGATCGAGCTCTACGCCGGGGTGTTAGCCTGGATGGGGCGGGAGTGGCAGGCCGTCCCGTGAACCAATCAACCCGGCGGCCGCCAACCCGGCGATCACCTCATCGTCCGGCTGGCCGAAATCGGCCGGAAGACTGAGGGGGCCCGCTACCAGCACCGCCACCAGCGCGTCCAGGGTGAACCGCGCCACCATCGCGGGATCCCCGGCCGGCAGGAGCCGGCCGCTCCTGATCCGCAGATCGATATAGCCGGTCAGCCGGCGGTGAAGGTCGACCCAAACGACCTGTTCGAACTGGTCGGCCAGGACTGGCCAGTGGAGCCGGTTGTGGTCCGAGAGTAGAATGGCGATCCGGTACCTTCGGACCCACCGACATATCTCGAGTAGTATGCCATAATACTCTTCACGGCTATCCCCGACCGCGCGGCGCTGCGCGCCCACCCAGAGTTGCGGGAAGTGGACGATTTCGCGGAGGCAATCGGTCAGGAGGGCCTTACGGGCGTTGCCGTCGGTTTTCTGGTAGGGGAGGGCGGGATCGCGTGCCAGCGGACTCTCCAGCGACCGGAGTACCGCGAGCTCGAAGAGAGCCTCCTTGTCCTCGGCGTACAGGTACACGGTTCCCGGGCTGAGCCTGGCGCGGTCGGCGACTCGATGGATCTTGGTCCGTTCGAAGCCCACTTCGATGAACAGCTCCGTGGCGGCGGCGATCAGAGCGTCGATCCGGGCGGGATCTCGTGCGCGTGGCATGCACCAAGTAATAACTGAACCATTCATTATTGCAAACTCTTCACCCATTGCACCACTTAGACTTATGGCCGGCCCCCTGACCCGCAGGCCGAAATTCCGCCGGAGCCGCTGGGACGGGGGACGATTTCCGACGCAACCCTTCCTTCGAGCAGCCCGTCTGACGGGGTGAAGGGTCCAGACCTCGAAACGTTCGGAGCCAGGTGAATCGGAAGGAACTTGTCGACCGGGTGTTGTCCGGCGACCCACAGGCCGAGCGCGAGCTCTACGACCTCCACGTGGATCGCGTCTACCGACTCGCCTTTCGGCTGACCGGGGACACCGACCTGGCTTCGGACTGTACCCAGGAGACGTTCATCAGGGTGTTCGACCGCCTGGTGACGTTTCGGGGAGAGGCGGCCCTGTCGACCTGGATCACCAGCGTGGCGTACTCGGTGATCTACAACGGCCTCCGGAAGGTCAAGCGGTCCCGGGATTCCGAGGTCGACATCGACTACGCGGAGAGTACTCCGACCGCCGGGCGGCTGGCCGAGCCGGACCTGAAAACGAGCCTGGATTCGGCGATCAATCGGCTCCCGGATGGATATCGGATGGTGTTCGTCATGCATGACGTCGAGGGCTACACCCACCAGGAGATCGCCACGGTGCTGGGGATTCAAGAGGGGACCTCGAAGGCGCAACTGAGCCGGGCGCGGGCCAAGTTGAGGAACGCGCTGTCGGCCTACGCGGGAGAATGGGCCTGATGTCGGAAGAACAGTTCGACGATTTCGTCAACCGGGTGGGAAGCCAGTATCGGCCGCCGCCGGCGACCCCGCGGGAGGAGATCTGGGCTCGGATCGAAGCCGCTCGGCGGACCTCGGCGTCGAGGACCCCGAAACCGGTGATCGACTTGGCCAGCCGGCGGCCGCTGCCGAGGTGGGGCCTCGGGTTGTTGGCGGCCGCGGCGGTCCTGGCGGTCGGGATCGGCATCGGTCGGTTCGTGACGCCGGCGGCGATCAACCCCGACCCGTCGATCCTCACCGCGGTCGACTCCGCGGCGGCGGCCGAGTCTCCGACCTTTCGCTTCGCCACCGTGGCAACCTTGAGCCAGATGAAGACTCTGCTCACCGAGTACGACGCCGATCGGATCAACGACGACTTCCGGGCCTCGGCCCGCGATCTCCTGTCGACCACCCGGTTGCTGTTGTCATCGCCGCGGCTGACCGACCCCGCGATGCGGCAGTTGCTCGACGATCTCGAGTTGATGTTGGTGCAGGTCGCGCGCTTGAACCGAACCGGCCAGGATGACGAGCGCGGTTTCATCGATGACGGCATGGCCGAACGAGCGATCCGCCAGCGGCTGGGGAATGCCATTCCCGCGGGCCCGGCGGCCTAACACATAGATTGAGGAGACAAGCGATGCGGATCATGACATGGTGGGTGGGATTGGCGGCCCTGGCGGGCCCGGTGGCGGCCCAGAGCGTCCGGGTCGATCTGACCGGACCGCTGGCGCGGGTCGCCGCGGAGCTGAGCGCGGTCGACTGGCATTGGACCGGTCCGTTGGCCGCCGGTTTGGCCCGCCTGGGTCAGGATCTTGAACGTCTCGAGGGCCTCGAAGACCTCGGACAACTCGGACAACTCGATCGGTTCGATCGGCGGGATCGGCGTCAGGAGGGGCGGCAGGCCTTTTCGACCGAACCCCCCAGCGGTTGGGACGCTCAAGACCCCGCCGATTCGACCTATCGGGCGGCCCGAAGCGCCCTCAATCGGGGCAACTTCGCCCGAGCGGCCGAGTTGTTCAACCGGGTCTACGAGCGCTTCGCCAAATCATCGTATGCCCCGGATGCGTACTACTACCACGCGTACGCCCTCTATCGGTTAGGCGGCACCACCCGGTTGCGCGAAGCCCTCGAGATCCTCGCCACCCAGGAAGAGAAGCACGAGGGCGCCACCACCCGGGGGGACGCGCGGGGTTTGTCCGGCCGGATTCGCGCCGAGCTAGCCCGGCGGGGCGATGAGCGCTCGGCCCGCGCGGTGGCCGAGATCGCCGAAGCCGCCGCGACCGCGGAGGCGGACGCCAGTGACTCGCCCCCGCGGACCGATCGGACGGTCTCGGGCCGGACTGCGCGCGCGTCCAGCCGGGACCGATGCGGGAAGGAAGGCGACGACGAGAAGTCGGCGGCCCTCGAGGCCCTGCTGACCATGGACGGGGACCGGGCGCTTCCGCTGCTGGAGCGGATCATGGCCCGGCGGGACGCCGGCTCGGTCTGCCTCCGCCGGCGGGCGGTGTTCCTCATCTCCCAGCATGAAGGCGCCGAGGCGGAGCGAATGCTGCTCGGCGCGGCCCGGTCCGACCCGGATTCGGAAGTCCGCGAGAACGCGGTGTTCTGGCTTGGCCAATCGGGCGGTGAGGCGGCGGTCTCGGCGCTCGACTCGATCCTCCGGGGCTCCACCGACGGTGAGGTCCGGGACAAAGCGATCTTCGCCCTGGCTCAGACCAGCAGCCCGCGCGCGATGCGGATCCTCCGCGATTTCGCCCAGCAGGCCTCGGCGCCGATGAACCTCCGCGAGAACGCCATCTTCTGGCTCGGCCAGTCTGGGAGCGGCGACAACGTCGAGTTCCTCCAGTCGATCTACCGTGCCAGCAAAGAACGGGAGATCAAGGACAAGATCATCTTCGCGGTGGCCCAGAACGGGCGGCGCGACGGGGGCCGGTGGCTCGCCGGGATCGTCACCGACGAGGGCGAGAGCGTCGAGGCTCGCAAGTCGGCGCTTTTCTGGCTGGGACAAAGCGGCGGCTCCTTGAGCGAGCTGTTCACCCTCTACGATCGGCTTCAGGATCGCGAGCTGCGCGATCAGATGATCTTCGTCTACTCGCAGCGCTCCGAGAAGGCGGCCGTCGACAAGCTGCTCCAGATCGCCAAGAGCGACCCCGATCGCGATCTCCGGAAGAAGGCGCTCTTCTGGTTGACGCAGTCCCGTTCGAAGGATCCCCGAGTGGCCGAGCTGCTCGAAGAGATCCTCTCCAAACCGTGAACCCGGAGGGACGATCCATGACCATACGGACCTCGATCGGTTTGGCGGTGCTCGTGGTGAGCACCGCGGACGCCCAGAGCCTGGCGAGCCGGATCAAGAGCGCGCCCGACGGTGAGGTACGAATCGCCTTCGCGGCGCGGGAGGGCATCTGCGGCGACGGGGAGTCGTTCATTCGCGATCGCGCCAGCGGACCCGGCAACTACATCACGTTCAACAGCTGGAACGGGGGCAAGCGGTGGCGGGAGCGGGAATGTCTCGACGGTCCGGTTCGAGTCGCCCTGAGAGTCCGCGGCGGCGAGGTCCGATCGGCGAAGACCTACGTCGGAGGCGACTGGCGGGACGCGAGCGGGAGTGTGACCGATCTGGAGCTGGTCTCGGCCAAACGGGCCGCCGAGGCGCTCATCGAGCTGGCTCGAACGGGCGCGACGGACGACGTCATCTTCGCCGCGACCATCGCCGATAGCGTCACCATCTGGCCGGCCTTGCTCGGCCTCGCCAAGGATCGGGAAGTGAATCGGGCCAACCGCAAGCAGGCGGTGTTCTGGCTCAGCCAGGCCGCCGGCGACAAGGCGGCCGCGGGCCTGGAGGAACTCGTCGACGACGACGACGAGGACCGGGAGGTTCGCGAACAAGCCGTGTTTGCCCTGTCCCAACTCCCCCGGGATGAGGGGGTGCCGATTCTGGTTCGGACCGCCAAGTCCAATCGGGATCCATCGATCCGAAAGAAGGCCATGTTCTGGCTGGGCCAGTCGGACGACCCTCGTGCCCTCGCGCTTTTCGAGGAGATTCTCTCGAGGCCCTGAGCTCGGGAACCCGCAACGGGTGTGGCGCGTAGGGCATCATGGAAGCGGGGTCGGTGAACGAGCTGCCGACCCCGCCTTTTGTTCGCCCAACTCGTTGCCCTGGGCCGGATTGGCGATTCCCGGCGGGTCGAGTTACTTATAGGGAGATCCGCTGTAAGGGTGGCGTGAACCCTGCAGGTCATTGGACGGGGCGCCTTTGGGGCGCCCCTTGTTCGCCCGGATGGGAGTGACTCAGAATGCGACGTCGTAATCTCGCCAGCGCCGCGATTGCCCTCGCCCTTCCCCTCGTGGGTGGGGCGTTCTTGCTGCAAAGTCGTCAGCCGGCCGATGGAGCCCGGCTGTTTTCTCAAGTTCTCCAACGGATCGAAGAAAACGCGGTCGACTCGATCGCCCGCGCGGCGATTTTCGAACGGGCCGCCCGCGGGCTGCTCAAGAACCTCAACGACCCCTACGCCGATCTCTATTCTCCGGAAGAGCTCGCCTCGTTCCAGCGCAACACGCTGCGCAACAACTATGGCGGCGTCGGGATGCAGATCGAGAACCAGGAAGGGGCGATCATCGTTGCCCGCATCTTCCCCAACACTCCGGGCGAGCAGGGCGGCGTGCTGGCCGGCGATCGGATCCTGTTCGTCGATTCGGCAGCGGTGACCGGGCTCCGTCTCGACGAGGTTTCGGCCAAACTGCTCGGCACGCCGGGAACCGAAGTGCAGGTGTCCTTCCTCCGGCCCGGGATCGCCGAACCGATCAAGACCAAGTTCAAGCGAGCCGTCATTCGCGTACCCGCGGTGCCCTATGCGCTGATGCTCGACGGCGGGGTGGGGTACATCCCGTTGCAGAGCTTCAACGAGTCGGCCTCGGGCGACGTGGAGAAGTCGCTGTTGAGTCTCAAGGCCAAAGGAGCCAAGGCCTATATCGTGGACGTCCGCGGCAACGGCGGCGGAAGCCTCGATCAGGCACTCGAGATCAGCAACCTGTTCTTCAAGCCGGGCCACGAGCTGGCGAGCGTCCGGCATCGGGGCCGGAATCCGGAAGTGTACCGGGCCTCTCGCGGCTCAGTGGTCGATTCGATGCCGGTGGTCGTCTTGGTCGACGGGGCGAGCGCCTCGGCATCCGAGATCGTGGCGGGCAGCCTCCAGGATCACGATCGGGCCCTCGTCGTCGGCACCACCTCGTTCGGGAAGGGATTGGTCCAGACCTTGTTCCCGCTCGAGGGTGGCTGGGCCATGAAGATCACGACCGGCAAGTGGTACACCCCGAGCGGCCGATCGATTCAAGCCGAGCACGACCGATTGGGCGACGAGCGATTCGTCGAGTTGGCCGATGACGCTCAAGCGGCCGACACCACCAAGAAGAAGCGCCCCGAATTCAAGTCGGATGCCGGCAGGACCATTCTCGGCGGTGGCGGCGTCACTCCGGACGTCGTGATCACGCCGGACACCCTGAGCACCCCGGAGCGCGAGCTGTTCCGGGCCTACTCGCCGCAGGGCTCGCAGTGGTACGTGGCCACCTACGGCACGGCGCTCGAGGTCAAGAGCAAGGTCAAGCCCGACTTCACCATTCAGCCGGAATGGCGCGAAGCGTTCTGGAAACGGCTCCAGGGCGCCAAGGTGAACGTCACCCGGCCGCAGTTCGACGCCGGGGTCGCCTTGGTCAACCGCAACCTGGAGCAGATGGTGGCTCGATTGGCCTTCGGCGATTCGCTGGTGTTCCGGCGATCGACGCCGTACGACCGTCAGCTCGCCACCGCGATGGATTATCTCAAGCGGGGCACCACCCAACGCCACCTGCTCGCGCTGGCCGCGAGCCAGGGCGGCAAGTCGGAGTAGCCGCCCTCACCGCCGCGCGGCGGCGATTCGTTCCTCCGCCATTCGATCGGCCGCGTCGGATGGCGGTACCCCTTCGGCCTGGGCCCGTTTCAAGACCAGCAGCGTCGTGTCGTAGATCCGATCCACCCGCTCCAACGCCTCCGCCACCGACAACTTGAGCACTTCGATCGACCCGCCGTAGCTCACCCCGCCGGCGTTGGCCACGTAGTCGGGCACGTAGGTGATGCCGCGATCGGCCACTTGCTTGCCGTGGGCCGGCTCGAGCAATTGGTTGTTGGCGCCGCCAACGATGATCTCGACCGCCAACTCCCCGATACTCCGGTCATTGAGGATCGCGCCTAACGCACATGGCGCGAAGACGTCCGCCTTGACGGCGTGAATCCGATCCACCGGCACGACCGTCGCGCCGAGCTCCCGCGCGGCCACCTCGACCTTGTCCGGATCGATGTCGCTCACGACGACCCGCGCCCCGGCGGCGACCAGCTGCCTGGCCAGATTCATCCCTACGTTGCCGAGCCCTTGAATCGCGACGGCCTTCCCGCCGAGACGGTCCGACCCCCACCGGAACGCCGCCGCCGCCTGCATCGCCCGAAAGACCCCTCGGGCGGTATGCGGAGACGGATCGCCCGAGGCCCCGGCCCGGCCGGCGACGAACCTGGTGGTGTCCGCGATCAGCTCCATGTCGGCCGGCGAGGTTCCGACGTCTTCCGCGGTAATATAGACGCCGCCGAGCCGGTCGATGAACCGCCCGTGAGCTCGAAGGATGGCCGGCCGGTCCGTGGCGTTAGGCGCGCCGAGGATGACCGACTTGCCGCCGCCGAGCGGGAGTCTGGCCAGGGCGTTCTTGAACGACATTCCCCGGGAGAGCCGGAGGGCATCGGTGATGGCGGCCTCCTCGCTCGGGTAGGTCCACCAGCGGGTGCCGCCGACCGCTGGGCCGAGCACCGTGGAATGCACGGCGATGATCCCGCGATAACCGCAGGACGGATCCGAGCAGAGCACCAACTGCTCGTGCCCGAGGGCCACCAGCGATTCGAACGGTCGCATCAACGCTCCGTGGTGCCGCGAAGCAGGCCGGCGCGAATCCGGGCCGGCTTGAGAATGGCCCGCCGATCGAACTCGAGTCGCTCGTCCACCCGGACGACATGTCGAACGGTCATGGTGACGGTGAGGTCCCGGCCGGCGCGCTTGAGGGTCACCGGGATCTGCTCCCCCTCTCGCTGGCGATAGCGGGCCCGGTAGAGCGCCCCGAAGTTGGGATCGACCTTCACGTCACCGACCGTGATCAGCTCGTCGCCAAGTTGAATGCCAGCCTGGGCCGCGGGCGAATCGGGGACGACGTTGGTGACGATCTGAGCGCCGGTTTCGGAGCCGGTCGTGCCGACGCCGATCCGAGGTTCGCGGATGCTGTCCGCGACGTAGCGGAGCCCGGCGAGCGGGGCCACCCGCGGGTACGGGAACGGCTCTCGGCCGTCGATGTAGCGGGCGGCAAAATCGGCGAGGTCTTTGCGCCCGGACAGCTCCTCGGCCGCCCTCCACCAGTCCGCGTCGGTAAATCCCCGGCCGGCTTTGAAGGTGCGCTGGTACATGGTGCGCATCAGATCGTCGAGCGAGGCCCGGTTGTCGGTGCCGTCGCGGATCAGGATGTCGAGGAGGAATCCCGCCAGCGAGCCCTTGGGGTAGTAGATCGTGCCGGTGCCGTCGGTGGGCTGGATCCAGGTGGAAAGCGAAGCGTCCTCGAGCGCCACCGGGGGGAGGCCGGTCACCTCGCGGAGCTTCTCCAAGGTCAGGTCGAGAAAGGCGGCCGAGTCGATGACCCCGCCCCGCATCAGGGCAAGGTCGGCATAGTAGTCGGTGATGCCTTCGCTGACCCAGAGCAAGGTGGTCGGCTGGGGCTGATCGTATCGGTAGGGCACCAGGTCGGCCGGCCGGAGCCGCTTGACGTTCCAGGCGTGGTAGATCTCGTGGGCGGTGATCGAGGCGAGGATCGGGGTGCCAATGAAATCGGGACTGTAGATGCCGAGATGGGAGTTCTGATGCTCGAGCGCCGAACCGCCGCCGAACTCCCGGTCGAAGACCAGGAGCGTGGTGTAATGGTCGAAGGGCGTTTCCCCGAAGACCTTCGACATCGCGGGAACGGCCCGTTCGAGCTGGTTCCAGAAGAGCTTCCGGGCGGCACCGGCGAGCGCGCCGGCGGGATAGGAGGCCACCCGATGCATCTTCCGGTCGACCAGCGCGCTGTCGAGGTCGAAGCGACCGATGAAAACGGGCATGTCGACGAGATCGTGATAGTTCGCCGCCCGGAAGCGATGTTTGCCCGCCGGGGTCATCCCCGTGGCGACCGTCCAGTCCGACTCGGTGGTCACCGAGACCTGGGCGGAGAATCCGAGGTCGGTGTTCTCGGGAAAGAGGAAGACGTTGGTGCCGTTGATGAAGGCGAAATCGGCCGTGGCCCAGGCGGCGGCGTTGTCGAGCATGTCGGCGGCGAAGGCGAAACGCACCGCGACCGGCCCGGCGGTCCGGACCTCAACCCGCCAGGTATCGGGGTCGGTCTTGTCCCAATCGAGCTCGGTCGTCCCGGCGGTGGCGCGGAATCCGCTCACCCGCTTCGCGAAGTTGCTGATCTCGTAGGCCCCGGGGGTCCAGGCGGGGAGCGATAGACGCACCGGGCCCGCCGCGGCCGCCTCGAAGCGCATCGTGACCCCGACCGACCGAGTGGCCGCGGTGGACCGCGTGAAGGTGAGGTCGTACTCGATGTTAGCGACGGGTGCCGCGGGTGCCCCGTGACCGGAGGCCAGCGACGCGATGGCAGCCGCGCTGAGCAGGTAGTGAATCATGGCTGCAATGTAGCCGGAGGCGGCTTCGGCAGGTCGCTCAGGGCCGCGCGGACTCGAGCGGCAGGGAGAGCAGAATCGGCGCCGTCAACACCGCACCAGCGCGGAGCTTGCCGGCATCGTCGTACTTCTCCCACTGGGAGTTGGCGACGTAGACGAAGCGATCGCCGACGATGGACCCGATGGTGGGCTCATCGGCGATCGAGGCGTGGCGGTCGAGCACGGTGACGGCGGTGATCGCCTCTCCATCGGAGGAGAGCGCGATCCGGACGATCCGCGCCGGTGCCACCCCGTTCTGGACGCCGACGAGGCCGCCGCGGTACCAGGCCAGGCCGTCGAGTCCGAGCGTCGTGGTGCCAGGGGGGCTCGGCAGGTAGCGAACCGAACGGTCGGCGAGGTCGACCACGAGCAGGCCGTGTGAATAGTCGGCGAGGTACAGCCGCCGGTTGTCGGGATCGATCGCGAGCCCCTGGAGCGACCGGAAGTAGCGATGGCGGGCGAACTCCTCGACGGTGATCCGGCCCGCCACGTACTTGGCTCGGTAGACGACCGGGCTCTCGCTGTCCGAGAGGTAGGCGGCCCCGGCGCCATCGATCACCAGGTCGCCAAAGAGATGGTCCGCGCCGTCGTTAGGCACGACCGTGAAGGCCAGCTCCCGTCCGGTGGCGCGGTCGAACACCGCCAGACCAGCCGTGGCGGCGGCGCCGGCGATGGCCCCTTGCTGCTGCGGCAGGGTCCGGGTGGTCGCCCAGACCAGGTTGCGGGCGGCGTCGACCCGAACGCCCAGCACCGCGTCGAGCGCCCGGCCCCCCTTGGTCACGAACGGCGTCGAGGCCCCCCGCGCGTCGACGGCCGCGAGGGTCCGGTGGCGAATGCTGGCGACGATCCACCGCCTGCCTTTGGGATCGTAGTCGACTCCCTCCGGATAGAAGTCGGCAACCAGATCGGTGCGGATCGCGGTGCTGTTACCCAGGGCTCGGCCGTTCTCGCGGATTCGATCGAGGGCGGGTCCGAGGGGCGGGGCGGTGGCGAAGGCGGCGAGCTCGGGCACCGACTCGATCGGAATCGAGAGACCCAGATCGGCGATGGCGCCGAGCCAATGGGCCACTCCCACGGTATCACCGAGACGGGCCGAGAGGCGAAGCGTGGCGCTGAGATAGGCGATCTGCGCCGGCCAGGAACGATGGGCCTGAATGGCGAGCTCGCGGGCCTCGGCGAGGTTGCCGCCCTCGGCGGTTCGCACCGCCTGACGGTAGAGGTTGCGGGCCGCGGTGGCCAACGAGTCCGGTCCCGGCGCCGCCTGGCCGCGGGCGAGCGACGAGGTGACCGGTAAACTCCCGAAGCAGATCGCGACCAGTAGCGGCTTGATCACGCCTCAGTCCCGCATCGCGCCGCGGACCCCGAGCTCACGCTCCAGGCCGGCGCGATCGAGGTAGTCGACCTGCTCGATGACCCGCTCGCCGGAAACCGTCAGGAAGCTCGCCCCCCGGAAGGTGATCCGGCGGCCACTCGGCGGGGTGCCGAGCATCGGCCCTTCGTGCACGCCGCTCATCTCCCAGCGGACCGCGATGGTGTCGTCATCGAAGGCGGCTCGTTCGACTCGATACTTGGAGTTCGTGACCGCAGCGAAGGTCCGGACGAACATGTTTCGAATCGCATCGCGGCCGATCAGCTTCACGCCGAAGGTCACGTCGCGGTACTTCGCGTGGTCGGCGAAGAGGCCGGCCAGGCTGGCCGCGTCGCGCCGCCCGAGGCACTGGGTGTAACGCCCGAAGAGATCCCGGAGCCCGGGCGTTTCGGTCGTGTGAGGCACCAACGGGAGCGACACGGCCGCCCGGAGCAAATCGCGCCGAGTGAACAGTTGCAGGGACATGGTGAGCCCTACGCCGGCCACGGGCCGGGTGTTTCCGGCCCGAGGGCGCCGACGGTAAGGCTACGGCTTGTTGTCGCGCTGGCGGGACAACGAGCGGTAGTACTCTTCCACCAGCTCTCGATACTGGGGCGGGACCCGGGCCGAAGCACCCAGGGTCGGACGCTGTTCCCCCTCCTGGCCGAACTGTCGCCAGAGGGTGAATTCGAGCTCCTTCAGGCCATCGATCAGGTCACTCTCGAGCCGATCCAGGCCCCGGACGTCCCCGAAGGTCTGGGCGTTGTCGAGCTGGCGGAACCGGCCGATCAACTGGTCGATGTCGTTGGTCGGGACGCCGAGGGCCTTGAGATCGGCCCGGAGCGATTCGGCGACCTGGCGCCGCGCCCGGAACTCCCGGACGAACTGTCGGAGCCCATCGTTGTCGAACCGCCCGCTCATCGGGCTGTTGGGATCACCACCGGGCTGGCCTTGGGAGGGCTGGCCTTGGGGGTTCTGCCCTTGGCCTTGTTGGCCCTGCTGACCCTGTTGCCCTTGCTGGCCTTGTTGCCCCTGCTGGCCCTGTTGCCCTTGCTGCCCTTGCTGCCCTGGTTGACCTTGCTGCCCCTGCTGGCCTTGCTGACGCCCCTGCTGGTTCTGACCCTGCCGCCCCTGTTCACCATCTTGTCGCTCGGCGGCCCTGGCACGCTCGCTCAGGCTCTCCAGTCCGCGGACCAACTCACGGGCCCGTTCGAGCGCTTTCGCCTGGCGATTCTCGGGGGCCTGCCCCACCGCGCGACCCGCCTCGGCCAACTGTCGGGCCGCCTGCTCGATGTTCTCGCCGATCTGGTTCTCGAAGTTCTCGATGTACTCCGGCGACCCGCGACGGAGCAGATCCTTCGAGAACGCCAGCTTGTCGCGAATCCTGTTGTCGCGAATGCCGCGGGCGGCCTCGGTCAGCTTGCGGGCGGCCTCGGGCTGTTCTCGCGCCGTTTCCCGCGCGAGGCGATCGGCGTCGGCGCCGAGGCGTTCGACATCGCGGGCCATCGCATCTTTCCGCGCCGAGAGGGCGCTGATCCGCTCGCTCCGCTGGGCGGGATCAGCGGGAAGCGAGTTCGCCTGGCCGGCCGCTTCCTGCTGTCTTTCCTTGAGCTGGTTGGCGCGCTCCGCCAGCTCCTTGATGGCGCCCTCGCGACCCTCCGAGCGATTCCGCTCGAGCTGCCGCGTCGTGTTCTTGAGTCGCTCGAGGGCTTGGGCACCCTCGGCCGCGCTCTGCTGGGAGTTGCCGCTCGCCGCGCGGCGCATCTGTTCCGCGGCCTCGCGGAGGCGGCGAGCCGCATCGCCCATGGCGGGATCGTTCTTTTCGCGCGCGAGTCGCTCGAGCCGGCGGGCTTCTTCCTCCGCCTCCTGGGCGAGCTGACGCTGCGAGGCGCCACCTCCGCCGCCACTGGTCTGCGAGGTACGCCGGCGGAGCGCGTCGGCGGCGCGCTCCATCCGCTCGTTCTCCTGCTCCTGACGACTCGCCAGGCGCCGAAGCCGCTCGAGCGTCTCGTCCAGGGTGCGTTCGGCTTGTTCACCGGCTTCGCGTTGGACGGATTCGTACTGGTTCCGGAGCTTGTCGGTCTCGAGCTCGAACAGGTCGGCCAGCTCCTCGGCACGCTGCTGCTGACCGCCGCCGCCACCGCCACCCTGCTGCTCGCCCATCTGAACCATCACTTCGCGGTACGCGGCCTCGGCGCGCTGGAGATGCTGCAGTGCTCGCTGCTCGGCGGGCATCGCGTCCCGGGCTTTCCTGCGGCCGAGTTGCTCTTCGGCGGCCTGCATCTGGATCCGGGCTGAATCGAGCTCGCGACTGATCAGCGCGAAGGTCGAATCCACCGAGGCCATCTGCCGTTGCTGGAGGCGGGCGATCAGGCTGCCCACGTCGGTCCGGAGCCTGCCCTGACCGATCGCGAGCGTGGTGACGTTCTCGGCGAACTCGCCGGCCTGAGTAGCGCTGTCGCGAAGCACGTTGAAGGTACCCACCACGAGCTGGCGTTGACGTTCGGAAAGGCCCTCGGCCGACTCGCCCCCGCCGCCACCAGGCGGGCCGCCGGCCTGTTCACCCTCACGATAGGTCTTGTCGAACGGCCGCACCTCGAGAAAGTACATGTCGCTCTTGGCCGACTGACCGGCTCCGTCGGTGGCCTCCGCGTAGTAGGAGATCAGATCGCCGGGGGTGAGGGTCCATTCTTCCAGGAAGAACGTGTGGGCCGCGGAGAGGTCCTTGAGGGCGGTGACGGTGGAGTCGCTGATCAGATAGCCCTTCGCCTCGGCGCCATTGACACTGACGTGGAGGACCAGCTTGGTCACGCCGAAATCATCGGAGGCCTCCACCTGAGCCGTGATCTCCTCGACCGCGGTGACCTTGGTGTCTCGCCCTGGGGCGGAAAAGCGGACCGACGGGGCGCCGTCTTCGAGGGCGTCGATCGCGTAGTTGAGGCCGGTGATCGTCCGGCCATCGTCGGTCTGGAGGTCGATCCGATAGAAGGCGTCGGTGGTGACCCGGAAGGCACCGCTCCATGACCCGTTCGGCCCGGCGGTCATCGCGACGCTGGGGCGCCCCTCGATGCTGAGGAGCGCCGCCTTGGCCGGGCGAGTGGTGGCGATCCGAAGCGAGACCGTGCTGCCCTTGAGCACGGCGAGGTCGCCGGCATCGGTGATGGTCTCCGCGGGCAGGCCGGTGTACTTGGGGTAGCTCACCGTGGCGCTCATCTGGCTTACCGCCGGGAGGTCGACCACGGTGAGCCGATAGCTCGCGGACCGGACTCCGCCCGCCTCGACGAAATACTCGGTGTTCTGGGCGAGATCGAACAGCCGCGAGGTGAACCGGCCAGCCGCGGTGTCGCGCGCCATCGGCAGTCGTTCCCACTCGGCGGTCGAGTCGGCCCGGAAGACCAGGTCGGCGGCGTCGCTGGCGAAGCCGTTCAGGGTGGCGGCGATCTCGGTGGCACCGCCACGGGGCACCTCGACGTTGCCCGGCTCGATCGCCACCAGGAAGCTCGGGGCCACCGGAACGGGCCGCCACGGGTTGGCGAGCGCCACGGTGGCATCCTTCAAACCCTGGGGCCCGAAGACGAACAACGCCAGCGAGCCTAACGCCAAGCCGCCGAGCCAGCCGCCGGTGCGGCGCAGCTCGGTTCGCTCGAGGTCGCGTCCCTGACCGATAGCGTCGAGACCGCGGCGGGCCGCGGCGACGATTCGTTCGGTGAGCCCGGTGGCCGTGGGGTCCTGATCGAGGGCGTGGACCGCCGCGACCAGGGATTGTTCGAGCGCGGGGGCCTTCTCCTCGACGTAGAGCGCCACCGTTGCGTCGCCGGGGCGCCGGCCGAGCCAGCGCCGGACGAAATAACCCGCGAGGCCGACCAGCGAGACCGCCCCCACGACCCGACCGACGGTCGCCAGGCGTTCGCTGCCGCCAGCAGTGCCCCAGACGACCGCCCAGAGGATCAGCAGCCCCATCACCACTGCCAGGATTCGAATCCCGGCCTCGAGCGCGAGCCGGAGCCGCCACCGACGGCGGACGCGCTGGAGGGTTTCCCTGATCAGATCACCATCGGTCACCGGGCACCTCCCGTCGTTCTGATCCCGCGCTGGAGGCGCCCCGCGTAGAGCGCCTCCCCGGCCAGCAGCAGCAGCGCCGCCGCCAGCAACCACACCCACCACGACTGCGACCGTTCCTGCTCCACGATGGTCAGCCGATTCGACTCCGCCCCCGCGGCCGAGTCGGCGGCCGGCTTGAGCAGAGTGGCCACCTCGTCCGCTACGATCGCGGCGAGATCACTTTCCGCGGCCGGAGTGTTCACCGCGAACCGGGCAACGGGCGCCGCTCGATCGTTCGCCGTTACCTGATAGATGCCTGGCTCGGTCAAGGTGACGGTCCGGGTGGAATCGACGGTCACCAGCCGCTTCTCGCGGCTCGGCGACTCCACCGTCAGGGCCCCGTGCTCGGCCGGCAGGGGCCCGACCTCGCCCACCGCGAACCAGCGCTTGCTTTCGACCAGCCCCGCCGTGTGGACCACCAGCCGCTGCACCAGCGGCAGGAAGACCGGTTGGAGGACCACATCGCTCCAGAGCGCGTCGGCCGGGAAGGCGGCGAGGATCATTCGGCCGGTCCCCTCCCGCCGCTCGACGATCGCGGGCCGGCCGTCATCGAACCGGCCCAGGACGGCGGCGGCGGTGTCGGGCGTCAACTCGCGGTAGCGGAAGAATCGGGCCGCCCCGAAGTCGGAGCTGATCGCCTCCTTGAACGGCTCGAAGGCGGGGTGATCGGCATCGACCTGACCGAGCCGGCCGCCCCGGTCGGTAGACCGATCGATGACCCGGCCCACCGCGGCCGGCAGCCACTCCGATGCCGCGCCACCGGCGGCCCCGCGCCGGCCCGCGAACGCCACCACGCCGCGTCCGGTGGCCAGGTAGCCCTCCAGCGATCGGAGGGTGGCCGGGGCGACGCCGCCGAGGTCGGCGATGACGACCGCGGCAGCGCGATCGAGGTCGGCCGGGGCGAGGGTCGCGTTCCGGCGCACCGCGACCGCGAGAGTCGGCGCCCGACTGATCGCGAGAGCCCGCTCCAGGAAGAGCGACTCACCCGGGGGCATGCCAGGGGGCAGGAGCAAGACGACGGTGACGCCGGTGGCCGCGCCCAACGTGAGGCGGAGACTGTCGTCCGCTGGTAGCGCGTCCGGCGCCAGGGCGACGACGGCGACCGCTTCGGTCGCGGGCACGGTGACCGGATCGAACCGGACCGTCTCGATGGTGTTGGGGCGGAGCCGGACCGGCTTGGTCGCGAGGGCCCGGCCGTCCACCACCAGGCTCGCCGTGGTCGACCAGCCCGAGTCCGCCTTGGTGGCCACCCGCGCGCTCACGGTGAGGCGGGCTCGGCGGCCCTCGGCGATCTGGTCCACCTCGGCATCGACGAGCCGGGCGTTGGCGGGATTGGACGGCGCCACCGAGATCACCCGAAGGTCGGTGCCGACCGGGCGTTCCACCGCTTCCAAGCCGACGGTGGCGTGGCGCTGGAGGTCGGTAATCAAGACCAGCTCGGCCCGGAGGCCGCGACCGGTGGCGGCCACCTCGTTTCCGACCCGAAAGGCAGGCGGAAACCGGGTGGTGCGCCCCGATGGCGTCAGTTTCCCCAGGATACCCCGGGCGGCCGCGACATCGGCGCCAAGCGGCGCCTGAACCTCGGCCGTCTCGTCGAAGGTGACCAGCGCGACCCGGTCGGCCGGGCGGATCGTGGCGAGGACCGCGTTGACCGAGTCGACCGCGCGTTGCCAGACCCCCTGATACCCCATACTCATCGAGCGATCGAGCAGGATGACCACCGCCCGGCCGGCGTTGCTGCCTAACGGACGGTCGGCGTTCTGCTTCAGGAACGGCCGGGCAAACGCCGCCACGATCAGCGCGACCGCGAGAGCGCGAAGCAGCAGCAGCAGGCGGTGGGTCAGCCGGCGGCGTTCGCTGGTCCGATGCGGCAGTCGAGCGAGGAACATCAAGGACGGGAACCGGATCGGATCCTTCCGCTCCCGCTGGCGGAGATGGACCAGGATCGGGATCGCCAGGAGGCCGAGCCCGATCAGGAACGCCGGAACGAGGAGGGCCAGACTCACCGGACCCGGCCCAGCAGCTCACGCTGCCTGAGGTACTGGTAGAGGGAGAGGTCGAGCGGGTCGGCAGTCTCGACGCGGTGGTAGTCGACGCCGGCACCCGCCAGCTGGTCGGCCAAGGCGGCGCAGTGTTCGTCGACCAGCCGCTGATACTGTTGCCGCTGGGCGTCGGGCATCACCGAGAGTCGGTCGCCGGTCTCGAGGTCCTCGAACGGCGCGGCCTCGGTGAGGGCGAGATTCCGCTCCAGGGGATCGAGGACGTGAAAGGCGACCACGTCGTGTCCGCGGACCCGCACCTGGCCGAGCGCTTCGCGGACCGCGGCGGGATCGACGTACCAATCGGAGAGGAACACCGTGATCCCGGTGCGCCCGAGCAACTCGGTGATCGACCCGATCGCCTCGGCACCCGAGGCGGCGCCGCTGGGGGTGGCCCGCTCCAGGGTATGGAGGAGGAGCGAGAGGTGACGGGTCGAGGGCGGTACGTACTCGCGGATGGTGTCGGCATAGAGCACCAGCCCGACCCGGTCGCCCTGGTGCTGGGAGAACCAGGCGAGGGCGCCGGCGAGCATCCGGGCATACTGCCACTTGGTCACCGACCCGGAGGCGAAGTCCATCGACTTGGAGATGTCGATGGCGAAGACCACCGAGGCGTTGGTGTCGGCCTCGAACTCCTTGATGTAGTGACGGTCGGTTCGGCCGTAGACGCGCCAGTCGATCTTTCGGATGTCGTCGCCGGGTTGATAGGGCCGATGCTCGGCGAAATCGGTGGAGTGGCCCAGCCGAGGGGCGCGATGGAGCCCGTGCATGAACCCCTCGACCACGGTTCGGGCGACCAAAGTCAGGTCGCCGATCCGAGCCAGGACCGCGGGGTCGAGAAAGCCGGGCGAGCCGCCGCGCGACACTTACATCCCCGAGCGGGGCGTCGGCACCGCGGCAAGCAGTTTGTCGATCAGCTGGTCGGTGGTGAGCCGCTCCGACTGGGCCTGGAAGTTGAGCAGGATCCGATGCCGCAGCACCGGTCCCGCCAGGTAGCGGATGTCCTCGTAGCTCACATGGGCTCGGCCCTCGAGCAGGGCCCGACCCTTCCCGCCCAGCAGGAGCGCCTGGGCCGCCCGGACGCTGGCCCCATAGGCGACCCACTTCTTGATGAAATCGGGGGCGCCCTCGGTGACGGGACGACTCATCCGGACCAGCTGGACCGCGTATTGGACCACGGGATCGGCGACCGGCACCCGGCGCACCAGGTGCTGGAAGGCAACCAGCTGCTCGCCGGTGACGATCCGATGGAGCCGGCCGCCCTGGACGCCGGTGGTCTCTCGGGCGACCCGGATCTCCTCGTGTTCGGGGAGATAGTCGAGCACCACCTCGAAGAGGAATCGGTCGAGCTGTGCCTCGGGCAGCGGATAGGTGCCTTCGAGCTCGATCGGGTTCTGGGTCGCGAAGACGTGGAACGGCGGGTGGAGCGGATAGGTCTTGCCCTGCACGGTGACGTGGCGTTCCTGCATCGCCTCGAGAAGAGCGGCTTGGGTCTTCGGGGGAGTCCGGTTGATCTCGTCGGCCAGCACGATATTGGCGAAGATCGGCCCGGGCACGAACACGAGCCGGCGCTTGCCGGTGGCGGGATCGTCCTGGATGACGTCGGTGCCAGTGACGTCGGAAGGCATCAGATCCGGGGTGAACTGAATCCGCTGGAACGAGAGGTCGAGCACCTCGGCCAGGGTCTGGATCAGCATTGTCTTGGCGAGGCCTGGCACGCCCACCAGGAGGCAGTTGCCCCCGGCGAGGAGCGCCACCAGTGACTGCTCGACGACCTTGTCCTGGCCGATGATCCGCTTGCCGACCTCGGCGCGAATTCGTTGGCCGGCCAGCTTGAGGTCGTCGGCCAGGCCTCGGTCATCGGCGGGAGCGGGAGCCGTCAGCGGTCGATCGGGAGTGAGGGTCACGCGCGGCCTCGAATCATCGGGTGAGAGCGTAGACAACGTAGTTTACGCCCAACTTGTAGGCTTCGTTGGACAGGTCGATCGGAAAGAGGCCCGTGTCGGAAAACTCCCAATACTCCGACATGTCGCCGTTGTAGTTCATCGCCACCATCAGCCGTTTGGTGGGATCGTTGTTCTCGAAGATGCCCAGGAACTGGGTCTGGGCCCCGCTGAAGGGATGAACATACGATTCGAAGGACTCGATCCGATAGAAGGAGTCGAATACCGGGTGGGTGACCGGGATCGGAATGATCTGACCCTCCGGCAGGACCCGCTTGAGCTGGGCCTCGAGATTGCCGATGTCGTTGCGCATGAAATCGTCGAAGATCACGAAGCCACCCTTCTTGAGGTAGGCTCGGAGCCCGGCGATCTCCGGGTCGGTCGGGAACCACGACCCCGGCTCGCAGAGGTAGGCGACCGGAAACTTGAATAGGTCGGGATCGTCGAAGGTGAGGATGTTGGTCTCCTCGACCCGCGGGCCCAACGTGGTCAGCTCGGAGAGGATCTTGGTGAAGTGCCGCTCGCCGCGGGGATAGTCGTGATCCCACCGCTGATCGCCCGGAAACCAACCGAAGGTCCCGATCCCGCCGCTGCCCGGGTTGAAGCGGATCCGGACGAAGGTGAACCGGCCGTCGTACGCCGCGTTGGGGGGCAGCTCCTCTGGCGTGACGCTCCGACGCCGCTGTCCCTCCGCGTCACCGACCATGGACATCAGCGCGATGATGCCAAGCACCCACCGGCAAGAAAACCAGCGGCCCTGCGCCTTGCGCCTTGCGCCTTGCGCCTTGCCCCCCATCACGTCCCTCCCCTCCGAAGCTCCAACAGCAATGCCTGGGCTTTCTCGAAAGACGGCGCCTCCTCGAGAGCCTTCAGCACTTCGCGACGGGCCGCCTCGCGGTCGCCGGCCTCCTTGTATGCCAAGGCGAGCTCGTACCTCGCCCCCGCACGATCGGACGGATTCATCGTCAAGACCGCCCGGCGCTCGCGCACCGCGGCCGTCCGATTCCCCGCCCGCGCCGCCGCCTCGGCCGCCTTGACGTGCATCTCGAGCTCGTAGGGATGGATGTAGATCGCCCGTTCCCACGCGGCGAAAGCGCCGGCGTGATCGCCGAGACTGGTTCGCACCTCGGCCTCCCGGCGGTTCGCCTCGAGGTGACTTTCCGACAGTCGGGTGACCCGGGCGTAGTACTCCGCCGCTTTGGCCAGGTTGCCCTGTTCCCGATGGATCTCGGCCAGCGCCCACGCTGGGCTTTCGGGGTCGGCCATGTCGGGGAAGATCTTGTCGGCCCGCTCGAAGGCGGCGATCGCCTCAGGGAGTTGACCGGCCGCTTTGAGGCGGGCGCCGGCCGCCATCAGGGTTGGCAGTTCGCCGGGCGTCATGGTGGTGTCGCGAATGGCCCCGACGCCCTTCATCGCGCCGGCAAACCGATCGCGGAGCCACTTGTCGAACCGGGGGCTCAGCTGGTCGACGGTCACCTTGGTGGCGCGAGCCATGGCGGCATCGTTGTCGAGACCGTCGCGATGGCCCGCCAAGAGGTCCAGAATCGACTGGAACCCGAAGGTCTGCTCGAGATACTCGCAGAGGAGCGAGGCCTGGTAGTAGGCGAAGCCGATGTCGGCCGGGGTGCGGGGCCGGACGAAGCCGTCGTTCATTCGGGCGACGCTCTTCAGCTGATTGCCGTTCAGGGCCGCGACGAACGCGACCGAGGCGTTGGCCCCCCAGCCGGGCCGGGCGCGCCGCTCTTCCAGCACCGAGAGACCTTCCGACAGCCACCGGGGCACCTTGTGGTCGGTGACACCGAGAGTGAAGGTGTGGGTCAGTTCGTGCCAGGCGGTCGAGGCCCAGTTGAAGTCGCCGGGGGCCCGGGCCGAGGGGGTATCCATGGCCAGGATGGTGCCGAAGCTCACCCCTAACGCCCCCAAGCCTTCGACCCCGACGGTCCGGACGGAGAAGTCGTTGTGGTCGTGATAGAGCTCGAGCCGGATCGGGGTCGGAGGCCGGTACCGGTAGCGGGCCGCCAAGGAGTCGTACGCCCGCTCGAGGAGCGGCGCCAGGTAGAGGGTCAACAACTCCGCTTCGTCGGGTCGGGCGACGAAGACGAACCGGCCGGTGGCGATGGTCCGAAAGCCGGCGGTCAGGTCGAACAGATCGAGGGTGTTCTTGTTCCAGGTGTGATAGGGATCGCGCTCGAACGCCCGGGCCAGGGCCGCCCGGCCACTGTCGATAGCGCCGAGCCGGAGTTGGTTGATGCCTAACGCGGTGAGTGCGTTGGGGTCGGTGGGGTCGAGCTCGGCGCCGCGGCGGGCCATTCGCTCGGCCAGTCGGTAGCGACGCTGGCGCGCCACCGCTTCGGCCATCACGGCGTAGAAGGGGGCCGGGGCCCGGTGCCAGGCCGCGACCGACCGCTCGGCTCGCTGGAAGGCGGCCGAGTCGCCCTGGAGGAGGGCGGCGGCGGCCTTGGTGCCCCAGGCCTCGAGTAGGGTCGAGTCGCGCTCCAGCGCCCGATCGGCGGCGGCGGTCGCGGCGGCGAACTGCTCGGCATCGAGATCCATCCGGGCCACCAGCGCATGGACTCGCGCCACCCACGGCGCGGCTTTCGCCACTCGGTCGAGCCGGTCGAAGCTTTCCCGCGCCCCGTCGATCATCGCCGCCTCGACCAAGCCCAGCTCGGCAAGCGGGTTGCCGGGATCCCGCTTCACGACCTCGCCGAACGCCGAGCGGGCATCGGGGCCGTTGTACTTCTCGAGAAACAGCCGGCCGAGCCGGTGGTGGGCCTCGATCAGGCCGGAATCGCCGGCCACGGCACGGTCGAACGCGACGAGGGCGTCCTTGAACTGGGCCGGCTCCCGTGCCCCCAGGATGCGGTAGGCGATGCCTAACGCGAGCCAGTCGCGGGGCGGAGCCGTGTCGGTTGCTTCCAGGGCGGTCGCCACCGAATCCGCCAGGGCAAGGGAGCGAGCATGATCCCCGGTGGCCCAGGCCAACTCGGCCCGGCGGGCCAGGGCCGGCCACCGGTCGTCGCCGGTCGCGCCCGTGAAGAGACTCTCGGCCCGGGCCACCCGGCCCCGATCCATGGCGGCGACGCCGGCCAGGAAGCGGTAATACGGCTCGCCTTCCCGCCCCCGAAGCAGGGAGTCGGCAAGGGCGGGATTGCCACGGGCCAGGGCGCGGGTCAGCTGGGTTTTGATCTTGGCGGGATCCTGCCCGCCGGCGCCGGGCCGCCCGGCGCAGGTGACTCCCGCCAATGCCAAGGCCGCGGCGCCCAGGAGGCCGCGCCATGAGCGCATCGCGACCCCCCGGCCCGAGGGGCTGTTCACGGCCGCACCCCGCCGCCCCGGAGCGCCTCGTTCACTTCCGCGAGACGGACCAGGAGGCGCTCGAGCTCGCGCTCGTACCCGGTCGAGTCCATCGTCGCCTTCCGGGCCCGGAGCCCGGCCACGGCCGCCTCGAGCTGGCGACGCTCGGCCACCAAGGGAGCGAGCTTGGGATCGGTGATCGTCGGTGCCTTGGTCAACGTGAAGCTGACCGTCTTGGCGACCCCGCCGTCGCCGGTGGCGGCCAGCTCGTGGGTGCCCTTGCCGTCGCCGTCGTCGTCGAGCTGGGCGTGCTCGGTCAGGAGCTTCTTGCCCGTCTGATAGCTCCGGACCACCTCGCGACGCGCGTAGCCGTACGCCTCGGCGACCGAGATCCGGCCGTTCTTGTCGGCGTCGGCCTCGTCGCTGGTCAGGGCCTTCACGAACCAGTCGCCGAAGGTGGTGGCGTTGCGCTCGAAGCCGGATTTGGTCGCGGTGATCACGATCCGGCCCCGGCCGGTGAGCGCGGGCACGAACCCGCCACTTGCGCTGGCGGTGTTGACCACGACGACGAGCTGCTGGTCGAGCGCGCCGAGCGCCATGGCGAGATCGCCGGCGGTGAGGTCGGGGCCGGGGAGGTTGAACTGGGGCTGATCGCCCTGCTGGCTTCCGTGCCCGGCCAGGAACAGCAGGACGACGTCGTTAGGCTGAGCCCGAGCCGCGACCGCGGCAACGGTGGCGAGGATCTCGACCTTGGTGGAGCGGCCGGTGATCCGAGTCTTGTCGGCGGCCGGGTCCTCGGCCAGGTAGCGGACCAGCGAATCCGCCACGCCCCAGCGCTCGATGGCCGCGTCACGCAGGGTGCGACCGAGCTTGGCGAAGGCGGTCCGGTACTGCGGCTCGCCGGCGAGGCCGGTGATGATCAGGACGTGGGTTTCGGGGGCGGGCTGGGTCGGGGGACTCAGGACGCAAGACTCAAGACTCAGGACGGAGGACTCAAGACTCAAGACGCGGGACTCCGAACTCAGCAGGCGGGTTGGGGGACGCACGGCGGCATTCAACCCGGTTGGTAGCAACGAGCCGAGCGCCGCTATCAACACCAGAGGCCTCATATCATTCCCCGCAACCGGCGGTAGCCCCACTCGGCGCCGAGGAGGGTCATCAGGGCGAGGAAGAGGATCGGCATGTCCCACAGGTCGCGGGTTTCTCGAACGGTGACGCCGCTTTCGGTGTATGCCACGTCGTCGGGGAGCTGAGCGACCGTGCTGGCGGTGTAGAAACGGCCGCCGGTTTCCTCGGCGATGCGCCGGAGCAGGGGCGCTCGCATCTCGGCGTTGAGGAAATCGGCGCCGCGGTCGATCACCTGGAGCTCGGCGGGTTCGATCTTCAGGGTGTCGCGGCCACGGATGGCGGCGAGGTCCAAGCGGTAGCGGCCCTCGTGGTCGGCCACGAATGAGCCGGAGTAGATCCCGTCTTTGCCGAGCGACCAGTCGAGCGGGAGGCTGTCGACGGCGCCGTCGGGTCGGGTGATCCGGGCCAGCACCGCCGCGTCGTTCATTCGATAGAAGCCGGAGTCGGCCAGCTCGGCTTGGACGGTAACCCGTTCGCCGGGCACCGGGCGGGCGGGGGTCACGGTCACGTCGATCCGGTCGGCCACGTCTTCGAGGAGCCAGCGGAGCAGCTGGCGCCAGAGGGTCTCGTGGGTGAGATCCTCTTCGGGAATGGTGGCGTGCATCTGCCAGAGCCAGGAGTCCTGGATCGCGAACGAAATCGCTCGACCGCGGCCGTAGCGCTGATAGACCAGGATCGGCTCCGGCGTACCGGCGGCGGTGGCTTCGAGCAGCGTGGTGGCACCGGGTTTGAGTCCGGTGAGCCGATTGACGGAGGTCAGCGGCGGGAGTGAGTCCCACCTGGCTGGGTTATCGTCTTCCTTGGCGGTCAGGGCGAGCGCCGCGTTGGCGAGGCCGGCCTGAGTTGGCCGGATGTCGACTTCCACCGGGGCTTCGGCCGAGTCGGCCTGGCGATTGACGAAGGTGACCGGGAGGGCGTCGGCCACCGCGGTGCCCTGGTAGGCGCCCTCACCGAACGAGGCGCGGCCACCTAACGCAAGCAGCCCCCCGCCCCGCTCGCCGACGAACTCGCCGATCATCTTGAGCTGATCGGCGGTGAAAAAGCTGGCCTCGATGCTGCCGAGGACGAGGCCGCGGTACTGGAACAACTCGTTCCGGGTCACCGGGAAGCCGCGGACCAGCTCGAGGCTGTCGTCGACGCCGAGGCGCAGGAACTTGCCCCCGGAAGTGCGTTGGAGCCCGACCAGCTGGAGGTTGCTGTCGGTGGCGGCCGCACGGCGGAGGAAGGCGAACTCCGGACGGATGGTCCCTTCGACGTAAAGGATCTTCTCCCGGCGGTCGCGGACCTGGACCTGGGTGGCGAGGACGTTGTTCTGACTCACCGCCTCGCCGGGAAGCGGCCGGATGGCAACCTCGAGATGGCGGACCCCGGGCTCGAGCGGTGGAATCCGGATCGGCACGGTGATCACCTCGACCCCGCGGGGCACCGTCACGGTCCGGTTGGCGACGATCCGGTCGCCGTCCTCGACCGTTAGGCTCAGCTCCTCGCCCGCCGCGCCCCGGGACCGGATCGCCACGTTGCCGAGGAGGACCGCGCCGCGAAGGGTGGAGCGGGGCAGCTCGACGCGGTCGATCGCCACGTCGCGCTCGAAGCGTTCCTGGCCGATGCCGACCGGGTAGACCGGAACCCGGGCCGCCTTGAGGGAGAGGATCGCGTCGGCGATCGGGTGGCCACCGTTGTCGGCGCCGTCGGTGACCACTACCAGGCCGGCGAGCGGGGTGCCGGCAAAGTCGCGGCGGACCTCGCCCAGGGCGCTCGACAGATCGGTCCGGCCCCCCTGCCCCTCCAACTCGGCGGCGCCGCCGATCCGTTCGAGCCCGTCGGCGAACCGGTAGAACCGGAGGGCGTAGCGCTCGCCGAGCCGGGCCACGATGTCGCCGGTGGAGTCGCCGAAGAGCTGCTTGATCTGATCGAGCCGGGTGATCGGACCGGCGTCCTGGATCAGGGTGCTCTTGGAGTCGTCCAGGAGGATGCCGAGCGCGTTGCGCTGGGGGACGGCCATGGAGACGAGGAGTCCGGGCCGGAGGAGGGAGACCCCGATGATCGCCACGGCGGCGAGGCGGAGAGTGGCGAGGACGATCCGGTCGAGGGTCCGGATCGGAGTGGCCCGGCGGAGATAGACGGACGCCGCGACTACACCCAAGACGGCCACCGCCGGGATGATGAGCCCGGCGGCGGCGCCGCTTTGCCAGACCAGGGTACCCTGCTCGAACACCCGAAGCGGATACTTGAGGAGGAACTCGAGAATGCGATCGACCAAGCCTGTTCCCCTCGCGGCCCCTCTCTCACGTGCCCGGAACGGGGCGGACGGGGGGTTCCGACTACCTATCTATACCGACGCCCGGGATCAGAGTAAAGTTTCCTGGTCCGGCGGTCCCCAAAACCCCTTCAGCAGGGTGATTCCCATGACGATCGGTTCGTTGCGTAGCCTCTTATTTACCAGCTTGTTAGTGGCCGCCCGGCCGGCGGTGGCTCAGGTTGCAGCCAACCCCGATGTGGCTGCCGTGAAGGCCACCCTGACCGCGATGTGGGCGGCGATCGAGCAGGGCGATTCGGCAGCCTACGCGAGGCATGTCCACCCGGATTTCACCCAGTTCGGGGAGAACGATGTCTATCTCGCGAAGGGGCGGGACGCCGAGGTTCGCTCGATAGGGGCGTATCTGCGGCGGGCCAAGGAGGTGCATACCGACATGCACCAGGCCGAAGTGACGGTGCGGGGCGGGGTGGCGTGGATCACCTACTACTGGACGGATAGCGGGTATTCGGAGGGGAAACGGTTCACCAGTCGGGGGAAATCGACCCGGATCTTCGTGAAGGAGGGGGATCGGTGGCTGTGCATTCATGGGCATTACACGGCGGTGCCGTGACCTGATCCGGGGCCAGCTACGGCTGCTCACCACCCTGCGGCCCGTAGAAGACGACCCAGACCACCAAGTCATCGGTGAAATCCTCGAACCGATGAACCTCGCCCGCTGCGGCGAAGAGACAGTCGCTGGGACCAAAGGGGTATCGGTCGCTTGCTCGAACGAAGGTGCCGCTTCCAGTGACGACGACGTAGAGTTCGTCCCGGGTGTGGGGTTGCTGCGGGTCCCTGCCCCTCGGCGCGTAAACTTCGATCGATAGCGTTCCCCGCTCGAACAAGACCGCGAATCGTTCACCCTTGGAGCCAGGGATCCGCGCCAGGCCTTCGGCGACAGTCAACTTCATGGTTCCTCCTCAGAACTGCATCGGCTACGCGCTGGGGAGTGGCTCGGCGTTTGGAAACAGCTAGCGACTCACCCGAATGGTGTTCGGATCGATGACGCCGTCGCCGTCACAGTCGCGGGCGCCCAGGTCGTTGACAGCCGCGCCGTTGCGGGTCACTACGGAATTCGCGCCGGTGGTCGCCCGAAGGAGGTACTCGGTAGCGACACCGGAGAGACGGTTGTCGGCAAGCCGGTTGTAACAAGCATCCGCGAGATCGATCCCCGCCTGATTGCCCCCCCGGATGGTGTTCTCGACGATCTCGGTGTCGCGGAGGCCCGTTCCCGCCCCAACGCTCTGGCTGATGCCCCAACCGAGCGGGTCGAGAAGGGAGTTTCCGGCAATCGTGGACTCAACGACGTTCACCAGGCCGATCGAGCTCCGCCACGCCCCGGTCACCACGTTCCTCCGAACCACTGCCCCCGACACGCTCGACAGGCGGATTCCACTGAATGCCCCCGGATTCAGCCCCAACTCCGTGATCCGGTTCCGCTCCACCACCGGCGACTCGACGGGGGCGAAGGCACTCGAGAGCAGGACGCCGGCGAAGGCGGCATCAGATATCACCTCGTTGTCCACGATTCGCGGGGCGCGATGGATCCCGGCGGCGTAGATGCAGGGAATGCCATTCGCGCACAGTACGGTAGTGCCCGAAACGCCGAAACCGTCGATCGGCCCGCCCAACGCGGGGTCACCAAACGCGACAATCGCCGCGAGCCCCGCCATCGTCGCGTCGACCCTGAGGGCGATGATTCGGACCGCCGAGGCGCGAATATCGATCATGTTGCCGACGAACTCCCCAGGATACGCACCGGTGGCAACCAGGGTCGCGCCGCGGGTCGCGCAGGTCAGGGTAAGATCGGGCCGATCGATGACCAGATCACTGGTCAACACGATCGTCCCCCGGACGCCAATGGCCGCCCCCGGGGGTGCGGATGCCACGGCCGCCCGCAAATCCGCCTCACCGCCAACGACGATCGTCGGGCGGCAGCCGACGCGCTCCCGCGCGAGGGACGCCGTCGTTTCGTCCGGGACCGGTTCGACCGTCCCGCCGCACGCGGCCGCGACCAAGAGCATCGAACCGCGGAGGAGCCTCGCGAAGGTTGCCATGTCAGGTGCTCCGTGTCGGCGTGGGGTGGGTGCAGATTGTATCGCTCGCGCCGATGGTCCGGAAGAGAACGCCGAAGCGGCCGTCGCCTCGGGACCGGCCCGCCCTCGCGCGGTCCGGCCCCCGAGCAGTTGTACCCAACTGCGAATCCGGTTAGCGTGTCGCATGACACCACCGCCCGTTCGTCCCCCCGATGCGCGGCCATCAGCGGCCCCCACTCCGTTTCGCGACCTTCTGCGCGACGCCGCGCAACGGGGCATCCACTACCGGGAAACGCTTGATTCCCGCGGCGTGGCGCCGACCCCAGCGGCTATCGCTGGCCTCGAGCGATTCCGCCGCCCGCTGCCCGAGCACGGCACCGACCCCTCCGAGATCATGGCGTTCCTCGATGAAGTGGGCTCACCGGGCACCGTCACCATGGCGGGCGGGCGCTACTTCGGGTTCGTCAACGGTAGTTCGCTTCCGGTGACGGTCGCGTCGAACTGGCTCGCGACCGCTTGGGATCAGAACTGCGCCCTCCAGGTGATGTCGCCGGCCGGGGCCGCCATCGAGGCGATCGCTCTCGAGTGGGTGCTCGACGTGCTCCGACTGCCGGCCCAATCGGGCGCCGCGTTCGTGGCCGGGGCGACCATCGCCAACTTCACCGCCCTCGCCGCGGCGCGGCACGCGGTGCTGGCCCGCGCGGGATGGGACGCCGACAACGACGGGCTGTTCGGCGCGCCACCGATCACCGTCGTGGTGGGTGAAGAAGTCCACGCGACGGTGCGACGGGTGCTCGGGTTGTTGGGGTTGGGGCGGACCCGCACGGTGTTAGCACCGGTCGACGGGCAAGGACGGATTCGGCCGGAGGCGCTGCCGAACGTCACCGGGCCGGCCATCATCTGCATCCAAGCCGGCGACGTGAACAGTGGCGCCTTCGATCCGGCCCGGCCGATCTGCGAATGGGCCCAGGCCCGCGGCGCCTGGGTCCACGTCGACGGCGCGTTCGGGCTCTGGGCCCGGGCGCTGCCATCCCTGGCGGATCAGGTGGACGGGTACGACCTGGCCGACTCGTGGGCCACCGACGGCCACAAGTGGCTCAACGTGCCCTACGACTGCGGGATCGCGATGGTGAAGGACGCCGCGGCGCTACGCTCGGCGATGGCAATGACCGCCGCGTACCTCCCCCCCTCGGCGGTGCGCGATCCGATGCACTACTCGCCGGACGGCTCGCGGCGGGCCCGGGGAGTCGATGTCTGGGCCGCGCTCAGCTTTCTGGGACGGTCGGGGATGGCGGCGTTGGTGGAGCGCTGCTGCCGGCACGCCGGCCGGATCGCGGCCGCGCTCCAGGGCGCCGGCCACCGAGTCCTGAACGAAGTCCGGCTCAATCAGGTGCTGGTGTCGTTCGGCGACGACGCGACGACCCGGCGGGTGATCGAGGCGATCCAGGAGGACGGCGTCTGCTGGTGCGGCGGCACCCGGTGGAAGGGTCAGGACGCGATGCGGATCAGCGTCTCCTCGTGGGCAACCACCGACGCGGACGTCGACCTCTCGGTGCAGGCGATGCTCCGCGCCGCGGATCGCTGTCGGCCCTGAGGCCGAGGCGACGGGAGCGCCGACCGGTCAGGTCTTCCCGAACTGGAGCCGATTCACCGCCACCCGGCCGTTGCTCATCACGAAGAGCACGTCCTGGAGGGTTCGGATGTTCTCGAACGGATCGTGCTCCACCACGATCAGGTCGGCCTCGAGGCCCGGCTCGATCGCGCCGGTCTTCTTCTCGATCCGAAACAGTTCCGCCGCCGTCACCGTCGCCGAGCGGAGCGCCTCGGCGGGCGTCATCCCGAGCCTGACGAAGTTGGCCACCTCGTGGGAAACTCGGGTGACGCTCTGCGGCGTGTAACCCACGTCGGCACCGGTGACGATCTTGATCCCGCGGCGATGGGCGTTCCTGAAGGTCTCCTCCATCCGGGGCAGCATGTGCTGACCGCGGACCCGGGTCACCGGATCGTCGTAGTCCCCGCCGGCCTCCACCAGATCGATCAGCGTCGAGTAGGTCGGCACCATGAAGGTGCCCTTGGCCTGCATCAGGGCCAGAGTGGAGTCGGACATATAGGTCCCGTGCTCGATGCTCCGGACCCCCGCCTTCACCGCGGCGTAGGCGCCCTCGTCGCCATGGGCGTGCGCCATGATCGGGACTCCCTTGGTGGCGGCCTCCTCGACGACGGCCCGGAGCTCCGACTCGGTGTAGGTCTGCTGGCGAGGATCGGTATCGGGAAGGCCGGCGCGCTCGGTGCCGCGGGTCTTGATGACGTCGACACCGTTGGCCAGGTTGGCGCGGACCAGCTGGCGGAGCCGCTCGGTGGTGGTCACCCCGACGATCAAGTTCCCGAGCGACGGGTCGGCGAGGATGGCGTCACCGAGCACGGGGGAAACGAAGAGGCCCGCCGCGAGGACGTCGGGGCCGACGAGATAGCCCGCCTTGGCCATCTCGCGGAGGGCAACGTCGCGGAACGATGTCACACTGGCGCTCCGCACCGTGGTGACCCCGGTCTCGATGGCGCGTTTGGCCGCGGCCAGATTGTCGACATGGGTGTGGGCGTCCATCAGGCCGGGCACCAGATACTTGCCCTTGAGGTCGATGATCTGCGCGGTGGATGGCGGCGCTCCCTCGGCGACGGAGGCGATCCGGCCATCCCGGACGACGACCGTCACGTTCCGCTTGACCACGCCGGCCCGAACGTCGACGACGTTGGCGTTGATGAAGGCGAGATACGGCTGGGGGAGGGTGCCGTCGCTCTGCCGGGTCTGCGCCTCAGTTCCAGCCGCGGACACGGTGAGGAACAGCGCGATCCATCGCAGAGTCGTCATTGAAACACCTCTCGGAAGAGCCAGCGTTGGCATCACGGTGGTGCCCGCATCATATCACCGAATCGGCCTTGTTGCGAGCGGGTTGAGCCACGGCTGCGGGGCCGCCGCTCGCGTTTTTTTCGCCTCTTGTGGGGCCGGCTACGTTGCTCGGCGACCACTCTTCCGGAGCCACCGATGCCAGCTGCCCGCACTCCCGAGGCCCTCCTCGAAACCATCCTCCCCGATGGTCTGCTCGATCCCGCCGCCCTCGCGCTGTCCCCGACGGAATCCCCCTCGGTGGACTTCGCCCGCTGGGTCGGCAGCGCCGTCTGGGACATCGTCGCCAACAATCACGACGTCATCGACTCGGCCGCCGGCGAGCCGACCGACTTGGGCAGCTTTCGGCACGCGGCGGGGTTGATTGCCGACTTCGCCAACCGGGTCAGCCCGTCGCCAGGCCACCGGTGGTGCTATCTGGATTTCTACTTGGGCACGATGTCGCAGCGGGGGGATCTGACGCCCGGTCTCTACCGGCTCATCTTTGGGCGGCTTCGAGACGCGGGGTTCGAGTGGCGCTACCACCACCCGCGGATCTACCTCTTCGAGCTCGCGGCGCCGGCCCCCAAGAACGACGAATGGATCTCGCCGAGTGACGCGGTGGCGCGGGAGCTGGCCGCGAAGGAACGGGCCGAAGAGACCGCGAGGCTCAGGGAATCGCTCGACGAGGTCTACCGACTTTCGGTCGAGGACGCCCGGGCCAACCCACCGCCCACCCTCATCGTGGCGTACCGGGCGGTGTACGGCCACCACCCCGACGGGTGGCCGCCACCGCTTCCCTAGGGCGAGCCGAAACCTTCCCAGTGCTCAGCAATGATGGCTGGGGGGCAAGGGCCCCGAATCGGGCCCCCTCGCCCCCCAAGCACCGATCCCCTACTTCCGCTTGAGTTGGTTGTTCCCGTACCCACCATCGACCCGCACCCCCGCCACCTTCCCACCAGTCTCCGAGAAAGTGAACCGGATATACTCGTGGGTGAACGTGTTGTCGCCCACGTAGGTCAGGGCCTGCGCCGAATCGCCCAAGGCGGCACTCTTGGCGGTGAGCTTCCCGCCATCGACCCCAATGGTGAGCTCGGTGGGCCGCCCGCGACCCTTGCCAGTGTAGACCCCGGCAAACCGAGCAAGATCGCCCTCAACCGGCTTGCTCTGATCGGGCGCCTTGCCTAACACGGCCTCGGCGATCGCCTCCGCCGCGTCGTCGGGGCTGCCCGGGCCGGCGGTGTTGAATAAGACGATGACGCTGAGGGAGTCGTCCGGGAAGTAGATGTTCTGGGACAGGAACCCGTTGATCCCCCCGCCGTGATGCAGCGCCCGACGACCGATCCGGTTGTACGTCGCGATCCCCATCGAGTAGCCGACCGAAGTGCCGTCGTTCAACTTGCCGGGCGTGATGAACTCCTTGTACGCCTCGGCGCCGAGGATTAAGCCTTTTTGGTGGAGGGCCTCGTTCCAGGCCACCTGATCGATCGCTGAGGAGCAGAGCGAGCCGGCCGCGTACGGCCAGACGTGGCTCAACGGGCCCTTCAACGTCGGGCCGGCCGAATCGGAGTCGTATCCCGTCACCTTGCCCTTGTGGATCTCGACTTCACTGCAGTAGTGGGAGTCTTTCATCCCCGCTTTGGCGAAGAGGTTCTTCTCGACGTAGTCCTCATACGACATCCCGCTGACCTTCTCGATCACCAAGCCGGCGAGGAAGAAGGCGGTGTTGTTGTAGATCTGCTCCTCGCCCGGCTCGAAGTCGAACGGCTTCTTCCCAACGATCTTGAGGAGGGTGTCGGGCTTGAGCCGGAACGGCCCTAGTTGTCGAAACTCGGGAATCTCGGTGTAGCCCTTGATCCCGGAAGTATGGTCGAGCAATTGGCGGATCGCGATCTTCCGGCCCTGAGTGTTGATGTTGGAGACGTACTTGGTGACGTCGTCATCGAGAGAGATCTTGCCCTGCTCGACCAGCTGCATGATCGCGGCACCGGTGAATTGCTTGGTCACCGACCCGATCTCGTAGCTGGCGTGCGCCGGCGTCGGGACATCGAGCTCGAGATTGGCCTTGCCGAATCCCTGCACCGCGATGGTGTCCTTGCCTTTGACCACCGCGATCGACGCGCCGACCACCTTGCCCGCGGTGATCGGGGCGCTCACGATCGAGTCGATCTTCGCCACCAGCGCGGTCCGAGCCGCGTCGCCGCCACTCGGCCGCGTCGCGCCGCTCGGCGCCCCACCGCCGGTGCCGCCACCACACGCGCTCACCGCCGCCAGTCCAAACCAACCAACCTGCCGAATGATCTGATGCATCGCCTCGCTACCCTCGAATGGAAATGGTGACCGGACCGTTCACCGGTACGACATCGCCGGGAGTCCGAGATACTTCCTGAGATACGCCAGCTGACCGATGTGATACGATTCGTGCTTCACCAGAAACGCGATCCCCCCGAGCACCGTGTTAGCCACCCCGGGGAACCGCTGGCTCGACGGGGCAGCCAGATCCGCCGGGGTCATCGCCTCCAACCGCTCGGCAACCCGGGGGCTGACCTCGTCCCAACCGGCCCGGATCGCCTCGAGCGACGGCAGCACCGGGATCTGGTCGATGCTGGTGGCATGCTCGAGAACGCCGCCGAACGGGGAGGGACAATCGAGCCCGACATAACGAGCCATCCACGCCCGAGTTTCAACCAAATGCCCGGCGATGAACGCGACGCTGTTGGTGTGCTCGTTGGGTCGCAGTCCGGCCTGGGCATCGGACAGGTCCGCCAGGCAGTTGCCGAACAGCCTGGTGTCCAAGTTGAACAGATCGATCAGGGCGGCGGCGGCGGGGTCCGGCATTCAGGCAAGACTCGGGGCGGGGGGGAAGGGCGCACGGCGCGAGGCGCCGAGCGTAAGACCCAGGACCCGGATCATGGTCACCGGATCACCCGCCCGTATTCGGAGCTGCGACCGAGGCGATCGAAGAGGCGGAAGGCCGCCAGCGCGATCTCGCTGATGAGCCGATCGGCAGCCCGCTCGTCGGCGGCGTAGGTGGTCATCACGGCGATCGCGAACGGTCGGCCTTCCGCGAAGATGATCCCTCCTTCGGCGCGGACGCCATCGAGGGAGCCGGTCTTGGTGGCGATCCTCACGCCAGGCGGCAGAAGCCGGCCGATGTCGCTGTCCTTGGGCGTGGCGAGCAACTGGATGAGATCGTCGCCGTTGGGCTTCGGAACGATGCGGTAGCGAAAGATCGCCTCGACGAGCGCGACCGTCTCGCTCGGGGTCGCCACGTTCTCGCGACCGGCTCGAGCCGCGGCGAGGTCGATCATCTTCCGGCGCAACTTCGTCTGCGACAGCCCGAGGGATCCCAGCAACTGGTTGACCCGATCCATGCCGAGGCGATCGATCAGCACGTTGGTGGCGGCGTTGTCGCTCACCGCCATCATCATGGTGGCGAGGTCACGAAGGGTGAGCGTGGTGACTCCCGGGGTCAGACCCGCGACGATCGCGCTCGACGGGACCACGTCCTTGGCGTCGACCAAGTAGCTCTCGCCGAGCCGGTCCTGCCGATACAGCTCCGCCAGAACGGCGATCTTGATCATGCTGGCGGTCGGCATGATGACGTCGCCGTTGTGGGCCCAGGTCCGGCCGTCGGTGAGGTCCTTGATCGCGACTCCTACCACGCCGTCGAAACCTCGATCGGCCGTGGCGACCGTGGCGGCGAACTTGGTCCAGAGCACTTCGGCCTTGTCGTTCGGCTGAGCGACCGAGGGGGTGCTGGCCCCGAGAACGAGGGCGAACGCCAGCCACCTCATTGAGGCACCACCGGCAGCACCAGGGCCGAGGGCCGTTCCGGACCGAAGTAGATCGAGTTCCGGATCGTCAGGTACTCGGTTTCGTCGAAGATGTTGCCTCCGGTGCCCGAGTTGAGCTCCCACTGAGGGAAATTGCTGCTCGAGAGGTGGAGCCGGATTCGATGGCCCGGCTTGAACTGATGGGCGATCGACTTGAGGTTGATCTCGATCTCGTAGATCTGACCGGGCTCGAGCGGCTTCGGCGCGGTGATGCCGTCGCGGAACCGGGCCCGCGCGATGCCGTCGACGACGTTCCACGCTTTGCCCTCAGGGTCAACATCGATCAGCTTCGCAGCGAGGTCGGTATCGCGGGCATCCGAGGAGAGGTAGAGCCGCGCTCGGACTGGCCCAGCGATGGTGAGTGGCGCGCGAAGGGTGCCGGTGGTGTAGACCAGGAGGTCGGGCCGTGTCTCGAGATCGGATTGATCGAAGATGCCGGGCTGGTCGGCCGGGTTGCCGGTGCAGCAGATGGTGCCGCCGCGCGACGGAAACGGATTGGCGGGATCGAGGCTCATGGTGTCCCGTCCGGCCCGCGTCGGCACCGTGAGGGCCAACCCGCCGTCGCCCGCCGCCGAGTTGGCGCCCCGCCGGCTCGACAGATAGTAGGATACCGGCTTCATCTCGGGCACGGGCCAGACGTTGGCGGTCCGCCACTCGCCCTTGCCGGTGACATAGTACTGCACCTTGGGCATGTTGCGAATGCCGTTCTCGACATCCTTGAGCCAGTAGTCGAACCAGTCGAGGTAGGTCTTCCAGTACGGCAGTCGCGCGTCGCCGACCTCACGGTCGCCCACTTTGGTGTGTTCGGAGGCGGCTTCCGACGCGCAGTGCGGTGTTGGGGAGATGATCACGTATTGGTTGTCGCGAGCCCGGGGCGACACCGCGTTGCGCCTGAAAAGATTAAACAGGGTCAGCGTCTGCTCGGCACCATAGTCGAGCCACGAGTTCACGTGGAGGGCGGGGACGTCGAAACGGGTGGTGTCGGTGGCGTATCCCTGACGCGACCAGTACTCATGGCCGGGGCGATAACGGAGATAGTCTTCGAAATCGCTCCGCGGGCCGTTGACCCGCTTGATCATTTCGATCGTGGGGCGCGACCGGAGCATCGTCGGGAAGTCGAAGCTGTCGGGTCGGGCCGGCTTCTTGTCCTTGGCACCGGCGCCGAGAAACCAGCCGAACGCGGAGCTCAGACTGAAGACCCCGTTCTCGTACGCACCGAAGCTCGACCAGTAGCCCCCCGCCGAGCCGAGCCCGCCCGCGGCCGCCTGGGGAATGGCGGCCAGGTGATTGGGATGGCGCGCCCCGGCGAGGAGGATCTGCACCTCGCCGAGGTAGGAGCAGCCGTAGGTGCCGATCTTCCCGGTCGACCACGGCTGTCGCGTCGCCCATTCGATGGTGTCGTAACCGTCGTCGCGGTCATGGGATTGGACCTGATACTCGCCCTCCGAGCTCCATTTGCCGCGGACGTCCTGCGACACCACCGCATATCCCCGGGCGGCGAAGAACTCGGCCGGCATGGTCGAGCCACGGTAGGTGTTCTTGTCGTACGGCGTCCGGAGAACGATCACCGGGAACCGGCCCGCGGCGGTCTTCGGCAGGTAGAGGTCGGCGGCGAGATTGACCCCGTCGCGCATTGGTACCGGGATGTCCTTCTGCACCGTGTACTCGTTGGCGGCCGGCGGGGGCGCCAGCCGGTCCTGGGCCGCCGCGACGGCGACCCACCCCAGAAGCAGTGCCAGCGTACCTAGCAGTCGCACGGGTCCATCCTCCTAGTTCGGCACGACGGGCAGGAGCAGATGGGACGGCTGGCGAGGCCCGAAGTGCACCGCGTTGGTCGCCTTGACCCAGGTGGTCTCGTCGTAGTTGTTGCCGCCGGTGTTGAGGTTCCGATCGTAGGCCGGAAAGTCGCTGCTCGAAACGTGGAGCCGAATCCGGTGACCCACGGGGAACTGATAGGCCGTCGCCTTCAGGCTCACCTCGACCCGATAGATCTTGTCCTTCGCCATCCATACCTTGCGGGCGATCCCCTCGCGGTATCGGGCCCTGAGGATGCCGTTGACGATGTTCCACGACCGGCCGTCGGGAGAGACGTCGAGCAGCTTGGCGGTGAAGTCGGTGTCCTTCGCGTCGGAGGAGACGTACAGGACGGCCTTGACCGTCCCCGCGATCGTCACCACCCGCTCGAGAGGCGGCGTGCTGTAGACGAGAAGATCGGCTCGCGATTCGAGATCGGATTGGTCGAAGATGCCGGGTTGATCGGCCGGGTTGCCGGTGCAGCAAATCGTCCCGCCGCGGGACGGAAACGGCCGCTCCGGGTCGTATTCGAACGTGTCCTTGCCGGTCTTGGTAGGAATCGCGGTCGTGAGCTGTCCATCACCCCTCACGGTGGCGGCGCTCGTTCGGCTCGAAAGGTGGTACCTGACCGGCGTGCTACCAGGGACCGGCCACGATGGCGCCGTCCGCCATGCGTTCTTGCCCATGACGTAGTACTCGATCTTCGGTCGCTTGAGAGCGCCGTTGTCGACGCCTTTGAGCCAGTGATCGAACCAGTCGAGGTAGATCCGGTAGTAATCGAGCCGAGCGTCGCCGACGCTGCGATCGCCGACCTTGGTGTCGGTGGTCGCGGCCTCGGAGGCACAATGGGTGGTCGGCGACATGATCACGAACTGATTGTCGCGGGCCTTGGCGCTGACCGAGTTCCGCTGGAGCAGACCGACGAGGTACATGGTCTGTTCCGGGGTGACGTCGAGCCACGAATTGACGTGAAGCGCCGGCACGTCGAATCGATCCTGATCGGTCAGATACCCCTTGGCCGCCCAAAAGCTGTCGGCGGGGGCGCTGGAGACGAACCTCCGAAACTCCGAGGGCGCGTAGCCGGCCCGCTCCGCCATCGTGGCCAGCGGCAGGGTCTTGAGGGTAGCCGCGAAGTCGATCTCGGGGACCGGACCGTTCTTGACCTGGTGGCCGGCACGGCGAAACCACCCGAACACCGTCGACAGAGTGAAGGCCCCGCCCTCGTAGGCTCCCCAGTTGGTGTAGAAACCGCCGGCCGGTCCGGTGGCGCCGCTCGCCGATTGGGGAATCATCGCCGCATGATTGGGATGGCGCATCTTGGCGAGGAGCATCTGCACCTCACCCAGGTAGGAGCAGCCGTAGGTGCCGACTTTGCCGGTCGACCATGGCCGCTTGACGATCCAGTCGATGGTGTCGAAGCCGTCGCGGCCGTCATCGTTCTGGACCTGAAAGAAACCGTTCGACTCGTATTGGCCCCGGATGTCCTGGACCACGACGACATAGCCCTGGCCGGCGAAGAACGCCGGCGGCCCCAGCGGCCGCGGGGTTCCCGCGTCCTGAAAGGCCGCCTTGTTGTACGGGGTGCGCATCAACACCACCGGCAAGCGATCGGGACCGTTGACCGGGCGATAGATGTCCGCCCGAAGCACCACGCCGTCGCGCATCGGGACGGCAACGTTTCGCTCCAACGACACCACGAACTTGGGCGTAGGTCGGGGGTATGGCCCGGCCGGTTGCTGCGCGGCAGCCGGCACGGCCAGCGCCAGCGCCGTGACCCCCCACCCGATCCCCTTCATCCTCGGCCCCCCAAATTGTATCCAATCTGGAGAGTAGCGCCGATTCGACCAGCCGGCAAACGGCCCCCCTCATCGGTCGTCCCGGGCCCCTTTGGGCCCGCCACCGAACCCGGCCCCTTGGCTGCCCGAGGAGCGGGGGACCTAGGGTACCCCGCCTCGACGAGAATCCCGGCGGCCCGGCTGCCGAGTGCCGGCCCTTTAGGCGGGCCCCGGTCCACCGCTCCGTTTCGCCGCGTCGGTCCGCGCCTCGGCCAGCCCGATGGCACCTTCTTCGAGTTGGGCTTCGGTGACCGTGAGCGGCGGGAGAAATCGGACCACGTCGTCACCCGCGGGGATGGCCAGGATCCCGCGGTCCTGCAACGATTTGAGGACCCGATCACGGCCAGCGCCCACCGCCACGCCGACCATCAAGCCGCGACCTCGTACCGCTACCTCCGGCGGCACCAACTCCGTCAAACGCCGGCGAAACGCGTCGCCGAGGGCGGCCACCCGAGCCAAAAGCGGCGGGTCGATGACGGCGAGGGTCGCGAGCAGGCCAGCCGCGACCAGCGGATTGCCGCCGAAGGTCGAGGTCTGGAGACCCTTGGTCAGATGCTCCGCCACGGTCGGCGCCACCGCGGTGATTCCCACCGGCAGTCCCCCCGCGAGGCCCTTGCCAAGACAGAGCAAGTCAGGCTCGATGCCCTCTCGTTCGGCCACGGTGAACGAACCCGTCCTGCCACCACCAGTCTGGATCTCATCGAGGATGAGGAGCGCTCCTCGTTCGGAGCAGAGGGCCCGCAACTCACCAAGGTAGCCGTCGGGTGGGACCACGATGCCGCTCTCGCCTTGAATCGGCTCCACGATCACCGCGGCGACGGTGGCGTCGATCGCGGCGGCCACCGCGTCGACCGAACCGTAGCTGACGTGCCGCACCGGGAGCAGCACCCGATCGAACAGCGTCCGATACTTGCCCGCATGGGTCAGCGCCAACGCTCCAAGGGTCTTGCCGTGATAACCGCCGGTCGCGGCGATGAAGCCGAGGCGCCCGGTCGCTGCCACCGCGAACTTGATCGCGGCCTCCACCGCCTCGGTGCCGGAGTTGCCCCAGTAGAGCGACCCGCCCGGCATCGGAAGCCGTTCGAGCAGGGCCACCGACGCCTTCGAGCGGATGTCGTTGCCGAAGCTACCGTGCATTCCGACCACGGTCTCGAGCTGGGCCGCGATGGCTCGGGTGACCGCGGGGTGCGCGTGACCGAGCAGATTGGCGCCGTAGTTGGTCATCAGATCGAGAAAGCGGCGACCGTCTCGGGTAAAGAGATAGGCGCCTTCGCCCCGGGTGAGGACGAGGCCGCGGTTAGGGTAGAGATCGACGATCGGGCCGGCGTTAGGCAGCGGCAATGACGGTCCCCTTCCCCGCCAGCGCAGCGGCGATCGGCTCGGCGACTCGCCCATCGGCGAGGAAGACGGTTGGTGCGCCGTGGACGAACAGCTTGCCGATTGCGTGGAGCTTCCGCTTGAACCGGCCGGTGGCTCGCTCCTCCAGCTCGGCGAGCTGGGGGGCCGTGATCCGGGAAATCACCGACGTCGGGTCCGCAGGGTTCGCGAGGAGACCGCCGGCCTCGATCAGGTGGATGATCCGCGTCGCGCGGAGGACCCCCTGGAGCGCCACCACCACTTCGTCGTTCTCGGCGTTGACGGCCGCGCCGGTTTCGTCGCCGAGCGGCACGGTGATGACGGGGATCTGGCCGAGATCGAGCAAAGCGCCCAATAGGCGTTCGTCGACCCCGGTCGGTTTGCCCGACCGATCCCGGAGGAGCAGGGTCTTCTCGCCTTCGCGGACTCGAATCCCCTGGTTGCGCCGCGCGGTGATCAGGCCCCCGTCGAGCCCGGTCAAGCCGATCGCCATCCGGCCACGGAGCCGGAGCAGCTCGACGATCCGCTTGTTGGCGAGCCCGGCATACGCCAGCATCTGCAGCTCGATCGTCCGGTCGTCGGAGAAGACGCTCTCGTAGCCAGAGACGGAGGTGACCACCCGCTTCGCGAACCCGAGCCGACCGGCCAAATCGTCGCGGAGCGCGTTGGCGCCGTGCACGATCACCACCGGCCCCGGCACCTTGGCCAGGTCCGTCGCGATCGCCGCCAGGTCGAGGGCCGCCCCGCCCCCGATCTTGACCAGCAGAGCGTCGGTCACCATGGAGTGGTGAACTCCAGCACTTTGCCGCTAGGCACCGCGACCCAGCCCGCCTCGGCCGGGAACGGCTCCGAGCAGATCGCGACACGATTGCCGGCGTGATGGATGTGGACGGTGAAGTATTCGGGGTCCTCGCTGAATCGGCTGACCAGCCTGATCGCCGACCGGGTCGCCACCACGAAGTTCATGGCGCGAACGTAGCTGGTCCGTTTCGCCACCACCTCGGCGGCCTTGGCGAGCGCCGCGGTATTCCGATCGCCGCCCATCCGTCGGACCACCGCGAACAGCTTCTCCGCACCGATCCGGCCGGCAGCCTGGAGCCGCACCCCGCGCAACTCCCCGTTGAAGGCGAACGCGGCGTCGTCTTCGACAAATGGCATGTTGTGCTCGACGACGATCGCCTCGTTGCGAAAAGCACTCCGGGCGTGGGCCACCAGGCGAGTGGTCGTGCCGAGGGATGGCACCCGGTCCTCCCAGATCGGCGTGATCGAGTGGTGGGTCCGCCAGCCGCGTTCGTCCCACCAGGCGCAACCCCAGCCGTCGCCCTGGTACTCCTTGCTCCGGCGGGCGATCTCCGCCAGGAACCCCAGCTGCTCCGCGATCGGGAACGCCGCGGGATCGCCGACGGCCAGGAAGCGACACATGGTCAGATCGGGTGGAGCCCGGGGAAGGTGAGCCCGGTGGTCTCCTCGAAGCCGTGCATCAGATTGAACGCCTGGATCGCCTGGCCGGCGGCGCCCTTCATCAGGTTGTCGATCGCGCTGATCACCACCAGCCGGCGACTGCCGGGGTCACGCTCGAAGCCGATATCGCAGTAGTTGCTGCCGGTGAGGAGCTTGGGCTCCGGGAAACGATGAATCCCGTCGCGCGCCTTCACCAACCGGACGAACGGTTCGTTCCCATAGGCGGCCCGGTAGAGTCGCCAGATTTCCTTGTCGTCCAGATCCTCGGTAAGAAACACGTGGGCGGTGACCAAGACGCCGCGCACCATCTCCACCGCGGTGGCCGAGAAGTGGATGGTGATCGGGGTGGCGCCGCTCAGCTCCTGGATCATCTCGGCGACGTGCCGGTGACCGGTGGGTCGATAGGAGCGAACGCACCCACTTCGCTCCGGATGGTGAGTCGCCTCCGAGTACTCGGCGCCCCCTTCGCTCGAGCCGACCTTCGCCTCTACTACCGTACGGGTCGGATCCGCCACGCCGCGATCGAACAACGGCGCGAGTCCGAGAATGGCCGCGGTCGCGTTGCAGCCAGCGCTCGAAACCCATTTCGCGGTGCGGATCCGTTCGCGATGGCGTTCGGGGATGCCGTAGACGAAATCCGACAACAGCTCGGGACGGGGATGGGCATGGCCGTACCAGGTCGGATAGGCGGCGGGGTCGCGAAGCCGGAAATCGGCGCTCAAGTCGATGACGCGAGGGGCGAGACCGGTGTACCGGTCGATCGCCTCCATGGTCCGTCCATGAGGCAGGCAGAGGAACACCAGATCGACTGGGCCGAGCGCGGAGGTCGGGACGAAGTCGAGCTCGCAGACCCTTCGGAGATTGGGGTGCCGCATCGCCACCGCCCGTCCCGCATGGCGACCGGAGGTGACCTGGACCAATTCCGCCCCGGGATGGTGGGCGAGCAGCCTGATCAGCTCGCCCCCGACATACCCCGAGCCGCCGACGATCGAGACGCGGACCGGGGTCACGACCGTTTCGCCCGCTGAAGCACGTAGTCGGCGATCAGGCCGGGAATGTTGACCCCGGTCGGCGCGATGCTGTTGCGGTACTCCATGGTGTAGTTGATCTCGTTGACCACCAGCCCATCGTCGGTCTCGAAGATGTCGAGCGCCACGACCGCACCGCCCTCGCCGCCCACCGCCCGGGCGCCGGCCACCGAGAGCCGGGCCAGCTCGGGGATGATCGGGCAGGCCGTGGCTCGGCCGCCCCGGGCGGTGTTGGTGATCCAGTGGGGCGAGGCCCGATAGATCGCGGCCACACACTCGTCGCCGATGACGAACGACCGGATGTCGCGGCCCGGCTTGTTCACGTACCGCTGGATGTAGAAGATCGAGTGGTGATAGCTGCCCAGGGTGGTCTTGTGCTCGAGGAGCGCCTCGGCGGCGTCGCGGTCGTTGACCTTGGCGAGGAGCCGACCCCAGGAACCCACCGCCGGCTTGAGCACCACGGGATAGCCCATCTCCTCGATGGCCGCGAGGGCCGACTCGGGGGTGAAGGCCACCCGCACCTCGGGCTGCGGCACCCCGTGCTCCTGGAGCGCCACCGAGGTCATCAACTTGTCCCCACACGTGGCGGCGACGGCCGCCGAGTTGACGCAGGGAATCCCCTGGCTTTCGAGGAGCCGCAGGGCGTGGAGCGCGCGGGAGTGGTTGATGCACCGCTCGACCACGACGTCGACCTCGATGGTCGGGCGGCCAAGGGTGAAGGTGACGACTCGGTCGTCGATCATCTCGACGGTCGCGCCGCGATGGCGGAATTCGTCGAGAAGGAGCTTCTCCTCGGGGCGAATCAACGAGTGGAGGAAGCCGACGCGCATCGGCTACTGTCCCCAGTCCTCTTCCTCGACCGGAGCCTCCTTGACCCCGGGCGGATCGAGACTCTCCACTTCGAGGTCGGTGCCGCACTCACGGCAGCGGATCAGTTCGGCGACGACGGTGCCGGCGGCCAACTGGACGGCGGCATCGCACACGGGGCAGGCGACGGCGATCGGGGCGGTCATGACGTGAATCCGGTAGCAAACGGGTCGGCAAGCTCGCCAGGCGGCGGCGGGACGGCAAATTCGACGCGCATTCTTTCACAAAACCGCACGGAGTGTTAAATATTGGCAATGCGCCGAATCGCCGATCTGGTCGACGACGAAGTTCGCCGGACCCCCTTTCTCGAAGCCGCCCTCGCCGACGGGATCGTCAACTACTCGGCCCTCGCCCGCCGGCTCAAGCCCCGAATCGAGCGCGAGCTGCTCCGGAAGGTGAGCGCGTCCGCGGTGATGATGGCCCTCCGCCGCCTCGAGCCCAAGATCGCCCGCCGTACCGGTGGCCGGGCCGCGGCCTCGATCGGGGTCGGCGACCTCACGGTGCGGTCGGGGCTGATGGAGTTCACCTACCACCACAGCGCGACGATTCGCCGCAAGCAAGGCCGACTCCTGGCCCGCCTCGGCCACGGGGCCGACGCGTTCGCGACCTACACCCAGGGCGTTTCCCAGGTCATGCTGATCGTCAACGCCCGGTTCGAGCGGGTGGTCGAGGAGTGCCTGGCTGGAGAGCACCGGGTGGCGACGGTACGTGGCCTCTCGGCCCTGGTGCTCCGCCTCTCGCCCTCGGTGGTCCGCACCCCCGGGGCCTACTACCGGATCCTCAAGGAGCTGGCCTGGGAGAACATCAACGTGGTCGACGTCGTCTCGACCTTCACCGAGTTCACCATCGTGATCGACGACCGCCAAGTCGACCTCGCCTTCGCCACCCTTCGGGCGCTGGCCCGGTAAACGCCCTGGACCGTTCGCCGGTCGTTGGACTGGTTTGCCTAACAGGACACCGACGTCGCGATCGCTGGTCGAATCACAGTCTGGTGCGATCCTCCACGCCGGTACGGATCCGTTCTTCGAGCGCGCCCTGCGAGTGGCACCAGATCCGGGTCGCCGCCGAGCCGGAGTTGTCGAGGCCCACACCAAGCACGAAAGTGAACAGTGAGGTGGTGCCGCTCGAGTTGGGGCGAACGGTCGTCAGTACGGTGAGGGCCACTTCGTACTGGTCCGCGTTTGGGACCGAGCGAGTTTCTCCGCAGTCCACGAATGTCGACAGGCGCTCCTTTGCCAATCGGGCCCGAACTTTCTGGTAACAGGTGCCAAGCCGGAAGTTCTCGCTTTCCCGGAAGTTGACCTCGAGACCAAGATCGGTGTAGACCGAGGCCAAGACGCCCCACACCTTGTCGGGCGGCACCGCGATGACGGTCTCGACGCCCAGGGTATCGATGCCCCGGGCGTAGTTTCGGCTCCGAGTGACCGGGGTAAGCTGACTCATGGGGGTACCGCCGCACCCCAACAGACTCAATGCGAGGAAGAACTCTGGACCCAAGCCCCCTCCGATCGGCGTGACCCCTGTGATACTAGAGATGTCCGCGACCATCCGCTAGCCTGTTCGTCAGGCCCGACTGACCTTCGATCACCCACTTCCGATGGGACCTCCGATGCGCTGGAGCCTCTTCGCCCTCGTGCTGTTCCCGGCCGCGGCGGCTTGGGGCCAGACGCCCGCGACCAACCCGCTCGTGGTCCGCCATCAAATGGCCGCCTCTCGCCTCACCGAAGCCGCTCTGGCGGACAGCGCCGCCTGGGACCGGATCGCCGAGCTGACCGATCGGTTCGGGCACCGGATCTCGGGCTCGGCGGCGCTCGAGCATGCCATCGACTGGATCATCGAACGGATGAAGGCCGATGGCCTCGAGAACGTTCGGGGCGAGCCGGTGATGGTGCCTCGATGGGTTCGCGGCGAGGAATCGGCGGAGTTAGTTCAACCCCGCCATGGACGGTTGCCGATGCTGGGCCTCGGTGGCAGCGTCGGGACACCTCCCGGTGGCATCACGGCCGAGGTCCTGGTGGTGACGAGCTTCGACGATCTCAAGGCCAAGGCCACCCAAGCCAAGGGCAAGATCGTGTTATGGGACGTTCCCTTCACCAACTACGGCGCGACCGTGCAGTATCGCGGCCGCGGGGCCACCGAGGCGGCCCGGGTCGGCGCGGTGGCCAGCATGTTGCGCTCGGTGGGACCGTTCGGGATGCGGACGCCGCACACCGGCGCCATGGGGTACGACTCGACGGTCACCCGGATACCGGCGTTCGCGGTGACCGCCGAGGACGCCGGCATGATGCACCGGATGCAGCGGCGTGGGGACCGGGTGGTCGTCCGGGTGGCGATGAGTGCCCGGACCTTGCCGGATGCGCCCTCCCGGAACGTGATCGGCGAGATCGTCGGCCGGGAGCGGCCCGACGAAATCGTGGTCATGGGTGGGCACCTCGACTCCTGGGATGTCGGCACCGGCGCCATGGACGACGCGGGCGGGGTGGTGGTCGCCTGGGAAGCGATCCGATTGATGCGTCGGCTCGGCCTTCGTCCGAAACGCACGATCAGGGTCGTGGGCTGGACCAACGAGGAGAATGGCGGTCGAGGCGGTCAAGCCTACCGCGACGCGCATCGAAGCGAACTCGGCAAGCACATTCTCGCCATCGAGTCCGACGGCGGGGTGTTTCGTCCCACTGGCTTCGGGTTCACCGGCTCGGACGCCGCCCGCGCCGTGGTCCGCCAACTCGCTCCGCTGCTCCGCCCCGTCGGCGCCGACTCGATTGGCCCTCAGGGCGGCGGCGCCGACATCGGACCGATCATGCAGCTGGGGGTGCCGGGCATGTCCCACAACGTCGACGGATCGCGGTACTTCTGGTACCACCATACCGAAGCGGACAACGTCGACAAGCTCGACCCGCGCGACGTGGCGATGAACGTCGCGGCGATGGCGATCCTCGCGTACGTCGTGGCCGAGGAGGGGCTGCCTCGATAGTCAGGGCGCGGGCGTCCCGGGACGGGCGGGGAGCGCGGTGCAGTGTTCTCTCAACTCACCTTGATGGCCTCGGGGGAACCGTCTAGCGAGCCGCGATGGCGGCCAACCGGGTGGCGATCTCGTCCTTCGACAGCCACCGGCCGCCGATCATGACGCCGGCCTGGCGGCCCACATTGCCGATGTCGGCCAGTGGGTTCGCCTCGAGCAAGATGAGATCGGCCCGCTTGCCCTTCCCGATCGTGCCCGCGGTCGTCTCCGTCCCGAAATAGACCGCCACGTTGCGGGTCCCGGACTCGAGCGCCTGGTACGGCGTCAGACCGGCATCGACGAGATACTCCAACTCGCGCCGGACCGAGAATCCGGGAACGTTCCACACTTGGGGAGCGTCGGACCCCAGCAGGAAACCGACCCCGGCGTCGTGAAAGCCTTTGATCAGCTTCTTCCGGAGCTCGAGGTACCGCGCCTTGTCCGCCGCCGAGGCCCCGCCACCGCGCATCTGATTGGTCTGCTGCGCCCACGCCGCGATGCCCCCCTTGGACCAGTACGCCATCTCGGGCCACTTGCTCATCTCGTCGACCGAGAAGTCGCCGATGACGTGGCGCATCAGCGTTTCGGTCGGGACCATCCAAACGCCCGCAGCTCTGGCTTTGGCGGCCAACATTGGAATCCGCGATTCGTCGGCCCTGGCCACCAGTCCAAGCCCGAAGAAGCCGGCCTCCTGGCCCGAGAACCGGCGAGTCGACGACTCCGGGACGAGTCCTTCCATGAAGCCGTCGAGGTGGTCGACCGACCAGAACTTGCTCTCGATCGCCCGCTCGATCCCGACGTCGAGTGGCACGTGCCCGGCGAACCGAATCCCGACTCGAGCGGCGGTGGCGGCGATGGTGTCCCACACGGCCCGGGAAATCCCCGGGTGAACCTTCATGAAATCGTAGCCGGCCTGGCGGTACTTCACGACGGAGTCGGCGGCCGCCTTGGCGTTCGGCATGGTATTGCCGTTGAGCGATGGGCTCGAGGTGTAGATCAACGGGCTGAGGAGCTCGCCCCGCCTGGCCCGGTCGCGGTAGGGCAAATGGCGGGGATCGCCTAACATGCCGCGGACGGTGGTCACCCCGTTCAAGACGAATAGGGCGAGGATCCGTTCGATGGTCGAATCCGCCACCTGGGGACCCGGAGGGATGTGGGCGTGCATCTCGGCCAAACCCGGGATCAGGTACCTCCCGGCGCCATCGACGATCGTGGCGCCGGGGGGCGCCTTGACCCGGTCGCTCGGGCCCATCTCGGCGACTTTGCCTCCCCGGACGATCACCGTTTGGCCCGAGAGGATGCGGTCGCGGTCCATCGGGACGACGTTGACGTTGACGAACGCGGTGGCTTGATCCTGCAGCAAGAGAACGGCGAGCAAGGCGGCGTACATGGCATGTCCTTCGTGAGATCGAGACGCGAACTATAGTGGAAACTACGAGGGAGTCGGGGTGGCCGTTTCCGGTGGCTCCACCACCGCCACCCGCAGGGCAATAGGCCAACACACCCGGCGCACCAGGTCGGGAGCGCCCCAATGCCTGGCCAGCTCCGGCGCCACCAGGGCGACCGGGTCGTCACCGCGCGCCTTGGCGTACCGCGCCACCGCCGACCAGGTCCGCAGGTAGCCGAGAAGATGGTCGAAGGACCAGTCCGCCTCCATCTCGAAGGGTGGCGGGGCGAGCTCGCGGAACGGGATCGAAACGGTCCGGTAACCTTGATCGACGTAGACCCGTTCTCCCGGCCAGAACGGGCCGACCGTCTCCGAGTAGAACCGCGCCAAGATCTGATCGAACTCCGGGCTGACCTGCATCAGGTTGTACATCCAGGCCGCGACGATCGCCCCAGGCCGTGCCACCCGGCCAACCTCTGCGAAAAAGGTCCCGTGATCGAACCAATGGAGCGCCTGTGCCACGGTGATCAGGTCCACGGAACCTGCCTCGAGCTCGGATGCCTCGGCCCGGGCAACCCGATACTCCACGTTAGGAAACGGCCGGGCGTTCTTCAGCTGATCGGCGCTCGCGTCGGTAGCGACCACCCGCTCGAACCGCCGGGCGAGGCCAGCCACTGCCTGACCGCTACCGGTGGCACAATCCCAAGCCAGCCGGCGACTCGGCGCCCGACTCGCCAGCCATTCGAAGAGGTCGTCCGGATAGGTCGGTCGATAGGTCGCGTACCCGGCGGCACGCTCGGAGAAGTGGTCCTGGAACCCGCTCATCGGAGGTTCAGGGAGTACCGATAGAAATCGGTCTCCCTGGCCCACCCCATCGCCTCGTAAAGGCGTTGGGCCGAACTGTTGGTGATCTCGGTCGCGAGCTCGAGGTAAAGCGCCCCGCTCTCGCGGCCGAACTGGACCGCCGATTCGATCAGGGCGCGGCCCACCCCGCGCCCTCGGGCCGAGGCGCTGGTGAATAGATCGTTGAGCACCAGGGCCCGCCCGATCGACACCGAGGAGAAGGTCGGATAGAGTTGGACGAAGCCGACGGCTTGCCCTTCCAGAAATGCCAGCAGAACGATCGAGTCACCGTTGCGAAGTCGGTCGGCGAGGAACGCTCGCACCCGCGCCGGGTCACTGGGCTGACGGTAGAACTGGCGGTACCCGTCGAAGAGGGCCGCGACGAGGTCCAGATCGTCTCCGCTGGCGCGGCGAACGGTCACGTCGCTCATACCAGCACCGCCCACATCCCGACCAGCGAGCCGACCGCGATGACCAGGGCGATGGCAAAACCACGCAACCGGGCTCGCTGGCGCACCGCGTCCTTCAGGGCGCTGACCGAAGCCGCGAACAGCACGGCGAAGCAGCCAAGGACGAGCACGTAGAGGAGCATGGCGATCATGCCCAGTCACCACCCGAGGAGGAGTTTGCCGCCGAGCGCGGTGCCGGCGACCAGGAAAATACCGCGAACCACCCGAACCCCGAACCGGTGGCCCAATCGAGAGCCAAGGTACCCGCCGACCACGGCCCCGGCGGTCGCGGGCAAGGCGAGCGCCGGCTCGAAGAACCCGCGCGACGAGTAGCTCATCGCGGCGGAGGCACACCAGACCGCGGCGAGGAGATAGTAGTGTCCCAGCGCCTGGATGAAGTCATACCCGCGCCCCACCGCGAACAGCAGGGTGGCGGGAATCGAATTCCCGGAGCCGAACATGCCTTCGTAGAAGCCAAGCGGCAATGCGGTCGCCGCCGTCACCGGACGGGACAACCTCGGTGGGTGGGTCCCGTTGCCGATGGTGGGGCGAAAGGCCACCAGAGCCACCGCCCCGAGAATCAGGGCCCCGATGATTGGCGTGAGCCGGGCCGGATCGAGGTCGCTGGTGAGCCGAGTGCCGAGGTAGGCCGCGGCGGTTCCGACGACCATCATCGCCCCCACCAAGCGCCAGTCGACCGACCGGTGACGAAGGTAGTTTCGCGCCCCGGCCAGAGTCCACAGCGCGCCAGCGAGCTTGTCCGAAGCCAACGCGGCGGGCAACGGGTAGCCGAGTGCGATCCAGGTGGGGGTGGTGAGGAGCGACGCACTCCCCCCACTCATCGAGCTGAGGGTCGTCGCGACCAACGACAGGAGGAAGACCAGTCCCGGCCGCGGCGGAACGATCACCGAGCCAACCGGACCCGGCCCCGCTCCAGGTACTCGGCGTAGCGCGGCCCGTCGATGTTGGCGCCACAGACCACCAGGCCGACCCGCTTGCCGGCGAGCCGCCCGGCGAGGGGCCCGAGCAGCGCCGCGGTGGTGGCAGCCCCGGCCGGCTCGACCGCGAGCTTGGCCCGCTCGAAGAGGAGGTAGAGGGCCTCCACCAGCTCGTCGTCGCTCACCAGCACGATGTCGTCCACGAAGCGCTTGATCAGCGACAGACTGTAGGGCAGCGCGAAGGGCGGACTCAGGCTGTCGGCGATGGTGCGAATGGTGCCCGCCTGCTCCGGCTTCCCCGAGGCTACGCTCCGCTTGATGACGTCGTTGCCCTCGGGCTCCACCCCGATCACCTCGCAGGCGGGCCGGAGCTGCTTGATCGCCGCAGCCATCCCGGAGATCAACCCTCCGCCGCCCACCGGTACCACCACCACATCGAGGTCATCGACATCCCGCATCAACTCGAGACCGAGCGTGGCCGTCCCGGTGGCGGTGTAGAATCCCTCGAACGGATGGACGAAGGTCCGCCCCTCGGATTGCTCGACGTGCTTGACCAGCGAGAACGCCTCGTGGACGTCCTCCGCCAACACCACCTCGGCGCCGTGGCGCTGGCACAGCGCGATCCGCGCGGGGCTCGCCGTCTTCGGCATCACGACCTTGGCCGTGGTGCCCAGGGCCCGAGCCGCGTAGCTCACGGCCGCGGCGTGGTTGCCGGCGCTCACGGCGGTGACCCCTCGGTGAAGCTGCTGGGGGGTGAGCGCCAGCATGTTCATGACGGCGCCCCGTACCTTGAAGGTGCCGGAATACTGGAACAGCTCCAACTTCAGCATCACTTCAGTGCCCGGTCCGAGGCGCTCGGTCAGGAGGTCGTCCCGCCACTCCCAGGTCGGGGTCCGGCGAACGAAGGGAGCCAGCCGGCTGATCGCGGCGTTGACATGTTGAAGGGTGGGCGGCGCGTCGGTCATCCCGGCCTCCGGAGCCGGACGGCCTTCGTATAGGGGGACGGGCCCAAAACCCGTGTCAGGGGATTGGAGTCGCGTCGGAGCGAACTTCCACGGGAGGTCATGATGAGATCGGTCATTGGTGCTCTATCGGTTGTCTTTATTGGCCTGTTCGCGGCGGGCTGCAACCGGAACCGGGTCGAAACGGTCATCGATCCGGACGCCCCGACCGAGCTGTTGGTCGACAATCAGGCGTTCCCGGACATGACCATCTACGTGATCGAAGGCGCCCGGCGGATTCGGCTCGGGATGGCGGGCGGCCTCGCGCAGACCAAGTTCACCTTGCCCAAGCACCTGGTCCGGCAGACCACGTCGCTCCGGTTTCAGGCCGATCCCATCGGCAGCTCGCGGGCGCCGGTGTCCGACGAGATCACGGTGAGCCACGGCGACCGGGTCACCTTGCGAATTCCGCCGACCTAGCGTTGCGAGGGAAGGAGCCAGGGGGGCGCTCCTTCCCTCAGCCGTCCCCGCCCATCACTCGGCACCAGGTCTCGACGTCGACGTTGCCGCCGCAGAGCACCACCGCCACGTCTCGGCCCCGAAGTTGGACCGCCACCCGGATCGCCGTCGCGAGGGCAAGGCCGGCCGCGCCCTCACAGGCCAATCGCTCCTCGGCGAACAACAGCCGCATCCCCTCGGCAATCTCGGCCTCGGAGGGCAGGTCGTAACGGTCGACCAGGTCGCGGCACATCGCGAACGTGACCGTACCCGGCTCGACCCCACCCGCGGTGCCGTCCGCCAGGGTCGGCAGCGAAGGGAGGTCGAGGATACTCCCCTGCCTGACCGACTCGGCCATGACGCAGGAGTTGGCCGGTGACGAACCGACGACCAGAAGATCGGGCCGCTCCGCCTTGCAGTAGCTCGCGATCCCGCCGATCAGGCCCCCGCCGCCGACCGCGACGACCACCGCCCCCAGCGTGGGGCACTGAGCCATCATCTCCAGGCCGATGGTTCCCTGCCCCGCCACGACATCGAGGTCGTTGTACGGCGAGACAAAGACCTGACCGGTCCGCTCCGCGACTGAGCGGGCATGGATCTCGGTGAGGCCTGAGTCATCACCGAAAAACTCGACCACCGCACCAAGCTTCTTGATCTTGGCGATCTTGTTCGGGGCCGCGTTGGTGGGGAGGAACACGGTCGGCACGATGCCGGCCTGTCGCCCAGCGTTAGCGACCGCGACTCCGTGATTCCCGCTCGACGCCGTGACCACTCCCCGGGCCCGCTCCTCCGCGGTCAAGGCGAGCACCTTGTTGAGAGCGCCCCGGGCCTTGAAGGAGCCAGTCACTTGGAGGTTCTCGAGCTTGAGGAACACCCGGGTCCCCACCAGCTCCGAGAGGCCCGGAGACCAGAGCAGCGGCGTCTCGCGAACGTACGGTCCGATCCGTTTCGCGGCGGCCGCGATGCGGTCATTCAGGTTCATCGCGTCTGCCGGCGGATGACCCGACCGGGCCGGGCCGAGGTGGTCTTGCCGTCCTGATAGACGAGTTGCCCATTGACCCACACCTTGGCGATCCCGACCGAGACGAGGTGCGGGTCCTTGGGCGTGGCCCGATCGGCCACCGTCGCCGGATCGAAGAGCACCAAGTCGGCGTATTGGCCGGGCGCGATCGCACCGCGCCGAGCGATCCCAACATGCTGGGCCGCGAGGCTGGTCATCTTCCTGATCGCGGTTTCCATCGACATGATCTTGCCGTCTCGGACGTACTGACCCAAGACGCGAGGAAAGGCACCATAGCCGCGGGGATGGGCCCCATCGAGCGCCCCGTCCGAGCAGACGTTGGTGTGCTCCCACGCGAGCAACTTCGCGATGTCGGCCTCGATCATGCTGGTCGCCACCACGCTTTCGCCGCCCGTGCCAGGGTTCGCCTTCTCGAACGCAAGGGCCTCCTTGATGAGGCCCATCAAGGTGCTGGCGGGATCTTCTCGGCGCAGCACCGCGATCTCGGCCACCGTCTTGCCGGCGAGCGCCGGGTTGGCGGCGAAGTCACCGATCAGCAATCCCTCCGGCCGGGCGATCTCGCGGAGGATCTTCTCGGCCTCGGCGCGATTGGCGAAATCGCGTTTCGGAAACAGCACGGTCAGGGTCGATTGCCAGTAGGGATACGGGTAGACGTCCGCCGTGATGTCGACGCCGGCGGCCCGGGCCCCATCCAGCAACCGGAGCAGGCTGTCGGCCTGTCCGTTGATGGTGACCATCGCGAGCTTCATGTGGCTCACTTGGACCGGGAGCTTGGCTTCCCGCCCGATCGTGATGATCTCGTCGATGGCCTGCCAGAACCACCGATCCTCGCTCCGGATGTGGGAGATGTACCGACCGTTCGCCGCCGCGGCGACCTTGGCGAGTGCCAGGACTTCGCCGGGGTCGGAGTTGATGCCTGGGTCGTACTCGAGGCCGGTCGAGAGACCGAGTGCTCCGGCCGCGAGCTCCTGTCGCAGCAACACCGCCATCGAGTCGATCTCAGCGGGGCGAGCGGGGCGTTTGAAATCATCGCCCATCACCGCGGAACGGATCGTTCCATGGCCGGCGTACGACGCGACGTTGATGGTCGCCGGCACCTTGGTGAGCCTGTCGAACGCGGCCGCCAACGGCATCTGGTGGCCACCGTCGTTGCCGGCCACGATCGTGGTGATGCCCTGACTGACCGCGGCCAACGCATCGGGCATCCCGCCGAGGCCCCAATCGTGGTGGCTGTGCGTGTCGATGAACCCCGGGGCCAGCACCAATCCGCCTCCATCGACGACCGAGTCACCTCGGCGTGGCTCGAGGTCACCGACGGCGACGATCGTATCCCCGACGATGCGCACCGCGCCGGCCCGAGCGGGTTCGCCGGAGCCGTCCATGAGTTGGACGTTGGTGATGGTGAGGCCGGGGGGGCCGCTCGGCGCGGCGCATCCCGCGGCAAGAAGAACGAAGGCGAACGCCCGACGGATCATGGCACTGTCCTGACGATTGGTGACGGTCTCCTCACGGGCCCCGCTCGGGAAACAGCGTCGCCAAACCGTCCGCGGTGGCCGGCGCGATGCCGCGCTCGGTGATGAGCCCGGCCACCAACCGCGCCGGGGTAACGTCGAAGGCCGGGTTGGCCACCGGGACGTCGGGCGACAAACCCAGCTCGTCGTCGGGGCGCTCTTCGATCGGAATCGCGGCACCGTTCGGGACGGTCCAATCGACGCTCGACGACGGCGCCGCGACGTAGAAGGGAACCTCGTTGTCGAAGGCGGCGAGCGCCTTGAGATAGGTGCCGATCTTGTTGGCGACATCGCCGTTTCGGGCAACCCGGTCGGTCCCGACGATGCAGAGATCGACCCGGCCTTGCTTCATCAGCAACCCGCCGGCGTTGTCGACGATCACCGTGTGGGGCACCCCATGCTGGGCCAGCTCCCACGCGGTCAGGAGGCCCTGGTTGCGGGGCCGGGTTTCGTCGACCCAGACGTGAATCGGCATCCCGGCGTCATGGGCGTGATAGATCGGCGCCAAGGCCGTCCCCCAGTCGACGGTGGCGAGCCAGCCGGCGTTGCAGTGAGTCAGCACTCGAAGCGGCCGAGCCCCGCCTAACGTCCGGTGTCGATCTGCCAGCACGCTCTCGCCGAATCCCCCGATCCGCCGACAGGCCTCGACGTCCTCGTCGGCCATCGCCGCGGCGAGGCGATACCCCGTCTCGACCCGGGCGGCGGGAGGCACCTCGGCCAAGGCGACGCGAGCACGCTCGAGAGCCCAGCGGAGATTGACCGCGGTCGGGCGGGTCGCGCCGAGGAACCCGATCGCGGCGGCGAGCCCGGCGTCGCTCGGATCGCGGCGCATGGCCAAGGCGACCCCGTAGGCCGCGGTGACGCCGATCAGAGGCGCTCCTCGCACCTGCATCGTCGAGATCGCCCGGCCAACCTCATCGACCGAGACCAGGTGAACCACCTCGAATCGGCCCGGCAGCGCGGTCTGGTCGATGATCTCGATGCTCCACCCGTCGGCGGCGAGCCAGATGGATCGATACCAGCGACCGTCGACCCGCACTAGTGACCCTCGTACTCGATCAGGGTGTGCACCGGGCACTGCTCCTTCTCCAAGCGCGCCCGGCCGCCCAACTCCGGCAGCTCGATGATGAAGCAGGCCTCGAGGACGACAGCGCCGAGTTTTCGTAGCAAGGTCAGGCCCGCGACCGCGGTCCCTCCGGTGGCGATGAGATCGTCCACCAGGAGAACCCGTTGGCCCGGCGCGACCGCATCGCGGTGGACTTCGACCCGGTCGGTACCGTATTCGAGCTCGTAGTCATGACCGATGGTCTCGAAGGGAAGCTTCCCCTTCTTTCGAATCGGGAGGAAACCGGCGCCGAGCCGTTCGGCCATGGCCCCGCCGAGGATGAACCCGCGGGCCTCGATGCCGGCCACCTTGTCGATGCCGTGGCTGTGATAGCGCTGGACCAGGAGTCGGATCGCCTCGCGGAATCCACCGGGATCACCGAGCAGCGTGGTGATGTCGCGGAAGAGAATGCCCGGCTTGGGGTAGTCGGGAATGGTTCGCACCAACCGCTTGAGATCGGTCATAGGACTCGTCCACCGATGGTCTTGGCGCGTTCGACGACCGCGGGATCGCGGGCCTCGGGCGCCGTCATGATGGCGGCGTCGAGGGCCCGATCGCAGCCGTGGGGACACTCGCCGGGTCGGCTCGCCAAGCGAGGCGCCACCGCCCGGATCAATTGACGCGCCCGGTCGGCGTTGCTCTGGAGCACGGCGATCACCTGATCGACGGTGACGTGCCCGTGGGTCGGGTGCCAACAGTCGTAGTCGGTGACCATCGCCACGGTCGCGTAACACAGCTCGGCTTCGCGGGCGAGCTTGGCCTCCGGCATGTTGGTCATCCCGATGACGCTCATGCCCCAAGAGCGATAGAGCTGCGATTCCGCCTTGGTGGAAAACTGCGGCCCCTCCATCACCAGGTAGGTGCCACCCCGGACGAATCGGAGCCCGAGGTCGCGGGCCGCCCCCTCGATGGTATCGCCGAGCCGGCCGCAGACCGGATCGGCCACCGACACGTGCGCGACCAGCCCGGCGCCGAAGAAACTCTTGGCCCGGGCGAAGGTCCGGTCGACGAACTGATCGACGATCACGAAGGTGCCGGGTGCCAGGTCCTCGCGCAGCGACCCGACGGCGCTCAGCGACAGCACGTCGGTGACGCCCAGCTGCTTCAACGCGGCGATGTTGGCCCGGAAGTTCAGGTCCGTCGGCGAGATTCGATGACCCCGCCCGTGGCGAGGGAGGAAGGCCACCCCGCGGCCGGCGAGCGTTCCGACGAGGATCGCGTCCGAGGGGGATCCCCACGGCGTCGACACCTCTCGCCAGGCCGCGTTCTCGAGGCCTTCGACCTGATAGATACCGCTACCGCCGATGATACCGAGCACCGAAGCGTCTCCGACCGATTGAACGGGTCTGAATTCTAACGCCGGTCCCCGGCTAGTAGTGGGCGCACGTGCTCGGCCGCCGCACGGTGGGTGGCGAACCAGACCCCCGGCTTCGAGCGGATGTAGTCGATCAGGGCCTCGAGCACGACGATTCGGGAGCGATGGCCGATCACGTGCGGGTGCATGGTGAGGAGGAACATCCCGCCTTCGCGATAGGCCACGTCGAACTCGTCCATCCAGACCCGAAGCACCTCTCGCGGGGGGCTGTACCGGTCGCCGGTAGGGCTGAACAGCGGGGCGTCGTCGAGAATCCACTCGACCGGCAGCTCGATGACCCCGGTCGGTTGGCCGGCCGCGGTGAGCTCGTAGGGGCCGTCGTCCGCCATCAGCGAGCTCTCGTAGAGGAAACCGAGGTCCTTGACGATGGCGAGCGTCGCGGGACTCATGTTCCACGAGGGAGCCCGGTACCCGACCGGGCGAACCCCGGTGATCGCCGTGAGGGTGTCGATCGCCCGCTGAACCAGCTCTCGCTCGACGTCCGCCGGCAGCTGGGTGTTGAGCTCGTGAATCCACCCGTGAACTCCGAACTCATGGCGCCCCGATGCCTTGATCTGATCGGCCATGGTCGGGGTGAGCATCAGGCTCACCGCGGGGATGAAGAAGGTGGCCGGGATCGCCCGCTGGTCGAGAGCCGCCAGGACCCGAGCCAGACCGACCCGAGCCCCGTATTGTCCCTGGGACAGCGTCCCGACGCTTGGCTCCCCGAAACGGAGCGGAATGGTTTCGTTGTCGACATCGAAGGAAAGCAGCACCGCCACCCGGGAGTCGCCGGGCCAACTCGGCGGGCGGAGACTCTTGCCGGCCCGCACCGCGTTGACCACCTGCCGGACGGAATCGATCGACCACTGCCAGCCTTGTTTGACCGTGCTGCCGGAGGTCGGCGGCGTGGCCCCCGGCCGAGCGGCAGGGCAGCCCGACGTGGCCAGCCCCAGCAGGCCCAAACCAATCGCCACAACCGTCCGAGCGGTCCTGATCATGGGGTACGATGACGAACGATGAGGACGACGAGTTCGGTCAGCAGATAGAGCGCGAGCAAGGGAAAGAGCGCTCGGGCCAGCGGCTGGGTGGGTCGCGAGTGTCGCACCGGCGAAAACTTACCACCTAGAGGCTCGGGGGGAAGATGGCGGTCGGGGGACCCCGGGCTGAAGCACGAAGGGCCGGCTCGGCGCCGGCCCCTCGCTCGGTGACATCCGGACCCGCCTAGACGGTGACCGGGATGGTGCGCGCCCGGGCCCGCGCCATCTTCGGCAGGGTGACCGACAAGACGCCGTCAGTGAGCTTCGCCTCGATGTTCTCGCCATCCACCGAGTCGGGCACGGTGAACACCCGGCGGAAGGCCCCGAACCGCCGCTCAACCCGATGGACCCGATCGGTTCGCTCGTCTGTCTCCTGCTTCTTCGCGCCCGAGATGATCAGGCGATGACCGTCGAGATCGATCTTGATCTCCTCGACCTTCACTCCGGGTACTTCCATCGTGATCGAGAACCGGTTGACGTCCTCGGCGACGTCCACGGCCGGGTAGGCCGGGACCGTAAACGCGGCGTCATTGTCGAGCCAGCGATTGATCTGAGCGGGCCGCCCGCTCCACTGTTGCAGCAACATTGTTCTGTCATCCACTTTTCGGGTCGGGGTAACTATCCCCTCGAAAAGCAGCCAGCGTGCCGGGAATTTTCGGCCACTTTGGCCGACCCTGGCCCAGGGGATTCTGGCCACGCTGTCATTTTGGCGTTGTCGGTCCGGCGCCGGAGCCTAACGCTCAATCGGGCCGCCCGCCGCGACCCAAGCGTCGAACCCTCCGGCCAGATTGGCGACCTGCTGATGCCCAGCCCGCTTCAGGACGCTGGCCGCGATCGCCGAGCGACCCCCGCCCTGGCAGTGCACCACGATGTCCCGATCGGCGGGGATCTCGCCAAGTCGATCGAGCAGCTCGGGTAGCGGGATCAGGGTGGCGCCGGCAAGGTGCCCGCCGTCCCACTCCGACCGGTTCCGCACGTCGAGCACCAGACGGCCGCGGACCCCGGCTTGGAGATCGCGCACCGGCAGCTGGTCGGTAGAACCCAACGCGCGGCCCCCGGCAGTCCAGGCGGCAAGCGCGTCCGGTCCGAACCCGCCCGCCACCCGATCGAGCCCGATCGAGGCCAGCGCCAACCCCAGTTGCCGCAGCGGCTCCGACGCCGCATCCGAGACCAGGAACCACAGCTCGGCGTCATAGGGGAGCAGGGACCCCGCGTACGTGGTGAAGCTCTTGGAAAACGGCACGTTGATGGTGCCGGGAATGTGCCCCGTCGCGAAAGCGGCGGTGGGTCGGGTGTCGACGACGATCGCGCCTCGATCGACCAGGGCGACGATGTCGCTCCCCGCCATCCGGCGAGGCGGGACGACGGTTCCGAGGATCGGGGGACCATCCCGATTGACCACCTTCATCCGGCCGAAGTACCGTGGCGGCTCCGGTTGGCCCTCTAGCACTTTGATCACGAACTCGGCTTCGGTCGCCACGTCGAAGGCCCAGCTGACCCGGCGCTCGTATCCCACCGTGCTCGACGGGACCGCGCCGAGCCCCTTGCCGCAGGCGGACCCTGCCCCGTGCCCCGGCCAGATCTGGAGATGATCGGGCAGAGTCTTGAACCACTGGAGGCTCGTCCACAACTGTCGGGCGCCAAGTTCCGCCGTGTTCGCCACCCGGGCCGCTTTCTGGAGCAGGTCGGGCCGGCCGACGTCTCCCACGAAGACGAAGTCGCCGGTAATGATGCCCATCGGATCGGTGGTCGCGGCCCCGTCGGTCACCAGGAACACGAGATGTTCGGGGGTGTGTCCGGGGGTGTGCACCGCCGTCAGCCGGATGTTTCCGAGGGGGATGACGTCGCGATCGTTGAGGAGAGTCACCCTCGGATCGGTCCGGAATCGGTACTGCCATTCCTCGGGCCCGCAGGCCGACAGGTACATCGTGGCACCGGTCGCGGCTCCGAGCTCGCGGAGCCCGCTGACGAAGTCGGCGTGGATGTGGGTTTCAGTGACGGCCACGATCTTGAGACCCTCGGCGGAGGCCACCTCCAGGTACGGGGCGACGTCCCGAGAGGGGTCGACGACAATCGCGGTGCCGTTGGCCTGACACCCGATCAGATAGCTCGCCTGGGCGAGTCGTTCATCGTAGAAGCGTCGGAAGTACATATGCGAACTCAGCGTGGTTTGAGGAGAACGAGCACGCCCATCACCAGCAACAACACCGAGAAGGCCCGCCGTAGTTCGGTGGCCGACACCCGGCGTACCAGGCGGCTCCCGACCAGGACCCCGATGACGGCCAGCGCAGTGAACAGGGCCGCCGCGCGCCAATCGACCACGACTCGGCCCAGGTAGCTCGCGAAGCCCGCCACGCAGCTCATCACGATCAAGGTGAGACTGGTGCCGACCGCCCGCTTCATCGCGACACCGCCGAGCACCACCAGCGCCGGTACGTACATGAAACCGCCGCCGACTCCGACCAGACCGGTGAGCACCCCCACCAACCCTCCCAAGAGCATCAGCAAAGGCCAGGCGCGACGTCGGCGTGGCTCGCCGGAGCCCTCCCCGGGCAGGCTGGGTCCAAAGAACATCGACGCCGAGGCCGCGATCATCAGGATGGCGAAGATGGTCAGCTGAAAGCGGCTCGACACCAGACCGCTGAGGCGCCCACCGGCGAACGCTCCGGCCAAAGCGGCCGGGCCGAAAGCGAGCGTGGCCGGCCACTCCACATTACCCGCCCGATGGTGACGCCAGACCCCAAAGGCGCTGGTGACACCGACGACCACCAGACTGAGCGGCACGGCCTGCTTCATCGGGTAGTGGAGGACGTACACCAGCACCGGCACCGTCAGGATCGACCCACCACCGCCCAGCAATCCCAGCGAGATGCCGATCACGAAGGCGAGGGCGAACCCGAGCGCGGTCATTTTGGTCTCACGCCGGCAGGGTCGATTCGCGCCGAATCCGATCGGCCCACGTCACGATGGCCTTGATGTCGAACGGCTTCTGAAGATACGGCGTGGTCAGGGTCGCCAGGAACTGGGCCACCTGCGGCGAGGCCGTGTCGCCGGTGATCACGATGGTACGGGCGGCCAAGCTCGGGTGCTCGATGCGGAGCCGCTCGACCAGCTCGATGCCGGACAGACCGGGCATGCGGAGATCGGTGACGATCACCGCGTAGTCCGCCGGCCGGCCACCGACCTGGAGTCGAAGCCACGCCTCCGAGCCGTCGGCGGCCTCGTCGACCACCCAGCCGTGCCGCTCGAGCGCTCGGCGGATCGCAACCCGAATGGCCGGTTCGTCGTCGACCACCAAGGCTCGACTGCCGTGGGCCACGATCCCGGCAGCCGGCGTGCCAGGGCCGCCGGGCGCCGCGTGGTCGGTTCGCCGATTCACATAGGGCAACCGGACGATGAACCGCGCCCCGTGCTCACCGCCATCGCGATTCTCGGCCGTGATGGTGCCGCCATGTTGCTGCACGATGGCGTGAGACACGGCAAGCCCGAGGCCGGTGCCTTGACCGGTTGGCTTGGTGGTGAAGAACGGCTCGAAGACCCGCGGCAGGGTCTCAGGCGCGATACCGGCCCCCTGGTCTTCCACTCGAAACTCGATCCGGTCGCCCTTGGTGTCGACGGAGAGGTCGACCCGACCGCTGGGTGGAGATGCCTGAAACGCGTTGGTGAGCAGGTTGGTGAGCACCTGCTCGATGCCTGCCGCGTCGACTTCGATCGATGGCAACTCGGCCCCCACCTGGACGCCGAGGATCACGCCAAAACGCGCCGAATCCCGGTCGAAGACCCGGGCGACCCGGCGGACCAGATCTTCGGGGGCGAGCCGCCGCCGTTCCTCGCGACGGCTCCGGGCGAAGATCAGCAGATCCCCCACGATGATCCGACAACGGTCGGCTTGCTGGATGATCACCGTCAACGCCTCGCGGTCGTCGTCGGAGCGCGGCTGCATCGCGAGATCCTGAGCGAACGCGATGATGGCGGTGAGCGGGTTGTTCAGCTCGTGCGCCACGCCCGACACCATCCGCCCCATCGCCTCGAGCCGGGCCGCGTGAGCGAGCTGATTCTGGAACTGCTCGTGCGCCTCTCGCTCACGAAGCTGGTTGGTGAGGTCGCGAACCACCATGACGTACCCCCCGCCGGCGTCATCGGCGAGGGACGACGCCGACAGCTCGAGGGGAAAGGGGTCGTCGTTGGCCCGAATTCCACCGACCTCGCGACGGGTGGCCACCGCGGGGTGCGATTCCGAACGCCGCACCGTGAGGGCCAGGTCGTTCCAGAACGGCGCCCGATCTTCCGGTCGGACAAATCGGTCGAACGACGCCCCCCTGACCTCAGTCCGACTGACGCCGAGGATCGTCTCCGCGGCGGGGTTCATCAGATCGATGGTCCGATCCGCGGTCAGGGTCACGACGCCCTCGTGGGCCGCGCGGAGGACCTCCGCCAGCCGCCGCTCGGCGGCCTTGGCGTCCCGGATCCGGTCGCCCTGCCAGGCCTGCGTCTCGCGATGGGTCTGTTCGACGAGGGTCAGCACCATCGCCACCCCCAGCAGCACCAGGGTCCCGGCGTCGAGATACGAATTGTATTCAGCCAGATTTCCGAGAATCGTCTCGAACCGGCTGCTGGCAGGGATCGACGCGCGGCCGAAGGCGACGAGATAGAGCGTCCACTGCACGGCCAGGAGAACCAGGGCGACCGTCAGCGTCCGGCTCCCGACCTCCCGCGGTGAGCGCGGTTGTCGCCCGACGTACCAGGCCAAGATCCCGAAGGTGGGGCCGAAGATCACCGCCTGAATCATCACCAGGTGATTCAGGTCGACCGTGAACAACACCGACCCGAAGCCGACTGATACGGCGGTCAGCCAGACCCCGACGGCTTCTCGACGCGTCACCGAGATTCCGGTCAGCCACGATCGAACTCCGAGGGCGGTGAAGCCGAGGAAGAGAAACTTGGCGATCTGGTAGGCGGCGTAGAGGGGAACCAGGAAGGGCCCCTCGCCCCGACGGATGGCAGCCGGCACCACCTGCGGCAAGACGTTATAGCGGATCGAGACCGCCGCGACGGCGACGGAGACGGCGATCCACGCCCAAGACCACCAGGTGAAATACTCCCGGTCCCGGGCCTGGCGCCTGAGGCCGAACATCAGCGACGTCGCCAACAGACAGGCACCCAACTCCACCAGGATACCGATCAGCCCGACGGCCGAGGTCGCGACGGAATTCATGTCAGGGCAATCTCGCTTGGGCAGGGGGGCTTTCGGTAGCGGTGGCGGCGCTTGCCCGCCCGCCCGGGTGACGGCCACCTTCCACCGGATGACCGACACCGATCCGGTACGACACCTGCTGGCCCGCCTCGACCACCTCGGCGTCCGCTACCGACGGTTCGATCATCAGGCCGTGTTCACCTGCGACGAGGCCGACCAGGTCATCGCGCCCGAGGTCGGCGGCGCCCATACCAAGAACCTCTTTCTCCGCGATCAGAAAGGCCGGCGCCACTGGCTGGTGGTGACGCTGTGCTCGAAGCAGGTTGATCTCCGGGCCCTCGCGGACGTCATCGGCGGCGGCAAGCTCGGATTCGCGTCGCCCGAGCGGCTCGAGCGGCTACTCGGGCTGACCCCGGGATCGGTGACGGTGCTCGGGCTGATCAACGATCCCGCTCACCAGGTCGAGGTGGTGATCGACGAGGAGGTCTGGGAGGCGCCGGCCTGGCGGTGTCATCCGCTGGTGAATACCGCCACCTTGCTGATCGACCGGGCCGATATCGAGGGATTCCTGGCGTCGACCGGACACGTGCCCCGGATCGTCGCCGTGACGGCCCGGGAGCCCGGGGGGCCCGGCTGAAAGGCAGCGGCCCGGGTCAGGGACTGTTCCACGCCACCTGTCGGAGCAGCACGAACGTCCCGATCCAGGCCAAGCCCGCGCCGACGCCCGCCTTCCATCCCTTTCGGCGACCGATCAGCAATGGAACGGACGAGCTGGCGAGAACCATGTCGTAGACCGCGTCCTTGAGGGCAACCGAGGCCGGCCAGTCGATGTCGGACCGGCCGCACCATCGAGCGCACTCCGACAGTTTGGAGAGCGCGACCAGCCCCACGCTCCCGAGGAGGGCGGCTCGCTCCGGTTTGACCCCGAGCTCGCGCAGGGTCAGGGTGACCGCCGTCCCGCCGGCGACCCAGGCCGCATCGTGGAACTCGCGACTGACCGTCACCTGCTCGGCCTGGTGTTGCCCCGCCGCCATCGACGGCCGTCCAGCCGTCAAAAACCCTAACGCTAGCACCGACACCAGCAATTTCTTTCGACCGCCGGCCTTGGCCGCCACGAATCATGTCGCTTGATGAGGTCGAGGCCTCAAGGGGGACGTTCCGTGCCGAGCCACACCGCGGGTAGCTGGGCCCCAAAACGGTGGGTTGTTGTGGCGCCACCACCACGCTCCGCGCAGCCGGTCGCCGCGGCCCCGCCGGCGCCGTCCAGCCCGCCCGGGCGGCGACATCCGGACATCGAACACCCGGCGAACCGGGTGCATAACGTCGCACCGTGGCTCGCCGGCTTGGTTTCCAGCCGCTACTTGCCGGCCAAGGCCAGGCACTCGATCTCGATCCGGGCGTTGAGAACGAGGCCGGCCACGGCCACCGTCGATCGGGTCGGGGGGTCCTTCGGGAAGAAGGTCCGGTAGACCTCGTTCATCGCCCCGAACTCCGCGATGTCGATCAGGAACACGGTGCACTTGACGACCCGTTCCATCGAGCTGCCCGCCGCCTCGACCACTCGCTTGACGTTCTCGAGGGTCTGCTGGGTCTCGGCCTTGATACCGCCCGGCGCCAAGCCGCGGCCACCAGGCACCGTGCCGAGTTGTCCCGAGAGGAACAACAAGTCGCCGGCCTTGATGGCGGCCGACAGGACCGGGTTGGTGGCGCCGGCGATCGCCATCACTTCCTTCGTAGCCTGACCGGTGAGAGATGATGCCGCGACTAGTTGACCAGCCACAACGACCGCGATGAGACGACGCATGGGATTTCTCGGGTGAGGAGGTCGGACCATCCTACACGGGATGGCATCCCGACGCGAGTGGGCCCATTGACTTCCGCTAGCCGGAGCCGGAAGCTTGGCGCTCCGATGACCTCGCCCCGCGATCGACTGGAACGGCTCTGGAACCGACTCTCGGCGTGGCCGGGGGGACGGTGGCTGTTCGCGCGGTTTTTCGGCCTGGCGGTGCCCTACAGCCACAGCGTCCGCGCCCGGGTCGAGTCGCTCGGACCGGGGTTCTGTCGGACCACGCTGCGGGATCGTCGCCGGGTCCGCAATCATCTCGACTCGATCCACGCGGTGGCATTGGTCAATCTCGGCGAGATGACCAGCGGCCTCGCGATGACCCTCGCCCTTCCCCCCGGCGTTCGGGGCATCGTCACCCAGATCAGCGCGGAGTACCTCAAGAAAGCGCGAGGCACCCTCTCGGCCGAAGCCACCGTCACCGTGCCGCCGATCGGCGCGGCGCCGGTGGACACCACCGTGGAGACCGTGATCGCCGATCGGGACGGTTCGCCGGTGTGTCGGGTGCGGACCGTCTGGCGGCTCGAGCGGGCCCAGCCGACCGGGGCGTGATCATGGACCTGACCACGGCGTTGACCCGCCAGGCCGGCATCGAGCTCCCGATCGTCGGCGGCCCGATGTACCCGTGCAGCAACCCGGAGCTCGTCGCCGCCGTGTCGGAGGCGGGCGGCATTGGCGTGCTCCAGCCGATTTCGCTGACCTACGTCCACGGCCACGACTACCGCGAAGGGCTCCGCTTGATTCGCCGGCTCACCGCCCGGCCGATCGGGATGAACGCCCTGATCGAGGCGTCGTCGCGGATCTATCACCAGCGGATGGTCCGCTGGGTCAACGAAGCCCTCGAGGAGGGGGTCCGGTTCTTCGTGACGTCGTTAGGCAATCCACGCTGGGTGGTCGACACGGTGGCGCCGCACGGGGGGATCGTCTACCACGACGTCACCGAGCGCCGCTGGGGCGACAAGGCCCGCGACGGGGGCGTCCACGGCCTGATCGCGGTCAACGCCCGGGCCGGCGGCCACTCGGGAAGCCGACCCCCCGAAGCCCTCTTCGCCGAGCTGGCGCCCCTCGGCCTTCCGATGGTCTGCGCCGGCGGGGTCGGGGGCCCGGCCGAGTTCGTCGCCGCGCTGCGGATCGGCTATGCCGGCGTGCAGATGGGGACCCGGTTCATCGCGACCACCGAGTGCACCGCGAGCGATGCCTATAAGCGGGCCATCGTCGCCGCGACCCCCGACGATGTGGTCCACACCGAGCGACTCAGCGGAGTGCCGGTGGCGGTCCTCAACACCCCGTACGTGGCCCGGATCGGGACGGCGATCGGCCCGCTGGCTCGATGGCTCTTTCGAGGCCGCCGCACCAAGAAGTGGATTCGCTCCTGGTACGCGCTCCGGTCCCTGCGGTCCCTGCGCCGAACCTCGATTCAGGGCGCCGACCGCGCCGACGATCCGGCCCGCGCCGTCTGGCAGGCCGGGAAGAGCGTAGCCACCATCGACGCGATCGAACCGGTCCAAACCATCATGGCACGCTTCGCGGCCGCGGCCCGAGCCGGATAACCCGCTGGCGCTGATTTCGTCCGTCGGGCCGGGCTGGCCTGGCAGACCGCCCGGCCGACGGCGATATTTCCGCCATGAGAACGCTTTTGGTCCTGGGCGGCTTGGTCGCGGGCGCCGCCGCTCTCCCGGCCCAATCCGCCCAGCCGGATTGGGTCGGCCCGAAGGGCAGCAGCAAGCCGTTCCTCACCAGGACGCCCTCCGGCGACCTCTTGGTCACTTGGTTCGAGCCCCGGGCGGCGAAACGCTACGCCCTGATGATCGCTCACCGAGGCCGCACCGGGTGGTCGAGTCCCCGACTGGTGGCCGAGTCGGACCGGTTCTTCGTCAATTGGGCCGACTTTCCCTCGGTGGCACACAGCAGCAAGAGCGCCTGGGTCGTGCACTGGCTCGAGAAGACCGCCACGAAAGCCTACGCCTATCATGTTCGGATCAGCAGCTCGACGGACCAGGGGCGGACGTGGTCTGCCCCGGTGACGGCCCACACCGACACCACCCCCACCGAGCACGGATTCGTGGCGATGGTGCCGGCCAGCGATGGGAGCGTCGACGTCGCCTGGCTCGACGGGCGGGCGATGGCCAATGAGGGCGGCGCGATGTCGGTCCGAACCGCGAGTTGGCGCCCCAACGGTACCATGAGCGGGGAAACCGTCCTCGATACCCGATCTTGCGAGTGTTGCCAGGTCTCGATGACGCGGGCCACCGCGGGGCTGGTCACGGCGTACCGAGACCGCTCGCTGGAAGAGGTAAGAGACATCGTGGTAGTCCGGGAGCGGGGCGGCACCTGGAGCGAACCGACCCCAGTCGCCCGAGACAATTGGGTCTGGAAGGCGTGCCCGGTCAACGGGCCGTCCGTCTCGGCCCACGGCTCCCACGTCGGCGTGGCATGGTACACCGGCGCTGGCGGAAGCCCCCGGGTCAAGTTCTCTCTCTCCACCGACGGCGGCGAAAGCTTCCGGCCGGCCGTTCAGGTGGACGAAGGTAACCCGTTGGGGCGAGTGCATTTACAGATGGTCGGCCCAACGGATGCCTTAGTAACCTGGCTCGAGATGGATGGCGACGACCCCAAATGGTTGCTCCGACGGATCGGACCTCGAGGCGCCGGGACCCCGCTTCTGGTCGGACCAAGTAGCCGAGCCCGCGACGGCGGGTTCCCCCGGACCACCCTGGTTGGTTCGGACCTCTACGTCGCCTGGACCGACCCGGGCCGTGGCCCCGACGACGTGAAGGTTCGGGTTCGGCGAATCCCCCTGAACAAAGTCAAGTAAGGACCTCAGGGGGCGCCCTTGCCGGACCCCTCGGGAAAGTGCACTTTTTCCGACCCAAACAACGGGCTCGGATCGCGCTTGCCGAACCCTCGTTCTCAGCCGGCGGCCAAGCCGCTGATTCCTTCTAGCTCAGGTTGGTGATGACCATGATGCAATCCCTACGTCGAGCGGCCATGCTCGCTGCTGCTTTGGCTGTCGGAACGACCAGCGGCGCGGTGGCCCAGGGGATCGGTTCCGTTCGCGGCACGGTGACCCGGTCCGACGACGGGGCTCCGTTGGTCGGGGTCACGGTCACGGTCAAGGGCGTCGGCGGCGGCGCGTCGACGGGCACCAACGGCCGCTACGTCCTCGAACGGGTGCCGGCTGGCAACCAGACGCTGGTGTTCCGCTGGCTCGGGTATCGGCCAGTCGAGGTCACCGTCGTCGTCACCGCGGGGGCGGCGGCTACCGCCGACGCGAAGATGGAGCCCGCGCCGATCGCCTTGAACGACCTGATCGTCGAGTCGGCGTCGAAGGTGCCCGAACGGGCCGTCGAGGCGCCAGCGGCGATCTCGGTCATCGACCCCCAGGTGCTGCAGACGACCTCGATCACCGGGCAGGCGCCGTTGGCGCTCACCGCGGTGCCAGGGGTCGACATCGCCCAGAATGGCGTCAACGACTTCAACGTCAACGCTCGGGGCTTCAACTCCTCGCTCAACCGCCGAGTCTTGGTGCTGGTCGACGGGCGCGACGTCTCTACCGCCTTCCTCGGCAGCCAGGAGTGGAACTCGCTCGCGGTGCCGCTCGAGGACGTCTCCAGCCTCGAGTTCGTCCGAGGCCCGGGCTCGGCGCTCTACGGCGCCAACGCCTACTCCGGCGTCATCAACATCAAGACCCCGTCGGCCCGCGAGGTGGTGGGCAACAAGCTCTCGGTCGGCGGCGGCCAGCTCTCGACCTTCAAGGCCGATTTTCGCCACGCCGGCCTCTGGGCCCAAGGCCGGGTCGGCTACCGGGTGAACGCCGGCTACTACCGCAGCGACACCTGGTCGCGGTCCCGCACCACCACGGCGGACTTCGTCGCTGAGTACCGGGCCGCGACCGACTCGGCCTTCCGGCCGCTCTGTTCGGCGTGCGCCCGCCGAGAATTGCGAGCGCTCAACGGCCAGACCGCCGACCCGGCGACCGGGGCCCTGAGCGGCGAGCGGGATCCGATCAAGAACATCTACGGCTCGGCCCGGGTCGACTACTACGCCGACAACGGTGATGTCGTCACCGGCGAGTTCGGGATGTCGCAGGTCGAGAATGAGGTCGCCGTCACCGGTATCGGTCGAGTCCAGATCTCCCAGACCGTACGTCCCTTCGGCCGACTCAACTGGGCCGGCAAGAGCTTCGACGTGATGGCCTACTGGAACGGCCGCGACACCAGGCAACCGCAGTACTCGCTCGCGTCGACCGCCGGCCTCGAGGAAGAGTCGAACATCCTCCACCTCGAAGCCCAGCAGAACAACTCGTTCGACGACGGTCGGGGCCGGTTCGTGCTCGGCGGCTCGATCCGCAACTACCGGGTCGACACCAAGCGAACCCTGATGGGTCTCGCCAATGACGACCGGAGCGACTACTACTACGCGCTGTTCAGCCAGTTCGAGTATCGGGTGAGCGACAAGGTGAAGGCGGTGCTCGCCGGCCGGTACGACATCGGGTCGCTCATCGACGGGCAGTTCTCGCCGAAAGCCGCGCTGGTGGTGACCCCCAACGATCGGCACGCGATCCGGTTCACCTACAACCGGGCCTTCCAGACCCCGAACTACTCGGAGTTCTTCCTCGACGTGGCCGCCGGAGCTCCGGCTAACTTCACCGCGCTGGAGACCGCCCTTCGGGCCAACGCGGGCCTGGCGCCCATCCTGGCCACGGTCCCAACCGGCGCGTTGTTCGGCAACTCGGCCGCGGTTCCGGTCCGGGCTCGGGGCAACGGCAAACTCCAAGTCGAGACCAACCAAGGGTTCGAGGTGGGCTACCGTGGCGACCTGACGGACAGGTTCTACATCTCCGCCGACCTCTACTTGAACTCGCTCAAGAACTTCGTGACCGACCTGCTGCCCGGGGTGAATCCGTCGTTCTTGCCGTGGACGGCGCCGGCCACGGCAGCCACCGCGCTGCCGGCCGCGAGCCAGGCAGCCGCCCGGGCCGCGCTGGCCGCCGCGGTGCGTTCCGCGCTGCTTGGCAGCCCCGCCACTCGAACCGCGGGCCTCGGCCTCACCCGGCTCGAGGATGGAGCGACGGCGATCGTGCTGTCGTACACCAACGCCGGCAAGGCGATTCAGTATGGTCTCGAGTTCGGCGCTGGCGTTCAGCTCAGCGACGAGTTCCGGGCCGACGGGACCTTCACCCTGTTCCGGTTCGACATCAACGCCCAGCAGCAGGGCGATCAGCTCCTGCCGAACACGCCGAGCGCCAAGGGCAATGTCTCCCTGACCTATGCGGGGCGTTCGGGGATCGACGCGGGACTGACTTTCCGAACCGTCAAGGGGTACGACTGGGCGGCGGGTGTCTTCGCCGGCTACATCGAGCCGCTGACCACGATCGACGGCAGCGTCGGTTACAGCGTCAGCAACAGCCTCAAGGTGTTCCTGACCGGGCACAACCTCCTCGACTCGGAGCGGTTCTCGATCTACGGTGGATCGGTCAACGGTCGCCGAGTCTTGATGGGCTTGACGACCCGGTTCTAGTTCGCCCACCGCCGCGACCGGCCGAGCGGCGATCACGCGGGAGGGGGAGCCGGTGCTCCTCCTCCCGCGAACACAATGACCTGGGACGAGGAACGCCATTACACCCCGCTGGAGGCCGTACCACGCCGAAGGACTCGAGGACGACATCGGCCTGTTGGCCCGGCGCGTCCTGAGCCCGCAGTTTCACAACTTCCGCACCATCCTGGTGGCCCTGCCCCCATCCTATCGGGAAGATCGAGCGCGTCGCTATCCGGTGGTCTACATGCAGGACGGGCAGAACCTCTTCGACCCGACCACCAGCTATGCCGGCGACTGGCGGCTGAGCGACACCCTGGCGACGCTGGCGGCGACCGGCGTGGAACCCATCGTGGTGGCGATCGCCAACGCCGGGAAGCGACGGCTCTACGAGTACGCGCCTTTCACCGACCCTCGCCACGGCGGCGGTGGGGGCGATCGTTACGTCGGCTTCGTGAGCGAGACGCTGAAACGAATGATCGATCGGGATTTCCGCACTGAAGCCAATCGGGAGTCGACCGCCATCGCCGGCTCGTCAATGGGGGCGTTGATCAGCCTCTTTGCCGCCTATCGCCGGCCCGACGTGTTCGGCTCGGTGGCGGCGTTGAGTCCATCCCTCTGGTTCGCGGGGCGAGCCATGCTCCGCTATCTCGAAGCCATGCGGCACCATCTCCACCCCAGGGTGTACCTCGACATCGGCCTCCACGAACCGACCCCCGCGGTCACGGACGTTCGGTCCCTTCGCGATCGGCTGCTCGCCGCGGGCCTTCGCGACGGTCACACCCTCCACTACGTCGAGGATGAGAGCGGCGCGCACGACGAGGAGACTTGGGGACGCCGCTTCTCCCGGGCCCTTCCCTTCCTCCTCGGCGTCGCCCCGGTGCGCGGCGACGGACCGAACGGATAGCCCATGCGACATCACCATGCGGAGTGGTGGAGCCAGGCGTTGGGCCGGACCATGCCGGTGGAGGTGTTCGGTCACGCCGGCGCCCGGGTGATCGTGTTCCCCACGACGATGGGGAGCTGCTACGAGTGGCGGGACCGGTACATGCCACAGGTGCTGGCCGACCACCTCGAGCGCGGCTGGATCCAACTCTTCTGCGTCGACCACGTGCACGACGAAAGCTGGTACGATCGGAGCCGCCATCCCGGAGCCCGCGCCTGGCGGCATCTCCAATACGACCGGTACCTCGTCGACGAGCTGCTGCCGTTCTCCCGAAGCCAGAACCCCACCGATTTCGTGATCGCGACCGGAGCGAGCTTTGGCGCCTATCATGCGGCGTGTTTCGGGCTGCGGCACCCCGAGCAGGTGCATCGGATCATCGGAATGAGCGGGCTCTACGACATCAAGGGCATGACCAACGCCTACTCCGACCACAACGTCTACGCCTGCAATCCCGCCGACTTCATCCGCCACGAGCACGAGCCCGGCCGGTTGGCCGCCCTCCGCCGCCAGGACATCATCCTCGCGGTCGGTCGCGATGATCCGAACTATCGGGACAACGCGGAGTTCTCGGCCACCTTGTGGAACAAGGGCATCGGCAACGCGCTGCGTACCTGGGACGGTTGGGCCCATGATTGGCCCTATTGGGAACGAATGATCCGACTCTACCTCCCGGGTCACGACTAGGCGTTAGCTTCCCGGTCCCATGAGTGCACCGAACCCGGCCTTCGATCTGGACGCCACCCTCGCCGCCATCGCGCGGTTGGAGCGCGCGGGCCGGCCCCTCGATCCCGGCACCTCGCGGCGGCGGGCCCTCCGCGATCCGGTGCTCGCGTCGGCCGAGCGGTTTCTCCGGCGGATCGACACGCTGAAGGCATTCGACGATTCACCGGACAAGGGTGCTCGGCTCCTCGAATCGCCGATTGGCGAGGACGGCTTGCCGATCGCCGAGGTGCTGGAGAGCTTCGAGCGCGACGTGGTGGCCCCCGGGCTCAACCCCGCCTCGGCCGGACATCTGGCCTACATCCCTGGCGGCGGGATCTACCACAGCGCTTTGGGCGACTACCTGGCGGCCGTCTCAAACAAGTATGCCGGGATCTTCTTCACCGGTCCGGGCCCGGTGCGAATGGAGCACCAGTTGATCCGTTGGGTCGCCGATCTGGTGGGCTACCCGGCGGCCGCCACCGGCAACCTGGCCTCGGGCGGAAGCATCGCCAACCTGACCGCGATCGCCACCGCGCGGGACGCTCACGGCCTGAAAGGGGCCGATTTCGCCCGGGCGGTCGTCTATCTCACCACCCAGGCCCATCACTGCATCGAGAAAGCGCTCCGAATCGCTGGCCTCGGCGAGGCCGTGGTGCGCCCGGTACCGATGGACGCCAGCCAGCGGATGCGGCCCGACGCCCTCGCCGCCCTGATCGAGAAGGACCGGAGCGACGGCCTGAGGCCGTGGCTCGTCATCGCCGCCGCCGGCACGACCGATACCGGGGCCGTCGATCCGCTGGCCCAGATCGGCGAAGTCGCCCACCGGGCGGGATGCTGGTTTCACGTCGACGCGGCCTACGGCGGGTTCTTCCTGCTCACCGAGTATGGCAAGAGCATCCTTGCCGGCATCGAGCAGAGCGACTCGGTGGTCCTCGACCCCCACAAGGGCATGTTCCTCCCGTACGGCCTGGGCGTGGTCCTGATCAAGAACGCCAAGACGGTGATGGCCACCCATCACTATTTCGGTGCCTACATGCAGGACGCGATGCAGGAGAGCGAGATCTCCCCAGCCGACGTGTCGCCCGAGCTCACCAAGCACTTCCGGGCCGTCCGAATGTGGCTTCCTCTCAAGCTGCTCGGGGTGGCGCCATTTCGGGCCGCCCTCGACGAGAAGCTGTTACTCGCCCGGTACTTCCGGCACCGGATCGAGGCGCTCGGTTTCGAGGTCGGGCCGCCGCCCGATTTGTCCGTCGTCACCTTTCGCCGGGTGAAGGCGGGGGCCTCCCTTGGGGAGACCAACGCGCTCAACCAGCGGATCACCGAGGCGGTCCGCCACGACGGTCGGGTCTTCCTCTCATCGACCATGTTGGCCGATCAGTTCACCCTTCGGCTGGTGGCGCTCGCCTTCCGGACCCACCGGCGGACCATCGAAACCGCCCTCCAGGTGCTCGCCCGGACCGCGGTCGAGGCCGAGGCCACGGCTTGAACCCGCGGTCCGACCGAGGACCGAACCACCCTGCCGCTGGGCGCGTCTTCCCGGTTGTCTCGAATGCCCATACATTCGCCTGGGTTGCGGCTCGGTAGGCTCGAGCCGCCCACGGCCTTACCCCATTGAAGGATTCCGCCACTATGGCAAGCGACCCGCTGAAAATCGGACTCATCGTCGGCCGCGAATGGAGCTGGCCGCCCGCGTTCATCGAGGAAGTGAACAGTCGAGCCGAGGGTGTCCAGGCGGAGTACCTGACGCTGGGCTCCCCGCACATGGACGACCCGGCCCAGTATCGAGTCATCATCGATCGGATCTCCCATGAGGTGCCGTTCTATCGGACCTACCTGAAGCACGCGGCCCTTCAGGGAGCCACCGTGGTGAACAACCCGTTCATGTGGACCGCTGACGACAAGTTCTTCGGCGCCACGTTGGCGACCTCCCTCGGTCTGGCGAGTCCGAAGACGCTGGTCCTGCCCAACAAGGAGTACGTGCCTGGGATCGTCCACTCGGAGAGTCTCCGCAACTTGACCTTCCCGCTCGACTGGCAGGCGGTAGTCGACTACGTGGGGCTCCCGTGCATTCTCAAGGACGCGCACGGGGGCGGCTGGAAGGAGGTCTACGTCTGCAAGAGCCTCGAGGAGCTGCTCTACAACTACGACCGATCCGGCTTGCTCACGATGATCGTCCAGGAGTTCATTCACTGGGACGAGTTCGTCCGCTGCATCTGCCTCGGCCAGGAGGTCATTCGGCCGATCAAGTATGATCCCAAGGCGCGCAAGTATCACCCCGAGCTTGATTTCCTGCCGCCCGCCGTGCATCAACGGGTCGTCAGCGACTCGCTCACGCTGGTCCGCGCCCTTGGCTACGACATGAACTCGGTCGAATGGGCCATCAGGGACGGGATCCCCTACGCGATCGACTTCATGAACCCCGCTCCGGACATGGACATCTACTCGCTGACGCCGGTCCATTTCGAGTGGGTGGTCAAAGCCATGGCCGACATGGCCATTCGGTTGGCCAAAGCCCCGCGGGCGAGCGCCAAACCGAGTTGGGCGAGCCTCCTCAAGGGTCGGATCCAGTCCCCATGACACGAGCGGTCATCGACGGGTGGCACGACGCACTGACCCCGGCCCTGGCGGCCGAGTCGGCCGGGTGGCTCAACGCCGAGCTCAAGAAGCGCGGGCTGTTCTTCGGCGATCGGGCCCTCTGCAACGTGCTCCGACCCCGGTTCCTGAGTCCGGCCCAGAACCGGGAGATGCGGTCCCGGATCGCCGTGCTACTCAAGACCTTCGACAAGGCGCTCGCGGCGGCCCTGGAACAGCCCGCCATCCTGGCGCAATTCCACCTGGAGGACTGGGAGCGAACCCTGGTCCTCGAGGACCCGCACACCGACCCGTCGCCGGTGTCGCGGCTCGATGCGTTCTACTCCCCGGACGACGGTCGGCTCCGGTTCACCGAGTACAACGCCGAAACTCCGGCCGGCGCGGGTTACAATGACGCGCTGACCGAGCTCTTTTTGGCGCTACCGGTGATGCGCAGTTTCCGGCGCCGGTTCACCCTCGAACCGCTCCCGGCCCTGCACAACGTGCTTCACTCGCTGGTGTCCGCCTATCAGCGATTCTCGGGGGGTCGCACCAAACCGACCATCGGGATTCTCGACTGGAAGGAGGTGCCGACCTACAGCGAGTTCATCATCTACCGGAACTATTTCCGCTCGATGGGGTTCGAGTGCGTCATCGGTGATCCTCGTGAGGTCGACTATCGGAACGGTGGTCTCTACGCCGAAGGCGTCAAGATCGATCTCATCTACAAGCGGGTTCTGATCAACGAGCTGATCGCGGACGGCGGCCTCGACCATCCGATGGTTCGCGCGGTGCGCGACGGGGCGGCCTGTATGGCCAATCCTTTCCGGTGCAAGGTACTTCACAAGAAGGCGAGCCTCGCGGTTCTCTCGGACGAACGGAACGCGGGCCTGTTTTCCCCGGCGGAGCGAGCCGTCATCGCGGAACACGTCCCGTGGACCCGGGTGGTCGCGGAACGCCGCACCGAGCGCGACGGGCGGACCATCGACCTGATGCCTTTCGTCATGGACCACAAGGAGGACTTGGTGCTCAAACCGAACGACGACTACGGCGGCGCGGGAGTGGTGCTCGGCTGGGAAGTCGATCAAACCACCTGGTCGGCCGCGGTGGCCAAGGCGCTGGCCCAGCCGCACATCGTCCAGCAAAGGATCGGTCTGCCCTCCGAGCTCTTCCCGAGCTTGGTCGGGGACGACGTCGTCTACGCCGACCGGATTGTCGACACGGCGCCCTTCTGTTTCGATGGTGCCTTCGTCGAGGGGTGCCTGACCCGGGTCTCGACCGCCACCTTGGTCAACGTCACGGCCGGCGGCGGCTCTACCGTCCCGACGTTCGTCGCCGCGCCCCGAGATTCCTGACCGCTACCCCAACGCCACCGGCTTCTCCCATGAAAGCACCGAGCCTCACGATCGGCATCGAGGAAGAGTACCAAATCATCGACCCGGTGACCCGGGAGCTCCGTTCCTACATCACCGAGATCCTCAAGGAGGAGTCGGTCGTACTCGGGGAGGTCAAGCCCGAACTGCACCAGTCGATGGTCGAGGTCGGCACCAAGGTCTGTCACACGCCGGCGGAGGCCCGCGCCGAGCTGGTCCGGCTCCGCAGGTTGGTGATGGACCTGGCGGCCAAGAACGGACTCAAGGTCGTCGCCGCGGCGAGCCATCCGTTCTCCAGTTGGATGGAGCAGGAGATTACTCCGCTCGACCGGTACATCGCCGTGCGAGAGGACCTCCAGGACCTGGCTCAACGACTGTTGATCTTCGGAACCCACGTCCACGTCGGTATCGAGGACCGGGCCTTCCTGATCGACGCGATGAACGCGGCGCGGTACATGTTGCCCCACCTGCTCGCCCTGTCGACCAGCTCGCCGTTCTGGCTCGGTCGGAAAACCGGCCTCAAGTCCTACCGCAGCATCGTGTTTCGTAGCTTCCCGCGGACCGGCATCCCTCGGAGCCTGACGTCGTGGAACGAGTTCGAGGAGATGATCAACACGCTGGTGGCTACCGGCAGCATTCCCAACGCCTCGAAGATCTGGTGGGACATTCGCCCGAGCTGGAGCTACCCGACCCTGGAGATGCGAATCTGCGACGTCTGTACCCGGGTCGACGAGGCAGTCTGCGTGGCGGCGTTGTTCCAGGCGGTCATCGCCAAGGTTTGGAAGCTCCGGCGCGACAATCTCTCCTGGCGGCAGTATTCGGCGGCGTTCATCGAGGAGAACAAGTGGCGGGCCTGCCGCTACGGCCTCGACGGCCAGATGATCGACTTCGGGAAGAGCCAGCAACTCCCGGCGCGGCAGCTCATCGAGGAACTGGTGATGTGGTTCGTCGACGACGTGGTCGACGAACTCGGCAGCCGGAAGGAGGTCGAGTATGCGTTCACCATTCTCAAGAACGGGACCAGCGCCGACCGCCAGTTGGCCGTCTACGAGAAGACTGGGGACCTGAAAGCCGTCGTCGACCAGCTCGTCGTCGAGACGGCCGAGGGGGTCCTCTGACCGGGGAACCGCCACCCCGGGCACGGCGTTTGCTCGGAACGAGGGCACCTAACCATTATCATTGACCCATGAGCTATCGGCCAACCATCGGGATACCGACCCAGACGCTCCACGCGATTGACGGGATCCCCGCGGGGTTACCTCAGTCGTGGGTCATGAATCAGCGGTACTACTACGCGGCCACGGCGGCGGGGGCGGTGCCCTGGATGGTGCCCCTCCTGGCCGATGACCTAGACACCGTCCGCGCCATTTATGAACGCCTCGACGGGGTGTTCCTGGCCGGCGGGGTCGACATCGATCCGGCCACCTACGGCGCCCTTCCCCATCCAAAACTGGGCAACGTCGATCCGGCCCGGGACACGGTCGAGTTGGCGCTGGCTCGATGGGCCCTGGAGGACGACAAGCCGCTCCTCGGGCTCTGCCGCGGCCTCCAGGTGATCAACGTGGCGCGGGGCGGGTCGCTTCATCAGGACCTCGAGGCCGAGTGCCCGGAGATGATCAAGCACGACTACTTTCCTAACTTCGGATTTGAGCGAGATCATCTGGCCCATGACGTCGAGGTCAAGTCCGGCTCCCGGCTCGCCAACGCGTTTCACGCCACCTCGGTCACCGTCAACAGCATGCATCACCAGGGGATCAAGACGCTCGGTGCCGATCTGGTCGCGACCGCGCTGGCCCCCGATGGCCTGGTCGAGGCCATCGAGTTGGCCGATCGTCGTTTCGTGCTCGGGGTCCAATGGCATCCCGAGATGCTGGAGGATCGCGACCCCCGCACCCGGCGGCTGTTCCAGGATTTCACCGACGCGGCGGCCCGCTTCGCCGAGTACTAGAATCCGATTGTGTTCCTGCCCTTGGGCCGACTCGTCATTGACCTGACGGGTGGCCTTCCGTGGCACCCGTCTTGCCCCCTCGGGCCGTGGGTCAGACAAATCATGGATCGAATTCGATTGGGCTGGCGAGCCGTACTCACCGCGGGCCTCCTCCTGAGTGCAGGAGGGGTCGCGGTCGCGCAGCCTTCTGCATTGGCCCTGGCCGCCACCGCGGACCCGGTGATCGTCTACTCCCGCAACGAAAGCGGGGGCCGGGTGTCCCTTTCGTTCCCCGGAGCCGATTCCACGGTCTTGGAGGAGCAGCGGTTGCGGCTGATCGAGGTGGCCGCCGCGATCCGGCGTGGGGACTATCGGGCCGTGTGGGTGTTCCCGCCCGAGCATCCGGCGGTGCAAGTTCTTGCTGAACGGCGGGCCAAGGTCCGCTGCACTTTTCGGTCGACCGCCCGCGGCGGCGACCTCGTGCTGTTGAGTGATGACGACGCCGTTGTCGCCGCGATTCACCAGGTTCTCTCGACCGATCCCCCCCGCTCCGTCCGCCTCTAGTCGTCAGGACGGGTCCCCGCCGGCCCGTTAGGTTCCCGAATGACCTGGATCGTCGCCGCCCAGCGCGTTGGTGGCGCCCTGCGTTATCGGGTTGGAACGCTGATTCAACGAGTGATCGGCGGGACGTTCCCCTCCGGCACCTGATCGTCGACGTCACCGGGTCGTTAACGACGGACCGCGCCGTACTTCGTCAACAACGCCTGGACCGAGTCGATCGGCAGGGCCGGAAAGGTCGCGAACCGGCTGGTGACCGTGGTGGCCTTGAACAGCGAGTTGTAGATCGCCTCCTCGGTCGCCTCGATCACCGCCTCGAACAGCGGCGACATCTCCTCATTGCTGAGGACTCGGCGGGTCGCGCTCACCGAGTCGCGCCGGGCCGCCCGGTCGGGGGTCGGTCGCCGCACCGCGGGGTGGTTGGCGAAGGCGATCACGTAGTCGCCCGAGGTGTTGCCCATGAACGATCCGGTCCGCCCCAGCCCGAGCAGCGCCCGGGTGGCAATCCGGTGGATGTTTCGCTCGTCGAGCGGGGCGTCGGTGGCCACCACGATCATGATCGAACCGCCCCCGGGGCTCGGTTCGACCGCCCGCCGGAAGGAGTACATCCCGAGTTCCCGGCCCACCGGCACGCCGAGAATCTGGAGGATCCCGCCGTAGTTGCTCTGCACCAGAACCCCGACGGTCCAGCCGCCGAGCCCCGTGGGCAGCCGGCGCGACGAGGTACCGATCCCGCCCTTCCAGCCGAACGCGACCGTGCCCGCGCCCGCCCCGACGCTGCCTTCGTCCACCGGGCCTCCTGTCGCGGTCTCCAGGGCGCGGCGCACCGCCTCCGGCGTGATCGGCCGACTTCGGATCGCGTTCAGACCGCCGTCATTCGTCTCGCCGACGACGGGATTGATCGATCGGACCTGCTCGAGACCGGGCTGCGCCAGCATCCAGGCCGTCATCGCGTCGGCGGCCTTCCAGACACAGAGCGTGCAGGTCAGCAGGATCGGCGTCTCGATCTCCCCCAGCTCGGCCACCTGGCTGGTGCCGATGAGCTTGCCGTGGCCATTGCCGACTACCATCGCCGCGGGCACCCGATCGAGGAAGGCGTTCCCTGCGTGCGGGTGAATGGCCGTGACCCCGGTTCGGACCGAATCGCCCTCGTTGATCGTAACCTGGCCGACCCGAACCCCCATCACGTCGGTGATCGCGTTGAGCGGCCCGGGGCGAAACACCCCCGGCGCCACCCCGATGTCCCGAGCGCGGGGCCGGGTCTGGGCCATCGCGATCGAGGCCGCCGTCGCGAACGAGAACCCAAGCACCAACCGATGCAGCAACATGCAGTTACCCGCCGTTCCGTGGAGGCCGAGCCACAATAACTGTGGCGCGAGGGGCGCCAATGTGGTGCGCTCCGGCGACTCGCCGAGATCGCGTGAGCCAGGCTAAGCGATTGGTGGCGAAAGGGTTGACGCGCGACGGGGCGAGGGTCCCCATCGCGGGCATACCGCTTGCCAAAACCAGCAGTGGCCGCCCGCCGCAAGCGAGTGGTCGATTTCACCCCTCGGTTCGAACCCTGTCTCCCCCCAGGGCCGGACCATATCCCCCGAAAGGCGTCGGACCCCCCCCGGTCCGGCGCTTTTCATTGGCGGACTACGGAACCAGCACCACCTTGCCATAGGCACCGCGGCTCATCACGGCATCATGGGCGCGGGGCGCTTCAGCCAGCGGCACTTCCTGGCCCACCACGGGCACCAAGACGCCCTCCTCGAGCCCTCGGCCAAGGTCCTGATGGATCAGCGCGAGTTCCTCGGGGCTGACGTTCCAGAGCGTCAGACCCATGATGGTGGCGTCTTTCGCCATGGTCTTCCGGGGATCGATTTCGACCCGCCCACGGTTGCCGACCACCACGATTCGGCCTCTCGGGGCGATCATGTCGAGGTCGTGGTCGAGGTTCTCGTTGGCCAGCATCTCGAGGATGATGTCGGGCCCGCGGCCGTTACTGGCCGCCGCCTGGATCTGATCGCGATAGAGCGCGGCGCGGTGGCTCACGGCGAAGTGCGCTCCGTTGGCGCGAACTAGCTCGAGGCCGTCCTCGGAGCCGGCCGTGCCGATCACCCCGAGGCCTTTCCACCGGGCCAGCTGCACCGCGGCGACCCCCACGCCACCGCTGGCGCCGTGCACCAGGACGATCTCGCTCGCTTTGGCGCCGGCCCGACCGAACAGGGCCCGATGAGCCGTGGCGTAGGGAACGCCTAACGAGGCACCCTGGGCGAACCCCACCTTCGCCGGCAGGGGATGGAGCTGACCCGGGTCGCAGACCACGTACTCCGCGTAGGCCCCGGCGGAGCGGCCGGCGACCGTGCCGTGGAAATACACTCGATCGTTGACCTTCCACTCGGTGACCTGGTCGCCCACGGCGCTCACCAGGCCGGCGCCGTCGGAGCCGGGGATGTACGGCAAGGTCGGAAGGGTCGCGTACCGGCCGCTCCGGATGTAGGTCTCGACCGGATTGACCCCGGCCGCCTGGACCTTGATCTGGACCTGTCCCGGTCCCGGTTCCGGGGTTGGCACCTCGTCGAGGACCATGACCGACGGGTCGCCGAACTGGTGAACGCGAATGGCGCGCATGCTACCGATTGCCTTGGCGGAGATAGTGGTCGGTCTTGTTGATCCAGTCGTCGCGTCGGGGGCTGAAGAGGTCGAACGCCTTGGCCTCCTCGAGCGCCACCGCGCTGTGGGGCAGGTTCGAGGGAATCCGCACCACCGAGCCCGCGGCGACCGGAAACGTCTCCGTCCCGATGGTGAAGTCGAGGCGGCCGCTCCGGACCCAGGTCAGCTGCTCGCTCTCGTGCTGGTGGGTGGGCACGACGGCACCTTTCCGCAGGGTGAAATCACAGAAGGTGGCGTTCTGGCCGCTGAGGTAGGCCCGGTCGATCAAATCGGAGATCGGTTCGACCGGCACGTCCCCCCAGGAAACCAGGCGCGCCGGGTTGGTACTCGTGGCGGGGTTGACGAGATCGCGCGGCTGGGTCGCGGGGTTCTTGAAGTAGCCATCGGTCTTGTCGAGCCAGTCGTGCCGAATCGGGCAGAAGACGTCCATCTCGACCGTGTCCTCGAGGGCAACGGCCTCGTGCTTGACCCACGGCGGGATGATCAGCAGCTGCCCGGGGCCGACCACGATCGTCTCGCCGTTGATGATGAACTTGAGCGCCCCCGAGAAGGTGTAGGAGAGCTGTTCCGCCTCGTGGGAGTGGAGCGGCACCACGCAGCCCTTCTTGAGCCGGATGTGGGCCGCCATGACCCGTTCGCCGGTGATGATTCGCCGGGACAGGAGGTCGGTGACGGGCTCCCAGGCGATGTCGTCCCAGCGAAACAATCGCGGACTCGCGAGATCCATGACATCCATGACGATGACTCGTGGGTTCCAGGTGAGTGAACGGACCCGGTCCGGCCGGCCATTGCCGGACCCGGGTCCAGGGATGATACTACGTTCCGGATGGTCCGCCGCGCAATCGGGCCTTGGCCGCCAATCCAACTCCAACCGCCGGGTCGTCCGAATGCTGACCCTCACCCTACCGGATTTCGTCGCGGCCAGAAGCCGGATCGCGGCCCATATCCACCACACGCCGCTGCTGACCTCCCGCCAACTATCCCAGCGGACCGGGTTCGACGTGCGGCTCAAGGCCGAGATGTTTCAGCGGGTCGGGTCTTACAAGATTCGCGGTCCCCTCAACAAGTTCGCCCTGCTGTCGGAGGAAGAGAAACGGCGGGGCGTGGTGTGTTCCTCCGCGGGAAATCACGCCCAGGGCGTCGCCCTGGCGGCCCGGATCCACGGGATTCGAGCCGTGGTCTGTATGGCCGAAAACGCCACTCCCGCCAAGGTCGCCGCCACCAGGGAGTACGGCGCCGAGGTCGTTCTCCATGGCCGGATCTGGGACGAAGCCAATGAGAAGGCCAAGGAACTGGTCCGAACCGAAGGCCTCACCTACATCAGTCCGTTCGATGACCCCGACTTGATCGCCGGCCAGGGCACCCTGGGGCTCGAGGTGGTTCAGGATTGGCCCGAGCTCGACGCCATCGTGGTGCCCATCGGTGGCGGGGGGCTGATATCCGGCGTCTCGATGGCCATCAAGAGCCACAACCCGAAGGTCCGGGTCATTGGAGTGGAGTCTTCCGACGGACCGGCGATGCGGGACAGCGTGGCCGCCGGTGAGCTGGTGACGATCGATTGCCGGACCATCATCGACGGATTGCGGGTCAAGCGGGTCGGGGAGCACACCTTCTCGGTCTGCCAGCGGTTCGTCGACGAGATCGTCACCCTGCCGGACCGCGATATCTTCGAGGCGATGCTCTGGGCCATGGAGCGGTGCAAGCTGGTCGTCGAGGGGGCGGCCGCGGCCCCGGTCGCGGCGCTGCTTCACGGGCTGATCCGTCTTCCTCCAGGATCGAAGGTCGTCGCCGTCCTGAGTGGCGGTAATCTCAATCTCGATCAACTCAAGAGCCTCCAATGGAACTGAGGAACGAACCGATGCAACGATTCGTCATCGCCAGCGTGGTTTTGGCCGCTTGGTGCGCCGGCATCGTGATGGCGCAGCCGCGCTACGACCTGGTCATTCACGGAGGCCGAGTGGTCGACGGCACCGGGGCCCCGTGGTACCGCGGCGACGTGGCCATCAAGGACGGCAAGATCGCCGCCATCGGCCGGATCGCTCCGGCCGAGGGACGGCGCGCCATCGACGCCGCCGGCAAGGTGGTCACTCCGGGCTTCGTCGACATGATGGGCCAGACCGGTGCGCCGTTCATCCGCGACCCCGCCACCGCTTTCAATCTGCTGACCCAGGGCGTCACCACTCTGAACGCGGGGGAGGGCGCCAGCGACGCGCCGCTCTCGGAGAAGGAGGGCGCCGAGCGGGGCTGGCGAACGATGCGGGAGTTCTTCGCCAAGCTCGAGGCCGCGGGCATGCCGATGAACGTGGTCCAGACCGTGGGCCACACCCAGATCCGCGAGATCGTCATCGGCGACACGGACCGCCAAGCCACCGCCGCGGAACTCGACCGGATGCGGGCCATGGTACGCGAGGCGATGGAGGCCGGGGCGATCGGGTTGTCGACCTCGTTGATCTATCCCCCCGCGATCTACGCCTCCGAATCGGAGATCGCCGAGCTGGCCAAGGTCGCCGGCGAGTACGGGGGCCGCTACTTCACCCACATGCGCAACGAAGGCGACCGCCTGCTCGAGGCGATCGACGAAGCGCTCCGAATCGGGGCCGCGGCCTCAACGCCGGTTCACATCTATCACCTGAAAACCGCGGGGCAAGGCAACTGGGGGAAGATGGATCTGGCGCTGGCCCGGATCCACGCCGCCCGCGCCGCCGGACAGCAGGTCGGCGTCGACGTCTATCCCTACGTCAACAACGGACTCGGCATTCGCGCGCTGATCCACCCCCGCCACGCGGCGGCTGGCCAGGACGCGCTGCTGAAGAGCCTCGAGAACCCCGCGACCCGCGCCGAGATCCGCAAGGAGATGGAGACCCTCGGTGGGTGGGAGAACTGGTTCGCCCATGCTGGGCGCGACTGGGACCGCATCGTCGTGGCCCGGATGAGCGCGCCCTACGATCGCTACAACGGGCAGACCCTCGCCGCCATCGCCAAGGCGACATCCAAGGACCCCTGGGACCTCTTCTTCGATCTCTGCCGCTCCGACGCGGCGGCCATGCCCCAGACCATGTCCGAGGCCAACAAAATCAAGGCCATGCAGGCGCCGTTCACGTCGTTCGACACCGACGCCGGCCCGGCGGCATTCGGCTGGGCAGTGCACCCCCGCGGGTTCGGCGCCTTCCCGCGAGTCTTCGCCCGCTACGTTCGCGATCTCGGCGCGCTGTCGCTCGAAGCCGCGGTACAGAAGTCGACCGCGGTCGCGGCGAACGAGGTCATGGCGTACGACCGCGGCAAGCTCTCGCCCGGCCTCGCCGCCGACATCGTGGTGTTCGACCCGGGCACGATTCGCGATCGGGCCACCTTCGCCGAACCGTCACTGCCCGCCGAGGGCATTTCCCACGTGCTGGTCAACGGTCAGGTCGTGCTCGAGGGCGGGAAATACACTGGGGCGAAACCCGGCCGGGTCCTCCGGGGACCAGGGTACCGCCCCTAGGCTTCGGAGGACGGATCATGGCGGATCGCCGGGAATGGATCGTCCAATCAGCGTTCGCCTCGGCTTTGATCGGGGTGCCGTCGTTCCGAGATGCGCTCGCTCGGGTGCGAGGCGCCGGCCAGGATCGACCGTACCTGGCGCTGGCACTCCGTGCGGCCCGGTGGATCGAGCGGTCTCGCCAGGTCACCGACCGGGGGATCGTCTACCCGGCCGACCCCCTCAAGCCGGAGACCGTTGGACTCGACTTCTACAACGGCATGCCGGGAGTCGTCGCCTTCCACGCCGCGCTGGCCTCGGCCACGAGCGATCCCCGCTGGCTCGAGGCCGCACGCTCTGGCGCGGACGCTCTGGTGCACGACCTCGCCACCACCGACAGACTCGACGCGGGGCTCTACACCGGGGTAGCCGGCATCGCCCACACCCTCGATTGCGTCTCGGCCGCGGGCGGCGGCAAGCGCTATCATAACGCCGCCGTCCGTGCCACCGCGCTCCTCGCCCACCGAGCCCGGAAGAGCTCCACCGGCGTGGCGTGGAGCGACTCGTGGGACATCATCAGCGGCGTGGCTGGGACCGGACTGTACTTGCTCCAGGCGGCCGCGGCGCGCCGGGATCGCGCCCTGATCGATTTGGCGAGTCAGGCCGGCCGCCAGCTGCTCGCGGTCGGCGAGTCGAGTGACGGCGGGCTGATGTGGTATCCGGCCGGTTCCTTCAAACGAAACTATCCCAATTTCTCCCATGGCACCTCCGGCGTGGCGTACTTCCTCGCCACCCTGTACCAACGGACCAAGGATCGGCAGTTCCTCGACGGCGCACTCAGGGGAGCCGCCTACCTGGACGCGGTGGCCACCCGCACCGGCGGCTCGACCAAGATCTTCCATCAGAGCGGCGGCGGCGAGGAGCGCTATTACCTGAGCTGGTGCCACGGACCAGTCGGCACCGCTCGTCTCTTCTACCGGCTCCACCAGATCACCGGCGACGCCAAATGGCTCGGATGGGTCGACTCCTTGACTCGGGCGGTGCTCGAGAGCGGAGTGCCCGAGCAACGAACCTCGGGCTACTGGAACAACATTTCGCAATGCTGCGGCAGCGTCGGCATCGGTCAGTACTGCGTCGACCTCGCTCGGTACCGACCGTCGCCGACGACGGTCGATCTGCTCCATCGCGTGGTCGCCGATACCCGGACGCGCGCCCAGGACGACGACGCCGGCCTTCGCTGGATCCAAGCGGAGAATCGAACCCAACCGGAGAACCTGGTGGCCCAAACCGGCTTCATGCAGGGGGCGGCGGGCGTGGGGATGTTCTTGCTGCAGCTCGATGCGTTCGAGCGCGGGAAGCCGTGGGGCTTCCCGCAGCCCGATACGCCGTGGTTAGGGTAGCCGGCGCTACTGGCCGAACCGCGCCTCGAGCCGATACCGGCCGACATGGAGCGCGGAGCTCTGGGTGTTGGTGCCGCCGCTCGCCTCGACGACCAAGTAGTAGGTGCCAGGGGTCAGTGTTCGGCGCACCCGTGAGCAGCGGTTGCCCACCAGGGATCCCCCCTCTTGCGGATCGATGTCGTCGTTGGCATCCAACTGGGCGCCTTGGGCGTCCTGCAGGGTGATCTTGGTGTTGAGTTCGAGGGCGAACCGACAAAAGGCCCCGCCGTCGCCCGACGTTTCGAAGGTGTAGGTGCCAGTCGCCGGAATGAGCACCTTGTACACGTCCGCCAAATCCCCATCATCGATTCGTCCTTGCACCGATCCACCGGCGATCAGCACGCCCGCCGTCGGGCGGGTGCCGTTTGGCTCCACCTCCTGAGCCGTGCCGAGCACGAAGAACGCCGAGCCCCCTCCGGTCGGCGTGGTCCGGATCAGGGTCGGCGTGTGGGCCCCTCCAAAAGCACCCCATCGGCGCCCCGGCAGGCCGATCAGCCCGTCACCGTCCTCATCGTCACCAGCGTAGAGCCAGTAATCCCCCGCCGCGATGTTGGTAAAGGTGAAGTTTCCACTGCTGGTCTGGGTCGTGGCGACCACCGCTCCCGTGGTGGCTCCCAGCAGGCGCGCGAACAGGCGCCGCCCGGGGCTCAAGGTCTGGGTTAGGCTGTTCCGGGCGTTGAGCAAACCGGCGCCGTATTGCGGGTCGACGCCCGCGGCCCCGACATCCACCGCGAAGTTGAGCAGCCGATCCCGAAGCCCCGTGACCGTGAGGTTGGGATTCTGCGCCAACAGCAGCGCCGCGACGCCGCTGACGTGCGGGGCCGCCATCGAGGTCCCCCCGTAGCGGGCATAGCCTGGCAGGCACGGCGTCACCCGAAAATCACAGACCGCGGAATGGACCAGGAAGGTTCCGTCCGGCTGGCTCGGCAAGATGTCGCCGCCGGGCGCCGCGATATCGACCGGGGCGCCGAAATTGGAGTAGCTCGCCTTGGTGCCGAGCGGGCCGACCGCCGCGACGGTAATCGGCTCGGGATAGCCGGCTGGACAGTAGCGGCTGGCGGCGTCGTTGTTGTTGCCGGCCGAGACGACGACCAACGACCCCGCGCCGGTCGCCGCGACGATCGCGTCGCGCAACGGGCTCGGATTGGTCGGGTTGCAGCCTCCACCCAAGCTCATGTTGATGATCCGGGCCGCCGTCGTCGGTGGCGTGAGGACGCCCGACTGCCCATCGGAGGCCGGAAGACCCGCCGCATAGAGCACGCCCTGGGCAATGTCGAAAAAGCCCCCCGAGCCTCCGACGCCCAGCACCCGAACCGGGCGGATCTTCACCCGCCAATTGACCCCGGTCCCGCCGACGCCGTCATTGCCGGCGGCCCCCACCGTGCCGGCGACGTGGAGCCCGTGGCCGCCGGCCTGTTCGAGATCCTCCCAGCACTGCGGATTGGCCGTCGCGTTCACCGAACGGTCGGACGGCTGGGTCGGATCGGCGTCATAGCTGTCCCCGTCACCGGCGTTGTCGAACCGCCCCCCGGCGCAGAGCGCCAGCGAATCGGCCCGGACGAAATCGTACCCGTCGGTGGTCAGGTTGCCAGCGAAGACCGGGTGGTCGAACCGGATCCCGGCGTCCAGCACCGCGACGATGATGTTGGCGCTCCCGGTCGTGACGGTCCAGGCCCGAGGCAAGTCGACCATCACATAGTGCCAGGATTGGTTCGGCCAGAGCGGATCGTTAGGCGCGGTCGACGCCAACGCGGCCGACCTCGGCAGCCGATGGGACCAGGCGATCTCGTCGGGCGCCACCGACTCGACGGCAGGATCGGCCAGCAGCGCCCGGCGAAGCGAATCGCCGTCGACGCCGGCCCGGACGGCGAGCCGGGCGGCCCGAATCACCGGGCTCACGCCCTGAAGCCGCGCCGCGCCCCCGCCGAGATGCGGCCCGATCCGCTGCCGCATCGACTGGGCGACCACGGTCGCCAGCGATCCCGACCGGAACGCCGCGGCCCCCGCGGCCGGTGCCCCGATCGGCGCCGGGCGGAATCGAACGATCAGGGCCCCGGGGACATAGCTCGGACCCCCAGTCGGGCGAGCGATCCGGACCGGTTCCCCGCTGCGGGACCGGAAGCCGACCGCCCCCTGACTCAGGCCCGAGACCATGGCGGCGAACGTCGCGGGGGGCCCCGCCACCGGTTGGTCGGCGATCAGGCCGGTGATGACCCCCGCTGCCGGCACCAGGGCGGTCGCGGTGATCGCCGCCGAGCCGCCGGTCAACGTCGCCACCGACGCCGTCAGGCCCTGGACTCCTCCCGCCGGACCGAGCGTCCACCGGATCGAGGCGCGGCCACTGGCATCCGTCGTATCGGCCGGCGCCTCCACGGTCCCGCCGCCGCTCGCGACGACCCACTGCACGATGACCCCCTGTACCTCGACCCCGCCGGCGGTTCGCACCACCACCCGAACCGGCGCCAGCAACGGGCTGCTTGGCGAGCCCGTCTGCTGGTTGCCCGATTCCACCGCGATCGTGCCCGCAGTGAACTCGCCCGTTGCCACCGCCACGGCCGAGACGCCCGACGCCTCGACCCCGATCAGCAGTTGGTTGCCGTTCTCGAGCGCGTTGGCCGACCCGATGGTGTACCTCGTGGCCGCCCGACCCTGAGCATCCGTGGCGACCGAGGGCGGCGAGGTCTGACCCCCACCCGCGATCGGCTGGAAGTTGAGGGTGACGCCCTGAGTCGGGTTGCCAAACTGATCCTTGACGACGACTCGAATCGAGTCCGCCAGCGGCGCGCCGAGCGAACCCCGCTGATTGTTCCCGCCAACCACCTCGATCATCGCCGGCGGCCCGACTTGGCCGCTCGCCTGGAAGGTCACCGGCGAGCCGGTCAGACCGGTCGCCGTCGCGGTGACCCGCTGGCCGCTCGCCCCGATCAGCGGACCCAGCGTCCAGACCGTGCTCGCCTCACCGGTCGACCCGGTCGAGACGTCCGTCGCGGTGAGCGCCCCACCGCCGGCCGCGATCGCGAAACGGACCGTGACCCCGGCCACCCCCACGCCGGCCGCGGTGGTAACCCGGACCGCGAGAGGAGTCTGCAGCGCCGACCCCACCGGCCCGCTTTGCCCATCGCCGGACACGAGCGTCAACTGGGTCGCCCTGCCACTGTCGTCGGGACCCTGATCCTTGCCGCCGCAGCCCGCGACCAGCACCCCCACCAGGACCAAGCCAAGAAGACTGCTACCTCGCATCGGACCGTCCACGGTGGGTGGAGACATAGTAGCCAAGGGCCTCATGGTTGTGTTTACCTCCCAGACCGCTGCCGAGTCGCCGGGTCTGGGTGTCGGAATACTGACACTCACGATGACTGCCCCCCCTCCAGGTCACGGACCAGGCCAATCGCGATGTCCAGAAGATCGGGCCCGGGTTGAATCACACCACGGCTCACCCGCCGGCGCGTTCGAGCTCGATGTCGTCCGAGTCCACGACCCGTTTCACGGCACCGGCGTCGGCTTCACGAATCGTTCCCACCAGGTGTAGTAGCGTGTCATGATGTCGTACCGGTGGCTCGGCGCGGTCGGCCCGTGGAACATCCCGGGATAGATCACCAGTTTGGTGTCGACTCCGTTGGATTTGAGCGCCTGGTACATCTGCTCCGAGCCGATGATCGGCACGTTGAAATCCTTCTCGCCGCCCATGAACAGGGTGGGGGTGGTGATCCGATCGGCCTTGAAGAACGGGTACGACACCTTCATCCAGGCCTCGGGGTTCTTCCAGGGCACTCCGAGCTCCTGTTCGTACTGATAGATGTACTGGTCCGAACCGTACATCGAGAGTTGGAGCGCGCTGCCTGCGCCGCTGGCCCCCGCCTTGAACCGGGTGTCGGTGGCGATGGTGTAGTCGGTCAGGATCCCGCCGTAGCTCCACCCACCGAGCACCAGCCGATCCGGATCGGCATACCCCTTGGCGATCGCCTCGTCGACCGCGCCCAGCAGGTCGATCACTTCTTTGTTGCCCCAATCGGCGAAGATCGCCCGGCTGAACGCTTCGCCCTTGCCCGAGCTGCCCCGGTAATTCACCGCCAGGACAGCGAATCCACGGGCGGCGAGCACCTGCCGCATCAGATCGAAGTCGTGGCCGTCCTGGCCGAACGGACCCCCGTGGATGTGAAGCGCCAGTGGATACCGTTGCCCCGCGCGGTACCCCGGGGGCAAATAGACCAGGCTCCCGACCGAGGTACCGTCTCGGCTCTTCGAGTCGAGCCGGTGCACCGGGCCCAACTCGATCGTGGTCATCAACGAATCGTTATGGCGCGAAAGGCGACGAACCGTGCCGTTCTCCACGACCCCGATTTCGTTCGGCTCGTGATCGGTGCTGGTCACCACGGCGACTTTGCCGCCGACCACGGTCAGGCTGCCATGACCACGCTGGCCCTTGACCACGGTCTCCACGACCCCCGTCGCGACGTTGACTCGCCCGATCGGCACCGTCCGATCGTCGTCGAACAGGAAGTAGATCGCGCTCCCGTCCGCGGTCCACGCCGGCTCCGAGACCGGACGATCGAGCCGCTCGGTGAGCACCCGGGTTTCGCCCCCGGCCGCCGGGACGATCGACAGGCGCGGGTTGTTGTATGCCCAATACTTGGGATCACCGCTTCGAAGGAACGCGATCCACTTGCCGTCGGGGCTGAACGCCGGGCGTCCGCTCCCTCGGCCGCCGTCATTCCCCTCGAAGGTGGTCAACGCCCGCGGCTCGGCCCCCGGCCGCGCCGCGACGATGTACAGGTCCCAGTTGTCGTTGCGGTCGCTCCCCGCCGCGCGCTTGCTGGCAAACGCGATCTGGCTCCCGTCGGGCGACCAGCTCGGACCGGCATCGTCGAAATCACCCCGGGTCAACTGCTCGAGTTTCCGGCTGGCGAGGTCGAACAGATAGAGGTGATCTCGCCGCCGAGTCAAATAGCCGGCATAGTCTCGCTTGAAATCCCATCGGTCCACCTCGACCGGCTTCGGCGTCTTCTTCTCTTTGCCGCTCGCGGTGTCCGGATCGGGATCGGTGGTCACCAACACCAGTCGCTTGCCGTCGGGGGCCCACTCGTAGTCGCCGACCCCACTCTTGATGTCGGTGACTTTCTGTGCCTCGCCCCCGAGCCGATCGAGCACCCAGAGCTGGGCTCCCTTCTCCTCCTCCCCCCGCCCACTGACGAACGAGAGATATCGGTTGTCCGGGCTCCACTGAGGATTGGACTCCCCGTCCGGCGATGAAGTCAGCTGCACCGTCCTGGTCCCGTCCCAACTGACCATGTAGATGTCGGTGTTGCGCTTGTCCTTCGCCGAGTCCGAGGTCGTCACGGTGTAGGCGACCCACTGTCCGTCGGGCGAGATCGCCGGCGATCCGACCTCCTTCAGCCGAAAGATGTCGCCTGGCACCAATCGCCGTTTGGTCTGCCCGTGGAGGAGGGCGGGGATTACTAGCAATCCGATCAGAATGGATCTCATACCCGATTCGCCTTGAGGTCGCGCAGGGAGTAGAAGGTGCCCCGCCACTGCAGACCGCCGTGGACGAGGTTGAGGATCATCGTTCGCCACAAAATGTAGACGAACAGCAGGATGACGATCGGATAGAGCAACGCCACCTGGGGCCGAACCGCCGCCTGCCGTGACAACCACCAGAACGTCGCGATCGAGAGCAGGACCTGAAGCCCGAACAGCATCCGCGGGATCCCCGGAACCGCGACGAAGAGCACCAGTGGCAGCACGCCGTTGGCCAACTGGGTGAGCCCGCCCGCGATCGAAAGCGGAATGTTGTAGTCGACGCCCGCGAACATGTTCTTCTCGAGACCGCGAATCATCTGGCCGAGCGATTGATACCACTCGACCTCCAACGACCCGGCGCCCATCAGCGCATCCTGCCGAAAGCCGGCGCGCTTAAGCACCTTGCCGAGCTTCATGTCGTCATCGGGACGAAGGGCCAAGCGTCGATGGCCGTCCACCGCTTGGTACGCCGCACGGCGAACCAAGTTGAAGGCGCCGACTCCCACGAAGAACCAGCTTTTCGGGTCCTTGGCCTTCCACGGCTTGGTGAAGACCAGGAACGAGAACAGGAAGTTCACGATGAACGCCTCGAGGAGAAGGCCCGGCATCGCCAGCCTCGGTGCCACCGCGAGATGATCCACCCGGTGTTCCTCGACATATCCGACCGCGCGGCTCACGGCGTCCGGCGTCATCCGGATATCGGCGTCGGTGAACAGGATCCATTCGCCCGTCGCTCGATCGGCACCGGCCTGGAGAGCGTGGTTCTTCCCGAGCCAGCCCGCCGGAAGCTCGCGGACGTGCACCACGTCGAGCCGCGCGTCGGTGGCGGCGAGGCGATCGAGAATCGCGCCGGTGTCGTCACTGGACCGGTCGTCCACCGCGATCAACTCCAGGGCGGGGTACTCCTGCGCCAACATGGTGCGCACCGCGGCTTCGATGTGGGCCCCCTCGTCTCGCGCCGCGATCACCATCGTCACCCTGGGCGCCCCGGCGGCCGGCCGAGCCGGACACATCGCGAGCCGGCGGAGCCGGCGAACCCCGACGAGCGCCTCGACCGCGAACCCAAGCCCGACGGCCAACAGCCCGACGGCCAGCCAGATCATCGATCGGTGTCGAGAAAGATCTTGGCCGGGTTCATCAGCCCGAGCGGATCGAGGGCCTGCTTGATCTGACGCATCACCGCCACCGCCGCACCGTGCTCCTTGACCAGGGACTCGCGCTTCCCGAGGCCGATCCCGTGCTCGCCGGTGCAGGTGCCACCCACCGCGATCGAACGTTCCACCATCCGGTCGTTGAGACGTTTGGCCTCGGCCAGCTCCGCCGGCTTGGCGGGATCCACCAGGTAGCCGACGTGGTAGTTGCCGTCGCCAACGTGTCCGAGGATCGCCCCCAACAATGGAGAGCCAGCCACATCAGCTTTGGTCGCCAGGATCGACTCGGTCAGTCGGGAGATCGGAACGCAGACATCGGTCACCCACGCCCGCGATCCCGGCCGGAGCGCCATCCCGGCGAAGTAGGCCTCGTGTCGGGCCTTCCACAGCTTCGCCCGCATCGTTTCGTCAGTGGCCCACTGGAAGGCCAACCCGCCGTTCTGCTCGGTGATCTCCTTGACCACATCGGCGTCTTCGGCCACTCCCCGCTCCGAGCCGCCGTGGAACTCGAAGAAAAGGGTTGGCTTGGCCTCGTAGGGCAGGTTCGAGAACTTGGCCACGGCGCCCATGTACAGCTCGTCCAGCAACTCGATGCGAGCCACCGGGATCCCCAGCTGAATCGTCGCCATCGCCGAGTTGACCGCGCCCTCGAGACTCTCGAACTGACAGACCGCCGCGCCCACCGACGCCGGAACGCCCTGGAGCCGGAGGGTGACCTCCGTGATGATCCCCAGGGTGCCCTCCGAGCCGACGAACAACCCGGTCAGATCGTAACCCGCCGACGATTTGCGAGCCCGGCCACCGGTTCGAATGACGCGACCATCCGCCAGTACCACCGTCAGTCCGAGGACGTTCCCTCGCATCGTCCCGTATCGCACCGCGGTGGTTCCCGAGGCCCGGGTGGCTGCCATCCCGCCAAGCGTCGCGTCGGCGCCGGGGTCGATGAAGAAGGCGAGGCCGGTACCCTTGAGGGCCTCGTTGAGCTGACCGCGAGTCACCCCGGCTTCGACCGTGACGTCGAAATCCTCGGCGCCCACCCGGACGATCTTGTCCATTCGGGAGAGATCGATGGTGATGCCGCCGCGCGGCGCCGCGACATGGCCTTCGAGCGAGGTCCCCGCCCCGAAGGGAACCATCGGCGTCCGGGTCCGCTGACAGATCGCCGCGATCCGGCTGACTTCGTCGGTGCTGACCGGATAGACGACCGCATCCGGCGGATAGGGCGTCGGAAACGCCTCGCCACGGCTATGGTGATCGCGGACCGCCTCGTTCATCGTGAAGCGGTCGCCGAGGAGCCCGGTCAATTCCTCGACCAGACCCTCGTCGAGCTGGGTGGCCACGGTCATGGTCGCGTTCCCCCGGTGACCACCGAAACCGCCAGATGGGAGGGATACCTGCCGCTCCGATGCACCCGATGGGTCGCGGTCCGATAGTCGGCGTCGGTGGCCTCGAAGATGTTCGGCACGAACCGCTGCGGATTGCGGTCGATCAGCGGAAACCAGGTGCTCTGCACCTGCACCATGATTCGATGCCCCTTGAGAAAAGTGTAGTCGGCCGAGTGCAGGCCAATCCGATAGGCGTTGACCTGACCGGGCACGAGTGGCGCCGGTCTCTCGTAGCTCTTGAGGAACCGCCCCCGAAAGACGTCACCGACCACCATCAACTGATAGCCGCCCATCTTGGGATCGGCCGGATAGGATTCCGGATACCCGTCGATCAGCTTCACGACCCAATCGGCATCGGTGCCCGTGGTTGAGGCGAATAGATTGGCCAGGACCTGCCCGGAAATCGTCACCTCCTCGGTCAGCGGCTCGGTTTCGAAGCTCAGCACGTCGGGCCGCAGGTGACTGTGCCGCTGATCATCCACTTGCCACTGCGACCAGCTCGATTGCGGCCGGTCCCCATAGAGCGGCACGATCGGACGAGCCCGGTAGGGCACCGGTCGAGCCGGGTCGGAGACGAACGCGTCGCTGGCGGTGGCCGCGGTCGGCTTGGTCCAGGAAAGCCGGCCACCGGGACCGAAGTAGAGCTGCCGGGCGACGACGCCATCCTTCGGCGGCCAGCTTTGGTGCCGCTGCCAGGCGTTGGTCCCGGGCCGAAAGGTCATCGCCTCGGGAAGGTCGAGGGTGCCCTTGTCCTTGAGCCAATGGGCGAACCACCGGGCCTCGACCTCTTTGAACTGCCGGCTCGTTTGGGCCCCAAAACGGATCGGCCCGAGCGACTCCCCGCCCCACCCGGCCCAGCCGCCATGGTTCCATGGGCCCACCACCAGGTAGTTGAGTCCCTTGGTATCGAGCGATTCCATCTTCTGGTAGATCGTCAACGGCCCGTAGAAGTCCTCTTGGTCCCACCAACCCGCCACCGTCAGCGTCGGCACCGTCACCTTGGTGATGTGGCGGACGACCTTCCTGGCCTTCCAGTAATCGTCGAAGGTCGAATGATTGGCGAAGTCGCTCCAGGCGGGCTTCTGCCGTTGGAAATACTTGGCGTCGACGTTGCCCAGACCACCCAGCTTCAAAAACCACTCGTAGGTGTCGAGCCGATCGAAGGCGAATGGCGTGAATCGTTGCCCGTCCACGGCCGCGACGTACTCGAACGCGTAGCTCAGCCGCAACGCGCCGTTGTGGTGAAAGTCATCGCCCAGGAACATGTCATCGGGAGATGCCTGGGGTGATGCCGCTTTCAACGCCGGGTGCGGATCGAGCAGCGCCATCATCGTCGTCCACCCGCCGTACGAAATGCCCCGCATCCCGATCCGGCCGTTGGAGCCGGGCACGTTCTTGCTGAGCCACTCCATCGCGTCGTGGGCATCGGTCGTCTCGTCGATGGCCCGCTCGTCGCCAGGGCGCCGGGTCGGGCGAATCATCGAGAACTGGCCTTCGGAGCCGTACTTGCCCCGCAGGTCCTGACAGACGAACACGTATCCCTCGGCCACCACGAGCGAATCGAACGCCAAATTCCCTCGGCAGAGGCTCTCGGCGTCATACGGCGTGCGCTCGAGCAAGATCGGTAACGGGCCCGCCGGTGGCCGCTGTGGCGTCCAGATCACCGTGTGTAGTTTCACGCCGTCGCGCATGGTCACCATGGCCGTCCGGCGAACGTAACCGGCCAGGGTGTCCTGGGCGCTCGCGACATAGGTCGGAGCCGCGCCAAGGGCCAGGATGGCCAACAGGAATCGGTTCATTGATTCACCACCGACACTTCGAGGTGACTGGGAAAACGACCCGACCGGTAGACCCGATGCGTCGCGGCCGTGAAGTCGGCGTCCCGCGCTTGATAGATGTTGGGGACGAATTTCTGGGGATTGCGATCGATCAGCGGAAACCAGGTGCTCTGGATCTGCACCATGATGCGATGGCCTTTCCGGAAGGTGTAGTCGGCTCCGTGCAGATCGACCGTGATCGGCGTCACCTGATTGGGCACGAGGGGCACCGGGCGCTCGAAGCCCTTGCGGAATCGAGCCCGGAATACGTCGTTCGCGACCATCAGCTGGTAGCCGGCCATTTCGATCGGCTCGGTGGTGCCTTCCGAATAGACATCGATCAGCTTGACGACCCAGTCGGCGTCGGTGCCGGTGGTGGCCGTGAAGAGCTTGGCCACCACGCCCCCGGACAGGGTCACGTCCTCGGCGAGCGGCTCGGTCTCGAAACTGAGGACGTCGGGCCGCAAGTGCGCGTGCCGCTGGTCGTCGACCAGCCACACCGGCCAGGTCGACGGCACGCTCCCGCCGTAGAGCGGAGTGATCGGGCGCTGCCGATACGGCACCGGGCGCGCCGGGTCCGATCGATAGGCGTCGAACGCTGCGGTGGTCCCGGTCGGGCGCGACCAGCTGAGCCGGCCCTCGGGCGCGAGGTACAACTGTCGGGTGCTCACCCCGCGTCGGGGCGGCCAACTGTCATGCCGTTGCCAAGCATTGGTGCCAGGACGAAAAACGAGGGCCTCGGGAAGATCGAGCTTGCCCTGGTCTTTGAGCCAGTAGGCGAACCACGGAGCCTCGATCGTCTCCCGAAACCAGGCCGACGTCTTGTACTTGAACTGGATCGGACCGAGCCTGTCGCCGTCGCCGCGGGCCCACCCACCGTGGTTCCAGGGACCGATCACCAGGTAGTTGATGCCTCGAGAGTCGTTTCGTTCCATCGCTTGATAGATGGTCAGCGGGCCGTAGAGGTCCTCCTGATCCCACCAGCCGGCGACCGTGAGCGTCGGTACCGTGACCGGCTTGTCGCGAAACACCGGACTCACTTTCCGACGCTGCCAGAACTCGTCGAAGTTCGGGTGCTGGACGAAGTCGGTCCAGGTCGGCCGGCGACCGTTGAAATAGAGCCGATCGACGTTGCTCAGGCCGCCGAGCCGGAGGAACCATTCGTAGGTGTCGGCCCGGTCGAACCGAAACGGCTCACTGACTCGCCCCGCCTCGAGGTTGGCGACGAACTCGAAGCCGTAGCTGAGCCGGAACGCGCCGTTGTGGTGGAAGTCGTCGCCCAGGTACATGTCGTCGGGTGATGCCTGCGGCGAAGCGGCCTTCAAAGCGGGATGCGGTTCGACCAGCCCCATCATCGTCGTCCAGCCGCCGTAAGAGATCCCCACCATCCCGACCCGGCCGTTGTGTCCCGGCAGGTTCTTGAGGAGCCACTCGATCGTGTCGTGGGTATCGGTGCCCTCATCGACCTTCTCGCCCAGCCGCTCGAGGCGGGGCGGGCGGATCATCATGAAGGTGCCGTCGGAATTGTACTTGCCGCGGAGGTCCTGAAACACGAAGAGGTAGCCTTCATCGGCCAGGAGCTGGTATCGGTTGGCGAGTCGCGGTCCGATATTGCGAGCGTCGTAGGGCGTTCGCTCCATCAGGATCGGCAGTGGTCCTCGTTGCCCCGTCGGGGCGAAGATCTCGGTATAGAGCTCCACCCCGTCGCGCATCGCGATCTTCACGATGCGTTTCTGATAGTCGGGACGGATCTCTTGAGCGGCGAGGCCTGCCGAAGGGAGGAGGAGGAGCGCCGCCATCGCGGCGCCCACCCGGGATCGAACTGGCGTCATAGGCTCGGACCGTCACGGAGTGGAACCACCTCGAATCTCCGCCCACCCCCGAGCTTTCGCAAGGCAACCCGACGACTAGAACTCCTCCCGATTGAACCGCCACAGCGCCGCTATCAGGGCCACCACGGTCAAGGCGGCCGTGCTCGCCACCGGAATCCACAATGGCACCGGAATCGGCTGCCAGAGTGAGATCGACGCCGCGGCCTGGATCAGCGGCCAAGGCATGATCATCGGCAGCCATTTCGGCGCGAAGCTGGGGACGATTTGGCCCGCCAGCCAGAAGCCGAGGGCGATCCCGGCCACCGGCCCCCGGGAGCTGAGAAACGCCCCCAGCATCAACGTCAACGCGATGTAGAAAACCTGATGGACCGCGACGATTCCGATCGCTTCGCTGAAATGCACCAGATCCGGCGTCCGACCCCACACCAGCTGACTGGAGACCAGCACCGAGATCGAGGGAATCACCAAGGCAAGCAGCAGAAAACTGCCCGTGATCCCCGCGAACTTCGAAAGTACCAGACTCGATCGCGTGGTCGGTTTGGTGAGCACCCAAGCAGCGGTTCCGGATCGTTTCTCCCCGACGATCGCCCCTTGGGTGACGAGGACCGCGCCGATGAGCGCGAAGAAGCCCCCGGCCTGGAAAAAGATCTGCATCGACTCGGCGATCCCCCGGTCCGGAGTGGTTTCCTTGCGCTGCTCGAGGCTGATCATCAGCACGAACCCGGCGATGACCACTTCCCAGAGGATCAGGTGGACCAGCCAGCGCCGGGTCCGCCACCACGACCCCAGCTCCTTGTCGAGGAGATTGCCGAACCCGGTCAGCCAGCCGCTCGTCTTGGTCGCGGTGAGGCTCATGGGGCGACTCCCTCGATCAGGTTCATGAACACATCCTCGAGCTGATACCGACGCCGGCCGAAGCTCAGCACTCGGACCCCTTCGTCCGCCAGGATCGTCCGGAGCAGCGTCGCCTCGGCGGCCCCGTCGTCGCCGACCGCGATGCGCCACTCCGACTGCCCCTCGATCGTTTGCTCATCGATCGCGATCACCCACGGCAGCCCCGCGAGGCGCCGTCGCGCGGCGTCCGCCGAGCCGGCCACCCGAACCACGTAGGTGGTGTGCCCGCTGCCCGCCAATAGCTCGCCGATCGGCGCCTGCGCGATCAGCGACCCCTGGTGGAGAATCGCCACCGTATCGCTGACCCGCTGGACGTCCTCGAGGATATGAGTCGAGTAGAAGATCGTGGTGTACGCCCGGAGACGCGCCATGATCTCCAGAACGTCGCGGCGACCCATCGGGTCGAGCGACGCCGCCGGCTCATCGAGAATCAACAGTTCCGGCTTGCTGATCTGGGCCTGGGCGATTCCCAGTCGCTGACGCTCGCCGCCCGAGAAGCCGGCAATCGGCCGATCGGCCTTGTCGGCTAGGCCGACCAGGGCGAGGGTCTCCTCGATGTGCTTCTCCAGGGCCGAGTCGCCCTTGAAGAAGAACCGGGCCGTGAACCGCAGGGTCTGCCGCGCGGTCATGTAGTCGTAGTACCGAGGCTCCTGCGCTAGATAGCCGATCCGCCGGCGAACCTCGAGGGTGTCTCGCTCGCTGTCGAAGCCGAACAAGGTCGCGCTGCCCCCGGTCGGCCGGGCCAGACCGAGCAGCAGCTTGATCGTGGTCGTCTTGCCGGCACCGTTGGGGCCGAGAAACCCGAAGATCGAATTGCGGCGAACCTCCAAATCGAGGCCCTTCAAGGCGACGACCCCGCGATATGTCTTGGCGAGCCCACGGGTCTGAATGACCCAGTCCTGCCCGGTGCTGTTCACCAGCCGGCCTCCGTTCGAGGTGATCCAACCAATGCTGTCCGAGAGTCGATCAGGGGGCCTCTACGGAACATCGACAGGTCTGTTTCACGGTGCAACAGTCCAGCTATAGCCGATATTGCTCACGATATATCTTGACATGGCGTGAAACATGTCGTACGATATGTCGTACGCTGTGACGAGCAGCCATTTCAGAAACCGGAGCAAACCATGGGTAAACACAACGATGACTGGGGTTTAGGCGACATCTTCGGGTTTGCATTCGACCCGCTTCGATTCGATTTCCGGTTCGGCGAGGGTAACCGCGGCGGCCGTGGCCGGCGCCGGCGCCACATGTTCGAGTCCGGCGAGGTCAAATTCGTCATCCTTCGTCTCCTTCGCGAAAAGCCTCGCCACGGATACGACATCATCAAGGCCCTCGAGGAGCGAATGGCAGGCTGCTACACCCCCTCCGCGGGGACCGTCTACCCCACCCTCCAGCTCCTCCAGGACCAGGGCTACGTCCGAGCCGAAGATCAGGAGGGCAAGAAGGTCTACCACATCACCCCCGAGGGCGAGCGCTTTCTCGACGAGAACCGCGATACCCTCGACGACATCTTCGAACGGGTCCGCGACACGGTCCGCGATTTCACTGGCGGCCGGATGGGGGACTTGAACCAGACGTTCGCCAAACTGGCCTCGACCACGTTCAAGCGGGCCTGGCGGTGGGGACCGGATCATCCGGCGATGCCGCGGGTGATCGAAATCCTCCAGCGCGCCACCGCCGAGATCGAAGCCGAATGGGAGAAGGCCTAACCGCGAACGGAGCGCGCGATGACTGTGTACACCGCGGATTGGGGCGGGATCGGCACCTTGCTGCTGGTGGTCTTCGTGATCATCCCGTCGATCCGGTGGAGCATCGGGATGGGGAGCAAGGCCGGGGGGCGCTGGGGGCGCCGCCAGGGTCAGGTCTGGGGGGTCTTGGGGGGGGAACACGGGTGGGATGGCGGTGGATCGAGTCGCCGGGAGATCGCGACCCTTCGGGCCGAGTTGGAGACCAAGTTGGGCGAGGTCGACGATCTGACCAATCGCGTCGCGGAGCTCGAGAACCGCTTGGATTTCGCCGAACGGCTCCTGGCGCAGCGGAGCGAAGACCACTCGCTCCCGGCGCACCGGTCGCCGGCGCCTTGAGCCGCGGCTCTTCCGGCCGCCTGAGGGTCACGTTACCCTTGAGGCCCTTTTCCGCGACCCATGACGACGACCGCGTCCGCCGCCGACTCCCCCGCCGTCTCCATTCGAGGGCTCGAAAAACGCTACGCCAGCGTGATCGCGGTCGCCGGCATCGACCTCGAGGTCCGGCGGGGCGAATGCTTCGGGCTGCTCGGACCTAACGGCGCGGGAAAAACCACCACCATCGAGATCTGCGAGGGCCTCACCGACCCCGATCGGGGCGAGGTGCGGATCCTCGGATTGTCCCATCGGGACGACGCGGCCGAAATCCGCGAGCGGATCGGCATCTCGTTGCAGGAAACCCAGCTCACCGAGAAGCTCACGGTCGAAGAAACGATCGCCGTCTTCCACAGCTTCTATCGCCGGCGCCGCGCCATCGACGACGTGATCGCGGCGGTCCAGCTCGGCGAGAAGCGGACCGCTCGGGTCGGCCAGCTGTCCGGGGGCCAGAAGCAGCGCCTCGCCCTGGCCTGCGCGCTGGTGGGCGATCCCGACCTGTTCTTCCTCGATGAGCCCACCACCGGGCTCGACCCCCAGTCCCGCCGCCAACTCTGGGATCTGATCAGCGGCTTCAAGGCGGAAGGTCGAACCGTGGTGATCACCACCCACTACATGGACGAGGCGGAGCACCTTTGCGATCGGGTGGCGATCGTCGATCACGGGAAGATCATCGCCCTCGGCACTCCCCGCGAGCTGATCGCGATGCTCGGCAGTGAACACGTGGTGGAGTTCGCCCTCGAAGGATTTCTGGTGGACGAAGCCGCCCTGATCGTCCTCCCGGGCGTCACCGGGGTGCGCCGGACCGAAAACCGCTATCAGCTCGACGCGACCCAGGTGCACCTCACCATTCCGGCGCTGCTCGCCCACCTCAAGGCCAAGGAGGCGGTCTTGAGTGAGTTGGCGACCCACACGGCCACCCTGGAGGACGTCTTCGTCCACCTGACCGGAAGGCATCTGCGCGATGGCTGATCGTCCGATGCGCCCGGCCGTCACCAAACGGACCTGGCGCGAGCATTCGCTGGTCCAACTGACCCTCGCTCGGTATCGCGAGTTCTACCGCGAACCCGAAGCGATGTTCTGGACCTTCGTCTTCCCCTTGCTGATGGCAGCGGGACTCGGGCTCGCCTTTCGAAGCCGGCCGCCCGAAACCATGCCGGTCGCGGTGGTCGACCACCTGGCCGGCAGCGAGGCGACCGCCGCGGGCCTCGCCGCCGATCGCCAGATCGACGTCAAGCGGGTCGACGACACCGTGGGTCAGCGCCTGCTCCGGACCGGGAAGATCGCCCTGCTGGTGGTCCCCCGAACCCCCGATTCGGTCGAGTATCGTTTCGACGACACCCGACCCGAGGCCGCCACCGCGCGGCGAATCGCCAACGACGCGATCCAGCGGGCCGCCGGTCGTGCCGATCCGATCGACGCCGGCGACCAGCTCGTCAGCGAACGGGGGTCACGGTACATCGACTTCCTGATCCCCGGCTTGTTAGGCATGAACCTGATGTCGAGCAGCATGTGGGGGATCGGCTTCTCGGTGGTGGATCAACGCCGCAAACGGCTCCTCAAACGGTTCGTCGCCACCCCGATGTCTCGCTCCCTGTACCTGGCCTCCTTCGTCATCGCCCGGCTCAGCCTGCTGGTGTTGGAGGTCGGGTTCCTGGTCGGCTTCGGCGCCTTGGTGTTCGGGGTCCCGCTCCGGGGCTCGCTGGTGGCCCTCGGCGCCGTCACCCTGATCGGCTCGCTCGCCTTCGGGGGGATCGGCCTCCTGGTGGCGGCTCGCCCGCGCACCGTCGAAGCGGCCTCCGGACTGATGAACTTCTCGATGCTGCCGATGTGGGTGCTGTCGGGCGTGTTCTTCGCGTCGAGCAACTTCCCGGCCGCCATTCAACCTTTCATCCAGGCCCTGCCCCTGACCGCGTTGATCGACGCGCTGCGAGCCAACATGTTGGAGGGCGCGGGGTTCGGCCAACTGGCCGGCGAGTTCGCGATCATGGCCGCGTGGCTGGTGGGTTCCTTTCCGATCGCCGTGAAGATCTTCCGCTGGAAGTAGGTCCGCCCCCGTTTCAAGCGAAACTCACGATGGCTTCATTCCCGTCGACGCAACTTTGTCGCCGAGAAAGAGGTGGACCGATGTCGACGAATCGCCCGATGATACTCGCTTCGATCAGTCTGGCCGCGATGATTGCCGGATGCAATGGCCCCAGCATTCCCGTCCCGGTCCGAGGAGCGGTCGAGCCCTTGGTGGGGCGCTGGGTCGGAGAGTACACCAGCCCGGAAGCCGGCCGCAACGGCTCGATCGTCTTCACCCTCGAAGCGGGACGGGATACGGCGTTCGGGGATGTCCTGATGATCCCCGCCAACATCGAGCTTCCGCCCTCCGCGGCCCGCTCCGACGACCCCACCGGCCGGGCCCCGAAGGTTCTCAAGATCAGCTTCGTGCGATGCGAGGGGAGCGAGGTCACCGGATGGCTCGACCCCTATCCGGATCCCGACACCGGAGAGAAGACGTCGACCACCTTCGATGGCACCATCAAAGGCGACCGACTTGAGGGAACCTTCGTGTCCTACCTCGAGTTGTCCGGCACCCGGCGGACCGGCAAGTGGGTAGTCCAGCGCAAGAAAGCGGCCTCGTGAACGTCGGCCGCGGTCAGTCCCGCCGGATGGTGACCCCGCCGTTGGTGGTGGAGACCCGGATCGGCGGACCACCGCTGCCTAACGTAGTCGCTATCCGCCGAGACAGCCGCCCCCGAATCTCGACCGGAAACTCGAAGTCGATCCCGCCATTGACGGTGCCGGCCTCGAGTTCGGCCGAGTAGCGAGCCGGTACCGCGAGTTCGACCCCGCCATTGATCGTCCGCACCGTCAGGCCTTCGCCGTCCCAGCGGGTGCCGTCGAGTTCGACCACCACCCCGCCGTTGGTCGTCTCCGCCTGCACCGCGCCACCGACCCCTCGCAGCTCCAGGCCGCCATTGACCGTGCCGAGATCCATCTCGCCGCGCACCCCGGTCACCTCGATCCCGCCATTCTGCGCCCGGACCCACAGATCCGAATCGCGAGGAACCCGAACCTCGAACGACACCCACCACGACTCCCGGTCGCGGGTTCGGGGGCCGTCGACCGAAATGTCGGTCCCGGAGATGTTGAGCTGGATCGACCGGGCGAGTTCCTCGGCCCGCTCGGCGTTGCGAGCCCGGGTCTGGACCCGCGCCTTGAGCCCAATTTCGCGACGGTCCCAGCCAACCACGGTCACCCCCCCATTGGGGTGAGCATTGATCCGGAGGACGCCCCCAGGGCGGAGGGTACGGCTTTCGATCGAACAGTGGCGCTCACCCCAACGATCGTCGTCATCGTCCCGACAGGTGGGACCCCACCGATCTTGGCCAAGGAGGCTGGGCGCCATGCTGGTGGCCAGACCGAGAACGATCAGCAACGGGCGATACGACATCGGGCTACCCTCGAGTGGGATTCGTCGAGAACGAGCGGCTCAGCGTTTAGACGAAACCGGCCCGAAAAGAGTTGCACCCTACGGTTGCTGGCCGGCTTTCTTGACCCAGGTGGTCACCAGCGGCCCCTCCCCGGAGAACAGCACGACGGTGGCCACCGATGCCCCCTCGAAATGGGCCGTTTTCGGTGGCACCACCATGACCTGACCAGGCCCCATCGAACGAGTCGCCGTGCTATCGAGCGCGGATCCGAGTCCCATTCGGAGCAAGCCCGACAGTACCGTCACCTGCTTGGGTCGAGGGTGGGTGTGAGGCGGAATCCAGGCCCCCGGCTTGAGCCGGAAGGCCACCGAATACGCGCCGGGTTTCGAGGGATCGCCGAGGATGATGCTCGATTCCATGGTCGGGCCGGCCGGCGTCCATACCGCCGTGGCGGGATTCCACCCGTCGTGATTCGCCTGAGCCGCGGCCCGGTCGACCGCCACCACCAGTCCGACCACCGGCCAGAGAAACCGCCCTAACGCGGTCACGCTCCCGGGCACTTGACCTTCTTGAACCGAACCTCGACGCTGGTCTGGCCTTCGCCCTCGTTGCGCGGGATCAGCGAACCGTCGGATGCCAACCGATAGATGATCCGCTGCGGAAAGGTCTTCTTGAGATTCTCGAATACGACGTATTCGTCGATCAACGTCTTGAGGGTGTACTCGTCGAACGGCTTGCCTTCGCTCGAGGCCGCGAACACCACCGTCGAGTCTTCCGCTTCGATTCGGCTGAACTCGAACGACGTCGCCCGGTTGTGGGCGATGTACCGGGTCGTCCCGGTCATCAGGTTCTCGGTCGGATTATTCCAGATCTCCTCGACCTCGGTGTCCTTGTCGAGCTGGCCAACCCAACACCCGGCCATGAACTTGAGCTTGTCGTTGAGCTTGTACTTCAGTTTGGGCCGCTTCTCCTCCCGCCCCGGTTGGGGGGATTCGGGGCTCTGGGCCGGCGCCGTGGTCGGGACCAGTATCAGCCCGGCCAGGAGCCCGATGGTTGCCTTCGTGCAGTGTCTCATCTCAACCCGATTCCTCGCGTGCGTAGCCGACGACTTGTGGCGTGCCTCTGGTGACAAGGGGACCCGCCAAGACCCCTACGAGTCGAACCCCGAGCGAAGTTTACCACGACCGGTTCGGGAGCGCCGCCTCGGGCCTCCGAGGCCCCGCATTACATTTGCCGAATGGGAACCGACCTGACCAACCTGGGACTCCGGGAGGCCGCCGCCCTGATCGGCAAGCGGCGACTGTCACCCGGCGAGTTGCTGGAAGCCATTCTCGCCCGAATCGACCAGCACCAGCAGTTGGGCGCCTTCATCTCGGTATTCGCCGACTCGGCGCGGCTCCAGGCCACCGAGGCGGCGACCCGCCTGGAGGGTCGCCGGCCGGCCCGGTTGCTCGAGGGCATCCCAGTGTCGGTCAAGGACCTGATCCTGGCCAAAGAGGGACCCACCACCATGGGATCTCGAATGTTGGGAGATGGAATGCCCGCCGGACAGGACGCCGCGGTGGTGGCCAAGCTTCGGCGCAGCGGCGCCGTGCTGCTCGGCAAGTGCAATCTTCACGAGGTCGCACTTGGGGTCACCACGGTGAACGAGCATTTCGGCCCGGCCAGGAACCCTTGGGATCTCACCCGGGTCGCCGGCGGCTCCAGTGGCGGTTCCGCGGCCGCCGTGGCCGCCCGGCTCGGGCCGGGTTCGATCGGCACCGACACCCGCGGATCGATCCGAATTCCCGCGGCCTGCTGCGGAATCACCGGCTTCAAGCCGAGCTACGGGCTGATCGACACCGAGGGGGTCCTCCCGCTCGCGGCGACCCTGGATCACGTCGGGCCGATGGCCCGGTCCGTCGAGGACGCGGCCTTGCTGCTCGGGGCGATGACGGGTCGGCCGGCCTTCGCGGCCCGCGCCCGGCGAGCGGTGGATCGGAAGCCGAGGCGCCTAACGATCGCGGTGGCCGACTATTTCTTCGTCGACGCCGATCCGGAGGTCGCCGCCCTGGTCGAGAAGGCCATCAACCAGTTGCAGCGGCAGGGGCATCGGCTGGTGGCCACCGACATTGCCGAGTTGGAGCCCGCGATGGAGGCCTCCCGGATCATCGTGCTGGCGGAGGCCATCGCTTTCCACGACGAGCATCTCCGCCGGAACCCCGAGGGCTATGGACCCAACCTCCGCTCCCGCCTGGAGGGCGGCTACCAACTCTCGGCCCTCCAGTATGTTCACGCCGAGGAGAAGCGGGTGTTGTTGATCGCGGCGTTCTCGGAGCTGTTTCGGCAAGTCGATTGCCTCCTGACCCCCACCCTCCCGATCCCCGCGGTGCCGATCGGCACCCAGTCGGTGACGCTCGCGGGCCGCGAGGTCTCGCTGTCCGAGGTCTACTGCCGCTACACCGCCCCCGAGAACATGACTGGGGTCCCCGCCCTTTCCGTTCCCTGCGGGTTCACCAAGGGTGGCCTGCCGGTTGGGCTGCAGATGGTCGGCGGAATGGGCCGCGATCTCGAGGTACTGGCGCTGGGGGCTGAGTACCAGCGAATCTCCGATTGGCACCGGCGAAGTCCAGGAACCCTTGAGAAGTGCCGATGATCGGGCAGCGTCCAGGGTGCCGTGTTCGCGGTTAGCAGCCAGCATAAGACGTTAATCGACATGCATTTAACAGGCGACTATTGACCTTTTTCGGTCAATGTACGATCTTTTCATCCGGATATACGGATGATTCAAGAACCCGTCGTTTTTGACCGACTGGCCGCTCTGGCCGACCCGATCCGCAGCCGGGTACTCCTCGCCCTGGAGCGGCAGGAGTTGGCGGTCAACGAATTGTGTTCGGTCCTCCAGTTGCCCCAATCCACCGTCAGCCGGCATCTCAAGGTGCTCGGCGATGAAGGCTGGTTGACCAGTCGGGCCCACGGGACCAGCAACTGGTACCGGATGGCGGGACGCGACCTCGAGCCGTCGGCCCGGCGGCTCTGGCAGGTGGTCCGCGACGAATGCGCCGCGACCACGGCCGCGCGGCGGGACAGCGATCGCCTCGCCTCGGTGCTGACCGACCGGCATACCCGCAGTCAGGCGTTCTTCGCAACCAGGGCGGGACAATGGGACCGACTCCGCCTCGAGTTGTTCGGGCCGGGCACCGAGTGGTTCGCGCTGGCCGGCTTGCTCGACCTGGATTGGACGGTGGTGGACCTCGGCACCGGAACCGGCCAGCTCGCCTCGGTCCTAGCTCCCCACGTGGGTCGGGTGATCGGCGTGGATGAGTCGCCCGCGATGCTCGAGGCGGCCGGTCAGCGGGTCGCCCAGTTCGACAATGTCGAGCTCCGGCGGGCCACCCTCGAATCCCTCCCGCTCGACTCCGACTCGGCCGACCTCGCCCTGATGGTCCTGGTTCTTCACCACCTCGCCGAGCCGGAGCGGGCCCTCGCCGAGGCCGGTCGAATCCTCAAGCCAGGGGGGCGGTTGGTCGTCGTCGACATGGTGCCGCACGAACGGGCCGAGTATCTCGACGAAATGGGACACCAGTGGCTGGGGTTCGATCAAGAGGTGCTCGCGGGGTTCTGCCGCGGGGCATCGTTAGGTGAACCACGGTACCGGCGGTTGGCGCCGGCACCTCATGGCAAGGGTCCGTTGCTCTTCGTGGCGACGGCCAGGAAACCGAACTAAAGGAGGTCTCGTGGCGACCGCTGTGATCGTGAAACACCCATTCGACTCGGCCCGGGAGGCCGGTCGGGTTCCGTTCAAGGTCAAGGACCTCGGCGAGGCCGAGTTTGGCCGCAAGGAGATTCGTCTCGCTGAACAGGAGATGCCCGGCCTGATGGCGATTCGTGCCGAATACAAGGGGAAGAAACCACTCGCCGGCGCCAAGATCATGGGCTCGCTCCACATGACGGTGCAGACGGCCGTCCTGATCGAGACGTTGACCGAGCTCGGCGCCGACGTGCGATGGGTGTCGTGCAACATCTTCTCGACCCAGGATCACGCGGCCGCCGCGGTGGTGGTCGGGCGCGATGGTTCGGTCGCCACTCCGCGCGGCACCCCGGTGTTTGCCTGGAAGGGCGAGACCCTGCCCGAATACTGGTGGTGCACCGAGCAGGCGCTGATGTGGCCCGACGGCACCGGCCCGACCCTGCTCCTCGACGACGGGGGCGACGCCACCCTCCTGGTGCACAAAGGCGCCGAGTTCGAGAAGACCGGAAAGATCCCGGCGTTCGACGAGGCCAATGAGCCGGAAGAGTGGGGCGTGATCCTCGAGCTGATCCGGGCCGAAGCGACCAAGAATCCCGGTCGATGGACCAAGGTCGCCGCCGATCTCCGCGGGGTATCGGAGGAGACCACCACCGGGGTGCACCGGCTCTACGAAATGATGAAGGCTGGGACCCTGCTCTTCCCGGCCATCAACGTCAACGATTCGGTGACCAAGTCGAAGTTCGACAACATCTACGGCTGCCGCCATTCGGTCATCGATGGCCTGAACCGGGCCAGCGACGTGATGATCTCCGGGAAACTGGCGGTCGTCTGCGGATACGGCGAAGTCGGCAAAGGGTGCGCCCAAGCGCTCAAGGGCCAGGGCGCCCGGGTCGTCATCACCGAGATCGATCCGATCTGCGCCCTCCAGGCCGCGATGGAGGGGTACCAGATCCTGACCCTGGAGGACGTGATCTCCACGGCCGACATCTTCATTACGGCGACCGGCAATTTCAACATCATCACGGCCGACCACATGGCCAGGATGAAGGACAAGGCCATCGTCGGCAACATTGGCCATTTCGACAATGAGATCGACATGGCGGGTCTCAAGAAGATCAAGGGGATCGAGCGGATCAACATCAAGCCGCAGTACGACGAGTGGGTCTTCCCTGACGGCCATAGCGTGATGATTCTGGCGGAAGGGCGCCTGCTCAACCTCGGCTGCGCGACCGGCCACCCGAGTTTCGTCATGTCGGCGAGCTTCACCAACCAGGTCATGGCGCAGATCGAGCTGCATCTGAACCACGGCAAGTACGAGAGGAAGGTCTACGTGCTGCCGAAGCACCTCGACGAGAAGGTGGCCCGGTTGCACCTCGACAAGCTCGGCGTCAGGCTCACCCGGTTGACCCCGGAGCAGGCCAGCTACATCGGCGTGAAGGCGGACGGTCCCTACAAGCCGGACCACTATCGCTACTAGCACCGCCGCGGCCAGGGCCGAGCCGACCCAACCGGTCGCCGGTAAACCACGCGACGAGGGGTGACCGAACCATGGTCGCCCCTTTCGTCTATCCGATCTCGAGCGGCCGCGCCCCGGCACCGCCCCCGATCGTCACGGCTGCCAGGAGCGGACCACCCGCGCCGTACGGATGAAGTCGAGCCGGGGAAACTCTCGGGCGAGGTACCCGTTGCCGGCGACTCGAATGGAATCCTGCGACGGACCCGGCTTCCGATCGGTGCGGGTGCCCCCGTACTCGAAGGTGAACGAATCCACGGTCGTCATCCCGTCGACGATCTCGCCGATCGGCGGGAACCCGAACGTGTTGAGGGTATCGAGTCGGCTGTTGTCGCCATAGCTGATGTAGAGCTGGACCGATCGGGTGTCGGGGCCACCTCGGGCGTAGGCCACCCGGCCCCGCGTGTTCGACGCCCTGACCGGCTCGTCCTGAATCGTCTTGCCTTCCCAGGCGGCGTTGATTCGGGGATCGCCCGACAAGCCCCATTGGGCCACGAATCCGCCGACCACCCGAAAGAACCGGGTCTGATCGTAGTAGCGGTGGCGAACCAGGTAGTGGAAACGATCCACCCCGAGCGGGGACCAATGGCGCCGGGCCCGGAGCACCACCGGGCCTCGGCTGGTCTCGAGCCGAACGTCGAAGCTGTCCGGGGCGGCCCGCACCAGCGCGCGAGGCGCGGGCGCCAGCAATGGATCGGGCCCCCGACAGGCCAAGCCGAAGACCGCGACCGCCAAGGGCCAACCGAGGAGGCGGGTCACACCGCGGAGAACCAGCCCATCGCGCCGGCTTCGGCGAGTTCGGTTTGGTGCGGATGGAACATGTAGCGGCCTCGGCGGGGAAGCCTGAACTCGACCACGGCACGCTCAGCCGGGCCCAGCGCCAGGATGTCGGTGTTCTCGTCCGGAACCAGGGAGCGTCCGGACCGATAGACGTCGAAAGTCTCGGCGTGGAGGTGAAACGAGGCCATCGGACGATCCATCACCAGGTTCGTCAGATAGACTCGCACCAACGCGCCCGCCGGCACCTTGATCGGATACTTGGCGTAAAACCCGGCCACGCCGTTCCACCCGAAGAATTCGCTCGAGCCATCGCCGTTGACGTCGAAACCACCGAGCACCAGCGAGAACTCCTCCGCCGGGGGCCGGCGACGGCTGCCATCGACGATGAGGACTCCGTAGAGTCCCGCGGCGATGTGGTCCTCCGTCGGGGTGAAGTCACAGTGGTAGGGATGCAATCCGGCCGGGCCGGCGGTCAGGCGATACGTCGATTCGCCGCCGGGAGCGATCGGTTCCCAGCCGTCGGCATCGACCTCGTGGCGTCCGTGAAAGTGGAGGTTGTGAGCCCGGGTGGTTCGATTCCGGAGAGTGATCTCGAGGCGGTCGCCCTCCGCGGCCCGGAGGATCGGCCCGGGAAGGGTGCCCCCGAAGGTCCAGGCGTCGATCGAATGCTCGACCGAGACGGGGAGCCGATGCTCGATCACGTCGAGGGCGAACGTCCGGGTGACTGGGGGGCCCGGGGCGGGGCCGGGCGGCACTTTCGTCACCTGGTCGAGGCTCAGCGGACCAAGGCTGGCCGGGGGCATGGCCCCGTGCCCATAGCGAAGCTGGGTCGAGCTCGGCGCCAGCAGGGTCGGCGCGGGCGGCGCCGGTCGCCGGGTTCGCCACCATCCGAGGCCCGCGGCCCCGGCGGCGATGCCGGTGCCGAACCAGAGCGCGTCCCGCCGGCCTAACATGGCTAGAGTCTCCCGTAGTAGAGGGCGCTTACCGCGAGTACCACAAGATAGGCCATCGCGGTCGCCATCAGAGGGCGGATCCGCCGCCACCACCCGCTCACCCCTGGCCGACGGGGCCGACGGATCGCCGTCCAGGCCAGGACGACGGGGATCACCAGCAGGGTCGCGTTCGCTCCGAGCCGGCCCAGCGGCCCGGCCCGGCGGAAGGACACGCCCGCCGGCGCGCCGGTTGGTCGGGGCAAACGGGCCGCCGCGATCACCGAGTCGGCGCCCGCGGGAAGGCGAGCCGCACCAAGATCGAAGCCAAGCGAGGCGAACACGTTACGAGCCAAACGGACGGGGGCGGTGAGCGCCTCGGGCATGGACGGCTGCGGCGGTGGGACCGGTTGCGCCCTCCAATCAGGAATCACGACCGAGGTCGCCTTCATCGCCCGCGCGAACAGGGTACCAAGTGCCACGAAATCGGACCACCACGGGAGTCGAAGCCGGTCGCACCCCTGGAACGTCTCCAGCGCCGCTGGCGCCGACGATTCGAACCGGTTGCCGGAGAAGCAGTTGCCACGGGCACCGGGGCCGCCGTTGGCCAGATCGGCCCGTCCCGAGACGAGAACGATGTTGTCGCGAATCACGTTGCCGGCTGCGGGATAATAGTTCTTGTCCTGGAGCGGCGCGGCGAGAATGCCGTGGGCTTCGTGATCGACGACGACGTTGCCGGTCACCGTGTCGCGCAACGAGCCGGCCAGGAGGATTCCGTTGCCGAAGGCGAGCAGGTTGAGCGGAATCGCGGGGGCGAGACGGTTGTTGTTCGAGTAGACCAGGTTCGCCGCGTAGACCGCCTCGCGTTGCGGCGGCTCGAGCTCGATGTCGAGCGAGGACGGGACGATCCCGGCGCGATTGAACCGCCAGGTCGAGCTCACCAGATAAAGGCGCCCGCCGGCGTTGGTCCCAGAGTATCCCAACCCGTTGTGCTCGGCAGTCACCCGCTGGATGACCGTCTCGCATGGGTAGCACTGGCCGATGTAGAAGCCCGAATCGGGCGAACCCGAGGCGTAGGAGTCCTCGAACACGCCGTCGCGCGAGCCAAAGGCGTAGAGGCCGTAGTCGCCGTTGTTGTAGGCGGTCAGATAGGAGCCCCGGAAGCCCCGCACGCCAGTCCAGAAGAATCCGTTCAGCAGCGCGTTCCGGGCCGTCATGTTCTCGACCGCGATCGCGTCGGCGAGCGCCACCACGCCGTTGCCACGAACGAACTCGCCATCGATGATCACCTCGTTGCGATCGACACCCCGCAACACCAGAGAGGGCGTCGTCACCGTGACCTCCTCGCGGTAGACCCCGCGATCGATCAGCACCAGATCGCCCGGCGCGGCGGCGTCGACGGCGGCCTGAATGGTCGGGTAGTCATTCGGCACCCGCCGGGTGGCCCCGGTCGGCTGGTCGACGGCCGCGATGGCGCCCTTCGGGCTCGGACTGTAGTCGACCTCGCCGACCACGACGACGCCCGCCATGCCGCGGCCGTCTTTGGTGCCATGATAAGTGCAGTAATACCGATGGACACCGGGAGAATCGAATACGATGCCGGGGCCCTTCCCTTCGCCGCCCGTCCGGCCGGGGACGTCGCCGGTGGTCCAACGACCATCGGCGGCGACGGCGTTATGCACGCTCCGGCCCTGGTTGAGAAAGGTGACCCGCGTCCCCACCGGAATCTTCGTGACCGCGCCGCTGTACTGGTTGTCGTACATGTTGACCAGGGTACCCGCGGGAACCGGCGATCCGCAGCCGAGTATCGCCGCCAGGGCGCCAGGGAAACAGAACCGTGTCACGCGCATGGCGAGTCCCGGACGATCGGTGGCGTTTTCAGGGTGACGGGATAACATACAGCCCGATCCTGGTAGTCGCCACGATTCGCCCACGGCTTTCGCGCTGATCGCGGGAATCGACCATGCCGTTGATCGACAGCCATCGCTCCCCGTCAGCCGCGGACGATCCGGCCCGGTGGCAATCCCTCGATGTGATGCGCGGGCTCACGGTCGCGGCGATGCTCCTCGTCAACAATCCGGGCACCTGGGACGCGGTCTACCCGCCTCTGCGACACGCGGCCTGGCACGGGTGGACCCCCACCGATCTGATTTTCCCGTTCTTCCTGTTCATCGTGGGCATCAGCACCGAGCTGTCGCTCGAGAAACGAGCCGGCCACGGCGCTTCCGACGCGCTCCTCCGGCGGCGAATCCTCGTCCGGGGCGGCCTCATCGTCGTTGCCGGACTGCTACTCCATGCGTTCCCCTTCTACCCGCTGACGCGGATCACCGAGCTTCGAATCCCCGGCGTCCTCCAACGGATCGGGGTCTGCTACGCGATCGCCGGGCTGGTGGCGTGGCGGCGGTCCGATCGGCTCGTCGGCGCGGTCACCGCCGCGCTGCTGTTCGGGTACTGGGCGCTACTCACCTTGGTCAATCCACCAGGTGTGGATCGGCCCACGGTCGACGTACCGGACCAGACGATCGCCGCGTTCCTCGACCGCTGGCTGCTCGACGGCCACTTGTGGACGGTCACCAAGACTTGGGATCCGGAAGGGCCGCTCTCGACGCTGCCGGCGATCGGCACGACGCTGCTCGGTATCCTCACGGCCCGCGCGGTGCGCCGCGCCCCGGATCCGGCCGCTCGACACCGCTGGTTGCTGCTCGCCGGAACAACGGCGCTCGCGATCGGCTGGCTCTGGGGTCAGGTTTTTCCGATCAACAAGAACCTGTGGACCAGTTCGTACGTCGTCTTCACCGCCGGGGCCGGCGCGCTCGCGCTGGGGATCGCGGGCTGGCTCATCGAGGCCCGCCGATGGATCGGGTGGTCCCTACCTCTGATGACCTTCGGGAGAAACCCGCTGATCGCGTTCCTCGGGTCCGGGATGATGGCTCGGATCATCGGCTCCCTGATCGTCATCGACACCGCTGAGGGGCCGCGCTCCCTCCAGCGACTGATCTTCGACCAGGGCTTCGGGTCGTGGCTACCGCCGCGGGCGGCGTCGCTTGGCTACGCCGTGTCGTTCGTGGGGGTCTGGTTCTTGGTGCTGAGAGTCTTGGAAAAGCGGGGTTGGTTCCTCAAGATCTGATGGGGGCGCCGTCAGGGTTTCAAATCGAGCGCGTCGACGGTCACCAACTCCCAGTAGGAGACGCGGTCCGGTTGTTGGGTTCGGCTCCGAAAGCTCTCGGCGGTTTGGAGGAGCTGGGCCGAAGCGTAGCCGGCCCGCGCTTGCGGGTGGGGCCGGCCCATGACCCCGCCGAAATAACTCCGGGCAATCAGCCCGTTCTTCGCCCAGGGGAACGCGCGGACATTATCGACATAGCGCCGAAACGCGTCCTGGCGAAAGACGTAGAACTCGACGTTGGAAGTGTAGAACAGCGAGACCGCGAGCGCTTGTTCCGTCAGGTATCGCCCGATGGCGCGAAAGGCCCGGGTCCCGCCAAAGTCACCGACGACCGGAATGACCCGACCGCGGCGTTGGAGCGACTGGAGAAACCGGAAGTCCTCTTCCTTCGCGAGGAAACTGGCTTCCTTCCCCGCCAGATCCTTCTCGAGATAGAGCTGGCGTATCGTCGGATAGTAGGTTCGCGGGCCGCGCCCGTAGCTGGTGAACCGAAGCTCGAGGCCGGAGCCGACGAACTCGTCGTGGAACCGCCGAATGGTGGCGAAATCCACCAGCGAGGCGGGCAACCCGTATCCCCTGATTCGCTCGGCGAGCTGTTGATGGGTGCGGCGGTGGCGCGCGGTATCGGCCGGTTGGCCCTCCACGTAGTCGAGCAACTCGACGAGCGGGCGAGCGTCCCACGGCCGAGTGTCCTGCGGCGCGGGGCGGCCGAACAACAGGCAGAGAAAATCGAGCCGGTTCCGGGACGATTCGAACAAGGATTTGAACAGCAGGTGGAGCAACAGATTGTCGCGACGGAGGTCGACGATGAACGCCACCGCGGGCCGGACCGCGACGATGTAGGAGAAGTTCTGATCCGGCCCGACGCCCACGAAGGCCCCGCCCTTGGCGCCTTGGGCCCGAATCGTCCCGATGATGTGGAGGTACGAGGACTCGTTGGAGATCAGGTTGTCGGTGTCGAAGTACCCGCCTGGCTCCGAGATCTGTTCGACCAGGCGGGCGAACGGCAACGAGTCGCGGCTGACCACCGCGGGCGACCGGGGAGTCGCGACCTGCAACGCCAGCAACAACGCAATCATGCTGGATGGTAACCGGCCCGACCGCCCCCGTCGAGTCGGACCGCTTACTCCTCCCGCATCACCGTAGTCGCGTCGATCCGAGTCGCCGCCTAATCCTTGGCGCGGTCGAGGTACTCGCCGGTCTCCGGATTGACCCGAATCCGCTCACCCACCTGGATGAATTCCGGCACGTTGACCGAGATCCCGTTGTTGAGCAAGGCCGGTTTGGTCGACGCGGTCTTGGTGGCGGTCTTCATCACCGGCGCCGTTTCCGTCACCACGAGGACCAGCGAGCTGGGCATCTGCACCCCGATCGGGCGACCCTCGTAGAACTCGGCGATGATCCGCATCCCCTCGGTCATCCATTTGGCGCTGTCGCCGAGGTCTTCCTCTTCGACCTCGAGCTGGTCGTAGTTCTCGGCGTTCATGAAGTGGTAGGTCGTCCCGCTCTTGTACATGAAGTCGAGGTCGTGGGTCTCGAGGTCGGCGATGTCGATCGTGTCGGTCGCCCGGAACCGATGCTCGAACTGAATCCCGGTCCTGAGCTTGCGGAGCTTGGCCTGGACCAACGCGCGGAGGTTGCCGGGCGTGTGGTGATGGAAGTCCAGCACCCGGGCCGGCTCTCCGTTGAACATGATCGCCATGCCGCGGCGCATATTGCTTGCGATGATACCCATGCGACGAAACCGTGTTGAGTGACCGATTATGACCAAAATCTCCCGCGAGTCGGGAGCCCATAAATGTAGCCCAATCAACGGGTTGTGACCAGGCGGCCGGTGGTGGGTCCCGAACCCGGCGGGCCGGCCGAGAAGCCCTCGTCCCGCCGCCCCGGACAGCCGCTGATTTCCCGACCGAGCCCGGTTGCCTAACCCTCGGCGGAGCAAGGTGTTTCCCCAGCTTGACCCGGATCGGTTTCCAGAGGAAACTTGAGGGGTGACCGCCCCTGTGTTGGAGTGCCCTTCGTGTGGCGCCTCGCCCCTGCCCGAGGGGGCCGCCTTCTGCTTCATGTGTGGGGCTAGAACCCCTCAAGGGATCGACAAGCTCACCGGCGAGATCCGAGAGAACACCACCGGTCGGCTGCCGTCGCCGGATTTCAGTCGCCTCAAGCGGTCCCTCGGTGACAACTACGAGCTCGGTAAGCTGATCGGCCGGGGTGGGTTCGCCGAGGTGTTCCTGGTCCACGACAAGCGCCTCAAGCGCGACCTCGCCCTCAAGGCGCTCCGGCCGGATCTGATCATCTCCGACCAACTGTTGACCCGGTTTCGGCGCGAGGCGGAGACGGTGGCCGCCCTTCGCCATCCACACATCGTCCCGATTTACGATGTCGGTGAGGCGGAAGGCATCGGGTACATCCTGATGCCGTACATCCAGGGCGAGAGCCTTCGGGCCCTGCTGCTGCGGGAAGGCCCCCGGCCGATCCGGGAGGCCACCCGGGTGCTCCTCGAGGCCAGCGACGCCCTCGGCGCCGCCCACGAGGCCGGGGTGATTCATCGGGACATCAAGCCCGAGAACATCATGTTGGAAGGCAAGTCGCGCCGGGTCCAGCTGATGGACTTCGGGATCTCGAAGGCGATCGACGCGAGCGACGCCTCCGGCCTGACGAGCACCGGGATGCTGGTCGGAACGCCGCACTACATGAGCCCTGAGCAGGCCGCCGGCGAACCCCACCTCGACCACCGGAGCGATCAGTACTCCTTGGCGGTGGTCGGATTCCAGATGATCACCGGTTCCCTGCCGTTCGACGGCGAGTCGACTCGTGCCGTGCTGTTCCAACAGATGGTGGGCGTGCCCAAGAATCTTCGTGACTTGGTGCCCGACGTACCCGCGTCAGTGGCCTTCGCGATCGATCGGGCCCTCGCCAAGGACGCCAAGGATCGGTTCCCATCGATGGAGGCGTTCCGGGAGGCGATGGTCGGCCCCGACGCCTGGCCCCTGGGAAGCGGCACCGACACGGTCGCCTCCGTCACGGCGGCGCGTCCCGCGCCAGTGCCGGAGGTGGCTCCGGTCCGGCCGGTCGCGAAGCCCAGACGAACCTGGCTGATCGGCGCGAGCACCGCGGTGCTCGCCGTCGCGGCGGTGGTCGCGTTCGTCGTCCGCGGGAGCGGGGCGAATCCCGCCCCGGTGACCCCTTCCACTCAAGAGGTCTTCCCCGCGGTGCCGCCACCGGCTCCCCCACCGGCTCCACCGCCGGCACCGGTGGTGGTGGCGCCCGCGCCGGTCCCCACCCCTCCCGGGGCCACCGGCGCAGCCCAACCGGCGACGCCGCCACGAACCCGTCGTGAAGCCACCCCGACCCCCAGCTCGGCCCCGGCGACAACCGCTGTCGCGGTCGCCTCGTGCAGCGCCGCGGTTCGCGGTTCGCGTTGGGCCGAAGCTGCCCAACTCTGCCGCGACGAGGCCGAAAAGGGCAGCGCCAGCTCGGCGGTGGCGATGGCGGGGCTCCACCAACGAGGCCGGGGAATCGACCGGTCCGACTCCGCAGTGGCGTACTGGTTCCGCCAGGCGGCGACGTTAGGCGATCACACCGCGGCCTTCCGCCTCGGCACGATGTACGCCTCCGGCACTGGCCTCATCCAGAACGACGTCGAAGCGACTCGGTTCCTCAAGCAGGCCGCCGACGCCGGAGTCGCCGAGTCCTTCGCGGTCCTGGCCGAGCGCTACGAGCAGGGGTTGGGCACCAAGAAGGACGAGAAAGAGGCCGCCGGGTGGTATCGAAAGGCGGCCGAGAACAACGATCGCGCCGCGCAATACAACCTCGGTCAGATGTTCTTGCGCGGGCGCGGGGTCGGGAAGAGCGATCAGGAAGCCGCCGGTTGGCTCAGCAAGGCGGCCGAACAGAACCACCCCGCCGCTGAATACGAGATCGGGATGATGTACCTCCGCGGCCGGGGCCTGCCCAAGGACGAAACCGTAGGCCTCCAATGGCTCGAGCGGGCCGCGAACCACGGCCACGAAGAAGCGAAGAAGGAGTTCGAGAAACGTCGTCGTCCTTGACCCCCTCTAGCCCGGGCGAGAGATTCCCGGCCCCGGTGTCCCCCGAGTCGCGTTGACCGTGTCCGATCGTACCTGCCCAACCTGTCAGTCGCCGGTTCCCGACGACGCCGCCTTCTGCGCCCAGTGCGGCGCGGCGACGGCGACGCAGATATTCGGGGAGACGCTTTCGGCGCGGACGGCGGGGGGCGGAATTTCGGTCAGCTACGAACTGGAGCCGGAGCGGCTGATCCGCGCCCTCGGGCCGAATTTCGAGCTCGGCCGGCTGATCGGCCGGGGCGGGTACGCCGAGGTGTTCGCGGTTCGCGACCTCCGTCTCAAGCGGGAGCTCGCGATCAAGGTCCTCCGCCCGGACTTGATCGTCACACCCTCGATCCTGACCCGGTTTCGCCGCGAAGCCGAGGCGGTCGCGGCCCTGGCCCATCCGAGCATCGTTCCCGTCTACGACGTCGGCGAGGCCGAGGGGGTCTGCTACATCTTGATGCCGCTGATTCGCGGGGAGAGCCTGAAGTCGGTCCTCCAGCGACAGCGGCGGCTGCCCATCGGCGAGGTCCGCAGGATCGTCGGTGAAGCGGCCACCGCCCTCGGGGCCGCCCACGCGGCCGGGATCATCCATCGCGACATCAAGCCCGAGAACCTCATGCTCGAGGGCGACGATCGCCGGGTCTTGGTGATGGACTTCGGGATCTCCAAGGCGATGGACGCCGGTGAGGTGCAGCTCACCGGCACCGGGGTCATCGTGGGTACGCCCCAGTACATGAGCCCAGAGCAGGCGAGCGGCGATCCGAACATCGACCACCGGACCGATCAATATTCGCTCGCGGTATGTGCCTATCAGATGATCAGCGGGCGGCCCCCGTTCGACGGCGAGACGGCCCGAGCCATCATGGCAAAGCAGCTGCTCGAGGAGCCGACCCCGCTGCCCGAGTTGGTCGAGAACCTTCCGGCCTCGATCTCGGCGGGTCTCTACCGGGCCCTCCAGAAGGATCCCAAGAAACGATTCGACTCGATTCTCGAGTTCGCGCAGTCGCTGAGCGATGCATCCGTCACCGCCGGACCGACCTGGCAGAAGGCCGCTCCGCCGCCCCGCCCGTCGCCCGCGAGCGCCGGCCGGTGGGTGCCCTGGCTGATCGCCACGGGGGCGTTAGGCGTGGCGGCGGTGGCCGCCACCCAACTGCGGCCTCGCTCCGAGGTGCCGGCGGCCGATTCGACCGCCCCGGCTCCCGCCCCACCGCCAGTCGTGACCCGACCCCAGAGCGCCCCTCCACCGCAGGTCGGTGGCGACACCACCCCTCGGCGGCCGGTCGTCGAGACGTCAGCGACTGGCCGCGACACGACATCCACCGCGGTCCGGCCGGTGGCCCCGGACTCGGTCCCGTTGGCGGTGGCGGCGGTCGATTGCGACGCGGCTTGGTCGAAGCAGGATTGGCCGGTCGCGTTCGACCGGTGTCAGGCGGAGGGCCGCTCCAACCCGCTCGCGGCGCGGCGGGTGGCTGAAATGGCGGTCAGCGGTCGCGGCACTCCGGCCGATGAGCGCCTCGCCACGACCTGGTATGAGATCGCCGCCCCGAACGACCCGATGTCCCAGTGGCTGCTTGCCGGGCGGTACGACCGAGGGCTGGGAGCCGAGAAGAGTCCGACCCGGGCCACTGACTGGTACTTGTCTGCCGCGCAACGTGGCGTCGCGGAAGCGTACCCGATCATCGCCGATCGGCTGGAACGCGGAATCGGGCGACCGAGGGACGAGCGGGAGGCGGCCCGCTGGCATGAGCGGGCGGCGGCGGGTGGCGATCTCGCCAGTCAGGTCAAGATCGCCGGGATGTACCTCGCCGGGCGCGGGGTCGGGCGAAGCGACTCAGCCGCCCAGCGTTGGTTCCAGTCGGCGGCGGAGCGCAACAACCCCGGGGCCCAGTTCGAGCTGGCCCGACTGTTGTTCCGAGGCGGGCGCGGGGTGCCCAAGTCGGAGAGCGCGGCGATGGGGTGGCTCGAGCGAGCCGCCGCGAACGGACACGCCGCGGCCCGACAGGAGCTGGCTCGGCGGCAGCGGGACTAGCCAGAGGGGATCCACGACCCCCTTAGTGGCTCGGGACGTCCGGCTACCAATCCACCAGAGCCCCGATGCTGATCACGCGACCGCGGAGCGGCGCCCACGGCGCCATCGTGCGCCGGCCGCCCTCGACCGGGACCGGCAGCAGCACGGCGTGATACTGGCGCAGTTTCTTGTCGAACAGGTTCTCCCCGTTCAGATACAGGCGAGCTCGGCCGGACCGCAACGACGCCATCCCGTGGGCCACCGGGTAGCCCGGCGTCTTGGAGAGAAACGGATTGTCGTAGACCGACTGGCTGCTGAGGTAGTTGAGCTCGAACGTCGCCATCGGCTCCGCCGGCATGACGGGACGCCACGAGACGCTCCCGCCTAACGAGTGCCGAGGGGAGTGGCCGAGGTCCCGCCGACCGGTGCCCTCGGCCACCCCTTCGGTCCCGTCGAGATACCCGTAGAATCCCCGCACCGAGACCGCTCGGCCCTGGTACTCGCCCGAGAGCTCACCGGAGAAGACTCGAGTCGGCTCGGAGACGTTGATCAGCCGAAGGCGCCCGTCCGGATCGCCCGCGAACGGTATCAAACGCACCGGCAGCGCGACGCGGGAGTAGTTGAGGGAGGCGGCGAACCGGACGGTCTCTCCAGTCACGGAGAGGTCGAGGGATGCGCTCCGGACCCGTTCCGCTTTGGCGGCCACCGGCACCGTAGCGCGCAAGCCGACCACCTCGACCTCCGCCGCAAGGGGGGTGGGCGCGTAGTATCCGTCCGCGAACGACAGACGGGCATCGACCCGCTCCGTGGGTTGGTACAGAACCGCCGCCCTCGGCATGCATTGCAGCCCGTGGATGTTGTGCCGGTCGCAGCGACCACTGATCGAGCCGACGACCCGCGGCGCGAGCGCCACAGTGACCCGCCCGAAGACGCTCGGGAAACGATGGGTGTAGTCGAAGACCGGCAGATCGCGCTGACGGAGGGCCTCGTACTGGAACGCCGCCCCGACGACCATCGAGGCCGATCCCAGCGGACGGCCGTAGACGACCTCGGCAAACCCGTGGTAGCGCTTGTCGCGCTCGCGGAGTGCATCGAAGCGATGACTGGTACTTTGGAACGCGGCCGAGATCCGGGTGTGGAGGCACCCACCACGGCCATCGAGCCGGTGGGCCTCGAACCCGACGTCGGCCCGACCGGTTCGCCGCTCCTCGCGGTAGGGATTGGGATCGGTGGACGAGGTCAGGACGCCGCCAGTGCGATCCTCGCTCGAGGCGCCCGCGGTCACCATCATCCCGTCCCCATTCGGGCGATCGAGATAGAGGCGGGGGCGCACCGAGAACCGGATCGCTCGGGGAAACTCGCCCCAACCATCGTCGTCCGCGTCGACGAGTCGCTGCTGGTGAAAGTCGAGCGCCAAGGCTCCCGTGGCGGTCGGGGCGAAGCGTCGCGAGCCCCAGAAGACGACGTCGCCGCCTTTCTCGGAAGACTGGCTGACGCCGAGCCTGGCGTGATCTTCCCCGGGCCGACGGGATAGCAGGTTGAGCGCGCCGGCGGCGAATCCGGGACCATGCAACGCGGTGGCCGGCCCAGCGAGAACCTCCGCTCCCGCGAGGTCGGTCGGGGTCCATTGGAGGAGCCCGAATCCACCGGTCCGGCCACCGTAGGCGGGAACCCCGTCGAGCAGGAGCCCCGCGGATGGGAGCTGCAGGCCGTTGACGCGAAGGCGCGTCGCGTCGAGAGCGCCGCCGAGGGGCTGCAACCGCACGGCGGTCCCGGAAAACAAACCCAGCAGGTCGCCCGGGCGCCGTTGAATCGCTCGGACCACGGCATCGCCGTCGAACCGTCTGAGAACCAAGGGTTCCTTGCGGTCCGCCGAGCCGATGATTCGGGTAACGGAGCTGAGGGGGCTCAGGTCGAACCCGGTTCCGCGGCGGAGGTAGATGTCGGCGTCCTGGGAGACGTGCGGCAAGACGGTCATCTCGAAAGTCGACGGCTCGAACTCGGGATGCGACACCGTCACCGACCATAATCGCGCCGCGAGGGTCAGCCGACCGACCCCATCGGCACCGGTAACGCTGGCGATCCGGCCGGAGCGGATGAACACGCCGGCCACCGGAGCCGAGTCACGCTGCCGATAGACTCGGACGACCAGAGTGCCAGTGGAATCGACGACGGGTGAGCCGGTGGAGACCTGAGCGGCGAGAACCGGAACATCGAACACGGCGACGAGCAGCGCCACCAGCACTGCCCGAAAGTCGATCACCGCGGAGGCCGCGGTGGTGCCGGAGGGTCGCCGGGTTCGCACCCAGGGAAAGTAATCGGGACTGTTAGGGTACGGTTGCGCTGGGCGCCCGCTCCCGGAAGAGGGCGAAGAACCCGACAGCCGTGGCCAAACCGAGCAAGGAGACGACCCGCCAGAGCGCGGCAAAATCGACGGTCCCCGCGGCGGTCAGGTAGTTGTCCGCCAAGTAGCCCGAGAGGATGCCGCCGAGCACCGGGCCGCCACCGAGGATGATGATCCCGAACACGGTTTGCACCGAGTGTCGCACATCGGGTGGAGCGATTCGATCGGCGTAGATGTAGGCGCCCGCGAAGAAACAAGCGTAGCAGATGCCATGGAGCGCCTGGCTGGCGACCTGGATCTCCACCGGCAGCCCGGGCAGACTCCAGATGAAATAGCGGACGAAGTAGGCGAACGCGCCCACGGTGATCACGGTCCGAAAACCCAGCCGAGTCAACATCCACCCCAAACCCGCCATCACCGCGATCTCACTGAACTGCCCGATCGTCATCGCCGGGCCAATCTGGCTGTCCAGCAGACCGAGACCGGACAGGAACGGGGGCGTCTGGATGAAGTAGATCTGGTGGATGACACTGATCGGCAGGCTGGCGGCAACCAACACCGCGAAGGACGGCTCCCGAAGCAGCCGGAAGGCGCGGGCGAAGGCCAGCTTCTCGACCCCGTCCTTCTTGGGTGGCGTCGCCGGGAGGAACAGGCAGAAGGCGGCATAGGCCCACGAAATCAGCCCCGAAAACCGAAGAGAATCGGCGAGGCGCGCCGTCACGTTGGCCTTCTCCGGACCGGCAAGAAACGGGGGCATCCACTGAACACTGAGATCGGACTGGAGGTAGAGCATCGGGAACAGCCAGCTGACGGCGATCCACCCAATCGTGCCCCAGACCCGAACCTTGGGAAACTGTCGATCCCGGTCCTCGAGGTGGGAAAACGCCATCGAATTGGAGAGCGCCAGGGTCGGCATGTAGACGATGCTGTAGACGATCGAGAGCCACAGCCAAGTCGAGTAGCTCGTTTGCGCCGCGGTCACCCACTTGAGGACCCCGCCGACCGCCAGCAGAAAGGCAAGGAATCGTTCCGTCCGGAAATAGCGGTCCGCCAACTGCCCGGCGATGAAGGGCGAGGCGATCGCCCCAATCGACCCGGCCAGGCCGAGGATCAAACCGATCTGGCCGCCGGTGAATCCGAGGCCCCCCTCCTCGACGGGGGCGGACAGGTAGCGCCCCGCCACCGGAAGCCACGCCCCCCAGACGGCATACTGCAGCAGCATCATGAGGGACAGCTTCGAGACCGTTTTGCTAGGCATTTAAGTAAGGAAATATTCCGTTAAATGGTAACTTGTTTCATTGGAAGAGAATCCAGATCACCATCACCTATTTCCTGGCCCGTGGAAGCCTTCTCCCCCCGCTCGCTACATCAGGCACGAACCGATCGATACCTGGCGGCGGGTACGGCAAAGTCCTCCCCGCCTCCGCGCTCCGATAGGCCGACATCAGGACCCGGACGACCTCGAGGCCATCGACAAAGGTGAGCAGGGGCTCCTCTTTGCCGAGAAACGCTCGCACGAAATGGCGGTTTTCCGCCTCATAGCCGTACGCCACCGCTTCGTTGGCGACGACCGGCATCAGGCCCACTTCGGCGTTCTGCTTTTCGACCAGATCCTCGCCGGCCTTGCCTCGGACCTCCCGGCTGAAGAAGAGTTTGAGGCCGCTGTCTAGGGTGTTCCACTGCATCGAATACTCGGGGCCAAGCAACTCGGCCGACAACCGGAGCCCGGCTCCGACGAAGCTCCAGGAGGTGGTCGCCTCGCCGAACACGCGGTAGCCGTCCGCGGTCTCGAATTCGATCATCACGCTGGCGAAGTCCTCGGAGGGCTCCTTCGCGTAGTCGACCGCCTTTCCCATCGCCTTCGTCAGCCGTTTGGCATACTCGGGCCGGGTCCATTTCAGGCTCGCGACGTGGCCGGTCACCCGAACCGGGCGGACCGAGGAGAGCGGCTCCCCTGGCTTGGTCAGGAGGTGGCGGACCACCAGCGCCGAGTGGCACATCATGTCGTTGAGGACACCGCCACCCTGGAGTCGCCCCTGCCAGAACCACGGCATATGTGGACCGCTGTGCTCTTCGGCGGCTCGGGCCAGATAGGGTCGCCCAGTGTTGCTCGCCCCGCGGGCCCACAGCAACTCGCGACCCCGTTCGACTTGGGGAGAGAAACACTGGTTTTCGAGATAGCCGTGCTTGAGCTCGGTCGCGGAGACGAGTTCCGTGACCCGTTTGGCCTCGGCGACATTGCGCGCCAGCGGTTTTTCGCAGGCAATCCCGATCAACTCGCCTTTGCCCCGGACCAGGGGATCGACGATCTCCTCGACGTTCTCGACCCGTGCTTGATTGGGGCCCGACAGCCAGATGGCATCGATCCGCGGGTCGGCGACCATTTCGCCGATCGAGCGGTAGGCTCGACAATCGCCGACGTCGAGGCTGTTCGCGTAGCGGGCAGCATCCTCGGCTCGAACTCGGTTCGGGCTCCAGACCCCGAGAATGTCGGCATCGCGAACACCCTGCCAGGAGAGCATGTGGAAGCGGGCGTTGAAACCGCTGCCGATGAAGCCGACGCCGAGGCGTTTCTTGGTCATGTATGGTCGAGGGAAGTGCTGGAACCGAGAAGCTAGCTCCGCGGCGAAGGCGGGACCAGTGGGCTTCGCGTTATTGGGCCCCCTCGGTCCGCTCTCGAGAGGATTGAGCGACTCCCCTTCAGTCCCGGCTGGCGCTATCATCTTCGGATGAACCGCCGTGATCTGTTGTCCGCCGCCGCCGCGATCAGTGTGAACCGCGGGATCCGCGCCGACGTTCCCCTGTTCCGAATCTCCTTGGCCCAATGGTCGCTCCACCGGGCGCTGCTCGCCAAGGAGTTGGCGCACCTCGATTTCGCCCGGGTGGCGCGGCGCGACTTCGGGATCGACGCCATCGAGTACGTCAACGTGTTCTTCAAGGACCGCGCCCGGGACGCTGGCTACCTCGCCGAGATGAATCGGCGTGCCGCCGACGAGGGCGTCTATCAGCACCTGATCATGTGCGACGGCGAAGGCCGCCTCGGAGACCCGGACCCGACCAAGCGCGCCACCGCGGTCGACAATCACCGCCAGTGGCTCGACGCCGCCAAGACCCTGGGCTGCGCGACCATCCGGGTCAATGCCGCGAGCGAAGGCTCTTTCGAGGAGCAACAGAAGCTGGCCGCCGACGGTCTGCGAAGGTTGACCGAGCTGGCGGCGCCGATGTCCCTGAACGTCATCGTCGAGAACCATGGCGGGTTGTCGTCCAACGGCCAGTGGCTAGCCGGGGTGATGCGACTGGTGAACCATCCCCGGTGCGGGACCTTGCCGGACTTCGGCAACTTCTACGATTACGACCGCTATCAGGGCGTCGCCGACATGATGCCGTTCGCCAAGGCCGTCAGCGCCAAGTCCCACGACTTCGACGACTTCGGGCAGGAAACGACCAAGGACTATCGGCGGCTTCTCAAGACCGTGCTTGCCGCCGGGTTCCACTCCTGGATCGGGATCGAGTACGAAGGGGATCGGTTGCCGGAACGGATCGGGATTCTCAAGACCCAGCGCCTCCTCGTGGCGCTCGAAAAGGAGCTTCGGACATGAGCGGTCGTCCTCGCTCTCGACGGGCGTTCCTGAATTCGGCCACCACGGCCGCATTCGGTTTGCCCGCCCTCTCGACGCTCAACGACGATTTGGCCCGGGCCCTCGTCGCGCCACTTCCGGTATCGCGGCCGGCCAAGCCGATTCACGGCGACGAGCCGGTGCAGATCGGGGTCATCGGCACCGGCGGGATGGGAACCGGACACGTCGAGGCGTTCGCCGCCATTGGCAAGAGCGACCGGGCCAACGTCAGAGTGGCCGCTCTGGCCGACGTCTGCCAGGCGCGGCTCGACGAAGCCAAGACCAAGGCGGAGGCGATTCAGGGCCCGGGATCGATCGCGACGCACTACGCCGATTACGGCGCGCTCCTGGCGCGGCCCGACCTCCACGGGGTCGTCATCGCCACTCCCGAGCACTGGCACGCGACGATGACCGAAGCCGCGATCGCTGCCGGCAAGGCGGTCTATCTCGAAAAGCCGATGACCCTCCGTCTGCCCGAAGCCCTCCGGCTCCGGACACTGGTGGCCGCCAATCCGCAGGCCTTGGTGACCGTCGGGACCCAGTTCGTGATGTTGCCGAGCTACCGAAAGGCCAAGGAGCTGATCGCCGCGGGCGCGATCGGAAAACCGGTCTGGAGTCAGACCAGCTACTGCCGGAACTCGAAGGAAGGGGAGTGGCTCTACTACCCGATCGACCCGAATTGGGCCCCGGGAGAAAACCTCGATTGGAAGCAGTGGTGTGGCCCCCTCGGCGCCGCTCCGTGGAACCCCGACGTCTATGCCCGGTGGCGCCGGTATCGGAAGTATTCCACCGGAATCATCGGCGATCTCCTGGTCCACCGGATCACCCCGCTGATCATGGCGCTCGACCTCGGCTGGCCCACCCGCGTCGTGGCGTCTGGGGGGCATTACGTCGACAAGGCGATGGAAAACCACGATCAGGTGAACATCAACATCGAATTCGAGGGTGAGCATACGATGGTCGTCGCCGGATCGACGGCCAACGAGGTGGGTCTCGAGACCGTGGTACGCGGCCACAAAGGGAATCTCTATCTGGGCGGCCGCAACGCCGTGCTTCGGCCGGAGCGGGTCTACGCCGACGAGGTCGAGGAGATGTCGATCGACGGGGAGGACTTGGGCGACGAACAGGACCAGCTCCGGATCCACTGGGTCAACGCGATTCGGAGCAAGACGCCGTCGGCGAGCCCGGTCGAGCTCGGCGCCAAGGTCATGGTGGCCGTCGATCTCGCCACCCGATCGCTGTGGGAGGGATCGGCATTCGGATTCGATCCGCGGACGATGCGGGTTCGCAAACTGTAGCTCCATGGTCCGCCTGGCGGTGATGGCCATGGGGACCCGCTTCGAGTTGGTGGCTCGTGGCGACGACCCGGCGAGGCTCACCGCGGCCGGCGAGGCGGCCCTCGAACGGGTCGAAGAGACCCATCGCTGGCTTACCCGATTCGAGGGCTCGAGTCTGCTGGCCCACCTGCAGCGGGTGGCGCCTCGCCCGGTGGTGGTCGACGGACCGACCGTGACCCTGTTCGCCGAGGCGCGGACCATCAGCGAGGCGAGCGGCGGGGCTTTCGCGCCGGTGATTTCCGGCGACTGGAGCCAGGTCACGATCGATCCGGAGCGTCAGGAACTCGCCCTCGATCATCCGGGCGTCGGGTTCGATTTCGGCGCGATCGCGAAGGGCCACGCCGTCGACCTGGCCGTGGGCGTGCTCCGGGAGCATCACGTGCCGGCGGCATTCGTGCACGGCGGTACCAGCAGCGGATCGGGTTATGGTCACCCTGGGTGGCCCATCGCCCTCGGCCCGGAGGCCGACGCGCCCGTCGTCTCGCTCGACGGCACCGGGTTCGCCGTCTCGGACACCCACCAGTGGCGCGGCGATCATCGGGCTCCCCACCTGGTGGATCCGGCCGCCGGCCAACCGGTCGCGGTGCCTCGGCGGATCGTCGTGGTCGGGCCTACCGCGAGGGCCGCGGACGGGTGGGCCACCGCGGTCGCGGTGCTCGGCGCCCGCCCGGCGCGGATGCCGTCTGGCTACCTAACATGGGTCAAAGCGGGAGAGACGCCGTGGCGAGTCATGACCGACCAGTGATCAACCCGGATCGACGAACCTTCATTGCCCACGCGGCCGGCTCATTCGCGGGCGCCGCGCTGATCCCGGACCTCGAGGCCACCGGACCCCGCCAGCTTCCCGCGCCCAAGAGCGTGGCCCTGGTCGGGGTCGGTCGCCATGGCCGCGCGATTCTCACTGAGTTGGGGAAGATCACCGGCGCGAAGATCGCCGCGGTGTGTGACTCGAGTCCGGCCCGCCTCAAGACCGCCTTGGAGCGGGCCCCGGGCGCCGAGACGTTCAGCGACCACCGGGCCCTGCTGGAAAAGCGGCGCGATCTCGACGCGGTGATCGTCGCCACCCCGACCCACCTCCACCGGCCCATCGTCGAGGACGCCCTCCAGGCCGGCAAGCACGTCTACTGTGAAAGTCCCCTCGCCCACACGATTGACGATGCCCGTGCCATCATGGTGGCCGCCGAAGCCGCCAAGCCTCGGGTGTTCATGGCGGGGTTTCAGGGTCGGTCCAATCCGGTATATCAGCTGGCGCGGACCTTCTATCGTACCGATGCGTTCCGCGACTTCATCGGGGCCTCCCTCCACTATCATCGGAAGACGTCCTGGCGGTTTCCCGCCGGCGACGTCGCCAACGAGGCCACGGCCAACTGGCGTCTCGATCCGGCGGTCTCGGTCGGCCTCGTGGGAGAGATCGGCGCCCAGCAATTCGACGTGGTGACCTGGCTCCGCAACAAGCTCCCGACGACCGTGTCGGGCTCGGGCGGCATCCTGCTTCACAAGGACGGGCGCACCGTGCCCGATACCGTCCACGCCACCTTCGGCTTCGGCGATGGCACCGCGGTCACCTTCGAGGCGTCGTTGGCCAACTCGTTCGGCGGCCAACAGGAAGTGATCCGGGGAACGAACGGGGCCTTCAAGCTCGCCTGGACCCACGCCTGGATGTTCAAGGAGATCGACGCGGCGACGTTAGGCTGGGAGGTGTACGCCCTCCGGCAGCAGTTCCATCAGGACGAGGGGATCATCGTGATCGCCGACGCCACCAAACTGGCGGCCATCGGTCAGCTCAAAGCGGGGATCGGCCTGCCCTACCCGCCCCTCTACTACGCGCTGGGGGATTTCCTCCGGAGCGTCACCTTTCCGAACGTGGCGGTGCCGATGTCGGCTCGGGACGGGTTTCGCGCCACCGCCGTCGGGATTCTCGCCAACCAGGCCATCCGATCCGCAACGTCGGTGGCGATTCCCGCGGACCTGTAAACGAGCAAGGCCGCCAAGCCCTGAGTGACTTGGCGGCCTCGCCCTCCTCGGACGGCGCGTTACGGCTTGCCGAAATAGACGCCCGCGGTCAGGACGAACTGGGTGCCATCCTTGACCTCGAACCGCCCTTCGATGAACGGCAGCAACCGCTCCTGGGCCTTGAACCGCAGGCCACCGATCAGATTGAGCCCGAAATCGGAGTCATCGAACGTACCACCTGAGACCCGACCGAAGATCACCCCGGCTCCCACATACGGCTTCGCCGAGCTGCCCGGGGTGAAGTGATACAATCCGTTGGCGGTGATCTCCCAGAAATCGAAGCCATCCGGGAAGAAGTAGTCGAAGGTCGCAAGGCCCTCGATCCCCTTGCGCTTCAACTCACCACCCAGGGGAAACCCCAGCCGAGCCCCGATCCCAAAATCGGTGTCCTCGGCCCAACTCAACTGGGCACCGAAACGGGCCTGGGCTTCCGCCGGGCGTACCACGGCTACCGCCAACAACGCCACCAAGCCAGTCATCGCGAGACGTTTCACGAGCATTCCTCCAACGAGAGTGAGTTCTCCTACGGTACTCGAGTCGATTGCCAATTGACCAACCGCCACCGGCCCTGGCGGCGGACGTGCACGGTGGTGAACAAGAGCTCGATCCGAACCAACTGACCGTTCAGCTCGACCTGCACTCTTACCCGACCGTTACCGACCGCCGTCGTCCCGTACACCCGATGATGCATCTCGGTCGGGACCAGGGAATCATACCGAATAATGCCTTGAGCCACCGACGCGATGAAATGCGCCTTGCTCTCGATCAGCGCGTTCGAATGAATGTAGACGAGGTCCTCGTCCAAAAGGTCGCGAAGGGCCGCGGTATCGCGGCGAACCTGGGCCTCGAACCGGGCCAGCTCCAGCCGAGCCAGTTCGTCGCCGCCCGCGGAGCCAGCCGGCGGGATCGCCGGTTGAATCCGGATCCGTCGAAACTGGACCCCGGAGTGGTCGCCCTGCAGCATCAGCGGGCCGGGGGCGCCTTCGTCACTGTCCAGCGCGCCGCCGGTGATGCCCGGAATCTCGGCGCCGTCCACCATGGTGACGCCATTGAGCACGATCGTGACCCGACGGCCGACGAGCGTGATGTCGAACGCTTGCCATTCGCCGGCCGGTCTGGCCGGCATTGTCCTAGGCGTGACCTGACCGTAGATGCCACCCATCCGACGGCTGTGGGGCGGCTTGCCGAAATCGTCCTGGACCTGCACCTCGTGACGGCCGCGAAGATAGATGCCGCTGTTGCCGCCGGGGGGCACGTTCACTTCAACCTGAAGGCGAAAGTCGGTGAACCGCTGCCGCGAGATCAAGTCCGAACTCGGCGGCCGGTTCGAGAGCACCCCGCCCTCGAGGCGCCAGCCGTTCTGCTCGCCTTCGCGAACGGTCCACCGGCCAAGGCCCTCGGCGAGCAAGTCGATCGCCGGGCCGAACCGCGGTTCGAACGAGCGGTCGAGCCGCGGCGCGCGGGTCCCGGTGAAGCGCGCCACCGCCTCCTTCGGGTGCGAGACGGTCCCGATCACGGTGTTCGGATCGCGCCACTCCCCCTCGACGATCGTCGGGGGCGCGGAGGGATCGCCCTCGTTGGGCCAGATCATCCGGAACCGGCCACCGCCGGTCTCGATCCTCGCCAAAGGCGTGGCATGGCCGAACCGACCCTGAAATCGGCCCACCAGCGAGTCGCGCTCCGCGATGATCTCGAACCAGGATGGATAGCGGTCCCGCTCCTGGGTGACAGCCAAATCCCAGCGCCCGACCAGGGTTGGCGTTTGGAGGGCGAGCCAGAGCGCGACGATCATCGTGGGCTCAGTACGCCAGCGTGATCCCGGCCGTCACGAACCGATCGGTCTTCTCGAGCCGTTGACCCGAGGTCGCCGACACCAGACCGGGAAGGTTGTCGTAGCGAATCAGGTAGCCCAGCTTGAGGCCGATGTTGGTGGAGATCCGCGCGGTCACGGCCGTTTCGCTGTTGAGGCGGAAATCGTCACCGTCGTCGAAGTTGGGGATCAGCTCGAGCATCTGGGTGAAGAAGCTCGTTTTGGTGAAGTTGTGCTTGAACGACGCGGCGGCGCGACCGGCCTTGAAGTTATCATCGAACACCCCGGGGCTGATCGGCACCACGTTGCGCTGCTGAAACAGCGACAGACCCACCTCCAGGCCGAGCTCGTCGTTTGGCAGCCTCACCGCCAGGTAAGACAAACCGACCGTCTCTTCGAACCGCCGCGAAACGCCAGCAGGGACGTTGCGATCCCAACCGGTCAGGCCGTACAGGTACCACCGGCCGCCCAAGCCGTAGTCGAGACGAAGCTGGGCCCGGTAGTTCTCGGCGTTCGTCGTCCCGTCGGCCTCGCTCCGCACCGCGCTGAACAACTGAGTGAAGACCACCTTCTTGTCCGCGGTGTTCGCCACGAACTTGTTGCCGAGGTTGATCGTGGTAACGCTAGTGTTGCCCGAGGCATTGACGAACCCGAAATCGGCGGTGAGCGCCGTGGTCTTCACCTTCGGATCTTGGGCCGCCAAGTGGGTTGGAAAAGCGAGAACCAGTAAGAACCGCCGAATCATGCAACTATCCCTTTTGATGAAGTGATTTGCCCGGGCTGAAGTAAGCTAACCCGATGGCCCATAGCAAGTTGCGGCCGAAGGACAGCTCGTTGGCGGTCGGGCCCAGTTTGGCGACAAGAATCGGATAGCCTGGCGCGGTCTCGCCCCGTATCCTGGACAGCAAAGGAGACCGCCACGTATGATCAACATCATGTCCGTCGCCAGTTCCCAAGAGCGGTCCTGGAAAGCGGTCCTCGAACGGGACTCGAGCCAGGATGGTCGATTCGTGTTCGGGGTACGAACTACCGGGATCTTCTGCCGGCCGTCCTGCCCGGCCCGACGACCCAAACGGGAGAACGTGGAATTCTTCCCCGCCACCATTGATGCCGAGGTGGCCGGGTACCGGGCCTGCAAGCGGTGCCGGCCCGACCAGTCGAGACCAGATCGCCTTGCCGAGGTTCGTTCGATCCTCGAGACCGCCGAGTCGGCGCCGGAGGTGAGTCTCGAGACCTTGGCGAGGCGGGTCGGCATCAGCCCGAGCCATCTCCAGCGCACCTTCAAGGCTCGCTACGGGGTATCGCCGCGGCAGTTCGTCGTCGCCCATCGTGGCCAACGGTTGCGTCGGGCCCTGCGCGAGCAGCGCTCGGTCGCGCGGGCGAGCTACGAGGCGGGGTTCGGGTCGAGCAGTCGCCTTTATGAAGCGGCGGACGCGATGCTCGGGATGACGCCAGCTCGGTACGCCCGTGGTGGCGCCGGGCAGCTCATCGAGTACACCATCGTCCCGATCCGGCATGGCCTGCTCCTGGTCGCGACGACCGACCGAGGGGTCTGCGCCGCGTTCTTGGGGCTCGAGCCGGGCGCGCTGACCAAATCACTCCAGCAGGAATTCCCCCGGGCCGAGATCGCGATGGTCGCCGCCGACCGGGATGGCCGGCACGGCGAGTTGCTCCACCGAGTGGCCCGGCACATCGACCAAGGAACCCCGCCCGGACGGCTCCCGGTTGATCTCTCCGGCACCGAGTTCCAGCTCCGCGTCTGGCGGGCATTGCAGTCGATCCCCCGGGGGAAGACTCGCTCCTACGCCGAGGTGGCAAGCGCGATCGGCAACCCCCGGGCCGTTCGGGCAGTGGCCACCGCGATCGGGAGCAACCGCCTCGCCGTGCTGGTGCCCTGCCATCGCGTGGTCCGAGGCGACGGCACGCTCGGTGGGTATCGGTGGGGCGAGAGTATCAAGCGTCGCCTGCTCGACGAGGAGCGGCCCACCGGCTGAATGCGGCTTCCGGCTCACTTCCAACCCACGCGGGCCCTCGCTTTTCTCGGGGCGAGGGCCGTTCCCGGGTTGGAGTGGGTCGCCGACGGTTGGTATGGACGGGTCGTCGAGTCGGGGGGGCAACACCATTGGATCGAAGCCCGGTTTTCCTCGGACGGCACCCGGCTCACCACGACGAGCCGTGGCACGTTGCGCGCTCCGGCCCGACACGGGATGGTCCGCCGGATCTTCGATCTCGACACTGATCTAGCACCGTTCCTGGGCCGGGCCCGTGGCGATCGCGTGCTCGGTCCGCTGGTCCGCCGCCGGCCAGGACTGCGTCGGTTGCTGCTCCTCGACCCCTTCGAAGCCGCCGTGCGGGCCGTGGTTGGCCAGTTGATCAGCGTGTCGGCGGCCACCACGATCGTCACCCGGATCGTCACCAGCTACGGTCCCCGCGCCACGGAGCGGGCCGACGCGCGCGCCTTCCCGTCCGCGGACCGGTTGCTCGACGCCGGGCGTCGACTCGCGTCGGTCGGTTTGACTCGGACCAAAGCGGCCACCATCCTGACCCTCGCCAGGCTGACGACACGAGACAACCGGTTTTGGCCCCAGCTGGCCGCCGAGCCGGAGCGCGCCGACAGCACCCTTCGCGATCTCCCTGGGATCGGCCCGTGGACCAGCGCCTACATCCGCTATCGCGGGCTCGGCGATCCGGACGCGTTCCCCGGCACCGATCTCGGCATCGTCCGAGCCTTGGAATCCCGCGGCGTCGCCCGCGACCGAATCGACCGCGTCGCCGAGCGATGGCGACCGTGGCGGGCCCTCGCGGTACCCCACCTGTGGGCGTCCCTCGGCCCGCCGTGAACTTGTCGACTCGCTGGTCGCGGGGTATCTCTCGAAGATGAAATACTCCCGCTTGGGTTCCTCCGGTCTGACGGTCTCGCGGCTATGCCTGGGTTGCATGAGTTACGGCGATCCGGGATGGCGCCCCTGGGTGATCGACGAAGCTGCCGCCCGGCCTTTCTTTCGCCGGGCAATCGAGTTGGGGATCAACTTCTTCGACACCGCCGACATGTACTCCCTCGGCGTCTCCGAAGAGATCACCGGTCGCCTCCTCCGCGAGTACGCCCGCCTCGACGAAGTGGTGATCGCGACCAAGGTGTTCTTCGACATGCGCACCGGCGCGCCGAACATGGGCGGCCTGTCGCGCAAGCACATCGTGCAGGCCTGTGAAGAAAGTCTCCGCCGACTCGGGGTCGAGACGATCGACCTGTACCAGGTGCATCGGTTCGACGGCGAGACGCCGCTCGACGAGACCCTCGAAGCCCTGGACTTCCTCGTCCGTCAGGGCAAGGTGCGCTACCTCGGGAGCAGCTCCACCTACGGTTGGAAGCTGATGAAGGCCTTGGCGCTCGCCGATACCAGGGGGCTCAGCCGGTTCGTCGCGATGCAGAATCACTACAACCTTCTCTACCGCGAAGAAGAGCGCGAGATGATGCCGCTGTGTCGCGACCAAGGCATCGGCGTCATCCCCTGGTCGCCGTTGGCGCGAGGCCTCCTGGCTCGAGCGACGCCTGGATTGGGCGCGACGTCCCGTGGGCAATCGGATCAATTGACCGGGCAGCTCTACGATCACCCCGGCGACGCGGATATCGTTCGCGCCAACGCCGCGGTCGCCGCCGATCGGGGCGTATCGCCGGCGGAAACGGCCCTGGCCTGGTTGTTGTCGCGGCCCGGAGTTACCGCGCCGATCGTCGGCGTCACCAAATTGGAGCAGCTCGAAGCCGCGGCCCGAGCACTCGAGTTTTCGCTCACGGAGGAGGAGTGCTCTCGGCTCGAGGCACCGTACGTCCCGCGACCGATCCGAGGTTGGTACGAAGGGCGACGGTCCTAGCCGTCGCCGCCGGGAATCCTCGCCACGGTCCGCGGCTGACGGTCACCCCCGGCTTCCCGACCGCGCTAAGACCTCTTCCTCGGTCAGCCCGAAGATCTGTGGCACCCGTACTCCCAGCAGGCCGAGCATCTGGTAGATCTGGCCCCGGTGGTGCGCCTCGTGTTCCACCATGGCGCGAAGCCACTTGTAGGTCGTGATCGGAGTCCCGGCCGGCGTCATCGTCTTCGCGGCCAACTGGGCCGGAGTGACCCGCGCGAAGATCGCACAACTCTCCTCATGGAGGCGGTCCATCAACGTCGCGACCGCCTCCGCTCCGTCGGCCTGCTCCCGCCCGTGCCCTGGGTATTGGCTCGGTCGGCCCTGGACGTTCTCGCCGTACATGAACCGTTCGATCGTCGCCAAGTGGCGGAACTGATCGCCGAAGGTCCATCGGGTCGGCCCCGGAGCCCATTCGAGCTGCCCGTCGGGGACCAACGGCAGGAGCCGGCGGGTCCGCTGTCGCACCCCCCGCCAGTACTCCACGAAATCAGCTGAATCCGCGATGATCATGGTCGCGACTCCTCGCCTCGGTTGATCGACGAACGGTACCGCCCGAGCCCGCGAAGCATGATAACCCCCTGCCCGCCGGCCTCGCCCGGCCTCGGATGTTGACCGCTGGCCGGGATGACGGTACTCTGTCTCGCATCGAAGGATCGGGAAACACGATGACCCAACCTGACCGAGTCCGCCAATACCTCCGACGCCGCGGCTGCGCGCCTAGTGTCGTCAAAGGGGGGCTCGAGGGCCTGATCGATCACTGGGATAGTTTGGTCCAGGCGGTCGAGGAGGGTTATGACCTCACCTTCGACGACTACCTCAACGACATGGATTTGCGCGACGTGCTCCAAGGGGCCCTCGAGGCGGCGGCGCTGGACCAACGGCAGGCGGCAGAGAAGGGTGTCGCGGCACTCGATTCTCGATTCCGCGACCTGACGGTCGAGTGCGGACCGATCTTCGGGGAGCGGGCGGCTCGTGAGAACGGTCACGATCCAGCGGAGCACTGGTGGTATTTCCGTCGCCCGAAGAAACCGGCACCGGATTTCGAAGAGGAGTTGCGTGAAGCCGGTCTCGTCTGAGGCCAGGCCGACTCTCTTCTACGACGGCCTCTGCGCCCTCTGCAACGGTTCGGTCCGTTTCCTCCTCAAGTTCGACCGGAATGGGTCGCTCCAGTTCGCCCCGCTGACCGGGCCGACCGCCCAATCCCTGCTCGCAAGCCATCCCGACCTCGCGTCGATCGACTCGCTCGTTGTCGTGGCGGGGTCGGCGGTGTTGGTGCGGTCGGCTGCGGTGCTCTGGCTACTGCGATACCTCGGCGGCGGGTGGACGGGGGTGGCCTGGGTCGGCCATCGGCTCCCCGCGGCTTTTCGCGATCGCCTGTACGACGTCATAGCCAGGTGGCGCTATCGCGCCTTCGGCCGCTACGAATCCTGCCCGTTGCCGCCCGCCTCGGTGCGCGATCGCTTTCTTCCCTGATTCGCCGGGCCGGATTCGAGCCGTGCGGCGGCTCGCTTCACGATATCCCGCCGGGCGTCCAGATACTTCGCTCCCTGTTCGCGCACTTGAGCCACGATCCGCGGTTCGGCCGAGTCGGGCGATCCGGAGGCATATGGCGGGGCCGGATTGTATTCGAGCATCAACTGGATCCGCTTGGCCACGTCCTCTCCGGCCAGCATCGCCGCCACCGTGAGGCCAAAATCGATCCCGGCGGTCACCCCGCCCCCGCTGATTCGGTTGCGATCGATGACCACTCGGTCGGCCACCGGTATCGCGCCGAACGGCGCCAGGAGATCCATCGACATCCAATGGGTCGTCGCGCGATACCCGCGGAGCAAACCGGCCGCGCCGAGGAGCAACGCCCCCGAGCACACCGAGGTGACGAAGCGCGCCTGTTTTCCCTGGTCCCGGAGGAATTCGAGAAACCCCTCATCCTCGAGCATCTCGTTCACCCCGGGACCCCCGGGAACGCAGATGACATCGAACGGCGGCGCATCCTCGAACGCGAGATCCGGCACCACGTTGAGCCCCGTGTCGCTGGTCACCACCTCTTGTTCGGCCGCGACCGCAAACACCCGGGCATGCGGCAATCGCCCGAAGACCTCGAACGGGCCGGTCAGGTCGAGGTGGGTGAAGTTCTTGAAAAGGACCATCCCGATCACCGTATTGGGATTTCCCGCCATCGCGCCGCTCCCGCATCGAGGGATTCCTCAACGTAATGGTCCCGGCGGATCGCCGCTCCTGTCTCGCTGCCGCGGGCGAGGCAAGCTAGATTCGGCCAGCGTCGTCTGTTTCCCTCAGCCCCGAGGTGACCGTGCCAGTTCCCGGTCGTCAACCCACCCGGTCTCCGGCGAAACGTGGCTCTCTCGCCCGGCCCTGGGGCCTCGTCACCGTGGCTTCCCTTTCGCTGGCCGCGACCCTCCTCGCTCAAGGCACTCCGATGCTCCACCGCGAAGCCACCGTCAATGGCGTCAAGCTGCACTACGTGCAGTCCGGTGCCGGGCCGCTGATCCTGTTCCTTCACGGATTCCCCGAGTTCTGGTACGCCTGGAAGAATCAGCTCGAGGAGTTCGGTAAGGATCACCTGGCCGTCGCTCCCGACCAGCGAGGCTACAACCTCTCCGCCAAACCGGGCCCGGTCGAGGCGTACCGCGTCCCCGATCTCATCGAGGACGTCCGCGCGCTGGCCGCCAGCCTCAACGGCGGGCGACCGTTCGTCCTGGTCGGCCACGACTGGGGCGGCGCGATCGCCTGGGCCTTCGCGATCAAGCACCCCGAGCTGCTCACCAAACTGGTGATCATCAACGCCCCCCATCCCGGCGTGTTCGACCGCGAGTTGACCGAGAACCCAGCTCAGCAGAAGGCCAGCCAGTACATGCTCTTCTTCCGCTCCGCTGGCGCCGAGGCGGCGCTGGCGGCCAATGGCTACGCCACCTTGCTGCGGTTCTTCGAGGCGCCTCGGAAGCTCGGGAAGTTTCTCCCGGAAGACGATCGCGCCTACGTCGCGGCGTGGAGTCAGCCCGGGGCGCTCACCGGCGGCCTGAACTACTACCGCGCCTCGCGGATCGGGCCGCCCACCGTCGGAACCCCCAGTCGCCCCTCCGAGGCCGCCCAGCTGCCGAGCCTGATGGTGACCACCCCGACGTTGGTGATTTGGGGGGAACGCGACGAAGCCCTGCTGACCGGCAATCTCCTCGGCCTCGAGCAGTACGTCCCGCGGCTCACCATCAAGCGGATTCCCGAGGGCAGCCACTGGGTCGTTCACGAGTTTCCCACTGAGGTCAATGGCCTGATCCGCGAGTTCCTTCGAGCGCCTTGAGCACGATAACTCCGATCGGCGCGGTCCTGTTGGTGGCGGCGGCCACGATCGGTTGCGCGCCCCGATCCCCGAGCGCACCCCTTCGCACCATCACGCTCCCGGCGCCGGAGCTGACTCAACCCGCGTTCGAGCCTCACCTCGCCATCGATCCGGCCAACCCGGACCGGATCGTGGTGGCCGCCCAGTACGGGATTTCACGAAACCGTGGTGGCCGGAAGATCTGGACCTGGCAATCCGAGGACGGCGGGCGAATCTGGACCGGCGCGGAAATGCCTTTGCCGGGAGCGGCTCCGACGATGGCCGCGGATCCCGTCGTCGGGTTCGCCACCGACGGCGCGGCTCTGTTGACCTTCCTCTTCGCCGACTCGACCACCTTCCAGGGCGGAGCCGCGTTCACCCGTACCGGGACCGATGATCTCCAGTTCGGACCAGCCAGCGTCGTGGTCCGTGACCGCCTCGGCGACGGCGGCGGCGCGATCGACAAAGGCTGGCTCGCGGTCGACCGGAGCCCGACGAGCCCCTTTCGGGGAACCGTCTACGTCACTTGGCATGCCAATCGGCCCCTTCCGGACCGCACCGTCGAGTCGATCGCCTGGATCGCGGCGTCGCGCAGCCAAGGTCGCACCTGGGATGAGCCACGACCGATCGGCCCCTACTTCGGCACCCAGTTGACCGCCCGCGGCGATGGCTCGCTCGATCTCGTCTTCGGCGACCGAACCGAACGCGTCCTGCTTCATGCCCGGTCGATCGATGGCGGCCAGAGTGTTGCCTCCATCGACACGATCGCCGTCGTCGCCGAGTCGCTCGTGGTGGATCTGCCCAGCCTGGCGGTCACTAAGGAGGATCGACCGGTGGTGTGCTTGACCATGGGCCCCCGCGAGCGCCTCACCGACTTCCAGGTTCACTGCGCCACCGACGATGGTACCGGCGGATGGCACCTCACTCGGCTCGATGATCCGGGTGATCGGGTCGCGGGGTTGCCGGCGGTGGCGGTTGACGGGGAGGCGATCTGGGTGGCCAGCTACTCAGCGAACGACGACTCGACCTCGGTCCGGCTCCATCGATCGAGGGACGGTGGCCGGACCTTCGTCCCGTTCGCCACCCTGGCGAGCCGACCGTTCGGTCGCGACCGCTTCTGCCCGGCGCCCGCCTCGCCCTGCCGCGGGACCTTGGGTACCAGCGGCGCGTTTTTCCCCGGCGACTACATCGGGATCGTCGCGACGGGCACTCAGGTCATCGTGGCCTACGCCCTTCCCGATGGCCCCAATCCCGGCGACCGATCCAGCATTCAGGTCACCATCGTCAGGCCGTAGGACGGTTCGACCTCGAAGGGCCGACCGGTCGATGGGGAGCCAACACCGCGTCGACATCGCGCGCCAACCAGTCGCGCGCCGCCCCGGTGCGGTGCAGTCCCCACGCCAGCAATGAACCGATCACCAGCCGAGGCAGGATCCGGGCGAGCGTCGCAGGATCGGCGCTGCGCTCGAACTCGCCGGCGTCCACGGCCTGGCGGATGAGACCCTCGAGCACCTCGGCTTGCTCCAAGCCGGAGGCCACCAGTTGGCGGCGCATGACCGGGTCGGCGAGATCGAGTTGGAGGTAGGCCAGGGTGTGATTGGTGAGCACCTCCGGGGACGGCGCCATTCCCGCGAAGCAGAGCAGGAACTCCCGCACCAACGCAGCGGGCGACCGCTCCTTGGCGCGGAGCCCGTCGACGAACATCCCCGACTCGCCCCGAGCGGCTTTGCTCATCGCCCGCAGCAACCCGGTCTTCGACCCGAAGCGCTGAACCAAGGTGGGGGCGGCGAGCCCCGCCTCCTTGGCGATCCGGGCCAGCGTCAACTTGGTCGGTCCGACCTGCCCGATGACCCGCGCCACGGCCAGGAAGATCGCCTCGTTTTCGACGGTACGGGGTCGGGGCACTTGCGCCTGTTCTCGAAGACATGCTATTATAAACTAACATTCGTTTATAAACAAGGAACCCCCACATGCGACGGATCTGCTATTCGGTGGCCATGAGCCTCGACGGGTACATCGCCGGACCCCAGGGTGAGTACGACTGGATTCCGATGGACCCCGATGTCGATTTCGCGCAGCTCGGGAGCCGGTTCGACACGCTGCTGATGGGACGCGGCACCTATCAGCCCTTCGCCGGCCAGAATGCCGCCGGCAGTCCCTTCGCCGACATGGCCATCTTGGTGGTGTCGACGACCCTCCGCCAGGCCGATCATCCCGGCGTGACGATCATCAACGATCTCAACACCGCGGTGCTCGACCAACTCCGGGCCAAGCCAGGGAAGGACATCTGGCTCTTCGGCGGCGGAGCGCTATTCCGAAGCCTCCTCGACCTCGGCCGGGTCGACGTCGTGGAGGTCGCCGTGGTGCCCGTGCTGCTCGGTGGCGGCGTTCCGTTCCTCCCCGCGCCGGCGAGGCGAACGACGCTGTCTCTCACGTCGAATCGCCTCTATTCGAAATCCGGGATGATGATGCTCGAGTACACCGCGCGGCCGGCGGTCGAGCGTTAGGGGGCCAAGGTGCGGATGGTGACCTATGGTGCTGCTTGCAGCCTCGATCTATTCATCGCCCGAGAGGACCATGCCGTCGATTGGCTGATTTGGAGCGACGAAGTGGCCGCATTGACGGCCGGTTTCTGGAAGACGATCGATACCGTGGTCATGGGACGAAAGACCTACGAGGTGGCTGTCCGCAGCGGGACGACGGCCTATCCAGACGTCGTCAACTATCTCTGCAGCCGGACGATGACGACCGCCCCCGATCCCCGGGTCACGCTGGCCGAGGATGGCGTCGAATTGGTCCGACGTCTGAAGGAGGAGCCGGGAACCGGCATCTGCGTCATGGGCGGCGGCGAGCTCGCCCAATCATTGCTCGAAGCCGGGCTGATCGATCGGGTGGGAATGAACCTTCACCCCATCCTCCTCGGATCTGGCATCCCCCTGTTTCGACGCCTGTCCGGCGGCCTACGATGGGATCTGATCGAATCCCGCACCCTCAAAACGGGATGCGTCTATCTCCTCTACCACCGTCGCCCCTAGGCAGACCCGATGTTGGCGCGGTCGTGTTTGAACGGCTCCCGCGCGAAGATCCGGCGAACCATCGGCTCGAAGAACTCGAGCGGCAAGCTTTGGTACCCGGGGTCGAAGGCCTCCTGATCCCACCGCTCGCAGAAGTCGACGCAGGCTTGGTAGTGGAGGCTGGCCCGATAGCGATCCCGCTCGTCCGGGTTCTGGTCGTAGTGCTGAGCGTAGTAGTGGGCCTGAAACACGCCGTGGTGCTTCACCACCCAGTAGGTCTGCTCGGACACATAGGGGCGGAGGATCGCGGCGGCGAGCTCACAGTGATTGTAGGGCGCCAGCTCGTCGCCGATGTCGTGCAGCAGGGCGGCCACGACCGTCTCCTCGTCCGCGCCGTCGCGGTGGGCTCGGGTGGCACACTGGAGACAGTGTTCCATTCGATCGACCTGGAGTGGGAACGGCTCGTCCTTGAGCCCCCGAAGCAGGCCCAGCACTCGATCGACCAGGCCCTCGGCGTGGCGGCGCTCGTACTTCTCGATGAGGAGGTAGTCCTCGCGGGTGCCGTCCTTCATCCGGGTGAAACTGACGCGCTCCATGATCGCCTCCGGGTGGGGTCAACCAAAGTCCGCATTCATCGGAAGGTTGTCAATTGCGGCGCTTGGCGCGTCTGGTTGGCGGCGCAGCCATCGGATCCTCCGGCCACTCATGGCGAGGGTACCGACCCCGCATTTCCCGGCGGACGTCGAAGTAACTCGTCCGCCAGAAGCCGGCGAGGTCTCTGGTGACCTGGAGCGGCCGGCCCGCCGGCGAGAGCAAATGGATCGTGAGTGGCACTCGCCCATCCCCGATGGACGGGGTCATCGCTTGCCCGAACATCTCCTGCAGACGGACCGCGAGCACCGGCGCGGCCGGATCGGTATAGTCGACCGCGAGCCGCGAGCCGGTCGGCACCTGAACCCGATCCGGCGCGAGCCGATCGAGCGAGGCCCGCTGTTCCCAGCTGAGCCAGCCGAGCAACAGGGCACCTGGATCGAGACCGTCGAGCGAGAGTCGGCCCTCGATGGCCGCGCCGACCCAGGCCTCCAACGACCCCAGCAGCCCTTCCTCGGAAACATCCGGCCACGACGGGTCGAGCCCATGAAGAAAGGCCAGCCGAGCCCGGAGCCGATCCGCCTCGTCGGTCCAGTGGAATACTGCGAGACCTTCCCGTCGAATCGCCGCGAGCAGGGTGGACCGTGCCAGCGCGGGATCGGGTGACCGCACCGGACGCTCCGCGATGACCAGGGCACCGAGCATGGTGAGCTCGACCGCCCGCACCGACCGTCGGGTTCGGTCGAACTCGACGCGCTGGACCACCTCTCCCTCTTCGGCCACCAGCGCCGCGATCGACTCGGCATCGAGCGGCGCGGCGAGTTGAATCCGGCTTTCGGCGCCGGCGTCGTCGAGTTGCGCGGCGACGAGGTAGTCGGCCCGGGCGAGCGGCTGGTTCGGAGGCAGAAACGCTCCGCGTCCGTTTCGGAGCAGGAACCGACCGGGCGCTCCCGGGCGCCGTTGGGCTACCCGATCGGGATAGGCCCAAGCCAGCAACCGACCGGCTTCGTCGACCTCCGGGCGCGCCGGTCCAGTCACTCCGAGCCGACGGCGCCACTCCTGGATCTCGCCGCGGAGCCGGTGCAGTCGGCCACGGTCGATCTCGACGCCGAGGGGTTGACCACCGGTTAGCGCGTCGAGCCGGAGCCGCAGGTCCACGTCGACATGGTCGGCCGCGGCGGCCGCTGGTCGCCGGAACAGGTCGCGATCGCCCAGGAGGGCGACGAGCTCGGCGGCCAGCTGGCCGTGGCCACCACGCTTGGCCTCGAGCACCATGTGGCCGAGTCGAGGATGGAGCGGCATTCCCGCCAGGGCTCGCCCCCGATCGGTGAGTTGGCCAGCGGCGTCGAGGGCACCGAGCAGGCCCAACAATTCGCGGGCCTGTTGCAAGGCGGCGGGCGGTGGCGAGTCGAGCCAGCGGAGGCGAGCGGGATCGGTGACGCCCGCGGCGGCCAGATCGAGCACCAGGGGTGCCAAGTCCGAGACGGCGATCTCCGGCGGATTGAACTCGAGAAGCTGGACGTCGTCGCTCGCGGCCCAGAGCCGGTAGCAGACGCCGGGAGCCGTCCGACCCGCCCGCCCCCGGCGCTGATCGGCCGAGGCGCGGGTGACTCGCACCGTCGTCAACCGCGACATCCCGGTTCGGGGAGAGAACCGTGGCGCCCGCATCATCCCCGCGTCGATCACCACCCGGACCCCGGGAATCGTTAGGCTCGTCTCGGCGATCGAGGTCGCGAGGATCACCCGGCGGCGCGTCGCCGGTTCCAGCACCTGGGCCTGCGCCTCGAGTGACAGGGTGCCGTGCAGTGGCAATACCAACGCGTCGCCGGTGTCATTGGCCAACAGGTCGGCGACCCGGGCGATCTCGCCGACGCCGGGCAGGAACACCAACACGTCGCCGGGGTCGCCGGCGAGCGCCTCGCGCACCGCGCTCGCGACCCGCGCCTCGAGCCGAAGATCGGCGTTCCCGGGACGGTACCGGGTCTCGACCGGAAAGACCCGACCCGCCGCCTCGACGACCGGGGCGTCATCGAGCAGCGTCGCCACGCTGGCCGCGTCGATCGTGGCCGACATCACCAGCACCCGCAGTTCGGGGCGGATCAACGCGCGGGTCTCGAGGGTCAGCGCGAGCCCGACGTCGGCCGCGATGCTCCGCTCGTGAAATTCATCCAGGATCACCAACCCGTAACCGTCCAAGGTGCGGTCATCGGCCAGCAAGCGGGTGAGGACGCCTTCGGTGACCACCTCGAGGCGGGTCTGCCGGGAGACTTTGGTGTCGAACCGGACCCGATAACCCACGGTCGCCCCGACCGGCTCGCCCAAGTGCCACGCCAACCTGCTGGCGACCGCCCGGGCGGCGATCCGGCGGGGCTCGAGCATGATGATCCGGCCGGTGAGCCAGGGCGCCGCGAGCAGCCGGAGCGGCGCGACGGTCGATTTCCCGGCTCCCGGAGCCGCGACCAGGACCGCGGCACCAGGGCCGGCGAGGGCGGCTTCGAGCGCGGGCAGGACCGCGTCGATGGGGACCGACTCGGTCACGAGGCCGGCACCGCGGTCGTGAGAAAGCGGATCGGAAGGCCCCCGTTTTCGGTGGTCAGCGCCTCCGTCCAGTCGAGTCCGGCCTGCCCCTCCAAGACGCGGTCCGCGCCGACGATCGTGGCGCGCCATCCGGGGCACTGGCGGCGAAGCAGGTGCCCGAACTGAGCGTAGAGGTTGCGCAGATCGCCCCCGCCCGTAAGCCGCGCGCCATAGGGCGGGTTGGTGATCACCCAGCCGAGCCCGGGCGGAGCGGTCAGCGCCGAAAGGGCCTGGCAGCGCCACTCGATGTCGACGACCGTGCCACTTCGCTTCGCGTTCTCCCGCGCGCCCCGGATCGCGCCCGCGTCCCGATCCGCACCGAGGATCGGTGCCCCGGCGCTCGGGAGAATCCTCGCGGACAGCTCGGCACGGACCTCGTCGTAGCGGCGTCGGTCGAAGGCGGGCCACCGTTCGAAGCTGAATTGCCGCCGCCAACCCGGGGGCATCCGTCGGGCAATCATCGCCGCTTCGATCGGGATCGTGCCGGAGCCGCAGAAGGGATCGATGAGCGGCGCGTCGGCGGTCCAGCCCGACGCCAGCACCAGTCCCGCCGCCAGCGTTTCCCGGATCGGTGCCTTGCCCGAATCGACTCGATAGCCGCGGCGGTGAAGGAGCGAGCCGGAGCTGTCGGCACTCAGGGTGCAGCCGTCGCGATGGAATCGGACGACGAATCGCTGGATGGTCGGCACGACGGTCACGTCCCGCTCCCGGTCGTCCGCCTCGGCGCGGGAGGCGAGGACGTCCACTCCGGACACCCGCCCTTGCAAGGCGGTGGTCAGTCGCTCGGCGATCCCGTCTTCGTGGTAGAGCTTCGATTTCTTCGAGGTCACTCGGAAATGGGCGATGGCGCCCGGAGCGACATACTCCTCCCAGCCAACCTTCTTCGCGTGTCGCTCCAACTCCCCGAAGGTCCTGGCCTTGAAGGTGGCCACCCGGACGATCACTCGGCTGGCGGTCGCCAGCGCGAGGTTGGCTCGATACAGCAGCGGCAAGTCGGCGTCGAAGCCTACCCCGCCGGCTTCACCCTCGATGGCGCGGGCGCCGAGCTGCTCGAGCTCGCGCCGGAGGATACCTTCGAGACCCGGGTGGGTGGTGGCGAACGCTCTCATGGAGGAGGGCCCAATAATACTCGGGTGGACGGGACCCGGAGCGAACACCGGAGCGGCCAGAAACGCGTCGACCCGCGCCGTGAACCAGGCGCGGGTCGATGAAGGGTGCTCGCGATGCCGGTTAGGCCCGAGCGCGCGCCCGACGGAGCTCGCGGTACCCGATCAACCGGTGCCGCTCCTCGTCGTACAGCTTCAGACCGAGCGCCCTGATCCCCTGCCAAAAGGTGATGGTCGGGACGGCTTGCAGCTCGGGATGGGAGTCGTGGCACTGCTGGAGCCGATAGTTGGGGATCCGCGGGCTCAGGTGATGAACGTGATGGAGCCCGATGTTCCCGGTAAACCACTGGAAGACCTTCGGCAACTTGAGATAGGTGCTACCCTGGAGGGCCGAGGTCGCGTAGTCCCACTGTTGGCCCGGGCGCCAATAGGCATCTTCGAACTGGTGCTGGACGTAGAACAGCCAGACACCCGCGGCCCCGGCAATGAAGAAGGCCGGCAAGTAGATCGCGGCCGCCTCGTCGAGGATACCGAGCAGCGCGAGAGCCACGATCGCGGCCACCAAGGTCAGGTTGGTCGCGTGAACGTTGAACCGTTCCTTCGCGGTGGTCAGCCCACCCGCCGTGGGGAAACGGTGCTTGATGACCAGGAAGATCGGACCGACGACGATCAGGAAGAACGCGTTCCGGTACATCCGGTACTTGAAACGCTCCCAACGGGAGAGCTTCAGGTACTCCGTGACGGTCAGGGTGGACACATCGCCCCATCCCCGCTTGTCGAGGTTGCCGGAGGTGGCGTGGTGAATGGCATGGTCCCGCCGCCACTGAATGTACGGCGTGAAGGTCATCACCCCGGTGACGAAGCCGACGATGTCGTTCCACCGGCGAGACGAGAAGAAGGACCCGTGACCGCAATCGTGCATCACGATGAAGGTGCGGATCAGCAGGCCACCGGCGGGGATGGCCAGCAAGAGAACCAAGCCGTAATGAACCTTCATCGCCCAGACCATCAGAGCGAGGTTGATCGCCAAGGGGATCATCGTCGTACACATCTGGGTGATGGCGGCCCGATTGCTCGGAACCTGGTACTTCGCCACCAACTCTCGCCACTTCGACGCAATCTCGGTCGTGCTCATGGTGTCCGTTGCAGGGAGACGAAAGAAATCTAACACCAAAAACCGGGCCAGGTCCAAACCGGCCCGCATGACGGTACGACCCCATGGTCGCGGCGCAAGGGGGCCTCCGGATCGGCAAATCTCGCTGCCGGTCGACTTTCGGGCCCTTGCCGGCCTCGGTCCCACGCCCCGGGCTGGTTGACCGGCGGGTTTGACCGTAGTGTTGTCGATCGGACCAACCGTTACGGGAGTTTTCGTGGGATACACCCTCAAGCTCGACATGATCCAGACCCTGGCGGTCGCCGCCCTGGTCCTTTTCCTCGGCTACGGCATCCGGCGGCGGGTCGGGCTACTGGACCGCTTCAATATCCCGGCCCCGGTCATCGGTGGGTTTCTGTTCGCCACGGCGGCTTTGGTGCTTCGACAGACCGGGGTGCTGGCCTTCGAGTTCGACACCACGCTGCAAGCTCCCTTCATGGTCGCGTTTTTCACCACGATCGGGCTGGGTGCCAGTCTCGGGCTCCTCAAGATCGGCGGCCCGCAGGTGCTCCTCTTCTGGGGCCTCGCCACCCTGCTCGCGGCGCTTCAGAACGGGGTCGGGGTCGCCATCGCCAAGGGGCTCGGCGTCAACCCGTTCCTCGGGCTGATCAGTGGGTCGATTACGATGACCGGCGGTCATGGCACCGGAGCGGCGTTCGGCAAGCTGCTCGAGGAACAGTACGCGATGCCGGGAGCGGTCACGTTGGCGATGGCCGCGGCCACCTTCGGACTGGTCAGTGGCGGGCTCCTCGGCGGACCGGTCGCGACGCTCCTCGTTAGGCGGAAGGGGTTGACCACCGGAACGGGAGGCCCGGCCCCCGCCGTTCCCCCCGACGCGCTCGACGAAGAGATCGACACCGAACCGGCGGGCGAAGCGCCGACCGCCTACACCCTGCTTCGGGTCATGACCGTCATCCTCGTCGCCATGGGACTCGGCTCGGTGCTGAGCGGCTACCTCAAGGCGTACTTGACCCTGCCAGGCTACATCGGGGCCATGTTGGTCGCGGCGGTACTGCGCAACGTCTTCGACGCCACCAAGTGGGTCCGGCTCGAGCAACGGGTGGTCGACGACCTCGGCACCATCGCGCTGTCCCTCTTCCTCGCGATGGCGCTGATGTCACTCAAGCTCTGGGAGCTGCTGGATCTGGCCCTGCCGATGCTCGTCATCTTGGTCGTTCAAGTCACCATGATGGGGTTGTTCGCCTACTTCGTGACGTTCCGGTTCATGGGCCGCGACTATGACGCCGCGGTGATGGCGGCGGGTCATTCGGGCTTCGGGCTCGGTGCCACCCCGAACGCGGTGGCCAACATGAAAAGCGTCGTCGAGCGCTTTGGCGCCGCGCCGAGGGCGTTTCTGGTCGTGCCGATGGTCGGGGCCTTCTTCATCGATTTCACCAACGCCCTGATCATCACCGGATACATCAACTTGGTGAGGCCCTGATGCGCTGACGGTCAGGCCGGACCGACTCAATCGACTCGACCGGCGGTCGGCTCCGAAGGCGAAGGGAAACGGAAGAACCCGGGAGGTCATTCGCGCCTGAATGCTCTGATCGCCGTTCCGGGATTAACTCTGTTACACAAAGTACTTGACAGCACAACCGACCCAACCTATGCTATGCCACCATAATCCCTGGCCGCCCGAACTCGGAAACCCTGATCGGCCCGGTCTTCGTCTTCCGAGGACAATCCCGCGATGGACACCCTGCCGAACGTCCCCGTAACCGAGGCAGCGGTCCGTCCCGGCGCCCTGCCCATTCGGGCCATCTTCGTTGGGGGCCTCGCGCTCGGCGTGGCTGGCGATCTCCTGCTCCGCGGCCGCGATGGGCCCGGACTCAACTTGTTTCTTCTCGCCGTCGGCCTCGGAGTGGCAGTATGGACCTTGAGCCGCCGTGTCGGCCTCACCCTGAGCCGCGAGGCCGTCGTTGCCCTCGGCGTTGGGATCGCCTTGGCGGCCACTTTGGTGCTCCGCGCCTCCGACGCGCTCCGGTCCTTCGCGCTCCTCGCCGCGACGGTGACCTTCACGCTCCCGGCGCTCCGCGCTGGCGCGGCCTGGCTTTCCCGCAGCGGCGTGAGCGAACATTTCGAGGCGGTCGGCTGGGCCGGGGTGAACGCGATTGGTGGGGTGTTGAGGCTGGTCAGAGTGACGCTCGCCGGCAGGTCAGCGCAGGGCCCGACGCCCGGTGCTGACCAACCAGACGAGGGCGACCGTCATCCCGCCTGGGCCGTGCTCCGCGGTCTCCTACTCGCTGTCCCCTTTCTACTCGCCTTCGGCGCGCTGTTCATGTCCGCCGACCGGATCTTCGCCGACCTCGTCATTGGTCTGGTGGATATCGATTATCAGGAGATCGGTTCGCACCTCGTCGTGACGGTCATCCTCACCTGGCTGGCGTGTGGCTACCTCACCGGGTTTCTAGCCGGGACGCGGCTCCTCGACTTGAGCGATGCGCTTGGCGCCCGCCCCGCGGTTGGCATCGTCGAGATCGGGACCGCGCTGGCGCTGGTCGACCTCCTCTTCCTGCTCTTCGTGGGAGTCCAGTTCCGCTACCTCTTCGGCGGGGGCAGCCTCGTCGAGGTCACCCCCGGCCTCACCTACGCCGAGTACGTCCGTGAGGGCTTCGGACATCTCGCCCTGGCGTGCGCGTTGGTCCTCCCGTCCCTTCTCGCGGCCGACTGGCTCCTCAAGCCCCAACGCCCCCGCGACGCCCGCGTCTTCCGCGTCCTGGGCGGCGTGCTTCTCCTCTTGCTCGTCGTGATCATCGCCTCGGCGCTCCAGCGGGTTCGGGCCTATCAGGCGGCATACGGATTGACCGAGTCGCGCTTCTACGGGGCCGCCTTCGTCGGGTGGCTGACGCTCTTGACGCTGTGGTTCGCCGCAACCGTGCTCCGGGGCCGACGCGCGGGGTTCGGATTCCCCGCCCTCGTCTCCGGCCTCGCCTTCGTCACGCTCCTGGTCGCCGTGAACCCCGACCGGTGGATCGCCCAAACGAACCTGGCCCGCGGGGGCCTGTCCACCGTGACGGATCGGACCGGAGAGGGGATCGACGCCGGCTACCTCGCGTCACTCAGCGCCGACGCCGTCCCAGCGTTGATGGACGCCCTCCCCCGCCTCTCTCCAGGATCACGATGCGTGCTCGCCCGCGGCTTGCTCAAACGCTGGGGACCGGATCGGAAGGAACAACCTGACTGGCGGAGTTGGAGTTGGCCGGTGGCGCGCGCTCGCAAGATGGTAACCGCGGAGGCGGTGCCGCTAGGCACGATGGTGGCGGGCGGGGACCCGGCGGAATGTCCGTCTGGGGGTCGGTGACGGCCGCATCCCAGGGAATCGCTTCGATGAATGGCTAGGGAGGGAATCGAACCCCCGACACGCGGATTTTCAGTCCGCTGCTCTACCAACTGAGCTACCTAGCCCTGAGGGGGCGGGAATATACAGGCCCTCCCCGCCCTTGCGTAACCCCATCCAACGCAACACCATACCAAGGTGTCCCGACCCCTGATTACGCTGATCGTCGCCCTTTCCGCCTGCGCTGGCCACACCACCCAGACGAGCCCACCGTCCGAGTCGACTCCCCGGCTGGTGGTCATCTCGATCGACGGCTTCCGCTGGGATTATCTGGAGCGATACCCGACCCCGCGATTGCGGGCCCTCGCCGTCGCCGGCGTCCGAGCCGCACGGCTCGTCCCGGCCTTCCCGACGAAGACGTTCCCCAACCACTACACCATCGCCACCGGTCTGTATCCGGAGCACCACGGGATCGTCGCCAACAGCATGTGGGATTCCGCCATCGGCCGACGGTTCGTCAACAGCGACACCCTCGCGGTCAGCGATCCCCGCTGGTGGGGCGGCGAGCCGATCTGGGTCACCGCGATCCTCCAGGGTCGCCGAGCGGCGACGATGTTCTGGCCCGGATCCGAGGCGCCGATCAAGGGCGTCTACCCCACCTCCTGGCACCGGTTCGACGCCCAGCGCCCCGCGGTGGTCCGATTCAACCAGGCCCTGGCGTGGCTGGATCAACCCCGAGACTCGGCGCCCCAGCTCATCCTCATGTATCTCAACGAAGTCGACTTCGTCGCTCACAAGGCCGGGTTGGATTCGCCGGAGTTGGCGGCGGCAGTGGCGCGCACCGACGGATTGATCGGCGCCTTCGTCGACTCGCTGGCGGCCCGCCAGCTGACGAACCAAGTCAACCTGATCGTCCTATCCGACCACGGCGTGACCCCCAATCCGCCCGATCGGATGATCTACCTCGACGACTATCTGGACCTCGCCGCCGCGGAGATTCACGATCTCAACCCGGTGGCCGCGATCGAACCCAAACCGGGGCTTGGCGATTCGGTGTACCGGGCCCTGCGCGGCGCCCACCCCCATCTCGCCGTCTATCGAAAGGCCGAGATCCCCGAGCGATTTCGGTTTCGGGCCCACCCACGGATCACCTCGATCATCGCGGTGGCCGGCGAAGGGTGGACCATCACCACCCGGCATCGCCCACCGTATACCGACGTCGCCAATCACGGCTACGATCCGGACCTCGAGTCGATGGGCGCCCTCTTCCTCGCCGCCGGCCCCGACTTTCGAGCGGACGCCGTCGTGGGCCCCCTTCGGAGCGTTCACCTCTACGAGGTGATGGCCCATCTCTTGAGACTGCGGCCCGCGCCGAACGACGGATCGCTCGACTCCATCCGCGCCGTCCTGGCCCGACCCTGATCCTCAGGGAATCTTTGGCTTCTTGATCAGCCCCTTCAGTTTGTTGGTCGCGCTTTGCTTGGCCGCGCCAACAGCCGCATTGGCCATTTCCTTCTTCATCGCACCCCACGCGTTCGCCAGCACCGAGCCCATGTTGAAGTTCTTGAGCATCTCGCAGGCCTGCTTCATCTGCTCCTTGTCTTCCTTGGTCATCTCGGTCGGCTTGCCCTCGGCGGCCGACTCGGCCTTGGCCTTTTCGAGCTCGGCCTTGGCCGCGGCGAGCGAGTCGGTGAGGGCCTGGCTAGCCAGGTAGCCGACGAAGCCGCGGGCGGCCGAATCGGGATCGACGCTCGGAGGCAGCGGGGCGAACTTGACGTCGGCCGGCTTGTCGAACACCCCGGCCCCCGGCGCGGCGAGCGACACCGCCGTGGCGGTCTGCTCGAACCGATAGCAGATCAGATCACCGGAGCTCTTCAGCATCACCCCGGGCCCCCGTTTCATCGAACACACCGTGAAGCTCATGAACCGGCGATTCTCGCAGACCTCGCCCGCGACGGTCTCGTCGGGGAGCTTTTCGCCTAACGATCCCAGCGATCCGGCCCCGAACGCCTTCGTCATCAAGCCGCCCATCTCCTTGATGTTCTGGTGGAATCGCTGCTTGCCTCCGCCGTCGAGCTGGTCGTACGCCCGCGCGTACAGCGGAAGGAGGTTGGGCATCGCGGTCCCTTCCTTCTTCTCGAGGTCGGCGGAGAACATCGAATCGGCCGTCACCAAGGTCCAGGTCGACGACTTGGTGGTCTTGCCCATCATCTTGATCTGGCCCTCCGAGCGCGAGAGGTACCGCTCTCCGTCGAAGGCGACCTGGGCCGTGCCGGTCTGATCGCCGCCAAGGACGTATGTCACTTCGCCCTTGAGGTTGATTTTTGCGACCTTGAACGGGTTCGGTTGGGCCGCCCCGGACGACACGACCGCCAGGGCCAAGCCAGCGAAAATCATCCCGCGTCCCATAGCCGGAACTCCTTTCAAAACAGTTAGTTAGCCCCACGCCGCCGAGGGCGACGCCATGCCCGTCGGGCTCGCCCTCTTCCTGCAAACTAGTCGCCACGGATCTTCGGCGTCCCCCTCGCCGAGGAACCCGGCCCAACCCATATTCCCTCCATGGCGCATCCGGATTTTCCGACCCTGACGGTGCTCGACCACCCCCTGATTCGCCACAAGCTGGCCATCATGCGCGACCGGACCACCGCCACCAAGAACTTCCGCCAGCTGCTCGGGGAGATCGCGATGCTGATGACCTACGAGGTCACCCGCGACCTGCCTACCGAGGCGGTGGCGATCGATACGCCCTTGGAAACCATGACGGGGGAGCGGGTCGCCGGCAAGAAGCTGGTGTTGGCCCCCATTCTCCGAGCGGGTCTCGGCATGGTGGACGGGATCTTGCATCTGATCCCTTCGGCTCGGGTGGGGCACATCGGACTGTACCGAGACCACCAGACCCTCGAACCGGTCAGCTACTACTTCAAGATTCCCCAGGGCGAGGCCGGCCGGGAGTTTCTGGTGCTCGATCCGATGCTGGCGACCGGTGGCTCCGCGGCGGCGGCCGTCTCCAAGCTCAAAGCGGCCGGAGTGAGCCGGATCAAGTTTCTCTGCCTGGTCGCGGCGCCCGAGGGGGTGGGGGTGCTGGCCGAGGCACACCCCGACGTGCCGATCTTCACCGCCGCGCTCGATCGGCAGCTCAACGATGTGGGTTACATCCTTCCGGGTCTCGGAGATGCCGGCGATCGGCTTTTCGGGACCCGATGACGCCGACAAACGAGGTGGGTGCGTGAGCGGGGTACGCCTAACGTTCTGGGGAGCCGCCGGTGAGGTCACCGGCTCGATGCACTTGCTCGAAGCCGCCGGGGCCCGGATTCTGCTCGACGCCGGTCTGTTCCAGGGGCGCCGGGCCGAGGCCGCCAAGAAGAATCGGGAGTTGCCGTTCGACCCCCGCCGGATCGATTCCATCGTCCTGAGTCACGCCCACATCGACCACTCCGGCCGGTTGCCGCTTCTCGTTCGGCACGGTTTCCACGGCCCGATCTACGCCACGCCGGCCACCCACGATTTGACCGCCGTGATGCTCGCGGATGCCGCCAACATCCAAATGAAGGACGCCGAGTTCCTGGCCCGTCGGGGGCGTGGCAAGGGCGTGGAAAGCGAGCCGCTCTACACTTTGGCCGATGCGGTGGCGGTGCAGGATCTGATCGTCGGTCTCCCCTACCGCCGGGCCCATCACCTCCGCCGGCACCTGGCGTTCGAGTTCACCGAGGCCGGCCACATCCTCGGCTCCGCATCGGTCGACATCCGCCTGACCGAAGACGGCGGCCATCGTCTGGTCTTTTCGGGCGACATCGGTCGAAGCGGCCTTCCGATCATTCGAGACCCCGATCCGCCGGTCGGCCCGATCGACACCCTCATCATCGAGTCCACCTACGGGGCCAAGGAACACGAATCGACCGCCGAGGCGGAGCGCCGCCTGGGCGAGATCGTCAAGCGGGTCGCGGCCCGAGGCGGCAAGCTGCTGATCCCGGCGTTCGCGCTCGGCCGGGTCCAGGAGATCGTCTACTCGCTCCATCAACTGTCGAAAACCGGGGCGATTCCCGATATCCCGATCTATGTCGACAGCCCGCTCGCCGTCGACGTGACGACGGTGTTTCGACTGCATCCCGAGGTCTTCGATCGGCGGGAGAAGCTGCTCGATCGCACCGACCATATCTTCGACTTCCCCTTGGTCCGCTACATCCGCGACGTCGCCGAGTCGAAGAAACTCAACACCCTCTCCGGCCCCGCGATCATCATCGCCGCGTCGGGAATGGCGGAGAGCGGCCGGATCCTTCATCACCTCGCCAATCACATCGGCGACCACAAGAATTGTGTCCTCTTCGTCGGGTTCCAGGCGGAACACACCCTGGGCCGCCGAATCCAGGAGGGCCACGAGCAGGTCAAGATCTTCGGGGAGATGCTTCCCCGCCGCGCTGAGGTCGAAACCATCGGCGGCTACTCGGCCCACGCGGACAAACACGAACTTCGAGCCTGGGTGAAGGCGCTCGGCGGTCCCGTCAAACGCGCCTTCGTCGTCCACGGCGAATCGGGTCCGGCCGAGGCCATGGCGGCAATCCTCAAGGAATCCGGGGTTGGCGAGGTGACCATCCCGGGTCTCGGCGAATCGTTCGTTCTCTGACCAGCGGGCCGGAAAGGTCGCGATGCTCGTTTCCACCGAACGGAAGTACTCGGGTCGGGTCATTCACCTGGACCACGACACCGTGTCGTTTCCCGATGGCTCGACCGGAACGCTCGAGATGATCCGCCACCCCGGCGCCTCGGCGGTCGTCCCGATGCTCGACCGGCCGGCCGATCCCGATCCTCGGGTGGTGCTGATCCGCCAATTTCGCCACGCCGCCAATGACTTCATCTGGGAGATTCCGGCCGGCACCCTCCAACCGGGCGAGTCGCCCGACCAATGCGCCCGGCGGGAGCTGACCGAAGAGGCGGGGTGCCGGGCCGGTCGGCTGCGACACCTCACCAGCGTGTTCACCACCCCGGGTTTCACCGACGAAGTCATCCATCTGTACCTCGCGTCGGAGCTCGTTCGGGGTCGGGCCAAGCCCGAGGATGACGAGTTCCTCACCGTGCACGAGTTCCCCTGGTCCGAGGTGGGCCGGATGATTCGCGGCGGAGAGATTCGGGATGCCAAGTCGCTCACGGCGCTGATGTACGTCCAGAGTTTCGTCCGGGGGTAAGAAGTCGCCGAACGTCTCCTCCACGGAGGCGGTTAGGCTTAGATTCCCCCGAGGAACCCGCCACCTCGGCGCCCTCGACGAGACCCATGCCGACTCAGTCTTTCGACACCTTCCTCAAGGCACTCCGCAAGGGCGAGATCCCTCCGGTGATCTATTTGCACGGCCCCGAGGACGTGCTGAAGGAGGAGGCGATCACCACGATCCTCGACCAGGTGCTCGAGCCGTCGCTGCGGGACTTCAACTTCGACCAGCGATCCGCCGCCACCCTCGACCCCGAAGAGGCGGAGACCAGCTGCAACACGCTCCCGATGATGGCCGATCGCCGGGTGGTCGTCATTCGCGACGTCGAATCCTGGAACAAGCGGGCCAAGGCCAAGGGCGTCGTCCTCAAGTATCTCGACCGGCCGGCGTCGGAAACGGTGCTGGTGCTGGTCCAAGGAGGCGCCGAGGAGGAGGTCGACTCCGACCTCGCCGCCAAGTCGGTGTCAGTGTCGGCCGCGCCGCTGCCGCCCGACCGCGCCAGGAAATGGCTCCTCCTCCACGCTTCCCGGGTCGGCCTCGAGATCGAGGACCAAGCCGCCGACCACATGGTGCGGGTCACGGACGGGAGTCTCGCCGCCCTACGCTCGGAGCTCGAGAAGCTGGCGGGCCTCGCCGGGGGGGCGCCGCTCTCGGTGGCCCGGGTCTCGGAGTTCCTCGGGGTTCGCCACGGCGAGACCCAATACGACTGGCGGGACGCGGTGCTGAACGGGCAGACTGCCGCAGCCGCGGCGATCCTGCCCCGGCTGCTGGCCCAATCCGGAGTGACCGGGGTGTCGCTGACATCCCTCCTTGGAACCAGCATGGCGGGTCTGGGGTTGGCCCGCGAGTATTTTGACCGCGGGCAGAAGGGCCCCGCGCTGGCCCAAGCCATCAAGGGTTCGTTGTTCCGGGCTCGCCCCCCTCGGGTCAGCTATGACGGGGCGGCCGCCCAATGGAGCAGACTGGCGCCAGCCTGGCCGCGCCGGCGCGTCGAGCGCGGGCTTCGTGCGCTTCTCCTGGCCGACGAACGTCTCAAGAGCACGACGGTGGCCAACGAGGCCGCCATCCTGTTCGACCTGATCATGGAGTTGACGGTCCCATGGCAAGCCGCCGCCTGACCCTTTTCGTTTCCTCGGTGCTCGCCCTTTCGGGGCTGACCGTCGCGCCATCAGTCATGGCTCAGACCGACACCCGGCTCGTCGCCGCCGTGAAGCTGGCCGAGAACGGACTCACCGACTCGGCCCGTTCGGTGGTCCGCCGGCTGCTGGCGGAGGCCACCCCCGGCGATTCGATCTTCGCCGAGGCCCTCTACACCAGCGGGTTGGTCGCGGCCACCGATTACGAGCGTCGGGTAGCCCTCCGGCGGCTGATCCTCGAATACGGTCAGTCCCCGTGGGCGGACGATGCCCTCCTGCTCCTGGCACAAGTCGAGTACGCCAACGGAAACCCGGGAGCCACCGTGGCTCACGCGACCAGGCTCGTTACCGACTACCCATCAACGCCCCTCAAGGCGGTCGGCGCATTCTGGGGTGCCCGTGCGGCCGGCGACATGCGCGACCCCGCCGCCGCCTGCCGCCTGGCCGAGGCGGGCATCAGCGCGCCGACCGAGGATGTCGAACTAAAGAACCAGTTGCAGTTCCAACTCCAGCGTTGCCGGGCGCTCGCGCAGATGACGGATAGCGCACCCCCCGTGACGCCCGGCCGGCCAACCGCCCCGGCCGCTCGCGACTCGACGCCGGTAAAACCGTCCCCGACGAGCCCCACCTCGCGTGTCACCAAAGGGTTTCGGGTTCAGATCATCGCGGCGCCAACCAAAGCCGCGGCCGACCAAGCCGCCGCCCGCCTGATCGGGACGGGGCACGAGGCGGTGGTCGTCTCCGAGGGTGGGTTGTTCAAGGTGCGGACCCAGGCGTTCGCGACCCGGGCGCAGGCGCAAGCGGCTTTGGTGAAGATTCGAAACCAGCTCAAGGGTCAACCCTTCATCGTGGCCGATAAGTGAGCCTGTCCGTTTCGGACAACAGCCCGCTGCTCAAGCAGTACCGCGATATCAAGTCCCGCCACCGGGGCGAGATTCTCTTTTTCCGGATGGGCGACTTCTACGAGATGTTCTACGACGACGCCGAGCTCGCGGCGCGGGTGTTGAACATCACCCTCACGGCGCGCGGCGACGGGGTGCCCCTCGCCGGGGTCCCCGTCAAGGCCGCCGGCGACTATTTGAAACAGTTGGTCGCCGCCGGCCACCGGGTGGCGATCTGCGAGCAGGTCGAGGATCCCAAGAAGGCCAAGGGCATCGTCAAGCGCGAGGTCGTCGAGACCGTCACGCCGGGCGCCCTCATCGAAGAGGACTGGCTCCCCGGCAGTCGCAACAACTTCATCGTCGCCGTCCATCCCGGGGATCCTCGCCATCCCAGCCGCTCCGGCGTTGCAGCGGTCGACCTGTCGACCGGAGAGTTTCTCCTGGAAACCTGCGAGGCCGATCGGGTCGGCGAAGCGCTCGGACGGCTCGCCCCGTCCGAAGTCGTCTCCGTCGAGCAGGTCCGGGTGCCGACCGATCGCGAGGTCTTCCGCACCAATCGGGAACGGTGGGAGTTCGACGCCGAGCTCGCCAGTGAGGAGCTCTGCCGCCGGTTCTCGCTCGCCACCCTCGACGGCCTCGGCATCGAGCCGGGCGACGGCTCGGCCGTCGGCGCCGGCGGCGCGTTGCTCCGATATCTCGCCGAGCTGAAGCCCGGCGGGCTCCCGCACCTTCGTCGTCCGGTAATCCGCCGCTCGACCCAGTATCTCTGGCTCGATGAGATGACCCGGCGGAATCTCGAGTTGGTAGAACCCCTGCGGGCGGGCGCCCGAGGGGTCACCCTTCTCGAAACTATCGATCGCACCACCACGCCGATGGGAGCCCGGCTCCTCCGCTCGTGGGTCCTCTCACCCCTGCGCGACCCGACCGAGATCAACCGCCGGCTCGACGCCGTGGCCGTCGCGGTTGAGCGGCCGTTGGCTCGAGGCGCGGCGCGGGACGCTTTGGACGGGGTCCGCGACCTCGAGCGCCTGGCGGGCCGGGCGGCGGCGGGCCGGGCCAATCCCCGCGAGCTGGGCGCGTTGCGCGATTCCTTCCGGCGCCTCCCCGAGGTTGCTCGTGGCCTGGGCGAACTCAGCGGCGGCCTCGAAGACCGTCACCCGTTTCCGCGCCTGCTCGCCGAGTTGGACCGGCTCGAGGACCTGGTCTCGGAGTTGGAGGCCGCGCTCGAGGACCGCCCTCCCGTCACTCTGATCGAGGGAGGGGTGATTCGGGCCGGCTTCGACGTCGACCTGGACGAAGCCCGATCGCTCCGGGACGGCGGAAAGCAGTACATCGCCGCGATGCAGCAGCGAGAGCGCGATCGGACCGGGATCTCGTCGCTCAAGGTCGGGTACAACCGGGTCTTCGGTTACTACATCGAGGTTACCCATACCCACGGCAGCCGGGTCCCGCCCGATTATGAGCGGCGCCAGACCCTGGCCACCGCCGAGCGCTACGTCACCCCCGAGCTCAAGGAGTACGAGGCCAAGGTGCTCGGGGCCGAAGAACGAATGGCCACTCGAGAGGCCGAGTTGTTCGGAGCGCTGCGAAGCCAAGTGGGAGCGGCCATCGATCGGATCCAGCGGAGCGCGCGGGTTCTGGCCCACCTCGACACCTGGACGGCGCTGGCCGAGGTGGCGGTCGCCGAGCGCTACGTCCGACCGGCGGTGGATGATGGGTTCGACCTTACCCTGCTCGGCAGCCGGCACCCCGTGATCGAGCGGTTGATGCCCCGGGAGTCGTTCATCCCGAACGACGTCCGCTTCGGTGCCGCGAACCGGGTCCAGTTGGTCACCGGCCCGAACATGGCGGGCAAGTCGACCATCCTCCGCCAGATCGGTCTCGTCGTCATTCTCGCCCAGATGGGGTGTTTCGTCCCCGCCGACAGCGCCACGATCGGGGTGGTGGACCGGCTCTTCACCCGGGTCGGGGCCAGCGACAATCTCGCCCGCGGCCAGTCGACCTTCATGGTCGAGATGAGCGAGACGAGTGCCATCCTCCACAACGCGACACCATCCAGCCTGGTGCTGCTCGATGAGATCGGCCGCGGCACCTCCACTTACGATGGGGTGGCGATCGCCTGGGCGGTCACCGAACATCTCCACGACGTGGTCGGATGCAAGACGATGTTCGCCACCCATTACCATGAGCTGATGCAGCTGCCCGAGCGGCTGGCCCACGCCCGGAACCTCAACGTGGCCGTTCGCGAGACCGACGACTCGGTCGTCTTCCTCCATCGACTGGAAGCCGGCGGCACCGACCGCTCCTACGGGGTGCACGTCGCCGAGCTCGCCGGTCTCCCCGGATCGGTCGTGGCCCGAGCCACTGAAGTGCTCGGGAAACTCGAAGGCGAGCATCGGGTCGTTCCCGGCCCACCGACCACCCAGGACGAGGGCCAACTCCCGCTCTTCGGCGACGCCGGCCGGCGACGGGGCAAGCCCACGGCGCCGCCTCCAGCTCCCGCCCGAGACCGGGTCCGCACCGAACTCGACCAGCTCGACCTCGATGCGATGACGCCGCTGGAAGCGTTGAACCGCCTCGCGGCCCTGAAGCGCCTCGCGGGTGAACCATGAGAGTCGGGGTGGCCATCGCCTTGATCGGGCTCGGTGGGTGCCGGGCCGACCGAGAGGGCGCCGTGATATTGGCGGCGGATCGGCCGGCCAGCGCGTTGCGAAGGGAGGAGGCGCCCGTCCCCCTCGATCCGCTGCCACCGATCCAGTTCCCCGAAGGATTGGCGTCCCAGCGGTTGGGGGGCTCGGTGCTGCTGCGGCTCTATGTCGATTCCACCGGCAGAGTCGTCCCGGAATCGACCGCCATCCAGGAGTCGAGCGGGTATCCGGCCTTGGATTCCGCGGCAGTCGAAGCCGCGCCCCGGGTCCGCTATGCCCCCGCCCTTCGCGATGGGGTCCCCGTCGCCAGTCCGTTCCTTCAACCGATCAACTTCAGGACACCCGCGCCCGGAGGAGCACCGCGATGATCCCCCGAGACCTCCGATGAGGGTCACCGTCCTCACCGGCGGCACCTCGGCCGAGCGCGACGTGGCGATCGCGTCGGCGGTCCAGGTCGTGGCGGCCCTCCGACAACGGGGCCACCGGGTCGCGGTGGTCGACACCGCCAGAGGCTACATTCCCGAACCCGAGGAGAGCCGGGCACTGAGCGCCACGGTCGGCACGGCGCCCCCGTCGATCGAGCACTTGGTCGACCTCGAACGGGGCGTCCTGCTCTCGGGCCTGGCCGGCCTCCCGGTCGTCCGCGACGCGGAGGTCTTGTTCCTGGCCCTTCACGGTGGACGAGGCGAGGACGGGACGCTCCAGGCCGTCCTGGACGTCCTCCAGGTGCCGTACACCGGCAGCGGGGCCCTGGGCAGCGGCCTGGCGATGGACAAGGACCTTTCCAAGAGGCTGTTCCGGTCCGTCGGAGTGCCGACCGCCGATTGGCTGATGGCGCCCGCTACTCCGGACCATATCGGTGCAACCTTGGGCTGGCCGGTCGTCATCAAACCGAGCAAACAGGGGTCGACCGTGGGTCTGTCCGTGGTCAGAGACCCAGACGGGGTGACGGAGGCAGTGGCCCTGGCAGCTCGTTACGATGACGAGGTGATGATCGAAGCGTTCGTGCCGGGCCGGGAGTTGACTGTCGGAGTTCTTGACGGGACCGCGCTATCAGTCGGGGAGATCATCCCCCGGCACGAAATTTTCGACTATGAATGCAAGTACACGCCCGGGATGGCGGAAGAGATCTTCCCGGCAGACCTGCCGCCGGCCGTGACGAAGCGATGCCAGGAGTTGGCACTGGACGCACATCGGGTTCTGAAGTTGGGCGGCTATAGTCGAGTGGACTTCCGGCTTCCCCAGGGCGGAGAGCCGATCTGCTTGGAGGTCAACACGTTACCCGGCATGACGGCGACCAGCCTGCTGCCGCAGTCGGCCCGGGCGGCCGGGTTGGGGTTCCCGGAGTTGTGCGAGTGGATTTGCCTGACTGCGCGGCGTCGTAGTAAGGTTTAAGGTGGCTATGGACCGAAGCGGCACCCCCTCGTTGACCCCCTGGGTCACCCGTTTGCTGATCGCCAACGGGGCGGTGCTGTTGTTGCTAGCCACGGTGTTCACCGCGCCGCGGTTCAGTACCGCACTGTTCTTCGACCCGGCTCAGTTCGGGAGCCGACCCTGGACGGCGCTCACCTACCTGATGGTCCACAAGAACTTCACCCATCTCCTGATCACCTCGGTGATGCTGATGCTGTTCGGCCCCGCGGTGGAACGGAAACTCGGCTCCACTCGGTTCCTCGGCTATTACGTCTACTGCGGGATTGGCGCCGCCCTCTTTGCGCTCGGCCTGAGCTCGATTCTGCGACTCGAACCGTTCGCGGGCGCCTCCGGGGCGTTGTACGGCGTCATGCTGGCCTTCGTGATGTACTGGCCTGAGGCGCAACTGACGGTGCTCCCACTGCCGGTCTCTCTTACGGCCCGCACCGTCTTCGTCACGCTGCTGGTCGCGGATGTTGCCCTCGGCCTCCTGGGCCAGACCAACATCGCCCATTTCGCCCACCTGGGCGGGGCGCTGGCCGGCTACGCGTTCATCCGCCTCCAGATGCTCACCAGCCGCAAACCAACGCCCCGCCCCGCCATCGCCTCGCGCCGCCCCGTCGTCACCCCCATGCGGGTTCAGGAACATGCCGGTGAGCTTCGCCCCACCGTGCCGATGGCCGATCCGCGCCCCGATTTCTCGCCCGATGAAGTCGATCGCCTCCTCGACAAGATCGCCCGGTCCGGGATCGACAGTCTGACCAACCAGGAACGCAGATTCCTCAACGACGTCTCCGAACAAAAGCGCCGCGACCAAGTCTGAACCGACTCACACCTTGATTTTCCACGCGGGAAGTTCGTATTCTGTCCCGTGCTCATCAATTTGCTTCCCGAGTTCCTCGAGATTCTCGCCTCACCAAACCGGGAAGCCGCCTACCAGCGGTACTTGGATGCCCACCGAGCGGTTTTGTCGGCCTATTGGAGCAACTACGTCCTCGATCTCGATAGCCCGCACACGGCCGAGGTCATCGCGACGACGCTCCGAGCCGACCGGAGCGATCTCAAGGCCTTGGTCCAGTCCGTCCGGGTGTCCGACCTCGTTTCGGACGCGATCACCCGGGCCACCGATCTCCTTCAGATCGACACCCCGACCGACGTCTACCTGATGGTCGGGGTCGGGGCCGCCAACGCCGGCGAGCTGGTCGTCAACGGCCGTGGGGTGGCGTTCATCTGCCTCGAGCACTTCACCGGTCGCGTCAACCCGACCACCTATGGACTCGGCCTGTCGCCCGACTTGATCCCGTTGTGGGTCGGCCATGAGTTGGCCCATACGGTTCGCTACACTTCGCCGGCGAGCCGCAGCCCGATGAAACGGTTGATCCATGAGAATGGCGGGAACTACGACTATTGGCTGACCGGGAGCCGAACACCGCTTCGCGAGTTGATGGTCAACGAGGGACTCGCCGTCCACGCCGCCCAGAGGACCGCTCCAGGGTTCGACATCTCGGACTACTTCGGGTATCAGAAGCGGCAGTTCCAACGGATGCGCGAGCTCGACGCCGTCATCCGACGAGCGGCTCATCACGACCTCGATCGATCCGGGATCGGGCTCCGGCTCCGATTCCTCTCGGGCGGCCTCGCGCCGGCGTCTCGCATCGCCCTGGGCCGGGTGCTTCCGGAACGCTCCGGATACTACCTTGGCCATCGGATGGCCGAGGCCCTGATCAATGAGATCGGCCTACCGGCCGCGCTCCGAGCGCCCGCCGAGGAGTTCGACGCCGCCGAGGAGTTGGCCCGAGACGTGAGAACGGCATGAGCGGACCGATCGTCGACCCGGAGGGTGGTCTGATCGCCATCGAGCCGGCGACCCCGTAGGCTACTTCCCGACGCAGAAACGCGCGAAAAGCCGGCCCAGTACCTCCTCGAAATCCACCACCCCGAGCAGCCCGTCCACGGCGGCCACCGCCCCCTGAACATGATGGGCGGCGAGCACCACGTCACCGCCGGGCCCGAGGTGTGGTCGAGCCGCGGCGAGGGCCGCGGCGGCCCGCTCGAGCCCGAGCCGATGTCGCTCGTTGGTCAGCCACGGCTCGAAGTCGGTGACCGAGGTATCCACGCCAAAGAGGGTGGCCACCAGCGCGGCCTTGACGGCGGGGAGACCGGCGCCATCGACCACCGACACGGAGAGTTCGCCAGCCGGCGGTTCGAGAACCAGGTCGGCCTTCGTCCTGACCACGAGCACCGGCTTCGAGTTGACCAGTTCCGCCTCCTCCTCGCTGACCGCCCCCGCCGCCTCGACACACAAGAGCACCAGATCGGCGGCGGCGAGGTAGCGATGGCTCATCTCGATCCCCAGACGTTCGATCCGGTCGTCCGAAACTCGGAGACCGGCCGTGTCGACGAGGCGAACTGGCCACCCGTCGACATCGAGCTGAACCTCGACGGCGTCGCGGGTGGTACCCGCCACCTCGGTCACTAGGACCCGCTCGACGCCGAGGAGGGCATTGAACAGCGACGACTTGCCGGCGTTGGGCCGCCCGGCCAGGACGACCAACGCCCCCCGCTGCAACCGAGCCCCGAGGGGTGCCGTCGCCAGCAGTCGATTGACGACGGTCCCGGCGACGCTCAGGGCCGCCACGATTTGCTCGCGATCCACCGGCCCGTCGTCCTCCTCGGGGAAATCGATGTCGTACGCCATCATCGCCAGCAGATCCAGGAACGACACCCTCAGCTCCTGGATTCTCCGCGACAGGCCGCCCTCGAGTTGGTGCAGCGCCGCTCGGCCCTGCGCTTCGGTGCTCGCGTCGATCAGGTCACCGACGGCCTCGGCTTGGATCAGGTCCATCCGGCCATTGAGCACGGCGCGGCGGGTGAACTCTCCCGGCCCGGCCAGCCGGGCCCCACGCGACAGCAGCGCCACCAGGACCCGGGCCGGAACGACCATCCCACCGTGACAGCTGATCTCGACCAGATCTTCCCCGGTGTAGCTGGCGGGCCCCGGAAAGAAAGTGACCAGGCTTTGGTCCACCGGTCGGTCGTCCGCGTCATGGATCGTCGCCAACTCCATCCGCCTCGGCTCGACCGGACGGTCCGCGGGCCACCGAAGCACCCGGCGCATGATCTCATGAGCACCGGTCCCCGAAAGCCGAACCACCGCCAGAGCGGATCGACCGCTGGCGGTGGCGAGGGCACAAATCGGATCGGACAGCATCGGCCGGATTACATCGGCTTCTTCTTCGGTCGACCGGTCGAGACGGTCGCGACCGGAGGAGGCGGTGCCGGGGGAAGTTTGCGGAGGCGCTCCTGGGCAACAAACCATTGCTGGGGAATGCTCGCCAGGTTCTGCACGGCATAGTACAGGTTCAACCCCGACGCGAAGTTGAGGAAGAGGATCAACATCATCGCCGGCATCATGTACAACATCATCTTCATCTGGGGATTGGGAGGGAGCCCCATCTGGCCGATCTTGGTGACACCGTACATCGAAAGGGCCATGACGACCGGGATGATGTAGAGCGGATCAGCCCGAGAGAGGTCGGGAATCCACAGGAACGACTGACCGCGCAGCTCGATCGAGTTTTGGAACACGAAGAAGAGGGCGATCATGACCGGCCACGGCAGCAGGAGCGGCCAACATCCGCTGAACGGGTTGACCTTGTTCTCCTTGTACAGCTTGAACATTTCCTGCTGCAACTTCTGCGGCTCGTCCTTATGGCGATCCTGGATCTCTTTGAGCTGCGGCTGAATCGCCTGCATCGCCATGCTGGCCCGCATCGCCTTCTGATTCAGCGGCCAGAGAACGATCCGAATCAGGATCCCGAAGATGACGAGGCCGAGACCGTAGGCAATTCCGGCCTTTTCATGGAGCGCGACCAGGAGCCACCGCGCCCCTACCGCGACCGGTCGAATCAACGGCTGAAGCCAGGCCCAACCGTACGGATTGATGTCGTCGAAACCATAGCCGATGGCTCGAAGCCGCGGATATTCCATCGGTCCCACGTACAGCGAGTAACCGAACCGACCGTCGGCGGCCAGGTTGAGGCTGACCTGGAGGTCGGCCTCTTCGGGCGTCCGATGGACCCGATCGGTCGTCACCACCTGGACCCCGCCAATCCGACCGGTCGACCCGGCACTCGAATCCGCGGCAATCAACGCCGTCACGAAATACTTCGACTTCACCGCCATCCACTGAAACGGCCCGGTAATCGTCTGACCAACCCCCGGCTTGAGCTTGGCGAAGCTGAGCAAGGTCGACCGGTTCGCCCGGGTGACCACCGCTAGCTCTCGGGAGTGTTCGACACTGTCCGATTCGGTGTTGCGAGGACCGGGGCCCATGCCGACCAGTAAGGTCGCCCCGGTCGCGCCGAGCCCCCGAACCGCGCCGCGCACCTCGATGCGATAGTCCCTCGGGAGGAACGTGTATTCGAGGTCAACGCCCACCGTCGAGTCGCGGTTGGCGCTCAGGGTCAGCTGGTTGGCACCCTGCCCAACGTCGAGCGCCGGGGCCGACGGCCGAAACGACCAGTCGCCGAACGAGACCGTGTCGCCCGCCCGAAGGAGCGACAACTCGAGGAGACGGCTCGCCGCGGCGACCATTTGCACCGTGGCACCGCGCTCGTCGGGGCGCATCGACTGGTAGCCGGTGAACTCGGCCGCGATGAGCCGACCCCCGTGGGTCGAGAAGGCATACCGGTAGAGGGGTGACCGAACCGTAACCGTGTCGACGGCGGCCGGCGGCGCTTGCTCGGCCGGCGGGGTCGCCCCCGGCGCGGCCATGGCCACCGGGGGAGCGGCTGGCGTCGTTGAACTGGCGGAAGGAACGACCGCCGGGGGACGCGCGGCCGGGCGCGCCGGGCGCTTGATCAACATCGGCGGGACAATGAAAACGACCATCATCAGGACGATGGCCAAGACGAATCGACGATCCATAGACGAGCGCCGAGCTACCGTTGGTTGTTAGGGAACAGGGTCGAATCCACCGGGATGGAAGGGATGGCACTTGGCGAGGCGCTTGAGACCCATCCAGCTTCCTCGAAGGAGCCCATATCGGTCGATGGCCTCGAAGGTGTACTGCGAGCAACTGGGACTGAACCGGCACCGCGGAGGAAACGCTGGCGAGATGAACCGTTGATACCCACGAATCAATCCCATCCCCGCACGCCGCGGCCACCGGGTGAACGACGTCACCCTGCCGACCGATTCAGCAGGGCAATCCAATCAGACACGGCCCGGGCCAACCCAGCCGGCGTTGCCTGGTATGTCTCCCGCCGAGCCCGAAAAACCACATCGATACTACCAGCCCTCTGTTGTCCACCGCGGCGCCAGATCTCTTTCAACCGCCGCCGCAAACGGTTGCGGGCCACCGCGCTGGACTGGAACTTCGGAACGACCAAGCCCAGTCTCGGGTGACCCGCGTCATTCGACATCCAGACGATATCCAAGGGCGCCGAGCGATGCTTCCTACCCCTGGCGAGAACCCGCCGATAGTCGACCGCCCTGGTGAGCCGGCCAGCCCGCGGGAACCGTTCCGACGTCAGTTGCCCCCGTGCTTCGTGGGGGTCCGGATGGTCAGCAGCTTCCGGCCCTTCTTCCGCCGACGGGCGAGGGTCTGCCGGCCCCATTTGGTCGCCATTCGCGCCCGAAAGCCGTGCTTGTTAACCCGCTTCCGATTGCGCGGGCGATACGTTGGCTGCATTCCGTCCTCAGGCCTTCAGTGAGCCAGGAAAGCTAGCCAACGCCAATAGCCTCGGTCAAGGTTGACTTTTCCACAAAGGAAACGTAAGATCGTCGCCCCTTCGAGGTACCCATCAGGATTTTTTCGAGGCGAAATGCAGTTGTCCCCGAAAGACGCGTGGAAACGGATCCTTGAGGAGGCCCGCCGGGAGCTACCCGAGCAGGCCGTCACCACGTGGCTGTCCCCTGCCGAACCGCTCACCCTGGACGAGAAGCAGCTCGTCCTGGGCGTTCCCGATGAGTTTGCCGTCAAATGGAACGAGGCCAAACACGCGGTCCTCCTGTCCAGGCTGGCGGACCAGGTTCTGGGTCGCTCGGTCGAAGTGGTCTTTCGGGTCCCCGAGGACCGGCTCCAGCGGCCCCAGATCGATTTCTTCGTGGCGCCCTCCCCGGAACCGGCCCAAGTGCTCGCGCCCCGAAGCACGCCCTCGCCGCTACCTCTCAACGAACGGTACACCTTCGATTCCTTCGTCGTCGGCAAGTCCAACGAGCTCGGCGCGGCAGCGGCCTACGCCGTCGCCGAGGCCCCCGGCAAGACCTACAACCCGCTGTTTATCTACGGCGGGACCGGGCTGGGCAAGACCCACCTGATGCAGGCGATTGCCCACGCGGTCCTTCGAAAGAACCCCGCGACGCGGGTCGTCTACGTCGGCGCCGAGCATTTCATCAACGAGGTCATCGAGGGCATTCACGGTCGGACCATGCCGGAGCTACGGCGCCGCTACCGAAGCGACGTCGATCTCTTCTTGGTCGACGACGTCCACTTCCTGGAAGGCAAAGAGGCCACCCAGGAAGAGTTCTTTCATACCTTCAACACGTTGTACGAGGCGGGCCGGCAGATCGTCCTGACCTCCGACCGTCCGCCGAAGGCCATGCCGGGGCTCGAAGACCGCTTGGTCAGCCGGTTCGGCTGGGGGATGGTCGCCGACGTCGGCCTGCCGGACCTCGAGCATCGGATCGCCATCCTCCGCAAGAAGCAAGAGCAGGATCATCTCGAGACCACCATTCCCGACGAAGTGCTCCATTTCATCGCCGAGCACGTCTATTCCAACGTCCGGGAGCTGGAAGGGTCGATCATCAAGCTGCTCCTCTACGCCTCGCTGCGGCATCGCGAGATCTCCGTCGACCTCGCCCGGGAGGCGTTGGCCGACCGGATTCGGCCCAGCCAGTCCAACGCCGGCGAGAAACCTCAGACCCTTCCGTCCATCGACAAGGTCCAGGACGTGGTGGCCAGACGATGGGGCGTTACCCCGGACGGCCTCCGGTCGAAGGCCCGGATCAAGAGCCTCACCGTGCCTCGCCAGATCGCGATGTACCTCGCCCGCGAGGTGCTCAACATGCAGTTGGTCGAGATCGGCCAGGCGTTCGGTGGACGCGACCATTCCACAGTCATCCACAGCGTGGACAAAGTCCAACGCCAACTAGTACGGGATCGATCGTTCCGTGAACGAGTCGATTCGGCGCGCGCTGAATTGGTCGCCTCGTAACGTGTGGGATCGATGTGGGATCTGTGGGAACGACTGGAAAAGTCGGTCGGTTTCCAGTGGTCATCCCCACTGTGCACATCGCGCCGAATCGAGGATGTGAGGACAAGGTACGTTGCCAGCGGGAGTTGCTCGATGCGTCCACATCGAGCGCTCTCTACGACTACTACTAGATTACTATATCTAGTGTAGTTTTCTAGAAACCCATGGTGAAAACTCTGGGTTGACCCGGGAGCACGATCCATGAAGTTCACGATTACCCGAGAGAAACTGCACGAAGGCCTTGGCGCGGTCGCCGCGAGCATTCCCACCAAGACCACGTTGCCGGTACTTTCCAACATTCTCCTCGAGGCCACGAAAGACGGCATTCGCCTGTCGGGAACCGATCTCGATCTGGCCGTCAGTACGGTCATCCCCGCGCAGGTCGACCAGGAGGGCGCCACAACGCTGCCGGCCAGAAAACTGGCGGAGATCGTTCGGGAGCTGCCGTCAGCGAGCATTCGTTTCACCGGATCCGGTGAACAGCGAGTCCAGATTGAGTGTGGTCGGTCGCGGTTCAAGTTGCTGGGTCTCTCGCGAGATGAGTTTCCCGCCTTTCCGCCAGTCAAGTTCGACGGCGGCTGGAAGATCGGGGCCAAAGATCTTCAGAAGCTCATCGGCCACGTCGCCTTCGCCGCCAGCACCGAAGAAAGCCGACCCATCCTGAACGGTGTTCTCTGGGAGCTTCGCAGCGATCGGATGCGAATGGTGGCGACCAACGGCCATCGGTTGGCTCGGATGGACGTCCCGCTCAAGAGCACGGGTGGCCAGGCCGACTTGATCGTGCCTCCCAAGGCACTCGAACAGATCCGCCGGCTGTTCGGTCCCGAGGAGGAGATCGAGATTGCCAAGAGTGACAACCACCTCGGATTTCGCTCGGCCGGGACCCAGGTCTTCACCCGGTTGATCGAGGGCCCCTATCCGCCCTACGAGCAGGTCATTCCGCGGGAAAACGACAAGATCATGACGGCGGACAAGTCGGCCTTTGCGGCGGCGCTTCGCCGGATGAGCATCGTCGCGAGCGATCAGACCCATCGGATTCGGTTGGCCTTCTCCAATGGCACCTGTAAGCTCTCCGTGACCACGCCAGACCTCGGCGAGGCCCAAGAGGAGATGACGGTAGCCTACGAGGGAGATCCGCTGGAAATCGGCTTCAACGCGGCCTACTTGCTGGAGATCATGAAGTATCTGCCGACCGACGAAGTCCGGATGAGCTTCAAAGCTCCCGAACGCGCCACGACTTGCGAACCGGTTGGCTGGGATGATCCAGCGAGCTACCTGACCTTGGTAATGCCTCTCAGGCTCCTCGACTAGCGGCTGGTGGTCGAGTCGTCAGGTGCTTCTTTGGGGTCTCCCTGCCCGTCCGCTGGGATTTCGATCGATTCACCCCGCATCCGCCGAAGCACCAATTGCTGCCGCCACCGCATCCTCCCAGGACGGAAACCGGGGTTCGAACGAAGCGGGAATGGGAGTGTTCCCGCCAGCGCGGCGGCCTGATCGGTGGAGAGAGCGGCGGCTGATCGGTTGAAGTAGAGCTGACTGGCCGCCTCGACTCCCCACACCTCGGGACCGAACTCGACGACATTCAGGTACAGTTCCAGCAGCCGGGTCTTGTCCATCGCCCATTCGAGGCGGTACGCGGTCAGCGCTTCCTTGGCCTTCCGGAGCGGATTGCGCGAGGGTGACAGGTAGAGGTTCTTGGCCAGTTGTTGGGTGATGGTGCTCGCCCCGCGGATCCGATCCCGCCGCTCCCAGGTTCGTCCCACCACGCGCCACATCTCGGCCCGGTCCCTCGGGTTGTTCCAGTCGAAACCGTCCCGGCGATAACCGAGAGCGGTCCGGATCGCCGTCAGGTCGATTCCGCCGTGGTCGAAGAACCGATGATCCTCGGCAATCAGGACCGCTTGAGGCAAGGCCTTCGACATCGCTTCGAGAGCCACCGGCGTGTAGAGCCGAGGGAGCTCGCCATCCCGCACCTGCCGACGCCGCTGAGCGTGATTGGTGAGACTATCCGCCTGGTTCGCCCGGAGGGTCATGAAGGCCGTTTGGCGAGGCCAGAACCAGCGGTACCAAAGCGGTGGCGGCCACACCGCCACCATCCAAAGGGCGAAGAGGCCGCTTGCCGCGGCAAGGAAGAGGAGAAATCTCCGGAAGGCTCGGCGCTTTGGCCGATCGGGAGCGCCGACGCCGGCCGGTGCGAGCGGAGCTCGCGGGGCCGGTGGCGACAGCGAGGTCGGGGATGGCTCCCCGACCCCGCCGAAGGGTTGCGGTGGAACCACGAACTACTTGAGGACGGTGACCGTGACGGCCGAACTGATCTTTACCGGGATGGCATCGGGAAACATCGCCGCCCGGATCTTGCTGTCGCCGCCTTGCTTCGCCTCGCCACCGAGATAGGTGCCATCGGCCGACAGATAGAACGACTCGGTTCCGTTCGAGGTCGACTCGACCTCCATCGTCCCGGCCATTGGGTTCTCCATCGTGCCCGCGCCACTCGAGGAGGTCGTCGCATCGACCTTGACGGCCGGCGAGCCCCCCCAGGTCGACGGGCCGGCGTGGGTGTAGGTCGAGATCCGCAACGATTTCATGGCGCGGGTGGCCGACTTGCTGTCGAAGTTCATGGTGTCGACCCAGCTGTCACCCGGTTTCGCGCCCGGTTTCACCACGGGGAAGAATCGCGCCAACGTCGGCTTGAGCTGATCGACGATTTCGTTGGAATCGGCGGAGCTCGCGGCGATCTTGCCCCGGCCCCAGCCGTCGACGAAGCCGTGAATCCAGGCGCCCTTGGCCTTGGCCGCCATCGCCGCCGCCTCGGGCTGCGGAGAGTCGGTGCCTACCGAGTCGATGACCACGTGCATCGTCTTGCCACCCGCGGTATCGCTCAACGTGATCGAAAGAATCGCCACCTGATTGACGGTGACCTCCTGTTTCGGTCCCCCGACGCCGGTCGCATCGACGATCTGCTCCGTCTTCGACTCGATCCGGTAGCGGGTGGTCTTCGGCGCCGGCGACTCGGTGGCGGCTGCGAGCAACACCGCCACCGGACCAACGGCGAGCATCAGACGTGCGGACATCGGTCGTACCTCCATTAGAAGTTCCCGTTCATTCACCCCGGCCCGGCCGGCCGAGGACGCCACGAAGCCAACAACCCCCTCCCGTCCAGGTGGAGCGTCGAGGGGGTTGGGTGGGGTCGAGCTATAAGCCGAGTTCTGTTCGAGCCGTTGCCGGCCCGGATGTGTCATCTCTCTGGGATGACCGTCACCGGCCACCTCGAGCGGCCTACCCGCGGCTGCTACGGCCGAAAACGACCGTGTTGGTGTGGGTCACACCACTGCCGCATGCTTGGCCTTGCTCCGACTGGGGGTTACCGTGCCGCTCCCGTTACCGGTTGCGCGGTGGGCTCTTACCCCACCATTTCACCCTTACCCCCGGTAATACCCCGAAGGCGGTATGTTTTCTGTGGCCCTATCCGTCGCCTTACGGCGCCCAGGCGTTACCTGGCAGTCTACCCGCTGGAGCTCGGACTTTCCTCGGAGGGAACCCCCCGCGACCATCCGCTCGGCCCCGGGGCAAAGTTAACGGGATTCAGCCCCCTTCGCCGACCCCCGCCACCCGGGCCAGGCCCCGTTGGGCCTCTTGGACGACGGGACGTAACTCGGCGTCCCCGCCCGACCATTGAGCGACGACCGCACGATACTCCTCGGCCGCATCGGCGATCTTGCCAAGCTGCTCCAGGGCCTGTCCTCGGAGGAGGCGAACCCGAGGCAGGATGACCCACCGAGCGTCGAACCCCCGGGTGGCGAAATCGCTGGGCTCGAAATCGGCGAGCGTGGCGACCACCTGGGCGTAGTCGCCCAACTCGAAATACGTCTCCGCCATGATGGGTCGGTGGTCCCCGGGATAGTGCCACTCGGTCTTGGCGACCGCCGTGTCTTTCTTCCAGGTCAATACTTGTTCCAACAGCGCCCGCGCCTGGACCGAATCCCCGCCCCTGGCCGCGAGCAGGGCCTGGACCACCCTGGGGCTTTGCTTCTGAGTCAATCGATCGAGCTCCCGGAGTGGGCTCGCGTCGCCCGCGGGCCCCAGCAGGAGGCCGACGGCCGACGAGCCGATGACTTCGGAGGCGTTGAGTCGCTCCTTCTGCGTGCCTTCTCGGACGATCGCGAGCCCCCGATCCCAGACGTCGCGGAGCCGATCGGGCCTCGTCCCCGTCGCCCCGAAGAGCTGACCGAGCCGGCTGATCTCCCACAACTCGTCGGCCCGGCGCTTCTCGGCCGGGTCGCGCTGCTCGGCGCGCTCGTCGAACATTCGCCGCCCGAGGCGTATGATGTCCGCCGCCCCTTGGACATCCCCGAGATATCCGAGCGCATCCACCCCCGTCATCAACTCGAACATCGGCTCGGGCGCGAAATCGAGCTCGCGGAACGACCGGGGTCGGATGCTCGGGAGCACACTGCGAACCGTTCGGGCCGATCCCTCGATGTCGCCGCCGACGAACTGAGCCCGGGCGTCGAGGAATCCGAAGAACGGCTGGACGGAGTCGGGGAACAGCGCCCGGAGCTGGCCGACGACCTGTCGTGCCTCGGCGACCCGGCCGCCAGCCAACAGCGCTTTGTAGAGATGGTAGTGCGCCCGAGGGGTATTCGGTTGGAGGCGGGTCCAGGAGCGCGCCAATTCCACCGCCTGAAGTTGAGCCCGGCGGTGGTCGGCTCGGGTGGCGCCGCTATCGGCCGTGAGCCCGTCGACCGAGGCCAGGGAGTCGCCGCCGACGAGTCGAAACCAGCCGTGCCTCTGGCTGGCGTCGGTCAGCAGGGCGCCCACGTGCTCGTACGCCAAGCCGAACGTCGAGTCGAGGCCGATCACCCGGCGAAACCCCTGTAAAGAGTTGTTGAGGAGACCGGGTTGGCTTCGGGTGTATCCCCAGTGGAACTGGGCATCGGCCCAACCGTACCAGGCCTCCACGTCGGTGGAGTCTTTGGCGATCAGTTGGGCGTAGAGGTCGATCCCACGGTCGTAGTCACCGTCGATGAACGACCGATACCCGTCGATGAGTTGGCGCTCCCGAGCGGGCAATCGTTCCGACGACAGCGTGGCTCGCCGGATCGCGGTCATCCCGAGGGTGTCTACCGGACTGATCCATCCCCGGGTCACGGCCAGCTTGTAATTGGCCAGACTGAACGCGGGGTCCCGTCGCACCGCCGCCTCGAGCGCGGTGCTGGCCTCGGTCAACCGCCAGTGGTTGAGTGCCTCGACTCCGCGCAAGAAGTCTCGATAGGCCTCGACTGAGGTCGTGGTCACCGACGCCAACGTGGCGCGGTTGGCCGCTGGCGCGCCGGTCAGGTCCAGGAGATGGGCCGCCAATTGATCGAACAGCGGTCGAACGTCGTCGGTCGCGGCCCCGTTGACCTCGACGATGTCGAGCCGCTTCCCGGTGGCCACGTCGTAGCGGCGGGCGGTGAGGTGGATACTGTCACCCGCGCGGCTGAAATCGCCCAGGACGACGGTCCAGGCTCGGCTCTGGCGCGCGAGGCGCCGGGCCTGATCGAGTCCGATCGGTCCGTCAGGGTCATCGAGTTGTGCCACCAGATCGTGGACCCGGTCTTGGTCAATGACGGTGAGGTCTTGCCATTGCGACAGCGACAACGCCAGCATGTTGACGCTGCCCTCGCGGAGCCACCCGTAGCCAGCGTCGTCACGTAGGTTGTCGAACGGCAACACCAGAAGCGACAAACGCGGATTGACGCCGGCCGGCGGACCACCGGGACGACGCACCCCTAGCCACAACAGCGCGATCGCCGCCACCACGCTGACCGCCCAGGCGGCGGCCTTGATCCGGCGACGCGCTGGGAGGCGGTTCCGACCGCTGACCGCTGGCGGCGTGTCGCCCCGAAGGGCGTGCCTGAACGCGGCCCCGTTGGGCCAGCGGGCCGTCGGTACCTTCTCGAGCGACTGCATCACGGCATGCGCCACCGCCGGCGAGACGTCCCCCACCCGCTGGGTGATTGGCGTCGGCTGGTCGAGGATCTGCTTCGAGATGACCGTGCGGTGGGGCCCGACGAACGGAGGGCTCCCCGTCAACATCTCGTAGGTCACCACGCCGAGCGAGTAAAGATCGCTGCGACCATCGAGATCTTCGCCCGCGGCCTGCTCGGGACTCATGTAGGCCGGCGTGCCCATCACCGCTCCCGGCCCGGTGTGCCCCGATCCAGTCTCGATCAGCCGCGCGATGCCGAAATCGGCCAGCAGGGCCCGCGGGTCGTCGGCGGGCCCTTCGAGGAGGATGTTCTCGGGCTTGAGGTCGCGATGGACGATCCCGGCGGCGCTGGCGGCATCGAGCGCGCCGGAAATTTCGGTCGCGATCTTGACGGCGATTTCGGGTGGAAGCTTGCCATCCCGTTGGAGGCGCTGCCGGAGTGTCTCGCCGGCAAGGAAATCCATGACGAAATAGAGTTGGCCGTCGATCTCGCCGGCGGCATGGACCGCTACGATGTTGGGATGGCGGAGCTTGGCGATGGCGCGGGCTTCCGACAGAAAGCGGGCCGCTACCGTACGATTCGAGGAGAGGTCCGGGTGGACGACCTTGATGGCGACCGGACGGTCAAGGGCCACGTCGTGGGCGAGGAACACCACCCCCATCCCACCCCGCCCCAACTCGCGCACGAAGCGGTACTGCCCGCCCAGGGCGCTGGACAGTCCAGCCGTCTCGTCCGGCGTGCTCATTGACCGACCATTCGCGAAACCGTCGGAATCAAGATATCACCTTCCCGGGGGGATCGGCCGCGCTATTGGCCGCCCCCGTCCACGGACCCTCATAACCGATGAGCGAGGGCCGGGTTTGGTTGCCTTTCGCTCCAGGGTCGGCGAATCCAGCGCCGGGTTCGGATTGACGGGCCGTTGAGGGACCGGTGCCATCCTTGACTGACACCCACCCGGCCCCGACACCATGCCAACCGAGCCCCCGCGCCTTACCATAGCCGCGGTCGTCGCCCCCTCCGAGCGGGCCCAACTCGACGCGGCGGCGGCCGGCTGCTTCGCCATTGTCCACCGCCCCTCCCTCCCCGATGCGGCAAAGACGGTCCGCGAACACCCGGTCGACGCCATTGTGTTCTCCGTCGAGCAATGTCGCGGCGCCGAGGTGGCGCATCTCGACGAGTTGATCCGCCGGTTTCCGGATATCCCGACCTTCGCCCTGGTGACCCGGTCGGATTCGGACACCTCCGAAGCGCTGCTTCGCCTCGGCGCGAGCGGTGTTCGCCACGTGGTGGATGTGACCGGTCCCCGGGGGTGGCACCGGCTCCGCCACATGCTCGCCGAGCCGGCCTCGAAGCCGGCAGCCCGAATCTTGGCTCGGTTTCTCGATGCCCTGCCCGAACTCAGCCCGACGACCAGAATGTTCATCGAGCTGATGGTCCGCATGGCCCCCTCAGTACCGGTGGCCAGGCGGCTGGCTCGCCACGCCCGGCTCCGCCCGAGCACCCTGATGTCGCGCTTCATTCGCGCTGGTCTGCCCTCTCCGAAGACCTACGTCGCGGCGATTCGGCTCCTCTATGCGGCACAGTACTTCGAGAACGACGGACTCACGGTCACCGACGTTTCATATCGGCTCGAGTGCTCGTCGCCTCAGAGTTTCGGCCGCCACCTCCGGGCTATGCTCGGCATTACCGCGGGCGAGTTTCGCCGTCGCTTCTCATTCGACACCGCCGCTGACCGATTTGTTGCGCTCCTGGTGGAGCCGTATCGTGAGAATTGGAGGGTATTTCGGCCGCTGGAGGGCAACTCGAGGACGCGGGCCAGTCGTCGGCCGGGGGACTTTAGCCCGGTGCGATCACTCCGAGCGAAGAGATAGTAGTGATAGCTACAACATCATACCCCGCCGCGGAGATCAGCTCCCGTCCGCCCTGCTCCCGGTCCACGACCGCCAGGACGCCGAGAATGACGCCACCCTCGGCCCGGATGGCCTCGATCGCCTGCAGCGCGGACCCACCCGAGGTGATCACGTCCTCGGTCACGACCACCTTCGTTCCCGCGCCGAAGTTCCCCTCCACCCGGCGCTTGGTCCCGTGCTCCTTGGCGGCCTTCCTGACGCTGAAGGCGTCCACGACCGGCCCGGTATCGTGGCTCGCTCGGGCAATCGCGTAAGCCACCGGGTCGGCTCCCATGGTCAGACCCCCGACCGAGTCGGGAGACCACCCTCGAGCCCGAATGGCCTCGAGCCCGAGCCGGCCGATCACCGCGAGGCCGGCCGACGACATCGTGGTCTTTCGTGCGTCGATGTAGTAGCTGGAACGTTGGCCGGAAGAGAGAACGAAATCACCGAAACTCACCGACCGGGCCACCAGGAGCGATCGGAGTATTTCGAGGTCGGTCACTCTTTGATGCGGCGGAGGAAGGACGACAGGAAACCACCCTTTTCCTTTTCGGGCCGGCTCGCGGGCTGACAAAACGCCGCCGCGAACTCGGCAACGGTCTTCCAGCGCTTGTCGCGATCCCGCTCGAGGCCCTTCATCACCACCGCCTCGAGCTCGGGTAGCAACTTGATCCCCTTGGCCGCCTGGCCAATGGGAATTGGCGGTTTGCTTAGTAGTTGTTGAAACAACTCACGCGGGTTCTTGCCCGGATACGGCAGCTGCCCGGTCAGCAGGTGGTAGGCGATCGTCGCCAGGCTGTAGACGTCGGCCTGCTCGTTCACCAATTCGCCGCTCAATGCCTCCGGGGCGACATACTGCAGCGTGCCGACGAAGAAACCGGCCCGGGTCAATCGTTGGGCCGGATCGTCCTCGGCATCCCGGGCGATCCCGAAATCCAGCAGTCGAGCCGTCTGGTTGACCGGGTCGTACATGATGTTGGCGGGCTTGAGGTCGCGGTGAATGATCCCTGCCCGGTGGGCCACTCCCAGGGCGGCACCGAGTTGGCCAATGATCTTCGCGACCAAGTCAGGGGCCAACGGGCCGGCGGCTGTCAGGAAGTTGGCAAGCGGTTCTCCCTGGGCCCACTCGAGCGCCAGGAAGTACATCCCTTCGGCCTCACCGTATTCGTAGGTGCGGACGATGTTCGGATGGTCGAGCCGGGCTCCAAATTCGGCTTCCCGGAGGAAGCGTTTGACGGCCACCGGGTCCTGCCCCATCCGCCCGCGGAGAATCTTGACGGCCGCGAGGCCTTTTTCCGGGTGCTGGGCGCGATACACCGTCGCGGTACCTCCCTCGCCGACGTGAGCGAGGAGCTTATAACCGGCCACGGTGCGGCCGACAAGGTTATCTTGGCTCATGGGAATGGGTTCAAGCTATACCGCGGGTGGTGCACCAGCAAGAGAAGCAGCAGGCCGTTCCCACGACTGACGAAGGACCTCGAAAATGGTCAACGGAATCCGACGGATCCGGGTGCACTGGGTAGCGTTGGCGCTGGTGATGGCGGGTTGCGGGGGCGGCCGAGTTGCCCCAGGAGGCCCGCCCGGGACCGCCACCGATCAGACCCTGACCGAGCTGTTCAATCTCTCCGCCGTCTATCAGCGACTTGGGCGTCTCTCAGGCATCGGGCCCATTCCCTTCGTGGGCAACGTCGCGTTGCTCGCGGGTCGCGGTGACTCTACCCTGCTCCATCTCGGCTTATCCCTGGAAAACCGATCGTTGTCGTTTCAGCGCGATGCTGGTTCATTCGCCGCCCGATATCGGGTTGACGTGAACCTGGTGCGGGAAGGCTCGCCGCCGATCCAGAGTTCGTCGAGCAACCTGGTTCGAGTCGCCTCGTTTCAAGAAGCGCAACGGAGCGACGAATCGATCTTCTTTCACCAGGGATTCTTGCTGGCGCCGGGCGCCTACGCGCTGACGGTCATCGTCCGCGATCTCGCGGCCAACGCGGCGAGCCGCGTCGAGCGAACCGTGGACGTGCCGTCTTTTGGGCCCGGGTCTCTGTCGGTACCGACCATGGTATACGAAGTCCGGTCTCGCGCGGCGGTCGCCGACTCGTTCCACGCGATCCTCAATCCGCGAGGAACGGTCGCGCACGGCGGTGGGGACACGCTCTATCTCTACGTCGAAGGCTACCGATTCTCCGGCCCGACCAAGGTGCCCGTGGTGGTTCGCGACGAGCAAGACAGCGTGGTCTTCCGCACCGACATGGATTTTACCGGTGGCAAGAACGTCGAGGGCAGGGTGGTCCGACTCGCCTCCGACGCGCCTCCGTTGGGTGAGCTGACGATCGCGGTGGGCGAGGGTCCCTCGGCTCGGCGGACCAAGGCGTTGGTGTCCTTTGCCCGTGGATGGGTGGTCACGAATTACGAGAACCTCCTCAGTCTGCTCCGGTTTTTCCCCTACGAATCCGGCCTCCTCGGACAACTGCGAGGCGCCAAACCCGCCGATCGGGCCCGTTTGTGGCGCCAGTTCTGGGAGTTGACCGATCCGATGCCGGAGACCGCGGAGAACGAAGCGCTGGATCGTTATTTCACCCGCATCGCCATCGCCAACGAACGATTCCGCGACGAGGCAGGGGAGGGGTGGCGCACCGACCGCGGCGAGGTCTTCGTCACGCTCGGCGAGCCCGATCAGATTTACGAAACCCCGCCTGCCACCGACCGCCGTCAGTATCGGTGGATCTACAACGAGTATCGCGTGGTTCTCGACTTCGAGGGCACCCTCGGTTTCTCCCGGGTTCGATTGACCCCGAGCTCCCGATCCGAATTCGCCCGAGCCCGATCGCTGGTCGGGCGGGACGTCCGTCGGCAGCGCTAGTCGCCGGCTGCTGGCCAAGATGCGGGGGTGCGCCGGAACCGCGCACCCCCGCTTAGTTTTCGACATGTTCCGCCACACCCCTCCCCAACTGTTCCTGATTGACGGCCACGCGCTGATCTACCGGGCGTTCTTCGCGCTGATCAGTCGACCGCTGCGGACCTCTCGCGGCGAGAACACCTCCGCGGCCTGGGGGGTAGTGAACTTTCTGCTCCGCCTCGAAACGAAGTATCAGCCCGACTATCTCGCCTGGGTCCTCGACAAGGGGGACTCGTTCCGGACGTCGATCTATCCGGAATACAAGTCGACTCGGCAGAAACTCGACTCCGAGCTTCAGCAGGACTTCGACCTCGCGCTCGAACAGACGGGCGAGATCCTCCGTGCCTTCCGGGTTCCGATTCTGGCGCTCGAGGGATATGAGGCGGACGACGTGATTGGGACCGTCGCCAAGAGGGAGGCCGGTCGGGGAACGCAGGTGGTGATCGTCTCGGGCGACAAGGACTTCTATCAGCTCATTTCGCCCCGGATCGCGCTACTCAATCCGGGTCGAGGTGGTCCGGCCCAGGTGGACGAGCAGTGGGTCGACCTCGGCAACGCCACTGAGCGATTGGGGATCCCGCCCGAGCGGGTCGTCGACTATCTGGCCCTGGTCGGCGACGCCTCCGACAACGTGCCCGGCGTTCGTGGCGTGGGTGAGAAGACCGCGGTCCAGTTGATCCAGGAATTCGGCGACTTGGACAACATCCTTGCCAGGGCGGGGGAGGTCAAAGCCAAACGCCCCCGGGAAGCTTTGGCGGCCGAGGCGGACAAAGCTCGGCTGTCTCGCCGACTGGTCACCATTCGCGACGATGTCCCGGTGGGGTTCGCCCTCGACGCGGCGGCTCGCGCCGAACCCGACAGGGAGGCCATGCGGAAGGTCCTCACCCGACTCGAGTTCCATTCGTTGCTTGGTCGCCTCGATCTGGGGGCCGTGAACGCCGACCCTGAGCGTGAAGCCGGGCCGGTGGGCAGTGAGTCAACCGAGCCGCCGCCTCCACCGGTGGAGGTGGTCGTCGTCGACGATCCGGGGCACCTTCAGCCGCTCATCGAGGCGATGCGAGGCGCGCCAATGGTCGCGATCAGATTGGAGACATCGTCCACCGATCCGCGGTCGGCTCGCGTCATCGGAGTGTCGTTGGCGACCTCGCCCACTCGGGTGTGGTACCTGCCTTTCGGTCACCAGCCGGTTGACGGCGAACTGGCCGCGCCGCCTCCAGTGCGCAATCTCCCACCGTTAACGGATCCTCAACTGGCTCCCTTGGTGGCCTGCCTTCGCGACCCCGCGGTGCCCAAGGGCGGGCACAACATCAAGGTCGATTGGTTGGCGCTTCGATCGGTGGGCGTCGAGCTCGGTGGGGCGCGGTTCGACTCGATGCTGGCGAGTTTCGTCCTCGATCCAGGAAAGCGAACCCACGCGCTCGACAGCCTGAGTCTCGAGTGCCTGGGGCGCCAGTTGCCGCGGGGCGGAGACGCGGGGGGGCAGAGCCGTTCCGATCCGGAGTTCGCGATCGTGGCTGTCGACGTGGCGGCCCGACGGACCAGCGCCGACGGCCCGACCGTCCTGGCGCTCTATGAGTACTTCAAGCCGCGCCTCGAAGACACGGCGATGTGGCCGCTGTTCGAGGAGATCGAAATGCCGCTGGTTGGCGTCCTGGTCGATATGGAGTGGGTCGGCATCGCGATCGAGCCGAAGGTGTTTCAGCGGCTGTCGCAGGAGTTGACCTCGGACCTGGTTCGGCTCGAGGCCGAGATCGCCGCCGCGGCCGGCGGCTCGGTCAATCTCAACAGCCCCAAACAGCTGGCATCCGTCTTGTTCGAACGGCTCCAGCTCCCGGTCCTCAAGAAGACCAAGACCGGTCCTTCGACGGACGCCGACGTCTTGGAGCAGCTGGCCGCGATGGGGCATGAGGTGCCCCGGATGCTGCTGGAGTACCGGGAGTTGCAGAAGCTCCGCTCAACCTATGTCGATGTCCTTCCCGGTCGGGTGCTGCCCCAGACCGGGCGGATCCACACCAGCTTCAATCAGACCGGCGCCGCGACCGGTCGGCTCTCCTCGTCCGATCCGAACCTGCAGAACATCCCGGTGCGATCGCCGCGCGGCGAGGCGATCCGCCGCGGCTTCGTGCCCAGCGCTGGCTGGAAGTTCGTGGTGGCGGACTACTCGCAGATCGAGTTGCGCTTGATGGCCCATCTGTCCGGCGACGAGGCCTTCGTGTCGGCTTTCCGGCTCGGCGAGGACATCCACCGGCAAACCGCGGCGGTGATCTTCGGCGTCGACGTGTCGGCGGTGACGGCGGAGATGCGAAGTCAGGCCAAGACGATCAACTTCGGCACGATCTACGGGCAGGGCCCCTTTGCGCTCAGCCGGCAACTGGGAATCTCCCAGGAGGATGCCAAGCGGTTCATCGCCGAGTACTTCCGCCGCTTCGCGGGCGTTCGCGCCTATCTCGATCGCCAGATCGAGATCGCCCGGAGTCAGGGATACGTCGAGACGTTGTTTCGGCGCCGCCGGTACATTCCCGAGATCAAGGACAAGAACTTCAACACCCGGGCGTTCGGCGAGCGGCTTAGCCAGAACTCCCCACTCCAGGGTTCGGCGGCCGACCTGATCAAGATCGCGATGATCCGCTTGCACGCCGCCTTGTTGGCGGAGGGGATGGCTACCCGGCTTCTCCTTCAAGTCCACGACGAGCTGGTTCTGGAAGCGCCGGTCGGGGAAACCGAGCGGGCCGTTCAACTGGTTCGGCACCACATGGTCAGCGTCGCCGAACTCAAGGTACCCCTGGTCGTCGACGTCGGGGTGGGGGATAACTGGCTGGACGCGAAACGCGGGTGACCCGCTAGCGGAAGGACGCGGGCAGCTCCTCGCCTTGGCGCGGGTGCCAGCAGGTGGGACAACCAACGACCCGCTCGCCGGATTCATGATGGTAGAACACGATGAAGCGGGCTGGGATCCGGTCCGCTTGGCGGCCCATCCGACCCCACAGCCACGGCGTCAGAAAGGCATGACTCAACCCACGCTGGGCGACGAGCGAGGCCGGCTCCTCCGTGTCGCCCGGAAAGTACAGTCGGAGCGCTCCCCATTCCACGACATAGGCGTAGTGCTCCAGACCGGCGTGCGGTGTCCGAATCGGTCGAATGGTCGCCGGACCGACCGTGATGACGCTGTCGAGCGCGATGACCCGCTCGGGCGCCAACGTTCTGGTGACCTCTCGGGGTCCGACGATGCGCCACGCCGGGTTGACGAACCGGGACCGGTCGAAGTGGTCGAGGTGCCCGTGGGTGATCAGGACCACGACCTGCCCGCGAGGGCGCACGGTCGACGAATCGTAGGACATGTACTGGGAGTAGCCGGGCTGATATGGATAGTCGGTCAGGATGGTGGTGCGGCCGTCGGTGATCTCGAAGGCCTCATTGCCGATGAACCGGATGCTCGGGGACAGCGACGGCCCCTGGGCGTGGAGCGTTGCCGCCAAGCACGCGCCGATCCCGATGCCGCTCACGCCGAATCGCCACATGATCCCTCGTCGATGGGCCCTGCTTAGGACGACGGACGGGGGTCGCGTCCGGTTTCGGTCACTGGGGCTGGCCGGCTGGTACGGCGCCGACCACCGGGCCACCAATTCCACCGGCCCATCAGGTGCATGAAAGCAGGGACCAGGACCATCCGGATGAGGGTGGCGTCGAGCAGGACCGCGACCGCGAGCCCGAACCCGAGGAACTGCATCACCAGGACCCGGGCGAACGCGAACGCCCCGAACACGCAAATCATCACCAGCGCCGCCGAGCTGATCACCGATGCCGTCGCGCTCAACCCCTCCATCGTTGCCTCGGTGTTGCGCCCGGTACGATCGAAGGCCTCCTTGATCCGGCTGAGGAGGAACACCTCGTAGTCCATGCTCAAACCGAACACCACCGCGAAAACGAGCACTGGCACCATGACGAAGATGGCTTCGGTGGCGCCGGTGAGGCCGAAGAGTTGCCCGCCGAAGCCGTATTGAAAGACCAACACGATGAGGCCGAAGGTGGCGCTCACCGAAAGGGAGTTCACCAGCACGGCCTTGAGGGGCACCAGGACCGACCGGAAGGCGATGGCCAACATGATCGCCGTGGCCGCCAGGACCAACGCCACCAGCCCGGGAAACAGCCGGAGCATTTCGTTCTGGAGGTCGACTGAATTGGCGACGTAGCCGCCCACCAAGACGCGGGCTTCCCGGAGCTGGCGAATGGTGCTGTCGGTGATCAGGCCGCGGATCCGCCCGACGACGGCCATGGTCGATGTCAGCGACGTGGTGTCGGACGGAATGACGTCGACCAGAGTCGCCCGTTGATCGCGGCTCAAGTAGGCATCGAGGAACTCGCGGTAGTCGGCCCGGGCCGAGTCGAGATCCGCGTACAGCAGGGAATACCCCAGGATCGAAGTGCCTGGCTGGAGATCGACCAAGCTACGCACGTCGGCGATTCGTGGGTCGGCCCGCATCGAGTCGGACAAGGCTCGGAGGCCGCGCAGCGCGACCGCGCGAGTGGCGGTCGTCCCCTCCGGGAATTCGACCAGCACCCGAATCGGGGTGATGTAGCCCGAGACCCCCATGTCGGCCAACTGCTCGAGGCCGGCCCCGGCTTCGGTTTGGGTTGGCCACCAATGACGGGCTGGTAGGCCGATCCGGATCCAGAAGACCGGCAAGGTGAGAATCAACACCGCCAGGCTGCCGAGGGCGAGCGCGCGAATCGGGTGGCGGGCCAGCGAACGGGCCCATTTCTCCCAGACTTGGGGAGCGTGGTACCAGGTGAGCCGGCGGGCCAGCCATCGGGGGTGGTCGATCGATCGACCGAGCGCCGCGAGCAACGCGGGCAGCAGGGTGACGCAGAGGAGGACCGCGACACCGACGACGATCAACCCCGCGATTCCGACGCTCTGGGTCTCGACCATCGGGGTGAGTAACAGGGCGCTGAAGCCCACCACCACGGTCAACCCCGAGTTGAAGACCGCAACGCCCGCGGTCAACATGGTTCGCTCGGCTGCCTCTCGCCGTCGCAATCCCCTGGTCAACTCCTCGCGGAACCGGGTCACCATCAGTAGCGAGTAGTCGATGCCGACCCCGAGACCGATCATCGTCGTCAGATTGAGGACGAAGACCGACATCGGCATCACCGTTGCGACCAGCCCGATGATGGTCAGCGAGAGCGCGATCGCCAGGACACCGATCGCGACCGGCAACAGCGCTGCGACGAGCGCCCCGAAGGCGAGTACCAGGATGCCGAGGGTGAGCGGCAACAACGCCAACTCGAACCGCTTGCCATCTTGGGCACTCACGGTCCGAATGTCGAGATCGAGTGCCGAACGGCCGGTCACCCGCAAGGTGTAGGCGGGGCGGTTAGGGAGCCGCGACAGCGCCTGGGTCATCTCGCTTCGGAGTGGCTTGACCAAAGCGCCGGTACTGTCGCCGTCGGCCGCCAGAGAAACGAGAAAGAAGGTTATTCGGCCGTCGTCGCTCAGGAACAGGGTATCGCCCTGAGTCAGGTACGACACCACGTTTTGAACGTAGGGCAGACGGGCGGCAGTTTGGGTCAGGGAGTCGAGGGCGGCCGCGGCTGGCTCGGTCGCGAAGGAGCTGGGGCCCTCCACGGTGACGGCCAGGAACTCGCCGAACGGGCGGGCGAAGCGGTCGCTGAGAAGTCGGTCGGCCAACCGACCCTCGGTCGGTCGGCTGGAACCGCCTCGAAGGGCCAATCGGTCGGGCGTTTTCGGGGCTCGGACCAACGCCACAGCCCCGATTACGATCCACACGGCGATCACGAACCAGCGCCAACGCACCAGTCCCCGGGCGAGGGCGCCGAGTATCAAGTCAGGTCCATGTGTAGATGGGACAATAGTTTCCCATGTGTCGCGGCGGGCCCCGAAGGTGGCGAAAGGTAAGTGGGTTTCAGGGGCCTCACCAGCGCTCGCGGGGGGATCGGCGACGGGCGCCCGTCTTGCGTCTTCGGACCGGTAATGAGCCGGCTATTCTTGCTCCTGATCCTCGTCCTTGGCGGGCTCCTCGCGGGGGCCCGGGCCCTTCAGTCCGCTCGCCAACCCGAGGCTGGGTCCGAGTCGGTCGTGGCCGCAGCCACGACCCCAGCCACGGCTACCCCGGTGACGGTCCCTGGCCCAGTGGTTACCGGCCTGCCGCCGTCGCCCACGGCGACCCCCTACCTGGATCAGATGGTTCGGCTCGAGGCCATCCGTCGGCTGGGAGTCGAGGCGCGGTACACCTACCTCGACTCGCTCCTGGCGACCTCGGACAGCGTGGTTCGACGCTGGGCCGACCGCCGCGGCCACCCGATCCGGGTGGCGGTAACCGAGCCGCCCGATGGCTCCCCGGGCGCCGTCCTTCGGGCGCTGGTGGGGGCGGCGCTCTCGGCTTGGGATCGGCCAGAGGCGAACGTACGGATGGCCCTAGCCGCCGATACCGTCGCCGCCGATATCGTCATCGAGTGGATCGATCACTTCGTCTCGAGGCCCGTCGCCGGGGGCGGGACGCAGGACGTCCAGCAGACGGGGCTGACCGGACTCACGGCCAACGGACGAGGAGAAATCCAGCGGGCGCGAATCCACCTGGCCCTCACCGACGGTCGTGGTCGGCGGCTCGCGGACGACGAGATCCAGGCCGTCGCCATTCACGAGTTGGGGCATGCCCTCGGTCTCCCCCATTCCGGCGACCCGGCGGACATCATGTTCCCGACCGTTCAGGCTCGGACGCTGTCCGCTCGAGATCGCGCCTCCCAGGTCCTCCTCTATCGCCTCCCGCCCGGTTCGATTCGACAGCCGCCAAGCCAGTAACCCGGACCGGGCGCTCGACCTGGCTGTTCGCCCTTCCGCCCCGGGTCGCCGCTGTTAGGTTAACACGTGGAGGGTACCCATGGTGACACCTGAGATCATCCGCAAAGCGCTCCGCGGCGTCAAAGATCCGGAGCTCGGCTTGAACATCGTCGACATCGGTTTGGTATACGACATCGCGGTGTCCGATGCGGGCGACGCCCACATCAAGATGACGTTAACCTCGCCAGGGTGCCCGTCCGGACCGGAGATCCTTGAAGACGTTCGCGTGGTCGCCCAGCAGGTCGAAGGGGTGAACAGCGCCGAAGTCGAATTGGTCTGGGAACCCTACTGGACACCCGAGCGGATGGACCCTCGAGTCCGAGCCTTCCTGGGTTAGCCGCCCAGCGCGGCGCGAAGCATCTCGTCACCGAATTCGGCCACCTGCCAACGCCGGATCCCGGGAACCGTCTGCAGTTGTTCGAGGGTGGATGGGGCGTTGCGGGCAATCCCCTCCAGGGTGCCGTTGGGCGCCAGGAGTCCGGGGGGGAGACCAATCCGTTCCACCAATCGGGCCCGCCAGGCCTTGAGCCGATCGACCCGGGCCTCGAAGGCCGGGTCGGGTCGAAACCGGGGCCGTCGCTCGAAGCCCGGCAAGGCGTGCTCGTCAACGGCAAGACCGCGGTGAATCGCGGCGAGGATTTCCGTCCCCCGCCGCGCGAGGGTGTCGGCGCCGATCCCCTTGATCCGCTGGAGGGCCTCCAGGCAGGTGGGCCGCTCGGTGGCCAACAGGAGAAGGGTCTCCGTCGCCACCACCCGAAACAGGGCCCGATCCAGCCGCGCGGCCACAACCTCCCGCCATTGGTAGAGCTCTCGAAGGATCGCCAGGCCTCGCCGGTCGAGGTCCCGGGCACCCTTGACCCGGAGGAACGCCGATTCAGGCGGGTCGGGTGGCGCCCATTCGACCAGTCGAGTCAAGGTGCATTCCTCCTCAACCCAACTCAGCCGGGACGCCGTGGTCAACTCGTCCCGAAACAGCGTCCGGAGGGACGGGAGATACCGGGTGTCGGTGGCGGCGTAGGTCACCATTTCCGGGCTGAGGGGCCGAGCGGACCAGTCAGCCCGCTGCCACTTCTTGTTGGTGGTCACCCCGAACCGTTGCTCGAGGATCGCGGCCAGGCCGATGCCGGGAAGCCCGAGGAATTGGGCGGCCACCCGGGTATCGAAGAGTCGCCCGACCCGGAAACCGAACTCGCGGTGGAGTAGTCGAAGGTCGTAATCGGCGTCGTGAAAGACGAACTCCGTGTCCGGGTCGGCGAACCACTGCTCCATCGGTTGGAGGCCGCCCACCGCGATCGGGTCGACCACCGCGGTCTGCTCCGCGCTCGACAGTTGAAGGAGGTAGACCCGATCGTGATAACGGTGAAAGCTCGCGGCTTCCGTGTCGATGCCGATCACCGGTTCGTGGCGAAAGCGCTCGATCAATTCGAGGAACGCTGATGGAGTTTGCACGAACTCGATGGGAAGGTCAGACGACATGAACCGGGGATTCTCCAGCGGCGAGTGGCGGTCGATCGGCGAAAGGTAGCCAGGTCGGGGGCTCCGGGCGTAGCTTCCTGATCGGGCCGACCGATGCGCGAAACCGCGATTGAGCTGACCGTTTCTCCCGACGACTGCGATGGCGCCGGAACAGTGGGTTTTGCCGCGTTCGTGCGCTTCTTCGAGCGAGCGAAGTGGGAACATTTCCGAGTGGGCCCGGGGCAGGACGTGTTCGAACGCCACGGTCTCGTGGTGGTCGTCCGTCGCAGCGTCGTCGACTTCCATCTTCCCGTGCGGCCCGGGGACCCTTTGCGGGTGTCGGCGGCGGTCACCCATCTGGGGCGAACCAGCTTGACCATGCGCCACCTCGCCCGGCGCGTCGGTGACGAGTTGGTGGCCGCGACCGCCGAGTTCGTGCTCGTTTGCGTCGATCGGGTCGGACAGCCTCAACCCCTTCCCAAGGAGTTGTCCGAGGAGTATCCGGCACCCGCCGGCACTCAACCAATTGACCGGGTATCAGTCAACGGCGTGAACCTCGCGATCGAAGTCGAGGGCACCGGGCCCGCGGTGGTGTTTCTGCACGGGTTTCCGCTCGATCGGACGATCTGGCGCCACCAACTCGAGACCCTGACGGGGTATCGGCGAGTCGCGATCGACCTGCGGGGAATGGGGCAGTCCGACGCTCCCGACTTGGGCTATTCGATGGGCACGTACGCCGACGACGTGGCGGGCGTCCTCGACTCGCTTGGCGAGTCCCAGGTCGTGTTATGCGGCCTGTCGATGGGAGGATACATCGCGTTCGAGTTCGTTCGCCGCTATCGGGCCCGGCTGCGGGGCCTGGTGCTGATGGGCACTCGGGCCGAAGCGGACAGCGCCGAGGGGCGGAAGGCGCGCGACAGCTTGGTCGCGAAGGTGCGGGACCAGGGGACGGTCGCGGCGGCGGAGGCGATGCTGCCGAGGTTCTTCACGCCGGGGGTACCCCGGGCGATCATCGAACGAGTCCGCGACATGATTCTCCGAGCGCCCGTGGCGGGTGTGGTCGGGGCCCTAACGGCGATGCGCGACCGACCTGACAGCAGCCCACAGTTGGGGGAGTTGACGGGGATGCCTTGCCTGGTCGTGGTGGGCCAGGAGGACGTGATCACCCCGCCGGCGATTTCGCGGGGCATGGCCAAAGCCATTCCGGACGCGCGTTTGGTGGAGATACCCGGGGCGGGGCACCTGCCGGGCATCGAGCAGCCGGTCCCAACCACCCGGGCGATCCTCAAGTTTCTCCAGAGTCTCCGATGAAACCATCTCGCCCTGCCGGGCGTCTATTAGAGTGGCGGCCTCGATTCGATTCTCTTCGGGTCACCGCCAAGCCTCAAGTGTAGTTCCTCCATCCCTAGGCCCTGAGGCCGGCGGTTGCCGGCCTCCGGGCTGACCCTCCTAAATACGAACAGCCCTCCATCGGGAGGGCTGCCATGAGCACTGGTAAGGCCGCCGGCGCTACCGCTTGGGTTTTCCGGGTGGGTTCGGGGAGGTGAAGGCGTCCTTGTTCTTGGCGATATAGGCGGTCAGGTTGGCCGGAACTTCCTCCTCCGGGAAGATGGCGTTAACCGGGCATTCGGGCTCACATGCGCCACAGTCGATGCACTCATCCGGGTGGATGTACAACTGGTCATCCGCCTCGTAGATGCAATCGACCGGGCACACGTCGACGCAGGCCCGATCCTTCACCCCGATACACGCCTCAGCGATGATGTATGTCATTCGTGGAACTCCCGTTTGGTCAAGTCGGCCCAGCGGCACAGGTTACCCGGCCCGGCGAACCGGCGCAAGGGGCTCCCAAGCCATCAAGGTGGTTGGGGTTAGGCGCTACAGGAGGGCCGCCGGCAGGTGCTCGTTTCGGGCTTCCGGCTCGCCGTAACGGTCCTTCGACGTATTCCACCGATTCCATTCCTCGCGGAGACAAAACGGGTCGGTTCCGTGGGCCCGATCGAGCGCCAGGACGCCATCCAAATGGTCAATCTCATGCTGAAGGAGCTCGGCCCGGTCGCTGTCCAGATCGACCTCGTGCGCCTGACCCTTGAGATCCTGATAGCGGATTCGGACCCGGTAGGCCCGCTGGACCCGAACCAGGAAGTTGGGAAAGGAGAAGCAGTCGTCCCACACCGAGAAGTCGTCCGTACCGATATCGACGATTTCCGGGTTGATCAGGGTCCAAGGCTTGTCCATCTCGACGTGCACGATGCGGACCGGGGCCCCGATTTGAGGGGCGGCGATCGCCCGGCCACCACCGAACCGGGACTGCCAGTCCCGGAGGGTTTCTCGCAGATCGTCGGCGATCATTCGAACGGCCGCCGACTGCGGGTTGGTGATCACCTCGCATTTCGCCCGAAGGATGGGGTCTCCGAGGAGGCGGATCCGGTGAATGGTCATGGTCGAGTAAATGTTCGCATGGTAGGTCAATGGCGCAAGATGAAACCACCGTCTTTCTAGTAGTAGCTAGTACAACTCTATATATCTGTCTGGGCGTCCCCGGTGGGCTAGATCCTCCCGGTACGGCCCTCGCAGTACGCTGGTTTGACAATCCCGACTTTTTCACTTAGGATTTCCGATGCAGCAGGAGCATCGGTACCCGCGAGAAGGGGAGCAAGGTCGTGAGCGAGTCCGTCGAGACCCTCGTCAATCGAGAGTACAAGTGGGGTTTTGTCACCGATATCGAGTCGGAGACGATCCCGCCGGGGTTGAGCGAGGACGTCGTTCGTTTGATCTCGGCGAAGAAGCAGGAGCCGGCGTTTCTGCTCGAGTGGCGGCTCAAGGCCTATCGAGCCTGGCTCAAGATGTCCGAGCCCCATTGGGCCAATGTCCAGTACCCGGCCATCAACTACCAGGACATGGTCTACTACTCGGCGCCGAAGTCGGTGGCTCCCTTGGGCAGCCTCGACGAGGTCGACCCGAAGATCCGGGAGACCTACGATAAACTCGGCATTCCGCTCACCGAGCAGAAGATCCTGTCCGGTGTCGCAGTCGACGCCGTCTTCGACAGCGTCTCGGTGGGGACCACCTACAAGAAGCACTTGGGCGAGTTGGGGATCATTTTCTGCTCGTTCTCCGAGGCGGTGAGAGAGCACCCCGAGTTGATCCAGCGTTACCTCGGTTCGGTAGTGCCGCCGAGTGACAACTTCTTCGCCGCCCTCAACGCGGCCGTGTTCAGTGATGGCTCCTTCGTGTATGTGCCGAAGGGGGTCCGCTGTCCGATGGACTTGTCCACCTACTTCCGGATCAACGCCCAGAACACCGGCCAATTCGAGCGGACCCTGATCATCGCCGACGAGGGAGCGACGGTCAGCTATCTGGAAGGATGCACGGCGCCGAAGCGAGACGAGAACCAACTCCATGCGGCCGTGGTCGAGCTGGTGGCGCTGACCGGGGCGACGATCAAGTATTCGACGGTGCAGAACTGGTACGCCGGCGACGACGAGGGTGTGGGCGGGATCTACAACTTCGTGACCAAGCGAGGCAAGTGCGCCGGCGCTGGGAGCAAGATCTCCTGGACCCAGGTGGAGACCGGCTCGGCCATCACCTGGAAGTATCCGAGCGTCATTCTGCAGGGCGACGACTCGGTCGGTGAGTTCTACTCGGTGGCCGTCGTCAACGGGCGCCAGCAGGCGGACACCGGCACCAAGATGATTCACATCGGGCGCAACACTCGAAGCACGGTCGTCTCGAAGGGGATTTCGGCGGGCCGAGGTCAGAACAGCTACCGGGGCCTGGTAAAGGTGATGCCGCGGGCCGATCAGGCCCGCAACTACACCCAGTGCGACTCGATGCTGATCGGCAACCGGTGCGGGGCCCATACCTTCCCGTACATCGACGTCCAGAATCGGTCGGCCGCGGTGGAGCACGAAGCGTCGACGTCGAAGATCGGCGAAGACCAGATCTTCTATCTCAAACAGCGCGGCCTCAACACCGAAAACGCGATCTCGATGATCGTGAACGGTTTCTGCAAAGAAGTCTTTCGGGAGCTTCCCATGGAGTTCGCGGTCGAAGCGCAGAAGCTCCTGGGAATCAGCCTCGAAGGCAGCGTCGGATAACCAGGGAATCAGCGATGTCACTTCTCGAAGTCAGGAATCTCCGGGCCTCCGTCGAGGGGAAAGAGATTCTCAAGGGCGTCAATCTCACCGTCAACGCGGGTGAGATCCACGCCATCATGGGCCCCAACGGTTCTGGTAAGAGCACCCTGGCGCAGGTGATCGCCGGACATCCCGCCTACCAGGTCACCGGTGGCGAGATCAGCTATCAGGGACAGGACCTCGCCGAGATGGAGCCGGAGGAGCGGGCTCAGGCCGGCGTCTTTCTCGCCTTCCAGTATCCGGTCGAGATCCCCGGGGTCTCCAACGCCTATTTCCTCCGGGCGGCGTACAACGCGCTGCGGAAGGCGCGGGGGCTCGACGAGGTCGATCCGATCGACTTCATCGATCTCCTGGAGACCAAGTTGAAGTTGGTGGAGTGGGGGCCCGAGATCATGCAGCGGGCCGTCAACAGCGGGTTTTCCGGTGGCGAGAAGAAACGCAACGAGATTCTCCAGATGGCAGTCTTGGAGCCGAAACTGGCCCTGCTCGACGAAACCGACTCTGGGCTCGACATCGATGCCCTGCGGATCGTCGCGGACGGCGTCAACGCGCTAAAACGGCCGGACAACGCCATCGTCTTGGTCACCCACTATCAGCGACTCCTCAACCACATCGTTCCGGACTATGTCCACGTCCTCGCCGACGGACAGATCGTCAAGTCGGGTGGCAAGGAGTTGGCCCTCGAGCTCGAGTCGCGGGGCTACGAGTGGTTGACGGAAGGAACGTCGGCGGGTATCGGGGCGGGCTCGTGATCGATTCGTACCTCAAGCAGTGTGACGCGTACGCCGGCAACGGGGGGGGGATCGGTCCCGGCTGGTTGGTCGGTCTTCGTCGCGAGGCGACCGAGGCGTTGCGGCGCAGCGGTTTCCCGACGTCGAAGGACGAGGAGTGGCGGTTTACCTCGGTTGCCCCGATCACCCGGGGCGATTTCTCGGCGGCGCCGGCGCCGGTGTCGCTGTCGCTCGAAGATCTTGGACCCCATCTGTTCGGTCACCTGGATTGGCCTCGGCTGGTCTTCGTCAACGGGTCCTTTTCGGCGGCTCTCTCCGGGGGCGCCCCGGACGCCGGCGACCTGAGCTCGCTGGCGGAAGTACTGAAAGCGCCGCCGGCCGACCTGGAAGCGCATTTGGGGCGGCATCTGCCCGCCTCGGCGACGCCGTTCACCAACCTCAATACCGCGCTCGCCAAGGATGGCGGGTTCCTTCGGATTCGCCGAGACTCGGTCGAGGCCCGGCCGGTGCACCTGGTGTTCATCGCGACGCCCGAGGCGGAGAACGTCGGGATGCACCACCGTTCCCTCGTCATCGTCGAGCCGAACGCGCGGGTGCAACTCGTCGAGAGCTACCTGACCCTTGGCGGGCGGCCGAAGTACTGGACCAACTCGGTGGTCGAGGTGTCGGTCGGGGCCGGGGCGTGGGTCGAGCACAGCCGGATCCAGCGAGAGAGCGAGGCCGCGTTCCACACCGGGTTCACTCAGGTGAGCCAGGACCGCGGAGCCCACTATCGGTCCTTCTCGCTCGCCATGGGTGGATCGCTCGCCCGTCACGACCTGCGGACTCGGCTCGGGGCGCCCGACACCGAGGCCCTCCTCTACGGGCTCTACATCGGCCACAAAGACCAGCTCATCGACAACCACACGGTCATCAATCACGACGAGCCGAATTGCCGAAGTTGGGAGGTCTACAAGGGGATCCTCGACGACCGGTCGCACGGGGTGTTCAATGGCAAGATCTTCGTTCGGCCCGAGGCACAGAAGACCGACGCGAAGCAAACCAACCGCGCCCTGCTCCTCTCCGATACGGCCAAGCTCGACACCAAGCCGCAACTGGAGATCTTCGCGGATGACGTGAAGTGCACCCACGGGGCCACGGTTGGGCAACTCGATCCGTTGTGGTCGTTCTATTTGCGGAGCCGCGGCATCCCAGCCGAAACGGCCCATCGGATGCTGGTCGCGGCCTTTGCCGCCGAGGTCCTCGAGGAGATCGCCTCCCCGCCAGTTCGTGAAGCCCTCGGTCGAGTGGTCCAGGAGCGGCTGGGCCGGGTGGGATAGGGAGGAAACGTGGCGGGACCGGCGACCGTGGCATTCAGTGGTGTGGGGGCGTCCGGGTGGGACGCACACCGGGTTCGACTCGACTTTCCGATGACCCGTCGAATGGTCCGGGGGAGGTCGCTCGCCTACCTCGACAGCGCCGCCACCGCTCTCAAGCCGCAGTGCGTGATCGATGCGGTGGTCGACTACTACACCACCGCGAGCGCCAACGTGGCCCGGGGGGTTCACACCCCGAGCCAAGAGGCGACCGACCGATTCGAGGCGGTCCGCCAGCAGACGGCTCGTTTTCTCAACGCCTCTGGTGGCGATGAGATCGTGTTTACGTCGGGCACCACGGCCGGACTCAATCTGGTGGCGAGTTCTTTCGGCGGATTGGTCCTCGAGCCCGGGGACGAAATCTTCGTCTCCGAGGTGGAGCACCACTCGAACCTCGTTCCCTGGCATTTGGTGGCCCAGCGAACCGGGGCCCGGGTTCAGGCCATTCCGCTGACGGCCGACCTGGCCCTGGATCTGGACTGGCTCCGCGGCGCGCTTCACCCCAAAGTGAAGATCGTTGCGATCACCCACGCCTCGAACGTGCTCGGCACGGTCGTGCCGGTGGCGGAGGTCTCGAGGCTGGCGCACGGCGTCGGGGCGGTGGTGGTGGTGGATGGGGCTCAAGGGGTGCCGCACCTGACGGTCGACGTTCAGTCGCTCGGGTGCGATTTCTACGTCTTCTCAGCCCACAAGCTGTTCGGCCCGACCGGGCTGGGCGTCCTGTACGGACGTCGGGACCGACTCCGGGCCATGCCGCCGTGGCAGGGCGGCGGCGGAATGATCGCCCAGGTCGATTTGACGGGGTCGACGTACGCCGAGCCGCCGGCCCGGTTCGAGGCTGGGACGCCACCGATCGCCGAGGTCTACGGGCTCGGCGCGGCGCTTGGATACCTCGGGACGTGGGACCGTCAGGCGGCCAGCGGGTACGAAGATCGGCTCTACGATCTCGCGACCGAACGGTTGGCTCGGATTCCCGGGGTCCGGCTCTACCAGCCAGCCGGCCCGCGGGTCGCGGTCTTGACGTTCACGGTGGCTGGGGTCCATCCCCATGACGTGGGCACGGCGCTTGATTCGGTCGGGGTCGCGGTTCGGGCCGGTCATCATTGCGCCCAACCGCTGATGCGGCGGCTGGGTACGCCGGCAACGGTCCGCGCCTCGTTTGCCCCCTACAACATCGAGGCAGACGTCGAGGCGCTCGTCGAGGGCGTCGATCGGGCCAGGACCGTGTTCGGTTCATGAACGATCTCGACGAGCTGTATCAGACGCTCATTCTCGAGCACAACAAGGCGCCCCGGAACTTCCGGGCCCTGGCGAGCTCCACTGGGCACGCCGAGGGGCGGAATCCCCTCTGCGGCGACTCCTTCGAGATCTGGGTCGAGGTGAAGGACGGAATCATCGCCGACGCATCGTTCCAGGGGCAGGGATGCGCGATCTCGAAGGCCTCCGCGTCGATGATGACCACCGCGATCAAGGGGAAGTCCGTGGCCGAGGCCACGGCCCTGTTCGAGCGGTTCCACCAGGTGGTTACCGGAAGGGCGCCGGACGAACCCGCGGCAAAATCGGAAGCCAGGCAGGTACTCGGGTGCCTGAGCGCGTTCGCCGGTGTGTCGGCGTTTCCGATCCGAGTCAAATGCGCCACCCTCGCCTGGCACGCCATGATGAAGGCGGTTAGCGAGCAGGGTGGGGTTCAACGTTAGGAGGAGTGCACCGAATGCCGTACGATGAGAGATTGGTGGCCCCGATGCGAGCCGAAGTGACCCGCTTGGGGATCAAGGAACTGAAGACGGTGGCCGACGTCGACGCGGTGCTGGCGAATCCGGCCGGGACCCAGCTCGTGTTCGTCAACTCGGTTTGCGGATGCGCCGCCGGGGCGGCTCGGCCGGGGCTGACCTTGGCACTCAGCAACGCGGTGAAACCGGCGGAACTGTTCTCGGTCTTCGCCGGCCAGGATCTGGAAGCGACCGCGCGGGCCCGCAGCTATTTCGCCGACTACCAGCCGAGTTCGCCGGCGGTCGCGCTGCTCAAGGATGGCGAGGTCGTCTATTTCCTCCACCGCTATCAGATCGAAGGCCGAGGCCCCGATGCGATCGCGGCCGCGCTGAAGGCGGCCTTCGACCAGCATTGCGGGAACTGAACGGTGTCGGGCCACGTGTTCCATCCAGGTCACCAGGAACTCCACGGCGTCACGGTGGTGGTCCGCGGTCGCGACGGCCAGACGTTCCTGGGACGTTTCCACGAGCAGAACAGCCGGGGTGTCCTCCTTCATGATGTCGCCGTTCACCACCCGGCGTCGATCCCGGAGGCCGTGCCGCAGTGGCTGGATCGGCAGCGGAAGTTCGGGGTGAAGGTGACGGCCAAGACGATCCTGGTGCCGACCGATCAGACCGCATCGATCGAGCGTTTCGGCGATACCTGACCTGTTCGACTCTAGCATATGACAAGGACACTTGACATACTGTCAAGTGTCCTTTAATTATCGGCTGTGACGCCAAGAGTGAAAGCGCATACCTGGCCGATGATCCGGCTCGCCTTGGTCTCCGGGCTGCTGGCGATCGGAGTGTCCTTCGCCAACCGCGCCGCCGGCCTACCCGGCCTAGCCCGAGCGGCGCTGGCATTGATTCCGGTCATCCCGCTGGTCGCCTTCTTCTTCAGAGTCGTTGACTGGTTGGACTCGCTCGACGAGCTCCAGCGGCGAATTCACCTCGAGGCCATGCTTCTTCAGTTCGGCGCCACCGGCATTCTGGTGATGGGTTATGGTATGCTTGCCCGGGTCGATGCGGTACCCAACTTCCCGGTGACGACACTCTATCCCTGGCTTTGGATGGCGATGTTCCTCTTCTGGGCCGGCGGGATCGCGTTCGTGCGGAGGAAGTACGAGTGATCAACCGGCTCCGGGTGCTGCGGGCGGAGCACAGCTGGTCCCAGGCCGACGTTGCCGACCGGCTGGGCGTCTCCCGCCAAACGGTCAACGCGATCGAAACCGGTAAGTACGATCCGAGCCTGCCGCTCGCCTTCGGGATCGCGCGGCTTTTCGGCAAGATGATCGAGGAGATCTTCGACCCGGGCCCGGTGGAAATAAGTTCTCCGTGAGGGAGACCAACAGAGATCCAGGGTGGATCTCGAATGCCACGTTGAAAGGAAGTCCCATGGCGGAAACGGTGGTTGCGGTCAAGGGTGTCACCAAGCGTTTCTCGGGGCACACGGCGGTCCATGATCTGTCGTTGTCGGTGCCGAGGGGCGGGATCTTTGGACTCCTTGGCCCGAACGGGGCAGGCAAGTCGACCACGATCCGGATGATCATGAACATCATCGTGCCCGACGAGGGGACCATCGAGTTGTTCGGGATCCGGGCTGGCGGCCGGGATCTGTCCGAACGGATCGGCTTCCTTCCGGAGGAGCGCGGGCTGTATAAGAAGATGCAGGTGCTCGACCATCTCATCTTCCTGGCCGAGACCAAGGGTTTGTCCCGGAGCGCGGGCCGAGCGAAGTCGCTTCAGTGGCTCGATCGGCTCGATCTCGGAGACTGGTCCAAGAAGAAGGTGGAGGATCTGTCGAAGGGGATGCAGCAGAAGGTGCAGTTCATCGGCACCCTGTTGCATGATCCCGAACTGGTGATTCTCGACGAACCGTTCAGTGGGCTCGATCCGGTCAACAGCAAGGTGATGCGGGAGGTCGTGGTCGAGGTGGCCCGGGCTGGGCGGACGGTGCTGTTTTCGACCCACATCATGGAACACGCCGAGCAGATGTGCGACCGGATCTCGATCATCGCACATGGAGCCAAGGTTGTCGACGGGGCCTTGGCCGACATCAAGCGCGACTTCGGTGGTCGCCACATCGATCTGGTCTTCACCAAGAACGCCGAACGCGCCGCCGGGATCCTCCAGAATCGGAGTTTGGTCGCTCGGGTCGAGGATCGGGGGGCGACCGCGGAGGTGGAGTTGGCTCCCGGCGCGGATCCGGACGTGCTTCTGGCGACGCTCGTTCGCGAGGGGGTTGGGCTGTCGAAGTTCGAGGTCGCCGAGGCCTCGCTCCAAGCGATCTTCATTGCGAAGGTCGGCGCCGAGGGCGCCCGGCCGTACGCGATCTCGAACGGGAATTGAGGCTCTCATGAGAAAGATCCTGGCGGTGGTCCGGCGGGAGTTCATCGAACGGGTGCGAACCAAGGCCTTCATCATCGGGACGGTGCTTGGCCCGATCCTCTTCGGCGCGATGGCCATCATTCCCGGCCTGATCCTCAGTCGGCAGACCACGGGACAGCGCATCGTCGTGGTCGACGGCACCCCGTCGGAGTTCGGGGCTCGGATCGAGCAGGCCCTTGCTCGGGCGAAGCTGGGCAAGGCCGCCGACGCCAAACCCCTGTACGCGCCGACCAGGGTGACGGCGGTGGGCCGGGTTCAGGATGTGGTCGATTCACTGGTTCCGCTGACGGGTCTGGGAAAAAAGGCCGGTCCATCAGTCGACGGGATCCTGATCATCGATGAGGGTTCGGTCACCACGGGCAAGCTTCGGTACTACGGCAAGAACGTCGGCAGTTTGAGCGACATGGGTGAGCTTCGAAGCGCGCTCAACCCGCTGATGATCGGGGAACGATTGCGGGCGGTCGGGGTCGATCCGCAGGTGGCGATGGCTGCCGCGGTGCCGGTCTCGCTCGATACCAGGAAGGTGGCTGAAGGGAAGCTCACCGCCGAGAGCGGAGCGAGCACGTTCGCGCTGGCCTACGCGATGGGGATCGTGCTCTACATGGCCCTGGTGCTCTACGGCACCCAGGTCATGACATCGGTGATCGAGGAGAAGGCCAACCGGATCGTCGAGGTCCTGGTCTCGAGTCTGACACCCTTCCAGATGATGCTCGGGAAAGTTCTCGGCGTTGGGCTGGTTGGACTGACGCAACTCGGCATCTGGGCCGCCGCGTTCGTGTTTCTTCAGAAGAATCAGGGCAAGATCCTGGGAGCCTTCGGCGTGACCGGGGGAGATGGGGCGGCGGCCTCTTTTCTCCCGACGACCGATCCGCGACTCCTGGTGGTCTTTCTGGTGTTCTTCGTGCTTGGTTTCCTGTTCTACTCCACGGCCTACGCGGCCATCGGGTCGATGTGCAATACTGTTCAGGAAGCCCAGCAGCTCCAATCGCCGATCATGGTGATGACCATTGCCGGGTGGTTCAGCGCCTTCGCGCTGCTGCGGGATCCAACCAGCTCCTTCGCGCAGATCGCCAGCCTGATCCCGCCGCTGGCGCCGTTCGTGGTGCCGGTGCGGTACTCGATCGCCGTGATTCCCTTGCCCGAACTGGCGCTCTACCTGGTGACGATGGTCATCGGTCTCCTGCTGATGGTCTGGATCACGGCCCGGGTCTATCGGGTCGGGATCCTGATGTACGGGAAGCGGGCGACCTTCGGCGATTTGTTCCGGTGGATTCGGACCACCTAATACTCGACCAGCAACGGTTGACGGGGCGGAAGGCGGTTGCCTTCCGCCCTTTTGTTTTGGCTCCCGTTGGAGGCTAGCTTGACGCCCATGGAGCCGTTTGACGTGATCGTGATCGGGGGGGGCCATGCCGGCGCAGAGGCCACCGCCCTGGCGTCTCGGATGGGCGCGCGGGTACTCCTGCTGACGCAGAACCTCGAGACCATTGGCCAGATGTCGTGCAACCCGGCGATCGGCGGGATCGCCAAGGGGACGGTGGTGCGGGAGGTAGACGCCCTGGGTGGGATCATGGGTCGGGCGACCGATCGGGCCCGAGTGCAGTTCCGGATGTTGAACCGGTCCAAAGGGCCGGCGGTCTGGTCCCCTCGGGCGCAGTGCGATCGGGGGCTTTACCGGCGGGCGGTGCGCACTGAGCTCGAACGGCTGGTGAACGCGCGATTCGCCCAGGGCACGGTGGCTCGACTGGTGATCGAAGCTGGTGAGGCCCGCGGGGTCGAGACGACGGATGGGCGGGTCTTTCGAGCGCGGTCGGTCGTGCTCACGGCGGGGACGTTCCTCCGCGGGAAGATCCACATCGGCCTTTCGACCCAGATCGCGGCTGGCCGTGCTGGCGAACCGCCGGCCGTTGATATTGCGCAAGATGTTGAAAGACAAGGAGTTACAGTAGAACGATTCAAAACCGGTACACCGCCGAGAATTGACGGTCGGTCGGTGGACTTGGCTGCGCTGGAGCGGCAAGACGGTGATCCCGGCGAGTACAGTTTTTCCCACTACGCGCGAGAGTCTCACCCGGCGCAGTTGCCCTGCTATCTCGGGCATACTGGGCCGCGGCTGCGGGAGATCATCGAAACCCACCTCGAGCAATCGGCGATGTATGGGGGAGCGATCAGTGGCCGGGGGCCTCGGTACTGTCCATCGATCGAGGACAAGATCGTGCGGTTTCCGGATGCGGCGAGGCATCAGGTATTCCTGGAACCGGAAGGCCTCGACACCACCGAGATGTACGTCAACGGGTTGTCGACGTCGCTCCCGCCGGGGGTACAGATCCAGTATCTCAGGTCGATCTCGGGGCTGGAGCGGGTGGAGATGACTCGGCCGGGGTACGCGATCGAGTACGACTACTACCCGCCGACCCAGTTGACGCAGACGTTGGAGCTTCGGTCGATACCCGGGCTCTTCTTTGCGGGTCAAGTGAACGGAACCACGGGGTACGAGGAGGCGGCGGGCCAGGGGGTTGTGGCGGGGATCAACGCGGCGGCGCGCGCGCTGGGTCGGGATCCGGTGGTGTTTGGGCGGGAGAGCGGGTTCATCGGCATCCTGGTGGATGACTTGGTGACGCGGGGTGTTGACGAGCCCTACAGGCTGTTTACCTCACGTTCCGAGTTTCGGCTGGTCCATCGCCAGGACAACGCGCTCCGGCGGCTTTCGCCCTTGGCTGAGCGGCTGGGTTTGTTGAGTTCCGAGGAGCTTGCGGTTCGGGATCGGCGAGTTCGTCGAGAGGACGAGGTCGTCGACGCGGCGGTCGCGACCTCGATTCGCCCGGACGAGGCGAACGCGATGTTGACCGACTTGGGGGAATCGCCTCTGGTCGAGCCAGTTCGAATCGCTGAACTCGTTCGGCGTCCGCGGTTATCGCTCGCGGGGCTTTTGATGGCGGCCGGCGTCGGGGTGACCGAGGAGGACTCGCGTTGGGGTGAAATCGAGCTCCGTTACGCCGGCTACATCGAACGGGAGCGGGTTCAGGCGGGTCGGGTCCAGGAAATGGACGGGTGGGTGATCCCCGCGGGCGTCGACTTCAGCGGCTGGAACTCGATTTCCTTCGAGGCCCGGGAGAAACTGACCCGCCAGCGCCCCGCGACTCTCGGTCAGGCTGCACGGATTCCCGGCGTCTCGCCGAGCGATATCCAGGCCCTGGCGGCAGGTCTGATCCGAGTTCGCTGACCCTTCCTCGACCCCTCGTTGTTCCACGTGAAACAGACTGAGCTCCCGACCGCCTCCTCGCCGGACGTTTCACGTGACACACCCCTGGGTTTGCCAGCGTTCTCGGAAGTTGTATATTGAACAGGTGGTCCTAGTGAAGTGGTAGATTGCCATCTATATCGTTGCCATATAACACAATAAGCAAATGCCAATGGCCCGAATAATCGCGATTGCCAACCAGAAGGGCGGCGTGGGTAAGACCACCACGGCGGTCAACCTCGCGGCCTCGTTGGCGATCGCGGAGCGGCGCACGCTGTTGATCGATGCCGATCCCCAGGCGAACGCAACGAGCGGTGTGGGGGCTGGGAAGGACGCGGAGCGACCCTCCCTGTATGATGTTCTGGTCGAGGGCCGAGATCCTCGCGAGGTTGTCCTGGCCGACAAAGAACTGCCTTACCTCTGGACCCTCCCCTCCAGCCAGGACCTGGTGGGAGCGGAACTCGAACTCGTCAACAGCACGAACCGAGAAACCAGACTTCGTACCGCCCTTCGGGTGATTGAAGCGGAGTATGAGTTCATACTAATCGACTGCCCCCCGTCGCTCGGCCTGATTACCCTCAACGTCCTCACCGCGGCCCGCGGCGTCCTGATCCCGATTCAGTGCGAGTACTACGCGCTCGAGGGGATTTCCCAGCTCCTCAACACCGTCCGCTTGGTGCAGCAGAACTTCAATCCCGATCTCGCGATCGAGGGCGTTTTGCTGACGATGTACGATGCCCGGCTGAACCTGTGTCGTCAGGTTGCCCAGGAGGCGAAAGAGTACTTCGGCGCCAAGGTGTTCAAGACGGTGATTCCGCGCAACGTTAGGCTCGCCGAGGCGCCCAGCTTCGGGAAGCCGATCCTGATGTACGACGTGCAGTCCGTCGGGGCCCGCAGCTACATCGCGGTCGCCCAGGAACTGGCGCGTCGGACCGAACGTGGCGATCCGATTCCCGTGTCCGAGGGGGCACCGTGACCGAATCACGCCGACTTGGCCGAGGCCTCGAAGCGCTCCTCGGTCCGGTCTCCAAGGAACAGGCCCAAGCCCAGGGCGCTCTGCGCGACGTGGCGGTCCGCTCGATTGACCCGAACCCGTACCAGCCGCGCCGGGACTTCGATCCCGTTGCCCTGAAGGAGCTGGCTGATTCGATTGCCGCCTCGGGCCTGCTCCAACCGGTAATGGTCCGGGCCAAGGCGGGTGGCCGGTTCGATCTCATCGCGGGAGAACGCCGTTGGCGGGCCGTTCAGCAGCTCGGCTGGGCGTCCATTCCGGTCGTGGTCAAAGAGGTGGACGACCGGGCCCTCCTCTCGCTCGCGCTGATCGAGAATCTCCAGCGCGATGACCTATCGGCGATCGATGAGGCACTCGGGTATCGGCGATTGACGACGGAGTTCGAGCTGGGCCAGGGCGAGGTGGCCCGGCTCGTCGGGCGGGATCGCACGACGGTGGCCAATACCCTCCGGCTGCTGAAACTCCCAGCGGCCGTTCAGGCCCTGGTCCAGCGGGGGTCTCTGTCAGCGGGCCACGCGAGGGCACTCCTCGGACTCGCCGACGAGCGGCACATCGGGAAGCTCGCGCAAGCCGCGGTCGAGCAGGGATGGTCGGTGCGCGACCTCGAGGCGCGGGTTCGCGGTGAGGTGCCGGGCCGCCGGGCCAAGACGAAACAACCGGAGCGGCAGCTCCAGCCCGAAGTCCGTCGCATCGAGGAGGCGCTTCGGCAGCGACTGCGGACCGACGTCCGAGTGACCGCCCGCAGAAAGGGACGGGGTTTCGTGACGGTCACCTACTATTCCAACGACGACCTTGCCCGAGTTCTGGAGCTGATTCTCGGGGAGCCATTTGGTGGATGACTCGCAACCGGCCCGCGATGACGATCACCATCCACCGGGACGGTGCCCTGAACTCGGCGAGTTACCGAGTGCCTTTGGTGTGGTACCGGATCGGGGTGGTGGCCCTAGTGAGCGCCGGGTTGCTGGCGATTCTCGGGGTGGCGGTGTACGCCCCGGTGTTTCGGGCCGCCGCCCGGGTTCCCGGCCTGCAACGAGAGGTGGAGCGGTTGTCGGCAGACAACGAGCGGATCGGTCACCTCGCGGCGGCGCTCGACAGCCTGGAAGCGAGCTATGGGCAACTGCGCCGAATGGTGGGGGCGGACATCACTCCGGACCCGGTCCGGTTGGCACCGACCCTCCCGATCGCGGCCGCGATCGTGGTGCATCCGGCCGGTGATCGGCCCCGCTACTCTCAGGGGCCGAGTCTCCCGAGCCACTGGCCATTGGATCAGCGCGGCTACGTGACCCGGGGCCAGGTTTCGACTGATTCCGTTGATGGCGCACATCCGGGGATCGACGTCGCGGTGGCCGTTGGCGGATTGGTGCGCGCATCGGGGGGTGGCACCGTCCTTCAGGTGGGCGACGACAGCGAATACGGCTTCTTCGTCTTGATCCAGCATCCGGAGGGGTACCAGACGATGTACGGGCACCTATCCCGAGTCGTGGTTCGGCAGGGCGAGGCGATTCCCGCCGGCTGGGTCGTCGGCCGTTCCGGCAACACCGGTCGTTCCTCGGCGCCACACCTGCACTTCGAGATTCGTCACAACGGGGTGTCGGTCGATCCGATGCCACTGATCGGCGAGGGCCGTTCGCCATGAGCCTCTTCTCGAACTCAGCCCCCGCCCCCTCGCGCCGCGGCGACGCGAACGCGATGTCGATCATCGCCTCCGACATGGTGATCACCGGGAATCTCTCAGCGGTCGGGGTGGTGAGGATCGAGGGTCGGGTTCAGGGCAGCGTCTCGGCCCAGAACCAGATCCTCCTGTCCACGGGCGGTGTTGTCGAAGGTGACCTGGACACCCGGGAAGCGGTGCTCGCGGGCGAAGTCCACGGGACGGTCTCGGCCAGCGAGCGAGTCGAGGTCCAGAGCTCGGCGGTGGTCCACGGTGATATCGTGACGCCGCGGCTGTTGATTCAGGAGGGCGGTCGAGTGAACGGGGCGATCCGGATGGAGACCAAGGCGGAGGCGACGGAATGAGGTTCGGAGGGATGGCGGCCGCGGCGATGGCGGTCGTGTTGCTCGGGTGTGGAGGCCGAGCGAAACCCGCCGGGTTTCGAGTCGGGCTGATTACGCCGGGTTCGGTGGCGGACGCCGCCTGGAACGAGGGCGCGTATCGCGGTCTGATGGCGATCCGGGATTCGTTGGGCGTCGAGGTCAGCCACGTCGAAGCAAGAACCCCGGGCGAGCAGGAGGAAGCCCTCCGCGCCTACGCCACCCAGGGATACGATCTGGTGTTCGGTCACGGCTTCGAGTTCCAGCAGCCGGCGGAGCGGATCAGCGCGGAGCAGCCGAAGACCGTCTTCATCGTGACGTCGGGGGAGCGGGTTCAGGGCAACGTGGCGCCACTGGTTTTCCGGATCGAGGAGGGCACCTTCCTCGCGGGAATGGTCGCCGGTGCGCTCAGCAAGTCGGGTCGGATCGGGTTCGTGGGCGGGATCGAATTGCCCCCGATCAGGCGGGGTTACGAAGGATGGGTAAACGGGGCCCGGCGGATGAACCCGGCGGTGGAGGCGCGGCTGACCTATCTCAACAACTTCGATGATGCCGCGGCCGGCCGAGAGGCCGCGTTGGCGATGATCCGGGTGGGAGTCGACATGCTCCACCACAACGCGGACGCCGCCGGGGTGGGTCTGTTTCAGGCCGCCAAGGAGAATCCGGGGGTGTTCGTCTTCGGGGCCAACGCCGATCAGAGCCGGCTGGCGCCGGACCGAGTCATCGGCTCGGCGATCATCGATCTGCCGGGGGCCTTCCTGGCGGTGGCGCGCGAGGTCAAGGAGGGCCGGTTTTCTCCCAAGGTCGAATCGTTCGGATTGGCGGGTGGGATCATTCGCTTCGTTTCGAATCCGGGATTGGATTCGATGGTGCCGGCTGACCTTCGCGCCAAGGTGGCGGGTGCCACCGACTCGATCGTCGCGGGCACTTTGGCTCCCCTGGCGGCGGCGAAGTAGGGTGTCGACGCCGGTCTCCCTCGACGAGGTCGCGGGCTATCTGGACGGCTATCTCTCGATCCGCGAGATCCCCGATGAGGCCGGGGCAGTCAACGGACTCCAGGTGGAGAACGGGAGCCGCCTGATCGAGCGGATCGTCGCGGCCGTCGACATCTCTCAAGCCACTATCGACGGCGTGATCGGGGCGGGGCACGCGAGGAACACCCTGCTCATCGTCCACCATGGGCTGCTTTGGGACGGCAACGTCGCGGTCACCGGCCGGCGATACCGCCGACTGCGGGCCCTGATCGACCATGAGATCGCGGTGTACGCCGCCCACATTCCGCTCGACATCCATCCGGAGGTCGGCAACAACGTGGGGCTGGCCACCAGCCTCGGGTGCGTCGACTTGGCTCCGTTCGACGGCTACAAAGGAATCGCGCTGGGGGTGCGGGGCCGGTTTCCGGAGCCGATGGCTCGCTCGACCGTGGGGGCGCGGCTGAACGCCCTTCTCGAGACGGAGAGTCGGCTGATCCCGGGTGGCCCGGAGTTGATCACGAACATCGGGGTGATCACCGGCGCCGCGGGCTCCCGGATCAGGGCGGCTCGCGAAGCCGGCCTCGACGGTTTCGTCACCGGCGAAGGGGCGCACCATACCTACTTCGACGCGATGGAGTACGGGATCAACGTATTCTACGCGGGCCACTACGCGACCGAGCAGGTGGGCGTCCAAGCTCTCGCTCGACACCTTTCCGAACGATTCGCCCTACCGTGGGAGTTCCACCGACACCCGACCGGGTTGTGACCGAGCCTTCGCTCGAGCTCCGCGGGATCGAGAAACGATTCGGCTCCGTCCTTGCGTTGGACGGGGCCGATCTCGTTTTGCGCCGAGGTGAAGTCCACGGCTTGCTCGGCGAGAACGGCGCGGGCAAGTCGACGCTGATGCACGTGGCATTCGGGATGATTCGTCCCGACGGCGGCGAGATTCTGGTCGGCGGCCAGCCGCTCCGGATGAGGAGTCCGATGGTCGCTAAGGCCAGCGGTATCGGGATGGTGCATCAGCACTTCACCTCGATCGGCGCGCTTTCGGTTCGGGAGAATCTCTGGTTGGCCGGCGGTCGACTCGGTCATCCGGCCGGTGAGCCCGTGGGTGAGCCCGTGGGAGCAGGCGCCTCGCAGCGACTGGCCGGGCAACTATGGCGGGGCCTCGACCCGAACTCCCTGGTCGAAACCCTGCCGGTCGGGGCGAAACAGCGGCTGGAACTGCTCCAGGCGATTGCGACCGGCGCGGAGATCCTGCTCCTCGATGAACCGACCGCGCTGCTCGCTCCGGCGGAAGTCGAGGCGCTGTTGGGGTTGCTTCGCGAGTTCGCGGCCGCCGGTGGATCGGTGGTGCTGATCACTCACAAGCTCAACGAGGTGTTCGGAGTCGCCGATCGGGTGACGGTGCTCAGGCGCGGGGCGGTGACGTTGGTGGGCGAGATCGGTGACGTCGATCCGAGCACGGTTGCCGAAGCGATGGTCGGGAGCGCAAACGCGGCGAGTCCCCGCCGGTCGCCGACGCCGCGAACGATTGGGCCGGTCAGGATCACGGGGGGCGGCCTCGAGGTGCGGGCCGGGGAGATCGTCGGCATCGCCGCGGTCGAGGGCAATGGGCAACGCGACCTGCTTCGAGCGTTGGCTGGTGTGGCGCGGCCGCTGGCGGGGGTGACCGTCGCCGCTCCGGTGGCCTTCCTGCCGGGCGATCGTACCGTCGAAGGCCTAGTTCCCCGATTCAGCCTGACGGAGAACCTGGTGCTCGGTCGGGATCGTGACCCGCGGTGGAGCCGGGGGTCGTGGGTCGATTGGGGTGCGGCTCGTCGCCGGATGGCCGAGTTGATCGAGAGCTTCGGGATCCAGGCGGCTGGGCCCGACGCACCGGCGCGGTCGTTGAGCGGTGGCAATCAGCAGAAGGTTCTCTTCGCCCGGGCGGCGGATTCAAGGCCGGCCGTCGTGGTGGCGGAGAACCCGACCCGGGGTCTCGATTTCCGGGCCACCGCGGAGGTTTACGATCGGTTGCGAGGGTTGGCGGCCGATGGGGTGGCGGTCCTAGTGTACTCCACCGACCTCGACGAGGTGCTCGAGCTCGCCGATCGGGTGGTGGTGATGCGAAAGGGGCAGGTGTACTCCGCCCCACCCGAAGCGACCCGGGCGCTGATCGGGGCGATGATGGTTGGTGCGGCGTGAGGCCGGCCATTCAGTCGCTGCTGCGTTCACTCGGCGCGGTCGGCCTGGGTCTCGTGGTACTGACCGTCACCCTGGGAATACTCGGCTACGATCCGATCGCGGCCCTCGGCGCCCTGGGACGCGGCGCGTTCGGCTCGTGGTATGCCTGGACGTCAGCGACCTTGGTGCGGGCGGTACCACTGATCGTGGTCGGTCTGGGCATGTGCCTCGCGTTCCGGGCGGGCGCGCTGAACATCGGGGGCGAGGGCCAGTTCGCGGCCGGCGCGATCGCGGCCACGGCCATCGGATTGTCGGTCGGCTCGTGGCCGGCTCCGCTTGCCTGGCTGGTGGTCAGCCTGGGATCGGTTGCGGCTGGAATGGCGTGGGTGTTGGTGCCGGTGGGCCTCAAGCTGCGATTCGGCGTGCTGGAGGTCATCACCACCTTGTTGCTGAACTTCGTGGCGGAAGGCGTGGTCAGTTTGATGGTGCAGGGGCCGCTGCAGGAACCGCAGGGCATCTACCCACAGAGCGCCCCGATCCCAGCCTCGGTGCGATTGCCGGTGCTGCCGGGGACTCGACTTCACCTCGGGTTCGTGATCGCGGTGGTTCTGGCGGTGCTGCTGTGGCTGGTCATCAGCCGAAGCCGCTGGGGGTTTCGATTGCGGGCCGTCGGCGAGTCGCCGGCGGCGGCGGCGGTGGCCGGTCGAATTCCGGTGGCTCGGGTCCAAGCGGCGGCGTTGATCGGCTCGGCGGGTCTGGCGGGATTGGCCGGGGGACTGGAGGTCTCCGGGGTGACCTACACCCTCTATCAGAATCTTTCGCCGGGATACGGGTTTACCGGGATCGCGGTCGCTCTGGTGGCGCGGCTGCATCCGTTGGCGGTGATCGTCGCGGGCTTGGGTTTCGGGGCGCTCGAGGCGGGGGCAAGCGGCATGCAACGGGACGCCGGCATCCCGTCGGTCGCGGTGAACGTGGTTCAGGCGACGATCATCGTGCTCGCGATGCTGAGTCTCCAGCGAGGCCGCGGGGCGCAGGCGGAGGCGTCGGCGTAGCGATGGATCCGACGCTCGACTTTCTCGCCGCGGCGCTTCGGATCGCGACGCCGCTGTTGTGGGCGGCATTGGGTGAGTTGATCGCGGAGCGAGCCGGTGTCATCAATCTGTCCGTCGAGGGGGCGATGCTGGCTGGTTGTCTCGGCGCCGCGCTGGGTGCCTCCGCGTCGGGGGATCCGTGGTTCGGATTGGTGGCCGGAGGCACCGCGGGTCTCGTGGTCGCCCTGGTGTTCGCCGCCATCGCGATTTGGGGCAGGGTCGACCAGATCATCGTCGGAACCGCGCTGACCATGGGGTCGATCGGGGTGACCGGCCTGTGGTATCGGCGGGCCTTCGGGAGCGAGGGCGTCGGGCTGACCCTGCCGACAATCGCATTGACGCCGACGTTCGCGGCGGTGGTCTTGGTCGGCATCGTCTGGTGGGCCCTGTTCCGGACGACCTGGGGGCTGTCGCTACGAGCGACGGGCGAGGCGGCGGAAGCGGCTCGAGCGTCCGGAGTTCGGGTCCGGCGGGTGCAGACGACGGCGGTGGCGCTGGGCGGGGTGTTGGCCGGGATCGGCGGGGCGACGCTGGTGCTCGCTCAGGTCGGGACGTTCGCCGAGCGGATGACGGCGGGGCGGGGTTTCATCGCCATCGCGATCGTGGTGTTGGGTCGCTGGCATCCGGTGGGGGTGCTGGTGGCGTCGCTGGGCTTCGGAGCGGCGACCGCGCTGCAGTTCGCCTTTCAGGCGATGGGGCTGGCGGTGCCCTACCAGTTCTTCCTGATGCTGCCCTATTTGATCGCCTTGATCGCGCTCACCGGGGTGACGGGTCGGGCGCGCGCCCCAGGCCAACTGGGGCGCACGGTGCAGTAGCCGGGCTCAGCGGCCGCGGCCGTACTTGGCCATGGCGGCCTGGAGACGATCGTGGGGCAGGGCAAAGACGGTGCGACCATCGGCGCCGGTCATCGTGGTGGCGGCGAGCATGGCGTTGAGAATCGCCTCGCTGGTCGCTTCGATGGTGGCTTCGAAGACCGGGTTGATGGATTCGTTAGGCAGGGCGTGGACCTGGGCGAGTCGGTTCGACACATCGGCGCCCGCGTTGGCGGTCGAGAACGCGATGAAGATGTCGCCGGAGGAATCTTCGCCCATCCCGCCCATCCGACCGACACCCAGGGCGGCCCGCTTCACGACCCGTTTGAGCTGGTGGGGCAGCAGGGGCGCGTCGGTGGCGACGACGACGATGATCGATCCCTCACCGTCGCTGTCGGACCGGGGGCCGGCGGCGCAGCCGGGGGTGCGGGCCTGGGTCCCGTCGGCAAGGGGGGCGAAACAGGGCAGGAGATCGGGAATCTCCCGGCCCACGGGGACGCCGGCCACCGTGAAGCGACGACGGCTCCCATAGTTGCATTGGACCAGGACACCAACGGTGTAGTCCGAGCCGACCACGGTGATCCGACGCGACGAGGTTCCGGTTCCGCCCTTGAACTGGTGGCAGGTCATCCCGGTGCCGCCGCCCACGTTCCCCTCGGGGACCGGACCGGCGTTGGCCGTCTCGATCGCCGCGAAGACGTGCTCTTTCTTGACGTGAAAGCCGTTGATGTCGTTGAGGCCGCCGTCCCAGGTTTCGGCCACGACGGGCAGGGACCAATCGAAAGCCTTACCCTGCTTGACGATCCACTCGATCACGGCATCATGGACGACGCCGACGCTGTGGGTGTTGGTGATCATCACCGGTCCGCCGAGGAAACCGGATTCCTCGAGCCAGGTCGTGCCGGTCATTTCCCCGTTGCCGTTGAGTGAGAACCAGGCGCCGTAGACGGCTTCGGTCGCGGCCCGCCCGCGGGGGAACACGGCGGTCACTCCGGTGCGGATCGGCCCCCGGCCCACGACCAGTTTGCCGTCGCCCTGGACGATGGTGGTCACGCCCACCTCGACGCCGCGAACGTCGGTAATGGCGTTCAGGGCTCCGGGGGTGCCCTCGAGGGGTATGCCCAGGTCGCGAGCCCTCTTTTTCGGTTGGCTGGCGGCGTCGGAGGCGACGGTCCCGACGAGGGCGGCCGCGACGAGCAGTGGGCGAAGTCCGAACATGGGCGGCCGGGTGGTGGACACGGGCCGAATCTACTTCGTTTTGGGGGCTGGTGGGTCATGGCGGATTCCGACGCCGCCCGCGAAATTCCCTTGGGGCATGCCGCGGGGGATGGATGGCGCTCGACCCGGACAATGTGGTGTCGCTTTCCGACGGTCGCACCCTCGGCTACTCGGAGTGCGGGGACCCGGCCGGGCTGGTCATCCTGGTATTTCCCGACACGCCTGGCTCCCGGCTCGATCTGATGGCACCCGAGTTCGATGCCGCGGCGGGCAACGCCGGCGTTCGGCTGCTCGTCGTGGAACGGCCGGGCATCGGGCTGTCGGATCTGCGACCGGGCCGGACGCTGCTGGATTGGCCGGTCGACGTGGTTGGTTTTGCCGAGGCCCTGGGTCTGAGTCGGTTCTCGGTCCTCGGGGTTGGCGCTGGCGGACCCTATGCGTTGGCCTGCGGTCTGCGAATCGCCCACCGCCTCAAATCGGTCGGGGTAGTGGCCAGCTGGGTTCCCGCCGACCAGCCCGAGGGCCGCGCGGTGATGACGCCGCGACAACGCAACTACGCCACCGTCGGCCGGTTCTTCCCTTGGCTTCTGGAGCAACGAACCCGCCGATTAGCCCGCCAACTCGTTACGGGGTCCGAGCGGCTGATCGAGCGGGAATCGAGCCTGATGGGCCCGCCCGACCAACGGCTGTTGGCCGATCCTCATCGCCGAGCCCACCGTTTGACGAGCCATCGAGCGGGGTTTCGGCGTGGGGAGGTCGGATCGTACCATGATCTGCTCTTGTTGGCGCGTCCCTGGGGCTTCGCCCTAGGCGACATCCCCATGGTGGTGAACCTCTGGTTCGGCGGGCAAGATCGATCCGTGCTTCCCGAGGCCGGCTACTACCTTGCGAGTGCGCTCAAACGATCCGAGTCGCGGGTCTACCCCGACGAGGGACATTTGTCCCTGCTCTGGAACCGGTTCGAGGACGTCTTGGGCGGTCTGCTGGCAACCGCAACGCGGGAAGCGGGTCGTCCGGTCGGGTAGGTCTCCACGCGTTGGCGGAGCCCGCCACGACGGGGTCTCCTAGCGAGACAGGCGCTCGAGCCTTTCCACCGCCTCGTGCAGCATATCCTCGGTCTTGCAGAAGGCGAACCGAGTGAAGTCCCGGCCGTCCGCCGGGTTCGCGAAGAAACTGGTGCCGGGCACGGTGGCCACGCCACCCTCGACGGTGAGCCAGCGAGCGAACTCGTCGGCCGGCATCTTCTTGATGGCGGTAAAGTCCGTCAGGATGTAGTAGGCGCCTTCCGGCGCCTCGCACTGGAACCCGCTCTTTCGGAGAGCACCAACCAGCAGATCTCGCCGAGCCCGATAGTCAGATTCGAGGTGGTCGTAATAGTCGCGACCGAGCGTTTCCATGGCGACCGCGAGCGCCTCCTGGAGCGGGGCGGGGGCGCCCACGGTGAGAAAATCGTGGACCTTTCGGATCGCGTCGGTCACGCTGGGCGGCGAGATGATCGTTCCGATTCGCCACCCGGTGATGCTGTAGGTCTTGGACGCACCGCTGATGGTGATGGTTCGGTCCCGCATCCCGGGCAAGGTCGCCAGCGGGACGTGTTCTCCATCATAGCGAATGTGCTCGTAGATCTCGTCGGTCACCGCCCAGGTCCCGAACCGTTGGCAGAGCTCGGCGATGGTGGTGAGCTCGGCGCGGGTGAGGACCCGCCCCGAGGGGTTGCCTGGCGTGTTGACGATGATCGCTTTGGTTCGATTGGAGAACGCCTTGGTGAGTCGGTCGACGTCGAGCGGTTGGCCCGGGGGGAGTGGGACGAAGACCGGCTTGGCGTCGCAGAGGATGGCGTCGGGGCCGTAGTTCTCGTAGAACGGCTCGAAGACGATGACTTCCTCGCCCGGGTCGACCATGGCCAGGAGAGTCGCGGCCATCGCCTCGGTCGCGCCGCAGGTGACGGTGATTTCGGTCTCGGTGTCGACCGCCATGCCGTACCAGTCGAGGTACTTCTTGGCGAGCGCGGTGCGCAGTCGCTTTGCCCCCCAGGTGATGGCGTATTGGTTGATGTCATCGCGGATGGCCTTGGCGGCCGCCTCTTTGAGGACGTCCGGGGTGGGGAAGTTGGGGAACCCCTGGGCCAGGTTGATCGCGCCGTGCTGATTGGCGAGGCGGGTCATCCCGCGAATCACGGATTCGGTGAACGTATGGGTGCGCCGTGCGGTGGCCATTGGGCTCGTGGTTCGGTTGGCGGTGAGGTGACGAGGGACAATATACCGGGGGGGGAGCCGGTCATTCTCTCGGGAAATCGGGATGGTTCCGGACTCGCTCGATCTGGTCGAAGTGGCGGTGCTGGTGAGCAAGAGCCGACCTGATCCAGGTGGCGAGGTTGAAGCGGAGGAGCGGCGTGACCGCCGAACGGGCCTTGATCCGGGCCAGGTTCAAGCCGTCGACCGATTCGATGGTTGCGATCAGCTCCCGCTGGTGGGCGGCAAAGTCGGCGAGGACGGTGGCGGGGTCGGCGGTGCTCGAAGGGGTGAAGATCGCCGGGGCAGAGACCGGTCTGGACGGATTGGGGCCGACCTGTTTCAGCCACCACCCTCCCAGCCAGCCGAGCGAATAGGGGCCCCGGCCATTGAGGCCGGCCGCCCGAGCCCGGGCGATCGGCTCTCGCCAGAAACTGGCCGCCTTGCGATCCGTGGTGGTGAGGTGCTCCACGCATTCGGTGATGGACCATTTGCCCGGCCCCGGCCGCCACCGCAGTTGCAGGGTGGAGAGCGATTCGAGCCCTTGGATGGAGTCGGCGAGCTGCTGGGCGTCTTCGATCCAGGCCTGGAGCTCGGGATCGGTGGGCTGCGCCATGGGATTCCCCTCGTCGAAGACAGCGGTGAATATACGCCCCGCCGCACTAGCCGACCGCTCCCGAGGACCGACTTGGCCTGTTAACCTACTGCCATGTCAAACTCTACCCGTGGCGCCATCCTGGTCTGCTTTGCCAGCCTGTTGGCGGGCCCGGTCCGGGCTCAGACCACCGAGACGGAGCGAGCCGCCGCCAGCGACGTGCTCAAGCAGATCGAGGCGCTGCAGCAGCGGTTGATGCCGGCGAAGCTGGCCCAGCGGTTGATCGGGGCCAAGCTGGTCGATCGGGACGCCGTTCAACAGCGGGCGGCGGCGATCTGGGACGAACGGATGGAGGCCCTCAGCGACTGGATCGGGCGCCACCCAGAAGTGGGCTGGAAAGAGTTCCTGGCGGTCGACACGCTGACCAAGGTGCTGCGAGCCGCGGGGTTTGCGGTGGATACCGGCGTGGCGGGTCTGCCGACGGCGTTCGTGGCGCGGTGGGTGTCGCCGGCCGGGCCGGGCCAAGTCCTCGGGTTGATCGCCGAGTACGACGCATTGCGGGACACCGAGGGTGCGTTCCACGGTGATCAACACAACGCTCAGAGTCCGATCGCGATCGCGGCAGCCGTCGCGCTCAAGGAATATCTCACCGTCAAGCGGGTACCCGGGACGATCGTGATCTACGGCACCCCGGCGGAAGAGGTTGGGCCACCGGCGAAGAAGATCATGTTCGATGCCGGGGTCTTCAACGGAACTGACCTGATCGTTCGAAGCCATGCCTCCACCCAGACGTCGAGGGCTCGGGTTGGATTCGGGATCTGCTGTCTCAACATCAACGAAGTGAAGTACACCTTTTCGGGAACGCCGTCGCACCAACTCACGTCCTGGCACGGCCGGAACGCGTTAACGGCGGCGGTGCATTTCTTCACGATGGTCGACGGCCTGCGAAGCACCTTCCGACCCGAGGCGTCGATTCAGGGGGTGATTCCCGAGGGTGGGGTAGCCCCGAACGTGGTGCCTCAACGAGCGGTGGTGGACTATTACATCCGCTACCCGGACGGGGTCTATCTCGAGCACATGCAGCGGATGATCGACAACGCGGCGAAGGCGGCCGCGCTGGCGACGGGGACTCAAGTCAAGATCGACCGTTACGGCGAGTTTCGGGACGGAATCAGCTTCGCGACGCTCGAAGAGTTGGCCTTCGGGTACGCCCAGAAGCTCGGCGCGCCGAATATCGATGCCGAGCCGACCCGCCCGGCCGGATACGAAGAAACCGGTGTGCTGTCCCGGATCGCTCCGGGTGTTGGCGTCAGCATTTTCAGTTCGCGCGGTTCGTACCACACCAGAGGGATGCTGGAAGACACCTTCAGCGAAGTTGGTCACCGTGGTTTCCGGCTCGCCGCTCAGGTCATGGTGGGCATCCTATACGACTTCGTGTCGGATCCGGCGTTTCGCGACGCCGTGAAGTCGGAACACGCGACGCTGAAGGGCCTGTACGATCAGTACCAAGAGAGCTTGAAGAAGGCCTACGCCGCCGAACTCGGCCAACCGTAGCGCACCGCAACCTTCGGCGGCTGGTTGGCCGTCCATGCAAAGACTCGGCTCCGATGTCCTCATTCATCTCACTCGCCCTCGCGGTGGTCGTCGCGCAGGATTCCGCCCCGACATTCAGCGGCCTCAAGCGGCAGCTCGAGGTGCCGATCCCTCGCTTCGATTCGGTGGTCGTGATCGATGGCCGGCTCGACGAGGGGGTTTGGCGGCAGGCGGCCCGATTGGTCGACTTCTCGCAGTTTCAGCCGGTTGACGGCCGGCCGGCCGAGGAGCCGACCGAGGTAATGGTGTGGTACGGCCGCGACGCGATCTACTTCGGGGTTCGCGCTCGCGAGGCGCACGGCGACGTCGTTCGGGCGACCCGCGCCAACCGGGACAACATCGGTAGTGACGACCAGATCCAGATCCTGCTCGACACCTACAACGATCGGCGGATCGCATTCCTCTTCGGGGTAAACCCCCTCGGAGTGCAACAAGACGGGACTCGGAGCGACAATTTCAGCGGCGGGGCCGGGGGTCGTTCGGGCAGTGGCGGAGGGGTCGGCAACATCAACCCGCTGGAAGGCACGGTCGACCTGAATCCCGACTACATCTTCGAATCGCGAGGCCGACTCGTCGAGGGCGGCTATGAGGTCGAGATTCGAATTCCGTTCAAGAGCCTGCGATACCAGGAGGGCTCGGTCCAGACCTGGGGCATCAACGTGTTGCGCCGGGTCCAGCATTCGGGATTCCAGGACACCTGGACGCCGGCGGTTCGAGCGAACTCGACCTTCCTCGGCCAATCCGGGACGCTGCGCGGTCTCCACGATCTCCATCGGGGACTGGTGCTGGAACTGACTCCGACGATCACCGGGCGCCTCGATGGGTCCCGGCTGCCGGCGGGCCGGTGGGACTATGCCGGCACTGGCGATATCGGTGGCGACGTCCGTTGGGGGATCAGCCAGAATCTCACGATGAACGGCACGGTCAACCCCGATTTCTCCCAAGTCGAGGCCGACGTCGGTCAGGTGACCGTGAACGAGCGGTTCGCGTTGTTCTACCCGGAGAAGCGGCCGTTCTTTCTCGATGGACTCGAGTTGTTCGACACGCCTGGCCAGCTGATTTGGACCCGCCGAATCGTCGATCCCGATGTCGGGGTCAAGTTGGCGGGCAAGGTGGGCCGGATGAACGTCGCCACCTTGATCACTGGCGGCGGCGGGGGGCCGTCGATGCCTGGCGGCGACCGACCGATGTTCGGCGTGGCGCGGCTCAGGACTGACTTGGGCCGCAACTCGACCCTGGGCGGCGTCATCACGACCCGTGAGGATGGATCGTCCTATTCCCGGCTCGGTGGGGCTGATCTGCGGCTCTATCACTCGAAGCTGTATTTCCTCGAGCTCCAGGCGGTGCAGTCGTGGACGAACACGCCGAGCGGCGGGTCGCGGTCGGGGCCAATGTTGTCCGCGATGTGGGACCGAACCGGTCGAGGGTGGGGCTTCAACTACAGCATCCGAGCCACCGCGCCAGATTTCAACGCGGCGGCCGGCTTCGTGAATCGAACCGGCGTGATCGACGTAAACGGCTTCAACCGATTGACCGGCTACGGATCGAAGGGGGCGCTGTTCGAGACTTACGGCGCCTTCTTCGGCGTCCAGCGACTATGGAGCTACTCCTCGCCGGGCGATGGCCCACAGGAGGGATACGAGACCGCGTTTCCCTCCGCCACGTTGCGGGGTGGCTGGCAGCTTCGGGGAAGCCTGAGCCGGAGCTTCTTCAGCTATCCTGCCAGTGGGTATCAGGGATACCAAGTCCAAGCAGCCACCGACACAGTCCCTTTCGCGGTGCCCGCGCCTGAGCGAAACATCGTCGCCGGATCGATCCAACTGACCACTCCGACCTTCCAGCACCTCACCTTGTCGGCGGGCGTGGGGTTTGGCGAAGCGGCCCTGTTCCGGGAAGCGGCCCCGGGGCGATTGTCCCGGGTCGATGCCACCGCGGAGGTCCGGCCAACTGGTTCGTTGCGAGGCGCTTTCCAGATCGCGCACCTCACCCTGAGCCGGCAGCGCGACGGCTCCCGGTTCTCGACGGAGACGATACCTCGGCTCAAGATCGAATTGCAGCTCAATCGCGCGGTGTTCCTTCGGTTCATCGGGCAGTACACGGCCCGCGAACGCGCCCCGCTGGTTGACCGAACGGGGCGGCGGATTTTGGTCGATGGCGTGCTCGACGACGGCGAGGCCACTAACGAATTCCAGATGGACTGGCTCTTCAGCTATCGCCCAGTGCCGGGGACGCTGATGTACCTGGGCTACGGATCGACGTCGACCGAGCCGGAGGAGTTCAGGTTTGGGCGGCTCTCGCGACGGAGTGACGGGTTCTTCGGCAAGGTGAGCTACCTGTTCCGAATGTAGGTCGCTCGCTCATCCCATCCGACGGCAGGGAACCCGCCAGAAGACCAGCAGATCGCCGGTGTCGCGATCAAACGCCTCGTAGCGTTCGACGGCCCCGGTCGGAAGCGGTTGCCAGCCCTGCATGCTGACCGGGAGGCTGGCGGGCAAGTCTCGCCGCATTCCGTCGGCGGTCTCATCCCACTCCATGGCCACGGAGGGCAACTGTTCCAGGCGTTTGGGAAACGCCGCGATGGGAATGCGCTTGACGACCCCGAAGTAGCGAATCTCGGCGGTCGTCTGGGCGGCGTGCTCGTGGGTCACCGCCTGCCAGAATCGGCGGGCGACCAGATCTTCCTTTGGTTTCCGTTTTGGCATCGCCCCGCCTCAGCGCTCAGGGGTTCTTCTTGGCCCAATCGGCGCGGGCCTTCGCGACCATCTGCTTCACTTCGCTCATCAACCGGGGCCCATGATAGGGGATCCCATCCTTGATGGTCCACTCGACCCCGCCCGATCTGATCTCCTTGCCGTCCTTGATGGCGGCCGTCCCGGTGGGATAGAGAACCTTGAGGTCCTCGAGCGGGTTCCCGTTGACGACGATCAGGTCGGCCAGATGGCCAGTCCGGACTCGGCCGATCTCATTTTCGGCGCCGAGCATCCGGGCGTTGTTCAGGGTGGCGTGCTGGATGACTTTGATCGGATGGAATCCCGCTTCTTGGTGCAACTCCATCTCCCGGATCACCCCAAAACCGTACATCTGGTAGATGAACCCCGCGTCTTCCCCCACGCCAATCAGCCCGCCCAAGCGCTCGAAATCGCGAAGCGCGGCCATCCAGATGCGATAGTTCTCCTTCCAGTACGCCTCGTCGGTCGATGACCAGCCGATGAAGTAGGAGCCGTGGTTCGCTGGGTTGGGTCGGAAGAACTCCTCCAACGTCGGGTGGAGGTAGTCCTTGAACCAAGGTTGGGTTTGGGCCCGTTGGAGATCCCGGCTCGCCTCGTAGATCACCAGGGTCGGGTCCCAGGCGACACCATGGTCGGCCATCGCCTTGAGGATGGCCTCGAGCTTGATCGGGTCTGCTTCGCGCCAAATCCTCCCCGCGTACCGGAAGCGGTGGGTCTCGTCGTTGTAGTTGAAATCCGAGGGGAAGTTCTGGACGCCGTCCTTGAACGCCGCGTCGGGCACCCCGTACCAATGCTCGATGGATCGGGTCCCGAACTTGACGTCGTCCCAAGCGGTGGTTTCCTCCACGCCGATGTGGTGGGCGATGGGCAGTCCGACTTTCTTCGCCTCATCTTCCATCGCGGCCATGATGTCGCGGTCGAGCCCGCCAATCTTGATCCCGTCGACGCCGGCGGTCTTGAGCTCTCTGACCCGCGCCCGAGCCTGATCGGGGGTGCGTGGGGTCGGCGAGCGGCTGTAACCGGCGTAGACGAATAGACGAGGGGCCTCGAGTTTCCCTTGGGCGCTGCGCTCCTTGAGCTCGAGGAACTCCTTGGGGTCACTGCCCGAGCTGACGTCTCGGACCGTGGTCACCCCGGAGGCAAGCCAGAGCTTGAACTGATACTCGTACGGCTGCGGGACGCCGCCTCGCTCGTTCTGGAGATGGCCGTGAGCGTTAATCAGGCCGGGAAGGACGTACTTCCCGGTGCCATCGATCTCCGCGTCGGCGCGGGGACGGCGAGCTTGACCGCTCTTGACGGCCACGGGGTCGAGCCCGGCCATCTCGACGATTCGATTGCCCTCGATCACGATGTCGTAGGGCCCCTCGGCCGGAACGCCGTTGCCGGCGATCACCATCGCGTTGCGGATGGCCAGTCGGCCTCCGGGTCGCTGGCCGTGGTCGACGTTTTTCGTCTGGGCGATGGCTGGTTGGGCGAGCAGGATGAGGAGAATGGCGGCGACGAGGGGACGCATGCCCGGTCTCAGGGTGATGGGTGGATGTCAGCGAAGGGCGGCGAGCAAGGGGACACCGTCCAATCGCTCGGTCGGGGCAATGCCCAGTATCCGGGCCAAGGTGGGCGCGATGTCGACCGTGCGTACCGGGGCCGGGTAGCGGCCTGGTTTGAACGGGCTCCCCACGAAAACGAGCGGCACTCGGGAATCATAGTCATGGGGCGAGCCATGAGTCGCGACGATTGGATAGTTGAAGATGTTCCCCTCGGCGAGGGTGACGACGATCGAGGGGAGCATGTCGTCGGGGAACATGTTGAGCCACCGGCGAGCGACGTGATCTTTGGTGAGGTCGCGGCCGGCCAGGTCGGCGAATCGATCGACTCGGGTGACACCCGGGATGGTTCTCGCCGTGGTCACGAGGGCGTCGATCACCGCGGCTTCCGTCGCGGTGCCGAGGTGAGCGCGATCGATGAACACGGCCCCGCTCTCGAAGTCGACCGCGGTCGAATCGCCGCCGCCGGCCCGGATCACGGCTCGGGCGGCCGCCATCGCCGGCCGGAATGCCACCCGGAGGTTGCCATGCAGCTCAGGGATGAGCCCGCCGCCATGGTCGGCCGAGAGGACGATGATCATCCGGTCGCGTCCTCGAAGAGTCACCAAGGTATCGAGGAACGCCCCCAAGACGCGATCGAGGCGAAGGATCTGGTCGTGCTGCTCTTTCGATTCCGGACCGTAGAAGTGGCCCACATAGTCGGTCGCCGACAGCGAGACGGCCAGAAGATCGGTAGTCGGTCCGCGCCCAAGATCGAGACGGCGGACTCCCTCGAGCGCGAACTGGAGGGTAATCTCGTCCACGAACGGGGTGTAGCGGAACTGCGCCGCCGCCGCAGTCGAGTCCGCGGGCAGCCAGTGGGGGAAGGTAAAGCCGCGACCGAAGGCCTCGAACGGAACGCTATCCCGCTCGGGGTAGGTGGTATCGGGGAGGAGGGTGGTCCAGGCCTTCCCGGCCATGCGATGCGGAATGCGGCGGGCGTTGAAGGCGGTGACCCAGTCCGGCAGCGAGTCGGCGTACCAGGTGCTGGTCGAGAACAGACCGTTGTTGGTGAACCAATAGACCTGCTGCTTCGATCGCCCGATCGGGAGAATGGCCGAGCGGTCCTTGGCCGAAACGGAGAACGCCCGAGTGGCGGGTTCCGCGATGGCGAGCCAGTCGAACAGGGTGGTGCCTCGGAGTCGGAACGGCGCGGCGCCAGCGTCTTCCGATCCGATGACCGGCCAGCGGGGGTCGTTGACGCCGGCCAGGTTCCGGGTGATGCCGGTGCTGCGGGGGAAGCGACCGGTCAGTAGGGTGGCATGTCCCGGGGCGGTTTCGGTAATCGCGTGGTCGTGGTGGGCATCGGTGAACACCGCTCCCGCCCGCCAGAGCCGATCCAGGCCGCCGGTCAGCTGGGAGGCGAAACGACCGTGGTAATCGGAGCGCATCTGATCGATGGTAATCAGCACGATCAGGGTCGGCTTGCCGGTCGCGGGGACGGGGACCGGCATCGGCGCCGGGGCACACGCCAAGGCGGCGGCGACGATCGATAACGAGCCAAGCCGAGTGGCGAGCAGCATGGGGTGTCCGAGGAGGGGCGACGCGGATAATACGGGGAAACCGGGCCGACCGGTACCATAGCCGCCCCTCTCGCGCAGGCCGAGGAACGACGCTAAAATCCTCCGATCCCCCCAAAGGCAGGTAGCGCGTGTCCCTCGGTCGAACGCTCCTGGTCATGCTGGTGGTTTGCTCGTTCGGGTCGGTGCCGGCGGCGGCTCAGGACGCAGCTAAAGACAAATCCCAACCAGAGCGCCTTTTTCGAGACCGGACCCCGCTCGAGCTCACCATCCGAGCCCCGCTCGGGGAACTGGGCAAGGATCGCGACACCCTGAAGTCGAAACCTCAGGATGGCCGGGTCGATTTCGTCGACGAGCGTCAGGGGGCGATCAGCCTGCCGATCACACTGGAAACCCGGGGTCATTTCCGACTGCGCCGGAGCACCTGCAGCTTCCCGCCGCTCAAGGTGATTTTCAACAAAGACTCGACCAAAGGGACGGTCTTCAACGACCAGGGCAGCCTGAAGTTGGTGACCCATTGCCAGAATACCACGCGGAACGAGCAGAATCTGCTGGTCGAGGAATCGATCTACCGGATGTACAACGTCCTCACCCCGTTGAGCCATCGCAGCCGGTTGGCGAAGATTCGCTATCTGCCGACCGAAGATACCACCAAGGCGGTGACCCGCTTCGGCTTCTTCATCGAAGACGATGGCGACATGGCCAAGCGAAACGGCGGCAAGGACCTGAAGCAGACGGGCGCGGCGTTCTCGGACATGGAACCGAGTCAAATGGACCTCCTGTCCACGTTCCAATACATGATCGGCAACACCGACTGGTCGGTGTTCGCGATTCACAACATTCGGATCGTCGACATCGGCGCGAAGGGCGGTGGCTTCTACTTCCCGGTGGCCTATGACTTCGACTTTTCGGGGCTGGTGGGGTCCGTGTACGCGGTTCCGGACGAGCGGTTGCCGATCAAGTCGGTCAAGGCCAGGTTGTATCGGGGTCCCTGCCGGAAGCTGGAAGAGCTGCAGCCGACGATCGACCTGTTTCGGGGGAAGAAGGACTCGATCTACGCGATCTACACCTCGCCCCTTTTCGAGCCGGGTCGAGCCAAGAATGCCATCGAATACCTCGACGGCTTCTTCGAGACGATCGCGCGGCCAAAAGGCATGAACGACGCCATGGGCTACGCCTGTCGCGGGTGACGCTGGGTCACCCGGCCACGGTCCAGGTCCGACCCGTGCGCATCAAGGCGTTCATGTCCTGAGGACCCTTGCCGGCCGATGCTCGCATCTGGTCGAACACGACGGACTCGTAGGTCGGGGCGGGGCTGCAGTACAGAACCCCCAGCACCTGCGGGAACGCCGGCGGGTGGAGTGACCCGAGCCAATTCGCCAAGGTCCGATTGGTCTCGTCGTGAACCAGGATGTCCGCCTCCGTCACGCCGTTCTCGCCAATGGTCACCACTTCGAGCTCGAGGGCCTCGGTTCGAAGGCGGAGTCCCTGCTTCCGTTCCTTGCCGAACAACAGCGGTTTGCCATGCTCGGCGAGCAGTTGACGCTCGGCGGCGACGCTTCGTTCGGTGAACTCGTCGAACACCCCGTCGTTGTAGACCACGCAGTTCTGGAAGATCTCGACGAAACTGGTGCCTCGGTGGGCGTGGGCGCGCTTGAGCGTGGTGATGAGATGGGCCACCTGGGTATCCACCGATCGGGCCACGAAATGGGCTCCGGCGCCCAAGGCGAACAGGGTGGGCGAGAGCGGCATGTCGAGCGAGCCGAGCGGGGTGGACGGCGAACGAGTGCCCACTCGGGACGTTGGTGAATACTGGCCCTTGGTCAGCCCGTAGATCTCGTTGTTGAACAACATGATCGTCAGGTCGACGTTGCGGCGGAGGATATGGAGGAGATGGTTGCCGCCGATCGAAAGGCCGTCGCCGTCGCCGGTCACCAGCCACACGTCGAGATCCGGGTTGGCCAGCTTGAGCCCGGTGGCCACGGCCGGAGCGCGACCGTGAATGGTGTGGAACCCGTAGGTCGAGATGTAGTACGGAAACCGCGATGAGCAGCCAATGCCCGAGACGAAGACGGTCGTCTCCGTCTTGGCCCCGATGTCGGCCAAGGTGCGCTGGACGGCCTTGAGAATCGCGTAATCGCCGCAGCCAGGGCACCAACGAACTTCCTGATCCGACTCGAAGTCGCTCGGCTTGAGCGGCGCGGGAGCAGTCGCGGTCATCTTACTTCTCCAATCGGGCGCGGATCGCCGCGGCCAGTTCCGAGATCTTGAATGGTTTGCCGGTGACCTTGGCCAGCTTTTCGGCTGGGACCAGGTACTCGGCCCGCAACACGGTCACCAATTGCCCGTTGTTCATCTCCGGTACCAGAACCCGGTCAAAGCGCCGGAGCAGGTCACCGAGGTTCCTCGGGAACGGTTTCAGGTACCGGATGTGGATCTGGGAGACCGCCTTGCCTTCGGCGCGAAGCTGCCGGACCGCCTGGTGGATCGGACCGTAGGTCGAACCCCAGCCCACGACCGCAATGGGACCGTGGTCGTCGCCCAGGGCGACACTCTGGAGAGGGATGTCGTTGGCGATCCCGGCGATCTTGGCCGCGCGGGTGTCGGTCATCTTCTGGTGATTTTCGTCATCGTACGAGATGTGGCCGGTGGCATAGTCCTTCTCGATGCCACCGATCCGGTGCTCGAGCCCCGGGGTTCCCGGCACGGCCCAGACCCGGGCGAGCGTCTTGGGATCGCGGCGATAGGGTTGAAATCCCTCGGGATCGGTCTGGAAAGTCACCGGGAAACGCGGCAGGGCGGTGGCATCAGGGATGAGCCACGGCTCGGAGGCGTTGGCGAGGTACCCATCGGTAAGCAGCATCACCGGCGTCATGTACTTCGTGGCGATCCGAATGGCCTCGATCGCCACCTCGAAGCAGTCCGACGGCGTGGCGGTCGCCAGCACGGGGAGGGGGGTGTCGCCGTTCCGGCCGTAGATGGCTTGGTACAGGTCTGACTGCTCGGTCTTGGTCGGGAGCCCGGTCGAGGGGCCGCCACGCTGATTGTTGATCACCAATACCGGGAGCTCCGTCATGGCCGCCAGCCCGATCGCCTCGGTCTTCAAAGCGATTCCCGGCCCGGAGCTCGAGGTGACGCCGAGGGCGCCGCCAAACGAGGCGCCGATGGCCGCGCACATCGCGGCGATCTCGTCTTCCGCTTGGAAGGTCACCACGCCGAACTGCTTGAGGCCGGCCAGGGTATGCAGCACCGGTGACGACGGCGTGATCGGATATGACGACATGACGACCCGGGCGAGACCCGCCGCCTGGGCTCCGGCGACCACACCCCACGCGAGGGCCTCGGTTCCGGTGACCGTTCGGTAGGTGCCCGGATCGACCTTGGCCGGCGCCACGCTGAAGGCGCCGAGCGCCGAGAGCTCCGCCGTTTCCCCGAAGGCGTGGCCCGCGTTCAGCGTGGCGACGTTGGCCTTCGCGATCTCCGGTTTCTTGGCGAACTTGCGCTCCAGCCACTCGATGGTGGCATGGCGCTCTCGCCCGAACATCCACAACATCAATCCCAGGGTCCACATGTTGCGGCAGCGGACCGCTTCCTTGGAGCTCAGGTCGAAGGGCTTCACCGCCTCGGCGTTGTGTTTGGTCACGTCGAGCCGAATGACCCGGTAGTCGGAGAGCGAGTGGTCCTCGAGCGGATTCTGAGTGTAGCCGGCCTTGGTGAGGTTCCGCTGATTGAACGTGGAGACATCGCAGACGAGAATCCCACCGTGCCGGAGATCCTTGAGGTTGACCTTGAGGGCCGCGGGGTTCATGGCGACGAGCGCGTCGAGCTCGTCGCCGGCGGTCATCACCTCGCCGCTGCCAAAGTGGATCTGAAAGGCCGAGACGCCGAAGGTGGTGCCCGCGGGCGCCCGGATTTCGGCCGGGAAGTCGGGAAAGGTCGCCAGATCGTTGCCGGCGAGCGCGGTCTCGACGGTGAACTCGGAACCGGTGATCTGCATGCCGTCGCCCGAGTCTCCGGCGAAGCGGATCACCACCGATTCGCGAATCTGCCGGGAGATGGGCCGGGACGGCGGCGCCGTCGTTGCGGGGGTATCCATGTCGAGATCCTGCCTCCATCGCGGAGCGGATAAGGTCGATGAAATGTACCCGGCCCGGCGGCGGGGGGCGATTGCCCGCCCCCGGCCGGCCGGCGGCCTCACTTGGTGAGGTATCGCTCCTGGACGATGCCCAGGTGGTGGGCAACGTGGCCGCAGAGGATGTAGGCCAGGGCACGCACCGAGACCACCTTGCCGCTCGCGGTGCCCTGGCGGGTGTCGGTCCCGGCGGGGAGGCCATCCAGGAGGGCAAGGCTGGCCCGCCGCACGGCGACCAACTCCGCCACCATGCTCGCCAAGGAACGCTCGTTGAACCGACCCTCAGGGGCCCAGACGTTCTCGTCGAAGCTGGGCAGGCTGGCTGGATCGTTTCGGGCGAACGAGACGATCCGGTAACTGAAGACCCGCTCGGCGTCGCTCAAGTGGCCAATCACCTCGTTGATCGACCATTTCCCCGGAGCGTAGGCGAACGTGGCCCGATCCGGGGCCATCGCCCCGAAGGTTGCCTCGATCTCGCCGATCTGTCGCTCGAGGGTCGCCAACAGGTCCCCCAGGGGCACCTTCGCGATGTAGGTGCCATAGTAGGGCGCGTATTCGGTCGCGGTCGGCGGGAGAAACGTGGCGGTCATCGGGTCGACGTCCTTTGGAAGCGAAGGTTCTTGACTCGGCCGGCAAAGAGCAGGAATCCGGTGACCCGTCCCGCCCGTCGGGTGAATCGTAGCGCGAGGCCGTTGGCGCCGCCAAACGAATCGAGGGTATAGCGGCTCAAGTCGAAGGGCGGGTCGCCGGCGATCGTCACGGTCAAGGTGGTGTCCTTGGCCTCGATGCGGTAGCTGACGTCCAGCTCGTCACTGTGGTAACTGCCGAGGAAGCCCGTCAGACCGCGGGCGGTCGACGGCGGCGGGGTGAGCCGTTCGTAGTGGGTCGAGTCTTCCCCGGGTTGGGTGAGCGTGAGCCCGGTGGCTTTCCCGTCGCGAACCGGATGGAACGCGACCGTCACCGCGCCGCCCGCCGCGGAAAAGCGGTCGGGGCCGGCGGGCACCAGCGGAGGGCTGCCGCCCGCGCGAGCGAGCCGGCCGTCCCGATCGACCATGGTAATGACCGACTCGGAGCCAGGGTCGCGGTACCGCCCCAGGTACCGGCTTATGTTAGGAGTCGCGGCCACGGCCTGGGAACCAGCCGGAGTGGTGTCCCGGGGAGCGAGAAAGACATCGGCCACTCGGTGCCCGAATTCCTCCGGGTTGGCCGATCCGTAGTTGCAGAGGACGGCGATCGAGAGGGCCCTATTGGGAAACCGACCGAGGTAGGTCCGGTACCCGCCCGTGGCCCCGGTGTGGGATACTTCGCGCTCGCCTCGGTGCGACCCGACGAAGAGGCCGAGGGCGTACCCGAGCTCCCGTCCGCTGGTGAGACGCCCGCGGCGTTCCAGGCTGTCGGTCCAGGCCTTCCCACCGATCCGGGGGTTGGCGAGCTCCTCGTTCCAGAGGAGTAGATCGCCGACGGTGGTCAGCAGGCCGCCGGCCCCGTAGACGCTCATATACGGCATGTCGACCCGCCATCTTTTCTCGACGGGACTGTAGGCGGTCGCTCGATCCGCGACGGTCTGATTCCAATCGTCGCGCCATTGGGTTCGCCTCATGCCGAGCGGCCGAAAGAAGGTGTCTCGCGAGTACTCGGCGAGGGTACCGCCGCCGACTCGGTGGACGATTTCGGCGAGCAGCAAGTAGCCGGAGTTGCTGTAGAGAAACTGGGAGTTGGGCGGGAAGTTGAGCTCGCGCTGGCGATAGACCATCCGGAGCGCCCGATCCATCGTGAAGAGCACGGTGCCCATCGATTGGCCGGCCACGTTGAACAGGGTCCACATGTCGCGGATGCCGCTGGTGTGGTTCAGGAGCATGCGGACGGTGATCGGGGCGCCGTAGTCGGGCAACTCGGGGACGTATTTGCGAACGGGGTCGTCGAGACCCAGCTTGCCGGTCTGCGCCAAGCGGACGATCGCCCCCGCGGCGAACTGCTTGGCGACCGACCCTGACTCGAGCACGGAGTGCTCGGTCAATGGTACCCCGAACTCCAGGCTGGCCATTCCGTAGCCGCGTCGGAACAGCGAGCGGGTGTCCCGGTTGACCCCGACGACGCAACCGGGCCTGTCGGTCCGGTCGACGGCCGCGAAGACCCCATCGATCCGGCGGGCGGTGTCCTGGGTAAGTTGCGCCGACAGAGCGGTCAGGGGCGCCACCGAGATTGCCGCCAGAGTGAACGCAACGGTGCGGACCATCCGAATCTCCGGTAACAGGGTGGGTCAATTCTACCGTCAGCGGCCCAGGTCCGCCGCCCTTCAAGGCGTTGCCGGCTTGGCCTCGGGCAACAGGGTCACCTTGACGTAGTTCTTCCGGTCGAGGTAGCGGCCCGCGGCCGCTTTGATCCGTTCCGTCGTCAACAGGGCCAGGAGGTCGGTCTGGTCCAGAAAGGCGTGGGGGTCGCCGCCGTTCTGTTCGACGGCGACCAACTGCCCGAGCCAGAACCCATTTTCCTTGAGGTCGGTTTCGCGACTCCGAATGGTGGCCTCGCGAACTTTGGTCAGGTCCTTCTCACTGGCGCCGAACCGGGCGAGTGAGTCGATCTGGGCGAAGATGGCGTCGGTCAACTGACCGACTCGATCCGGCGCCGAGCCGAACCGAACGGTCACCGAGTATTCCTCGCGGGGAATCCGATTGGCGGCGGCGGACACCGACACGCTGTAGGTCCCCCCGAGTTCCTCCCGAAGTTGCTCGCGAAGCTTGATCTCGAGGATGTCCGCGACGCTCCGAAGCAGGAAGCGCTCGGGCCGGGCAAAAGAGAAACCGCCCGAGAAGACGAGTTCGGTCTGGCTCTTCGGCTCCAGGCCACGCCGCACGGTGCGTTCGATCACGCCGGTGGGGCTCCGAATTCCGACGTCGCGCCACCGCTCGGTGCGTCGAACGGCAGGCAGGTTCCCAAGATATCTGGCAATCAGCGGCCGAATCGAGTCGACCGAGAAGGCGCCGACCAGGACGAAGGTGAAGTCGCTCGCGTCGGCGAAACGATCGCGATAGACCGCGAACGACCGGTCGAGGTCGATGGAGTCGATCAGGGCGCTGCTCAGCGGGCGGCTGCGGGGATGGTGCTGCGCCATGGTCACGACGATGGTATCCCGGAACGCCACCGTCGGACTGGCACCGCGGTTGGCGAGACTGGCCTTCGCGTTGGTCTTGAACGCGGTGACGGCCTCGGGGTCGGGGCGAGGTGCGGTGAAGTAGAGGTACACCAATTGGAAGAGGGTCTCCAAGTCCTGGGGCGATCCCCGACCACTGATTCCCTCCTGATAGGCGCCGATGTACGGTGAGACCTGGACCGCCTTGCCGCTCAGCTTCTTCTGCAAGTCGATGGCGGAGAACTCTCCGGCGCCTCCGAGACTGACCAACTGGCTCGCGAAGATCGCGGCGGTGAAGAGACTGTCGGCCACCAGGGAGTTGCCGCCGGGGCTGAACGACGCCATCAGGACTTCGTCCGCCTTGAAGGTCGTGGGCCTGAGAATCACCTGGACCCCGTTCTCGAGCCGCAGCCGGGTGACGCCGAGCACCGAGTCGGCGGTCGATTCGACGACCGCTCGGGCCGGAAGATTGGCGGCGACGAGCGGAGCGGCGGAGACGGTCTCTTGATAGGGAGCGACCGGAGTACTGCGGACCCGGTCGAAGAGGACCATCAGCTCCTCGGGCCGCGGCACCAGCACGGACGGCTTGGCGGGGGCGTTCACCGTGAGCACCCGATCCTTGCGGGTGAGCCAGCTGTCGGCAGCTTGGTTGACCTCGGGCAGGGCGATGGTGGGCAGCAGCCGCTCGACCAGGGCAAACTCGGCTTCGATGCCGGGGAACGGTTGCCGGGTCAGGAAATGCTGAACGTACTCCTCGGCGTACCGGTTCGATTCGGTCTTGGTCCGTTCGGCGTGGGCCTGCTCGTAGGCTCGACGAAGGTCCTGACGGGCCCGATCGAGCTCGGCGGCGGTGAACCCGTGGCGGTCGACCCGTTCGACCTCGGTCAGCACCGCCTCGAGGCCGCGGAGCATCCCGCTGTCCGCGACCGCCGCGCCGAGCGAGAACACGTCGACGCCACGAACCAGGGAACCTTCGCCGCCGCCAGCGCCGATGAAGGGTGGATTGGCTCGTTGAGCCAACTCGTCGAGGCGTTGATTGAGCATCTGGGCATAGAGGCTCGCGACCAGGGATCGGCGATACCCCGCCACGGTGAGATCGAGCTGGCGCGGTCGGAACAGGTAGAGGCCGACGGTGGAGTTGGTCGCTTCCGGGTCGGTCGCGATCGCCACGGCGGCGGAGTCGCGCTCGGGAATCGTGTACGAGGGCCGAGGCCGCTTGGCGGGGCTGGCCCGAAGCCGCCCGAAGTGGGTCCGGATCAGCCGTTCGACGGTGCGAGGAGCGAAATCGCCAACGGCCACCACGGCCATCAGGTCGGGTCGGTACCAATCTCGGTAGAACCGGGTGAGCGCCGCCGGATCGAACCCCTCGAGCGACTCCTTGGTGCCGATCGGGAGCCGCTCGGCGTAGCGCGACCCACGGAACAGAATCGGCATCTGCTGCCGCATCATCCGGGTCGACGCCCCCTGGCCAAGCCGCCATTCCTCCACGACCACGCCGCGTTCCTTGCGAACCTCGGCGGTATCGAAGGTCACCCCGTGGGCCCAGTCTTCGAGAATCTGGAATCCTTGCCGGAGCAGGTGGGCGCTGTCGGTCGGCACGAGGAGTTGGTAGATCGTCTCGTCGAACGAGGTGCTGGCGTTGAGGTCGGCGCCGAAACGCATCCCGATGCCTTCGAGGTAGTCGACCAACGCCTGCTTCTTGAAATTGCGGGTACCGTTGAACGCCATGTGCTCGGCGAAATGAGCCAGGCCGAGCTGATCGGCGTCCTCGAGGATCGAGCCGGCATTGATGACGAGCCGCAATTCGGCGCGCTTCTCGGGACGAGCGTTCCGCCGAATGTAGTAGCGCAAGCCGTTGGGGAGAGTGCCGACCGTCACCGCAGGATCCACGGGCAGGCGGGCCGGCGGCTTCTGTTGGGCCCCGGCGATGGACGCGATGAACAGGGCGGCGGCGATCCACACGATTGGCATGACGGAGATCCTACCGGACGAGGTCGAATTGGGTTCGGGTCACGGTCTGCCGTGATCCCGTGGTTGCCACGAGGCGGAGCTGGTAGGACCCGAAGGCGAGCCGGCTCAGATCGAGCTCGACCGCGTGAGCCTCGATGCCGGCGGCCGCTCCGATCCGCCACTGCAGCGTCAGCGGCGCCCGCCGTTTCGCGAGGGTGAGTCCCTGGGCGACGCGCCCCAGCAAGCCGCGCCGCATCGGCACCACGGCGACGGCGACGTCGACCGAATCCGTCGGAGTACCGGTCCACTCCCAGTACACCCCGACCGGCTCGCGCCGGGCGATCCGACGCCCGGGCAGAGCCCGTTCGGCCGCCTCTTCGACGGTGGCCGGCAGCTCGGGCCCGACTCGGAAGAGCAGGGGGTCGGAGAGCACCAGCGGTCCGTCCGCGGTCGGTGGGGTGCGATAGCGGCGGCCGCGAAGGAAGCGCCGCTGGCCGTCGCGGCGGGCTTCGATGCCGATCAAACGTGGGGTGCCGGCCATCCGGAGCAAGAGCGGTCTGGTCAGAGGCGCCTGGTCCAACCAAACGGTCGGGCTGGCGGAGTCGGGACCGGCGCTGGCGGTGAGGACGAGGTCGACCGGCTTGGCGAAGACCGAATCGGACCGAGGCCCGAGGGTCGCCACCACCACGGCCGAGTCCCCCCGCTGGAACACGGCGATGGCGAGGTCGTCGGTGGTTTCGATTCGATCGGCGTAGCTCGGGGCGTAGCGAGTACGAGGGCGATCGGGTGCCAGGTCCCACCGCCATCCGGCGGAATCAGCCGGGATCGGAAAGAACCAATAGGCTGGAGGACGGTCGTGGCCCACCAGCGATGGGGGTTCGAGAGACGCGAACGGGTAGGCCGCGAGCGACCATCGTCTCGACCAGCCGTACCGGATCAGCATCTCTTCGACATCCTTGCCCCAGCCGAGCAGGTGGGGAGGAACGCCGCTCGCCTGAATCGCGGCCATGACCCGGCGTGCAAGCAGCTCGGTGCGGAGGTCGTTGCCGGGAGTGCTCAGCAGGGGTTTGGCGAGCCAGAAGACGGTGTCGAGGCGGGCCGCGGCGCCGCAAGGACCTCCGGGCTCGCCCAACAGCTTGGAACCGGCGAGAATCGGCCGCCAATCGGTCCACTGGCAGCGCGTTGACTCCGGCATCAGTCGGAGCGCCGCGGCGAAGGACGAGTCGGCCGCCTTGAAACGGCCGGCGGTGTGGACGGCGAGCCCATGCAGCGCCAAACACCACCAGGGGGTGCCCCCACATCGGGTGGCGACCGCCGCCGCCGAATCGGCCAGATCGTGATCAGTGAGGTATCGAATCCACTGGCCGACCACCCAGTCGCTGGCCGGCGCTCGACCGTGCGCCGACCCCAAGACGGCCAGGAGGCCATCCCGCTCGCGACGGATGGCAACCGGCTCGGGGGGAAGGGTGGTATCCGCCTCATCGTACCAGTAACAGAACCGGCCGATTCGGGCATCGCACCGACCTCCCCCGCCACCGGTCACGGGGAGGTACGAGCGGCGGCCCCGTTCGAAACGGGCCTGGGCGTCTCGAGCCTCCCGGATGGCCAGGCCCGAGTCCGGGCTGGGTTGGCCGGTTTGGAGCACATTGACCGCGATCAACCACGCTGCTTGCAGCACCCCGCCACCCCTGGCACCGAGCCGGCCGGCAGAATCGCCCGGTCCCGGCCCCGCCGTTAGATTTGCCCGGTCCGGCACGGCGATTGCCACTCCGTTCCGCCGACCGGTTCCCGTACAATAACAGCGATCTCGAATGACTTGGCAGGCCTGGTTCACTCTCGCCGTCGCCCTCGGCACGGTCGTTTCCCTCGCCCGCGACCTGATCAGTCCGGTCTCGGCGATGATGGGGGCCGCCGTGGTGCTGTTGTTGGCCGGCATCGTGACCCCGGTCGAGGCGTTTGCCGGCTTCGGGAATCCGGCACCGATGACGGTGGCCGCGCTCTACATCCTGGCCCGAGCCGTGGACAAGACCGGCCTGATGAACCCGCTCGTCTACAGCCTGCTTGGCAAGGGCGGACACGGTCGGGCGACCCTCGCCCGGTTGCTGATTCCGGCTGCGCTCGCATCCGCCTTCCTCAACAATACGCCGATCGTCGCGATGTTGATTCCCGTGGTCCTCGCCTGGTGCGAGCGACACCGGGCGTCCCCCTCACGCTACCTGATGCCGCTGTCGTTCGCGGTGATCCTCGGTGGGGTGATCACCGCGATCGGTACCTCGACCAATCTCGTGGTCAGCGGCTTGATGGAGGCCCAAGGGCTGGCGCCGATGGGTCTGTTCGAGATCACCCCGGTCGGGCTTCCGGTGGCGTTGGTGGGCGTGGTGGTGCTGGTCATCATGACCAAATGGTTGCTGCCTGACCGGACCCCGGTCGGCGACCGGCTCGAGGAGGATTTCCGCGAGTTCATCGTGACCATGGAGGTGGTGCCGAACGGGCCGCTGGCGGGTAAGGCGGTCGAGGACGCCGGGCTCCGAAACCTCCAAGGCGTCTTCCTGGTCCAAATCGAGCGGGCCGAGGAGATCATCGCGCCGGTGGGGCCGGAGACGGTCCTCCGGGCCAACGATCGGCTGGCGTTCGTGGGCCGGGTCGACATGGTGGTCGACCTCCAACGGATGCGGGGGCTCGCCTCGACCGAGCAGCACCAGCTGACCCATTTCGACACCAGCCGGCATTCGTTCAGCGAGGCGGTCATCGGGGCGATGTCGCCTTTGGTGGGCCGGACCATCAAGGAGACCGAGTTCCGAAGCCGCTATCAGGCCGCGGTGGTCGCGATCCACCGGTCCGGCGAGCGGATCAACGCCAAGCTGGGCGAGGTCAAACTCAAGGTCGGGGATACCCTGCTCCTGCTCGCCGATCACGGCTTCTCGGCCCGGTGGCGGGATCGGAGCGACTTTCTTTTGGTCGCACCGTTAGGCGGAACGCCGCCGGGGGTCACCAAGAAGGCCTGGCTGGTCGGGCTGATCACGCTGGGGGTGGTGGTCGTCGCGGGTGCCGGGTTCCTCCCGGTGCTGCAGGCGGCGTTGATCGGGGTGGCGGTGCTGGTGATCACCGGGCTGTTGACGGCTGGCGAAGCCAGAAACGCGGTGGACCTCGACGTGATCATCGTGATCGCGGCGTCGTTCGCGCTCGGCACCGCGATCGAGAAATCGGGGTTGGCGGCGGGGCTGGCGGAGGGCGTCGTGAGCGTGTTCGGGAGCTGGGGGCCCACGGCGGTGCTGGTCGGGGTGATCCTGGCGACCGTCGTGTTGACAGAGCTGATCACCAATAACGCGGCGGCCGCGTTGATGTTCCCGATCGGCTTCGCCGCCGCTCTGCAACTCGGGGTCGATCCCCGCGCCTTCGCGATCGCGATCGCCGTCTCGGCCTCCAACTCGTTCCTGACCCCGATCGGCTACCAGACCAACACCATGGTGTACGGTCCGGGCGGCTATCGTTTCGGGGACTACATTCGGCTCGGCTTGCCGCTCACCATCGCGATGATCATCATCACGGCGTTCGCGGTCTCGGTCCGCTGGGGCCTGTAACCCATCGGCGTCATCCCGGGTCGCCGGCGATCGAGCTTGGAGCGGTCGGTCGCGATCCTGCCGGAGCGAAGGGGTTCGTGGCTTACGAAAGGAACAACACGCCGAAACGGCGTTTGAATTCCGCCTTTCGCCCCGCCTCATCCTTGCTCTTGAGCCCCCGGCACTTCCTGGCCGCGTGGCTGTCCCACCCATCCGGCCAGGTCTTGAACACCAGAGCGCGGCAGGCCGGACAGCGAACCTTGCGCCCGACCACTTGCCGCGCCCCAAGCTCTTCCGGGTTGATGATGACGCCGGCAGCCGTGGTACGCGGCAGCAGCGAAGCCTGCTCTTCGGCGGATTCGAGAGGCACCGCCGCCAACAGCGCCTCCAGCCCCAGCGCGCAGGCGGCCGCGGCCTGCTCGATCGTCACCTGAGGGTAGCGGGTCGCGAACTCGCCGAGGTTGCCGCCCCGGTCGAGATGCTCCAACAGGGTGCGGACCGCGACCCGGGTACCGGCAAAGACCGGAGCCCCGCCGCGGACTCGCGGGTGGCGAACCACCACCTCATGGAGCGCCTTCACTTAGCGTGCCTAATGCGATCGGAGCGACTTGGCCACCAATCCGATGCCGGCGGCCAGAAGGCCGAGCATTAGGAGGGTATTGAACAGGCTGGTGGGCCGGAAGAAGATCTGGAGGTTGGCGATGACCCCGACCACGATGATGATCGCGCCGGCACCCGTCAGGACCCAGCCGAACACTGACTTCCCGTTGAAGAACAGGAGCCCGATGCCGAGGAGCAGCGGAATGAGCGACAGGCCGAAGGCGTTGTATCCGTAGAAATTCCAGGTGCCGCCGCCGACGCTGACCTGGTTCAGCACCAGATAGCCGCCCCCGACCACCAAGCCCAGACCCAACAAGAACTCCCCTAACCCGCCGGGGGTGCCGCCCGCGCCTCGGGTGCTCGTGGTCATCGCGTCTCCTGGTGGGATGGGGTGCTGGCGGTAGCGGCCTTGTGGGCCAGGTACCGCCGATAGACTTCGAGTCGCTCGTTGGCCCCAGGCTGCGCCAGGACCATCCGTTCGAGCTGGGCGAGATAGTCGGGCAGGCCGGACCGCTTGCGCAGCTCGGCCAGGAACGGTTGCATCTTGGCGAAAATCGCGTTGTGTTCGGTGTTCGCGTCGGAGAACATGGCGGCGTCGATCGCTCCGTGATTGACCAGGGCGGCGGCCATGTCCCAATAGGTGGTGACCATCCGATAGGCGGCGCTGTCGGGTCCCATCCAGACCCCGAAGACCTCTTGGGCCGAGGTCGGGTGAAACCGGGTCACGAACCAATCGCGCGCGTCCCGCAGGGTCGGTTCGCGACGCAACTCATAGAGCCGGAGGATCAGGCTGGCGGAGTCGGCCTGACTCATGGCGCGAGGTCCTTGGTGGAAAGAAGTTGACCCAGTGACGTTAGCTCGGGAGTCAAGGTGACGGCAAGTGGGGCGTACCCATTGGTCGAGGTCGCGGTCGACACGGCCGAGGCGGCCGAGGCAGCCTGGTCCGTCGGCGCGGACCGACTCGAGTTGTGCCAGGCGCTCGAGGTCGGGGGCCTGACACCGAGTGCCGGCTTGCTCGAGGCGGTGGTCGCCGCGGCCAAGGGGCCGGTCTTCGTGATGATCCGCCTCCGACCAGGGGATTTCGTGCTCGGCCCTGGCGAACTCGACGCCATGATGGCCGATATCGTGCACGCCCGTCGCGCCGGAGCGGCGGGGGTCGTGCTCGGCGCCCTGACACCGGATGGGGGAATCGATCGGGGCGCCATGGCCAGGCTGGTCGAGGTGGCCGAGGGCCTGCCGGTCACCTTCCATCGAGCGTTCGACCGGGTCTCGACGCCCGACGCGTTGGCAGCGCTCGCCCGACTCGGAGTGACCAGGGTCCTCACCGCCGGTGGCGGGGGCACCGCCTTCGATGGACGGGTTCGGCTCGAGCAGCTGCGCCGAGCCGGCGCGCCGGTCGTCGTGGCGGGAGGAGGGATCGTGGCGGACACGGTGGTCGAGCTCGTCGAGTCGACCGGGGTGACTGAAGTGCACCTGTCCGGGGTGCGAGCCGCCGTGCCGCCCGAGGCCGGGTTGGGGAGCAACTCGGTTCCCAACCCGGCGCGAGTGGCGCGGGTGATTGCGGCCCTGACCCGCGCCTTCGGACGACCGACTACTTGAGGTGTCGGGCGAGGAACGCCCAGATCTCCTTGCGGGACTCTCGGGCCAGCCGGGTGTCGATGGTGTTGAACGCGTGCCCTCCCGGGGCGTTCTCGTAGATCTTGTACTCGAAGCTCTTGCCGGCCGCCTTCAACGCTGCGATCAGGTGCTGGACTTCCATCACGTTGACATCTTCGTCGTTGGTGTTGGTGTGGACGAGGAGTGGGGTGCGAAGCTTGTCGACGTGACTGACCGGGGAGCGTTCCCGGTACTCCTTGGGATCGTCCTCCGCCGACTTGCCGATGAAGCTCGCGAAGAGATCGCGGTAGCTCTGGGAACTGTAGCCCATTCGCTGGACCAGGTCACTCACCGGGACGCCCGCGTAGGCCACTTTGTAGTCGTCAGGCCAACGAAAGATGTTGAACAGGGTATGGTATCCGCCGTGGCTCCAGCCGATGATTCCCACCTTCGTCGGGTCGACCTGGGGGATGTTCTCCACCGCCCAGTTGCGGATATCGTGGGTGTCGTCGATCTCGGTTCCACCGTAGTCGATTTGATCGTAGTACCCACTGCCGTACCCGGTGCTGCCGCGGTACTCCGGCGCCGTCACCACGTATCCCTGATCGAGCAGCTCGCGGAGCATGTGGGCGAAGCTGGTGTCGAAATCTCCGTGGACGCCGCCGTGGACGAACACGATCAGGGGCGCCTTCTTGGCGCCGAGCGATTTGGGAACGAAGGTATAGCCGTAGATGAGCAACGGGTTCCCGGCGCCCTTGCCGGTGGGATTGCTCATGCGGATCGGCTTGCTGGCCGCGATGGTGATCTTGTCGATGTGGGCGATGTCGCCGACCTTGAGGTGCCAGTAGACGTCGTCGATCGCTTTCGACACCGATTCGAAGCGTCGGGCCGCGGCCGGTTCGGAGAGCGGCGTCGGTGGACGGCTCGGTTCTTGGGCGGCGAGGGTGGCGCCGCCGGTCACGACAAGGGCCAGTAACAGACGAGCGATCATGAGTTCTCCGTTAGGCGGTCAGGCCAGGCCGAGGTGCCGGAGCACCTCGGGTGGGGGGCCGTCGAACTTCTGCAGCGGGACGTTGCCGACGTATCGCAAGTCGGCCATCCCCTCGCGGGTGGTGTAGAAGCCGGTGGCGGTGAGGTCGCGAACCAAGTCGAAGACGAGGGCGGCGGCTCGGTGCTCCGGGGTGGCCTTGGGTTGGTAGCAGATGTCGTCGGCGATGGCCGCGCGGTCGCTGTCGGTAAGAGCGGCGAACGGCCGGCCGAACCGTCGGCTAGCTTCGGTGTTGAGCCAGGCCAGGCCGCCCCGGAGCTGGACCAGGGCGCCGCGCTGATAATCGTATGGGGCGCTGACCCATTCATTGATGAAGTCGGGGACGCCGACCTGGCTCGCGCTAGGGCTCTGCTCATCCGCTGGGATGATGAGGTCGCAGAGCGCCGCCAAGGTCGCTAGTTCCGGGACGGTGAGGACCTTCTCCCAGGTCACCTTCGGGCGAAGCAGGTCGGGATCGGACGGCGTGCCGGCCGGTCCGCGCCGGGGCGGCTGCGGCTGGGGCGCGGCTGGGTCGCTCGGGCTGACGACGATCGGCAACGCGCTCCCGGCGCCGATCACCTTGAGCAGATCGCGTCGATCCATCAGACGTTCCCCCGTTTCATCTCGGCGACGATGTGATCGCAGGTTCGCCAGGCCAGGGCCAGGATCGACAGGGTCGGGTTCTTGTCGGCGTTGGAAACGAACGGCGCCCCATCGGTGACGAAGAGGTTCTTTACGTCCCACGCCTGGCACCACTCGTTGAGAACCGAGTTGTTCGGCCGGTCGCCCATCCGCACGGTACCGACCTCGTGGATGATTTGGCCGCCCTTGGCGATGACTTTGCTGCCATCGGTTTCCAAGTTCCCGACCACCTTGCCACCCATCGCGTCGACGATCTGGGCAAAGGTCTTGACCATGTGAGAGGCCTGCCGGGTCTCGTGCTCTCCCCACTTCCAATGAAATCGGAGGACCGGTATCCCCCACTGATCCACCTGGTTGGGGTCGATCTCGCAGTAGGACTGCTCGTTCGGGACCATCTCGCCGCGGCCGTCGAAGAAGAGAAACGACCCGTAGAAGCGGCGAGCCTCCTCCTTGAAGCGCCGCCCGTACGCCCCGCCGGTGAAGTGCTCGAGCCCCCAGAAGATTCCCGGCCCCGGCATCTTCCGCCCGCCGCCGAACTCGACGTGGTAGCCCCGAGGAAAATCGAGCTTGCCGGCGAACTGCTCGCGGTAGAGCCACCAGGGCATGTAGAGATGCTCGCCGGAGGCGCCGTCCTCGTTGTGGGGTGGGGTGTTCTCGAGCGCGGGGATCTGACCCGAGATGCCGGCCCCGACGGTGTCCATCAGGTACTTCCCGACCAAGCCGCTGCTGTTGGCCACCCCGTTCGGAAACGTTGGGTTCTTCGAGTTGAGGAGAATCCGGGCCGTTTCGCAGGCGCTCGCCGCGAGCACCACCACCCGACCGCTGACGTGGTGATCGGTCCGGGTCACCTTGTCGACGTAGTGCACGCCCGTCGCTCGGCCGTCCCGATCGACGGTGACGTCGCGGACCATGGCGTCGGTGATCAGATCCACGTTGCCGGTGGCCAGCGCCGGGGGCAGCAACACCGTGGTCGACTGGAAGTTGGCCTTGGTGGCGCAGCCGCGGCCGCATTCGGTGGCCCAAAAGCAGGCCTGGCGACTCGCCATCGAATCGCGGAGCACCCGCTGCGCGAGCGGATTGCCCGGATGGAGCCGACCGGGCAGCCGATCGGCATCCTGGCGCTGGGTCAGGATGGCCAGGTGAATTGGCACCACCGGGATGCCCAGGGGACGGCATCGATCCTTGACGAGTCGTTCGTAGCCTCGCGGGGCCGGCGCCGGCTGGAGGACACCCGTCGGGGAGTCCGGGGTGTTCTCCAGGCCCTCGCTCGAGCCGAACACACCGATCATCGCTTCGGTCTTGTCGTAGTACGGGGCCAGGGTCTGGTAGTCGATCGGCCAATCGAAACCGATGCCATCACGGGTTCTCGGCTTGAAATCGTAGGGCCCCATCCGAAGCGAGATCCGACCCCAGTGATTGGTCCGGCCACCCAACATCCGCGATCGCCACCACATGAAGTCGCTGCCAGGCGCCGTGGTGTAAGGCTCGCCGGGCACCCGCCACCCGCCGTCGACGGTGGCGTCATAGAACCCGAACGGTTTGTCCGGCGTGCTGTCGCCTCGAAGGGGAGCGTCCTTGGGGAGCTGGAACATCGGCGTCTCGCGAACCGGGTCGTAGTGCCGGCCGGCCTCGAGGACCAGCACCTTGAGTCCCTGGACCGCGAGCTGATACGCCGCCATCCCGCCGCCGGCGCCGGAGCCGACCACGATGGCGTCGTAGCGAGTTTGGGTTTTTCGTCGGAGGGCCATGGCGAAGTTTCTCTCCGACCGGCGGGGGCCGCAAGCGCGGCGCGATCAGGCCCGCTCGGCCGCCGCTTTCAAGAAGCGTTCCGCGAGGGTCGCCGACCGATCGTCGTCACGTTCCTCGGCCTCCTGGAGCAACAGCCGGATCGGTTCGACCAGGCGGGGGTCGCCCCAGGCGAACCCGGTGGCGTCCTCGGCGCTCATCGTGTCGCCCCGGTTGGCACCGGCGAGGAGCGCCCGGGCGGCCGCCATCGGATACGAAGGGTCGTCCCGCGGCGGCAGGGAATAGCGCGGGCCCACCTCGTCGGCGTCGTCGTTGACGAAGGCTCTGGACATGGTCTGATAAGCTACCGCCGAAACCACCGGTCGGATCTTTCGGGTCTGATCACGACTCGTAGACCCATCGGCCGCCCACCATGGTCCGTTCGATCGGGATCGTCACCAGCGAGGCCGGCGCTTCACGATAGGGATCGCGGCCGAGGACGACGAGGTCGGCGAGCTTGCCGGCCTGGAGCGAGCCCTTGATCCGTTCCTCGAACGACGCGTACGCCCCGTGGAGGGTGGCCACCCGGATCGCCTCGTCGACCGTGATCCGCTGATTGCCGCCCCACACCGTTCCCTTTATGTCGGTGCGGGTGACCATCGACTGGAGGCCCATCATCGGCTCGAACGGCCCCGGGGGATAGTCGGAGGCGAAGGTGGGTCGAATGCCGGCATCAAGGAAGCTCCGCAACGCGAACATCCGTTCCAACCGGTCCGGGCCGTACTCCTTCATCTTCTCGCCGTGCCAGTAGACGTAGGTGCCGAACGGCGTCGGGATGACCCCCAGCGCCTTGATCCGGCGGATCAGGTCGGGTGTCATCATCGTGCAGTGCTCGATCCGGAACCGAGGGTCCGGCCGAGGCGACTCGCGCTGGAGTCGCTCGAAGAGGCCGAGGACGATGTCGATGCCGATGTCGCCGTTGGCATGGATCCCGATCTGGAGTCCGGCTCGATGGGCCGCCGCCACCGTCGGCCAGAGCTGCTCGGCGGTGTTGACCAGAATTCCGAAGTCGTCCGGACGGCCCACATAGTGTTCGGACAGCCGCGCGGTTCGCTCGGAGATCGAGCCGTCGCACACGTGCTTGAGGCCCCCGAGGCGGACCCATTCGTCTCCCAGACCCTGCCGGCTGCCGGCCGCGATCACCCGGTCGATCTCGCCGGCCCAGATCAGGGCATAGACGCGGGTGCCGAGCTCGCCGGCCCGGTGGGCATCCTGGTAGGCGCGCCAATCGGCGATCGAGGCGCTGGCATCGTGGACCGAGGTGATCCCGGCCTTGGCGAGCGCTCGGGAGATGAACTTCACGCCTTCCTGCCGCCGTCCCGGCGAATCGTCTTCGACGAGATGCTTGGTCACCAGGTTCACCGCCGACTCGGCCAGCCGACCAGTCGGACGGCCGCTGGCGTCCCGATCGATCTGGCCGCCCTGCGGATCGGCGGTCGATTCGGTGATCCCGGCGCGGTCGAACGCCCGCGAGTTGAGGTACGCGGTATGGCCGCCTCGATGCTCGATCATCACCGGATGGTTCGGCGCCGCCTGATCGAGATCGGCTCGGGTCAGCGGGCGGCCTTCGCGCGTCTTGGTATCGTCGTACTTGAAGCCCAAGACCCACTCGCCGGCGGGAGTTTTCGCGGCCCGCTCGCGCACCGCCGCCTGGATATCGGCGATCGAGCGGAGGTCACAGTCGATGCGGGTGAGATGCTGCAAGCCGGAGCCCGCCGGATGCGAGTGGGCGTCGATGAACCCCGGCACCACGGTCCGTCCCGCCAGGTCGACCCGCCTGGTGCTCGGCCCGGCGAGTCGGAGGATCTCCTGATTGGTGCCGACCGCCAGGAGGCGGTCGCCGAGGATCGCCACCGCCTCGGCGCGCGGCGCGGCCGGATTCATGGTGACGATGTGGCCCCGATGGAGCACCATGGCCGGCTGCTGCCAGCGCCAGTCGGCCAGGCTGGCCGCGCCAACCGCGGTGAGGAATTCCCGTCGCTTCGTCATGGTGGCTCCCGAGTTCGAGTGGGCGTTACCGAGTTGGACCGGCCCGGTAGCGCCGAACTGCGCCGCGTTCGATGGCGTCGCGGGTAAACGCCGCCGGCTTGAGATCGCCGGCCGCAAACCGCGTGGCCTGGTCGCCGAGGAGAGGCGAACCTGGCCGGTTGCTCTGGCCGTAGGCGAGCACCGAATAGGCGCGGGGCAGCGAGTCGAATTCGACCGCGAGGATCCAGCCGTCCCCGCCTTGGACCCGTCGCTTGCCGTCGGGGTCGTCCTGGAACCAGAGGACCCGGAAACAGCCCAGGTCGCCGCGGCAGCCGCCCACCGGAATGTCCTCAGTCCCGATCCGCACCCGGTGCGCGTCGCCCCAGGCAACGTCGAGCCGCCCGAATCGTTTCGTCACCGAATCCGCCGCCTGAGCCAGCGCCGCCAAAGCGAGGTCGGCATCGGCGAGCCCCCGTGGGGTGGTCATCGGCTCGGCGGGCGACCACGGCTCCGCGAACGGTTGGCGAAGCCTGGCTTGGTAGAGTCGCCACCAGAGCTCGAACAAGACCCCGCCGCGGGCCTGGGGGGCGACCGAGCGGTCCCAACGGTGGAGCACCGCGACCGCTTCGCCCAAGGCGGGGGTGGGTCGCCGCTCGGCGATCTCGAGCAGCACCGGAAGCACTCGCTCGGCAAGCAACATCCGGTAGCTGTGCTTGAGCAAGACCACGTCTTCGAGCGACAGGGTGTCGGCGGGGAAGCGGATCAGATCCAGGGCGTGTTGCGATCTGAGCCCCAGACTCGGCCGTTCGACGTTGGCTGGAAGCCGCGCGGAATCGAGTGGCGCCTCGAGGTTGGCCCAATGCGGCGAGTCGTTCTCGTTGTGGAGATACCCCGTCGCGGGGTTGATGGCCTTGGGGAGCGAATCCCAGGGCACCAGCCTGGAGAACATGTCCCGGCGGCGGCGCGCGGGGATCGCGACCGAATCGCCACCCGGCGGGTGGGGCAGGGCCGGGAGGGCTCCGTTCCAGACGTAGAAGATGTTCCCGGCCCGGTCGGCGTAGGTGAGGTTCGAGGTGGCCCGGGCGCGGATCTTCATTGCCGCTTCCCACTCAGCGAAGGACCGGGCCCGCATCATCTTGAGAAACTGCTCGCCACCCCGAAACTCGCCGTCCCCGGCGGTCTTCAGAATGTAGGCCGTGCCGTTCTTTCGCTCGACGACCGGTCCAAATGGGGACCGCCACACCTCCCGCCGCTCGACGGTTCGACGCGAGCCATCGCGGAACGGCACCGCAACTACCTCCTTGGTGAGCAACACGGGCCGTCCGTCGAGGACGATCCGATCGGTGCGACCCTTCGCCAGCGGTACCGCGTACAACTCGTCGGAGTCCACCGCGTTGTTGGTGGTGGCCCAGCCGAGGTCGCGGTTGAAGCCGCCGACGACGGCGAAAGCGCCGCCGATCCGGAAATCGCCGTAGAAATCGAGGACGCCCGGAATTACCAGGTGGGCCTCGTAGTAACCGGCGTCCCAGTCGAGATGCGGGTTGCGGAGCAGGATGGCTCGACCGGATCGGGTCCGACTGGGGGCGAGGGCCCAGGCGTTGGAGCCTTCGTCGCGACCGGGCGCCGGGCGGGCCGGCTCCCGTCGTTCGAGGATCCGGCGGGCTCCGCGGAGGTTGGGCGCGCCGATCTCCCGAGCCAACACGTCCCAGCCCGCGAAGGTCGCCGTGACGTTAGGCGAGAACTGGGCCGGGTACGCCCTCAGGTAATCGTTGACGGCCGCCGCGAACCCCTCGTACATCCGCCGAGTCGCGGGCTCGAGCCGGGTCCAGACCCGTTTGGCGTGGGCGTGGATCGGCCGGCGGGCGAAGTCCGGCTCGAGACTGTCGCGCCCGTAGACCAGGCCCATCTCGCCGCGGGCGCCGACCAGCGCATTGACGACCCGGGCCCCGTAGTCCTCGAGCTCGACCCAGGCCAGTCCATAGCCGGCGCCCCAATGGTCCACCGCGAAGATGTGGGGGACCCCGTGCTCGGTCCGGATGATCTCGGGGCGGGTCGGCCCGGGTTGGGCGACGAGCGCCGTCAGCAGCAACGCGAGCACGCCTGGCTCCTCAGCGAACCGGTTTGTCGTCGCTCTTGAGCGCGTCGGGGACCACCCAGTACCCGGTCCCGTACTTTCGTTGCCTCGGCCACAGCTCGTCGAGGGTCTCGTCGTCGTAGACGATTCCGCCCTTGACCACCAGCTGAATGTCCGCGGTGTTGCGGATGTTCACCAGTGGATTGGCGTTGAGGACGATGAAGTCGGCCAGCTTGCCGACCTCGATCGAGCCGAGATCCTGCTCCTTCCCGATGAAACGGGCCCCGTGGAGGCTCGCGACCTCGAGAGCACCCATCGGACCGGTCGCCGCCGCCGCCATCCAGGTCTCCCAGTGTGAACCCAAGCCGTTGTGCTGGCCGTGGGCCCCGATCGCTCCGTAGCCCCCGGCCGCGATGATGTCGGCCATTCCCTGGGCGATCCACGGATAGCTGTAGTCGGTGAGCGGTCGGGTCATCCGCTCGCGGGTCTGGGGCAGGTACTGCACCCACGGGATGAATCGGCGGGTCTTGGGATCCTTCCAGACTTCGGACTCCGAGTACCAGTACTCCTCGTTCCAGGGGCCGGGACCACCGACCATGAAGGTGGGCGAATAGGTGGCCTTGGCGAGCCCGAGAAAGGTGGTAAAGTCCGAATAGAGCGGGGTGTAGCTCATCGGATGCTCGAACCCGGTGTGCCCATCCATGATCATCCCGAGGGTGTACTCGAGATCGTTGTTCTCCGAGGTGACCTGGAGCCCGACCTTGCGGGCCACTTCGGTGACCCACTGCCGTTGCTCGCGGCGCGGCTGGAGATACTGCTTGAGCGACACCGCGCCCCAATGGGCCAATTTCTTGATGCCCGCTTCGGCGACTTCGAACGAGGTGAAGTCTTCCTGGCGGGACCCGTCCCCGGCGTAGAGTGGATCGCCGGTGGAAAAGACCCTCGGTCCGACCAAGGTGCCGGCATCGGTCAGCTCGGCCGTCGGGAAGATGTTCTGTGACCACATCGAGGGGTCCATGGCGGTGGTGATGCCATAGGCGAGGAAGATCGCGCCCTCGAAGTTCTTCTCCGGGATGATCCCCCGGTGCTCCCGGAAGTTGTGCGAGTGCACGTCGATGAAGCCCGGGATGATGGTCTTGCCGCTGGCGTTGAAGACCCGGGTCCCCGGTGGCACCGAACAGCGGCCGACGCAGCGGATCCGGCTTCCCTCGACGAGCACGGTACCGGTAACGACCGCCCGCTTGTTCAGGGTGATGATTCTGGCGTTGGTGAACGCGACCGAACCGGTCGGGACGTCTCGGGGCACGGTGAGGCGGATCGTGGTCGTGTCGACACGCTTGGTGGTGACCGAGTAGCTGTAGTGACGGTTGCCGCTCCCGAAATCGAGCGTGGTGGCGTTGCGCCACCGGGGATACAGGCCCCCTTCCTTGGACAGCTTGGTGGTCGGCAACTTGGCCCGGGCTCGGTCGATGCGCACCGCGCCGCCACCCGCGCCCGAGTAGGGGAACGGGGTCACGTAGACGTTGTCCGATTCCTGGAAGGCGATCCACTTCCCGTCCGGCGAGGTCGCGATCTCGTCGGCGTAGGGGAAAGTCAGGTGGGCTCGCCGATCGAGGCCATCGGGGCGCACCGAGTAGAAGGTGGCTTCCATGGGCCCGGATCCCATGTTCAGGAACGGATAGAAGATCCGCCCGTCCGGTCCGTAGGAGGCGGTCACGATCTGGTTGCGAATCAGGTTGAAGGCGCCGCCGGCTGTGCCGTCCAGCGAGACCGGCACCCGGGCCACGAGCGCGTCGGGTCCGCCGTTCGCGGGTACCCGAAGGAGATCCCAGTACGCGTTCCAGAGGATGCCCCGGCCATGACGGCTCTCACCGGCACCCCGGGAGACGACCAGCTCCCGGCCATCCAAGCTCCACGCCGGGTTGGCGTACTCTCCGGCTCGCCGGGACAGCTGCTCCGGGTTGCCGCCGGCCGATGTCACCTTGTAGAGATGGCCACCGATGGAATCGACCCAACTGGTGAAGGCGATCCACTGGCCGTCGGGCGACCAGGCCGGGGCGAACTCCAGGGGGGCGAAACCGGTCGACGTTAGGCGGCGCGGGGTCCCGTTCGGCAGGTCCATCACCCAGATCCGGCCGACCGCCTGGAAGGCGAGGCGCCGGCCGTCCGGCGATGCCGTGTGCCAGCGGGGGAACCGGATCTCGACGGGTTCGTCGGTGATCCGGGTCTGGCGGTTGGCCAGCTCCGAGATCTTCCGGTCCACCTTGGCCGTGAACTCGGCGGTCGTCACCTGACCGCTGGCCACGTCGAGCCGGCGCACCTTGCCACCCTGACTCAACCAGATGCTTCGGCCGTCGGCGGACCAGCTGTAGCCGGGGAATGGGCGCAGCACTTTGCCGCCCTCGACGATGTCCTGCTCGACCGGGTCCATCACCAGCCGCTCGGCCCCGGATTCGAGGTCGCGGAGCCAGAGCGCCGACCGGGGCCCGAAGCGATGACCCCGCCAGGAAATGGTGCCGTCGGGAATTCGTCGCACGAAGGCCAGCCAGCGGCCGTCGGGGGAAACTTCCGGCGCCGCCATCCCACCGCTCGCCGCTTGGACCTGCTGGCTCTGCTCACCGAAGGAGATGGCGGCAATGTCGCCGCTCTTCAAATCGAGGCGGCGCACCTGGGCGCTCCCGCTGGGGAAATCCCGCCGGCCGCCGTACCCCGCCTGCCAATCACCCGCGTTGACCTGGAAGTAGAGGAACCGTCCGTCGCGCGATAGCGAGGGCCAGGTCGCGCCGGGTTGTCGCTGGGACGAGAGGAGCTCGACGCCGGTGCCCCCATCCCGGTGGTACATCCAGATCCCCGCGGCACCGGGCTGACCGCCGGCGGGGAATTGAGAGCGGACGACCACGATGTACTGGCCGTCGGCGCTCCAGGCCGGCATCGCGACCCGGACGTTGTTATCGGTGAACACCGCCCGCGGGTTGGAGCCGTCGGCGTTCATCGCCCAGAGGTTGTTCTGACCTCCCCGGTCCGAAACGAACGCGATCAGAGTGCCGTCAGGCGAGATCCGCGGGTGGGTGTTCACCGCGACGCCGCTTGCCTGCGTCAGCGGCGTGGCCGAGCCCCCGCCGACCGGCATCCGGTAGATGTGAGCGAGAAGATCGAATACCACCCATTGACCGTCCGGGCTCGCGTCGACGGACATCCACGTGCCTTCGCTGGCCGTGAAGGTGATGTCGCGGGTTGCCCCGCGAGGCTGAGTGACGTCCCAAGCGGGCTTTTCCTGGGCCTGGGCGGAGCCCATGATCGTCGCGCTGAGCAGAAGGAATGTCAGAGTACGTGGCATTGGGTGCTCGGTGTCGAGAAGGCGAGATTGTCAGCGAGATCGAAAGATAAAGATAGAGTCTCGGGCCCGATCGTGTGGCGCCCGAATGGGACGGCAGGTATCATCTCCGAAGGTTTCGAGCGGCGCCGCGCCGCGGGGGTCAGGGATGCGATCACTGTTCGCACTGGGCGGGCTCCTCTTGGTCCCCCGACTGCTGCTGGGCCAGATCGCCTCGACCGGAGCGATCCAAGGCAAGATCGTCGGCCAGGACAGTATCCCGGTGGCTGGCGCCGCGGTGCGTGCCGACCGAGCCGAGACCGGTTTCGTCCGGGAGACGGTCACCGACGCCGGCGGCGTCTTTCGGCTCGGCTTCCTCGCTCCCGGCAGCTATCGGGTGGTGGTTCGCCGGATCGGGTTTCGACCGGCGGTGCTCGACCGGATCGCGGTGACGGCCGGCGGGGTCACCTCGCTGACCCTCGGGCTGACCCCCACCGTGCAAAGCCTCGACTCGATCGTGGTCGACGCCCCCGCGGTGACCATCGACGTCGAGCGCACCGAGTTCGGCACCACGATCTCCGCCCGGGAGCTGCGGCTGCTCCCCACCCCCAACGACGCTCGCAATCTGGTCGGCTTCGCCAACGGCGCTCGGCCCGATCAGGTCTTCGGCGGAGCGACCGCCCAAGCCAACAACTACCAGCTCGACGGTGTGGCCGTGAACCATCCGGGGATCGGCGGCGACCTGGTCCAGCCGAGCGTGAGCTGGATCGAGGAAGTCCAGGTTCGAGGCCTCGGCGCCGGCGCCGAGCACGGCAACTTCCAGGGCGGGATCATCAACTTCGTCACCAAGTCGGGCACCAATCGCCGGGAAGGCGCGATCCGGCTCTTCGCCGAGAACCGTCGCTTCAACGGTTCCAATCTCCGGCTCGGCGAGGCCGGATCCGAGATCAGCGACCGGCTCGAGTTCGACGGGCACGTGCGAGGGCCGCTCAAGCGCGACCGCCTGTTCTACGCTCTCTTCGCGCAGGTGGTCTCGCGCGATGCGAGGGTGCTCAACCAGGTCCCGTTGGTCGGGGGCGATTTCGTCCCCGAGCCGCCCCACGATCAGGAACATCGCCTCCTGGGCAAGCTGACCTGGCAGCCCTCCGACCGGGACGCCGTCACCGCCTCGCTGGCGCGATTTGGGACGACCGGCGATCGGTTCGGCCAAACCGGATTCAAGAGCGTCGAGGCGACCCAGCGGCTCGATGCGGGATCCTGGTTGGGCAGTCTGGCGTGGCAACGAACCTTCTCGTCGCGCAGCTTCCTCGAGGCGAAGATCGCGGGTTACGACGGCTCGGACCGGCGGCTTCCCTACGGAGCCAGCGACCTGCCCGGGGTCCAAGTCTTCAACCAAGTCGATCCCAACGAGTACCAGAACGCCCCCTTTCGCGAGCAGCGGGACCCGGCCTCCCTAAGCGCCACGGTGCAATGGGACGTGTTCCAGCGGCTGGCGGGCCTCGAGCATCACTTCAAGATCGGCGGCGAGTACGGCGCGGGGCGATGGAGTTACTTCCGGGAGCGTAATGGCGGGCTGACCTGGCGGCCCGGCGACGTGGCCGGCCGGTTGCCCCCGTTCGACCCGACCCGTCCGTCGACCTGGTCGTTCAATCAATCGATCAGCAGCAGCTGGGGCGGCGAAGTGGCGCTCGACTCCCGGGTCCAGAACAACGCGGTGTTTCTCCAGGACTACGTTCGGCTGAGTCCGCGGCTGACCGCCAGCCTCGGGATTCGATACGGCTGGTGGCTCGGCCAGCTCAATACGGCGAACGGATATCAGACGGTGGTCAAAGACGCGGCCGCCGAGCCGCGGCTCGGTCTCACCTACGCCCTGAAAAAGGACGGCTCGTTCGTCGCCAAGGTCCATTGGGGCCGGTACCACCAGAGTATGTTCGCGGGGTTCTTCGACCGGGCGGCCGGTTCTTCGGTCTACAACAACGAGGAGCGATGGGAGTATCGAGGGCTTCCATTCACCGACCCCGCCACCGTGTTCACGCTCGATGACCGCGATCGGCTGGAACGTCAGGGGCTGTTCCGGCGGGCCGAGTCGATTCGCCTCAACGAAACCGGCGCCGTCGAGAACTACCATCAGCCCTATATCGACCAGGCGGTGCTGGGCTTCGAGAAGTCGTTCGGGCCCCGGTGGCGGGCGGAGGCGCTCTACGTCAACCGCCGCAATGGAGACATGGTCGGGCTCATCGACGAGAACCTGGCCTCCAACTACACCACGTTCTACAACCTTCTGGTGCTGGATCGGTTCTTCCGGCCGTTCTCCATCGATGGTAAACCCCTTCGGCTGAAGCGGGTCGCGGTGTCGAACGAGGACCTGATCCGACTGCTGAACGACCAGCTGGCGAATCCGGGCTGCTGTGGAGCGTTCCTCCCCCCGGGGATTTCGTTCGCCGACATCGCCAACCTCCGCTATCAGCCGGACTACCTGCTGACCAATCTGCCCGACGCTCGCCGGGAGTTCGACCAGGTGCAGGTCCGAGTCGAGGCCCGCTACCCGACTTGGTGGCTCGACGTCGGGGCCACGGTGACCCGGCTCGAGGGGAACCTGAACACCATCGTCGGCGCGGACGAGTATAGCGGCTCGTCGGCGGGTCCCTACGTGCGGCTCAACGAATCGTTCGACAACTTCGGCCGGCTGAACAACCAGTCGAGACTCGAGATCAAGGCCCGGGTCGGCGGTAACCTGCGGTGGGGGTTGAGCGGTGGCGCGTTCGTCACCTACCTGAGCGGGGACTACTACACCTGGACCTTGAACCTGTCCAACCTGCTCTATAATCTCGAGGCCGAGGCGTTCCCCGAGGATCCCCGGCAGCCGTTCGGGCACGGTCGGTCGATTCTGTCGCGATTGTTCGAGACCACCACGGGACAGCGGATCTTTCTTGAGAACCGAGGGAGCCGGCGCTATCCGCCGCGGCTGTCGATCGACCTGCACTTGGAGCGGGGCTTCCGGGTTGGCTCGGCCGATCTGGTCGCGACGCTCGACGGGTTCAACGTCCTCGCCGCCGACGCGATCACCGAGGTCCAGACCTCGTACAACGGCGAGACGGATCCTCGGGAGAGCAATCGGCTGGCGTCGGTGCGGAGTCGGATGCCCCCCCGGACGATTCGGGTGGGCGCGGGAGTCAGGTTCTGATCAACCGCCGACGGGTTGGGTGAGGGAGCGGACGATCCGCCATCGTCCATCCGGGTCCCGACCCCACACGTACAGGGCTCGCGCCCTCGACTCGGTGACCGTACTGTCGCGCTGCCGCATCCGCTGGGTGAAGAATCCCCAGACGTACGCCGTCCGCCCACCGTAGACCTCGACGGTGTCGATCCCGAACTCCGCCTTTTCGACCACGATGTCCCGGTAGGACTCGAGATAATGCCGGACCCGCCCGATCCCGCGTAACGCCCCGACGCCCGGCTCCAGAACCTCCGCCGCGGGATCGTACCAGGCTGCCAGGGAGTCCACGTCCACCGGCTGAGTCTCGAGCCGTTCGAGATATCCGGCCACGGCGGCGCGGACTTCCGACTCGGATACACTGGGTTGCTGTGGTGGCTCGGCGCGGCAGCCGATGGCGAGGACCACGCCGACGACCAACGCGGCCCGGCTCACGCGGAGGGCACGCCGCCCGGGACGAGCACTTCGGCGATGGTCGCCAGACCGGTGCCCAGTTGCTCGGCCATGGTGTCGATCACCTCGTCCGTCATCGCGGTCGAGAGGACGTACATCTGCCGGGAGGGCACGAAGATCCCGTGGGTCAGCAGGAAGAGATGGAGGGCCCGCATCGCCTCCTTGTTGCCGCCCTGGGCCTGGCCCGGCGAGGTGAGCGGCGGTTTGACGAAGTGCAGCTGCATCAAGGAGCCGTAGCCGACCACCGCGACGTCGAGGTCGCCCTTGGCCGCGGCCGCCTGGAGTCGCGCCCGGAGGGCGTCGCCCTTCCGGTTCAGCTCGGTGATGACCGGCTCGGTGAACAGCTCCAGGGTGCGGAGGCCCGCCGCCATGGTGGCCGCGTTGCCGTTGTAGGTGCCCGAGTGCACGATGGCGCCGGGCCGAGTCGGGTCGAACGTGGCCATGATGTCGGCGCGGCCCCCAAAGGCGCCCACCGGCAGCCCGCCGCCGATGATCTTGCCGAAGCAGGTCAGGTCGGGACGAATACCGAGATGCCCTTGCATCCCACCGAGGCCCAGGCGGAAGGTGATGATCTCGTCGAAGATGAGGACGACCCCGCACTCGTCGGAGACGGCCCGCAGCCCACGGAGGAACTCGGCCTCCGCCACGATGCCGCCGCCAGCTCCCATCATCGGCTCCACGATCACCGCGGCGAGCCGATCCCGATGCTGGCGGATCAACCCGCTGGTGTAGTCGAGATCGTTGTACCGGCCGAGAAGCACCTCGCTCACCGCCCCGGGCGACAGTCCTTGACTCGCATTGGTGCTGTACGGGGGGGCCATCGCGACGCTGACCTGGTCGTGAGATCCGTGATAACCGCCCTCCATCTTCATGATCAGGGGTTTGCCGGTGAACGCCTTCGCCGCCCGCAGGGCGAAGAGCGATGCCTCGGTGCCCGAATTGCAGAAGCGAAGCCGTTCCACCGACGGCACTCGACGGGAGAGCAGTTCGGCCAGCTCGATTTGAAGCTCGTTGGCGGTGCCGTGGACCGTCCCTTGGGTGCCCTGCTTCACGAGTGCGTCCTGAACGCTCGAATGGGCGTGCCCGTGGACCAGCGAGGTGAAGTTGTTGAGGAAATCCAGATATTCGTTGCCGTCGGCGTCCCACAGCCGGCAGCCGTGGCCTCGCGAGACGAAGATCGGATACGGCGCGTGAAAGGTCCCGGTCCGAGTGTCTCCTCCCGGCATGACCCGAACGGCACGGTCGTACAGCGCCTTCGACTTCGGGGTTCGGGACAGGTATCGGCTCAGCAACTCGGCGTCGAGATCGGCTAGCGTCTTCACGAGAGTCTCCGGCACGTGACGGGGGGTGCCGGATTGTATCGCGGTCGGCCACCGGCGGCCAGTCCGGGCGCTCTCCCGGCTAACGCCGGGCCTGGCCCGCCGTCATCATGGTTGGGAGCGAACGAGACCCTAACCGTAGCTCGGCATAAATGGAGGCACCGTGATCGTCCGAACTGCAGCCCTTGGCATCATGTTGGCCCTGACGGCCCAATCGGCCCAGGCCCAGAGGCCCTGTACCCCCCGAGAGCGGGCCCTGGATCGGCGGGAAGACGTCCGAGACCGCCGGGAAGATCGAGTCGATCACCGGGAGGACCATCGCGATCGGGCGGAAGATCGCCGCGACCGTCGCGAGGACCGTTTCGATCGCCGGCACCACGGCGGCCGCGCCGACCGACGGGAGGACCGCGCCGATCGGGCCGAGGATCGGGCCGACCGCCGAGAGGATCGACGCGACCGGCGGGAGGATGTTCGGGACCGACGTGAGGATCGGCGCGATCGGCGGACCTGCGGCCGGTAGCGTTCCCGGCAGGCTGGCGGGCATCAGGGCGGCCTCGCGGTCGCCCTTTGTCTTGGGTACTATTGCCGACCGACCCGCCGACCTGTCTTCTCAGGGAGCACCGGTACCATGCGATCGACCTTCCGCCTGGCAACCCTCGTTTCGCTCGCCGCCGCCACTTCACTGTCTGCCCAGATCGACTACTCTCGCGCCGAACGACTGCTGTCGTGGCACACGGCCCGGCTGATCTCGGGCGACTCGGTGAGGCCCCGCTGGTATCCCGACGGCAATCGGTTCTGGTATCGCAACAAGACCGCCACGGGCGCCGAGTTCGTGACGGTCGATCCAGTCCGCAATCTCCGGGGGCTTCTCTTCGATAACGCTCGCCTCGCGGCGGCCATGAGTACCGCGCGGGACACGGCGTACGATCCCGACCGGCTCCCGTTTGCCAGCTTCCAATTCACCAACGACGGTCAGAACGAGCGGGAGATCGAGTTCACCGCCAATCGGAAGCGATTCGTCTGCGACATCGGAGCCTATCGATGCGCGGTGAGCGATACTCTCCCGAGTGAGGTGCCGTTCGTGCTCTCGCCGGACAAGAAGGCGGAGGCCTTCATCCACCGGCACAACGTCTGGGTCCGCTCGCGCGGGGGCAGGGACTCGACCCAACTGACCACCGATGGCGTCGAGTATTGGGGGTATGGGTTGACGATGCCGTCACCGGGCCTCGTCGTGCGGCCCCAACCGCGCCAGCCGACGATGCGGTGGTCGCCGGACTCGAAGCGGCTCGCGGTCTGGCGGGTGGACGAGCGGAACGTCGCTCACCTGCACTACCTCTCGATGACCCCCCAGCGGCCCAAACTCTACAGCCAGCCCTACGCCCTGCCCGGCGACACCGTCATCCCGGTCCCGACGCTACACCTCATCGAGGTCGCTACCAAGGCCAATCGGGAGGTGCGGCTCTCGCCGCAACCGGCCCAGCTCAACATCACCGGGGCGGCCCGCGATTCCGCCTGGCTCGAGAACGGCGAGCAGGTCTTCGTCACCGGGATGTCCCGGGCGTCGAAGCGAACCTGGCTCGCGGCGGTCCAGGCCGCCTCGGGCACGGTGACGACGGTGGTGGCCGACAGCCAGCCGACCTTCGTGGAGTGGTCGCCACCCTCGGGGCCGCCCCAATGGCACGTCACCAAAGACGGCCAAGACATCTTCTGGTGGTCCGAGCGAGACGGCTGGGCCCATTTTTACCGCTACGGCCCCGACGGTCGCCTGAAGAACCGACTCACCGAGGGGCCCTGGTTCGCCGCCTCGATCGCGCAGGTGGACGAGGTCGCGAAGCAGGTCTACCTCACCGCCAAGGGGCGGGAGCCTGGGCAGTTCTGGTACTACTCGAAGGTCTATCGGGTCAACTACGACGGCACCGGGCTGACCCTGCTGACCCCGGAGGACGCCCATCACGACGTGGAGTTCAGCCCGAGCGGCCGCTACTTCGTCGACAGCTACTCCCGAATCGAGTCACCACCGGTCACGGTGCTGCGCTCGGCGCTCGACGGTCGGGTGATCCGGCCCCTCGAGCAGGCCGACGTGTCCCGCCTGAAGCAGGTGGGCTGGCGACCCGGCGAGGTCTTCACGGTCAAGGCGCGCGATGGAGTCACCGACCTCTACGGGGTGCTCTACCTGCCACCCAACCTCGATTCGACCAGGAAGTACCCGGTCATCGACCACATCTATCCGGGTCCCCAGGTCGGCAGCGTGGGGAGCTGGTCGTTCAAGTCCGGGGGCGACGCCTTTGCCCTCGCCCAGCTCGGTTTCGTGGTGGTCCAGCTCGACCACCTCGGCACCCCGTGGCGATCGAAAGCGTTCCACGACAACTACTACGGCAACTTCATCGACAACGGGCTACCCGATCACGTCGCCGGGTTGCGACAGCTCGGCGCCCGCTACTCGTTCATCGACCTCGACCGGGTCGGCATTTTCGGGCATTCGGGTGGTGGTTTCGCGTCTGCCGACGCGATGTTCCGTTACCCCGATTTCTTCAAGGTCGCCGTCTCGACTTCGGGCAACCACGACAATCGGAGCTACAACGTGGGTTGGGCGGAGAAGTATCAGGGGCTGATGAAACGTGACACGGCGCGGAAGACGGACAACTTCGAGCCGTCCGCCAACGCGACGTACGCCAAGGATCTCAAGGGGAAACTCTACTTGATGACCGGCGACATGGACGACAACGTCCACCCCGCGATGACGATTCAGGTCGCCGATGCGCTCATCAAGGCGAACAAGAGCTTCGATTTCCTGATCCTGCCCAACCGGGCCCACAGCCTCAACGAGCCGTATGTGGTTCGCCGCCGCTGGGACTACTTCGTGGAGCACCTTCTCGGCCTGAAACCACCGGAGAACTACGAGATCGTCCGTCCCACCGAGCCGTGGGCGAGTAACACCACGCCATGAGCTACGCACGGCGGGTCGGGTTGTTCAGCGGCACCATGGCGGTGGTGGGCGGGATCATTGGGTCGGGGATCTTCCTCAACCCGGCCATCGTCGCCCAGCGCGTCGGCAGCAGCCAGCTCACCCTGCTGGCGTGGGTGCTGGGCGGCGTGGTGGCGGTGCTGGGCGGGTTCATCTTCGGTGAGCTCGGACGGCGCCTGCCGCGGGCGGGGGGTACCTACGTCTACCTTCGCGAAGCGATCAGCCCGCTCGCCGGGTTTCTCTACGCCTGGGCCCTGTTGCTCATCATGTCGACCGGCGCGGCTGCCGCCGTGGGCTACACCTTCGCGTCGTACGCCGTGGCGTTGTTCGGGATCGACGCCTCGCTGACCGCGACGGTGGCGGCGGCGGCGATCGGCGCCTTCACGGTCATCAACCTGTTCGGGGTCCAGTTCGGGGCCTGGACCCAGAACGTGTTCGTGATCTTGAAGCTCGCCGCCATCGCGTTGGTCATCGGGGCGGGATTCTTTCTCCCGGCCGGGGGCCCGGCGGCCTGCGTCGACTGCGTGGCGCCCACGGTGCCGGTGGGTTTGGGCGCCACCGTCGCGGCGATGGCCACCGCGTTCGTACCGATTCTCTTCGCGTATGGCGGCTGGCAGCAGACCAACTTCATCGCCGAGGAAATCATCGAGCCGGAGCGGAACCTGCCGCGGGCGCTCCTCATCGGGGTGGGGATCGTGGTGCTGGTCTATTTGCTGGCCAATGCCGCCTATCTCCGCGGTCTCGGCGTCGACGGCCTGGCGAACAGCAAGACGCCGGCGGCGGATCTGGTCGGTCGGGCCTTCGGTGATGGCGGCCGGCGGCTGATCTCCATCGGGATCATGATCTCGACGGCCGGGTTCCTCAACACGGTGACGATGCTCTCACCGCGGGTATACCAGGCGATGGCGCGGGATCGGTTGTTCTTCGAGACTTTTTCCCGGCTCCATCCGAGTTGGCGGACCCCGGTGGTGGCGATCCTGTTTCAGGGGATCTGGTCGATCGCGCTGCTGTTTTCCGGGAGCTACGGTCAGCTGTTGGACTACGTGGTCTTCGCCGATTGGATCTTCTTCGGCGGGGCGGCGGTGGCGCTGCTGCTGATTCGGCGGCGGGCCGGCCCCGAGCGTGAGAGCGGTTTTCTGGTCCCGGGGTACCCGGTCACGGTTTGGCTCTTCATTCTGGCTGCTGGGTACGTGGTGGTCGGGTCGGTGGCGTCCGATCCGATGAACGCGGTTCGTGGGTCGGGGCTCCTTCTGCTTGGCGTTCCCGTGTACTGGTACTGGGCCAGCCGCCGGCCGCCGGCGGTTACCTGAAGGGTAGTCGAAAGAGTGACCGCCGTGCCGGATTGCGGCGGCTTGTCGGAGGACCGAGTCCACCCCCGGTTCCTGATGGTTTCAGGGATTGGGGACTCCCATTCCGTAGGGTGCGGGCTAGTCCACGCGGACGAGCGCCCGCAGCCCTGTTTGACAAGTCGCGGCAGCGCCCCGATGTTGGTCGGTCCACGGTGCGGCCGGTCAATGCCGTTGCGGCGTCCGCCGCTGGAATAAGGTCCGTTGGACCGCAACACCGAAGCCCGGATGTGAACCGCTTCCGTGAGGCCGAGGATGCCCCGAGTGTCCTTAAAACCAAGCTTCAACAAGGACTTGGACGCGCTCAAACGCAACTCCCGCAAGAACTATCAACGTGCCTCCGAGATACTTCAGGAGCTGCAGCGCGGGATCGACCCGCAGATGCCGCGCCGGTCAGAATCGCGCCTTCCGAACTGCGTCAAGTACGAACTGGCCGATGGTTACCGACTCGTTCTCCAGCGGGTCGATGGCGACGACCTTCTCATTGCACTCTGCGTTGGAACCCACGACCACGTCGACAGCTTCCTCGACGGTCACAAGGGGTACGTGTTTGACCCCGTCTCCGGCCGCCTTAAGGAGCTCCGCCTGGCGACGGCGGAAGAGACCGCTATCGAGGTGGTTCCAAGTGCCGCTGTTGAGACTCTTTCGTCAGCTGGGGCGACGCCCAACCTCACTCCTGTGTTCGGCCAGTTCAGTGGCCCGATGTTCGATCGGATCAGTGTCCCCGAAGACTTTCAGCCCCGGCTTGCTCGCATCACGGACCCAAACTCCCTCGATCTGATGACCATTCTTGGAGAGCTTGAGGAAGTCACGCCCCAGGCATCCTCTCTCCTGCTGGCGTATTCTACGGGCAACACCGAGACTCGACTTACCGTGCTCGGCATTGCCCAGGGAGAGCTTCAGTTGCGCGCGCAGCTTACTGCGGCCGACCTTCCGGCCGTCTCCGCGAGTTCGGAGGAGTTCGTCACTTTCGAGGACCCGGCAGAGCTAGCACATGTACTGTCGCATGAAACGTTCGAGCAGTGGCAGTTGTTCCTGCATCCTGACCAACGCGCGCTCGTCAACCGCCGTTTCGCAGGCCCCGCTCGTATTCGCGGCGTCAGCGGCTCGGGCAAGACTGTTGTTGCTCTTCACCGCGCCCGTCGACTCGCTCATGAACTTGCCGGCACCCGTAAACGAGTCCTCTTCACGACCTACGACAAGGGGCTGGCAAACGCGGCGGGCCGTTTGCTGGACTCTCTCTGCGGGCCAGAGCGCTCGGCAATCGACGTCACACACCTCCATCGTTGGTGCCTCGACTACATTGGCTTTTGCGGCATACCTCGCCCCCGGTACTCACCTGACGAGTCTCGAGAGGTCCGAGGAGCGGCGTTAGCGGCCCTCCCCGTGGATGCTGTCAACCAACTGGCCAGCCTGCCTCGGGAATACCTCTGGAACGAGATCGAGTTCCTGATGGGCAGGTTCCTTCATGAGAATCGGTCCGACTACTTGACCACGGACCGGTCCGGTAGGGGCAGGGCGATCACTGCAGCCCAGCGCCAGGCGATACTCCGGCTTTATGAAACCTACCACCGGTCGTTGTTTGAGCGCGGCTATGTGGAGCCGGCGGAATTCGTTCGAATGGCTTACCGACAGCGGCTCTCTGGTGACCCAACCGAGGCTGACTACGCCGCCATAATTGTCGACGAGGCACAGGATATCTCAGAACTCGGTCTTCGCCTGCTCAGTTTAGTAGCCGGTGACCGGGAAGACGGCCTCCTGCTGGTCGGCGATCAGACTCAGAGGATCTTCACCCGCGGTTACTCGATGCGTGACTTAGGCATCGACATCGCTGGGCGGAGCCTTATTCTGAGGAAGAATTATCGCAATAGTCGCCAGATTCTCGAGGCCGCGTTCCCTCTGATCGCGACAGAGTGGGACTCTGATGCGGCGTCGCTTGGCATTGACCCCGCATCCGTTCGCCCCGAAGTCAGCGTTCGGGACGGGCATCGTCCCATCATCGTCCGCTGCAAGGATGACGGCCACGAGGCAGCCTTTCTGGCGGCCGAGATCAGCGGCCTGCTCAAGTACCGTCACTACACGCCTCGCAGCATTTGCGTGATGGCGAGGAACAAGTACTATCGTGATCTTGCCCTGCGAGCGCTAAAGCAGTCCGGGATCCCAGCTACAAGCTTCCAGAGGCAACCGACTGGGGAGGTTCTTGGGGACGAAGACGCAGTCCGGGTATCATCGCTCCACGCTGCAAAGGGCCATGAGTACGGCGCCGTTATCATCGTTGGCGCGATCGATGAAGTCCTGCCTCAACGCGGTCTCGGCGAAACGGATGACCTCTCCGAAAGAGCCCTCCTGTACGTAGCCATGACTCGTGCGCGCGACATCATTTATATCTCGCACTCTGAGATTGGCAAAGGCGGGAAACGGCGAGCCCGGTCATCTCTTGTCGACCGCATTGAGGCATACTGCGACATCTGTCAATACAAGCACCATCCGTCCCACCCGCTGCGGCCCTACTCAGGGATCGCGCCTGGTTCGGTCTAGCAAGCCGAGGGAAGCTGAAGGGAGACGCACGATGTGGCCGGCCGAGGGGCAGCGATCTCTGCTCCCGGTCCCTGGCGACTCGGAGGACCGATCCGGAGCATCTCGGCTTCGTTTGTCCGGTTTTTCCCGGATTTCCTTTGTGTAAATTACACAACCTGGACTTTGGTCGATCTCGGGTCATGCCTTGGAATGCGGTGATCAGTGCGAAGGCACTTCGCGGCTGAAAGCTCGAAGTGGCCCACCAGACTGCACCCGGCAGCGAACTCAGAAGCTTGATCCCTGCGACGGCTTCCGAGTATATTGCCGAGCACAATGGACTTGGTCGACATCCTCAAGCGCCCCGAGGGCAAGACGCTGGAGTTCAAGCGTGACCTGTCCTCCCCGGAAGGGGCGCTCAGGACGATAGTGGCCTTCGCCAACACGGCGGGTGGCACGCTGCTAGTCGGCGTGGAGGACAGGAGCCGGCACGTTCGGGGTGTCGCCGACGCGCTCGACTTGGAGGAACGACTGGCCAACCTCGTCAGCGACCGCATCAGCCCCCGCATCGTGCCGGAGATCGAGATTCTTCCGTGGCGACAGTCGCAGGTGCTGGCGGTCCAGGTCCATCCGAGCCCGAGCCGTCCGCATCATCTGATCCGGGAAGGAGCCGTCGCCGGCGTCTACGTCCGGGTGGGATCGACCAATCGCCGCGCCGACGCCGACTTGATCGAGGAGATGCGCCGCTTCGCTCGGGGCGAGGGGTTCGACGAGCAGCCCATGCCGGGGCTCGACTCGGAAGCCCTCGACTTCCGAGCGGCTTCCGAGTCGTTCGCCCCCTTCCGCACCCTCGGCCGCCGCGACTTGGAGTCCCTGCGCCTTGTAACGCAACACCAGGGCCGCAAGGTGCCGACCGTGGGCGGGATGATCCTCTTCGGCAAGGAGCGCGAGCGGCACTTTCAGGACGCCTGGATCCAGGCTGAGCGCTTCGCGGGCGCCGACAAGAGCCGCATCCTCGATCACGCCCAGATCCGCTCCATCCCCGTGCGTGGAGTGGAGGAGGCGATCGCCTTCGTGCAGAAACATGCCTGGCACGGAGCCGAGATCGGCGCGGTGCACCGGAAGGACCGCTGGAGTGTGCCTCCGGAGGCGGTCCGCGAGGCCATCATCAATGCGGTTGTCCATACCGACTACGCGCAGCGCGGGGCGCCGATCCGTCTCTCCATCTTCGACGACCGCCTCGAGATCGAGAACCCCGGTCTGCTGACCTTCGGGCTCACGGTCGAGGACCTTCCGCACGGCGTCTCCAAGCTGCGCAACCGCGTGATCGGCCGCGTCTTCCACGCGCTCGGTCTGATCGAGCAGTGGGGCAGCGGTATCCAGCGCATGACGGCTGCTTGCCGGGCCGCCGGGCTCGCGGCGCCGATCTTCGAAGAGTTCGCCACGCGCTTTCGGGTCACGATTCCCACGACCCGGGTCGGCCCCTCGGTGGTCGACGAGACCGACCAGGCGATCCTGGAGAGCCTCGGCAGCGGCCAGGGGCTCGCCACCAGCGAGATCGCCGCGGCGATCAGCCTGTCGCCCCGCGCCACGCGCACGCGGCTGGCCCGCCTCGTCGGGCGCGGGCTCGTGCGCGAGATCGGGACGGGGCCGCAGGATCCACAGCGACGTTACTTCCTGGCCGAGCGAGGACCGGCATGAGCCCAACGCCCGAGCAGAAGGCTCGCCAGGACATCGATACGGCTTTAGCCGCCGCGGGCTGGATCGTCCAGGACCGCGCGGACATGAACCTCGCCGCCGGGCTGGGCGTGGCGGTCCGCGAGTTCAGGATGACGCCCGGGCACGGCTTCGCCGACTACCTGCTCTTCGTGAACGGCAAGGCCGTCGGCGCGCTGGAGGCCAAACCCGCCGGATACCGGCTGATCAACGTCGAACTGCAGGCGGACAAGTACGCCAGGGGTCTCCCTGCGGGACTGAACCCGCCGGTCACTCCGCTTCCGTTCAGCTACATGAGCACCGGTGTCGAGACTCGCTTCATCAACGGTCTCGACCCCGACCCGAAGACGCGCGCGATCTCCGCGAACCTGCCGCACATTCATCGGCCGGCCACCCTCGCCGAGTGGATCGAGACGGAAACGCTCGACGCCTGGGTCAAGCGCCTTCACGCGGAGGGCAGCGGCGTCTATACGGCGGCCGACGACGCGCGACCGTCGTCGTTCCGCGCGCGCCTCCAGACGATGCCGCCGCTCGAGCGCGGAGCCCTCTACCCGAACCAGATCGAGGCTGTCACCAACCTGGAGCACTCCTTCAAGCGCAACCGCCCGCGCGCGCTGATCCAGATGGCAACGGGGTCCGGCAAGACGATCGCGGCGATCACCGCCATCTACCGTCTCGTCAAGTACGGCCGCGCGCGCCGCGTGCTTTTCCTGGTGGACCGCAGCAACTTGGGCGTGCAGGCCGAGAAGGAGTTCCAGGGGTACCGCGCGCCCGAGGTCCACCGCAAGTTCACCGAGCTCTACAACGTCCAACGCCTCTCCTCGAACACGATCATGGAGTCGAGCCGGGTCGTCATCTCGACGATCCAGCGGGTCTACTCGATGCTCAAGGGAGAACCCGGCCTCGACCCCGCTCTGGAGGAGGGCTCGCAGTTCGAGACCAGCGGCGCTTTGATCCGGGAGCCGCTCCCGGTGGTCTACAACCCCGCCTACCCGCCGGAGTACTTCGACGTGGTGGTGATCGACGAGGTGCACCGGTCGATCTACACCCTGTGGCGGCAGGTGGTCGAGTACTTCGACGCCTTCCTCGTGGGCCTCACCGCGACGCCGTCCAAGCAGACGCTCGGCTTTTTCAACAAGAACCTCGTCATGGAGTACGACCACGAGCGTGCCGTGGCCGACGGCGTCAACGTCGACTTCGAGGTCTACAACATCCGCACGAAGATCACCGAGCGCGGCGCGACGGTCGAAGCCCGGCCCGACACCATGCTCGGCTACCGCGACCGCCAGACCCGCGCGCTGCGCTGGGAGACGCCCGACGAGGACCTCACCTACGACCCGAACGAGCTAGACCGCCGCGTGGTGGCGCGGGACCAGATCCGCACCATCATCCGCACGTTCCGCGACCGGCTCCCGGTGGACATCTTCCCCGGCCGCAAGGAGGTCCCGAAGACGCTGATCTTCGCCAAGGACGATAGTCACGCCGAGGACATCGTCGAGATCGTGCGGGACGAGTTTGGGCGGGGCAACGCCTTCTGCCAGAAGATCACCTACAAGGTCACGGCCGCGAACCCGCGCGACCTGATCCAGGCCTTCCGCAACCAGTACGAGCCGCGGATCGCCGTCACCGTGGACATGGTGGCCACCGGCACGGACATCAAGCCGATCGAGATCGTGATGTTCATGCGGGCCGTAAAGAGCCGCGTGCTCTTCGAGCAGATGAAGGGGCGCGGCGTGCGGATCATCGACCCGAACGACCTGCGCGCGGTGAGCGGCGAGGACGCCGTCGCCAAGACGCACTTCGTGATCGTCGACTGCGTCGGGATGACCGAGACCCAGCTCGCCGACACCCAGCCGCTCGACCGCCAGCGCACCGTGAGCTTCAAGGCGCTGCTCGAGCACGTGGCGATGGGCGGTACCGATCCGGACGTGCTCTCGTCGCTGGCCAGCCGTTTGGCGCGCCTCGACCGGCAGTGCGGGCCGGAAGAACACGCCCGCGTGGTCGAAGTCTCCGGCGGGCCACAGCTACCGGACCTGTGCCGCGCGATCGTGGACGGGCTCGATCCGGACCGGCAGGTCGCCGAGGCGCGCCGCGCGTTCTCGGTGCCCGAGGGCGGGGAACCGACGGCGCCGCAGGTGAAGCAGGCCGCCGAGGCGCTGCTCAAGCACGCCACGGAACCGCTCGCCACCCGGCCCGCACTACGTACCCTGCTCGTGGACCTCAAGCGCGAGGTCGAGCAGGTGATCGACGAGGTCTCCGAGGACGAGTTGCTGGAGGCCGGCGCGAGCGAGGAGGCGAAGGAGAAGGCCAGGTCGCTCGTCGCCGACTTCGAGCGTTTCATCGAGGACAACAAGGACGAGATCGACGCGCTCCAGTTCTTCTACGCGCAGCCTTACTCGAAGCGCCTCTCCTTCCAGGACATCAAGGCGCTGGCCGAGGCGATCAAGGCGCCGCCGCGTTCGTGGACACCGGAGAGGCTCTGGCGCGCTTACGAGACGTTAGTGAAGGACAAGGTGCGCGGGGCATCAGGGAAACGGTTGCTCACGGACATCGTCTCGCTGGTGCGTTTCGCCACGCACAAGGATGACGAACTGGTGCCGTTCGGGGAGCAAGTGCGCGAGCGCTTCGAGGCGTGGATGGCGCAGCAGGGCAACAGCGGCCGGGCGTTCACCCCCGAGCAGCGCCGCTGGCTGGAGATGATCCGCGACCACATCGCTACGAGCTTGGAGATGACGGTGGACGATCTGGACTACGCGCCGTTCGCGGAGGAAGGGGGGCGGGGCAAGGCGGCGCAGGTGTTCGGGGAGGAGCTGACGGCTGTGCTCGAGGAGCTGAATGGGGCGTTGGCGGCATGACTCGACGGGCATCGGATTCGCAAGCACCGGAGCACTGGCTTCAAGTCCCTTTCGACGTCCTATTCGAGAACGTCACGAGTTCATCCCTGAAACTCCCCACAAGCATGTACCGTTCCGCAGGCAAGCATCCCGTCATTGATCAAGGCGAGCAGCATATTGGCGGCTTCACAGACGACGACGCCTTGGTCCACCCGGGACCGGTACCTGCGGTCGTTTTCGGCGACCACACCCGGTGCGTGAAGTTCGCGAGTACGCCATTTGTGCAAGGTGCTGACGGCGTCAAGGTGCTTGCGCCGTCGCCGGTCGTGTGTGCCAAGTATGCATACTGGGCACTCAGGCATGCTGATATCCCAGACAAGGGGTACGCTCGGCATTTCGCCACGCTCCGAACGCTGCAGTTTTCGCTTCCGCCGAGCGGAGAGCAGCACCGCATCGTCTCCGCCATCGAGTCCTACTTCACCCGGCTCGACTACGCCGTTACGACGCTGGAGCGGGTGCAGCGCAACCTGAAGCGCTATCGCGCCTCGGTGCTCAAGGCCGCCGTCGAAGGACGGCTGGTGCCGACCGAGGCCGCGCTGGCCCGCGCCGGGGGCCGCGACTACGAGCCCGCCTCGGTCCTCCTGGAGCGCATCCTCGCCGAACGCCGCCGCTGCTGGGAGGAAGCCGAGCTGGCGAAGATGGCTCAGGGGAAGGCGCCGAAGGAAGCCAAGTGGAAGGCGAAGTACGTGGAGCCGGTCGCGCCGGATACGAGCGAGCTAGCGGAACTGCCGGAGGGGTGGTGCTGGGCAAACGTGGATCAGCTTACTACCCGAGTAACCAGCGGATCACGGGATTGGAGTCAGTTCTATGGCCGCGGCGACTCGATCTTCCTGATGGCGCAAAACGTCCGGCCGGGGGAACTGGATCTAACCTTTAGGCAGGTCGTGGGTCCTCCATCGGAGGACTCCAGCTGTGAGCGTAGCCAGGTCAACAAGGACGATTTGCTAGTTACGATCGTCGGCGCGAACACGGGGAACGTCTGCCGCGTGCCCACCGAGTTGTCCCGTCACTACGTCTGCCAGAGTGTTGCTCTCATGCGACTCGTTGATCCCTCGTTGTCGCTATACGTTGATGCATACCTCAACTCCCCGCCCGGTCAACAGGTCTATACCCAGTTCATGTACGGGCAAGGCCGCCCTCACTTGAGCTTCGCCAACCTGCGGGAAACTCCTGTACCGCTCCCGCCAATCATCGAACAGGCGCGGATTGTTGAAGCTGTCGGGCGGCAGCTCTCGGTGGCCGATGCCGCGATCGGGTCAATCACAATCGAAACGGCCCGCTGCGCGCGCCTCCGCCAATCCATCCTCAACTGGGCCTTCCACGGCCGCCTGGTGGATCAGGACCCCACCGACGAGCCTGCCGCGCGCCTTCTCGAACGCATCCGCGCCGAGCGCGAGTCCAGCAAAGCCAATCCGCCGCGCAGCCCGCGCCGCATGAGAGCGAGATCCCCTAGGTCATGAGCGACGCCGCCAACCGCATCGTCCAGAAACTCTGGTCCTACTGCCACGTCCTCCGCGACGATGGGCTCTCATACCAGGACTACCTAGAGCAACTCACCTTCCTGCTCTTCCTCAAGATGGCCGACGAGCGCGCGCGGCTCACCGGCGAGCCGCAGCCGATCCCCGAGGGCTACCGCTGGGCCGACCTCGCCGCGCCGCAGATGGAGGGCGTCGAGCTGGAGCAGCATTACCGCGAGACCCTGCGCGTGCTCGGCCTCGAGGGCGGCATGCTCGGGCTGATCTTCGAGAAGGCGCAGAACAAGATCCAGGACCCGGCCAAGCTCCGCCAGCTCGTCGTCGAGTTGATCGGCAAGGAGAACTGGTCGGCGATGTCGGCCGACGTGAAAGGCGATGCCTACGAGGGGCTGCTCGAACGCAACGCGCAGGACACGAAGAGCGGCGCGGGGCAGTACTTCACGCCGCGGGGGCTTATCGACGCCATCGTGGACTGCGTCCGGCCCCAGCCCGGCGAGGTGGTGGCCGACCCGGCCTGCGGCACCGGCGGCTTCCTGCTCTCCGCGCACGAGTACGTGAAGAACCACTTCGAGCTGGACCGGGACCAGAAACGGCACCTGCGCTTCGAGGCACTGCGCGGCACCGAGCTGGTGCCCAACGTCGCCCGCCTGTGCGGCATGAACCTCTACCTGCACGGCATCGGCCCGGACGGTGCTGACCGCCACGAGCCGCCGATCCGCACTGACGACGCGCTCCGCGACGAGCCCGGCTCGCATGCCGACGTGGTGGTCACCAACCCGCCTTTCGGCAAGAAGTCCTCGATCACGATCGTGAACGAGGAAGGCGACACCGACCGCCAGACGCTCACCTACAACCGCCCCGACTTCTGGACGACGACCTCGAACAAACAGCTGAACTTCGTCCAGCACGTGAAGTCCCTGCTCAAGGTCCACGGCCGCGCTGCCGTCGTTGTGCCCGATAACGTCCTCTTCGAGGGCGGCGCCGGCGAGACCGTGCGCCGGAACCTGCTCAAGGAGTGCGAGGTCCACACACTGCTCCGCCTTCCGACTGGCATCTTCTACGCCCAGGGTGTCAAGGCCAACGTGCTCTTCTTCGACCGGAGGCCGGGCGCGCAGGAGCCGTGGACAACGAGGGTGTGGGTCTACGACCTCCGCACCAACAAGCACTTCACCCTCAAGACCAAGCGGATGACGCGCGCGGATCTCGACGACTTTGTCGAATGCTATCGCCCCGCCGATCGCCACAACCGCAAGGCAACGTGGTCCGAGGGGACGCCGGAGGGCCGCTGGCGGTCGTACCCATACGAGGAGATCCTGGCACGCGACAAGGTCAGCCTCGACCTCTTCTGGCTCCGCGACGAGAGCCTGGAGGACTCGGGGAGTCTTCCCGAGCCGCGCCTGCTCGCGCAAGAGATCGCGGACGACCTGCGGGCAGCGCTGGCGCAGATCGAGGACGTGCTCGGGGACCTGGAGCTGAGGGCCGGGGCCGGCGCCAGCGAAGAGGCATAGGTAGCGGCTGATCTGGGTTTGGTTGATGGATGGCGGGTAGGGTCAATGGTGGTCGTGTTCCGTCGGTCGTCGCCCTTCCGATTGGGCCGAGGCGCGAATGTGGTGGCCAAGCCCCTGACGGTGGCGGACTTTGGTCGATCTTGGGTGCTGCGGGGACGCGGCGAAGACTGCAAAGACACTCGCCGCTGACTGACAAATTGGACCGCCAGTGAGGACCTCGGTAGAACAGCATGCCTTCCGCCACCATTCGTCTCTTCCTCCGGCACGGTGACCCCAAACGGATTCGGACCGCCGAGATCTCCAATTGGAGCGGCAAGGCGATTGCGGCGCCCAGGACTGATCTGGACGAGCTTCTGGCCCGAGAAGAGGCGGGTCAATCCGCCGTTTACATTCTCACGGGGAACGACCCTGATACCGGTCGACCAATGGCCTACATCGGCGAGGCAGAGGTCCTCCGCGATCGCCTGCGAAGCCATCGGGCGAAGGACTCCTGGGTTTCGGCCATCGCGTTCATCAGCAAGGACGAGAACCTGACGAAAGCCCACATCCGATACCTTGAAGGTCAACTCATTGTCGAGGCGAGCGCGACCGGCCGCTTTGACTTAGAGAACAGCGCCTCAAGCGGATCCCGTCTGCCCGAGGCCGACCGGCACGAGATGGAGGAGTTTCTCGAAAAGGTTCGCCAGTTGCTTCCGGTGCTGGGCTCCGATCTGCTCACGCCAATAGCCGAGCGAACCGTCGATTTCTCGATTGATCTATTGACGACCAGCCTCAAAGGCCTGACCGCCAGTGGACGTCGCACACCAAACGGCTTTGTCGTGTTCAGAGGCTCCCAGGCTGTTTTGCAGGATCGGCCCTCAGCACTGCCGTGGTCTATCGACAAGCGTAGGGATCTGGTCGCAGAGGGCGTGCTACAGCCCGGCAACACCGCCTTCGTCTTTCAAAAGGATGTCGAGTTCAGCAGCCCGAGCGCCGCCGGCGCCATCATTCACGGCGGGAACGTCAACGGCTTGACAGTCTGGAAGAACTCAGCCGGCCGCACACTCAAGGAAATCGAAGCGGACTAGCGGGTCGTTAGCCAGCGAGGAAAGCATCGTGGACCCTTCGGCACTTCGCGACGGCCTGGCATCGTGGCCTACGCCAGAACTCCTGCGCCTCCACCATTCTATCATCGAGACCCTCCGATCTCGCCGCGTATTGCGGAGTTCCAACAACCCAGTGGCAGACTACGCGGAGTGGCTAGTCTCGACCCGCCTCGGCCTGACTCTCGCCGGCAACTCAACCTCCGGCCACGACGCAACCGATTCGGCAGGCGTCCGGTACCAGATCAAGGGGAGGCGTCTCACGGCCCAGAACCGCTCGACGCAGCTCAGTCAATTGAGGCGACTGGAAACGCGGCCCTTTGATTCGCTACTTGCAGTCGTTTTCAACCCCGACTTCACGGTGTCGTATGGGGCCAGCGTACCACTGGAGATCGTGGTCCGGCTGAGCCGCTTCTCGGCCCATACGAACGCCCACGTGTTCCACATGCGACGCGATGTGCTCGGGCTGGATGGTGTCACCGATATCACGGAGCTGCTCGCTGGCCCGGGCTCCGTCGCCAGGTAGGCTCACCGCGAAACAGCCAAAGCGGGGCCAGCGTCGGTGCGGAAGGCTATCCTCTCCGCGCTATCCGAGCGCGACGGGTCCGCCGCCGTTTGCTGGGAGAGGGGCGCCGATCGTGGCGAATTGTTGACATTTCGACATATCTGTCGACGCGGCGCCACATGCCAGCCGCCGATCCCACCAAGTGCCTGCTTCGACTCACCCGCCGGCGAGGTGGTCAAAGCGGAATCCACTCCCAGACGCTGAGCCGCCTGGTTCCAGGTGGGCGCCCTCGAGGGGAGCAACAAGGCGCTCGGTCCCAAGCCAAGAGGTGAGGTCGCCATTCAGGGCCGCCGACGCGGGATCAGCCGATACTCGAACATCGGCCGGCCGCTCACCAACTGGTTGACGTAAAGCATCGCCATCCGTTCGGTGAACCGGGCGGTGGCCAACTCACCCACCACGATCGGCTCCAAGCCAAACTGCCTCGCGAGCCGCTCCCCGACCGCCAGCGCCTCGGCGTCGTCCGAAGCCAATGGCACGCTCACCGGCCCACCCGCGAGCGACGGATCGAGGATCACCGCGATGTTGATGGTGTTGAACGCCTTGACGATGCGAACACCGGGAGCCCACGCCCGCAGTTGCTCAGCGCCGGACGTCGGGACCGGCAGCGGTTCGACCTTGCCCGCGCGCACGGTCAACGGATTGGTGACGTCGATCAGGATCTTGCCACTGAGATCGCCCAGTCCCTTGATGGCCGCTTCGGCCGCTTCCCACGGGACGGCGAACAGCAGGTGTGGGCACGCTGCCGCCGCCTCGCTCGGAAGGGCGGCCGTCGCGCCCGAGCCGGTCCTCGCGGCGAGATCCTGGACCCGGCGCTCCCTCGGCGTTCGCGACCCATACACCACCCGCCGACCCTGCTCGCCGATCCGGCGACCCATCCCACCACCCATGTCGCCGGTGCCGATGATCGCGATGCAGGGCTCCTTCGTCGGTTGCTGTCCCGAGGCCCGGCCCGCGGACAGGGGAATGCACCCGATCAGAGCCGCGAGGCTCGGAGCCAGGAAACGGGAGCGGAGGAGGGCGATTCTCATCGGTCGACTCGGTGGTAGGAGATGAGGTTGGATAGCGTCCGGCCCTGCTGTGGTTTCACGGTGGTTGACACCGTTGAGTCCGACTGCAAGCCACGATCCGCGGGAACTCGTCGCCGTGCTGGACCTGCTAAACCGGTTGACGATGACGCTCGATCGCGGCGAGGGCGGCCTCGAGACGGGTCGAACCCACCCCCCGAACATCCGCGAAGGTGAGGGACCGCCGCTCGAGCTCGGCGCGGAACGCCGCCTGGATCTCGGTGCGCCGATCCCCCCGGTCGCGAGCCACGTCGGCGATCCAGGGCAGGTCGATGTCACAGAAAAGATAGAGCCCGTGGGCGCGGCGCAGGACGGCGGCGTCGAGCCACGCCGGCGCCTCGCCATAGTAGTGATGGGCATAGACCCAGGTGCTCAACAGGTCGGTGTCGAGAATGAACCCGCTGGGCGATCGGAGCGCCGCCGCGTCCTCGGCGGCGAGCTGTCCGCGGGCGATCGGCTCGACGTCGTCCACCGTCAACAGGCCGGCCCGGGCCGTCGCGTAGTCCCGGGCGAACTCGGGGACCCACGGCAGCCGATAGTGCTCGGCCAAGCCGGCCGCGAGCGTCGTCTTGCCGGTCGACTCGCCGCCGGTCAGGACGATGCGCGTTGGGAGCGGCGCCACTGAATCACCCCGTGTACTGCGAGGCCGAGGAAGACCGAATACTGCAGCGCGGTCGGGTATTCGCCGCGGACCAGGAAGAGCGGCACCGAGACGATGTTCACCGCGACCCAGATGTACCAAGCCTCGAGATACTTCCGCGCCATCATCCACTGGCCGGCCAGGCTCACCACCGAGACGCCCGCGTCGACGTACGGCTGGGCGTCCTCGGTGTAGCCATCCAGAAACCAGCCGAGGCCGACGGTGGCCGCCACCGCGCCGATCGCGAGGCCGGCCGCCAGTTTCCGGGGGATCGCGGTGACCCGGACCCCCTTCTTCTGGTGCCCGCCCCGAATCCACTGATACCAGCCGTAGATCGAGATCGCCGCGAAGAACACCTGCAACCCCATCAGCGCATAAAGCTTGCCGACGAAGAACAGCCAGGTGTACAGTCCGACGTTGACAAGTCCAGTGGCCCAGCCGAGCACGTTCTGTCGGGCGTTGAGATAGACCGAGACGATGCCGAAAGCGACCGCGATGATCTCCACGGTCCTCATCGAACGATCGAGCCTAACGTGTCGTGATGAGAGGCGAGAAACTGGCGGAGAAAGGCGCCGATGTGCCCCCGCGATCGGAATCCGGCCGCTACGGCCGCGGCGTCCTCCGCCTCGGGCGTTGATCTGGTGGGCTCGGCGTAATGCTGCAGATCACGGTACAAACCGAGGGTGAAGACGTCCCACGCCGCCCCGCCGACTCGCCGGAAGATGAAGTTGGTCGGTCGGCCGATCCGGGCAAGAAAGTCGTTCTCCATCTCACGCTGGAGCATCAGCGAGTCGCGTTTCCCCGCCAGGGCCTGGAAGATCTCGAGATGAAAGTACCCGGCGCCGGCCGCGGCCGAATAGAGGTCAGCGACCGCCGGCCCGGTGACGTACAACTCCTCCCGCCAGGAAACCCACTCGTCGATCCGCCGGTTGAATCCCGCCTCGTCGAACCCGGCGCGTCGGGCCGCGAACTGCCACCGCGTGGCGCGGTCTCGACTGAAATGGTCGGCCAGGTTGGCCATTGGCGACAGGATGAGCAGGTCCCACTGATCCCCCTGCGAATGGCGGAGCAGGAGCGGCTCCGCTTCGCCGGCGGACTGGTAGACGGGTTGCCGCGACTTCATCAGGTCGATCAGATCGAGCAGATGTCCGGGCGCCGCCCGCATCATCACCGCGACGTAGCTGTTGGGGCTCTGCTGATTGGTCGTCGCCTGGCCGTTCGCCGCTTGGGCAGTGAGGGCGGCCAGCGTCATCACGAGAAGCATCGACCTGCGTTGCATGGGGCACCGAAAGGCGGGTTGGGGTCGGAAAGTGGCGGCGTCGCGCCCTTCAGTCGTCATCGAACGCGGTGAACCGTCTGGTCTCAGGAGGGCGATAGTCGGCCAGGCGGCGGAGGACGTCGGTCGGATCGCGACTGACCACCAGCTGCCCTCGCTGCGACTCCCGGGCGAATCGATCGACGGCGTCGTCGCCCGCGGCCCTGAGGAGTTCGCTGAAGAACTCCCGGTCGTCCCAGACGCCGAGGGGTTGATCCGGCTCACGGTCGGTGGCCCAGGTCCACAGCTCGAACGCGCTTTCGAGGGATTCGACCCCGCCCGGCAGGACCAGGAAGGCGTCAGCGTGATTTCCCGTTTCGGATCGGGCGTCGCCATCGGTGGCCACCCGGCGAACTTCGGCGTCGGGGCTCGGCGGGTCGAGGTCCGCCGTGGCCAGCACCATCACCCGCCCACCGGTCGACAACGCCGCGTCGACCACCGTCCCGAGGGGTCCGACAAGCGGTGTCTGGACGATGACCGTGAGGCGGTTCTCTCCCAGGAGGAGGCCCAGCCGATGCGCCCCGGCGAAGGCCTCCGGCGTGTCGATCTCCCGCCGACTGGCGACGATGGCGATCCGTCGCATGCTCAGGCGGTTGCCTTGAGGACCCAGGAGCGCATCGCGCCGCGAACAGCGCCATCCGGCTCGATCAGCGAGGCGAAACACTCCCGAGCCCTCTCGGCGATCGCCGCGAGGCGCTCGGGCTCGAGCGCGGCGAGCAGCGGGCCGAGCGGCGTGCCGGTGAGCGCCTGGAGTACCTGAGCGAGGCCACCGGGAAAGACGACGTCCCGCGCTTCGCCAACGACGTTGACCGACTGAAACCCCGCGGAGCGAGCCCGATCGGCCAGCTCCGAACTGGTCCAGTGAGGAAATGGCGTCGCCATGAGGTCCGCCAACTCGACGAGCCCAGTGGCCCGGAGGGTCTCGGCGAAGGCGTGAAATACGGAGCAGTCGGCGATCGGGAACCAGACGCTCGCCGCCAGTCGACCGCGGCTGGTCAGGACCCGGCGCATCTCGCCGAGAGCGGCACCCGCGTTGGGAAAGAACTGGAGTCCTTGCTGACAGGTCACCACGGAGAAGGCGGCGTCTGGATAGGGGAGGGGTTCCGCCGGTCCGACCGTGTAGGCGATCGGCGCGCCGCCGACGACATCACCCTTCGATTCCGCCCTGGTGATCATCGCGGGAGAGGTGTCGATCGCGGCGACCTGCCCAGAGGGCCCAATCGCGGCGGCCAGGATTCGCGCGACGGTCCCCGGCCCGGTCGCGACGTCCAGGGCGCGGCACCCGGGCGCCGGCTTCAGCTCGGCGACCAGGGCCTGGGCCCAGGGATCGAACAGGAGGGGCACCAAGTACTCGTCGTACCCTCGCGGCACCGTCTCGCTCGTGAACTGGAACTTGGAGCGATCGACGGTCATTCCGCGGATCTCCCGGGGCGCGAGCCGAGGCGAGGGTGCCCCGGCGACAGCACTACCCTACACCGGTGAGGCGGTGAGGGCCAGGGGATAACCGCGACGGCTACCCGCGGGCGCGGGCCAGCGCCTGCCGAACCCGATCGAACTCCCGCTCGAGGTAGTCGAGGTACCGCTCGGCCTGAGCGACCCGCTTGAGTCGGGCGTCGGCTTCGACGAGGGCGCAGAGTTTCCCGAGGGAGTCTGCCGTGATCAAACCGCACATCCCCTTCACCGTCTGGGCGATGCGCTGGGCCTGGTCGGCCTGGCCCGCCGAGACCGCGTCGCGCAGTTCGACCAGCCGCTGCGCCCCGTCGGTCAGGAACGTGTCGGCCAGCTTGATCGATAAGGCCTTCGTCGGACCGTCCTTCTCGGGGCCCAACTGGTCGAGGAAGGCGGCGCCCACCGCGGAGACCTCCGCCGGAAGCCCGGTCGGGGCCGCGGTGTCGAGTGCGGTCCGCACCTCCAGGAAGGCGTGCTCGATGGAGCCGATCTGTCCGGCGGCCTCATCGATCCGTTCGGCGTCGACCGCCGCCTCCATCCGTCCGACCAGGTCGGCCAGCCGCGCGGCTCCGACCGAATTGGTGGAGCGACGGATGGCGCGGAGCGCTTCCTTGATCCGAGCTCCGTCGCCGCGGTTGACGGCCGAGGCCAGGTCGGTCACCGCGACCGACGTCTCCCGGACAAACGCCGAGATGATGTGCTGGACGAAGAACCCGCCGCCCCGAGTCACCGAGTCGATGAACTCGGGAGCCACGACGTCGAACGTCTGAACTTCGTCGATGACCTCCGCCTGCGCTTCGACCGCGACGGGAACGTTCGCGACTGCTCGCTCGGCCGGGACGATCACGGACATCGCGCCGAGTTCCGGCACCGCGGGGGCTTCGATCGAGTTGATCTCGATGGGTGCTTCGTCGGCTTCGTCGTCCGCCGGTGGCAGCAGCGGAATCGCGAAGTTGATGCTCGGCTCGGCCGAATCGGCGTCGGTGCCTTCCGCGGTGTCCGCCTCGTGACCCGGAGAGGTGGGTTCCCCATCCAACGGCATCGTGTGAGTCAGCTCCGCCTCGCTGATCGGCGCTCCAGGCGGCAGGACGTCGCTCACCACGTCGACGTCGAAGTCGATCGTGTCTTCGGCCAATCCGGTTCGGTCGAAGCCCTCGATCGGCGCGACCTGATCGGCGGGCGCGGACCATTCCTCGTCCCGCTCGAGCGCGAACCCTTCGACCGCTTCGAGCGGCTCGACCTTGGTGGTCGTTCGCATGTGTTCGATCGTGTCGAGCAGGGCGAACGGTTCGACCGAGTCGACGATGGCCTCGGTGGCATGGCCGAGCAGCCCGGGCGCCGGCTCGATGAGCTCGGCCATGTCGATCTCGATGGCGATCGGTTCCTTGGTCGCCACCGGGTCGGCCGCGGTTCGGTCCGCCGGGCTGGATTCCTCGGTGACCTCGGGCGCCGCGTCGGCGACGACGTCGATCATCCACAGGTCAGGTGCATCGGCGGCCTCGTTGGTCGGCTGCGGCGCTTCGGCGGCCACGAGACCTGCTTCGTCTGTCAGCGGCCCCGCGGAGGCCTCGGTCCCGATCGACGGTTCCGCTGCCGTCCCCTCGATCGCGGCGGACGGCTCGGCCGTAGTCACGACGGCCTCGGTCAACACCAACGACTCGATTGGAATCACCGGTGCTTCGGCCACGGTCGGCGGCTCGACCGAGGTCGCGGCGGGCTCGACCATCGTCGGGGGTTCCGGCAAGGCCAGCGTCGGCTCGGGCAGCGGGGCGAGCTCCTCCAGCACGGCCACGTTGGTGGCGTCCTGGTCGACATCGGAATCGATCCCGGAGGTGAGTTCCGCGACCGGCGTCGCGTCAGGCGACCGCGGTACCGGCGCGTCGGCGAGCCGCATCGGTACGGCGCCGAAAATCGGCAGATACGAGGTCGAGACCGGGGCCGGCGTTTCGGTCGCGGCCGGAGTCGGTGGCGGATCGTCCTCCGCCGGCGTCAGGCTCGCGAGCATCTCGTCGATGCCTTCGGGAGCGAACACCTGGGCGTTGCGAACTTCGGCGAGCGAGTGCCGGGTGATCAGCGAAGGCCCCCGGCCGTCGGGCCCGAGGTGGTGCAGGGTCGTCAGGGTATCGCGGATCTCCTCGATCGGCACCGGTTTTCTCAAGTACGCCGCGAAGCCGGCGTGCCAGAGTTTCTTCCCTTCCCCGGGGCTTCCCACGGCGGTGACCATCACCAAGGCGACTTTCGCCAGGCCCGGTTCGGCCTTGAGCCGGTTGGCGAGGTCGATATGGAGCGGACGGACCGCATAGTCGGAGATGACGCAGGCGTGGTACGGTTCGCCGGCGCGTTGGGCCGCGTGGAGCACTTCGGCCAGGCGACTCGAATCGTCGATGAAACTGGCGGCCCAGCCGGAGGCCTCGACCTGAGCCCGGTAGCGGTTCTGCGCCGCGGGATCGGGCTCGGCCACCAGGATCCGACCGCCGACCTTCGGCCGGTCGAGGTTCAACGCCTCGACGGGGTCGGCGCTCGGCATCGGGAGGACGAACCAGAATCGACTGCCCTTGCCCGCCTCGCTCTCCGCCCCGATCTCGCCGCCCATCCGGCGGACGAGATCGGCGCTGAGCCGAAGGCCGAGGCCCGTCACCCCGAACGATCGATACGGGGAAGCGTCGACCGGGACGTAGTTATCGAACACGTGCGCCAGCCGCTCGGGGGTGATGCCGATGCCGGTGTCGTCGACCATGAAACGCACCAGCGGGACGCCATCGCGCTCGCCGTCGGGGAGCACTCGAATCACCACTTCGCCGTGACTGGTTCCGTTGACCGCGTGACCGGCCAGGTTGCCGAGCACCTGCCGGGCCCGACCGGGGTCGCCGATCACGTGCCGCGGCAGCTCGGGGCGCCAGTCGACCCGCAGCACCAGCCCCCGTTCGCCGGCGCGGGGTGAGAGGACGCTCGCGGTCTCCTCGACCATCGACTTCAGGTCGAACGCGATCGGCTCGATCGCCAGGCGGTCGGCGCTCACCCGGGAGAGGTCGATCAGGTCGTTGAGGATCGCGGCGAGGCTCTCGCCCGCCGAATGGACGCTCCGGGCGTACTGCTTGTTCTTCTCGGTCAAGTCACCGTCGAGGAGCAAGCCGGACATCCCGATGACCGCGTTCAGCGGCGCTCGGATCTCGTGGCTCATGGCCAGGAGATATTCGCCCACGCTGGGACGTCGGTCCGCCTCGTTCGAGGGGGCCAGGGTCTCTGACTGTGCTTCGGTCATCGTCGTCTCATGGTTAGGCACCGGCTCGGACTCCCAGCAATGGCTCGAGGAGATCGTGGACACGGCGCAACTCGTCCTGCAAAACCGTCATGATCGGGCCCGCGGTCGAGAGATCATCGAGCGCGGCTACCGCGGCGCAGCCGTCGGCGAGGGCGGTGGCCCCGATCAGGCCACACATGCCTTTGAGGTCGCCGATCGCCCCCTTGAAGACGCCGAGGTCGCCCCGCTCGAGGGCCCGTTCCGCCGACTCGATCCGGACCGGGGCCTCGGCGAGGAACAGACTGACCAGCTGATTGCCGAGACCGAGGCCGTCCGGCGTGGTCGTCGCGACCAGCTGGTCGAAGGTGGCGGGGTCGATCGGCGATCGTTCGGTGGTCGGCCGATCCGCCGCGGTCGCAGGCTCGGCGATGGTGTCCTGCACCTGCTGCCAGGCGCTGTCGAGCGACTGGACGAGATGCTCGGCCGATTCGAGATACTGTCCCTCGACCGCGTCGAGGATGTCGGAGCAGCGGCTGGCCATGGCGCGGGCCTCGAGGGCGTCGGCAATGGTCCGGACGGCTTGGGCGATCTGGGAGACGGTGCGCGACTCGCCCGCTCGAATGGCGCCCCGCAGCTCGGCGAGTCGAATCGGAGTGTCGGCCAGCGCGATCCGCGCGGTCCGCAGGGTGGCGGCGTCGCCCTGGGCCAACGCCTCGCGAACTCGAGTCGACACCGGCGCGGAGGGCGTCGGCGCCGGAGCGTCGAGGTCGATGACCACGGTCGCGTCGGCCACCAGCTCGACGGGGCCCGCCGCGGTCGAGTCGCCGGCTCGCCGGTTTTGGGCGGGGGCGGGCTCCGGCTCGAAGGTCGTAGTCGCCGGCTCGGCCGAGCGTTCCCAGGTCGGCGGACCCGCAAATTCGGCCTCGGCGTTCGCGCCGGGCGTCTCCACCGCTGGCAGCGGCAGCTCGAACCAGAGCCGGGTCACGCCGGCGTCGCTGCTGGCCGACGCGCGGCCCCCGAGGGCCTTGGCGAGATGATGGACCAAGCTGGCGTCGAGGCGTGGCTCGGCGGCGTCGGTGTCGACTTGCTCCAAGGCGCCCTTGAGCCCGGCGATCGACGTGGTCCGCCGATCCTCGACCACGAGGCGAATCACCGCTGGCTGGCCCCGCTCCGGCTGCTCAGCCCGGAGGGTGACCCGGCCCGCGGTGCGGTCGGCCAGCGCCAGCAACTCCTCGAGGAGGGTCATCACCATCGGGCGATCGCCATTGACCGTGGTCGGCACGCCGGGAACGACGGTGATTTCGGTGGGCTCCGATCCGACCGCTTCCTGCAGCAGGCTGTGGAGGTCGAAGGCCTCGGCCTCAGGTGTCACCCGGGCGTCCATGGCGCGCGCCAGGAGATCGAGGCGCCCGCCGAGCAGGGTCGGGTCGGCGGAATGACGGATCAGGTCGGCGACGTGGGACAGGAATCGTCCCTGGCGTTGGATTCGAGCGTCGAACGCGGCGACCAAGTCGGCGCGCTGATCGACCGCCGCCCGGTCGGCGGAGACGTCGGTGAGCCGCCCGGTGACCCGCACCGGCTGGCCGCCGAGATCGGTGCCGACCTCCGCTTCGAAACGGGCCCACCACCAATCACCGCCCCCGGGCCGGCGCAGCCGGATGACCGAGGCGTTCCGGCGCGGCGCGGGCAGGTCGGCCGTCAACCACGGGAGGATCTGGCCAGCGTCCTCGGGGTGGACCAGTCGGGTCAGCGCATCGAGCGGGGACTCGCCCGGGTTGAGGCCGAGCATCTGTCCCAACCGTGAGCCGACCGACCACTCGCGGTTGGTCAGCTCGTATTCGAAGCCTCCGTCGGCGACGACGGCGGTGAGCCGGTCGAATCGCTCTGAACGGGTCCGGCTGTTGGAGATCAGCCGGTTGATCGCGCCCACCATCGTGGTCCATTCGGTCACCGACGATGGGGCGTTGATCAGGTTAGGGATGTTGCCCGAGTGGACCGCGGCCAGGGCCGCGCTGGTCCGAACCGTCGGCGCGACCAGAAACCGAGTGGCGGCGAACCACAACAACAGACCGAACAGGATCGAGAAGACCACGGCGGTGAGCCACAGGCTTCGGAAGGTGCTGTCGATGGCGTGGAACTCCCCGCGGCTCGTGGTGAGACTGGCGAGCGTGTTCGGCTGGGCGAAGACATCGGTCAGGGCGAACTCGACTCGGACGCTGTCGCCAGCGGCGATCTCGACCCGGGTGGTGAAGGGGGTTTTCGCCACCGGCAACTCGGCGAGCTCGAGGCGAGCGGTGCGGTCGCCCGTGCTGGGCGCCAACGCGCTCGGGGCCAGGGGTTGCGCGATGACCAGGTATCCGCGGATCGGCTTGGAGGCATCGGCGTAGTTGGTCGGGAGCACGGGGGCGCCGCCGACCCAGTACAACTGGTTGCCGGCGCGAACCAGCCCTACCGTGGGCTCGCGGTTGTCGAGAGTACGGAGGAACGGGTTCGAGGTGGCCACGGCCTCGAGCTCGGCCTGGCTCGAATCGGCGGTACCATACAACCGGCGGCCGGCGAGATCGTAGAGGCCGATGAACCGGTCGTTGTATCGGGTGATGAATCGATCCGCGAAACCGGGCCGCACGAACGAGTCAGGTGGGGCCGGCCCTCGTTCGAGGAGCGCGTAGAGATCGTCGGAGAACGCCGCTTCCATCAGCCGGCTCCGATCGCGCCCTGTCAGCCGGTCGAGGCGAAGTCGGGCGTCGGTGGCCAGCTGGGCGTACACTCCGCGTTCGAGATTGGTGACGGCAGCGCGAGTTCGCTGCAGCATCACGCCGAGGAGCAAGATGACGACGGCACCGGCCGCGACGGCGGCGACGGCGAGTTGGCCGGAAAGCGACTTAAGCAGGGGGGTGCGAACCGTGATCGCCCGGGACGCCGCGTTGCGCGGGTTCCCGACCTTGGTTTTCGCCCCATTGCCGCCGGTTTTTGACCCCGCCATGAAGCCATCCCAAGCTAGGTTTTCGCCCTGAACACACGTCTCCATCGGCCATCCATTGCATAAGTCGGGCGCAAAATCTTCAGGGGGTGAAGCTCGAGTGGTTGATGCTATTATTATGTTGAATATCGGAGGCGTACATCGAGACGTAGTATTAATCGCTACATCTTTTCTTCATTGTGCCGATTTCATCGATATAATGCGATACCCTACAACAGTTTACCATAGTTGGCGCTGATTCGTTTGTTTTCCGTTGTCGGCGGACACTGTCGACAGATGCGGCGGAACTCTTAGCTGTTCCCAACGTATCCGGCGATGCTGAGCCAAGGTCGACTGTCGAGTTTGTAGACGGGCTAGTCTTGGATTTTGCCGGGAGGACCACCGGGCGATGGGCGGGGAACCGCCATGGCAATTCGTAATTCGGTGTTCTCCCACCGCAGCACCAAAGCGGCCGCACCCGCCTGGATCGAGTCGGGTTCGATCCGCATGCTCAGCGCTTCGAAAAAGCGCTCGCTCGTCGTGCTGGGGACCACTCGGCGGCCGAGCTCCTGGCTGGTCGGATACTCCGACTCGATTCCCCATTGGGTGGTTGCCCCATTGACGACCACTTCCCATGTCTCCGGTCCCGGGAAGGTATACAGCGACGCCATCCCGCCCGGCACCGAAATGCCGGCCACCGCGATCGGCCCGGAGGCACGAATGGTGGTTGGCTCGTTAGCCCCGGTCCGCCAGAGGTGGCCGTACGGCACCGCAGGCCCGCCCAGCATCTTCCGGCCGCGAGCCCGCGGACTCCCGTAGCAGACTTTGACTCGGACCGTGCCGAGGGTGGCGGAGGCCGATCGGGTCGGGCTGGAGCGGAGCAGCCACGAGGGCAACCAGCCCCAGTCACGCCGACAGGGCAGGAAGGTGCCTAACGTTCCGCCCCAGGGGATCCCCCAGAGCAGGGCCACCGTCCCACCCGCCGCCAGCAGGCCGCCCACCGCGACCCCGGTTCCGGCGCGCCGCCGAACCAGGCGGAGGAGGCCGAACCCCGCCAGTGCGACCCCGATCAGCCAGCCAACCGAGATCATCGGGAGGACCGAGGGCGGCAACCGGGGGCCGATGACCACTGCGGCGCCGAGCGCCGCGACGAGAAGCGCCCAGCGCGCCAGCGAAGGCGCTCGGGCGCCCGTCACCACCCTTCGCGCCGCCTCAACTCGGTGATGTGGGCGACGTGGTGGGCGCCGTGCCACGCGTAGAGGGCGACCAGCCGGCCAACGGTCAGGCTCTGCTGGCTCCCAGGATGAAGGCAGGTCCGCGCGAAGGCACCCTCCGGGAGCGCCCGGAGCAAGGCGACCCACCGGGCATGGAGATGGTCGAGCAGCCCGAGGGAGTCCTCGATCGGTCCGGCCGAGTCCGGGAGCTCTGCCCACCGCGCCTCGTCGTACGGCTTGATGGTCGGATGCTCTTCGGTGACGGCCAATTTGCACCGGATGTAGGCGTTCATGTGGCTGTCCGGCAGATGATGAACCACCTGCCGCACGGTCCATCCCCCCGGCCGATACGGCGTATCCAGCTGGGGATCCTGGAGGCCCGCGACCGCGGCGCGGACCCGAACGGGGGCGGCGGCGATCGCATCGACCCATCCGGCGCGAATCGCGGGCGCCACCGTCGCGGGCATATCGAGTTGGCCGATGGGGTATTGCAGGCTGGTCATGATCTCACCGTGAACTATTAGTATGGGGCGTTCCGACTCGCCTTGAAAGCCATCAGGGCCTGACGAAAGGCGACCGCACCCATCAGCGCGCCGGTCAGCTCGATGGCGAGGAACCCCAGCATCAAACGATCCGACCCATCGAACATCATTCCGACCAGCCGCCCGCCCGCGAGACCCAGAAACCCGAGCGTCTGGGCCGCCAGGGCGGCGCGGATCCACCGGGTCCGCCCGATGGCGATCAGGAAGAAGATCCCGAGCCCCAGCTCGAAACCGCCATACATCGCCCGCACCTCGATCACGTCGCGAGGACGATCGGTGCGCATTCCGATGACATCGGCCATCCGGTGGGGGTCGAACAAGAAAGCAAGGCCGAGCCCGACGAAAAGGAGCCCGGTCACTCCCAAGGAAAACCGGGGAAAGATCAATCTATTCCTCGCGGCCGCGGAGGCGCGCCACCGTCCTTGGTTGGTACGGCGGGTGCCGAGATTAAAATGCTCCCGGGCTGGAGAGATATCTGGCCGTCAGGCGGCACTTGGACGTAGAGATCACGACCACTCGCCGTCAGCGCCGGGTACTGGCGACCGATCGAGGCCATCATCGAGCCCAAGAGGAACTCCGGGAACGGGAATCCGCTCACCGACAACCCCCGGAGCCAGAACCGCACCACCTCCCGGCCCGTCCGCTGCATGATGACGTCGGCGACGATCATGGTCGACGAATCGACCATGCTCGCCACCGGTCCGAGCAGCCCGCGTGTTTCCGGGGGGAGATCCTGGAGGCGTCCCCGAACCAGGATCCGGACGGTGTCGACCACCACCTCGATGCCGAGCCCATCGGGGATCCGGCCCGCGCCGAGCCGGGCGAGCAGATACGAGGCCCAGTCGCCACCGTCGATCGTCGCGACCGGTTTGGTGCGATCGAGGAAGACCGAGTCGACCACCACCGAGGCGCGAAGGACTCCCTCGTTCGAGAGCCGCCCCCGGAGCGAGTCGGGGGTTTGGGCCGAGAGGCGCGACACCGCGATGAAGGCGGCGAGTCCCACCAGCCACGCCGTCTTCATGCAGTGGTCGCCTCGCCCGGATCCGGCTCCCTCGACAACTGCCATGCCAGAAGGATGGCGCCGCACACGACGCCAACGTCGGCGATGTTGAAGGTCCAGAACCGCCACGAACCGATCCCCAGGTCGATGAAATCAACCACGCCGCGGGTCGACCGGAGCCGATCGAACAGGTTGCCAAGGGCCCCGGCGATGACCAAGGCCAACGCCAATGCCGTCAACCGGGCCTGGGGAGCGACCCGACGGTACATGTTGAACAGCACCCCGACGGCGATCAGCGCCGCGAGACTGAAACCGACCCGGGAGAACTGGCCGAGCGAGATCCCGGTCGCGGCGCCTTGGTTATAGGCCAGGGTCCAACGGACCGTGTCGCCCAGGACCGGTTCCGGGAGGTGGGGAAAGAGGTGGGTTTCGGCCAGGTCCTTGGTGGTGCAGTCGGCAAGAAACCAGGTGGTCACCACCGGCCAAAAGACCCGGGCTTTTCGAGGCAATCCCATGCATTCGAAGATGGCCGGGTCCGGCCAGGAGACAAGGGCGGCCCGACTCAGCCCAGGGTCGCCCGGAATTGAGGGGGGCGGCGGCTCTTGGTGGTCTGCTCGAAGCCATAGGCCAGCTCCAGCAACCGGCCCTCCGACCACGGCCGCCCCATGAACAGCAAGCCGACCGGGAGCCCGTGTACGTCGCCGGCCGGGACGGTAATGCTGGGATAGCCCGCCACCGCCGGATAGCTGGAGTTTCCGCCAGTGAACCGATCGCCGTTGGCGAGGTCGATCGGCCAAGCCGGCCCGGCCGCCACGGCCACGAACGCGTCGAGGCGATGGCGGGCAAACCGGGGATCGAGGCCCAGGGTTCGGGAGAGCCGCCGGCAAGTCGCCAGGAGGCCTCGATACTTGGGGTCGGTGAGCGGGCCTTTCTTCTCGGCGAGCTCGAAGGTCTCCTGACCGAAGAACGGCATCTCCCGGGCCTGGTTCGCCTTGTTGAACGCAATCAGATCCGCGAGGGTCCGATGCTTGGCCCGATCACCGAGGGTTGCCAGGTACGTGGCGATTCCCGCCTTGAATTCGTACGCGAGGACATCCCACTCGGCCCGTCCCATCGGACCGGGATCCGGCAGGTCCACCGGGTCGATCAAGATCGCGCCAGCCGACTTGAGCGCGTCGAGGGCCAGTTGGTAGACCGCCTCGGTTTTGGTGCTGATTCCCTGGTGCTTTCGCACCACGCCGATCCGGGCGCCTCGCAATCCGTCGGGCTTGAGGTGGGACCGGTAGTCGGTGGCGGCGCGGCCCTGACTCGGTTGGGTGGCCGCGTCCCAAGGGTCCACGCCGGTGAGGGGGCCGAGGAGCGCGGCGGCATCCGCAACGGTCCGGCACATCGGCCCGGCGGTGTCCTGGGTGTGAGAAATCGGGATGATCCCGGCTCGGCTCCAGAGACCGACGGTCGGCTTGAGTCCGACCAGGGCGGCAATCGACGAGGGGCAGACGATCGAGCCGTCGGTCTCGGTGCCGATGGTGATCGTCGCCAGGTTCGCGGCCCCCGCGGTTCCCGAACCGGAGCTCGACCCGCACGGGGATCGGTCGAGCTGATAGGGGTTTCTGGTTTGTCCCCCGCGACCGCTCCACCCGCTCGACGAGCTGCTCGAGCGGAAGTTGGCCCACTCGCTGAGGTTGGTCTTGCCCAGCAGGACGGCGCCCGCCGAGCGGAGCCGTTCGACGATGAAGGCGTCCTTCGGCGCGATCGACCCCTCGAGCGCCAACGAGCCGGCGGTGGTCTGCATCCGGTCGGCGGTGTCGATGTTGTCCTTGATCAGGATCGGGATGCCGTGGAGGGGGCCGCGGAGGCGACCGGCCCTTCGTTCGGCGTCGAGTGTCTCGGCGATGGCCAGGGCGTCGGGATTGGTCTCGATCACCGAACGCAGCGCCGGTCCGCGCCGGTCGATCGCCTCGATCCGGTCGAGGTATAGCTCGGTGATCTGCCGGGCGGTCCATCGGCCCCTCGCGTAGCCGGCCTGGAGATCGGCCACGGTGATCTCGTTGAGCTCGAAGCTGTCCTGGCTCCCCGCCGCCGCCTCGGGCAGCCGGGTAGCGTTCGGCGGGGTGTCGGGCAGGGTGGTCGCGACCCCGGTCAGGACCGACACGCCCAAGAACTCTCGACGTTTCATGGTCGCTTTCGCCTCGTCTTGTGGATGGTGCCGTGTCGTTTGACGTACCGGAAGCCTTTCTCAGCCTCGCGGAGCGAAAGCGGGCTGAGCTCGCCGCGGTGGGCGGCGAGGTACCGGCGGACTTCGTCGGGCAGGGCCTTGGCGTACTCCCGGAGAGCCCAGCCGACCGCCTTCCTGAGGAAGAACTCCTTGGAGCCGAGCGACGGCGCGATGCAATCGTAGAGAAGCTCGCGATCCGTGGTGTCGCGAGCGCCGACCTGCGCGATGATCGCCACCCGGCGAAGCCAAATGTTGTCCTGTTTCGCCCAGGCGCGAAGGGTGCGGCTGAGCGGAGCCGGATAGGTTCTCAGCAACACCGCGACTCGAGCGGCGAGGGCATCGACGGTATCCCACCAGGCGCCTTCCTGGATCAGCCGGCGGTAGAGCGGAACGAGGGCCATCGAGACGAACCGCTGGTACGGCGGGTAGGCGGCGAGCTCGATGGCGGCGTAGCGGAGTTCTTTGTGAGTGGCGCCGTCCCACAACCCGATGATCGCCTGGCGCCAGCTGGCGGCGGTGGTGAGCAGGTGGCTCTCGAACGCGGCCGCGCAGACCTCGCGCAGCGTCGGGGCTTGCACCCCATAGTACGGCATCGCCGATTTCGCGTACGCCTGCATCGGGCCCGCCTTCTTCGGGTCGCGGCGGCGTTCCAGCCCCTTGCGGACCGCGGCGATCAGGTCGCCGGGCGTCGACGGAGTGGCCGGGGCGTTCATCGTGCGGGATCAGGCGCCGGCGGGGGCGGTCGCTTCGGGGAAGACGAGGCGGTGGACCGCGAGGGCCAGGGCCGATGTCGGGTACGGCTTGGTGAGCACTTCGTCGACCAGGGCGAGGCGAGGGTCTTCGGTCAGCTCGGGATGACCGCTGGTCAGCAGGATCGGAATGCCGGGCCGGACCTGACGGATCCGCTCCGCCAGGTCGAACCCGGTCAATTCCGGCATGGTCAGATCCGAGAGCACCAGGTGATAGTCGTCCGGCGACGTCACCAGCGCTTCGATCGCCCGGGGCGCGCTCTCGAACGCGGAGACCCGATAGCCGAGCCGCTCGAGCATTCGGCTAGTGACCCGGACGATGGAGGACTCGTCGTCGACAACGAGGACGTGCTGACCGGATCCCAGCGGCAGGGCGCCGACGGCCGGATCGGCCGTGGCCGGCTGTTCGTGCAACGGGAAGTAGAGGTCGAACCTGGCCCCTTCGTCGGGCGCACTGGAGGCCGTGATCGCCCCATGGTGCTCCCGCATGATCCCGTGGGCCACGGCCAGGCCGAGGCCGGTGCCCTCGCCAGGGGCTTTGGTGGTGAAGAAGGGTTCGAAAACTCTCCCCAAGGTCTCCCGATCCATCCCGACCCCGGTGTCCGAGACCGATACCTGGACGTAATGCCCCTCGGGCAACGCCGGCTGAGTCCGAACGGAGTGACGAGCGGTATCGACGACATGGTCTCGGATCACGATGCGGCCCGGTCGATGGCCGATCGCGTGGGCCGCGTTGCTGGCCAGGTTCATCAGCACTTGATGAACCTGACTGGCGTCCGCGTCGACCACGACCGGCTCATCACCATGTTCGACGACCAACTCGATGGTCGACGGCAGGGACGCCCGGAGCAGGAGCACCAGCTCGTCGACCACGGTCTTCATCGAGACGGCCCGCCGAACGGGCTCTCGTTTTCGCCCGAAGGTGAGGATGCGCTGGACCAGGTCGCGGGCTCGGTGGGCGGCGCGGCGAATCTCGGCCAAGTGATTGGCGGCCGGGTGCCACGGCTCGAGGTCGTCGTGGGCCATCTCGGCGTTGCCGAGAATTCCCATCAGGATGTTGTTGAAGTCATGGGCGATCCCACCGGCGAGGGTTCCCAACGCCTCCATCTTTTGCGCCTCGACGAGTTGGGCCTGGAGGGAGGCGCGTTCCTCGTCGATCCGGCGCCGTTCCAGCTCGGCGCCGGTCCGCGGGGCCAGGGCCTCGAGGGTCCGTTGGATCGTCTCGCCGCCATGGAGCGGCTGGTCGTGGAGGACGATGAGCAGGCCGATCGGGCTCACGTCTCCACCGAACACCGGAACCCCGACGTAGCCGATCGCGTCGAACACCTCGAGGACTGGGCAGGCCGGGAACAACAGTCGGGTCCGATCGGGAACCACGAGGGGTGATCCGATGGCCACGTCGCCGCAGGGAGCGCACAGGGCGCTGTAGCTGAGCGGCGGGATGAGCGCGCCATCGACCGCGAACGCGACGGTGGTGATTCGATCGCGGTCAGGGCCGCGAATTTCGCCGACGGCGACGCCGCGCACGCCCAGAGCGGGTCCAAGTGCAAGGGCCAGGGTACGAAAGAACCCGTCGCCGACCTGACCGTCGATCCGACTGGCGACGGTATCGGTGACCGCGGCCGCGGCGCGCTCCGCCAGGTCTTTCCGGGGGACCGGATTGGGGGGGATCACAGGCCCGGAAAAGTACTGAGAGTCCGAATGGGAGAGTAGCCTACTCGCGACCGGCGGGGCGGAGGAGTAAACTTGCCGCACTTCATCGGGGAGTGGCCGGCATGCAAGGCGACGGGGTGGGCGCCAAGGGGATCCTGACTCGGTTCATCGCGGCGATCGTGCTGGTGTACGGCACTTTCAATCCCGAGGGGTACTCGTTCTACCATTGGGCGGTGGCGTCGGCCGTCAACGGGACGCCGGCCGCGGGCGAGCAACTCCCGGTCAAGGTGCTGGTTGGCCTGATCCTGGTGGCGGCCTGGGTGTTCTTCGTGCAAACGACTCGCCGATCGATCGGCTGGAAGGGCGCCCTGCTTATCCTGGCGATTCTCGGCGCCTTCGTCTGGGCCCTGGTCGACTGGGAGGTCCTCCAACCGGGGAACAGCCGGGTCATCGCCCACATCGTCCTGGTCGCGTCGGCACTGGTGTTGGCGCTCGGGATGTCGTGGTCCCACATCAGCCGCAAAGTCTCGGGGCAAGTCGACACTGACGACATCAACTAGCCATCACTCGTTTCCAGCTCCCGGTACGCTGGTCGAGTCCGCCACTCGGCGTCCAAAGGTGATCCGCCCCACCCGCCGGGCAGCCCCGACCACCAGCGTGACGACGGCGATGAGGCCCAGCAGGGGTAGCACCACGGCCAGGACGACGGTGAGCACGGCCCCCACCAGCTCGACGGTGGCCACCACCGGGTTGCCCAGCCCGCCTGTGGCCGCCGTCGACTTGAGCCGGAGCATGACCGTGGCACCCTGGAGCAATCCAGCGGCTCCACCGCCACCGATGACCGCGATGGCCCATTTGAGAATCGGAGGAAGGTCGGTCACGACCGCCCCGGTCGCCAGCACCCCCGCAGCGATGGCCGCGGGGGTGGCGAGGGCGTCGAGTGCGTGGTCGAGCCAGGGGACGTAGTAGGCCGCCACCTCCAGGACGGTGGCGGTGCCGAAGGCGATCAGAGCGGGGGTGCTCGCGACCCAGGCAAATCCGTCAGCGAGCGGCACCCGACCGAGCGAGGCGGCGATGCCCAGGCCGGCGAGGGGCAGAAAGACGCGGAAGCCGCAGGCGGCCGCAAGGACTAGTCCCACCGCGATGCTCAGAATCGTCTCCATTGGTCCTCGCTCGCGGGGGCGGTATACTCGGGATCCCGCTGGAATCCAACCTCAACCAGACCGGACGTGCAAGATGGCGATCGCCAAAGTCGTGGAAATCATTTCGGGGTCCAAGAAGGGTATCGATGATGCGGTGCAGCAAGGCGTCAAACGGGCTACCAAAACGCTCAAGGGCGTCCGAGAAGCTTGGGTGAAGTCGATGAAAGTTGAAGTGCAGGATGGCAAGGTCGTGGAGTACCGCGTTTCCTTGATGATCACATTCGTCCTCTCGGACTGAGGAGTCTGTCATGAGTGCCGGCAAGGAGCCCCTCCCCGATTTCTCCGACGTCACCGGCGGCAGCTCATCGACGGCGCCGACCCCAATGGCGGAGAAGCCCGCGACCCGCACCTACACGGTCGTCAAGGGTGACAGTTTGTCGAAGATCGCCAAGGTTCACTACGGTCGCTTCGATAAGTGGCGGTTGATCTACGAGGCCAACAAAGGCGTCATCGGCAACAACCCAGACCTGATCAAGCCCGGTCAGGTGTTCACCCTTCCCGACGCGTGAGGCATTCGATGCGACGAGTCATCTGGCAGGTCGCCGCCCTGGTCTTGGTGGTGGCCCTGCCGACTGGATGCAAGAAGAAAGCGCCGCCAGTGCCGGCCGCGGTCGAACCGGCCCCTGCCCCGCCGCCGGTCGCGATGGCGGCCGTCGACCTCGGCCGCGCCATCGGCGCGGACAAGAAGGTGACCGCGGCGACCGCCGTGTTCGGCGTTCGCGATACCATCTACGCCTCGGTGTCGACCACCGGCGTGGCGGCGAGCGCGGTGCTGACGGCCAAGTGGACCTTCCAGACCGGTCAGCTGGTGGATTCGACCTCGCAGCCGATCGCCCCGACTGGTCCGGCCACGACCGAGTTCCACATCGCCAAGGCATCGGCCTGGCCGGCCGGCAAGTACAAAGTAGCCGTCAGCCTCAACGGGGGCGCGCCGATCGAGAAGGAATTCGAAGTCAAGAAGTGAGGCGGCGAGCCTCGACTTCGTAGCGGTTGTCGAGGTAGTAGTCCGTTCCGCGAAGCCAGGCTTCGAGGCTCGCTGCCGTGTAGAGGAAGGGAAACAACGGGCCCCAGCGTTCGAACTGGGCCACGTGCACTCGTTCGTGAGCCCGGGTCCCTCGGAGTCCGGGCTCATCCGTCGCCAGGACGCAGTGGCCGATCGTCACCGCCGCGATGCCGGCCCCGGGGCCGATTCGGGGAAGGAGCCATCCGAATAGGCCACCGGAGATCTCGATCACGCCGGTGTGAACGGCGACCCGACCTCCGGTTGCCAGCGCGAGCGGAATCGCGAGACAGCCCGCCAGCGTCCACGGCGACGCCCAGGCGTAGCCGATCAGCCTCCGGCCCATCATTCGTTGGCCACGCTCTTCGATCGGCGAATCACCTGGCGAATCGCCTCGGTCCAAGCGGGCGCGCTGTCGGGCGGGACGAACGACCACGACTCGCGCGACTTGCCGGTGCCCGCCCCGATCCGAACCCGATCCTTCTCCCGCGATACCTGGTAGGCTCGGCGGCTCGCCGGAGTGATTTCCAGACCGACCTTGGCGTTCTTGTGGATCAGCACGCTACTGTCGGTGACCACGATGGAGGCGCGGCGGTCTTCCCAGCCGGCATCCCGTGTCCCGGTGTCGTGGGTATAGCGGAAGGTGAGATTGGCGGCGCGGAGTCGGATCGTTTCCCGCTCGAGCCGGCTGGCGAGCGCCGGTTCGAGTCGGCTCGTCTCGAGATCGCAGCCGGCCAGTATCAGGACGGCGAGGATCAAGCGAGGAGACGCCACGTAGTGACTCACCCGCGACAAAGTACCGCCTCGCCGCCGCCGGAGCCACCAGTGGGGGCCGCTCAGTTCCCGCCGGCGAAGTCGGCGAGCACCCGGGCCAGGGCCTCCCCTTGATCCTCTTGAAGAAAGTGGCCGGCCTCGCGAACGGTCACGTGGGGCTGTCCGGCTGCCCCCGGGATTCGGCGCTGGAAGATCTGCTCCCCGCCGGCCATGATCGGATCTCGGTCGCTGAACGTCGTTAGAAAGGGCTTCCGCCACGCCCGGAGGACGTCCCAGGCCGCGAGGTTGGCGGGAACGGCGGGGTCCTCGGGGGACGTCGGCACCAGCATTGGAAAGGCCCGCGCCCCCGCCTGATACGACGGATCCGGAAAGGGGGCGTCGTAGGCCACTTGCTCCTCGGCGGAGAGACCGTGGACGGTCCCCTTGTGCACGATGCGGCCCGCCTTGAACTCCGCTGTCGCCTGGGAATAGTCCCGCCACTGAAAGAAAGCCGGGTTGATCGGCATCTTCCCGTCGGGAAGGCCGGTGTTGCCGACCGCCACCCGGGCGAAACGATCGGGCAACTCCGCCACCGCGCGCAGCCCGATCAAGCCGCCCCAATCCTGCCCGAACAAGCTGAGATCGCTCAGCTCGAGGGTGGTGATGAACGTCTTCATCGTCTTCACGTGGAAGGCGTAGCTGTAGTCGGCTCGATCGGACAACTTGTCGGACCGACCGAAGCCGATCAGGTCGGGCGCGATCACTCGGCACCCGGCCTGGACGAGAGGAGGGATCATCTTGCGGTAGAGGTAGCTCCAGGACGGTTCGCCGTGGAGCAGTAGGACGGGCGGCCCGCCTTGGGGACCTTCATCGAGATAGTGGACCCGGAGGCCGTCCACCCCGACATAGTGAGGCGGAAACGGGAAACCCGGGAGGTTCGCGAATCGTTCGTCGGGCGTTCTGAGTACGCTCACCGGCCACCGTCCCGCCGACTCGCGGCTGGTCCGCCCCGGGTGAACGCGATGTAGTCCGTCGGCTGGGGGACTTCGCCATCGGCTCGGAGTTGCCAGGCGATCTGGCCCCGATGATACGATCCGTGCATCGCGACGTGGGTGAGGATCTCGGCCGCGGTAGAGGTGAAGGACTCGCCGGTGGTGGTGGTGTACGTCACCGGTTGCTCGAGCGCGGCGGCGTCGCGCCCCGCCAGATACGCCCTCAACCGGCCGTGGTTTTCGAGGGCCAGCCGCTCACATTCATCGAGCGAGAGCTTGGGCCACACGGGATAGACCGTCGGTGCGCCCACCAAGCGGGCATGCCAGAGGTGTTCCGCGGCCAGGAGGTGGCAAAACAGCTCGACGAGCCGGGGGTTGGGACGGGTTACTCCGCGGAGCGCTTCGAGGGTCCGGGAGTTGGCCCAATGCATGTGGTCGATCGTTTGTTGCATAGGGGTCATCTCGCACCTCCGGCCGTGGAATCATGGTTGAACCGACACGTCGAGGCTGATGAGCCATCCGAAGGCGAGCACCAGCCCGGCGTAAAGAGCGGTGGCCCCCGGATCTGACGGGGTGGTGTTTCTCTGGAAGGCTCGCCAGCCGGCGACCAGCCCGATCAAGAGCAGGATGCCTTCGCCGGAAGCGTACCACGCGATGCCGAGACTGGCGACCGCCAGCCAACGGTCCCGGGTCGACATCGACATAAACGCCCGCCCGCCGTCCAGCTGCCAGATCGGCAACATGTTGAACAGGTTGATCAACCCGGTGACCTGGGCGATGGCCCGCCAACTCTGGCTATCGAGCCCGACCGACACGAGGTAACACGCGATGCCGGCCGCGAGTCCCCACAGGGGTCCCGCGAGACCGACTCGGGCATCCTGGCGGACGCTCGGCATGTGTTGATGAAGCCGAACGTAGGCGCCGAGGCCGGGGACGAACATCGGGGCGCTTGCCTTGATCCCGTAGCGGACCAGCGCGGCGACGTGCCCCATCTCGTGCACGTAGGTGGTCAGGATGATGCCGAGCGCGAACTTCCAACCCCAGATCGTCCAGTACACCCCGAACGAGGCCAGCATCGAGAACATGGTGGGCAGTTTGGCGAGGCCGCCCAGGAGGAATTTGCCCTTGGTCAGGACGAGCACCAGGATCGCGAGGATCGCGCCCCAGGAACGCCTGAGGAACGATCCCTCCGCGGCGGCCGCCGACCGCTGGCCTTTGGGCGATGACTCCGCCAGCTGCTCGATCTTCGCCGCGATGATCTGGTACTGGCGGGAATCACTCGGCAGCAGGGCCAATGCCTCGCGCCAGAGCACCAGCGCCGCTAGGGGATCGCCCCGCTCGCTTGCCTCGGTGGCGCGTCGGGAGATGTCCTTGAGCCGTTCCGCGTGGACCAAGGTGTGACAGACGGGGCACGCCAGGAGGCCGGCGGCAACCTGGCTCTGGCAGTTGCCGCAGATGGTCGAAGCGTTCACGCGGGGGTCTCTGGCTCGGCGGGTCGGCGGACCTCGAACGGACCGAGCAGGTCGATGGAAACTCGTCCGGTCATTCGCCAGGCTTGGTGCAGGCCGATGAACAAGATGAAGAGGGAGATCAAGCCGCCGGGGAGGTTGCTGACGGCGCTCATGATCGGGAGTCCGACGAGGAGCTCGATCAGCTCGAGTCCGCCGATGGTCCACCCGCCGCCGGTGCCTCGGACGGCCAGCGCGAAATAGGCGCCGGCCACCGACAGATAGGTGAGGGCGACGGCGACGATCTGATCGGTTCGACTCCCCTGGCCCGCGTTCCCGAGCTGAATGCCTCGGCCCACCAGCCAGCCGACGGCGATGGCGACGAGCCCGATCTCATAGCCCGAGATGGCCGCCACCGCGAAGTAGAGCACCGCGCCGGCCACCGCGGCACCGGCCCCGAACAGCACCGCCCGAGGGAGATTGCCACCTGGAACGGCCAACTGGGCCGCCAGCCGTTGCCGGCAGTCGCCGCAGATGGTCGCGCCGTTGGCCGTGTAGTAGGCGTCGGCGATCGGCCGCTTGCAGACGGTGCAGGTCATTCCCCCGGCCGACGCGGCGGTCGATTCCGCACGGTCGAACTGCAGGTCGTCAGCGGCCACTGGAACGACTCCTCGATCGAGGGAATATTGGGGCGACACCGGCGCCGGACGGGACATGACGATCCACCTCGAGCGAGTCGAGCGAAAACGAAGCCGGGCCACCGATCCGGACCGGTTTCCATTCTCGGTGCCGACGATCCGGACTTTGACCGAGCTCGATCTCGACCGCTCGGTGACGTTCTTCGTCGGCGAGAACGGCTCGGGCAAGTCGACCCTCATCGAGGCGATCGCCCTGGCCGCCGGGCTGCCGGTGGTCGGGTCGGCCGATGGGGCTCGCGACCCAACCCTGACGGCGCAGCGGGACCTGGCCGCCGCCTTGACGCTGCGGTGGCGACAGCGGACCCACCGGGGCTTCTTCCTGCGGGCGGAGGATTTCTTCGGTTTCCAGCGCCGGCTCGCGGGGGAGCGGGCCGAGCTGACCGAGCGGTTGGGGGAAATCGACCGGGACTACCAGGATCGTTCCGATCTGGCTCGCGGTCTGGCGAAGGGCCCCGTCCTGGGATCCCTCCACGAAATGGAACGGCGCTACGGCGCCGATCCCGATGCTCGATCCCACGGTGAGGCCTTTCTCGCCCTGTTCAAATCCCGACTGGTGCCCGACGCCCTGGTGGTGATGGACGAGCCCGAGGCGGCCCTGTCTCCCCAAAACCAGGTCGGCCTGCTGGCGCTGCTCCTGGCGATGACGGCGCAGGGGGTTCAATTCCTGATCGCCACCCATTCGCCGATCGTCCTCGGATATCCCGACGCCCGGATCTATTCGTTCGATGGCGATCGGCTCGGCCCGGTCGGCTACCGGGATCTCGATCATGTCCGCCTAACGCTGGAGTTTCTCACCGACCCGGAGCGCTTTCTCCGCCACCTCGGCCCCTGAGGGCGGCTTCGCCGAACCCGGCCAGGCGATTCATGACGAGGTGGTGGTGCGGATCACCGGCAAGCCGGCCGGCCGATCGGCGGTCAGCCCGGCGCCGAAGCGGCAGGACTCGACCCAAGTCGTCCCCGCCTTGACGCACTCCCGGGCCCGGTCTTCGGGGGAGGGAAAGAGCACGGCCAGCTGCTCACCCACGGCGACGTAGCAGCTGGTCGCCACGGCGAGTTGGCCGGTGACCCGGGCACAGAAATCGAGACCGTCCTGGGGGTTGGCCGTGACGTCGATGAAGTTCTTGACGACGCCGACGAAACACCACGGCTTGTAGTCGTCACTGCCGAGATCGCAGAACTCGATGGCCTTCCGGCTGTCGCGGACCGTGTAGCCGCTGACGTACGTCCCGACTCCCTGATAGCAGGCCGGGCGCATCCCCTCCGGGGCGCCATCGCAGGCGCGAGCGATCTTGCCGAAGTCGGGCCCGGTGATCTCGATGATCAGCCCCGCCTGCATTCCGTAACAGGAATACTGGTATTTCGGCGCGAGGACCGAGCAGGGGAAGAGGGGATCCTTGGGATTGCGAATCGGGAAGGAGTCCGCCGGCGCCGCCTCGTGGCCGGCGTGCTCGTCGGCGTGGTCGGTCGCGGCCGCGGCCGGCTGGTCGCGATGAGGATGATGGGACTGGCCCCGGCCCGCGACGATGAACTCCATGAACGCGCCCCCGTAGCAGGAACTCGCGTCCCACCCGTCGACCAGCCAGTCGCACCCGGCCAGGGCCTTGGGCAAATGCATTTTCATGTTGGCGATGAGCCCGTGGCCGATGCCGTGGACGCACTGGAAACGGAGCCAGAGGTTGCCGGTCGCCGCCTTGATCAGGTTGCAGACCGAGGCCACGGTGGTGCTGTCGGTGCCGTTGACGTCGAGATAGGCCTGAACCACGCCGTGGTAGCATCCGGATTGATAGAGACCGGTGCAGGCCTCGTAGACCGTTCCGACGTCCTTCCCGGGCCGCCACGCGTTGATTCCGACCACGTGGGTCAGATCGTGGCCGCGACCGACGGTCTCCGGATCGAGGCGGGCGAGGACCGAGAGCGCGTCCATCGCCAGCCGGATGTGATCCTGCTCGACGAGCGCGAGGAGGATCTCTTCATAGCAGGTCTGCTGCGCGTCGCCCAGGAGCAGCCGGCAGCGCCGGTGGGCGAACTCGGCGACCGCGGTCGAATCGCCGGTGGCGATCGGCGCCTTGATCGCGGTGGCGATGGGGTCGGCCGGCATGCCGGGCAGACCGGCGCCCTGGGATCGGGCATAGAGGAGCCCGGCCACGGCAAGCACCAGCAGTGCTCCGACGAGATAGGTGATTTTCCGGGCCACGGTCGCCTCCGCGCGCGAGGGGAGCCGAAAGATAGCCAGAAAATCGAGCCGGCCGCGGGCCCGGATGGGGACCGCGGCCGGCTTGGAGGAGCCTCGTTAGGGCGGGGCTACTTCTTCTTCGGCGGCCGGCCGTTTCGCTGGACGGTCTTGAGCCAGCCGAGTGCCTTGTCGAACGCCTTCTTCTTGCCGCCGTTGGACGCGTCGCCGAAAAAGGCCGTGAACCGGGGTCGGGTGCCGCTCGGGGTGGGCCGGTAGCCAAACCGGCAGAACCACCCGAAGGTACGGGTACTCGCCTGATCGATCCGGGAAATGCCGGGAACCTTCGAAGTCGAGCGTCCGCGAGAAGTCGTCTTGGTGCCCCGAGACCGGGTCGAAGTTCGACGAGTAGCCATGCCGATGGTCCGATGCGGTTAGGTGTTTTGAGAGAAGTTGCCGGCCCTATTATGCGCCCGATTCTCGCGGAGCGGAAGGGGGGGGGCGCGGCGCGGTACCGGGGCCACTTACCCTAACGCTCGGTTTCCGCAAGGGGCCATCTCCGGCCACCCCCGGACGGCGCGGTCACCCCCGGATCGCGGACCGGCGCCCCGCCCGGGCACGCCCGCCCCGGCGCCGGTTCCCGATCCGCGCTAGTACCGTTCCGGCCCGCCCCCCGCCCGAAGGTGCTGCTGGAAAAATTCATCGATGTCGAGAAGCACCTGGCGGGCGTTCTCCCGGCCGGACACGTAGTACGACCCGCCGGGATAGGTTTTCAGCTTGACGACTTTGTTGAGGCGATCGAGGGCGTGGGCGAACTCCAGCGACGCCGTAATCGGGTAGACGCCCGGTCGCCAGGGTGGGGCGACTTCCTCACCTTGGATCAGGAACACGGGCGTGGTGACCCGATGGGCCGAAAAGATCGAGGAGTTTCGCCGATAGACCGCCGCGCTGTCCGGGTAGGGTCCCCATTCGTAGGCGTTGAGCTTGGTGTGCTGGAGCTCGGTGTTGTAATCCTGGAAACTGATCCAGTTGGCGTAGCCCGACTGGGGCGCGGATGCCTGGAACACCCCCGGCGCGTGGGCGACCGCCGCCATGCTCATGATTCCGCCGTAGCTGTTGCCGGTGATCCCGATGGCGGCCTTGTCGACCGCCGGAAGTCGCTTGACGAACTCGACGCCGGCGATGACATCGCGCAGGTCGCAGTGGGTCCAGCATGGGTTATTGGCGTCTTCGAACAGCTTGCCGTAACCCGAGCTGCCGCGAATGTTCGGGGCCAGCACGACGTACCCCGCCTGGGCCAGGAACTGGGCCTGGGCGAGGTAACTGCCGCTGAACTGTCCGGTCGGGCCGCCGTGAATGTAGAGCACCGCCGGAACGCTTCGCCCGGGTCCTGCCCCGGGCGGCTGGAAGAGATAGCCGGTGATGGTCCATTGATCGCTCTGGTAGCGAACCTTTTCCGGGATGACCATGGTGGCTTCGATCGCCGGGTCGAGCGATACCGTCAGGCGGGTTGGGGCCCCCCCGGCGACCGGTACGGTGTACAAGTCCGGGGGCCGAGTCGAAGTCCCATAGGTATAGGCCAGCCGAGCACCGTCGGGTGACCATTCCACCGAGCCGGCGACCCCGGTCGGGTGGGTCGTCACCGCCCGGGCCGTTCCGCCCCCCGCGGCGACCACCTTGAGCTGCTGGGTTCCGTTCTCGAGCGAAGCGAAGACCACCCACCGCCCATCCGGCGACCAACGGGCATCACTCTGGTCGGCCGCCTCGGTGGCCAGCGGCCGAACGGCCCCGCCGGCGATCGGCGCCACCCAGTAGTTGATCCAGCCGCTCCGGTGCGACCGGAACAGGACACTCCGGCCATCGGGCGACACCAGCGGATATCCCATCCGGGATCGGGTTCCGATGGTGCCGTAGTCGAAAAAGTCCCGGTCGGAGGCGACCACCCGGGCGTCACCGCCGCTCAACGACACGACCATCACATCATGGTCGGCCCACCGATCGTCCGACCGGACGTAGACGAGCGACTGGCCGTCCGGGAGCCAGACGGGGTAGGTCTCGTAACGTTCATCGGTGGTGACGCGGGTGGTTCGACCGGTGGCGACCTCGACCGTGTAGAGATCGAACTGCCCGAACTGCAGCGCGGAGAAGGCGAGTTGGCGACCGTCCGGTGACCAGGAAAAGGCGTTGATTCTCGCCCCGAGGTTGGTGAGGCGGCGCTCGGTGCCGGCCGCCAGCGACCACAACCAGATCTCGGGATTGCCGCTCTTGTCGCTCAGGAATGCCAACTGGTCGCCCCGGGGCGCGAGTCGGACCAGGTTGGTGCTGATGTCGCGGGCCACTCGATGGGGTGCCCCTCCGCCGGGCGCCAGCGCCCAGATTCCCCCTAACGACGACCCGAAATAGATCCGTGATCCGTCCGGGGCCCAGAACGGTCCGTCGCCGGCGACGAGCGACGTCGCCGCGGTGACCCGCTCGGCGATGGCCCGCACCGGGTCGGACTGAGCGGCGAGCGGAACGGTCGTGATGGCGACGACAGCGGCGGCGCGGAGGAGAATCATGACGCCCTCGAATGTGCCTGGTGACGACCCAAGTCTACTGCCCACCCGGTCCGGTCCGCGAGAGCGCCGTCGATCCCGGTGCTCAGGCCGCCACACGGCGACCGAGCGGCCAGGTGATCAGGGCGTATCCGATCCCGATCCCCACCAACACGAACTTCGGATACGCCGCGACGGCCGCGACCGCCGGCCAGGGTGCCGCCGGCCCGACGGCCAACACTCGCCAGAGGGCGGCGTTCTCGATCGCGTCGAGCACGACGCAGGCCGGGACGGCGAGCGCGATGGCGGTGCCGATCAGGCCCCACCGGGGCCATGACGTCGCCACCCGGGCCGAGACGATCCGACAGGCCAGCGAGATGGTGATCGGATAGAGGAAGAGGAAGAGGAAATCGAGGCCCAGACCGAACGCGGCGGCCTCCCGCTGCGGAGCGCCCCAGCTGGCCAGGATCGTCGCCGCCTGGTCGGCGGTCCCCGCCAACTCGAGGGAGATGATGCCAAGGGGCGCGGCGACGGTTCGGAGCGGGGCGTTGGCCACCGACAGCACCAGCCACACCGCGACGGTCAAGAGGAGCGCCGCCGTGAACGCCACTCCCCGGCGGTCGAACGGCCCGGAGTCGCTCATTGGTTGCCTCGGATCTGGAACGAGAAGTCCGGGTCGTAGAGATGATCGCGGGCCGCGGCGTTGATCCTGAACCGGACCCGCGCTTCGTCCACCGATTGGGTGGCATCGATCAACCCCAGCTCGGTCGCCACCTCGTCGGCGTAACCCGGGAGGAGCAACTTGAGACCGGCGGGGATCCGATTGGGCACCACCCGATTGACGTGTCGGATCAGGTTCGAGGTGCAGTTGTTCCCCGCGGTATTGTAGAACTCCGGTGTCGTTCGGAGCCGGTCGGCGCGCCGGAGCATGTCGATGAACACGGCTCGGGCCCGCTCGGGGGTGGTGCGAATCGGGTAGAGGTAGACGTCGAACTCACCGAAGGCCGCCCGCCGACCGATCAGATCGGGTTCGTCGCCGATGACGTAGATCAGTTCGTAGTTACGGCCCAGTCCCTTGAGGAGGCCGTAGCTCTCGTCGACTTCGCGCCGGGCCTCGATCGAGATCGCGACGAAGGTCGAATCCGAGAAGGTGAAGGTGACGAAACTGTGGGCCGGGCCCCGCCACGCCGTCGAGAACGGGGTCAGCACCAGGGCCACCGACCTCAGCCGATCGAGGTGCACCGTTCGCGATTGGTAGATCGGGTCGAAGTCGGTCTCGGATCGGTAGCGGAAACTCCGGAAGTTCGCGATCCGGACCAACGAGTCCGAGAAGACGATCTCGGGGGCCCGCTGGTGATCGGGCGCCCAGGTTCGGGTCGCGGATGGCCGGCGCGACAAGATGATGGTGGCGAAGCCGGCGATGGCGCACCAGGTGCTGAGCAGGATGATCCGCCAGAAGGTGAACCGCGATCTCGTCGGCATGGCAGGGTGGCAATCTATACGGACCTAGGCGAAGAGCAGCTTCACCTCGGGCTTGGTGACCTTGCCCATGGCGTTGCGCGGCAACTCGGTGACCATGAGGACGTCGCGGGGCACCTTGTACGGAGCCAGGCGCTCCTTGAGCCAATCACGCAACTCGTCTGGCGAGAGCGGGGCGGAGGCCACCACGGCCGCGCCGATGCGTTCCCCGAGATCGTCGTCGGGCCGGCCAACCACCGCGCAGTCGAGGACGGCGGGATGCTCGCGAACGACCTCCTCGATCTCCAGCGCCGAAATCTTGTACCCGGCCGACTTGATGATGTCGACGCTCTGGCGCCCGAGCAGCCGCCAATAGCCGTCGTCGACGACCGCCACGTCACCGGTCGCGAACCATCCATCTCGAAACGCCCGGGCCGTTTCCTCGGGCCGATTCCAGTACTCACGGAACATCTGGGGGCTGCGGATCTCGATTTCGCCAGGGGTGCCGGTCGGGCAGGGTGCGCCCGCCTCGTCGACGAGCCGGGCATCTACCCCCGCGAACGGCTGACCGACGGTGCCGGCGCGCCGCTCGCCCGACAGCGGATTGGTGAGCGCCATCCCGATCTCGGTCATTCCGTAGCGCTCGAGCAGTCGGTGTCCGGCGATCGCCTCCCACCGTTCGAGGACGCTCACCGGCAGGGCCGCCGAACCCGACATCATCAGCCGGAGGCGGCGCACCCCAGCGGCCCACCGCGACCGGGTCGGCGGATCGGCCGCGTCGAAGGCGGCGATCAACCGACCATAGATCGTCGGCACCGCGGTGAACACGGTGATCTCTCCCGACGCGAGGCGCTCCCAGCAGGGCTCGGCGGCGAACGTCGCCATGAACTCGACCGTCGCCCCGCACCAGAGGGCGGAGGAGAGGGCATTGATGATCCCGTGGACGTGATGAAGCGGGAGGACGTGCAGGCTCCGGTCGGTCGCGGTCCAACCCCAGGCCTCCGCCAGGGTGGTGACCTGGGCTCGAAGGGTGGCATGGGTGCTGACGACGCCCTTGGGGCGGCCGGTGGTGCCGCTCGTGTAGACGATCAGAGCCCGCCGCTCGGCCGAGACGCTGGGGAGGAGGCCGACCGCCGTCGACTGGAGGTCTTCGACGACCACGGTTCTGAGCCCCCTCGCTTCGGCCAGTGGTCCCAAGCGGGCCCACTGCTCCCGGCTCGCGATCGCGACCGAGGGCTGGCTGTCGTCGAGCAGGTACTCGATCTCCCTGGTCGGGTGGCTCGCCGCGACCGGCACCGCCACGCCACCGGCCCGCCAAATCCCCCATTGGACCGCGACATGATCGAAGGACGGCGGGATCAGATAGGCGACCCTGGCTTCGGCGAGGTCGGCGCCACCCGCCAAGAGGGCGGTCGCCACGGCGCTCGCGCGCTCGTCGAGGGCCCGAAACGGATGCTCGCCGCCGGCGTCGGCGACCGCGATTCGGGAGGGAAACCGCGCGGCGCGCTGGAACAGGAGCTCGGAATGGGGCATGGCGGCTCGCACCAAGCTGTCGACCGGTCGAAACCGGCGCAACCCACTCTCGCCGGCCCCTTGGTTTGGTGTAGATTGAGTCACCGCAACGCGACATGAGCCTGCAGCGATGAATCCGACCCCGGTTGTCCTCTACGGCGAGCACGTCAGGCTCGAGCCACTGGATCACGTCCATGCGGATCAGCTGCTCGAAGAGGCCAACAACGACGAGATCTGGCGCTACATGCCGATCCGCCGGCCGACCACCAGGGCCGAGATGATCCAGCTGATCGACAAGGCCTGGAAAGCGGCGTCCGAGGGGGTCGAAGTGCCGTTCGCGATCCTCGACGTTGCTGCCGATCGTGCGGTCGGATCGACCAGGTTCATCGACATCCATCGGCCCGATCGGGCCCTCGAGATCGGCTGGACGTGGCTGGGGGTCGGGGCCCAGCGGACCGCGATCAACACCGAAACGAAGCTCGTCCTCCTCCGGCACGCGTTCGACGACCTCGGCGCGCTTCGGGTCCAGCTCAAGACCGACGGCCGCAACGAGGGCTCGCAGCGGGCGATCGAGCGGATCGGCGCCACCAGGGAGGGCGTCCTCCGAAGGAATCGGCTGACCTGGGACGGCATCTATCGCGACACCGTCTATTACAGCGTTCTCGATACCGAGTGGCCGACGGTGAAGGCCCGCCTCGAGAGCCTGCTCAACCGGTAGTTGCGCAGTCTGGTAGGACGATCCGCCCTGTTCTCATGATTCCATCCCACCTTGCCGCGCCGGTCCGCTCCGCGACCGATGTCGCCGTCCTCACCGGCTCCGGAGTGTCAGCCGAGAGCGGGATCCCTACCTTTCGCGACGCGCTCACTGGTCTGTGGGAGAACTATCGCCCCGAAGAGCTGGCTACCGTGGCCGGGTTTCGGCGCGATCCGCAACTGGTATGGTCCTGGTACCGGATGCGGCGGCTAGCCATCGCGGCGGCGCGGCCCAATCCCGGCCACCTTGCCCTGTCTCGATTGGCCCGGCTGGTGCCGCGGCTCACCCTGACCACCCAGAACGTCGACGGCCTCCATCAGCGGGCCGGCAGCGACGACGTGATCGAGCTTCATGGCAACATCGGCCGAGTCAAGTGCGCGGACTGTTCCCGGCCGGTCGATCCGTGCCCCGAGGACGAGTCGGTGCCATCATGCCCGAGTTGCGGCGGCCTGCTCCGTCCCGACGTGGTCTGGTTCGGCGAGATGCTGCCGCCGATCGCGATGGATCGGGCCCAGACGGCCGCGGCGAGCTGCGATCTGTTTCTTTCGATCGGCACCTCGAACCTGGTCGAACCGGCGGCGTCGCTGCCCTGGATCGCCGCTCGGCGCGGCACCCCGGTCGTGGTGGTGAATACCACTGAGGAGGGCCAACGCGCCGGCCCGACGATCCACCACCTGCTGGGTCGGGCCGGCGAAGTCCTGCCCGCGTTGGTGGACGCCGCCTGGCCCGGCGGGTACGCCCCGGCTCGCGGGTAGATTTGGCCCATGGCTCAGCCCGGCTCTCCGCCTCCGAAAGCACCCCAGCGCCCGCAGTCGATGACGGTTCATGGCGAGACCCGGGTCGACGAGTACGGTTGGCTCAAAGACCGTTCCGATCCGGCGGTCCTTCAGTACCTCGAGGCGGAGAACGAGTACGCCAAGCAGGCGCTCGCGCCGCTGGGCGCGTTGGAAGGCACTCTCTATCAGGAAATGCTCGGTCGGATTCGGCAGACCGACCTGACCGTTCCCTACCGCGACGGCGACTACTGGTACTACCAGCGTACCGAGGAGGGGAAGCAGTACCCGATCCACTGTCGCAAGCGGGGATCGCTCGCCGGGCCGGAGGAGGTCCTCGTGGACCTCAACGAGGAGGCGGTGGGCCACCCGTACTGCTCGTTAGGCACGCTCATGGTGAGTCCCGATGCCCGGTCGTTGGCGTATTCGCTCGACCTGACCGGGTTTCGCGAGTACACCCTCCGAGTGATCGATCTCGCCACCCGGTCGGAGCGGACCGCCCCGATATCGAAATCCGGGTCGGTGGCGTGGGCCGCGGACAGCGCCACCATCTTCTTCACCACCGAGAACGAAGCGAAACGGGACGATCGGTTGTTCCGGCTCCGGCTGGACGGGACGGCGGTCCAGGTGTTCGAGGAGCCGGACGAACGGTTCCGGGTCTGGGTGACCCGCACTCGAAGCCGCCGCCACCTGCTGCTCTACTGCGCCAGCCATCTCACCTCCGACGCGCGGGTCCTGCCGGCGGATCGCCCCGACGACGAGTGGCGGGTGGTGATCCCGCGCGTTCACGATCGCGAGTACGACCTCGACGACGACGGTGGCGCGTTCCTGGTTCGGACCAACGACCGAGGCCGGAATTTCCGGGTCGTCCGGATCCCCTACGACGGCACCGATCCAGGGGTCGAAGTGGTGGCCCACAGCGACGACCGTATCATCGAAGGCGTCGATTGCTTCGAGCGGTTCTGGGTGTTGTGGGAGCGGGTCAGGGGCCTCCCACGGATCCTGGTCGTCGACCGGGCGTCCGGCGCGTCGCGCGAGGTGGAGTTTCCGGAAACGGCCTACGATGCCCGCCCCGGGACCAACGCGGAGTGGACCGCCGGGGCGTATCGGTATCAGTACGAATCGTTCGTCACCCCGACGTCGGTCTACGATTACGACGTGGCGTCGGCGACGTCCCGGCTCCTGAAACGGCGGGAGGTGCTGGGCGGGTATGATCCAGCCCGGTATCGAACCGAGCGGTTGGAGGCGCGGGCCGCCGACGGCACGATGATTCCGATCTCGCTGATCCGCCGAGCCGACGGTGAGCCCGGTCGCACGCCGCTCTTTCTGTCCGGCTACGGGGCCTACGGGATCCCTTACCCCGTCAACTTCAACTCCAATCGCCTTTCGCTGGTCGATCGCGGGGTCGCGGTGGCGGTGGCCCATGTCCGCGGTGGCGGCGAGCTGGGCCGGGCCTGGCACGACGGTGGCCGGATGGGGGCGAAGCAGAACTCGTTCACCGACTTCATCGCGGTCGCCGACTTCCTCACCAGCTCCGGGCGCACCGCCCCAGACCGGTTGGTGATCGAGGGCGGGAGTGCCGGCGGCCTGTTGATGGGGGCGGTGCTCAACCTTCGCCCCGACCTCGCGACGGCGGCCCTCCTCCAGGTGCCCTTCGTCGATGTCCTCAACACCATGGCCGATCCGAGCCTGCCGCTGACGGTGGGCGAGTACGAGGAATGGGGTAACCCCGCCGTCGAGGAACAGTATCGGTGGATGCGCGGCTACTGTCCCTACACCAATCTGGCACCTAGGCCCTTTCCCGCGCTGCTGGTCCGCGGGTCGCTGAACGACAGCCAGGTCATGTTCTGGGAGCCGGCCAAGTACGTCGCCCGCCTTCGGACCCTGTGGCGGTCCGAGCGCCCCCTGCTCCTGCTGACCAATCTGGGCGCGGGGCATTCCGGTGCTTCGGGGCGGTACGACCGGCTCCGAGAAATCGCCGCCGATTACGCGTTCGTGCTCTGGCGGCTGGGTCTCGTGCCGGAGGCTCCCAGCTGAACCCGGTTCCCGGGGTCCACCGCCGAACGGTGACGTTCGGCCAGACCGCTCTCGCCGGGATGACTTGGCCGGCGATCGACATCGTCGGGGCTAGCCCTGGCCCCGTGGTGGCCGTCATGGCCGGGGTCCATCCCAACGAAGTCGCCGCGATCGACGCGGTGCTCCGCCTGGGGGACGAGATCGACCCGGCGCAACTGCGCGGGCGAGTCGCGCTGCTGCCGGTGGCGAACCAGCCGGGCTACCGAACCCGGACCGAGTATCTGGTCCCGATCGATGGCAAGAACCTCAACTTCTGTTTCCCCGGTCGCCACGACGGCTCCTTCTCCGACGTGCTGGCGGCCGCCCTGCTCGGCGAGTGGGCGGCCGAGGCCGATTGCCTGATCGATCTGCATGGCGGCGACCTCCGTGAGGAGATCGGCCGATTCGCGGTCTGCCAGCTCACCGGTGACGCTGGGTTCGACGCCCGACAGCTCGAGCTGGCCCATGCTTTCGGCGCCCGGTTTCTGGTCGTCCTCGGGCGCGAGCATCTCGAGCGCGGGGGTCGGAGCGTGACGGGCCGAGCGATCCGCAGACAGCACGCCGTCTTCGCGGAGGGCGGCAGTCACGGTCGCCTGGTCGAGGCCGACGTGCGCTACCATCTGGACGGGATCCTCGGGGTGTTGGCGCACCACGGGATGTACTCGGCCCCGCCGATGCCGCCCCGGGCCATCGAGTTGACCGGATACCATTTCCTGACGGCGCCGGTGGACGGTTGGGCGCGTTCGTTGGTCACGGCCGAGTCCGCGGTGGAGGCGGGCCAGGTGCTGGCGGAGCTGTCCGATCTGACCGGGCGGCCGGTGGCCCAAGTCCGGGCGCCCGTCGCGGGGTACATTCTCTGGCGAGTGACCCATCCGATCGTGGCGGCCGGCGATGCGATCGTCGGCCTGGGCGTTCCCTGATTCCGAGGATCTGATGTTCCAACCCCTGTTCTACCTCCAGGTGGCGCTCGCCTTGTTCACGATCGCCCTGCTGGTGGCCTGGATCCGGTTCGGTCGGCCGCAGAGCGACGATGACCGCGGCTTTCCCACCGCGACGCACATCGGCCTCGGTTTCGTGATCAACTTCTTCGATACCCTCGGGATCGGGTCGTTCGCCCCGACCACCGCGATGTATCGGCTCTTGAAGCTGGTGCCCGACGAGCGGATTCCGGGGACCATGAACGTCGGTCACACCCTGGCGACCATTCTCCAGGCGTTCATCTACACCAAGCTGATCGAGGTCGAGTTTCGGACCCTGGTGACGATGATCATCGCCTCGGTGCTCGGCGCGTGGTTAGGCGCGGGGATCGTGGCCCACTGGCCCCGGCGGAAAATTCAAATCGGGATGGGGAGCGCGCTGTTGGTGGCCGCGGTGCTCTTCACCCTGACCAACCTGGGCATCGTCGCGGGTGGCGGCGAAGCGACCGCCTTGACCGGGCCCAAGCTCGCCGTGGCGGCGGTCGGCAACTTCGGACTGGGCGCATTGATGACGCTCGGGATCGGGCTCTACGGGCCGTCGCTGATCATGATCAGCATGCTGGGGATGAATCCCCGGGTGGCGTTTCCGATCATGATGGGGTCGTGCGCCTTCCTGATGGTGGTGGCGGGGATTCGGTTCCTCAAGGCCGGCGCGTATCGGCAGCGTCCGGCACTGGGGTTGACGATCGGTGGGATCCCGGCGGTGCTGGTGGCGGCGTTTATCGTGAAGTCGTTGTCGCTGACGACGATGCGGTGGTTGGTGGTGGTGGTGGTGCTCTACACGGCCGTCACGATGTTGCGATCGGCGGTCAAACGCGCTTGACGGAGGCGGTCGTTCCGCTTCGTCAATCGGGCCGGAGGACCTCCACCGGATCGACTCGGAGGGCGCGACGGGCCGGGAGCCAACTCGCCGCGACTAGCGCCAGGGCCAACACACCGCCGGCGCCAAGGTAAGCGCCTGGAGCGAGCGGGCTCGTCTCGTGCAGGTTGGCCTGGGCGATCCGGCTGAGCCACGCCGCGGTCACCAGGCCTACCGCGCCACCCGCGATTCCGATCCGCACCGTCCGCCCGACCGACGCCCCGATGACCCGCCGGGCCGGCGCGCCGAGCGCGATGCGCACCCCGATCTCCCTCATCCGACTGACCAGGTAGTAGGCCGTCACCGCGTAGACCCCACCCACGGCCAGTACCAGGGCGATCCCAGCCACCGCGAAGAAGAATGCCGTCTGGGCGGTCTGCTTGGACCAGGATAGCTGGGCCCGCTCCTCCATCGTCTGGACGTCGAACAGGGCCAGGCCCGGATCGGCCCGCTCCACCGCGCGGGCGATCGGCGCGGCGAAGCTCGCCGGATCGCCGGCGGTCCGGGCCATCACCATCCGGCTGGCATAGGTGAACTGCGGGTACGGGGTGAAGAAATCGGGTTGAACGGGCTGGTCGTCGAGGGGTTGGTAGGCGACGTTGCCCGCCACGCCCACCACCAAGGCGCTCGAGTCGGCCGAACCGAAGACCGGCGCGTCTTCGAACCAGACTCGCTGCCCGATCGGATCCTGGCCCGGCCAGAAGCGGTCGGCGGCGGCCTGATTGATCACCACCACGAGGGGCGCCCCGCTCCGATCGGCCGCGGTGATCTCGCGGCCGCGGAGCAGGGGAATGCCTAACGTGGCGAAGTGGCCCGGCGCCACGTAGTGTCGCTGAACGAGAGGGGGGTCGGCGGCCATCTCACCGCGCCCCACGATGCGAAGGCTGGCCCGGGCGCATTGCATCGTGAGCGGGGTGCAGCCGTCGACCGTCGCGGCCGTGACGCCGGGAACCCGGGCGATCTCCGCCAGCACCCGATCCAGCAACGCCGGCGCCGCGGCCGGCGGGTAGGCCGCGTCCGAGGGACGGATCATGAAGGTGAGCAGGTTGGTCGGGTCGATCCCCAGGGGCTGGGCTCGAAGCCGCCGATAGCTGGTGAGGAGCAGGCCACAGCCGACCAGCAGTACCACCGAGAGAGCGACTTGCACCCCGACGGCCATCTCTCGCAGACTGACGGCGCGACCGGCCGCTCGAGAACCACCCCTGAGCGCCGTCGCCACGTCGGCTCGAGTCGACTGGAGCGCGGGGACGAGCCCGAAGAGGAGGACACTCGCCGCTGAGGCCGCCACCACGAACAGCAGCACCCGCCAGTCCATCGACGGGACCGCGAACTCACCCACGGCCCCGTAGAAGTTCCGGCCGCGGGCGAGCGTGGGTGGAATCCGCACGGCCACCAGGACCCATGCGGTGAGCAACGAGCCGAGGAGGCCGGACACCCCCGCGATGACCGCGCCTTCGACGAGGAGGAGGCGTATCAATCCGCGCCGCCCCGCGCCCACCGCCAGCCGAATGGCGATCTCCCGCCGCCGGGCCTCGGCCCGCCCGAGCAGCAAGCTGGCGACGTTGGCGCAGGCGATCAGGAACAGCACGGCCACCGCGCCCGCTAGCAGGGCGAGTGCCCGGCGGGTGACCACGTCGACCCGAGCGTCGTTGAGCGCCATCGCCGTCGCGGAAAAGCGATCGTCGGGCGTGTCTGCTTCGCTCGGGAGCTCGGCGTGAATCCGCGGTCCCAAGACCGCGAGCTCGGCCTCCGCTTGGGCGAGGGTAACCCCCGGCGCCAGGCGACCGATCGCCGTGATGAAGTTCTCGTTGTTGGTGAGGTACCCGGGATACCAGGTCAGCGGCGCGACCGACGCGGGTGCCCAGGCGCGGGCGAGCCCCGAGACCCCGGCGAACTCCGGCCCGGCCACGCCGATCACCGTAAGGGAGACCCCGTTGAGTTGAACCGCCCGGCCGAGCACGCCGGAATCGGCCCCGAACCGCCGGCGCCAGAGGTCGTGGCCGAGAATCACGGTTGCGTCCGCCCCCGGCCGGTCCGCCTCGGTGCCGAAGGCGCGCCCGAGGGTGATCGGGGCGCGGAGCACGGTGAGGTAGCCGGACGAGACGAACTCGATCGGCACCGGCTCTGGCGGGCCATCGCCGGCCAGCGTGAGTACGGCGTTCGAGGAGGAACCGACAGCCTCGAAGTTGGTCACGCTTTCGGCCAGGCGCTGGAATCGGGACCAAGACCACCGCTGGCGGTAGAGCCCCTCGCCGGGGGTCCGCTGCGTGATGTTGAGGACGGCCAGCCGATCGGCGGCCTCGAAGGGCGGAGGGCGGAGCATGGCCGCATTGACCAAGCTGAAGACCACGGCGGCGGTGGCAATGCCGAGGGTGAGCGAGCCGATGGCCGCGAGCGCCAGGACTGGAACCCGGGCGAGGCTGCGAAGAGCGTAGCGGAGATCAGCGAGAATCACGGCAGGGGGAAAAGCAAGATCGGTGCCCGGCGTCGAGTGTCGTAACCGGTTGTCAGGCGGGCGTTTTCGTCGGCAATCCGCGGCCGGGCTCTCGCAGGACCGTCCGGTCATGGGACAGCGCTGTTCGGCCCCGCGACAGCCCTCGCCGAAGTCACGGCCGGGTCGAGTCCGGCTCGGCCGACTCCGAGGAGATCGGAGCTTCGCTCCATCGCCGCAACCCGTGTTACACTACTCGGTTCTCGGATCTCCCCGGGGGGTCCGAACGGCCGAGGGGAGATGGTCCGATGAGTGCCATTCGTTCGATTGGGGTGCCGGAGTTGGCCGGGCTCGGCCGCTACCAGGAGGCGGCTCGGGGCGGGTTCTCGGTCGAACAGACCGTCGCCCTCTTGCTCAGGTTCCAATGGATCGAGCGCCGGACCATGGCGACGCTGTTGGCGCGGCTGCCCGGCACACCGGAGTGGGAAGTGAAATGCGCGATGGCTCTCCACCAGTGGCAGGCCGGCGAGCACGTCGAGGGCTTCCGAACCCGGATCGGCGAAATGCGTCGCCCGGTGCCGGCTCTCGACGAGGCGCCGGATCCCGGGTTGGAGCGGTTCTGTGTCGAGTTCGCCACCGCGGCCACCACGACCGAGCTGCTCGAGGCGATCTACCAGATGGTGCTGCCGGCCCTGGCCGACGGGTATCGCCGCTATCTCGCCGGAGCGAACCTCCTGGTGGATCATCCCAGCCGGCGATTGGTGGCGATGGCGCTCGCCGAGACGGAATCGGCGGTGGCGTGGGGGACGGCGGCGCTCGGGGCGCTTCGCGGTCGGGACACGCCCACTCCGGACGCCGCCGTCGGTTCGTGGGTCGAGCATCTCGAGCGGTACCTGGCGGCCGCCGGGGGCGTGACCGGCCTCGATCCGCGCCCCGCGGCGCCGCTGCCTAACGCCAGGCCGGCGGCGCCGGTCGACCTCACCCCCCGCCGAGACGATCGGTTCCAGGGGCAGTACAACTTCGAGTTCCCACCCCACGTCATCTATCAGGATCCGTCCGCGTCGGCCGCGGAGCGCAACCTCGCCCTCCTCTGCAAACGGACCCTGGAGATGGACGTCCCCGAAATGATGGCGTCGGTGATGGTCGAGCGCCCCGATCTCCCCTGGGAATTCCACCGGGACTACTCCCGCCAGCTGTGGGACGAGATGCGCCACGCGATGATGGGCTCGGTCGCGTTCGAGTCGCGCGGGGTCGACTGGAGCACGATCCCGCTCAACGTCGGTTTCGCGCTCCGGCTCAACCGCCACGCCACCCCGCTCGAGCGGCAGATCATCCTGTTCGCGATCGAGCAGTCCCTGATGCCCGGAGAAACCGGCAAACGTTTCGAGTATCGCACCGCCGTCGAGGCGGGGGATCGGCTCTCGGAACTGTTCCACGACTTCGACTGGGCCGACGAGGTGCTCCACGCCCAGATCGGCCGCCGGTGGCTCAAGCACCTTGGCATCGCCCCGGAGGACGCGCAGACGCAAGCACCCGCGATCCATGAGCGGACCTGGGCCGAGCTCGAACACTATCGGGGTCGCGAACCCCAGGTGGACTGGTGGGACGAGTTCGTCCGCCGCGTGCTCGGTGTTCCGAGCGCCGTGCCGGCCGAGAAGCGCTCGGGCCTCAAGATCCTGGCGGAATGACGCGCCCCACCTTTCACCTGATCCCCCATACCCATTGGGATCGGGAGTGGTACCTCACCCGGGCCGCGCTCACGGTGCGGCTCGCCGGCGCGCTGGATCGAGTCGTCGATCTGCTCCAGCGGGACGGTGCGCTCCGCTTCCATCTCGATGGACAGGCGATCCTGATCGAGGACTACCTGACGGTCCGCCCGGCGGCGCGTTGGCGGGTGGCGGGGCTGGTTGGCGCCGGCCGATTGGTCATTGGGCCGTGGTACCTCCTCGCCGACGAGCTGATCCCGAGCGGTGAATCGCTGATTCGCAATCTCCTGGTCGGCGGTCGGGTGGCTCGCGGCCTTGGCGGCGGATGTCGAGTCTGGTACGGGCCCGACGCGTTCGGTCATCCGGCCGGCGGCCCACGGATCGCCGCGGAGTTCGGATTGCGGGGCGGAGTCGTCTGGCGGGGCACTGGCGGGGCCGGCACCGGCGGGCGCGACCTGTTCCGCTGGACCGCGGGGCCCGAGTGCTCCCTCCTCTCGCTGCATCTGCCCCCGGACGGTTATGAGGTCGGCGTCGATCTCGTCGGCGAACCCGGGCAACTCGCCGCGACCTGGGGCCGGCTCCGACCGACGCTCGAGGCCCGGGCCGCCACCGATCACATCGCGGTCCCGATCGGCGCGGATCATCACGCCCCCAGCGACCGACTGGTCGGCCTCGTGGATCGGCTGGCGGCAGTCGATCGAACGGCGACCTTCCGGTGCAGCACGCTCGACGAGTACTTCGAGGCGGTTCGGTCCGCGATCGGCCGCGACGGAGGCCCGACCGCCGGACCGCGCCCCTTGGCGGCCGTGGACGGCGAGTTGAGACGGGCCGATCGACATACCTGGGCGCTTCAGGGGGTTCACGCCACCCGGGCGCGGATGAAACGACACCACGGCGCCGCTGAGCTTGGCTTGGTCCGGGTGGCCGAGCCGGTGGTGGCGCTGTCGGGCGTCGATTCAGGTGCGCTCGAGCCGGCCTGGCGTGCGCTGCTGGAGACCCAGTTTCACGACACCCTCGCGGGAACCTGCGCCGACTCGGTCACCCGCGAGGCGACGGCGCGCCTGGCCGCCGTTCGCGACGCGAGCCGGGAGCTGTTTCGCCTGGGTCTCGATCGCCTCGTTGGCCACGATCCCGACCTGGTTAGGGAACAGCCGGCGGCCGCCCAAAGTGCCGCGGTGGTCTGGAACCCCGCGGCCCGGTCGCGCTCTGGGGTGGCGATCGTCGAGACGACCTGGTTCAGGGAGGACGTGTTGGTGGGTCCGCCCGGCGCCCGGGTTCCGAGTCGAGGGGCGGGGGCGGTGCCGTTCCGGTTCACCGATCGTGACGGAGTGACTCTCCCGTCGCAGCTGCTCTCGCTTCGGCCCGGTCTCGAGCGGATCGACGCGGCACGACACTATCCCGATCTCGACCAGGTGGATCGGATGTTCGTGGCCGTCGAGCTGCCTCCCATCGGCGGGTTGGCTGCCAGTGTCCTCGACGCGACGAACGGAACCTCCGATGCGCCGGTGCCCGTCGGCGGGCATGGCGCGACGCCCCCCGAGGCAGGACGCCGGAGCGAGGGGATGCGGGCGCCGATCGGGAGGCCGCCGGTGCCTTACCCCGTCTCCCCCGCGCCCCGCGGGTGGGGGCTGACCAACGGATTGGTGTCCATCGCGGTCGACCGCCGAGGGCGCCTAACGCTAGTCGATCAGGTCCGCGGACAGCGCTACCCGGAGGTCGGGCGCCTCGAGGCTCGTTCCGACGACGGCGACTGCTACACCCCCCAGCTCGGCGCTCGGCGCTGGGGCGCCCGGATGACGGGCATCGAAACCGTGGCCCCCGGCCCGCTGATCGGCGGGGTCGCGGTTCGGTGGCTCCTGGACCTGCCTAACGGAACCGTGACCGGTCGCACCATCGCGACCATTCATGCCGGAAGCCCGGCGGTGCGGATCCGGCTCGAGCTCGACAACCAGGCGACCAATCATCGCCTGGCTTGGTCGGTCACCTCGGGCGCGCGAGGCGCCGCGGTCGCGGGCACCGCCCACGGAGTGGTCCGTCGTCCCCCCGGGCACCTCGATCGGTCCTGGGAACCCGAATGGGGCCTGCCGACCGACCCAGCCCAACGTTTCGTCGCCGTCGCCTCCGGCGGGCGGGGGCTGGCCATTCTCCAGCCCGGCTTCTTCGAGTATCAGTGGTCCGCGGACGGCTCCTTGGCGACCACGCTGCTCCGTTCCGTCGGGGAGCTGTCTCGAGGGGACCTCACCGCCCGGCGCGGTCACGCCGGGTGGATCACGGCCACCCCGGAAGCGCAGGAACCCGGCCGCCACGTGATCGAGCTGGCAGTTCTTCCGATCGACGCCGGCATCCTGGCCAACCCGGTCGCCCTGGTTGAAGCCTGGGAAGACGTGTTTCTCCCCCCGATTCCGATCTGGCATCGCCGGGCCTCGTCGCTCACGGCGACCCACGGTCTGGAACTGGTCGGCGCCGGGCTCGCGCTCGAGGCAGTCAAGCCGGCCGAGAATGGTGACGGGATCGTCCTTCGGGTCGTCAACCTCGGGCAAGAGACGACCGAGGGACTGTGGCGGGCTGGAGGGCCGATCCTTCGGGCCGAGCGGATCCGCGCCGATGAGTTGGTGAGTGGGCCGAGGGCGCCCGAGGCAGCGACGGGAGCGCCGCCGGCGAACCACGCCATGCCCGAGCCGCTCTCGGTCGAGCCCGACCGCCGCTCAGTTCGGTTTCGCGCCCGCCCGGGCGAAATCGTCTCGATCCGAGTGACGCTCGACCTCGAATCCCTCCGCCGTTAGGCTACAGGCGATCACCACCAGGACCAGGGCGATTCCGGGCGCCAGCCCCACCCACGGCGCGTTGACGATCGTCTCCCGGCCCGAGGCGATCAACCCGCCCCACGAGGGCGTCGGCGGCTGGACGCCGAGCCCGAGAAACGACAATCCGGCCTCGAGGGTGATGGCGTTGCCGACGCCCAGGGTGGCGGCCGCGAGAATCGGCGCGGCGATGTTGGGGAGGATGTGGCGGAGAAACATCCGCCGGCGCCCCGCCCCCAAGGCGGCCCCCGCGGTGGCATAGGGCCGGGCCAGCTGGCTGAGCGTCTCGGCGTACACCAGCCGAGCCAACGGCATCCACCCGGTCAATCCCAGCGTCACGATCACCAGCGCCGCACTCGGTTGCCACAAGGCGGCCAGGAGCAGGAGCAGCACCACTCGCGGGAGCGCTAGGGCGAAATCGGTGACGCCCAGCAACAGGAGTGACGGTGCCCCGCGCAAGAACGCCGCTCCCGCGCCGACCACCACCCCGACCACGAGCGATACCAGCGTCGCCAGCATCCCGACCGCCAAGGACACCCGAGCGCCGTGAATCAACCGGCTCCACACGTCGCGGCCGAGCCGATCGGTACCGAGGAGGTGGATCACGCCGAACTCGTCCACCGTGCCCGGCGGAAGGAACCGGGTCACCACCACGTCGGCGGCCGCCGATGGTCCCACCGGCGACAGCCACGGCGCCGCGACCGCGAGGACGCCGAAACCGATCAGGAGGGCGAGCCCGATCCGCCGTTTCATTGGGGCCGAGTCCGCGGGTCGACCCGATGGAGAAGATGCTCGGCCGCCACGCTGCCGACCACCACCAGGATCGCGCTGACGGTCGTTGCGGCCATCACCACGGGATAGTCCCGGGCCTGGACGCCCTGGATCAGCACCTGTCCCACGCCAGGCCAGGCGAAGACGCCTTCGACGAACACCGCACCCGAGAACAACGCGGGTAGCGAGAGGCCGAGCAACGCCACGATCGGCACCAGCCCGTTGCGGAGATGGTGGCGGAAGAGAATCCGGGCCGGCGCCAGACCCTTGGCGCGCGCGGTGACGAGAAACGGCTCGTCGCGCACCTGCCGAAGGGTGCCCCGAGCGTAGCGAGCTACCGTGCCGATCCCGATCAAGGTGAGGGTGGTGAGCGGGAGGGCAAGATGGGCGAGTCGGTCGATGAATCGGCGGCCGGGACTCAAGAACTCGGCGTCGATTCCCGCGGCCCCGAACGCGGGGAGCCAGCCAAGCGTGTAGCTGAAGACCATGACCAGGAGAAAGGCCAGCCAGTAACCCGGGAGCGCGGCCAGCACCACGGTGATCGCGGAGAAGGTGCGGTCCACCACCGGCCGGCGACCGACTCCCTGGAGTGCCGCGATCAGCACGCCGAGGCAGTACGACAGGGCGATGCTCGCGCCGACCAGGATCGCGGTGGCCGGCCACGCCTCCCAGAGCATCCGAGTCACCGACCGGCCGGTCGCGATGCTGGTGCCGAAGTCGCCCCGGACCGCCTTCGCGATCCAGCGGATGTACTGCTCGGCGAGCGGCTGATCGAGGCCAAGGGAGCGTGCCGCCGCGGCGTGGTCCACCGCTCCGGCGGCCGGCCCGAGGAGGAGGGCAACCGGGTCGCCGGGGGCGAGGTGGAGCAGCAGAAACGTCAGGGTGACCACCCCGAGGACCACCAGCGGGGCGCGAAGGACGCCGAAAACGAAGCCGCGGGCCATGAAGCAATCTAAATTCAACTGGTGATCCAACGTGTCATCGGGATCGGTTTGGTTGCTCTCGTGGCCTGCTCGCCCACCGCGGCGCGGCGGGGCAACACCGTCGTGCTCGCCTCCGGTGCCGACCTCCAGAGCATGAATTCGCTCGTCACCACCCATCCGCTCGCCAAACAGGTGCAGCGCTACGTGCTGCTGACCACCCTGGTCCGCTACGATTCGGCGCTCGCGGTGGTTCCTTACCTGGCCCAGCGCTGGCAGTGGTCGGCGGACAGCCTCCGGCTCACCATGGTCCTCCATACCGGGGTTCGGTGGCACGATGGCCGGCCGACCACCGCGCGCGACGCGGCCTGGACCCTGGAGGCGGCCCGCGATCCAGTTGTCGGGTATCCTCGGCGGAGCGACCTTGGCGACCTCGCGTCGGCCACCGCGGTCGACGACTCCACCCTGGACCTGCACTTCTCCCAGCGACCCGGGCGGATCCCGGATGTCCTCACCGACCTCGCCATCCTGCCGGCCCATCTGCTGGCCGCCACCCCGCCGTCCCAGATGCGAAGCGCCGCCTGGAACGATCGGCCGGTGGGCAACGGTCCCTTCCGGTTCGTCCACCACGACCCGAACCGCCGGTGGATCTTCGCCGCCGATCCCGGGTTCCCCCCGTCACTCGGCGGGCGACCCAAACTCGATCAGCTGGCCATCGCCGTGGTCGACGAGCCAACCACCAAGTTGGCCGCGCTGGCCACTGGCGAGCTCGATTTCGCGGGGATTCAGCCCGCGCATGCCAGCTTCGTCGAGAAGGACTCGACCCTCCGAGTCCTCGACTACCCGCTCCTGTTCAGCTACCTGGTGGTATTCAACGCGCGCCGCCCGCCGTTCGACGACCTGAGGGCGCGACGGGCGATCGACCTGGCGATCGATCGCCTGGCGATCGTCACCGGTTTCCTCTACGGTTTCGGAGTCCCGGCCTCGGGGCCGTTGCCGCCCGAGCTCGAGGGTGGGCCGGCTCCGCCGCTTCGGTTCGCCCCCGGGCGCGGACGAGCGCTCATCGATTCGCGGCCACTGACCTTCGAGCTGCTCACCGTGGGTAGCGGCGAAGCGGCCATGGAGCAGATGATCCAACAACAGCTGGCCCGCATCGGGGTGACCGTCACGATCCGCCAGCTGGAGCTGGCGACGTTCCTGGACCGCGTTCGGGTCAGCCGCGATTTCGACGCCGCGATCATGGGGGTTTCGGGCGACCTCGAGCTCGGGTATCTCCGCTCGCTGTTCGAGTTCGCCGGGATCTCGCTGCCAGCGGGGAGGCGAGGGGCCGCCTTGCTTCCGCTGCTGGCTGATTCGATGCCGGTATCGTTCCTCTATCATGCCCGGGGCGTCCAGGGGATGCAGCGACGGATGAAAGGCGTCCGAATGGATCTCCGCGGCGAGTTGGCCTCGGTGACGCGCTGGTCGGTCGAATGATCGTTCGGGCGAGCGCGCCGTGTCGGTTGGACTTCGCGGGCGGGTGGACCGACGTGGAACCGTACGCCACCGATCGTGGCGGCGCGGTGGTCAATGCCGCGATCGAGTTGCGGGCCACCGCCACGGTCGAGCTCGATACCGCGGGGTATCGGCTCGAATCGCTCGACTTGGGCACGTCAGCCACCGCCGCCGACCGCTCGGGGTTGGATGTCCAATCCGGCCTCGACCTGCTTCGCGCCGCGATCCGGTTCACCGGCGCCAAGCCCTGTCGCCTGGTGACCGAATCGGCCGCGCCACCCGGATCGGGCCTCGGCAGCTCCGGCGCGATGGACGTCGCGCTGGTGGCGGCCCTCGACCACGCGCTCGGTCGCTCCTTCTCGCCGCTCGAGACCGCCGACCGAGCTTGGCGGGTCGAGGCGATCGAGGCGGGGCTGCCCGGCGGACGCCAAGACCAATACGCGGCCGCCCTCGGCGGCTTCCACCATTTCCGCTTTTCCGGCAACACCGTCACGGCCCGGCCGCTCGCGCTCGGTGGCGATCTGCTCGCCTGGCTCGAATCCCATCTGGTGGTCTGTTACACCGGGCAATCCCGGGTTTCGGGCAATACGATTGCCCGGGTCATGGGGAAGTACCGCGATGGCGACTCTGAAGTGAGCGCCGCCCTCGATGGCCTGGCGGAGGCCGCCGACCGGATGGCGGAAGCGCTCGAGCGCGGCGAAGTTTCCGCCATCGGCCGATGGCTCAGCGCCAATTGGCACCACCAACAGCGTCTCGATCCGGTGATGTCGACGCCGTTGATGGCCCGGCTGGAGCACGCGATGGCCTCCGCCGGCGCGCTGGGCGGCAAGGCGGCCGGCGCCGGGGCGGGCGGCTCGATGTTCTTCATCGTGGGTGACGATCCCGCGGCGGCGGTGACCGAGGCGCAGCGTCTCGGGGTCACCGTCCTGCCGCTCACCTGGGCGACCCTGGGGGTCCGGACGTGGTAACGATCGACGACATCGCGGCGCGGAAGGCCCAATGCCAGTCGGGCGACCTCGCTCTCCTCCTCGAGCGCCTCGGCGCGAAGGCCGCCGCCGTTGCCGGTCGGACGATCGTGATCCCCGATCGGAAGGCGATGCTCTCGACCGACGGCGGCGCCTGTCCGAAATGCCGAGCTCCGCTGATGTTCGATCCGTGGAGCCCGTCGCGTCACGCGTGCTCGAAATGCGAGACCGTCGCCACCGGCGCCGCCCACGACGCGCATTGGGCCCGGGCTCAGCATCTCTGGGTCGCCGAGCGGGCCGCGCAGTTCGCGGTCCTCGCGGTGCTCACCGACGACAAGGCGCTGGCGGGGCGGTCGCGGGCGCTTCTCGGCGAGTACTTTGAGCGCTACTTCGCTTTCCCCAATCGCGACAATCTCCTCGGCCCGACCCACCTGTTCTTCTCGACTTATCTCGAGTCGATCTGGCTGCTCAACTACCTTACCGCGGCGTACCTGCTGCGGGAGCGCGGCTGGCTCGAGGACACCGATGTCGAGGCCGTCAACGCCATCGCCGACGAAGCGGCGAACCTGATCGGCGACTTCAACGAGGGACACAGCAACCGGCAGGTCTGGAACGCGGCGGCCTTGACCGCGATCGCGGTGTGGTTCGGCGACGAGGAGCTGGCCGAGATCGCGATCCGGGGCCGGTTCGGGCTGCTCGGCCACCTGACCGACGGCTTCGACGACGACGGGATGTGGGCCGAGGGCGAGAACTATCACCTCTTCGCGCTCCGCGGCCTGCTGGTCGGGATCGACTGGGCCAAGGCGGTCGGGGTCGACCTGCTCGCTAACCAAGACTTGGGGCATCAACTCGGCGCCGCGCTCCTGGCGCCGTCGCTGACCGCGTTCGCCGATCTCACCTTCCCGGCCCGGCGGGACTCGCGATACGGCGTATCGCTGGCCCACCCCGCCTATCTCGAGTGCTGGGAGCGGGGTTTCGGGTTGCTCGGGGAGGCGGCGCCAGAAGCGTTAGGCGCCTGGTTGGCGGCTCTCTATCATAGGCCGGCGGTCCAGGCCCAGACCTACGACGCCTACCTCCACGACGCGGCCGAGCCGGCCCGCGATCGGACCACCCGGGCCGATCTCTCCTGGTGGATGCTGCTCGGGATGGCGCCCGAACTGCCCTCGAGCGAGGAGCCGTATCAGCCGGAGAGCCGGCTGCTTCTTTCCCAGGGCGTCGCCGTCCTCCGCCAGCACGATCGCTACGTCGGGATCGACTGCGGCACCTTCGCGGGCGGGCACGGGCATCCCGACCGGCTCCATCTCACCGTGGTGGCGGGCGACACCTTCTGGCTGGTCGATCCGGGAACCGGGTCCTACGTCACCCGCGACCTGTTCTGGTATCGCTCGACGCTGGCCCACAACGCCCCTCGGCTCGATGGTCGCTCCCAGGAGTCGACCAAGGCCCGGGCGGTCGCCTTCGCCGACCAGGACGGCTGGGGATGGATCAGCGCCGAGCACGAGACGATCCGCCGGACGATCGTCCACGGCCCCGACTGGATCCTCGACGTCGTCGACCTCGATGCCCCCGAGTCCCATCGGATCGAGCTGCCGTGGCATCTCGATGGCGCGGTCTCGATCGAGACGGCGGGTCGCTTCGAGCCGGCCGAGCTCGACGACGAGTTCGTCACCGACGTCGCCCGGTTCGTTCCCGAAGGAACTAGCGATGTGGTGCTCACCGCGGTTGCCGGCGAGCGGACCTGTCGGCTGCATCTGGTGGGTGGCTCCGTCCTTCGCGCGACGGCACCGGGCCGCCCGGGGAAGGAACGCCGGCCGTTTCACCTGGTGCGTGCCGAGGGACAGCGGGTTCGCTTGGTAGCCGTGCTCGACTTCTCCGGCGCGGTGACCCGGGTCGACGTGGGCGACGTCATCGAGATCGTCAGCTGCAATGACCGGGCGACTGTTCGCCTCGGCGCCGCGGACGCGACGGTGACCGCCTCGGGTCGGGCGATTCCGCTCGGCGGCGCGGTGCCGAAACCGGTGGCGAGCCGGGCCTTGATCGCCGAGCGACCGGTCAAGGCCCAGGGCGAGTCGATACATCTCGACCAGCCGCCCGCCCTCGACGGGAGCCTCGACGGCTTCGACGAGTCGGCTCCCTTGGTGATGGCCGACGAGGCCCACTACTACCGCAGCGAAGAGCCGTACCAGGGCGAGGAAGTCTTCAGCGCCACGGCGCATCTCAACTGGGACCCGTCGTCGCTCTACCTGGCCGTGCAGGTGACCAAGGCCGACGTGGTCGTCGGACCAGCCGTGCCCAAGCCGCTCGGCCGCGACAACGAGGCGGACGATATCCACCTCGATGGCATCCAGGTGTATTATCGAGCGCCCGGCGGGCCGGTGCATGCCTACCTGATTCGCCCCGGCGACGACGGAGGAGTATTCGCCCGGCCGATTCCCGGTTCGCCGGCCGCTCCGGTCACGCTCGCTGGCGCCTCGACGGTGTCCGACGATGGTTACCTGCTGACGGTGGCCTTGCCGTGTCCGGACCTGGCCCATGTCAGGGTCGGTACCCAGCTGGAGTTCGACCTGGTGGTCAACGAGATGCGGCCGGACCGGGTCAGTCGTGCCGGGCAGCTGGCCTGGGGCGGCGGCCATGGATGGATCTATCTCCGGGGCGATCGCCGTGGCGAGGACCAGTGGGGCGTGATCGAGCTGCTGGCATGACCGTCGCCGGCGGCACCTCGACCGGAAGCAAACGGGGCCCCGCGCTGTTCGGCACCGCCTCGGAGCCCGGCCTGCCGACCGCGATGGCTTGGAGTCGGGGGGTGCGGATCGGTGACACCGCGGGGCGGGAGTATCTCGATTTCGTCATGGCGTTAGGCGCCGTGAGCCTCGGCTACGGACATCCCGAGGTCAACGCCGCCGCCGCTCAGGCGCTCGATCGCGGCATGGTCGGGCCGCTGCCGCCGGTCGAGGAGGCGCTGCTTGCCGCCGAGCTGGCGGCGGCGATGCCCTGGCTCGAGTCGGTTCGGTTCCTCAAGACCGGCGCCGAAGCCGTGGCCGCGGCGGTCCGACTGGCCCGGACCCACACTGGCCGCGACCGAGTGGTGGGCTGTGGCTATCACGGATGGCTCGACGGAGTCAGTCACGAAGCAGGCGTGCCCGCCGCGGTGCGGAGGCTCTACCAGACAGTGCCGTTCAACGATGTCGAAGCCGCACGCCGGACGATCCGGGAGGTGGGAGATGAGTTGGCTCTGGTCATCGTCGAACCGGTGGTGGACGGGCCGCCCGCGGTCGAATGGCTTCGGGTCCTTCGGGACGAAACCGAGCGGGTGGGCGCGGCTCTCGTCTTCGACGAGATCAAGACCGGATTCCGGGTCGCGGTGGGAGGTGCGGTCGAGCGGTGGGGCGTTCGGCCCGATCTCGCCGTCTATGGAAAGGGACTCGCCAACGGATTCCCCCTCGCGGTGGTCGGCGGGGGCGGCGCGATCATGGCTGGGGTCGACCGGACGTGGATCTCTTCGACCCTCGCGACCGAATCGGTCGCTCTCGCTGCCGCTCGCGCCACTCTCGCGGTCATTCGGCGCGATCGGTTTCCCGACCACGCGGGCCGGCTCGGCGGCCGGCTCATGGCTGGGCTTCAAACGCTCGCGGGGGAGTATCCCGATCTGGTAGCCGCCGCTTCCGGCATCGCGGAGATGTGCTACCTGCGCTATCGCTCCGACGAGATTGGCGGCCGGGTCGCGGCGGCAGCGGCTCGTCGCGGGCTGCTGTTCAAGCGTTCTGCCTACAACTTCGTTGCCCTCGCCCATCAGGATGCTGACGTGGACCAGGCCCTCGGCGTCCTCGGTGAATCGCTCCGGGAGGTGGGTCGCTAGATGCTCGTCGATGTCCACGCTCACTTCTATCATCCCGCCGGCAATCGAATCGATTGGGCCGAGCGCAACGAGAGTCGCCTCGCGGCCGGGGAGCAGATCGGGATCGTCTGGCACGTGGCGTCGATCCTCGGCAGCTGGGGTCGGACCTCGCCGACCTACTTCCCGTCGCCCACCGACGTCACCGTCGGCAACGATGCCCTGCTCGAGCTGATGCGACTCCATCCCCGGCGGATCAAGGGGTACGTCTGTGTCAATCCCAACTACACCGATCACGCGCTGGCGGAGATCGAACGGGGCGTGGCGCAGGGGATGATCGGGGTGAAGCTCGCGGCCAGCCGGCGGGCCAACGACCCCCTGCTCGATCCGATCTGCGCAATGGCCGCCGACCGCGACCTCCCGGTGCTCCATCACATCTGGCAACACCGGCGCCGGGAGTGGCCGGGCCAGGAGGCTTCCGACGCGGTGGAGTTGGGCCAACTGGCCCATCGGCATCCCACGGTGCCATTCATCCTGGCCCACATCGGCGGTGGCGGCGACTGGCTCCACAGCCTGCACGCCGTGCGGAAGATCGACAACGTCTTCGTCGACCTCTCCGGCAGCGGCGTCGACGCCGGGATGCTGGAAGCGACGGTGGCCGCGGTCGGTTCCGATCGGGTCCTTTGGGGCGCCGATCTCACCCTCTGCACCGGCCTCGCCAAGCTCCGCTACTTGGAGACGTTCCTGAGCCCCGCCGATCTCGACGCGGTGCGGTGGGAGAACGCCGAGCGGATATTTCCTCCGGGAGTCTTCGGGGTGGCGCTATGATCATCGACGTCAATGCGTTTCTCGGTCACTACCCGTACCGCCGGATCGACCTCGGCTCTCCGGCCACGCTCACCGCCGCGCTGGCGCGGGTCGGGATTGCCCAGGCGTGGGTCTCGAATCTGGCCGCGATGTTCTGGAAGGATCCTTCGGAGGGCAACCGGATCACCTATCAGGCGGCTCAGCATCAGGTGGCCTTTCGCCCGGTGCCGGCGGTCCATCCCGGCTTGCCCGGCTGGATCGAGATTCTCGAGGAGGCGGTCGAGAAGAACGCTCCTTGTGTCCGGGCCGATCCTACCTTCTACGGTCTCGCGCCGGCGGGTGCCGAGATGCTCGCGCTGGTCCGGGCGTGCTCCGGGCGACGGTTGCCGCTATTGATGGCGGTGCGGGTCGAGGACGGCCGGCAGCGTCACCCCAACGACCACAGCGCCGAGTTGCCGGCGTGGGCCCTTCGGGAGCTGGTTCGATCCGATCCCGAAGTCCGGCTGATCGTCACCCACGCCGACCGAGAGACGATCGAGCAAACCCATTTCGGCTCGGCGCCCGACGAAGCGGCCCGGATTCTCTGGGACATCTGCTGGTTATGGGGGCCGCCGGAGGATCAGCTGCTGCAGCTGGTCAAGACGATCGGGGCAAGCCGGTTCTGCTTCGGCACCGGCTTGCCGCTGCGGATCCCGGAGAGCAGCATCGCCAAGCTCGAGCTGACCGACCTGACCCCGACCGAGCGGCGGGCGATCGAATCGACGAACGCTCGGGCGTTCGCGCGGGCCTGACGGGCGCTCCTCGTGACCGCGGGCCCCGCCGTCATGCTGTCTCGGGGAGTCGGGAACGGATCGGCGGTGGTGCGGGGAGACCAGGCGGTCTCAAGGTGTCAACCACCGAGTGAGCCGGCTCCGAACGAACCGATCGTCACCAAGTGCCGGATAGGCGGTCACGATCCGATCGATTTCGGCCGCTTGTCCGGGCGAGAGCCGCTCGTGCTCGTCGAGGCACCACCGGCCAGCGAGAAGCCCCTGGCGGCGCAGAATCTGGTGAATTCCCGGGATGCAGCCCCGAAACCCGTTGGCGACGTCGAAGACGGCGGCGTTGGCGTCGGTCGTCGCCGCGGCGAGCCCGGTCAGCGCCCCGGCGCCGTCTCCGCGCCGGATCCGTTCGACCAACCGGACCGCCGACCGGGTCCAGTACGCCCAGTGGCCTAACAGCCCGCCCACGAACCGCGCGGTCACCAGGTCGCCTCGCGGGCCGCGCAACCGGTACCGAGCCGTCAGGTCGGCGACGATCGCGTCGTCGTTGCCGGTGTAGAGGGCGATCTCCCGGTGCCGACCGGCGTCGACCACCGCCCGGATCACATCCAGCGTCTGGTAGCGACTGAATGGCGCCACCTTGATCGCCACCACCGACTCCAGCTCGGCGAACCGTCGCCAGAACTCGTAGCCCAGCGGCCGCCCGCCCACCGCCGGCTGGAGATAGAACCCCATGACGGGGATCACCGCGGCGATCTCGCGGAGATGGCTCAACAGCCGCGCGTCCGACCAGTCGGCCAGGCCGCCTAAACTCACCAGGGCGACGTCGTAACCCAGGTCCGCCGCGAGGCCGGCCTCCCGGAGCGCCTGCCGGGTCGGGCCAACCACCCCAGCCACCGCGACGACGGGCCGGCGCAAGGGCCAGCGGGCGATCGTGTCTGCGCCTAACGCCAGGACCGGCTCGAGAAGGCCGACCCTCGGGTCGCGGATCCGGAACTGAGTGGTGTGCACCCCGATCGCGACCCCCGCCGCACCGGCGTCGAGGTAGTACCGAGTCAGGGCCCGCTGGCGACGCTCGTCGAGCCGTCGCCGCCTCGTCAGGGCGAGAGGGTGGGCGGGGATGACCCCGCCGGCCAGAAGGCGCCGCCTGATCACCTCGATCCGAGCCGCCGTCATCGGATCGGCCCGATCGCGGTTCGGATATCGCTCAGAAGCGTCCCTCTCGATCGGTGAAATGAGTCGGTTTGCCCAACGACCGGCCGCCCGCCACGATCCACTCCGCGACGCGATCGACCATCGCCTCGATCCCGACCACCGGCGGCCCGAAGACGGCCTCGCACCGGGCGGTGTTGGCGATCAGCGCGGTCGCCGCCTCCCGCCCAATGAATCGAGCCGGCTTCCCGAACCGCCGGCCGAATGCCTCGGCGATCGAGCGTACCGTCCGAAACGGGCCCGTCAGATTGACCACGAACGGCGGAGTGCCGGCGTGTCGCAGCGCCCGAACGGCCGCCGCGTTCGCGTCGCGTTGCCAGATCACGTTGACGTGCCCCATCGCCAGATCGACGGTCTCGCCCGCGAAGACCCGATCGCCGATGTCGCGGAGCACGCCGTACCGCGGCTCGATCGCGTAGTTGAGCCGGAGGATCGCCACTGGGGTCCGATCGCGTTCCCCGTAGAAAGTGAACACCCGTTCGCGCGCCAAAGCCGACTGGGCGTACTCGCCGACCGGGCCCGTGGGATCGGTCTCGGTGGGGCCGCCGGCGGATGGCTCAGTAAGCGGGTACACGTTGCCGGTCGAGAACACCACGATCCTCGCGCCCCGATACCGCTCGGCGACGAACGCGGGGATCGCGGTGTTGACCGCCCAGGTCCTCGCGGGATCGGTCGAGGTCCCGAATTTCTGACCGACCAGATAGATCACGTTGGCGGCCATCGGGAGCGCTCGAACGGCGGCCGGATCGAGCAGATCGGCGCGGATCACCTCCGCCCCCGGAAACTCGGGCTCGGCGCCCGCTCCGTACCGCGCCACCCCGAAGACCCGACGACGAATCCCGGCCGTGTCCAACGCGCGAACCAACAGCCGGACCAGACTGGGGCCCATCTTCCCGCTGGCCCCGAGCACCACGAAGTCGCCCGGCAGGTGCGCCAGGTCGGCCACTAGCTCCGGCGTGGGCTCGGCGAGCGCCGCCTCCAACTCGATCTCGGCAGTCATTGTGTCAACGATAGTCGCTCCCGGGAGTCAGGTGTAGATTCCTGACGCACCCCAGAGGGCAATCCATGACATTCCTCGGTCGAACCGTCGCGCTCCTCCTCGGAGGCTCGATGTTCCTCTCCCAAGTGCCTCCCGCGAACGGCCAGCCACGCGCGCCCTCGATGGCGGGACGCTCGACGATGTACGCCCCCCGCGGAGCGATCGCCACCAGCCATCCCCTGGCCACCACCGCCGGCCTCACGGTGCTCGAACGCGGTGGCAACGCCATCGACGCGGCGGTGACCGCGGCCGCCGTCCTCAACGTGGTCGAGCCGATGATGACCGGCGCGGGCGGCGACCTTTTCGCGCTCTACTGGCTCGCCAAGGAGAAGCGGCTGGTCGGACTCAACGGGTCCGGCCGGTCGGGATCGCTGATCAGTCGCGACCTGCTGCTCAAGCGCGGGCACAAGGCGATGCCGACGAGCGGAGCCGAGTCGATCACCGTGCCCGGCGCGCTCGCGGCCTGGCAGGATCTCCTCGCCGCTCACGGCACCATCACCCTGGCGGACGCGCTCGCGCCGGCGATTCGATTGGCCGAGGAGGGGTTTCCGCTCACTCCGATCATTGCCGGCGACTGGGCCAGCACCGGTGAGGTGCTCGAGAAGGACGAAGGCGGCCGGGCCACCTACCTGATCGATGGCACGCGCTACCCGAAAACCGGTGAGTGGATCCGGAACCCGGATCTCGCCGCGACCTTCCGGCTGATCGCGAACGAGGGTGTCGCGGCCTTCTACGGCGGCTCGCTCGGCGCCAAGGTCGCCCGCCGGATTCAGGAACTGGGCGGGTTCGTCACCGTCGACGACCTGGCCGCCCACCGCTCCGACTGGGTGGTCCCGATCTCGGTGCCGTTCAAGGGTTACCGGCTCTACGAGCTGCCACCTAACGGTCAGGGCATCGCCGCGCTGGAGATGCTCCGAATCCTCGAGCCCTACGACCTCAAGGGCATGGGGCACAACACCGCCAGTTACCTCCACCACCTGATCGAAGCGAAGAAACTGGCCTTCGCCGACCTGGAGCGGTTCGTCGGCGACCCCACCGCCATGACGACACCGGCCGAACACCTGTTGTCGGATGCCTTCATCGCCGAGCGCCGCTCGCGGCTCAACGCCCGCCGGGCCACTGAGCGGGCCGAACCGGGGCCGGCGCTCACCAGCAGCGAGACGATCTATCTCACCGCCGCCGATCAGTTCGGCAACATGGTCTCCTTCATCAACAGCCTCGCGGGAGGCTTCGGGTCCGGGGTGGTGGTACCGGGTACCGGTCTGGCGCTCCAGAATCGGGGCGCCGGGTTCACCCTGACCGATGGCCTGCCAAACACGGTGGCGCCCCGGAAACGACCGTTCCACACCATCATTCCCGCTTTCGTCACCAAGACTGCCGCGGACGGCCGGGAAGAGCCGTGGATGAGCTACGGCGTGATGGGCGGGGGCATGCAGCCGCAGGGGCACGTCCAAGTGCTGCTCAATCTCTTGGTGTTCGGGATGGACCTCCAGGAGGCGGTCGATGCGGCGCGGTTCCGTCACAGCAGCGGCTACAAAGTGGCGCTGGAGCCGCCGATCGGTGAGTTCGTCAGGGCGGAGCTGACCGCGATGGGCCACGAGGTGTCGGACCTGCCGGCTAGCTCCGCCGGCGGGGCCCAGGCCATCGTCAAGCTGGCCAAGGGCTACGCGGCCGGCTCGGACCCGCGGAAGGATGGCATGGCCGCCGGCCACTGATCCGGCATGGTCCTCAAGTTCGGTGAAGGCGAGTCGATACCCCTCCCCAGCCCCGAGCATGCGGCCGGGAGGGCCCCGATGGCGGATAAATCAAGCGGAAGCGACATGCGGGAGGCGCTGGACGCTTTCCTGAGCCAGGTCGCGGCCGAACGACCGCCGCGCCCGGTGACGCCGTTGGCAGCTGACTCCCCGAAAGCGACTCCGCCTGCCGCCGACCTTTCGCCCGCGGCCCCAACCGACCCGACTCCGACCGCGACCTCAACCGGCCATGCGGCCCCGCCCGGCAAAGAAGAGCTGCTGGCGGCGTATGATCGTTTGGTCGAGCACGAGGCGACCAAGCCATTGGGCCATGCGGGTCCTGCCCAGGCTCCCTGGAAGCGCCTCCTGTTCCCCGCCGTTGGGGTTCTCTCGGCGGTTGCTACCGTCTACCTGTGGATCGCCAAACCCGAGTGGCTCTATCCGACCTTCGAGCCTTCGCCGCCGCCCGAAACCGCGACCGAGGCACAACTCCAACTCGTCGCCGCGTCGATCTTGGTGGAGCAGTACCACCAGGAAACCGGTCATTTCCCGACCAGCTTCGCCGACCTCGGTCTCGAAGCGCCGAGCCTCTCGATCACCCCGGACGCCGGCGGGTATCGAATCATCGGCGGCACGTCCTCCCAACCGATGTTCCTCCGGGGTGCACCAGGCCAGCCGTCGACCCTCGAGAACTTTCCCCGATGAACCGCCGCGGTTTCACCTTGATCGAGCTGTTGGCCGTGGTCGCGATCATCGGCCTCCTCGCATCGATCGCGCTGCCCAAGTACCAGCTTCTCCGGAAGAAGGCCGTTGCCGCCGAGATCATGTCGGCGATGCGGACGGCTCGCGGCGGCGCGTTCCAGTACGCCGAAAACGCCGGTACCTGGCCACCCTCCGCCGGCCGCGGGCGGGTGCCGCGCGGGCTCGGGCCGTACCTGCCCGGTGGCGGCACCGCACTGTTTCGAGCGCCCAGCTATCAGCTCACCTGGACCACTCGGGCGGTCCGGGGCGGCGGGCGCCGGACCACGCAATCGATCTCCGCCTTCACGAACGACGGACCGACGTGCCAAGCGGTGTATGGTCTCTGGGGAGGTCGCGCCAACCGGGAGGTCACCAGCGGGTGCGGCCGGCGGGGCGGCACGGTCTTCCTCTGGGTCGATCGCTAGTCGATTACCTCCGCTCCCCTTTTTGCTACATTCCACCATGCCCATTCTCCGCATGGTGGCCCTCGCCGCCCTCGCCACCGCGGTCCCGCCCGACTCCACGCCGGCCTCCCAGCTCGGCTACGAGGTCTACGCCGTCAAGTACGGTGAGCTGGTCGGGTTCCCGGTCCGGAGCCTCGTGCTCGGCGCCGATTCGTCCCGCACCATCGACGCGACGCTGATGTTCTGGGTGCTGGTCAGCCCCACCAAGAGGATTCTGGTCGACGCCGGTTTCTATCGCGAGGAGTTCCTCAAGGCTTGGAACGTTCGCGGCTTCGTCAAACCGAGCACGGCCATGGCCAAGCTCCAGATCAAGCCCGACGACGTCACCGACATCATCATCACCCACCTCCACTGGGATCACGCCGACGGGGCCGACCTGTTCCCCTACGCGAAGGTCTGGCTGCAGCGTGCCGAGTACGAGCACTATCAGAAGCCGGAGAACCAGGCCCAGACCGGCGTGTTTCCCGTGACGATGGCGATGCTGGAGAAGTTCCGCCGGGCCGGTCGGTTGAAGCTGGTCGACGGCGACTCCCAGGCCGTCGCCCCGGGCGTGGTCGTCTACACCGGTGGGCGCCACACCAAGGAGTCCCAGTACGTGAGCGTCGCGACCGGTGGCGCCCAGGCGATCATCGCGTCCGACAACCTCTACCTGTACGAGAACCTCGACCAGCGGCGCCCGATCGCGGCGACCTGGGACACGGTGTCGAATCTCAAGGCGCACGACCGGATGCGGCGAATCGCCGGCGCGGGCCGACTGATCATTCCCGGTCACGACCCGGCCGTGTTCTCCCGCTACACTCAGCTGTATCCCGGCATCGCTCTGATTCGCTGAACCTTGGTCGAGGTGCTCCCCATGTCTTTGCGTCGTCTCGTGACCGTTGCCTTGCTCTTGGCGCCTTCGCTCGCGGCCCAGCCGGCCCCGTTCTCCCCCGACTCGATTCGCGGGCCGACCAAGCCGCTCGACTTCACCACGACCGAAGGTACCTGGATCAGCGTCGACGTGTCGCCCGACGGCCGCACGATCGTGTTCGATCTCCTCGGACGCCTCTACGAGATGCCGTTTGGGGGTGGCGACGCCACCGAGCTGACCCGGGGCCGATCGTACGATCACTTGCCGCGCTACAGCCCGGACGGCACCAAGGTCCTCTTCACCTCGGACCGCTCCGGCAAAGACGAGGTCTGGCTCCTCCACCGCGGCACCGACTCGGTGGAGAAGGTGTCCAAGACCGGGGCCCGATCGTTCCAGGGGAGCTGGTCGCCGGACGGGCGGTGGATCTACTACACCAGTATGGATCTGGGCGCCCGGTTCACGGCGCACCGGGTCGACCTGCTCGGCTCTCGAACCGATTTCGGCAATGCCGGCGTGTTCGGTCCGCCGGGGCATCTCAACGAGCATCCTAACAACGGCAAGGTGTACTTCGCGCAGCCCGCCGGGCCGATCTTCCAGTCCGGCTTCGAGATCAAGACCTATGACCTCAAGACGGGCGAGGTCGCCGTCTACCTCAATCGATCGGGTGGGGCGGCCGATCCTCGGTTGTCGCCCGACGGCAAGACCCTCGCCTACATCCATCGCGACAACCTCCGCACCGTGCTCATTCTCCACGATCTGGCGACCCAGCGAGAGCGGGTGCTTTCCGGCGCGCTCGATCGCGACCGGATGGAATCCGGCGCCGGAACGACCTATGGCGCCCATCCCAACTACGCCTGGACCCCGAACGGCCAGGAGATCGTGATCGCCTACGGCGGCAAGCTCCACGCGCTCAACGCCACCACCGGCGCCGAGCGGCCGATTCCGTTCTCGGTCCAAGTCCGCCGCCAGCTGGTCGAGACGATTCGGTTCCCCGTGCCGCTGCCCGAGTCGGGCAAGGCCAAGACCCGGTCCCATCGGTGGGGCCAGCGGACCGACCAGGGCGTCCTCTACGAGGCGTTAGGCGACCTCTACCTCCGGGACGCGTCGGCCCCGGTCAACCTGACCCGCAGCGCGGTGTTCGAGACCAGCCCGACCTACGACCCCCGGACCAAGACCCTCTACTACGCCACCTGGTCCGACGACAGCCTCGGCGCGGTCTGGTCGATGTCGCTCGCCACCGCGGCCCGGCGCCCCACCAAGCTGACCGACCGCCCCGCCCAGTACGGCAGTCTGGCCCTCTCCGCCGACGGCCGGACCCTGGCTTTCCTCCGCGGCGGTGACGGGCTCAATCGGGGTGAGGACCTCGAGAGCCAGACCGAGTTCGATCTGGTCGCCATCGGCCCCGATCGTTCGGCGCGCACGGTAACCACGGTGGCGTGGAAACCGTCCTATCCACTCGCCGCCCGCCGTCCCCCCGCGATTTCCTTCTCGCCCGACGGCGCCACGGTGTATTTCACCGAGATCGTTCGCGACACCATGTTCCTCCGATCGGTCCGCGCCGACGGGGTGGAGAAGAAGACCTACTACGCCTTCCCCCATGCGGTCCGTGCCACGATCTCTCCTGACGGTCGCTGGATCGCGTTCCGGGAGTATCTCCGTAGCTACCTTACCCCGTTCGCGTTCGCGGGCAAGACGATCGTGATCAGCGGGTTCGACAAGCAGGGCGTGGCACTCCGGGTCGGTCAGGAAGACGGCGAGTATCTCGACTGGTCGGCTGACAGCAGGGCGGTCTCGTGGAGTCGGGGCACCGAGTTCGTCGAGAAGGACGTCGCCGAGATCGTCGCCAACCGGCCGACGGTGCGGCGGACCGATCTCGCGGTCGAGTACGATGTCGCGGTGCCCTCGACGCTGGTCGCGCTCACCAATGCCCGGGTCATCACCGTCGATCCGACTCGCCGGGTCCTCGAGAACGCCACCATCGTGACCCGCAACAACAGGATCGAGGCGGTCGGCGTCGGGCTGGCCGTGCCGAGCGGCGCTCGGGTCTTCGACCTGAAGGGCAAGACGGTCATGCCGGGCATGATCGACGCCCACGGCCACTACAATCCCGATGTCTCGACCCTCAACGTGATCGAGCGCAACCACGTGGGATTGCTGGCCAACCTGGCCTACGGCACCACCACGCTCTACGAGGTCTACGGCAACCACCTCAAGGACTTCCTGGTCTCGGATCTCCAGCAGAGCGGCGCAATCCACGGCTCGCGTTTGCTTTCGGTGGGGCCACCGATCTACGGGTTGCGCAACTACCGGCCCAAGCTCTTCCGGCCGATCGAATCGCAGGCCGACGCCGACGAGGTGGTCTCATTCAACAAGGCCTTCGGTGCCACCGCGCTCAAGGATTACGTCCAGTTCAACCGCTCGGCGCGAATCCAGCTCTACGACGCCGCTCGCCGGATGGGCGTCAACGTCGTGGCCGAGACCGCGGTCGATTTCCAGATGAACTGGACCATGCTGATGGACGGGGTCTCCGGCCTCGAGCACACCGTCGGTCTCACCCCGCTCTACCGCGACGTCCACGAGCTGTGGAAAGCGACCGCCGCGGGGAACACCCCGACCCTGATCGTGGTCTACAACGGTCCGCAGGGAGAATCAGCGTTCCATCAGGATGAGCGGCTTTGGGACGATCCCAAGCTCCTCACCTTCTTCCCCAAGGACTACCTGCTCCGGTTCCGGCGCCCCACCCGCTACTTCGCCGACGACATCTACGCGATCGAGATGGCCCGCGAGCTCAGGAAGCTGGCGGCCTCGGGTGTTTCGCTCCAGATCAGCGGACACGGCCAGATGCACGGGCTCGACAAGCACTGGGAGATGGAGCTGTTGTCCCGGGGCGGGTTTACGGCCGCCGAGATCCTCGCGATCTCCACCATCAACTCGGCCAAGTATCTCGGCCTCGATCGGCAGCTCGGCTCGATCGAACCGGGCAAGCTGGCCGACCTGGTGGTCCTCGACGCCAACCCGCTCGACGACATTCGGAACTCCCGGAAGATCGACCTCGTCATGCAGAACGGGGTTCTCTATCGAGGGGCGGATGTGAGCCGGGTGTACCCCAATCCAGAGCCGGCTGGCAAGCAGTATTGGGCTCGTGGCTCGGTCGGCGGGTCGGCCGAGATCGATCGGTAGGCGGTCACGGCCGGGTCACGCCCTCGGGTGAGAATCCGGCCGTGCTTCCAACTCCAAAAGGATGATACCGTGACGGTTCGCCGGTGGTTTATCGCACTCGTTCTGCTGACCGCTTGCCTTGGCGGCCGGTCGGCCATGGCTCAGGCCCGGGTCAAAGGGGCCGAGTTCATTCGCGTCCCCGACACGGCCGCGGTCCAGATCCTCAAGCTCACCGACGGTTCGACCTTGGTCGGCCGGTTCACCGACGTCTCCGGAGACCCACTTCAGTTCCAGACCGAAAGTGGCGTGATCCAGGTGCGGCGGGCCACCCTCGTGGAGGTTCGGGAGCTGCTCCGCGGCTTGGTGAAGAACGGCAAGGTCTGGCGGGCCGACCCGAACCCGACCCGGCTCTACTTCGGCCCGACCGCCCGCAGTCTCCCCAAGGGCCAGGCGGATTTTTCGAATACCTACCTGTTTCTGCTGAGCGGTGGGGTCGGGCTCGGCGGCAATGTCCAGGTCGGCGGCGGCTTCTCGGTGCTGCCACTCGACGACTTCTCGGACAACATCTTCTTCCTGACCGCCAAGGTTGGCTTCCGACCGGCGAAGAACGTCAACCTCGCCGTCGGTGGCCTCCTCGGGCGAGTCGGTGGATTCGGCAGCGACCTCGGCGGCGAGGACGGCGAGGGCGTTGGGGCGCTCTACGGGGTCGGCACCTTCGGCACCGACGATCACAGCCTGACCACCGCCCTGATCTTCCCGTACGCCTCCGGCGACCTGGGTGACGAACCCGTCGCGATGGTCGGGGGCGAAATTCGGCTGGCGCGATCGATCAAATTCGTCACCGAGAACTACTTCACCACTGGTGGCAACGATGACTTCGCGGGGATCTTCTCGTATGGCGTTCGTCTCTTCGGCGAGAAGATCTCGGTGAGCCTCGCGTTCTGGAACTCGACCGAGGAGCAGATCTTCCCGGGGCTGCCGTATGTGGATTTTGTGATTCGGTTTTAGGGCGCAGGACTCAAGACTCAGGACTCAAGACTCAGGACTCAAGACTCAAGACTCAGGACTCAAGACTCAAGGGGCGGGTGGAGCGGCGGGGGGCGCACCCTCGCACCCTTGCACTTTGTGTCCTGAGTCTTGAGTCTTGAGTCCTGAGTCTTGCGTCCCCCGAACCCGACCGCGCATGGAATTCTCCGAATACGCCCGCTACGACGGCCTGGGGTTGGCTGAGCTGGTGCGTGGTAAGCAGGTGACCGCGGCGGAGGTCCTCGAGGCCGCCATCGCTCGCGCCGATCAGGTCAATCCGGCCATCAACGCGATCATCCACCGGATGGACGCCTCGGCGCGAGCCGATGCTGGTCGGGCTTCGCCGAGCCCGCCCTTCGCCGGTGTGCCGTTCCTGGTCAAGGATCTGGTGCAGCTGGTCAAAGGGGAGCCGTATCGGGCCGGCAGTCGGTTCCTCGGCGATTTCGTTCCCGATCACGATACCGAGCTGATGAGCCGCTTCCGGCGAGCGGGCCTGATTCCGTTCGGCAAGACCAACACGCCCGAGTTTGGCCTGACCCCGTACACCGAGCCGGAACGGTTCGGGCCGACCCGCAACCCGTGGCATCAGGGTCGTACCGCGGGCGGTTCGAGCGGTGGCTCGGCGGCGGCGGTGGCGGCCGGCATCGTGCCGATCGCGGGCGGTGGCGACGGGGGCGGGTCGATTCGGATTCCAGCCTCCTGCTGCGGCCTGTTCGGCCTCAAGCCATCGCGGGGCCGAACTCCCACTGGCCCGGACATCGGCGAGATGTGGCTCGGGGCCGCAATCGACCATGTGCTGACTCGCACAGTCCGCGATTCGGCGGCGGTGCTCGACGCCACCCAAGGCGCCGATTCCGGGGCACCGTACCAGATCGAGGCCCCGGTGCGGCCGTATCTCGCCGAGGTCGGTACCGCGCCCGGGAAACTCCGAATCGCCTGGACCGCGCGGTCGTTCTTTGGTGGGCCCGTTCATCCCGATTGCGGGGCCGCGGTGGCGGATGCCGCCAGGCTGCTGGAGAGCCTCGGCCACACGGTTACCGAAGCCGCGCCGGCGATCGACGGGCCCGGATTCGCCAAATCGTTCATCACCCTCGTCTGCGCCGAGTGCGCGGCCGAGGTCGCCGAGGCAGGGCGGGTCCTTGGAAAGGCGCCCCGCTTCCGGGACTTCGAATCGCCGACCTGGGCGGTCCGGCTGCTCGGCCAGGCGATCTCCGCCGAGGCGCTGTCGCGGGCGCTCCGGTTTCAGGGCATGTTAGGCAGGCAGCTGGGCCGGTTCTTCGCCGATTACGATCTCTTGTTGACCCCGGTGCTGGCCACCCCGCCGTTTCCGCACGGCGCGCTCCAACCGAAGCCCAGTGAGCGGGTCGCGCTCGAGGTTCTCGGCCGGATCGGTTCGGGCGGGCTGCTCAAGGCGGCCGGGTTGCTCGACCAGATGGCGGCCAAGGTCTTCGAGGCGATTCCCTTCACGCCGGTGTTCAACGCCACCGGGCAGCCCGCGATGTCGGTGCCGCTGTGGTGGAACGGCGAGGGGCTCCCGGTGGGGGTTCAGCTGGTCGGGCGGTTCGGCGACGAGGCGACCTTGTTTCGTCTCGCGGGGCAGCTCGAGCAGGCCCGGCCATGGTTCGATCGCCGGCCGCCGCTGTGACGGGCCGTGCTAACATCCGCCGGCCGTGATCCCGGGCGGCAACCTCTAACTCGTGATCCAACATGGCGCCCAAACCCACGAAGCCGACGAAACCCGTGAAATCGACGAAGGCGAAGTCGGTCGCGCCCACGAAGTCGACCAAGCCGAGCTTGACGGCTAAGTCGCCAAAGCCGACGAAGCCATCGATCCCGGCCAAGTCGGCGCCGCCACCCAAGCCGCCAGCCGCGGTGCCGTCAGCGTCACCGGTCTCCTCGTTCGCGATGACCCGGCGGCCGGCCACCGTGCGGGTCGGAAAAACCCTCCGAGGCGAGCCGAACCGGGAGGACCTGGATCCCATCGAGATCGCCAGTCGCGACGAGATCGCCGCTCTGCAGCTCGAGCGACTCAAGTGGTCCCTCCGACACGCTTACGATCAGGTGCCCCGCTACCGCGACAAGTTCACCGCTCAGGGGGTGCACCCGAGCGATCTTCGATCGTTGGATGACCTCGCCAAGTTCCCCTTCACGACGAAGGACGACCTCCGGGAGAGCTATCCGTTCGGGATGTTCGCCGTCCCCCGAGAGCAGGTGGCGCGGGTGCACGCCTCCTCGGGCACCACCGGCAAGCCCACCGTGGTCGGCTACACCGCCAACGACATCGAGACTTGGGCGGCACTCGTCGCCCGTTCGATTCGCGCCTCCGGCGGCCGCAAGGGCGACATCGTCCACGTCGCCTATGGCTACGGCCTCTTTACCGGCGGGCTCGGCGCGCACTATGGGGCCGAGCGGCTGGGGTGCACGGTGGTGCCGATGTCCGGCGGGCAAACCGAGAAGCAGATCCAGCTGATCACCGATTTCCGGCCCGACGTGATCATGTGCACCCCGTCGTACCTATTGGTCATCGCCGACGAGTGCCGGACGATGGGGATCGATACTCAGCGCCTCTCGCTCACGGTGGGGATCCACGGCGCCGAGCCGTGGACCGAGGCGATGCGCGCGGAGATCGAGGAGCGGTTCGCGATGGACGCGGTCGACATCTACGGTCTGTCGGAGGTGATGGGGCCGGGCGTCGCCAACGAATGCATCGAAGCGAAGGATGGCCTGGTGCTCTGGGAGGATCACTTCTACCCCGAGATCATCGACCCCGCCACCGGGGAGGTCGTGCCGGACGGCACCAAGGGTGAGCTGGTGCTCACCTCGCTGACCAAAGAAGCGATGCCGATCATCCGTTACCGGACCCGCGACCTCACCACGCTCCTCCCAGGTACGGCGCGTTCGATGCGCCGGCTGGCGCGGCTCACCGGGCGGAGCGATGACATGCTAATCATCCGCGGGGTCAACGTGTTTCCGTCGCAAGTCGAGGAGCTGATCCTGCGGGTCGGGATCTACTCACCACACTACGTGCTGGAAGTGCGACGCGACGGGCGGCTCGATTCGCTCGACGTGGTGATCGAGCCGAAGGACGGGGAGATCTCGAAACCGGCGGCGGAGCAGGGGGGGAAGATCCTGGAGCACGACATCAAGAGCCTGATCGGGGTGTCGGCGCGGGTCAGGGTGGAGCCGATGGGGACGATCGGGCGGTCGATGGGTAAGGCAAGGCGGGTGATCGACTTGAGATGACGGCGGGGCAGGGGCCGACCAACGGCGGCCGGTCGGGTTCTCGGGATGATGCCTCCAGCCGATGTCCTACGCACTGCATGGTGGTAGGCGCATCAGGTCTCGGAGTCCCTGGGAGGTACCCCGCATGAACCGGTCATATTGGCGTTCTCTGGTTTGCCTGTCCGCTGCCGCTCTCGCGGCCGCCTGTGGGAGTAGCGGGGGGACCGGCCCGGGTGGCTCCGGTTCGATTTCGATCAGCCTCAGCAAGACGACCCTGACGGCCCAACAGGGCGGGTCCGACAACCTCACGGCCTCGATCACCCGGGCCGGCGGATTCACGGGCGATGTCGCCATCGCGACGACGGGGGCCCCATCGGGGGTCACCGCGGTGGCCTCCAACGTGTCGACCGCGGGCGGGACGACGACCGGAACGATCACGGCCTCCGTGGCCGGGTCGGTCCTCCCCGGCAGCTATCCCCTGACGGTGACGGCCAGCGGCAACGGAGTGACCTCGGTTCAAGCCCAAGTCACCCTGAACGTGACCGCGGCGCCCGCCATTGCGCTGAGCTTGAACCCGGCTGCCCTGACCCTCGCCCAAGGTACCAGCGGCACCTCCACCGCCACCCTTACCCGGACCAATTTCACCGGGGACGTGACGTTCACGGCGACCGGCGCCCCACAGGGTGTGACGGTAACGTTCGCGCCGCCGACTACCAATGCGGCAAGCTCGACGATCACCGTCCAGGTCGCCGCCGGCGCCGCGACGGGCCAGTCGGTCGTGGCGATTCAGGCGAGCGGCACCGGTGTCACCTCGGCGATGGCGAACTTCACGCTGACGGTGATCGCGGGGGCTCAGGGGAGTTACACCCTGAGCACGACGCCCGCGAGCCCAATCTCGATCCAGCAGAGCGGGCAGACCAACGTGGCCATCAACATCAACCGAACCGGGGGCTTTACCGGAACGGTGACGCTCTCGGCGGCGGACGCCCCCCAGCCGGTCGGGTCGAGCTCCACCGCGGCCCCGGGGATCACCCTCCAATTCAACCCGGCCACTACGACCGGCAATTCCTCCACCCTGACGATTCAGGTGGCGGGATCGGTCGCGATTGGGAGCTACGGGTTTACCATCACCGGCACGGCCACCGGGGTGGCGAACCAGCAGATCACCGTCACGGTGACCGTCACCACCGCGCCCTCGGGCGGCAACGTCACTCTCGACTTCAGGGCGTGTTTGGTGCCCATCTGGGTCGGCTATCAGGACGGCACCGGTGCCTGGACCCAAGCGGCGTTGTCGAACGGGGTATATCGATTCAACATCCTGAGCGGCACCGGCGCCTACGCGTACGTGCTCAACGCCGGCGCTTCGTATGTCACCTCGATTCACTACCACACCCAAGCGGAGCTGATCGGGCTCACCGGTCTGCAGCTCTGCGGCTCGGCGCCGAGCGGAGGGAAGACCCTGGTCGGGACCGCCGCCAACATCACCACCGGGTTTCGGGCGACTACCTCGATCGGCGGTCGGGCAACGACCGCGACACCGGGGGCGCTCAACCTCACCTGGACCAATGTGCCGGACGGGACCCACGACCTGATCGCGTACATGCGGGCGATCGGCGCGGTCGGGACCAGCGACCGGGTCATCGCTCGACGCGACATCAACACGGCCGCGCTCGTTCCTGGCGGGTCGGTAGGGCCGGTGCTCGATTTCGCCACCAACGAGGCCCAGCAGCCGGCGGTCGCGGGAATCGGCCTGACCAACACGGGCGGCGACAGGATCACCGCGGGTGTCACCCTGTACACCACGGCCGCCTGTGAACCGGCGACGCTCTACTCAGGAGTTGATCTTGGACCGGTAACGGCCATCAACGCCTATCTCCTCCCGGCGATGCTCGCCCGGCCGAGCGACTTCTACTCGCTCATGTTGTCGGCTTCGGACCCGGGCAATACCACGGTCCGCACGGTGACCCAGTGGTTCCAAGGGACCGCGCCCGCGTCGATCGCGATGGGGAGCCAGATTCCGGTGTTCACGCCGTCGACCGTTGCTGGGCCCTACAAGCGGCTGCAGTTTCAGCTGACGCTGCCCAACGATCTGTCCGAGTTGGCGAACGCTCAGTTCTCGAACCGCGTGCTCGAGGCCGGCTTCATCAAGACGATGAGCATGATCGCGACCTCCGGCTACTTGGGTGGCACGGCGGTCAACTTGACGACGCCTGATTTCACCGGCGCGGGGTACAATGCCACCTGGGCCCCGTCGACGGCGCTCGATTGGAGCCTGTCTGGTGTCGGTGGCGGTCAGTTGACGCCCTGCACCAATGGGGGGCGGTTCGTCATCGGGCAGCGCAGGGGGACCGCGTAGCCAGTTCGGCGAGGAGGGAACGGCTCCCGGCGGCGAGTGCGGCTGCCGAACGCAAAGAGCGAACTGGAACGGCGGTCAGAACAGAGGTGACGAACCGAATCAGGAGCGAGCGCAGGAGTCGAGGCGGCGTCGAAATGAACAAAGGGGCCGGAAACGTCCGGCCCCTTCCTAATCCCTGCCACCAGCAAAAACCTACTTCAGGTGCTTGGACACCAGCTTGGTCATCTCGAACATGTTGACCACGCCCTTGCCACCGAACACCGGCTTGAGCGCCGCGTCCGCATGGATGTTCCGACGGTTCTTGGTGTCCTGGAGCTTGTTCTTCTTGATGTACTGCCAGAGCTTCTTGGTCACTTCCGTACGCGGCAACGGCTTCGAACCAACCACCGCGGACAACGCGGCGCTCGGGTTCATCGGCTTCATAAACGCCGCTGACGGCTTCCGCTTGGTGGTCTTCTTTGCCGCCTTCTTGGCGGCCTTTTTCTTCGCGGCCATGAGTCCGCTCCTTGGAGAAACGTGAACCTTCGGGGGAAAACGGTCGACTTCCGAGGGAAAATCTAAGAAGCCCCCTGTGGAAAACAATAGGCAACTGCCCCGTTTTCCCTCGGAAAACCCCGTTTTGACCCCGTTTTTCCCTCGGAACGCCCAAATCGGCACTAGATTCCCCCTCGGAAATCACCTGTGAGCCTCTCGATGCCGACCCTCTCCTACGTCTCCGGCCCCTCGGGAAAGCCCCTCATCGGGCGCACCGTCGGCGCCGAATTCGACCGCGTCGTCCACGCCTCCCCCGACGCGCTCGCCGTGGTGAGCCGCCACCAGGGGGTCCGGCTCTCCTACCAGGCGCTCCACGAGGTGGTCGAGCGGGCCGCTCGGGCCTTCCTCGCCCAAGGGATCGAGAAAGGCGACCGGGTCGGGATCTGGTCCGGCAACTGCTTCGAGTGGCTGGTCGTCCAGTACGCGACCGCCAAGGTGGGGGCCATCCTCGTCAACGTGAACCCCGCGTACCGCCGCCACGAACTCCACTACGCCCTGGGGAAATCGGGCGTCTCCGCCCTCGTCGCCGCCCGGGCGTTCCGGCAGACCGACTACCTCGAGATGCTCCGCTCGGTCGTCCCCGAGCTGTCCGGCCTCTCGACCACCATCCTCCTCGGCGAGGGCTCGGCCGGGATGCTCGGCTGGGACGAGTTCCTCGATGGGGGCGGTCCCGCCCTCGGGGGGAAGCTCCGCCAGCGCGAGGGGGAGCTCGACTTCGACGACGCCATCAACATCCAGTACACCTCCGGCACCACCGGGTTCCCCAAGGGGGCCACCCTCTCCCATCACAACATCCTCAACAACGGATTCTTCGTCGGCGAAGGCTGCAGCTACACGGCCGCCGATCGGATCTGTGTCCCCGTCCCCCTCTACCACTGCTTCGGGATGGTGATGGGCAACCTGGGCGCCCTGACCCACGGGGCGGCGGTGGTCTACCCCGACGTGGCCTTCGAGCCCAAGGCCACCCTCGAGGCCATTCAGGCCGAGCGGTGCACCTCGCTCTACGGGGTGCCGACGATGTTCATCGCCCAGCTCCAGCACCCCGATTTCGCGGGGTACGATCTGTCCAGCCTCCGGACCGGGATCATGGCGGGGTCGCCCTGCCCGGTGGAGGTGATGAAGCAGGCCATCGACCGGATGCACCTCAAGGACGTGACGATCTGCTACGGGATGACCGAGACCTCGCCGGTCTCCTTCCAGAGCACCCAGCAGGACGACCTCGAGCACCGCACCGCGACGGTGGGCGCCGTCCACCCCCACGTCGAGTGCAAGATCATCGACCCCGAGACCGGCCGGGCCGTGCCCCGCGGCACCCCCGGCGAGCTCCTCTCCCGCGGCTACCTGGTGATGCTCGGCTACTGGGACGACGAGTCTGCCACCCAGTCGGCTATCGACCAGGCCGGCTGGATGCACACCGGCGACCTCGCCACGATGCGAGACGACGGCTACGTCAACATCATTGGCCGGATCAAGGACATGGTGATCCGCGGGGGCGAAAACATCTTCCCCCGGGAGATCGAGGAGTTCCTCTACCGGCACCCCAAGATCCAGGACGTCCAGATCATCGGGGTGCCCGACGAGAAGTACGGCGAGGAGCTCTGTGCCTGGGTCAAACTCAAGGAGGGCGAGACGGTCACCGAGGAGGAGATCAAGGCCTTCTGTAAGGGAGAAATCGCCACCTTCAAGATTCCCCGCTATTTCCGCTTCACCACTGACTTCCCGATGACGGTGACGGGGAAGGTCCGGAAGGTCGAGATGCGGGAGGTGTCGGTGCGGGAGTTGGGCTTGGAGCGGGCCGCAGCGGTGAGAACGGCCTAGGTAGATCGGTCGATGCCCGTACCGATGACCCCCGAGGACGTCGATCGTTTGTGCCGCCAGCCCTCCGAGCATGAAAGGCTGGAGTTCAAGGAGGCCAAGATCCAGATCGACGAGCCGTCACTCCAGAAGTACTGCGTCGCCCTCGCCAACGAGGGTGGCGGTCACCTCCTCCTCGGTGTCACCGACAAGCCGCCCCGACGAGTCGTTGGCTCGAAGGCCCTCGCAGACCCTGCCGGAATGGTCGCCCGCCTCTTCCAAGCGTTGGGTTTCCGAGTCGATATCGAAGCGATACCGCACCCGGACGGTCGGGTGGTGATCGTTCGGATTCCGTCCCGCCCCCGCGGGACCGCCTATGCCTACAAGGGCCAATACCTGATGCGCACTGGCGAGGCGCTGGTTCCGATGTCGGAGGACAGGCTCAGGGCCATCTTCGACGAGGGTAAGCCGGATTGGCTGGCGAGCGCTGCGCGCCAGGGGGTCTCTCCGGCGGACATAGTCGAACTGCTCGATACCCAAACCTACTTCGAACTCTCGCACCTGCCCTATCCAGAGAGTCGCGACGCGGTGGTCGACCGCCTCGAACGGGAACGACTGATCAACCGGGCCAACTCCGGATACGAGATCTCCAACCTTGGCGCGATTTTGCTGGCAAAGCGGCTCGGCGATTTCGACGGGATCGGTCGCAAGGCGCCCCGAGTAATCGTCTACGAGGGTGGGTCGAAGCTCCAGACGAAAACGCGAGCAGATTGGCGTCAAGGGATATGCGGTTGGGTTCGGCGGGCTGGTGGATTTCATCGTGTCACAGACCCCAGCGAACGAGGTCATTGAGCAGGCCCTGCGTCGAGAGGCCCGAATGTTCCCGGTTGAGATGATCCGGGAGGCCGTCGCCAACGCCCTGATTCACCAAGATTTCCTGCTGTCGGGCGTCTCGGTTATGGTCGAGATCTTCACCGATCGGATCGAAATCTCAAATCCGGGGCCCCCGACGGTTCAGGTCGACAGGTTCATCGACGAGTATCGATCGCGCAATGAGCGGATGGCAGACTTGATGAGGCGCCTCGGTATCTGCGAGGAAAAGGGCAGCGGGATCGACAAGATGGTGCACGCCGCCGAGGTCTCGCAGTTGCCCGCCCCAGCGTTCATCGTGGATAGCGTTCGAACCACCTGCATTCTGTTCGGCCAACGCGCCTTCTCGCGGATGACGCGCGACGACCGAGTTCGGGCCTGTTACCAACACTGCTGCTTGCGGTATGTACTCCGCGAGGCGACCACCAATCAGTCCTTGAGGGCGCGATTTGGCCTCCCCGATGCCAAGGCCGAATCCGTGTCTCGAATCATCAAGGACGCCATCGCTTCGGGCCTGATCCGGCAAGAGGCGGCGACCAAAGGGTCGCGGAAGTTTGCTCGGTACGTGCCCTATTGGAGTTGAGGCTTATTTAGAGCGAACTCCCGGTATTCGGTACCTTGCTTGCTAACTCGTTAGTAACTAACGACATCCGTTATTTGGCTCATTTAGGTGAGGTGCGGCACCGGTGGGCCATTGACTCGGCGCCGTCGCCGAGCGTATGCTCGGCGCATGTCCGCCGCCCGCCCTCTCATGACAGCCGACGAGCTGTTGACCCACCCCAGCTACCGCAACGCCGAGCTGGTGTCGGGACACCTCTGGGTCGCCGAGCCGCCGGGCGGAATCCACGGGCGGCTCGCCTCGCGGATCGATCGCCTCCTGGGCACTTACGTCGACCGGCATCACCTCGGAACGGTCCTGGTCGAGGCCGGCTACTTGCTGCGGAGGCATCCGGACACGGTGCGAGGGCCCGACATCTCGTTCGTGGCTCGTCAGCGGATGGCGCCCGATCAATTTCCCGCGGCCTTCATCGAGGGAGCGCCCGATCTGGCGGTGGAGATCGCATCGCCGAGTGACTCCTGGCCAGCGCTGCTTCGGAAGGTGGCCGACTATCTGGAGGCGGGCGCTCGGCTCGTGTGGTTGGTGGACCCGGTGTCCGAGTCCGTTATGGCGTGCCGCGCTGCCACCGCGCCGAGGGTTCTCATCGGGCAAGACCGGCTGGACGGCGGGGACGTCCTGCCCGGGTTTGCCTGGGAGGTTCGCGAGCTGTTCAGGTAGGCTGGTCCGGGCCCCCTCATTTTCCTTCGAGGAGGCGACTCAGATCCACGGTCGCGATCCGCCGCCGCTCCGACTGGCGGGTGAAGACGAGGGTGTTGTTGTCGGCGCTCCACCAGTAGGAGGTCTCGCTCTCGGGAGACCGGGTCAGTCGGCGGCTCGATCCGTCTTTCATGTCCACGATGCCCAGAGCCAACGTCGCGGTGCCGCTCCAGTAGCCGAGCCAACGGCCGTCCCGGGAGAAATCCCCGATCAGGTCGCCCTTGCCAAGCAGCTGGCGGCCCTGGCCCGTCTTGGTGGAGATGAGGTAGCTGCCATTGCCCCCGCCCGGCAATTCGGCATTGATGGCCATCGAATCGCCGGTTGGGGTGAAGCCATACCAGCTGATCCCCGTCACGTTACTTCGGTCCCAGAGCACCTCGAGTCGTCCATCGGGCAACACCTTGGCGAGCACCGTCCGGCCGCTCCTGCCGCCGACCGTTAGCACCAAGATGTCGGGGCTCACCAGGCTGACGGCCAGGGCGTTGATGGTTCCGGTGTTGGTGACTCGGGTCGGCGCTCCGCCCGCGGCCGGGACCTTCCAGATGTCGCTGAACGGAGACGCGTCCTGCGGCGAGGTGAAATAGACCGAGGAGCCGTCGGGGGACCACTGCGGGTTTGCTTCGGCGGTGGGGAAATCGGTGAGCTGGCGGGGCTCACCCCCCGCGGCCGCCACGATCCAGAGGTCCATGTTGCCGGCCCGGTTGGAGAGAAAGGCGATCGACTTCCCGTCGGGCGACCAGTTCGGAAGGGTGTTGATCGCGGTTCCCGCCACCAAGGTCCGGCGGGCGCCACCGGCGATCGGCATGATCTCGAGGTCGCTCACCCCGCCGCCCCGGAGCACCTCGTAGGCGATCTCGGGGGCCACCGGGGACACGTCCAAATTGGCGACCCGGATCGAGTCCGGCGTTAGGCGGCGCTCCGGGCCGCCCGAGGCGGAGGCCACCCACATGGCGTCGCCGGTGATCCCGGTGTGATAGCTGAGCAGCCCGCTCCTCCCGACCCACTGGAGATTCCCCTCCTCGGCCGCGTCGTCGGTGACCCGAATCTCGGTGCCCCCGGCCGCGGGGACGAGCCAGACGTCGGTCTGCCGTCCCCGCTGGGAGGTGAAGGCGATCCACTTTCCGTCGGGCGACCATCGCGGTCCGCCGTCGTCCCGAATGTCGTGGGTGAGCTGCCGGGCCGCGCCGCCGCCGACGGGGATGACCCAGATATCGCCGGTACCGGTCCGCCGGGACACGTAGGTGATCTCGGTGCCGTCAGGGGACCAATTCGGATCGAATTCCCGGCCCTCGGTCGTCAACTGCTTCGCGTTTCCGCCGACGCTGTCGGCGACCCAGATGTGGCGCTGGGCCCCGAACTCCTCGAGTCCCATCTTGGTGCCGTCGGGGGACCACCGGGCGGCCGGGGTGGCGGCGTTCGGGAGCGGCGAGGATTGGCCGGTACCGAGATCCAGCAGGAACCCGCGCAGCGCCCCACCCTCTCCGGTGGCGGAGTGGGTCAGGCGATCGCCTCGCGGGCTCCAGGCGGTGGGGACCTCGAACCCGGGGGCGCTGGTGAGCTGGCGCGGTGCTCCGCTGTCGGCGGGGATGATCCAGATGTCGGCGACGTTGGTGGCGCTCGACGCGAACGCGAACTGCTTGCTGTCCGGTGCCCAGACGATGCCCCACTGCTGGGCGTTGTGGGTGGAGACGGTTCGGGCGCCGCTCAGGTCGGCGTTCGCCAGGACCAGATCCCAACCGTCCTCGCCCGGGGTCCAGTAGGCCACTCGACTTCCGTCGGGCGAGAACCGGCTCCCAGTGTGATTGGCTCCCTCCGGGGTCAGCAGGGTCGCCACCGGCAGGCGCGGCGCCGAGGTGCCGCAGGCGGACACCACCAGCAGGAGGGCCATCGGACCAACCCGAATCCTGGTCATTTGCCAGCTCCTTCGAGGACTTTGCCAACCGCCAGGGCCGTGAGGTTCACGATCTCGCTCTGCGCGGCCAACACGTCCTTCACGTTTCGTTCGTAGGTCTCCGACCAGAGACTCCGGGTGGTGACCGGGTCGCTGAACTGCACATTGAAGCGGATCTGATCGCCGGCGCGAAAAACGGTGGCCTCGAGCACCGCGTCCAACTCGAGGTCCTTGGCGATCTCTCTGGTCGGCTTCGGCGTCGTCTTGTACACCATCATCGACGACCGCGACGCCACTCCCACCGTACCGATCTTGCTGAGGGCGTTGGTCAGCGCGTCCTGCATCGCGTCCACGAAAACCGCGTCCTTGCCGGAGATGTCCTCGATCGGCATCACGGCCACTCGTTGGATTCCGTGGCGGCTCGGGCGGAGGAACAGGGCTCCGGCGACCGCGCCTCCGATCGCCACCACACCGATGACGCTCGCCAGCACCATCCGCCGGCGGGAACTCGGTGCGGGCTTAGCCTGGGTGCCCTGATAGGGTCGGGTCGTCGTGGGGGTGACCCCGCCGCTCGGCGTGGCCGCCACCAATTCGAACTGGGCCAGCAACTCCTCGGCGCTCTGCCAGCGGTCGGCGGGATTCTTCGCCAGGCACTTGAGGAGGGCCTCCGCCAGGATCGGGGGCACCTCGGGGCGGCGCTCCCGAATGTCCTTCGGGGGTTCCAAAACATGAGCGGCGAGAATCGCTTGTGCCGTCGCGGCGTCGAAGGCGGGCTGCCCAGTGAGCATCTCGTAGCCCATGACGCCGAGGGCGTAGAGATCGACCCGGTGATCGATGTTGGCCTCCGCCATGGCCTGTTCGGGCGCCATGTAGTGCGGGGTGCCGACCGCGATCCCGACCGTCGTGAGGTTGTTTCCCGCGGACGCGCTGACCGCCTTGGCCACCCCGAAATCGGTGACCGCGGCGTGCCGGCCCGAGAGCATGACGTTGTCGGGCTTGATGTCCCGGTGGACGATGCCGTGACTGTGGGCGTAGGCGAGCGCGTCGGTGATCTCGTGGAGGAGGCGGACCGCTTCGTTAATGGGGAGCTTGCCGACCCGGGTCAGCCGAGCCCGGAGCGACTCGCCCTCCACGAACGGCATCACGTAGTAGAGGAAACCGCCCACCTCCCCCGAGTCATAGAGCGGCAGGATATGCGGGTGCTGGAGTTGGGCGATGATGTGGATCTCGCGGGGGAACCGGTCGGTCCCCATCGCGGCGGTCAGCTCTGGGCGAAGGATCTTGAGGGCGACCTTGCGGTCGTGCTTCAGGTCCTGGGCGAGGTAGACCGTCGCCATGCCGCCCTGGCCGACCTCCCGCTCGATGCGGTAGCTACCACTCAGCGCCGCGATCAGACCGGGGACGGGTTCTGACAGATGCCCTCACGGATTCGGTATGTGGAAACGGAGTGCTGCAACACTGATCGAGGAGGAGCGGCGGCGCAAGGGGCCAGGGGATTGGGCCTTCGAGCGATCCTCAGTGGCCTCCCAGGGCGGTGGAACGACATGGAACTGAAGCATGATCTTGACCTAACTTCGGCAGCTTGGGTTGGTCGAAACGTCAGGTCATGCACGCGGAGCCAAGTGGTTCCTAGCGGGTGATCGGAAGAATTGACTTTCTAAACCCCGCTCGAAAGCGGTCAGGGTCCAATGGTGAACGGTCGATTCGCAGTTTGATGGTAACTCATTGTTAGTAGCTAACTTACCAGGTGATCCCAGGACAGAACCTCAGGCCGGCGCGGGTACCATCCGCCGATTTGGAAATTCATAGGGGTGATCGTTCCAGCTGGCTACGCTCCGTAGACGATCTGGTCGATTGTCGCGTTGGCGAGCTTGCCCGGCCGCCCGCGTTGGGCGAACTCGTCGATTCGAAAGATCGGATCCACCCGCATCCAGCCCTCCTCCCGCTGGACCGGTTCCAGGCGCGCGATCGCCCGGCCGCGGAAGGTCAAAAGAAACCGTTCCCCGCGCTGCAACGCGCGAACCAATTCGCGCGGATTCCTCTGTAAGGCCAGTAGCGTGATTCGTCGCATGGGCGCCAGCCTTTCTACGCGGTGATCAAAATCGGCTGCTGGCGAGTCACCACGATGGTGTGCTCGAACTGCGCCACCCGGGCCCGGTTCCGGGTCCGGAGCGTCCACCCGTCTCGGTCCTCGCTCAGTGTCCCGTCTCCTGTGGTCAGGTGCGGCTCGATGGTGATCACCAACCCGTCGGTCAGCGGCGCCGTCGCCGTCGGGTCGTAGTTTTGGGGAACGCTCGGCGCCTCGTGCAGCGCCCGACCCAGCCCGTGCCCCGGCAGATCCGCGATCACCACGAACCCGCCCTCCCGCGCGACCGCCTCCGCCGCCTGCCCGATCGCCGAGATCGGTTGCCCGGCAACGGCCGCCCGAATGCCGGCATCGCGCGCGTCGCGGGCCGCGCGAATCAGCACCGCCGTTGCCTTCGACACCGGCGGCACCCCCAATGTCACCGCCGCGTCGGCGAAAAAGCCGTCGCGCTCCGCGGAGACGTCGAGCTTGACCACGTCGCCCGGTGCCAGGCGCCGCGAGCCGGGGATCCCATGGGCGGCTTCGTCGTTGACGCTAATGCAGGCGACCCCGGGATAGGCGTAGGTCAGTTGCGGCGCCGATCGGGCGCCATGACGGCGGAGGAATCGGCCGGCGATCTCGTCGAGGCGGCCGGTGGTCACCCCGGGGGCCACCTGGGCCCGGAGCAGCCGCAACGTCTCCGCGACGATCCGGCCGATCGCCTTCAATCCCTCCAGGTCCCGCTCTGATTCGACCGACATGACGATGCCGTTTTCGTTGGGGGGCGGCTAGGGGACTCAGGACTCAAGACTCAAGACTCAAGACTCAAGAAGTCAGGGGTCTTGACTCTGGAGTCTTGAGTCTTGAGCCTTGAGTCTTAAGATCGCCCCAGTGCCGCATTTGGTGCTACTTTTTCCCCATGAGACCGATCCTCGCCGTCCTCGCGCCGCTCGCCATCGTCGCCGCCCCGCTCGTCGGGCAATCCACCCCGCTCGGCGAACAGACTCGCGCCTTCGTCTTCGAGTCGAGCGCCGTGGTGGTCCTCAAGAACGCTCGACTGATCGACGGCACCGGCGCCCCGATCCGTGACGGGCAGACGATCGTGATCCGGAACGGACGGTTCCACGCGGTCGGCGATCCGCGGCTGATCACGGTTCCGGCCGGCGCCAAGAAGCACGATCTCGCCGGGGCCACGGTGATTCCGGGGATGATCGATCTCCACGCTCACCAGTACTTCTACTCGAGCGCCGGGCTGACCCAGATGGCGGTCTCGGCGCCGCGGCTGTATCTCGGCGGCGGGATAACCACGGTGCGGACCGCCGGCGCCCAGATGCCCTACGACGAGATCAACACCAAGCGCGACATCGATCGAGGCCTGGCTCCCGGGCCGCGGATGCACATCACCGGGCCCTACCTCGACGGACCCGACGCCGGTCCGGGGCGCGACCGCCGCCTTGAAACGCCCGAAGAGGCCCGTCGCGTGGTGGCATACTGGGCGTCCGAAGGCGCGACCTGGCTCAAGTTCTCGGGCAGCGTGACCCGTGAGGTGCTCAGCGCCGCGATCGAGGAAGCCCATCGCCACAAAATGGGAGTCACCGGTCACCTCTGTTCGGTGAGTTTCCGGGAAGCGGCCGCTGCCGGGATCGACAACCTCGAGCACGGCTTCATCACCAACAGCGACTGGGTGCCGGGCCGCCAGCCCGACAAGTGCGATCCCGACAACATGCGGTTCCAGGAACAGGTCGACGTCAACTCGGCGACGGTCGACAGCACCATCCGCGACCTGCTCGCCCATCGGGTCTCGTTGACTTCGACGCTCTCGGTCTACGAATTGTTCGTCCCGGGCCGCGCCAAGCTCACGGCCGAGGCCCTCGAGAGCCTGGCACCGGCCACCCGCGCCGCCGCCGAGGCCGCGCTCAAAGCCACCAACGAGAAACGGGTCTTCACCGTGTCGCCGGTGCTGTTCGAAAAGATGATGGCGTTCGAGCGGCGCTTCGTGCAGGCGGGCGGGCTCCTCGCCGCGGGGGTCGATCCCTGGGGCAACGGCAGCCTCCCGGGCTACGGCGACCATCGCAACTTCGAGCTCCTCGTCGAAGCCGGCTTCACCCCGGCCGAGGCGATCCGCATCGTCTCGGCCAACGGCGCCGCCGTGCTCGGCCTCCTTGGCGATCTCGGCACGGTGACGGTAGGCAAGCGGGCGGATTTCGCCGTCATCGACGGTGATCTCGCCGCCCGCCCGGCGGATATCGGCAAGGTGCGGTGGGTCTTCAAGGACGGAGTGGGCTACGACGCCGTGAAACTGCGGAGCTCGGTCCGGGGCTTGGTGGGGGTCCAATGAAACGGATGCTGTTGACCGTGACGCTGCTGATCGGCGGTGGGATCGACGTCGCGGCGCAGCGACCGACCGCCGCTGCCGCCCGCCAGGCCATGCTGGTGGCCGAAGACCACCGCGCCGCGACCGAGCCCGAGCTCGCGCCTCTCCTGCGCGGACTCGCGAGTACCGACGTGGCCATGGTCCGCCAGGCGATTCGCGGCTTGGGCCGGATGGAGCGAGCCTCGCTGCTCGGACGGGTGACGCCGTTGCTCGCCGACGCTCGCTCGGCGGTTCGCGCCGAGGCGGCCCACGCTGTCGGGCAGTTGGGCCAAGACACTTCGGGAACGCGGGCCGTCGGCGCCGCGCTGGTGGCCGCGGCCGCGAAGGAAACCGACCTCGCGGTGCTGGGTGCCCTTGCCCGGTCATTGTCTCGGCTCCCGAACGCCGGCTTGACGCCAGGTGCGCCGTCTGGCGGCAGCTCGGTGGACGTGTCAGCCGCGCTCAAATTACTGGCGGCGAAACCAGGCCCGGTGTCGTGGTTGGTGGATCTGACTCGTTCGCTGGAAGCAGCCGCGCGCGCCGAGCCACTGCGAGCCATCTTCGATGGTCCAACCATCGAGCGGGTCCGTGCCCTGGCCGCCCATCGCGATGCCGCCGCGGCCGAGGCGGCGGCCAAGGTCCGCCGAGCCGCCGTGGCCACGCTGGTTCGCGTCGACCGCGGCAACGAAGCCGGGATTACCGCGGCCCTCGCCGACGCTGACGTGGAAGTCCGTCGCCTCGGGGTGCAATGGGCGGCCGACTCGGGCGCGTTGGCTGGTCGCAAGCGGCTCCTCACGACGGCGCTCGCCGATCGGGATCCGATGGTACGGCTCGAGGCGATCCGGGGGTGGTCGCGGCATTTCCAGGGGGAGGATTGCGGGCCCCTGATTCGTGCCCTGCGAGACCCAGCCCCCCACGTCGGACTTGGCGCCATCGATCTGCTCGGCCGGCCCTGCCCGGCCGCTGCCAACGCCGCCGACGCGCTCTACCCGTTGGTCGACTCCCTGGCGGGTACCCAGCGCGGCCTGGTCAGCACCCTGGCCCGATGGCACCGCGGGGCCCGGGCCATGGTGTCGCTGCCGCGGATCGCGCCCAACCGGGTGCGCGGAGTGCTGAACCGGGCCGCGAGCGACGAGACCTGGCAGGTCCGGATGTACGCCGCGCGCGCCGCCTCGATTCTCGGCGACCCCGATCGGCTCCGCGACTTCATGAGCGACCGAGACGACAACGTGCGTGAGGCGGCGGTGGCTGGATTGCTCCGGGTCCGTGGCCACGGCGCCGACTCGCTGTTCTTCCTCCAGCTCCGACGCCCCGACTATCAGCTGGTGATGACCACCGCGGCTGCCCTCGCGGGGACCCCCAACAAGTCCCAGGCGGCCGCGGCGCTCGTCGCGGCGCTCGACCGGATCACCGCCGAGGGGAAGGAGACCTCCCGGGATCCTCGGGTGGCGATCCTCGAACGGCTCGCCGAGGTCGGTAGCGCCAGCCAGGCGCCCGCGCTGGAACGCTACCTGACCGACTTCGATCCCGAGGTTGCTCGGCGGGCGGCGGGGCTCCTGTCGCGGTGGACGGGCACGGCGCGGGAGGCCAGGCCGAGGCGGCTCGCCCCGACCCCGATCGACTGGGCTGCGGCCCAGCGGCTCAAGGGCAGCCGACTTCGCTTCACGATGGCGCAGGCGTCGGGCGGGGGCGTCTTCGAGGTCGCCCTCGATCCCGAGACCGCCCCGGCCACCGTTCTCCGGGTGGTCGGATGGGCCCGGCAGAAGCTCTACGACGGCCTCACCTTCCACCGGGTCGAGCCGAACTTCGTCATCCAGGGAGGCAGCCCCGGCGCCAACGAGTACGCGGGCGACGCGCTCTTCATGCGGGACGAGGTGGGGCCGCTGTCGCACGAGCGGGGCACGTTAGGAATCTCGACCCGCGGCCGCGACACCGGCGATGCCCAGATCTTCGTCAACCTGATCGACAACCTGCGGCTGGACTTCAACTACACGGTCTGGGGCCGGGTGGTTCGGGGGATGGAGGTGGTCGACGGGATGCTGGAAGGCGACGTGTTCGAGCGGGTGGAAGTGGTGAGCGGTCGGTAGCGGGCCAACGCCGCCACCGACCGCTCGAGGCCGTCTGGAGTCGGCTATTTCTTTGCCAGAGTGAAGCTCCCGCCGGCCACGAACGACCCACCCTGGAAGGCCTCGAGCACGCCGGTAAGCTGGGCTCCATCGGTGCCGAGCGTCGCCTTGAAGGTCACGTCGTACTCGCCGAAGACCTGTTTCCACGAGATCGTGTCGCCGTCCACGGCCACTTCCCGGGGTTCGCCGGGGGGCGGCGCGTCGCCGGACAGGGTGTTGTTGACGCTCCAAGTCGCTCCGGACTTGAGGATCACCGTCATGGTGCCCGACGGGCCGTCGGTGGTGTAGGAGCCTTCCCAGGTGCCTTCCAGCTTGGGATTCGCGGCGGCAGCGGCGGCCGGGGCGGCGGATTGCGCAACGGCCCGATCGGCCCAGGAAACAGTGGCCGCGGCGGCGGCGACCGCGACGACGAATGCGAAGGTATTTCGGTCCATGCGCAGTAACCTCAATTGGGTAAGACGGTGAAAGTGGTTGTACGGGGGGTGCCCCGCACGGGTTTCGAACCGCTCCTCAGAGTCGCCGGAGGAGCACCCGGGTCACGTTATGGGACTCCCCCTTTTCGAGCACCAGATGGGCCCGTTCCCGGGTGGGGGCGATATTCTCCCGAAGGTTCCTCCCATTGATCTCGTCCCAAACCCGGTTGGCGAATGCGATCGCCTCGTCCTCGGGCATCTCGGCGTACCGTCGGAAGAACGACTTCGGGTCGCGGAAGGCGGTCTCGCGAAGCCGCCGGAAACGCTGGACGAACCAACCCCGGATCGCCGTCTCGTCGGCGTCGACGTAGATCGAGAAATCGAAGAAGTCGGAGACGAAGGGTCGGTCCGGGTTGCCGCCATTGTCGCCGCCCTGAAGAACGTTGAGACCTTCGAGGATCAGCACATCGGGGCGCTCGACGATCTGCTCGGCGCCTGGGACAATGTCGTAGACGAGGTGGGAGTAGACCGGCGCGCTCACCCGGGGCGCCCCAGCCTTCAGATCGGCCACCAGCTGCACCAGCCGGCGCACGTCGTAGCTCTCCGGGAAACCCTTCCGCTGCATCAGACCCCGCTGCTCCAGCACGGCGTTGGGGAAGAGGAACCCGTCGGTGGTGATCAGCGCGACCCTGGGATGGTCGGGCCAGCGGGACAGGATTGCCTGCATCACCCTCGCGGTGGTGCTCTTGCCGACCGCCACGCTCCCGGCGATCCCGATCACGTATGGGGCCACCCCGATGTTCCGCCCGAGGAACAGGTCGGTGACCCGGGAGAGGTCGCGAGTGGCGGCGACGTGGAGGTTCAAGAGCCGCGACAGGGGGAGGTACACCTCGGTGACCTCCGCCATCGACAACTGCTCGTTGAGACCGCGCAACACGGCGAGGTCGGCTTCGGTCAGGTTGAGGGGGGTGTTGAAACGCAGGGCCGCCCACTCGTCGCGGCTGAAGTCGGTGTATGAAGAGAAGGGCAAGCGGTCGCGGCGCCTCGAGGCTTGGCCAAAAGTTAACCGGGATCGCTATGTTTTGCGGCACCGACCCTTTCGAACAAGGCACCCCGCCGTGACCGACTTCGCCCTCTCCCCGCGAGCCGCCGCCCTCCGCGACCAGCTGCTCGCCTTCATGAACGAGCACGTCTATCCCAATGAGGCGACCTGGCACGCCGAGGTGGCCGCCAACAAATGGCAGCCGACCACCATCGTCGAGACCCTCAAGGTCAAGGCGAAGGCCGCGGGCCTGTGGAACCTCTTCCTCCCGGAGTCGCATCGAGGGGCCGGGCTCACCAATCTCGAGTACGCGCCGCTCTGCGAGATCATGGGACGAGTCGTCATGGCCGGGGAGATCTTCAACTGCTCGGCGCCGGATACCGGCAACATGGAGGTGTTGGAGCGCTACGGAACGGCCGAGCACAAGGCCCGATGGCTGGAGCCGCTGCTCGCGGGCGAGATCCGCAGCTGCTTCGCGATGACCGAGCCCGAGGTGGCCAGCTCGGACGCCACCAACATCCGGGCCTCGATCAAGCGCGACGGCGATTCCTACCTCATCAACGGCCGGAAGTGGTGGACCTCGGGCGCCGGCGATCCCCGCTGCGCGATCGCGATCCTGATGGGCCAGACCGATCCCACCGCGGCGACTCATCTCCAGCAGTCGATGATCCTGGTGCCGATGGACGCGCCTGGCGTCAAGATCGAGCGGATGCTGCACGTGTTCGGCTACGACGACTCGCCTCACGGGCACGGCGAAGTCTCCTTCACCAATGTCCGGGTGCCCGCCAGCAATCTGCTGCTCGGGGAGGGCCGCGGGTTCGAGATCGCTCAGGGACGGTTGGGCCCGGGGCGGATTCACCACTGCATGCGGTTGATCGGCGTCGCCGAGCGAGCCCTCGAGCTGATGTGCCAGCGGGTCCGGGCCCGGGTGGCGTTCGGCAAGTCGATCGCGGAGCAGGGAACGATCCGGGCCGACATTGCGAACTCCCGGATCGAGATCGACCAGGCCCGGCTGCTGACCCTCAAGGCGGCCCAGATGATGGACACGGTGGGCAACAAAGCGGCCCGGACGGAGATCGCGATGATCAAGGTGGTGGCGCCTAACGTGGCGCTCCGGGTCCTCGACCGGGCCATCCAGGCCCACGGGGCCATGGGGGTCTGTCAGGACACCTTCCTGGCCAACGCCTGGGCCCAGTCGCGGACCCTTCGGCTGGCCGACGGCCCCGACGAGGTCCACCGCGAGACGATCGCCAAGCTCGAGCTCAAGAAGCATCAGCCGAAAGGCACCAAGTGAACGTCGCCGGCCGGGTTCTGGTCGTCACCGGTGGGGCGAGCGGGATCGGCCGGGCGCTCTGCCAGCGGTTCGCCGAAGCGGGGGCCCGGGTGGTGGTCGCCGACATCGACCTGGCCGGCGCGGAAGCGGTCGCGGCGACGGTCGGCGGGGTGGCCTTTCGCACCGACGTGGGTCGGGAGGCGGACCTGCTCGCCCTGGTGGCCCACGTCGAGCAGCGGGTCGGGCCGATCGATTTGTTCTGTTCCAACGCCGGGATCGCCATTCCGGGCGGACCCGAGACGCCCGACGCCGAGTGGCGTCGGATCATCGACATCAACCTGATGGCCCACGTCTGGGCCGCCCGGGTGCTGGTCCCGGACATGATCCGGCGCGGGCAGGGCTACCTCATCAACGTGGCCTCGGCCGCGGGCCTGATCACCCAGCTCGGCTCGGCGCCGTACGCGGTGACCAAGCACGCCGCCGTGGCGTTCGCCGAGTGGCTGGCGGTGAGCTATGGGGATCGGGGGATCCGGGTCTCCTGCGTCTGCCCGTTAGGCGTCAACACCGCGATGCTCGAGACCAGCGACGAACGGATCCGGTCGCTGCTCTCGCCCGGGGCGATCGAGCCGGCCGCCGTCGCCGAGGCGGTGTTGCGGGGCGTCGAACGGGAGGAGTTCTTGATCCTGCCCCATCCGGAGGTCCGGGAGTTTCTCCGCCGCAAGGTGGACGACCCCGATCGGTGGATTCGGGGGATGCAGCGCCTCCAGCGACAGCTCGACGAGGCCGCCGGCTAGGGTCACAACTCCCACCGGTCGCCAAGGCGATCGGGCTGCCCCCCGGGGGGCCGGGGTCCGTTCCGAAACCCCGTCGCCTGGCGTTATGTGTTCCCGGTCACAGCGTGACCCCCGTCGGGACGCTATCCTGACTGGCCCGTTGGTTACTCTCACCTGGAGGATCGTCATGCCCAAGTCCGGCATGTTTATCGCCGCGATCGCGTAGTCGGGTTCCGCACTTCCCTCAGGGTAGTCTTCGGTCCGAACGCGCTCGCGATTCTTGGCGAGGTGTGGCGTTCGCGACCCGTTCACGGTTGCTCCGCACCTCTCTCCATCGCCAACGCCCGACTTACTTTGGAACTGCTCATGCAAGCAGAGCCCGTGGCAGCACCCCAGCGGGGTGAGAAGAGAGCATTCTGGTCCACCGTTCGCGAGGCGATCGCCGGCGCGGAAGGGAAGGATTTCACCGAGGGCCCGATCGGCCAGGCGTTGCTGTTGCTGTCGATTCCGATGGTCCTCGAAGTGGCCCTCGAATCGGTGTTCGCGGTGGTCAACGTGTTCTGGGTCAACCGGATCGGGCCCGGAGCGGTGGCCGTGGTCGGTCTCACCGAGGCGATGCTGAGCGTCATCTACGCGCTGGGCATGGGCCTCGGCATTGGGGCGACCGCGCTGATCTCGCGGCGGATCGGCGAGAAGCGGCCCGCCGAGGCGGCCCGCGCGGCAGTCCAGGCGATCATCGTCGGCATCGCGGTCGCCGTGCCGATTGCCGTATTCGGCGGCCTGTTCGCGCCCGACCTCCTTCGGCTGATGGGCGCGTCTCCGGACATCGTGGCGCAGGGCACCGGCTTCACCCGGATCATGTTCATCGGGAACGGGTCGATTCTCCTCCTGTTCCTCATCAACGCGATCTTCCGGGGCGCTGGCGACGCGGCGGTGGCGATGCGGTGCCTGTGGATCGCCAACCTCGCCAATCTGGTGCTCGATCCGTTGCTCATCTTCGGGATCGGGCCGTTTCCGGAGATGGGCGTCGAGGGGGCGGCGGTCGCGACGACGGTGGGCCGCGGGCTCGGCGTGGTCTACCAGTTCTATCGGCTGGCCGGCACCGATCGACGATTCGTGATTCGGCGGGCGGATCTCCGGGTGGATCTCGGGGTGATCCGGTCGCTGGTGCGGCTGTCGACCACCGGGATCTTCCAGATCATGATCTCCACCACCAGCTGGATCGGGGTGTTGCGGGTCATCTCGAGTTTCGGCGCCACCGCCGTGGCGGGCTACACCGTGGCGATCCGGGTCGTGTTGTTCGGCATCCTGCCCGCCTGGGGTCTGAGCAACGCCGCCGCCACCATGGTCGGACAGTCGCTCGGGGCCAAGAAGCCCGAGCGGGCCGAGCAGGCGGTGTGGCGAGCGGGATTGTTCAACCTGTACTTTCTCGGTGCGCTGGGATTGTTGTTCGTGGTGTTCGCGCCGGGCATCGTGGGGATCTTCGCGACCGATCCCGAGGTGCGTCGGATCGCGATCACCGCGCTCAGGGTCGTCGCGGTGGGGTTCCCGTTCTACGCGTACGGGATGGTGCTGTCGAACGCCTTCAACGGGGCGGGCGACACCTGGACGCCGACGGTGCTGAACGTGCTCTGTTTCTGGATGTGGGAGATTCCGCTGGCGTACGTCCTGTCCCGGCCGCTCGGGATGGGACCGACCGGGGCGTTCATCGCGGTGGCGGTCGCCTTCTCGACGATGGCGTTGCTGAGCGCTATTCTCTTCCGCCGAGGTCGGTGGAAGACCAAGACGGTTTGAGATAGGAGTGACTATGTCGGTGAGGCGTGAAAGCTGGTCGCTGGTGCTGCTCGCCGTTCTCGCCGGATGCAATCAACCGGGCGAGTTCACGCCGGCGGCCCGCGCCGCGGTCGGCGACACGATTCGGGCCCAGGCGGAGAGGGTCATCGCCGCGCTCGGATCGAAAGACGTCGACCAATTGGTCGCCTTGTTCACGCCGGATTCCGACTTCGTCTACGTCGATAACGGTCGGATCTACCCCGACCGCCCGGCGCTCAAGGCGGCCGCCAGCGGCTTCTTCCGGCGACTCGGCTCGGCCAGCGGCCGATGGGACCCGGCTCACGTGCTCCCGCTGTCACCTAGCGCGGGAGCGTTCACCGGGGTGTTTCGCCCCCAGATGGCCGATACCGCCGGAACGCCCCTCTGGGTCGATGGGAAGATCTGGACGTTCGTCTACGAGCGTCGCGCCGGGCAGTGGTTGATCGTCCAAGCGCACGAGGTCAACGCACTGCCGCCGCGATGATTCGCCTCCCCCGAGTCGGGGCGGCGGTGGGGCTGGCCGTGGCGGCCGCTTGCGCGCGGACGCCGCCGCGCCCCAACGTACTCTTCATCGCGGTCGACGACCTCCGGCCCGCCCTCGGCGCCTACGGCGACAGCGTCGTCAAGACGCCGAACATCGACCGCTTGGCTCGTGGCGGCGTCACCTTTCTCCAGGCGCACGCTCAGCAAGCCGTCTGCAATCCGTCACGGGTCAGCTTGATGACGGGCCTCCGCCCCGACTCGACTCGAGTCTGGGATCTGGAGACCGACTTCCGCACCACGGTGCCCGATGTCGTGACCCTGCCCCAGCTCTTCGTCCGGCATGGCTATCACGCCGCGGTCATCGGCAAGATCTACCACAACATCATCCCCGACTCGCTGTCGTGGAGCGAGCCCGAGATCAAGGTTCCCGGGTTTCCCTACGACCCCGACGCGGTCTATCACCATCGCGACAACGTGGCGATTCAAGAAGCGCGGAAGGCCGCCATCATCGCGGCGGGACAGGAGAGCCGGTCCATCGACCAGTTCGGGATGTGGTACCTCAAAGCCAACGCGACGGAAAGCGTCGACCTGCCCGACAGCGTCTACTACGACGGCGCCCAAACCAACCACGCGGTCCGCAAGCTCGCTGAATTGGCCGCCGCGAAGCGGCCGTTCTTCTTCGGAGTCGGGTACTACCGGCCTCACCTGCCGTTCAACGCGCCCCAGAAGTACTGGGACCTCTACGACCGGGAGGCCATCCCGCTGGCGACCAACCCATCCGTCCCGGCCGGCGCGCCGGTGATGGCGATCAACAGCATGCGGGAGCTCCGAGGCTATGCCGACTTCGCCCACGTCGGCCATCCGTTCTTCGACACGTTGTCGGTGGCCGAGGCGCGCCGCCTCAGACATGGCTACTACGCCTCGGTGAGCTACGTCGATGCCCAGATTGGCCGGCTGCTCGATCAGCTCGACAGTCTGGGCCTAGCCGAGAACACCATCGTCGTGCTCTGGGGCGACCACGGCTACAAGCTCGGCGAGCACAACAGCTGGGCGAAGATGACCAACTACCTGATCGACACCCATTCCCCGTTGATTCTCCGAGCCCCCGGTCGGGTGCCGGCCGGCTTACGGCTCGAGCAGATGGTGGAGTTCGTCGACGTCTACCCGACGCTCGCGGAGCTGGCCGGCCTCGAACCGCCGCCGCACCTCCAGGGGGTGAGCGCCGTGCCGCTCTTCACGAATCCCGCGCGGAGCTGGAAGACGGCCGCGTTCAGTCAGTTCCTTCGTCACGGGATCTGGGTCGGTCCGGACAGTCTTCCGTACATGGGGTACAGCATGCGGACCGATCGGTACCACTATGTGACCTGGATCAACTGGAACACGAAAGGGGTCGCCGCGACGGAACTGTACGACCACGTCGCCGATCCGCACGAGACTCGCAACCTCGCTACCGATCCAGGAATGGCGCTGACGATCGCCGATCTCGAGCAGCGCCGCGTCGCCGGTTGGCGCTCCGCGCGGCCCGCTCCTTAGCCGCTCCCGCCCTCACCCACCGGACCTTCGGCCTCCTCGGCGCTGCTACTTGCGCCCTGCGTCCTGCGGCCGGCGCCCACCGCCAGCGCATTCCCTGCCGCACTCGCCACCAGAATCGCCGCCGTGACGACGAATGGAATTCGACCGCCGACGAGGGCCAGGGACGCCCCTCCGATCGGCGCGAGCGCTCGGGCGGTGATCGCGAAAGCGCCCAGTCGCCCGACCGTCGCCCCGTAGCCGCGCCCGCCCGTCAGGTCCCGCGCAGCCACGGCCCGGAGGATGGTCGCCGCCCCGTTGCCGGCGCCGAACACGGCCGCCGCCACCAAAGCAATCGCCCCGGCGGCCGGGATCGAGACGATCGCCAGCGCCTGGAAGGTGAGCGACATCGCGAAGACCCGCGCGCTTCCCCAACGCTCGGTGAGGGACGCCACAGCCGCCCGAGCGGGAAACTGGGCCAGTCCCATCACGGCGATGATCAGCGCGGCCCGATCGAGCCCGACCCCACGGGTCGTGAGATAGGTCGGTAGGTAGGTCGCGACCACCACCGTGCCGAAACTGGAGCCAAACGCCCCCGCGCCGAGCCACCAGAGGGAAGGTCCGAACGGCGGCGGCTTCGAGTGCGGGTGCCGGGCGACCGCTGATCCGCCACCGAGCAGGAGCCGATACACCAGCGTCATCGACCCCAGCACGGCGGCCGCTCCGAGCAAGGTCTCCCGCCATCCCCGCCAGCCGATCGACCAGGTGATCAGTGGCACGAAGATCGGACTCGCCAGCGCGCCGCAGAGCGTCACGATGGTCAAGGCCCGGTTCTTTTCCGTCGTGGTGTCGTACCAGCGATCGACCAAGGCGAAGGCCGGCTCGTACAGGGCCAGGGCCATCGCCACGCCCATCGCCGCCATGGTGAGGTAGAGCGCGGGGATCGAGTGGAGGCTCGCCCAGGACAGCAGCGCGGCGACACCGAGGCCGATGCCGCCGAAGAAGATCACTCGCTCGCGGCCCCGATCCATCCAGTGACCGACCGCGAGGCCGACCGCGCCGCTGATGGCGAGCGCCAGCGAGAACGCCCCCGATAGCACCACGGTCGAGCCGCCGAGCTCTCGCTGCATCGCCGGCAGGACGATGCCGAACCCGTAGAACAAGGTGCCCCACGCCACGCACTGGGCGAGGCCGAGCCAGAGGGCTCGCCGCATTACTTGCGGCGCAGGCCGATCAACTCCGGTTCCCGCGGCGCGGTGCCACAGCCACAACCGCTCTGACCGGCGTCTTTGGCCGCCGCGTCGTCCGCACAGCAGGCATCCGCTTCGGCCGGCGCCGGCCCGCCGCAACACTCGCTCGCAGCCGTTGCCGCCACGGCCGGTTGCTCGGCGGGGGTCGCGCCGCAACAGGCGTCCGCACCGTCGCTGCTGCAGACGCCGGTTTCCGGCAGCACCAGCTCGACGCGGGTCGCCGCCTCGGTGTCGCCCACCAACGCCGCCACCACCGAGCGGACCTGCTCGTACCCGGTCAACAGGAGGAACGTCGGGGCCCGGCCGTAGCTCTTCATCCCGACCAGGTAGAAGTCCGCTTCGTCGTGCTTGAGCTGGTCGGCCCCATGGGGAGGCACCGTGCCGCAGCTGTGCACGTTCGGGTCGATTAACGGGGCCAGCGCCGAGGGGGCCTCGGTGATCGGATCGAGGTTGAGGCGAAGCTCGGTGAGGATCGAGAGATCGGGCCGAAAGCCGGTGGTCGCGATCACCTCGTCGACCGGGCCGACCGACCGGCTGCCGGACCAGAGAACCAGTCCGTCGTCGCGGCGCTCGATCCGGTCGACCGAGAACCCGGTCTCGATGGCGATCTGACCTCTGTCCACCAGGGCGCGGACCCGCTCGCCGAGCTTGCCGCGCTCGGCCAACTGGTCCTTTTCGCCGCCGCCGAACAGCTGGCGGAGGTCGCGTTTGCGGATGACCCAGGTGACCGCCGTGGTCGGCGTCACCTCGATCAGCCGGACCAGGTCGAGCAACACGTTGAAGGCCGAGTGGCCGCTGCCGACCACGGCGACCCGCTTCCCCGCATAACGCGATCGATCACTGCCCCACACGTCGGGGATACCTTGGGCGATCCGGTCGGCCCCGGCGCGCTCGCCGACCGCGGGCACGCCCGAGGCGCCGATCGGGTTGGGCCGATCCCAGGTGCCCGAAGCGTCGATCACGGCGCGGGCGAGGACCTCGACTTCGCCCTCGGGCGTCGCCGCGCGAATCGCGAACGGGGCGCGGGTCCGGCCCGGGGTCTTCATCCGATCGTAGCCCTGTCGGGTCACGCCGGTCACTCGCCAACCATAGCGGATCCAGGGTGCCAGGGCCGGGTGTTTCGAGAGTGGACGCAGGTACCCTTGGTTCAGGTCACCGCCGGTCGGGAACGCGTCATCCGCCGGCCGCTGCCAGCCGGTCGCCGCGAGCAGCCGCTCGGCCTGGCGATCGATCGCGAATTTCCAGGGCGAGAACATCCGGACGTGGGCCCATTGCCGCACGGTCGCGCCGGCGGAGTCGCCGGCCTCGAGCACCAGAAACGGTTCGCCGCGGGCCTGGAGGTGCGCCGCCGCGGCGAGCCCGACGGGGCCCGCGCCGATGATCGCGACCGGCAGTCGAGTGGAGGTCATGGTTGATTCTCCGGAATGAGCCGCTCCACGACGGTGACGTCGAGCCACCGGCCGTCGAGTTGAGCGTGACGCTCGTAGACGCCGACCTGCCGGAATCCCGCCTGATCGGCGATCCGGAGGCTCGGTTCGTTGAAGCTGAAAATTCGCCCCACCAGTTTCCAGCATCCCTTGCCGCGGGCGGCCTCGATCAACGCGTCGAGCAGCCGGCGGCCGATGCCCCGGCCCCGGGCGGTACGATCGACGTAGACCGAGTAGTCACCGATGCCCTGGTAGCATTCGCGGGGCCGATACTGACCATAGCCCGCCCACCCCACCACGGTGCCCCCCTCGTCGGCCACCAGCATGGCCAGCCGCTCGGCGAGCGTGGTGATCCGTTCGCGAATCTCTTCCCGGGTGCGGAGCCGGGTCTCGAAGGTCGCGACCCGGTCGGTGATGCCCTGGTTGTAGATCGCGACGATGGCGTCAGCATCACGTGGCTCGGCGGGTCGGATCCGTAATGGTTGGGACATGCAACTATCTCTCCAAATGAAGATCAGCTCGCCAGCGGAGCCGCGCATCCGGCGGAGGTCGGCCCGCAGCCGACCCCGGATCGGGCGGCGACGTGGGCCGTGAGCCGTTTGATCAGGGTGATCGCCCCCCGGCGGGCGTCGGGGCTCAGGTCCTCCATCAGGTCGCCTTGCTCGGCCACCAGCTCGCCCTTGATCCGCCGATAGAGGGCGTGGCCGGCGGCCGTTGGCTCGAAGAGACGGGCCCGGGCGTCGTCGGGGTGGTCGCGTCGGGTCACGTATTTCTTCCGCTCGAGGGTCTGAATGACCCGGCTTGCCGTGCTCTTGTCGAGGTACAGTTCCGCCGCGAGCTCGTTCAGGGTGCAGGGGCCGACCCGAAGGAGGGCCTCGAGGGCGTAGCACTGGGTCACCGAGACGTCGTGGCAGCAGATGGTGTCGCGATCACGGAACTGGTAGACCCGAACGAGGGCCGTGAGGGCTTCGTAGAGCTCGACCGCATCGGGGTCGGCGGGCCGGATCGGCCGGAGGGTCTTGGCAGGCATCGTTGTTACTAGCAACTATAAGCGGCGCCCTTTGGTTCCGCAAGGGTTGCCGGCCGGACCCGGCTGCCCGGGGGCCGGGCTGCCGGGGTCAGGCTGCCTGCGACGGCTGCGGCCGGCGTCCCCGTCTCAAGTGCGTCGGTCGAACCGGATCCCCTTCTCGACGTGGTCGATGGCATTCTTGGTCGCCTTGATGGCCGCGACCCGGTGACCACCTTTGTCGGAGGTCGCCTGCTCCAAGTGCGCCAAGGCGGACGTGAGGGCGTCCTTCGCCGCCTGCATGTGGGGCTGCTGCTCGGCGCTCGCGGGCTGGGCCAGAAGCCCATCGAGCGCGCCCGCGGCGAGGGCGCTCGCCGAGAGACGGCCGATCAGGGTGCGACGCGACATCGAGGAGCGGTCCATCGAATCCTCCGAGGTTGCTTGGGTTGGCGGTGGTGGGCGATGCCACAATAATTCTCCGCCTGACGATCTGGAAACAAGGGGCGACGGTGGGGTATCAGACCTCCTACGGCGAGGTTCCCGGTCTCGGCGACCGGGTATTCGAGCTCCTCGAGCTGCCGTTTCCCGGGGTCACCGGCGGTCGGCGCAACGGGGAAGCCTTCGGGGTTCCCTGGGAAACGTGCTCCACTCCGTTCGTGGCCTGGGACGAGGGGCGGGTGGTTTGCCATGTCGGGCTGCTGGATCTGCCGATCCACGTCATGGGGCGCGATCACCATGTCGGCGGCGTCCATGGCGTGGCCACCCATCCGGACTACCGTCGCCGCGGGCTGTTTCGCGGCGCGATCGAGGAGCTGTTCGAGCACGCCGCTGGCCGGTTCGAGACCCTGGTCCTGACCACCCTCCATCCCGAGTACTTCGCGCCATTCGGCTTCCGGGTGGTCCCTGAGTTCGTCCACCGGGCCGCCCCCGTGGCCGCGGCGTCGGTTCCCGATGCCCGTTCCTTGGACCTGACCCGGCCCGACGACCTTCGCCTGCTTCACGGGCTAATCGAGCGACGGGCGCCGATTTCACGGTATCTCGGCGTGGGGGCCGAGAAGGCCTGTTTCGGGTTCGTCGAGTATCAGACCGCGATCCGCTACAGCGCCGGGCTCGATGCGGCGGTCGTCTTCGAGCGTGCGGGCGGCTGGCTTCGCCTTTACGACGTGGTGGGTTCGCGAATCCCCTCCTTGCCCGAGATCATCGGCCTCACCGGAGGACCGGTCGAGCACATCCTTGCGTTCTTCTCTCCCGACCGGGTTGCCGGTCGTTTCGCGGCCGAACCACACGACCTCGAGGGTGGACCGGACGCACTCGAACCGGGCACCATGAACTGGGTGTTCATGGTTCGGGGGCCGTTCGCCGCGATGGGCCACCCGGTGATGCTGCCACGCCCGACTCGGTGCTGAGACCCGGTAGCGTTCCCGTTCGATCTCCGAGTACGTTCCAGGCGATCACGTTCCCGTTCAGCCCTGGAGATTCCCCGTGCTCGCGGCTTCCACCCGATCCCTTCGGCGCGCCCTCGCGCTGACCACCCTTTGGGCCACGACGGTGGCGGCCCAGGGACCCTTCGACAAGCTCCGGTTCCGCAACATCGGCCCGGCCGGGATGAGCGGCCGGATCGACGATATCGCGGTGCTGGCCCGGAATCCGGACGTCTTCTACGTCGCGTCCGCCACCGGCGGGCTGTGGAAGACGGAAAACGGCGGCATCACGGTGACGCCGGTCTTCGACTCGGCGCCGGCGATCTCGATCGGGGCGGTGGCGATCCCGGCCGACGATCCCAACCTGGTCTGGGTCGGGACCGGCGAGGCCAACAACCGGCAGAGCTCGTCGTGGGGCGACGGGATCTATCGATCGACCGACGGGGGCGCGACCTGGAAGAACATGGGGCTCCGAGAGTCGAAGCAGATCGCGCGGATCCTGATCGATCCGATCGATCGGGAAGTCGTCTACGTCGCGACGTTAGGCGACCTCTGGCGACCCGGCGGCGACCGCGGGATCTACAAGACGGTCGATGGCGGCCTGACCTGGACCAAGGTGCTGGACGCCGGACAGGACGCGGGCGGCACCGAGCTGGTCATGGATCCGAGCAATCACAAGGTGATCTACGCGGCTACCTACCAAAGGCGGCGAGCCAGCTTCGGCTTCAACGGCGGCGGGCCGAACAGCGGGATCTGGAAGACCAGCGACGCCGGCCGGACCTGGACTCGGCTCAGTCAAGGGCTCCCCTCCGGTTCGTTAGGCCGGATCGGCCTCGACGTCTTTCGCGCCAACCCCAACATCGTCTATGCCCGGGTCGAGCACGAGAAGGAAGGCGGCGTCTACCGCTCGGACGATGCCGGGCGGTCCTGGCGGAAGATGGGGTCCCACAACGGCCGGCCGATGTACTTCGGAATCATCCGGGTCGACCCGGTCAACGAACTGCGGATCTACCTGCCGGAAACGCCGCTCGCGGTTTCCGACGACGGTGGCAAGACCTTTCGCTACGACGGCGCCGAGCGGGTCCACGTCGATCATCACGCGCTGTGGATCAATCCGGCCAACTCGAGCCACCTGATCATCGGCAGCGACGGGGGCGTCGCGATCACCAAGGACAAGGGCAAGAAGTGGATGTGGCTCCCGAACTTGGTGGTCGGCCAATTCTACCGCGTCGGGTACGACATGCAGATGCCGTTCAACGTCTGCGGTGGCCTCCAGGACAATCAGTCCTGGTGTGGGCCCAGTCAAAACCGGGACCGTGAGGGGATCGGCGATCCCGATTGGTGGACGATCCCCGGCGGCGACGGTTTCGTCAACCTCATTGACCCGACCAATGCCAGGATCATCTACACCTCGTCGCAGGAGGGGTACCTGTCCCGGATGGACAAGGTGACCGGGGAGCAGAAGGGAATTCGTCCCGAGGCGCCTGCCAGCGAGAAGCCGTATCGGTGGAATTGGGATACCCCGTTCCTGATCTCCTCGCACGATCCGGCGACGCTGTACATCGGTGGGAATCGGCTCTTCAAGTCGACCGACCGAGGCCACTCCTGGAAACCGATCAGTGGCGACCTGACTACTGGGGTCGACCGCGACACCTTCGAGCTGATGGGCGCCAAGTTGAAGGATGTGAAGATCGCCAGGAACGACGGGGTGCAGGACTACGCCACCCTCTTCACCGTGGCCGAGTCGCGTCTCAAGGCCGGCCTCATCTACACCGGGTCCGACGATGGCCAAGTCCAGGTGACGCGAGACGGCGGCACCACCTGGACCAATCTGACCTCGCGGATCTCGGGCGCGCCGAAATGGGCATACGTGTCTCGGGTCGAGCCGTCCAAGTTCGCCGAGGGAACGGTGTACCTCACCTTCGACGCTCACCGGACCGGCGACTACGGATCGTATCTCTACGCCAGCACCGACTTCGGGGCCTCGTGGAAGTCGATCGTCGGGAATCTGCCCCGCGGAGAGGTGGCGAGGTCGATCACCGAGGACCTCAAGAACGCCGACGTGCTGTACCTCGCCACCGAGACCGGTCTTTACGTCACCACCGATCGGGGGCGGGGCTGGGTGCGGGTTCGGGCCAACCTGCCCACGGTGCCGATTTACGAGATCACCCTGCATCCGCGCGACAACGCGATGATCCTGGCCACCCACGGCCGGGCGATATGGGTGCTCGATGATCTCTCCCCGTTCCAGGAGTTCGCCAAGGCGCAGGCCGGCACGGCTCACGTGTATGCGCCGGCGCCCGTCTACCAGCAAAGCAATGCCGGCTTCCGCTACTACGGCAGTCAGGGCGACATGCAGTTCCTCGGCCCGAACCCACCCCGCGGAGCCACCATCCGATATCAACTGACCGCCAAGGCGGACAGTGCCCGGGTGGTGATCAGGGACAACGCCGGCAACCTGATTCGGGAGATCAAGGGGGACGCGATCAAGGACGGTTTGGCGGCCGGGATGAACGCGGTGAACTGGGACCTTCGGATCGAAGCGATTCCGGCACCCAAAGGCGCGCCGGCGGGTGGTGGCGGGTTCTTCGGATTCGGCGGCGGTGGATCGGGCGGGACGCAGGGCCCGGTGGTCTTGCCCGGCAACTTCACGGCCAGCCTCGTGGTCGGCGGCAAGGAAGTCGGCTCGGCGCCGATCGTGGTCCGAGGCGATCCCGAGGTGACCATTACCGACGCCGACCGCCAGCGCCGGTTCGATCTCCTCAAGGAGGGGCAGAAACTCCAGGCCCAGGTAGCCGAGGCCAGCCAGGCCGTTCGGACGGCGAATACCCAGCTCGGCGCCATCAAGAAGGCTCTCGCCGACACGACGACCACGCCGGCCCCGATTCGCTCGACGCTCGACAGTCTGATGAAGGAGCTCGAGCCGCTCAAGGCGAAATTCTTCATCCGTGATGAAGGGGACGACTCCGACTTCGACTTCGCCCTGTTCCGCCAGGTGATCACCTTCAAGCTCGGCGGCATCGTCGGCAGTATCGGCGGGGCGACCGTGCCGCCGAGCGAAACGGATCTGGCGCAGTGGAACGAGGTCAAGGCCGAGGTCCCGACGGTGATCGACCAGGTCAATGCCCTGGTGGGCAAGCTCAAGCCCTTTTACCAGCGCCTCGCGGCCGATGGGTTGTATCCCGCGGTGCCGAAACCAGTGGGACGGTAAGACCATGGCCAAACGACGTCCCGCCCGAGGGGCCAAGGTCGCCCCATCGCCGGCTCTCGAGGTTTCCGCATTCCGTCCCCATCCCTGGCACGGGTTGCCGGTGGGGCCGGAGCCGCCCGACGTGCTCAACGTGTTCGTCGAAATCACCCCGTTCGATCTGATGAAGTACGAGATCGACAAGGCGTCGGGGTATCTCCGCGTCGATCGGCCCCAGCGGAGCTCGTCGCAGCCGCCATCGCTGTATGGCTTCGTGCCCCGCACCTACTGCGCTGAGCGAGTCCGCCGGCTGGCGCCCGAGGCCACCCGGGGGGACGGCGATCCGCTCGACATCTGCGTTCTGTCCGAGCGAGCCATCAACCGGGCCGAGATCATCGTCCGGGCGCGGATCATCGGCGGTCTCCAGATGATCGACGACGGCGAGGCCGACGACAAGATCATCGCGGTGCTGGAGAAGGATCTGGTCTGGGGCCACGCCCGCAACATCAACGACGTGCCCCCGGTGCTGATCGAACGGCTCCAGCACTATTTCCTGACCTACAAGTTGGTCCCCGGCGAGCCGGTGCACGCCCGAGTCGACTTGATCTACAACCGAGCCCACGCGCGACGGGTGGTCAACGCGGCAATCGAGGACTACCAGGAGGCGTACGGCGGGGGTCGGCGCTAGCCAATGAGTCATCGTGAGTTTCATCGGACCGAGAGCATCGGCTGGCTCCGCGCCGCGGTGCTCGGCGCCAACGACGGGCTGATCTCGACGAGCAGTCTGATCGTCGGGGTGGCCGCGGCGGAGCCAGCCCAAGGTGCAGTGGTGATCGCGGGAGTCGCGGGGCTGGTGGCCGGGGCGTTGTCGATGGCCGCCGGCGAGTATGTCTCGGTGAGCTCGCAGTCGGACACCGAGAAGGCCGACCTCGCCCGCGAGCGGAAGGAACTCGCCGAGGCCCCGGAGCTCGAGCACGCCGAGCTTGCCGGCATCTACGTGGGTCGCGGGCTCACCCCGGAGCTGGCCCGTCAGGTGGCCGACCAACTGACCGCCCATGACGCGCTCGGGGCGCATGCCCGCGACGAGCTGGGGATGTCGGAAGGAACCCGGGCTCGGCCGATTCAGGCCGCGTGGGCGTCCGCCGCGGCCTTCGCGGTCGGCGCGGCCCCGCCGCTCATCCTCGCCGCGGTGTTGCCGCCCGCGCGGCTCACGATCGTCATCGGCGCGCTGTCCCTCGTGCTCCTCGCCGCCCTCGGCGCGCTGGCCGCCCGGTTAGGGGGAGCGCCGCTGGCGCGGGGCGCCGCCAGGGTGGCGTTCTGGGGCGCGGTGGCCATGGTGGTCACCGCACTGGTCGGCCGGCTGTTCGGGGCGGTGGCCTAACGTCGCTCCCGAACGGGGCGATCCCAGTAGTCGTCGGCCCGGACGTCGGTGCGGAGCATCTCCGCCGGGTTCCACCACTTGGCGCCGTACGGTTTCGCCGAAGGCCAGATCTCGTCCAGGGTGGTCGCGTCGCGGAGCCGGCCGCCCTTCATCACGTAACGGAGGTCGGCGGTTCGCCTGAGGTCGGCCAGCGGATTGCCGTTGAGCACCGCGAGATCGGCCTCCTTGCCCACCGCGATCGACCCGATCTCCTTCTCGAGCCCGAGAAAACGGGCGGGGTCGATCGTGCCGGCCTCGAGGGCCTCGATCGGGGTCATCCCGAGACCGAAGCTCCAGAGCTCCCAGTGGGTCCCCAGACCATCTTGCTCTCCGTGGGCGCCGACCGCGAGATAGCCGCCGGCCCGTTTGATCTTGGCCGCCCCCTGCGCCACGATCGGGAGGATGTACTCCTCGAGGGGCTTCTTGACGAAGCTCCGTCGAGTCGCGACGCGCTGCCACGGCGTCCAGGCCAGCACCTTCGGGTTGCGCCAGAGATCCTCCTGGCCGAGCCAGTACTCGAGCACGTTCCCGATCGGATAGTCGCTGATGAAGAGCTGCCCGGAGTAGGTCATCCCGGCCTGACCGAGGAACCGGGCCACGTCGCTGTAGATCGGATGCTGCTGAATCGGGTGCTCCCACCCGGTGCTCCCGTTCATCGCGAGGCCAAGCAAATAGTTCAGGTCGGCGCCCTCGGAGGTGATCGACACGCCTCGATCTCGAGCCACTTGGGCCAGCATCTGGCGTTGAATCCGAGTGCACTGCTTGTAGTCCTTGATCGAGAGCGCCCCCCGATCGGCGGCGCGGACCAGGTGCTCGCGGGCGTCTTCCAACCGGTCGATCTCGCGGAGGTTGTCGAAGTCGGAACAGGTGAGCGGGACGCCGGTGGACAGGGTCCGCGGTCCGACCAGGGTCCCGACCTCGGCCATCTCGCCGATGGTGAAGCCGATCCGCGGATCGTTGGCGGGGTCGTGGGTGGTCGTCACCCCCCAGGCGAGGTAGCGGGCCGAGGACGATCGCCGCCGCGGGATGATCCCGGTTTCCTCCTCGGTCAGGTGGTGGGCGTGGACATCGACGAGGCCGGGAATGACCGTGGCGCCGGCGAGATCGACTCGACGATCGACGCCGGTGACCGGACAGACCCCGACGCAGCTGATCTTGCCGTCGCGAACGACGATCGTGCCGCGGGCGATGACCCGGCGATTCTCCATCGTCACGATCCGCGCGTTGACGAGCGCGATGGAGCCCTTGGCACGGTCGCGCCGCAGGGTGAGGCCGATCGGGACGGTGTCGGATCGGTTGCGGGCGACCTGGTGGCGGACCACCCGTCCCGCCTCCGCGAACTCGATCTCGTCGTTGGAACGCCACCTCGGCCACTCGCCCCCTTCGTTTGAGAGGCGTCGTACTTCGCGGTTGCTCGGACCGAGATCGAGCTCGAAGGAGTCCGTGGTGATGGTGGGAACCGGGGCGACGAAGACGTCGAACTGGCGCCAGAACGCCACCCATTTCCCGTCGGGCGAGGGTTTGACGAGTGCGGTGGTGCCGGCCACGGCCGGATGGACCCAGGGGCTGTTGGGGCCGGGAACGGTAGCGACGAGACGGGTGCCCTGGACTCGGTAGACGCGGCCGGAAAGATCGAAGGCGTTGGTTGCCAGGTCGCCCGGCCCGCGGATCACCGTGTGGGCGCCACCCGTCGCGGGAAGGCGGACCACCTCCCAACCGAGTCCTCCGGCGGTGTAGGTGAGCTCGGGGGCCCACCGGTTCACCACGATCTCCCGTCCGTCGGCGGTCCAGTCGGGGTAGAGATACCGCGAGGCGGTGGTCGACAGCCGCTCCGCCGCCCCGCCGCCGGCGCCGATCCGCCAGAGCTGGCCGCCATGGTCGTCGTGCCAGGTGGTGAACGCGATCCACCGCCCGTCGGGCGACCAGGCCGGGGTGAGCTCCGCCACCGAATCACCGATCGCGGAGAGGTGTCGAGGGGTGCCGTTAGGCAGCGCCTTGGTCCACAGCCGGCCGACGGCCTCGAACACCATCGTCCGGCCATCGGGCGAGGTGGCGGGCCAGCGGATGTTCTTGACGGTGAACGAGTCGGCCGCGACGGAGGCGGTGGCACGGGCCAGCTCGGAGATGGTTCGCTCGACCCGCGCCTCGAACGGGATCGTGGTCACGGCGCCGGTCTCGACCGCCACCCGCCGGATCTTCCCCCCTTGGGTCAGCACGATCGATCGACCGTCTTTGGCCCACGCGTACCCCGGCGCCACTCGGTGCTCCCAGGCGGGGTGGAGATCCATCTGGTCGCTGGTGATCGGGTCCATCAGCGCCCGTTCGCGGCCGGTGGCGAGGTCGCGCAACCACAGCGCCGAGCGGCCGACGTAGGTCTGACCGCCGACCGCGGTGCGGGCGCCCGGAATCTTCCGAATGAAGGCCAGGGTCCGGCCATCGGGTGAGACTTCGGGCGCGACCTCGCCGAGACGCAGGGGGTAGGCGGGTCGGCCGCAGCAGGTGAGGTAGCCGTCCTTCCCTTCGGTCACGTCGTCGATGCGGCGAGTGGCCAGCTCGATGCGCTTCAGTTGGCGGTTGTTCCCCGCGAACAACGAGGAGTGGAAGTAGAGATAGCGTCCGTCGGGCGTCGGCGACGGCCACTGGAGGCGATCCTGTCCCGCCCAGACGCCCGCGCGCGCGGGAACCGAGGAACCCGACGCCGACAGCCGCGCCACCAGGGTGGGCTCACCGCCGGCCACCGGGGCCATCCAGATCTCGTCGCTGGTCCGATAGAAGCCCGACGGGGTCTTCATTCGCCGGGTGAACACCAACCGCGCTCCGTCCGGCATCCAGGCGGGCTCGATCACCCGAGAGTTCTCATCCAGCAACACCGGCCGGGGGGTCGACCCGTCGGCGTTCATCACCCAGAGGTTGTCCTGACCCCGCCGATCGGAGATGAAGGCGATCGACCGGCCGTCCGGTGAGTAGCGCGGGTGGTAGTTCAGGGCGATGCCGGAGGTCTGGGTCAGGTTGGTCGCGACCCCACCGGCGGCCGGCATTCGATAGATGTGACCGAGCAGGTCGAAGACGATGGTCTGGCCGTCGGGCGAAATGTCGACCGACATCCAGGTGCCTTCGGTGGTGGTAAAGGCGATCTGGCGGGTCCGGCCGCGGGGCACGGTGGGGTCCCAGGACTGGGCCGCGGCCGTCGAGCCCAAAGCGACCACGAGCAGGCTGACACGAAGGAGAGCGAGGCGCATGAAGTTCTCGGCGGCTTACAGTGGAGGTACGTCGAGGGTCCGCTCGGATTTGACGTGCGGCATGAGCTCGGTCTTTTCGAAGTACACCGGCTTGAGCCGTCCGGCGCTGGTCAGCTTGGCGGCCTGATCCTCGTAGTGAGGCGATTCGGGCCGGCCCGACTGACCGTAGTTGTGGGCCGTGTAGGAGCGGATCGGGTCGGTGAACACGGTGAGCCGGAGTAGCCGCGACCCGATGATGGCGTGCCGACGTCCCAGCGAGTCGGGGTCGCCGGGAATGAACGCCCGGAGGGTCATCACGCAGACATGGTTCCAGGAGGCGAGGCCCTCGCAGCGACTGAGCGGCCCCGCGGTGAGGCCCATCCCGCCGACCGGCCACGACGACTTGCCGCCGCGCCCGATCCGGAACACGTCGCCGAACGGTCGGTCGATGCCGCCGTGGAGCCGGGTCAGGGTGGCCACCGCGGTGTCGACCGCCGCGAGCAGTCGATCGGCCAGCGCGGCCCGAATCGTGTCGGACGCGAGGAACGCTGGTTGGACGACCTCGAGCGGCAAACCGTCGGGCTGGGTGGCCAGGGCCGAACGCCAGTACCAGAAGTTGAGCGCCGCCACCGATTCGGCTCGGGCATGGCCATCGAAGCGTATGATCCGATCGATCAGGGTCTTGGCCGCGGCGGAGAGCGCGGCGGCCCGGTCGGGGCGACGAGCGAGGCTCCGGATCAGGGCGAGCCGCCAGTGGTCGGTATCCATCCACTTGTCGTCGACCGCCAACGCGATGGCGTCGTCCACGGTGAATCGATAGGCCTGGGAGAGCGCCTCGATCGCTCGGCGCGCCCGCGAGTTGGTTCGGCCGGGCGTATCGTTGAACACGTCGGCGGGGTAGCGGTCGGCGGTCAACGGACTGCCCGGGAACATCTGGTCGGGAGAGATGTTGTTGTTCTGCATGTACCCGGTCGCCGGGTCGGTGATCTGCACCAGGTCCTCGAGCGGATGCACCCCGAGCCACGCCGAGCGGGAGGTGTTGCCGGGAACCGGGTTGCGCCAGTCGAACCCGGCGGGACGCTTGGGCGCTTTCCCAGCCCGGACGTAAAACGAGTGTCCAGCGCGATCGCCCACCATCACGTTCTGGGGAAACATCCCGAGGGTCCGCATCGCTTCGCGGACTCCGGCGGCATCCGGCGCGAGCGCCATCCGATAGACCTCGTCGTCGAACACGCCGGCATCGGGCATGTACGGGGTACTGACCACGTACGCTCGTCCCTCGGCGCGGGCGACCACCGGCGAGAGCACGCCGTTGTGTCGGGTGTACTCGGCGACCCGGACGACGGGCTTGGCGCCCTTGACCGCGATGGTGAAGGTGGCGGTCGTCATCCGCTGGGGCTTGCCGTCGAAAAGAAACTGGCGCGGTTTGGCGGGATCGACGTCGATCGCGAAGCAGTCGGAGACGTCGGGGGCGCCCGTCGTCATTCCCCAGGCCACTCGCCGGGTCTGGATCAGGAGGGGCATCGCCCCGACCGTGTAGCCGGCCATCTCGAGGTCGCCCGCGTGCATCCGGAATTCGTAGACGAACTGTCCGTCGACGCCGCCGTGGGGATCGGAGAGCATCATCAGCGCGTTGTCGGCGGTCCGCCAGGGGGCCAGGACCCATTCGTTCGAGGCGAGGGTGGTTCGGTGTTCCAGCGCCGCCACGTCGGCCGCGGCCAGCTTGACACCGCCTCGGCGGCAGTCGGCGAGACCTTCGCCGGCGTGGTAGGCGAGCCACAGGAGCCAGCGGGAGACCGCGACCGGGTCCCAGGCCTCGAGCCGGGGCGCCCAGCTGGGTGTTTTGCTGGGGTGCTCGGTCATCCAGCGGGTGAGGCCGGCCACGTAGGCGCGATAGTTGGTCTGCAGGGCAGGGGTCATCCGACCGAAACCGACCTTGGCTTCCTCGGCGTGACGCCAGAGGCGGGCGGCGTAGTCGCTGGCGACGTGTTCCGCGCCCATCGCGCCCGCCATCTCGCCGCGGGCCAGCATCACCAGGGTGAGGACGTAGTCAAGATCGTCCTCGGCCATCGCGTAGCCGAGGGCGTAGTACCCGGCGGCCTGATCGGGGGCGTAAATGTGGGGCACGCCCCAGTCGTCTCGATAGATGGTGGCTTGCCGCTGGCTCAAGCCGGTGGTGTTCAGGAGGTGGCCGACCACGGCCAGGCTGGTCAGGAAACGAGCGATCACGAGTAACTCCGAAATCCGTCGCGCGTTGACCGAGGTGCGCCGGAGCCCACCTCGACGCGGCTCAAAGGACCGTTAGGCCGACCGGTGCGGGCCGGAACACGGTCACCGTTTGCGGCTGTTTGTTGGCGACGAAGGTAAAGCTAACGCCGTTTCGACGACTCGACGAGCGGCGGGCGGACCCGGTTTGTACCATCGGAGACCGTGCGGTATTGTTAGCAGTTCGGTTCTGGTTCGATCCCTACCTCGCGGAGATCTCCGTGTCCCGTTCTCAGTGGGCGCTGGCCCTCGGCATCTCGTTTCTGGTCCCGGGCATCGCGGTCGGTCAAGGGCCGTTCGACGGCCTCAAGTTTCGGAGCATCGGCCCGGCCACGCCAAGCGGCCGGATCGACGACCTGGCCGTGCTCAATCGCAATCCGAAGATCTTCTACATAGCGGCCGCGACCGGCGGAGTCTGGAAGACGACCAACGGCGGCATCACCGTCGACCCGGTCTTCGACAACGCCGGTACGTCGGGCTCGGTCGGCGCGGTGGCGATCGGCGGCGACGATCCGAATCTGGTATGGGCCGGCACCGGGGAGGGGAACAACCGGCAGAGTTCTTCCTGGGGCGACGGGATCTACAAGTCGACCGACGGGGGCAAGTCCTGGAAGCACATGGGGCTCAAGGACTCGAAGCAGATCGCCAAGATCGTGGTGGATCCCGTCGATCCCGACATCGTTTACGTGGCGGCCCTCGGCGATCTCTGGCGGAGTGGCGGTGAGCGGGGGATCTATCGCACCTCGGACGGCGGCCTGAGCTGGAGCCGGGTGCTCGACGCCGGGCCGGATGCCGGGGGCACCGCGCTGGTGATGGATCCCACCAACAACAAGGTGCTCTACGCGGCGACCTACCAGCGGCGCCGATCCGCCTGGGGCATGAACGGCGGCGGACCCAACAGTGGCTTGTGGAAGACCACTGATGGCGGGCGGACCTGGACTAAACTCGCCGGCGGGTTGCCGTCGGGGTCGATCGGCCGAATCGGGATCGATGTCTATCGCGCCAATCCCAACATCGTCTATGCCCGAGTCGAGCACGAGAAAGAGGGCGGTGTCTACCGCAGCAACGACGGGGGCGCGACCTGGACCAAGACGAGCTCGACGAATACCCGTCCGATGTACTTCGGCGTGATCAAAGTGGATCCCACCAACGACCTTCGGGTCTACCTCCCCGGCCTTCAGGTCCTCGTGTCCGATGACGGCGGCAAGACCTTTCGGTCGCTCGAGGAGAAGATCCACGTGGACTACCACGCGATGTGGATCAACCCCGCCGATCCCGAGCACCTGATGATCGGTGGCGATGGCGGGTTGGGGATCAGCCATGACAAGGGCGCGAAGTGGATGTGGCTGCCCCATCTCCCGATCGCCCAGTTCTACCACGTCAGCTACGACATGCAGACGCCGTACACGGTCTGCGGCGGCCTCCAGGACAACAACACCTGGTGCGGACCGAGTCAGGTCCGCTCGGCCGATGGCAGCGCCAACGACGACTGGTTCGTGGCCCAAGGGGGCGACGGGTTCGTCGGATTGATCGACCCGACCAATCCGCGGATCATCTTCGCCGAATCGCAGGACGGCAACATCGTCCGAGTCGATCGGGTCACCAACGAACGGAAGAGCGTCCGACCAGAGGCACCCGCCGGCGCCAAACCCCTCCGCTGGAACTGGGACACGCCGATCATGCTGTCGCCGCACGACCCGGCGACGCTCTACGCCGGGGCGAACCATCTCTTTCGTTCCACCGATCGGGGCCACTCCTGGAAGGCGGTCAGCGGGGACCTGACGCTTGGCGTCGATCGCGACACCATCGAGATGATGGGCGTCAAAGGGCGGGACTTCAAGATTGCCAAGAACGATGGGGTCTCCGTGTACGGCACCTTGTTCACGATCGCGGAGTCGCGGCTCAAGCAAGGTCTGTTGTACACCGGGTCCGACGATGGCCAGGTGCACGTCTCCCGCGATGGGGGGACCACCTGGACCAACGTCACCGCCAAGATCCCGGGCGCGCCGAAGCTCGCCTACGTCTCGAAGGTCGAGCCGTCCAAGTTCGTCGAGGGAACGGTGTACGTGACCTTCGACGGCCATCGGACCGGCGACTACGGAACCTACGTCTACGCCAGCACCGACTTCGGGGCGTCGTTCCGGTCGATCGCGGCCAATCTCCCGGCGGGACAAGTCGCTCGAAGCATCAGCGAGGACGTCAAGAACGCCGACGTCCTCTACCTCGCCACCGAGACCGGCCTCTTCGTCACCACCGACCGGGGCCGATCCTGGGCCCGGGTCAAGGCGAACCTGCCCACGGTACCGATCTACGAGATCGCGCTGCACCCACGCGAGAACGACATGATCCTCGCGACCCACGGCCGGGCCCTGTGGATTCTCGACGATCTCACTCCGTTCCAGCAGTTGACGGCGGCCCAGGCCAAGGACGCCCACCTCTTCGAGGCCCCGGTCGCGATCCAGCACGTCCGCGCCGAGACCCGGATGCGTGAGTTCGAGGGCGACATGCGTTTCCTCGGCGCGAACCCGCCCAATGGGGTGGTGTTGAGCTACTACCTCAAGGCGAAAGCGGACAGCGCCAGGATCGTCATCAAGGACCCTGCCGGCGCCACCGTGCGCGAGCTCAAGGGCGACGCCTTCAAGGACAAGTTGGGGGCCGGCGTCAACGCCGCCGTCTGGGACCTCCGGGTGGAGCCGGTGCCGCCGTCGAAACGTCCCACGCCCGGTGGAGGCGCCTTCAGCTTCTTCGGCCCGTCTCGGGAAGGGCCCCTGGTACTGCCGGGGCGTTACACCGCGTCGTTGGTCGTCAACGGCCGGGAGGCCAACGGTACCAACATCGAGGTCAAACTCGATCCGGAGGTCCAGATCGCGGACGCCGACCTTCGCGAGCGATTCGACGTCCTCAAGGAACTGCAGGCGCTGAACGCCCGGGTCCTGGCCGCCACCGATGCCGTCCGCGATGCCGACGAGCAGTTCGGCGCGGTTCGCAAGGCGTTGGTCGATTCCACCAAGGTTCCGCCGTCGATCAAGGTCGAGATGGACTCGTTGGGCAAGGAGCTGGCCGGGGTGAAACGGAAACTCGGCATCCGCACCCCCGGAGAGGACATTTTCGCAATGGACTTCTCGGAGCTGCGCCGCGCCCTGCCGATCCGCCTGTCGATGACGGCCGGCGACATCGGTCGAGCCCATGTCAGGCTGAGCGAAGGCAACCGGCAGACCATCGAGCAGATCAAGAAAGACCTGCCGGCGGCGATCGAGGAAACCAACCTGTTCCTGGGCAAACTCAAGCCGTTCTACCGACAATTGGCCGACGCTGGGCTTTACCCCGCGGTGCCGGACCCGGTGAAGTAGCCGATGATGACCGTTCCTTTGCGAGGATTGGGCGTGATGCGAGCACTCTTGGTCGTTCTGCTGGCCACCGTGACCGTGATGCCGGTGGCGGCTCAGGGCCGGCGGCCGATGGCGTTCTTGGACATGCAGCTGATGAAGCAGGTTGGTGGCATGGCGTTGAGTCCGGATGGACGCTGGGCACTCTACACGCTGTCGACGCCCGACTGGAATGAAGCCCGCCGGACGACCGATATCTGGATCGTCTCGACCAGTCAGGGGGTCGCCTCGGCTCGCCAACTGACCTTTACCACCGACAAGAACGAGACCTCACCGACTTGGTCGGTGGACGGCACCTTCTTCGTCTTCAGCTCGAATCGCGACACCCCGGACCCGCGCGGAGGCGGTCGAGACGGGTCGGCCCCGGCCAGCGGCAACCAACTCTACGCGATGCGCCACGATGGCGGCGAAGCGCGCAAGCTGACCGACGCCAAGGATGGCGTGGGCTCCTTCGACTTCACCGACGACGGCCGGTGGTTGGTGTTCGCCGCCGGCAAGAGTGGCGAACAGCAACTCCATCTCTTGGCCGTGGCGGACATCGTGGCCGGGACTGGTCAGCGAGCCGAGCTCACCAAGCACTCGACGCCGATCACGGATTGGCGATTGAGCAAGGACGGCAAGGCCCTCTTCTTCCGGGCGGCTGACGCGGTGGATTCTGCCGAAATGCAACGGATCGAGAAGAAGTTCACCGTGGCGATCCGCAATCAGGACACCCCGATTCACCACCTCTGGATGATCGATCTGTCGAGCCGGCAATCACGCCGCCTCACCAGCGGTGCCGACTACAGCGTCGCCGGCATGACGATCTCCGATGACGGTGCCTGGGTGGGCTTTCGGGGATCGCCGAACGATCGCTACAAGCGGACGGTGACCGAGAGCGGGATCTACGACGATCTCTATCTCCTCGAGGTTGCCTCGGGCAAGGTCGAACGGTTGACGACCAACGCCGAGGTCGGCGAGAGCAATCTGAACTTCTCCCCCGACGGCCGGTGGATCGCTTTCAGCGCCGCGAACGATTTCGTCTACTCGCGAGACACCAAGGTCTACCTCCGGCAGACGACCGCGACCGGTGGGCCGTGGCGCAAGCTCGGCGCAGGGTATGACGGTGGCGTCTCGATCGACTGGTGGGCGAAGGACGGCCGCACCATCTACTTCAACGACGGGGTCCGGGCCACCAATCAGGTTCTGGCGGTCGACGTCGAATCCGATGTGGTCCGGCCGATGACGTCCGAGAAGGCGTCGCTCTTCGCCAATCGCGACGAGCGGACCGGCCAGCTGCTCATCTCCTACGCGGATCCGACGACCCCCACGAGCATCTACCTCGCCAAGTCCGAGGCCGATCTCGGGAACAAGGGTGCCTGGATCCGGCTCACCAACCCCAACCCTCAAGTCGAGGGCTTCGCGCTCGGCCAGGCCGACGAGTACGTCTGGAAGTCGAAGGACGGGCGGATGGTCGGTGGCGTGTTACTCAAACCGGCCAACTATCAGCCGGGACGCCGCTACCCGTTGATCGTCCAGATTCATGGCGGGCCGGCCGGGGCGGACGTGCTGGGGTTCAACGGCGGGTACGGGTCGCAGGTCTATGCGGGCGCCGGGTACGCGGTGCTGATGCCGAACTATCGCGGGTCCACCAACTACGGCGAGCGTCATCGGGTCGAGACGGCGGGCCTCGGCAAGTACTTCGATCGGGGCTTCGACGACATCATGTCCGGGGTCGATCAGCTGATCACCGACGGGATCGCTCACCCCGATAGCCTCGGCGCGATGGGCTGGAGCGCCGGTGGTCACTACTCGAACTGGATCCTGACCCACACCGATCGGTTCAAGGCGATTTCCAGCGGCGCCGGCACGGTCAACTGGGTGTCGATGTACGCCCAGAGCGATGTCCAGCGGAATCGCCAGTGGTACATGGGCGGCGACCTGCCTTACGACAACCACGAGGCCTATTGGCGGGTGTCCCCGCTCAAGTACATCAAGAACGCCAAGACGCCGACCATGATCCACGTCGTCGACGGCGATCCCCGGGTGCCCCGGCCTCAGTCCGAGGAGCTCCACATGGCGCTCAAGAAGCTCGGGGTGCCCACCGAGTTGTTCGTCTACCCCGGCAACACCCACGGGATCCCCGATCCGCGCAACCAGCTGACCAAGGCCATGGTCGAGTTCAACTGGTTCGAGAAGTGGGTTCGCGGCAAGCCGACCTGGCTCAACTGGCAAGAGATGCTCAAGACGATCGACGATACGACTCGGTCCAAACCGAAGCTCACCCCATGAGGTCAACCCTGATGCGACCGCTCCGTTCCTGGTTCCTGATCGCCGCGGCCGTAGGGGTCGCGGGCGGCTGTACCGGCCTCCAACAGCTCGCGGCCCTTCGCCAGGTCGACTTCTCGCTGGCGGGCATCGTGGGTGGGCGCCTGGCGGGGATCGATCTCACCCGAATCACGTCCTACAACAAGCTTTCCCCGCTCGATGTCGCCAAGGTCGCGGTGGCCCTCGGACGGAAGGATCTGCCCCTGGAGTTCACCCTGAACGTCCGGGCCGAGAACCCGGCCGACAACAAGGTGACCGCCAAGCTGATCAAGATGGGATGGTCGCTGTTCCTGGACGATCGCGAGACGATCTCCGGGGTGACCAACCAGGTCATCGAGCTGCCCCCGGGCCAGCCGCAGATCATGCCGATGGTCATGCGGTTGAACGTGCTTCAGTTCTTCGACGGGCCGGCCCAGGACATCTTCGACCTCGCCGTGGCCCTCGCCGGGGCCGATCCCGATGCCAAGAAGATCAGCCTCAAGGCGGTGCCGACCATCGACACGCCGCTCGGCCCGATGAGCTATCCGAGCCCGATCACCATCGTGAGTCGAACGGTTGGCGGGGGGGGCAACCCATGAAGCACCGCATCAGCGCCCTCGCGCTCGCGGCGGTCGTCGCGGGCTTTGCCGCCCCGCTTCGGGCACAAACCCCGGGACCGGTGGTCTTGCCGACCTGGTCGAAACAGCTGGCGATCCGGGAGGGGTGGCTGGTCAAGCGGTACCAGCTCCTGCTCGAGATGATGCGCCGCCACAACGTGGCGATGTGGATCGTGGTCAACGAGGAGTTCCACAACGATCCGATCGTCCCGACCATCGCGCCGCCGCGGCCTTACGCCGGCAATCGCGACTTCTTCGTCTTCGTCGACGATGGCGGGGCGAAGCTCAAGGCGTTCACCATCACGGGCTATCCCGAGGAAAACCTCAAGGCCTTCTTCGAGCCGATGCCGGAGGGCCGCAATCCCGGCAAGATGCTGGCGCAGCTCTACACCCAGTTCAACCCCAAGACGATCGCTCTCGGCATCGACGGCAACCGAGCGGTGACCCGGACGCTGACTCACGCTACCTACGAGCTGCTCAAGGAGTGGCTCGGTCCGGAGGCGACGGCTCGGTTCGTCAGCGCGGCCGATTTGATCGAGGAGCACCTCGACACTCGGATTTCGGAAGAGCGGGAGTGGTACACCCTGCTGGTGCGGATCACCGATCGGATCGCCAAGAAGGCGTTCTCCAACGCGGTGATCACGCCCGGGAAGACCACCGTCGGCGACATCCGCCGCTTCCTCTTCGACGAGTTCGCGCGCGCCGGGGCAAGCACCTGGTTCCAGCCGGACATTCGGGTCCAGCGACGCGGGGGCGGCAACTTCGAGGTCGGCAAACACGCGGCAACTCCCTCGGCCCCCGGGCCGGCGCTCGAAAGCACGGTGATCTTGCGGGGCGATGTCATCCACGTCGACATGGGCATCACGGCGATGGGGTTCGACACCGATTGGCAGAAGATGGCCTACGTGCTCAAGCCTGGCGAACGTGACGTCCCGGCCGGCCTCAAGCAGGCGATGGCGAACACCAATGCGCTTCAAGACGCCGTGATGCTGACCTGCTCCCGACCGGGACGGCTCAACACCGAGGCCGCCGACTGCGCCATGGAGGAGATGAAGCGCCGGAACATCGAGGCGCTGATCTACTCCCATCCCATTGGCAACCAGGGCCACGGCCTCGGGGCCGGTATCAACACGGGTAGCCCGCCCGGGCGTCCGGGGAAGCCGCTCCGGCTCGGCTCTTACATTTCGATCGAGCTCAACACCGCGACACCGGTGCCCGAGTGGGACGGTCAGAAGGTGTACGTGATGATGGAAGATGACGCGTACCTGACCGACGCCGGCTGGCGATTCTTCTGGCCGCGCCAGACCGAGTGGTACCTAATTCGCTGAGTCGGCCTTGGTGGAATCCCCGGGTCCCGGGGCCAGGTGCTGGAAGAATGCCTCGGTGATGTGGAGCGCCGCCTGACCCGACGCCCGGGCCTGAATGACGAGTTGGTCGGCCCGGGGGAGAATCCGGAGCACGTCGGTGCGGTTGAATGATGCGCTGATCGAGATCCCCGGGATCAGCTCCCGGTTCATGCCCTTCGCCGCCAAGTCGGTGATCCGGACCAGCGCGTCCGCCGACGGGAAGATCGCCATGGTGCGCAGGTAGTCGCGAATGTCGCCCGCCTTGAGCCAGGCCAGCCCTTTGACGAGGAGGCTGGCCGTCGACGCTTCGTAGTCCAGATCCGGGACGCTGATGGTACCCGTGGCCGTGTCGAATTTGGGCGTGCCAATGAAGTAGATCTGCCCCTCTGACGTCCCTCCGAACCGAATCCCCAGCGCCAGCCGACCCTTGCCGATCCCGAAGGCGCCGATCTCCTCGATGCGGACCACCCCGCCCGGGGCCTTGATCTCCTTGCCCACCAGGGCCGTCGACAGCTCCCGATCGATCACATCGTAGGCGATCCGCGCCTCGATCAGGACGGCGAGCCCGGTCTCCTCGGGCGCGGCGGCGGTCAGCGGTGGCAGTGGGCGTTCGGGGCTCAGCGGTCGCTCGCCGGCCTCGATCCGCGGCTCGGCGTCGATGCCGACCGTCGTCCCGACCATGGAACCGGTGCCGCTGACCCGTCCCATCCGGATCGCCTGCGGTTGAAGGGTGAGCCACACGCTGTCGGCGAGGCGAATCGGTTTCTGAATCTCCCGCCACACCTTGGCAAATTCCGCCTTGACGTCGAGCGCCGCCAGCTCGGCGGCAATCTGGGGGAGCTGCGCCCGCACCGCGCTCCGGGCCGCGGTGAGCACCTTGGAAGTGACGTCGAACTTGAGGAACGACACCTCGCACTGATCTCGCTCGGTCTTCGTCAGCGGGCCGAGGAAGCGAAGGGTGGGTTTGGCGATCAGCTCCCAGTTCTGGCTGAGCTCCGGGCGCACGGCCAGGACGAGGCGGGCTCGCGGCTCTTCTCCCTTGGTGCCACACGACCCGCCGATCTCGGGGCCGATCGGCGGGTCGTACCAACCCTTGCCCTGATAGTGAATGATCGACGAGACCAGGAAGGTGTCGGCGCGAACCGTCACTTGAAACGGCTCCCGCCACAGCTCGAAGGCGAACTTCCCACGATCGTTCCCGGGGACGTCCTGGCGTTCTTCGATGTTGCCGATCTTCGCCGGTAGCGCGTCCTCCATGAGCTTGACCGCCGCGGCGAGATCGAGCAACATCGGAACATCGAGGATCGTCCGGGGCAGGGTCGGGCGGGGCTCCTCCTCGCCGAACAAGCGCTCCGGCGGCGGGGCGAGCACTTTTCCGCCCGAGTCGCACCCGATGGCCAAGCCAGCACCGAGAACCAATAAACGCCGCGATCGTCGCACCCTGAAATCGTAGCCCTCTCGGCGGACGACCGATAGGCCCCTTGCCGGGTCGAATCTCCACCCGCACAATTCCCAGGACGGTCTAATCCTCACCACCGGGACCACCACATGCGCGCTCGAATCCTCGCGGGCCTCGCGGTCATCGCCACGGGATGTGGCCCCCGCGAGACCGCCGACCTCGTCCTCAAGAACGCGATCATCCATTCGGTTGACGAACGGATGCCGAAAGCCGAGGCGGTGGCCGTCAAGGGCGATCGAATCCTCTTCGTCGGCTCCAACGCGGACGTCGCTCGGTTCGAAGGCTCGGCGACTCGGGTCGAGGACCTGCGCGGGGCGGTGATCGTGCCGGGGCTCGCGGACGCGCACTATCACCTGAGCGGCGTGGGCCGCCGCGAGTTGACCCTCAATCTGGAGGGAACCCGAACCAAGGAAGCGTTCCTCTCGAAGATCAAGGAACGGGTCGACCAGACCAAGCCGGGAGAATGGGTGGTCGGGCGAGGATGGATCGAGACCTTCTGGACGCCGCCCGCGTTTCCCTCGCGCCAGGACCTCGACGCCATCGCGCCCAACAACCCGGTGATGCTGACCCGGGCCGATGGGCATGCCTCGATCGTCAACACCCGTGCCCTCGCGGTCGCCGGGGTCACCAAGGCCACCCCGGCCCCGGAGGGCGGGGCACTCAACAAGGACGGCCGCGGCGAGCTGACCGGGATGCTGATCGATCGGGCCCAGGGGCTGGTGCGCCGTCACCTGCCCGCGGATTCGCCGGAGCTCCTCGACTCCGCGGTGGTGATCGGGGCGCGGCGAAGCACCGAGTTGGGCTGGACCCAAGTGCATGACGCGGGCGGATCATGGGAGGAGATCGGCCGGATCCGCCGACTCTCGGAAGCCGGCAAGGTGAAGCTCCGAATCTACAAGGCGGTCGGCGGCCCGGGCCCCGAGGCCGACTCGCTTCTCGCGGTGGGACCGAGCGTGGACGAGTTCGGCGGCCGGCTGACCATCCGTTCGATCAAGACCTGGATCGATGGCGCTCTCGGCTCGCGCGGCGCGCTCTTGCTGGCGCCCTACTCGGACGATCCCAGCACCCACGGATTGGTCACCGCCGATACCGCGGCGTACCGCACCATGTTGTCGCGGGCGCTTCGGCGCGGTGTCCAGGTCGAGACCCACGCGATCGGTGACGGCGGCAACCGCTTGGTGCTGGATTTCTACCAGGCCGCCTTCGACGACGTGCCCCGTGGTGAGCAGCGGGCCGATCCGAAGGAGCCGCGGTGGCGGATCGAGCATGCCCAGATCGTCGATCCCGTCGACATCCCTCGGTTCAAGGGGCTCGGGGTGATCCCGTCGATGCAGCCGTCCCACGCCATCGGCGATCTCTACTTCGCCCCCAGCCGCCTCGGCGCTTCGCGGCTGGCGGGGGGATACGCCTGGAAGTCGTTCCTCGATCTCGGCCTGGTGGTCCCCGGCGGGTCGGATGCCCCGGTCGAACGGGGCGAGCCGATGATCGAGTTCTACGCCGCGGTGACCCGCCGCGACATCCAGGGCAACGCCGGTCCCGATTCGCTCTGGCATCCCGAGCAGAAGGTCAGCCGGGAAGAGGGTCTCAAGATGTTCACCCGTTACGCCGCGATCGCCGCCTTCGAGGAGGACAAACGGGGCTCGATCACCAAGGGGAAGTGGGCCGACCTGACGGTGCTCGACCGCGACATCCTGACCGTCCCCGAGGCCGAGATCCTCGGCACCAAGACCCTGATGACGATCATCGGCGGCGAGATCGTCCACGACGCGAGGCGTTAGGTGGCCGACTCGCTCTGGCGGTGGGACGCGGTGGCGCTCGCCTCGGCGATTCGCAACCGACAGGTGTCCGCCCGCGAGGCGCTCCAGGCGGTCCTCGACCGGATGGATCAGGTCAACCCCGCCGTCAACGCCGTGGTCGTGACTCGACGCGAGGACGCCTACCAGGAAGCCGACCGGGCCGACGCCGCGGTGCGCCGCGGTGATCGACTCGGGCCCCTCCACGGGGTTCCCGTCACCGTCAAGGACAACGTCGATCTAGCCGGTTTCGCCACCGTCAACGGCGTGGCGGCCAATCGGTCGCTGATCGCCCACGAGGACAGCCCGCCGGTGGCGGCCTGGCGTCGCGCCGGGGCCGTCATCGTCGGCCGAACCAATACCCCGGCGTTCTCACTGCGATGGGATACCGATAACGACGTCTGGGGCCGGACCTTCAATCCCTGGGATCGGACCCGGACGCCGGGCGGATCCTCGGGTGGGGCGGCGTCCGCGCTGGCGGTGGGGATCGGGCCGCTGGCTCACGGCACCGATCTCGGCGGGTCGATCCGCTACCCGGCCTACTGCTGCGGCGTGGCCGGAATCCGGCCGACCCTGGGACGGGTCGCGTCGTTCAACCCCACGGCCGCCACGGAGCGGCCGATCACCGGCCAGTTGATGGCGGTGCAGGGCGTGCTCGCCAGACGGATCTGCGACGTGACCCTCGGCTATCAGGCGATGTCGGTCCGCGATCCGCGAGACCCCTGGTGGGCGCCGGCACCGCTCGACGGTCCCCCGCCGAGCCCGCCGATCAAGGTGGCGCTCTGGCCGTCTCCCGCGGGCATGGCCGTCGACGGATCGGTGGCCAGCGCCGTTCGCCAGGCGGGATCCGCGCTCGCCGCGGCCGGCTATCAGGTCGAGGAGGTCGGCCCGCCCAATCTCGATCGGGTCTTCGACGTCTGGGCTCGAGCCGTCACCACCGACCTGCGAAGCACCATGGCGGCCACCATCGCCGCCCACGGCGACGACCGGGCCAGGGCGTCACTGGGCCTTTGGTTCGATCTCTATCCGCCGATCACCCTCGACCAGTACGTGGCGCTGGCCGGGGAACGGTTGAAGTACCTCAGGGAATGGTCGCTGTTTCTGGAGCACTACCCGATCATCGTGGGCCCGACCTCGGGGCAGCCTCCGTTCCCGATCGGGTTCGATCACACCGATCACGACGCCAGCCGAGCCCTGATGCGAGCCCAAATGCTCCTGGCGGCGGTCAACTGTCTGGGGTTGCCGGCGGTCGCGGTGCCGGTGGGAGGCTACCACCGCGGGCCGTTAGGCGTTCAGGTCATCGCCGGCCGGTATCGGGAGGATCTCGCTCTGGCGGCGGCGGCGGCGATCGAAGCCTCGGCGCCGATGGCGACGCCGATCGACCCGCGCTGACCGGCGTCAACCCATCGCCTCCAGCTCTTTGGAGAGCCACGCCTTGGCGAACTGCCAGTCTCGCTTCACCGTCGCGGCCGAGGTGCCGAGCACTTCGGCCGTCTCCTCGACGCTCAGCCCCCCGAAATAGCGGAGCTCCACCACCCGGGCGTGGCGCGATTCGAGCTCGGCGAGCTTCTTGAGCGCCACGTCGAGCGCCTCGAGATCGATCGCGTCGGGATCGGTGGGGTCAACGCCGAAGTTGTCGTCGAGTGTCACCCGCTCCGCCCCCGCTCCCCGTTTCCGAGCCTTCTGCCGTCGGGCGTGGTCGACCAGGATGCGGCGCATCGCCTGCGACGCGACTCCGAAGAAGTGACTGCGGTTCTGCCAGGTCGCGTTCTGCCCGAGCAGGCGCAGGAACGCCTCGTGGACCAACGCGGTCGGTTGGAGGGTATGCTCGTCTCGCTCGCCCCGCATCTGTCGCTCCGCCATCCGGTGGAGCTCGGCGTAGATCAGCGGCACCAACTCCTCGGCGGCCGCCTCGCGGCCCGCCGCCATTTCCTGGAGTAGCGCGGTGACTCGGTGGGTGGAATCCATCGGCGCCGGCGACGCTAGCCTTCGACCGCGTCGGGGTCGGACATCTTCAAGCTGAATCCCTCGGCGATTTCCGGATCGCCCTCGTCGCCGAGCACTCGCTTGGCGGTGTACTCACCCACCATCGGCCCGAACTTGAACCCCTCCGCCGAGCCGCCCCCGGCCACCCAGACGTTGTCGAAGTCCGGGTGCCGGTCGATGATGAAGTTGCTACTCGCCGAGAATTCGTAGTGGCAGGCCCGCGTTTCCAGCAGGGGCGCCTTCGCCAACCGGGGAAACCGATTCTTGAGGAGGCCCCGAGCGTGCTTGTCGTGTTTGCGGGCGAACGCGCGGTCGCTCCAGTCCGGATCGGACAAGCGGTCACCCTGCATGCGGACCCGGAACCCCCGGTTGTCGGGGCCGAGGGCAGGCCATCCGGTGACACCGGGGAAGTTCCAGCTTGGCAAGTTTGGAAAGGTGAACCGATCGTCGCCGGGCGGAGTGCCGAAGTAGTGCACATGCCCCAGCGGAGTGGATATCCGTCGGCCCATCAGCGCGGGGAAGAACTTCGGAAACCAAGGCCCCAGCGCGAAGACGTAGCTCGCCCCGCGGGCGAAACCGAACGGTCCGGCCAACTGAACACTCTGGAGCGTTCGACCGGCCTTCTCCCCGAGCGCGGCGTGCCCGACAACCACCTTGCCGCCCAATCGTTCGAACGCGTCGGCGAGCACCTGGCAGGATCGCCGGGCCCGGACCACGCCGGCGTCGGGCTCGTGGAGCACCACCGTGATCTTGTCGAGCTTGAGAATCGGGTAGGCTTTCAGCACGTCCTCGACGCTCGGGGTCTCGTGGCGGATGCCGAGTTTCTTCCACCACTCGATCGACTTGTCGGTGAACACGTCGGGCTTTTCCCGGAAGATGAGGTCGCCGGTCCGGTAGTAGAGCCGGGCCCCCATCTGCCGGCCCCATTCGTCGTCGAATGCTCGCCATCGTTCCATCGATTGGCGGGCCCAGGGCACCCAGAGATTAGCCACCCCGGAATTGCCATAGGAGCTTCGGACTCCCCGGGTCTCGTCGCCGGAGGTCGACCGGGAGTTGCCGGGCCCCCAGGCGTCGACCATCGTCACTTGGGCGCCCATCTTCAGAAGGTGGTAGGCGGTCCAGCCGCCGAAGGCCCCCGCCCCGATCACGACCACCTCGGGAGACGGCTGGGTGGCCCCAACCGAACGCCCCGTGGCGGGCTCCGCCGCGGCCCCGCGGGTCGCGGCGGCCACCAGTCCGGCCTGGGCCGAGGCGACCCGGAGAAAATCCCGCCGGTCCAAGGTCATGGAGTGGCCCGCGGCGGCAGCTCGATCCGGATCGCCTTGAGCTCATCGTCCGAGTCGGGCAGCTGCTTCTCGCCGGTGGGGAGCCCGTTCAGCTTGAGGAGATAGGCCATGATATCGGCGTACTCGCCCCGGGACAGCTTCCCGGGACTGTCGTTAGGCATCGTGGTCCGGATCAGATCGAAGAAGTCGTAGATCGATCGGCCGCTCCACACCCGCCGGAAGGCCAACCCGGTATAGGCCATCGGCGCGTGACAAGCGGTGCAGTTCTTCCGGTAGGTCTGGGCCCCCTTCGCGGCCTGATCCGCGGTATAGACGCCGGCCAGGGTGGAAATCCCCGGTGGCTGCTCACCGGTCTCTTGGGCGGGCAGCGACGCGGCCAGCCATGGCAGGCCGACCACCAACCAACCGAACGACATCCAGCGGACGCGACCGATCATTCCGAAGCCGGGGTGAGGGTGTAATCAGGGAATAAGAACCGCCCGGCCCCCGGGTCCGTCAAGTCGGCAGGTCCGATCCGACGAGCCTCAGGTGAGCCTGGCTGTCAGGGCCGCCAGTTGGGGATTCGCCCGGGGGTCCACGGCACCCCGGCCGACTCGGCCTGCTCTTCCAGTTGGCGGAGGGCCTCGGCGGCCTCCCGCAGTTTCGGCAGAAAGGCGCCGAACCGGTCGCCGGCCACCGCGTACGACCGCCGTTGGGTCGCGGTGGGGGGCGTCGTCGTCGACCAGGCCGACCCGACGATCCGCTGGACTCGGCCGAGCACCGTGACCGGAGTTGGCTCGTTGCGGCTGGCGACGGCTTGGTCGCCGGTGAACTCGAGACGCAAATCCTGCAACCGTGTCCGCACCGCGCGCGCGCCCTCTCGCAAAGCTGGGGCGATACCCGCCGTCTGCCCGATCGCCTGGCTGAGCAGCAGGTGTCGATTCTCCAGCTCCGTGAGGCTCTGAGCGGCGCCCAAGGCGGCCCGCTGGAGCCGGGCGAGGTCCCGATTGAACCCGCCGATCACGGCCCGATCCGCCGGCGCGAGGCTGCCTTGATGGAGCGGGACGGCCTGAAACGACCGCGGTTCACCGACCGCACTGTCGACCCCGTCGATCCGGAAGTTCAGCTGGACTCGATAGGTGTCCGGCATCGCCAGCGGGCCGCTCGGCCCGTCGTCGTCGTCCTGGCGACGAACCGGCGCGCCGATGACCGGGTTGAGCGGCGGAAATCGCAGATCCCAAGCGACCCGATGGAGTCCGGCGCCGCTCGGTCCCGTCAGACGCCTCACCACCGCCCCCGATTGGTCCGTCACGGTCAACACCACCACCGGAGCTTCCTCTCGGTCCTCCCGCCGCAGAGCGTCCCAGCTCGGGATGGTGACCTCGGTGTTCTTCTTGACGAGATCCTTCTCGGCCGCCTGCCGGGCGGCTTTGCGGCTCTTGAGCCCGTCCTTGAGGTAGTAGGTGAACTGCGCGCCCGCCGGTGGATTGGGGGCGGTCCAGAGGGCGTCACCCTGGCTTCCCTTGGCGCCGCCGCCTAACGGTTGGGCGGGCAGGTAGGTGACGGCGTCCTTGACCGGCAGGAGGACCGCCGCCTGGCCCACCGTCGCCGCCAGGCTCCGGAGCGGCGAATAGTCGTGGAGGATGTAGAAGCCCCGCCCGAACGTGGCCATCACCAGGTCGTTTTCGCGGCGCTGGATCGCCAGATCCCGGATCTGGATCGTGGGCAGGCCGCCTTTGAGCCGGGTCCAACGTTGGCCGCCATCGGTGGTCACGAAGAGCCCGAACTCGGTGCCGACGAACAGCAGGTTGGGGTCGACGTGATCCTCGACGATGGTCCACACGGAGCCGCGCTCCGGCAGGTTGCCGGCGATCGACGACCAGGTCCGCCCGAGGTCGACGCTCTTCATGACGTAGGGCCGGTAGTCGCCTGCCTTGTGATGGTTGAAGGTGGCGTAGATCGTGGCGGGGGCGTGGCGGCTGAGCTCCAGATCCGACACGAAGGTCGTGTCGGGAACCCCGGGGATGGTGGCGATTCGGCGCCAGGTAGCCCCGCCGTCCTCGGTGACCTGGACCAAGCCGTCGTCGGTGCCGGCCACCAGCAGGCCCTCCCGCCGGGATGATTCGGCCAGCGCGACCACCGCGCCGTACGGCGACGTCGAGGCGTTCTTGGCGATGGCGTCGATGCTCCAGAGCCGACCCATCATCTTGAGCTGGTTCCGGTCGAGCTGGCGGGTCAGGTCGCCGCTGATCGCCCGCCAGCTGTTGCCGCGGTCGTCGGTGCGGAAGATCCGCTGGGCCGCGAAGTAGAGTCGGCTCGGGGCGTGGGGGCTGATGATCAGCGGGGAATCCCAATGCCAGCGGAGCGGAGGGTCGCCGGGCTCTTCCTGGGGCTGAATCTCGACCCGCTCGCCGGTGCGTTTGTCCATCCGAACCAGCTCGCCGTGCTGCCATTGGCCGTAGATCACGTTCGGATCCGTCGGGTCGACCCTCGGCTGGAAGCCGTCGCCGCCCACGATCACGAACCAGTCGAAGTTGGTGGCCCCGTGGCCGTTGATCGTCCGCGACGGGCCGCAGAGTGAATTGTTGTCCTGAGTGCCGCCACAGACGTTGTAGAACGGGGTCGCGTTGTCGACCTCGACCCGGTAGAACTGGGTGATCGGGAGGTTGCCCTTGAAGTTCCAGGTGGCGCCACGGTCGAACGACTGATAGAGCCCGCCGTCGTTGCCGAGGATCAGATGACGGGTGTCGGTCGGGTCGATCCACAAGGCGTGGTGGTCGACGTGCACCGTGGGGCTCTGGATCGACCGGGTGGTCCGGCCCCCGTCGTCGCTCACCTGAAGGAAGGTGTCCATCAGATAGAGTCGGTCCCGCGCGACCGGGTCGGCGTAGGCTTTCTGGTAGTACATCGGCGAGGTCGGCTGCCAGCCGCTCATCCGCTCCCAATGCTGTCCGCCATCCTCGGTCCGATAGAGGCCGCCGGCGCGGTTCTGCGCCTCGACGACGGCGTAGATCAGGTTGCCGTTAACCGGCGAGATCGCCAGGCCGATCTTCCCCAGTTCCTCGTCAGGCAGGCCCTTGGTGATCTTGGTCCAGGTGGCGCCGGCGTCGGTCGACTTGTAGAGCGAGGAACCAGGTCCACCGTTGATGAAGCCCCACTGCCGGCGGGCCCGCTGGTGGGTCGATACGTAGAGGATGTCGGGGTTGCCGGGATCCATCACCATCGATTGGGCGCCGGTCCACTCGTTGTCGGGCTTGAGAACCTGGGTCCAGGTCTTCCCGGCGTCGGTGGTCTTGAACACCCCCCGGTCGCCGCCGGGCGACCAGAGCGGGCCGGTCGCCGCGACGTAGACGACCGAGCCGTTGCGGGGGTCGACCACGATGGCGCCGACGTGCTCCGATTGCTTGAGCCCAGTGTTGGTCCAGGTCCGCCCACCGTCGGTCGATCGATAGACCCCGTCGCCATAGCCCACGCTGCGCTGACTCTTGTTCTCGCCGGTGCCGACCCACACCGTGAGCGGGTTCTTCGGATCGAGCGACAGGGTCCCGATCGAGTAGGCGCCCTGGTCGTCGAAGATCGGAGTCCAGGTGGTCCCGGCGTTGACCGTCTTCCAGACCCCCCCGGAGTGCGCCACCACGTACCAGACGCTCCGGTCGGACGGGTGGACCACGATCTCCCCGAGCCGCCCGCCGGTGACGGCGGGGCCGATCCCCCGAGATCGAAGCCCGCCGAGGATCTCGCTGGTGACCCGATTGGCGGTGTCCACGACGGAGGTATTGCGAGGGCGGGGCTGAGCCATGGCCAGGCCATGGAACGAGGCGGCGGCTCCGAGGAGCAGACTGAGGGACGGGCGCATGATGGAGTCAGCGTGAAAGAGGCATTCATTATCCGCCGGCGGGCCTCGACCGACAAGTTCCCCGGGCGGGGTCTGGGGGTCGGCGTCGACGTTTCCAACAGAAACACGGCCTTGGGGGCTTGCCGAGTGGCCCGCTCGGCCCGATCATCTGCTCCGCGATAACGCGATCACGACGAGGAACGCCGGCCATGTCGGACACACCGCAGACGTATAAGAACCACACGAAGATCGTCTTTGGGTTCCACCGGGTCGCCTCCCTTCTGCTTTTGCTGCTCCTGATCTGGTCGGTGCGGTCAGTCATTCTCGCCCCGTCCCTGGACAGCGCGGCGCGGGTGGCGACCGTGGTGGTTCTCGGGCTGCTGTTCTGGTACGCTCGGACCTTTCCGCTCAAGGTGCAGGACCGGGTGATCCGGCTCGAGGAGCAACTGCGGCTGGCGAGGGTGTTGCCGGAGGAAATGCGCTCCCGGATCTCTTCGCTCACGATGGGGCAGTACATCGCGCTCCGGTTCGCGCCGGACGGGGAGCTGCCCGACCTGGTGCGCCGGATCATCGCCGGCGATCTGGCTACCCCGGATTCGATCAAGCAAGCCATCAAGGACTGGCGGCCCGACCACTATCGGGTCTGAGCCGGTCCGGATCGCCTAACGACCGGCCGCAGAGCGATGGCCGCGAGCGTCAGGGCGATCGGCCCCGCCATCTATCGCCCGTTGGCTCGATCCGCGGCTTGCTGAAGGGTGGCCCCGAGCGTGGCGCCCAAGTCGACGTTGCCGGAGCGATAGGTGAAGCGGGTCGGCAGCCCGACGGCGGACCGCTGGTACAGGCGGCCGATCAGGGTGACCGCGGCCAAGTAGGTGCCCGCGCCGGACGGATGGAACCCGTCGGACCCGTAGAGCGGCGTGGTCGGATCGGCGCGGAGCAGATCGAGCCAGGCCGCGCCGGCCGGAATCCACACCCCGTTCACCGCCTCGGCGGCCAGCCGATAGGAGTCGACCACCCGATCGAAGTCCCCGGCCCGAGAGACACTGGGCCACACCGTGTACAGTGCCGGGGTGGCACCTTGGGCGCGAATCTCGGGCGCGAAGCGCTCGGTCCAGGTGATCAGGTTGACGCGACTCTCGGGCAACGAGCTCGGGCCCTGTTGCATCACCACGTACTTCCAGCCGCCTCGCTCGAGCGCTCGCTTGGCATCGCCCTGGTTCCAGTGGTCCTCGAGGGCGAAATCGGGATAGGCGACGGCCGTGGCATAGGTGTCCTCGAGGCCGGCCGAGTCGGCGAGGGCGTCGACCATACCGGGGAGATCGTTGACGTAGGTGAGGCTGTTGCCGATGAAGAGGATCCGGAAGGTGGCGTTGGGCTCGAGGTCCTCTTCGGGCCCCAGCGACGTTCCACAAGCAGCCAGCAGGGCCGCCGCGGCTATCAGGGTACGAATCAGGTTCATACCAGACGGACGGAAACGCCCTCGGGCAGGTTTCCCTGAACCCCCACCGGGGTTGGTCGAGCCGGCGCCCGCCTCTCGCCCACGGACGGCTGTCGGGGCATCTTTCCCCGATGATGCCGTCCTCGGTGGCCGGGCCACTCCCGCCAATCAGCGATACCGATCTTCGAATCGATCCGATCGAACGCTCGGAAACCATCCCCTCGGCGTGGTACGTCGATCCCCGGTTTCACGAGATCGACCGCGACGCGATCTTCGCCGAGACGTGGCAGGGCGTCGGCCACCAGGACATGGTGGCCGCCCCGGGACAGTACTTCCTCGCCACGGTCGCCGACAATCCGATCATCGTGCTCCGCGACGCCGATGGTGGGTTGCGGGCGTTCTACAATGTCTGCCGCCACCGGGGCGGGCCCCTGGCGATCGAGCCGGAGGGCTGCGTCAAGGCGCTAACCTGCAAGTACCACGGCTGGACCTACCTGCTCGACGGCTCGCTTCGGGGCGTCCCCCAGTTCGATCGCACCGAGCTGTTCGACAAGCGCGACTACGGGCTGGTGCCGATTCGGCTCGAGACCTGGGAAGGCTTCATCTTCGTCAACCTCTCCGCGGCGCCAACCGCGCCGCTCGAGGACGTGCTCGGCGGCATTCGGGAGCGGATCCACCCCAATCGGCTCGCCACCAAGCGACTGGTTCGCCGAGTCGATTACGAGGTGGGCGCCAACTGGAAGGTGTACGTCGACAACTTCCTCGAGGGGTACCACATCCCTCACGTGCATCCGGAGCTCAACAAGGCCCTCGACTACCTGAGCTACCGGACCGAGGTGGCGGCCTGGCACAATCTCCAACACAGCCCCCTCAAGGCGGACAACGTCTACACCGCCGATCAGGGCGGGGAGGCCTTCTACTACTGGGTCTACCCCAATCTGATGCTCAACATCCTCCCCCATCGGATCCAGGCCAACCTGGTCCTGCCTAACGGTCCGGACCGGTGCCGAGTGATCTTCTGGTACTACTACGACGAGCCGGAGGCGCCTGGCCGGGATCGCCAACTGGCGGCCGACCTCGAGTACAGCGACATGGTCCAGTTCGAGGATCGGGAGATCTGCGAGCGGGTCCAGCAAGGCCTCCGGTCCCGAGCGTACGATCGGGGCCGGTTCTCGGTGGAAATGGAGGCGGGGGTTTACCACTTTCAGCAGCTGATCAAAGGGTCGTATCGCGGGTGGCGGAGCGCGCGGCCGACCTCGACCGGCCGCCCCGGGTGAGCCCGCCTCGGGAAGCGGAGCTCAAGGCCGAGCTCGGCCTTCTCGACGCCACCATGATCAACGTCGGCACGATGATCGCTTCGGCGGTCTATCTCGTGCCGGCTGGCATCGCGGCCTACTTCAGCGGGGTGTTTCCCACCCTCCTGGTGTGGGTGGTCGGCGGGGTGATCTCCTTGTTCGGCGCCCTCTGCGTCGCCGAGCTCGGCGCGGCCATGCCGGGGGCTGGCGGTCAGTTCGTCTACCTCAAGCGCGCCTTCGGTCCGGTCTGGGGCTATCTCTACGGATGGGGGGCGGCGGTCATCATCAATCCGGCGTCGATTGCCGCGATCGCCGTGGGCTTCGCGACCTACCTCGATTTCTTCGCGGCGAGCGCCGGGATGCCCCTGGGAGCCAACGGGGTGAAGGTGGTCGCGGTGGTCTCGATCGTCGCCTTGACCGCGCTCAACTATTTCGGCCTCAAGCTCGGGGTGGTGACTCAGAACATCATCACCCTGATGAAGATCGCCGCGATCGTGGTCCTGATCGGCGTCTGTCTCATCCTCCCGGGGGGCTCCGCCGACAACCTCCAGCCGTTCTGGCCCACCGAGTCGATCGGCGCGCTGATCGCTCCGTTCGGGACGGCGCTGGTGGCCGTCCTCTACGCCTACGACGGCTGGATCGAGATCACCTACGTCGGCAGCGAGATGAAGAATCCCGGCCGCGACATGCCGTTGTCGATCATCATCTCCACCCTCCTGGTCGCGGCGATCTACGTGGCGGTGGCCTTCGCGTTCACCTACGTCCTCGGTCACGACGGGGTCGCCAAGTCCGAGCGGGTCGCCGCCGATGCCGCCACGGTCGCGATCGGAACTGTCGGCGCGGGCCTCGTCATCCTGTCGATCCTGATCTCCACCCTGGGATCCAACAACGGGATCGTCTTCACCTCCGCGCGGATTCCCTACGCGATGGCCAAGGACGGCGAGTTCTTCCGCTGGGCCGGCCGGGTCCATCCGACATTCGCGGTGCCAACCACGGCGCTGGTGGTCCAGGGAGTCTGGTCATGCGTGCTGACGCTGAGCGGGACCTACAACCAGCTGCTGACCTACGTCGTCTTCGTGGGCTTCCTGTTCTACGGACTCTCGGCCGTCGCGGTGCTGGTCCTCCGGCGGCGGGAGCCGACCATGGCGCGGCCGTATCGGGCCTGGGGCTATCCGGTGACGCCGCTGGTGTTCATCGGCGCCACCGGCTACGTGATTTGGAACACGATCCAGGAGCAACCACGCGATGCCGCGATCGGCACCGGGCTGCTCCTCATCGGCCTGCTGTTCTACTACGGGCTGGGCTGGAATCGGCCGAAGCCGGCCTGACGTCCAGGGCCGACAGGGCTCGTGACGGCGAACGGGCTAACGACCACCCTTTCTCGGAACCTTGGTCTCCGCCATCGCCGCGTGCCAGGCATAGGACGCCATCACGACGGCATTCTTCATCAGGTCGCTGGCTTGAATGGTGTCAAAGAAATCGAGATTCGTGTGCCCACCCTGGCCGGGGGTTGGGTCCTGGAGGAACTGGAACCCGGGTAACCCCACCTCGTCGAAGGCGACGTGATCGGTGCTGCCAAGACTCTGATTCGACACCACCGACATCCCAAGATCTCGAAACGGAGCCATCCAGGCGGTCAGCATCTCGCGGGCGTGCTCGTTGCCCTGCAGCATGATGCCGCGATACTGCCCCGAGCCGTAGTCCTGGTTGAAATACGCCGAGAACTTTCGGTAGCCGGGCAGCGGAACCTCGGCCGTGCCGAAGTGTTGCTTCACGTAGGCCCGAGAGCCGAAAAGCCCCTGCTCCTCTCCCGACCACAGGCCGATCCGGATCGTCCGCCGCGGCTTGGCGCCGACCGCCTTGAGGATCCGGGCGGCCTCCATGGCCACCGCCACGCCGGAGGTGTTGTCGCTCGCGTTGGGCGAAGCGTGCCAGGTGTCGAAGTGAGCTCCGATCATGACCACTTCCTCGGCGAGGTCGCCGCCGGGAATCTCACCAATGATGTTCACGGCCTTTTCGACCTGGCTGCCGATCCGGTTGCGCACTTCGAGTTCGACTTTGACCGCAATCTTGCGCTCGAGGATCCGGTACATCCGGTTATAGTGTTCCGGGGTGATCGCGATGATCGGCGGAGCAGCCCGAATCCCTTCGGCCGACCAGTTGAGGCGGCGGGCGATTGGCGAGTCATACCCGCGACAGGCCCCGAGCCAGCCACTCTCACACTGGAGCACGGCCGCAACGCCCTCGGCTTTGTAGAAGGCGAGCTTCTCGGCGCTCGTCAACAGGTCGGGGTTTGGCACCGTCCGGGCCGGGGTGGGCCGGACTGGCGCAACGACCGTTTTCTGGTGCGCCTCGAGATCGGCGTCGGTCAACCGCGGCACTCCGGCGGTGAGTGACGCCAGATCGATGGCAACGGGCGGTGTCACCAGGACGGCTTTGCCCTCGAGCTTGCCTCGGTACTTCTCCAGATCGGCCCGCGCCACCAGCTCGACGATCATCGCGTCGGCCGTCACCTTGCCGGCGGTCCCCGGCGTGTGGGAGATCGGGTAACCGACCATCGGGGAATAGTCGGGTTCGAGCATGTGGACGGAGACGTACTCGTTGTCCCAGGTGACTCCGAAGTCCATGAACGGTTCGGCCGCCACGTTGACCAAGCCGATCCGACCCATCTCCGTCATCACCCAGGCCTGGGCCCGCTTCATGTCCGACGAGAGGGTGAGCCGAGCGCCAAGGACATCCGCCAGGTAGCTCTCGAAGTCCATCACCTTGGAACGCTGGAGCCCTTCCTCGCGAATCTTGGCGACCATCGCCCAATCGACTTTGGGGTCGTCGCCCGTCGACCCAAGGGTCGATAGCAACAGCAGGGTGAGCGGGACGATCTTCAATCGGCTCGACATGAGAGTTCCTGGCGAACAAGTAGGCGTTCAACGTCCTGTCTAGACGGGCTCAGGTCAAGGCTCTGATCCGATCAAGATTGCCAGGGGGCCGTTGGCGAGGGAACGGGCGGTCGGGATGGCGCCTTCCGCGGGTCGCGACCCAAGGGCCAATGCCTAGCTGGGAGGCCGGCCAGCTTGGCCAGGACCGCCTAACGGTCGCGGCGAGCGAATCCGCTCGGGCACCTGCCCCCACTGTTCCGGGGTCAGGACCGCCTCCGCCGCCTTGAGCGCGTCGGCGTTGACGGTCCGGATCGATTGGAGCAGTGGTCGCATCGACCCGAACAGCGACGCCGGATCCGGATTGGGTCCGGCCCGCTCGATCTCCCTTTGAGCTCGATCCGCGAGCGCCTTGGTGGCGGCCTTGAGGGTGTCGGAGATGACCTGGAGTCGGGTCACCTGGTCGTCGGATAGCCGCAGGGCGACCCGAATGGCGATGATCTCGGCTCCCGGATCCGGCATCAACGAGGTCATCCGGGTGATCATGTCGGCGGGACCGCGACCGCCGGCGAGCGGCCCTCCGGCACCCCGGCCGGCCCCGGCCGCGCCCCGCCCGCCAGCTCGGAGCCCGTCTCGGAATTGCGCGAACAGATCGGGTCCGATCGTGTAGCGCAGCTGGATCCCGATCTGGAATGGCTGCCGAAAGGCGACGGTGTTGGCCGTGCTGGCGCCGAACCGCTCGTTGACGGCGTAGCGGAACTGGCTGGTGACCGGATCGAAGCCGCGGACCACCAGCAGGGTCCCTTCCGGGCGAATCGGCTGCCCCCACCCCTTGAGCCCATCGGCGCCATGGAGCACTCGATCGAGCCCGACCAGGAAGTTGCTGGTCACCAGCGAAGCGGTCAGCCGCCGGTCGAGCCCGAGCCAGGTCGGCCGGAAGTTGAGCTGGAAATCGACCGAAGGCTGCCATGGCCCTCGGCAGCTGTTCCGACCGGCGATCCGACCCCGCTGCGCCTCGAGGCAATCCCGCGCCCCGCCCGAGGTGGTGGTGAGGAGCCGGCTCATCGCGGCGGCCACCGCCGTATCGGGCGTCGCGCCGAAGATGAAGGCTCGGTCGTTGCGGGCGCCGTCGCCGTTGATGTCGTCGGACACCATCGGAGTGTAGGCCGCGCCGGTGGTGAGCCGAGTGATCGTGGTGAGCTCGAGGTTACGGGTCAGCGGATAGGTGACCGTCGCCAAGAGGGCGTGGCGCCGTTCGAAGTCGCTGGTGGCCCATTCCCGGACGTTGGGATCGCCGGCGGTGGTCTGCCCGGTGAAGCCGCGCTGGGCCCCGCCGGCGGCGAACGAGGACTGGTCGCGCGACCGGCTCCAGGTGTACGACAGATTGAGGAAGGCCCCCCGGTTGGTGGCGCCGTTGGCGGAGAGCGTGAGCTGGGTCGAGCGGGAGGCGAGCCGCGAGTCGAACGCGAGCACATTGCCGAGCTCGGCGACCCGCCGCGAGGCAAACAGCGGCAGCGCGCCGGTTCGCGGGTCGATGACCGGCGCCGGGACGAACACCGGCCGCTTGTCGTCGCCGAGGGCGAAGCGAGCGGCGCCGAGATTGACGTCGCGGACCCCGAACTGGCTGGTGCCTCGCGCGTGGCTCAACTCCGCCCCCAGGACGATCAGCCCGGACCGGCGCTGAGCGCCTAACGACATCCGCCAGGCCCGCGGCGCCTGAAACGCCGGGTCGAACACCGCGACCGTTGGGGCGCGCGCCAGAGCGCCCGGGCCCGGCGCCGGACCGGCGCAGGCCGTCGGGATGGTGCTCGGATCGGCCCGGTATCCGGCCCAATCCGGTTGGGGTGCCCCGGGGCCGACGCAGGTCAGCTGACTTTCCGAGCCGGTCAGTCCGGTGGCCGCCTGCGCCGCCGAAAAGAGCGCCCCCGGCGCCGGACTCCGAAATTCCCCGATCCCCCCGCGAATCACCAGCGCGGCCGGCCCCCCGTCCGCCGAGCGGACGAACCAGCTGAAGCCGAGTCGCGGGCTCAGGTGCCACTCGGTCGGCCACCGGTCGGTTCGCAGACCGAACGCCGACTGGACGGCCGGGTTGAGGCCGGGCTCTCCGTCATGACTGGACCGCTCCAGCCGAGCCCCGAGGGTGAGCTGGAGGCGATCGGTGACCCGCCAGATGTCGCCGAGATGGGCGGCGAAGGTTGTCTGGCCGGTGGCCCGAATGGTCGGAGCGAGCGCCCGAGTGAAGCTCGAGGGCAGGCCCGCCTCGAGATCCGCGATCGAGCTGAAGGTGAAGGTGCCGAACCGATTCACGGTAACGTCCGATTCGGTGGTCGTCACCGTGTAGAAGGCGCCGAGCTTGAACCGATGGGGGCCACCGCCCGGGATCCAGCTGATCTCGTTCGATGCTTCGAACGACCGCGACGATGTCGCCTGCGGTAGCCCCGCGATGCCCCCGAAGGAGACGGTGTTGGCGCCCCGCTGATCGTCGAGCGCGGAGACGACCTGAACCCGGCCACTGGGAAATGGATCGTCGAGTGGCGTCGTCGCCGAGCTGGTCGATCGATAGGCCCGAAGCTCGTTGACGACGTTGGTCCCGAACCGCGAGTTGGCGGTCAGCATCACGCCGCCCCCGCGAGTCGACGAGCGCGAGTCGGTCGCCGGCACCGACAACGCTCCCACCCGGCTCGGCTCCTGAACGTTGCGGCGATAGTCGGCCCGCGCGGTCAGGGTGTGGGCCTGGCTGATCGCGTAGTCGAGCCGGAGCAGACCGGAGAGGTCAGTCGCGTCCCGGTTGGCGAACGCCACCGACCGATCGACCGGCACCCCGAGATCTCCCAGCACACCGACCAGGCGGGTGGCCGAGTCCGGCGCGATGCCGAGGCGACTCAGGGTGGCCGGCGTGGCCGAGAGGAGCGACTGGAGATCGTCGGTCCGAAACCGGCCCTGGCCCGAGCCGAAGATGAACAGCTTGTCTCGCTTGATCGGCCCACCCAGACCGAACGAGAGCTGGTGCTGATTGAACCCCGCCGCGAAGGCGTCGTCGCCGGACTCGAGGGCGAGGTCCTGATCGCGGAGGCCGTAGTTGACACTACCCTGGACGTTGTTGGTGCCCGATCGCGTCGTGGTCGAGACCAATCCGCCGCTGAACTGCCCTCGGCTCACGTCGTAGCTCGAGGTGATCACTCGGGTGCTTCGAATCGCGTCTTGGGGCACCGAGGCGCCGGCGAAAGTCAGCCCGTCGAGGGTGACGTTGTTCGCGGTCGGTCGCTGGCCGGCGACCGAGATGCCGCCAGGCGTCGAGTCGTTGCCGGTGACCGCGACCACCCCGGGCGCCAGCGTGGCCAGGGCGAGGAGGTCGCCGGCATCGAGCGGCAGGCGCTGAGTCTGTTCTCCGGTCAGGACGCGCTCGGTCGATCCAGGCGTCGGCGGCTGATCGAGTCGCGCCGGCGCCCGCCGGCCTTGGACTCGAAGCTCCTCGAGCACCACCGGGGTGGCCGACATCTGGATGTTCACCACCAGCCGATCCTCGTCGGCCTGGCGAGAGATCAACCGCTGGACCGGTGCCGCGCCGATGGCCCGGACGGTGAGGCGATACTGGCCGCCGCCGTCGGGAAACACGATGGTATAGCGGCCCCGGGCGTTGGTGCGGGCCGAGCGCATGACCTGGGTCTCGACCGAGACTGCCTCGACCAGCGCGTCGGCGAGCGGGACGCCTTGCTCGGTGGTGATGGTGCCAGTGATCAGGTCGGTGCCGGCGCCGGACTGCGCCTGGAGGGGGCCCGCCGGTGCCGCCAGGAGCGCGAGGCACACCCCCACGAGCATCCGGAGCAGAGTTCGGGTCCACCAGTGGTTCGTCATTGCCAACAAGGAATACGTCGCTGGTGGTCCGAACGTTAAGGTCCAGCTTGACTTGGCCGTGATCGCCCGCCGTTAATTCCCACGCCATGCCCACCGTGCTCCACGCCACCGACCTCGCCCGGTCCTATGGATCCGAGCGAGGTCTCTTCGGCGTCGATCTCGAGATCGCCGCTGGTGAGATTTATGGGCTCCTCGGTCCCAACGGAGCCGGGAAGACCTCGCTGGTCCGGGCGATCAGCGGGCGGCTTGGTCTGGAGCGGGGCACTGTGACGCTGGCCGGGGGCGACCCCTTCCACGACCGCGCCGCCCGCCGAGCCCTCGGCCTCGTTCCCCAAGCGATCGCGCTCTATCGGGACCTCACGGTGGGGGAGAATCTGGTGATCCTCGGCCAGCTCGCCGGGCTCGATCGAACGGTGGCGCGGGTTCGCGCCGAGGAGGCGCTCCGGTGGATCGACCTGGCGGACCGGGCCGGCTCGGCGGTGAAGGACCTCTCGGCCGGCCAGCAGCGGCGCGTCAACCTCGCGGCCGGGACCCTCCACCACCCCGCGGTCCTGGTCCTCGACGAGCCGACCGTCGGGGTCGACATCGAGGCGCGGGCCCGGATTCACGCGATGCTCGGCGAGCTGAAAGCCCGGGGAACCGCGATTCTCCTGGCGACCCATGACTTCGCTGAGGCGGCGGCCCTTGCCGATCGGATCGGTATCCTGGTCGCCGGCACCCTCCGCGCCGAGGGAGCACCGGCCGAGTTGGTGCGGCGGTTCTTCGCGGATGGGTTCGAAGTGCAGCTGACCCTTGCCCGACCTCCGGAAGGGGCGCTCCGCGAGCGGCTCACCACTCTTGGCCTCTCTTCCAGTCGAGATGCCCTTCGCTGGTCGGGACCGCACCCGGGCGGGGTCGTCGCGCTGCCCTCGCTGGTCGGGTCGGTGACGGAGGCTGGCGGAGCCGTGGTCGCGTCGGAAGTTCGCGCTCCCGATCTCGACAGCGTCTATCGGCGGGTCACCGGCCAGGAGTCCGTCCGGTGATCGGGGTGACGTTCCGGGCGATGGCGATGGGGTTCGTCCGCGATCGGGGCGCCGTGGCGATGAGCGTGGTGCTTCCGGTCATCGTGTTTCTCGTCTTTGCCGCGATCTTCTCGGGGGCCTCGGGGCAGAACCTGCGCATCAACGTCGCGATCGCCGACGAGCAGCGAAGCGAGGAGTCGACCCGGTTGCTGACCGGGCTCGGCCGCGATCCCGGACTGGTGATCCAGGCCGTCGAGTCGGAGGCCGAGGCGTTGGCGCGGGTCGCCAGCGGTTCGGTCGACGTGGCGATGATCGTCCGGGCGGGTAGCTCGCTTCGCGAAGTGGCTGGTGACGGCGAGCCGCCGATCGCGATTCGCTACGATCCGATCCGCCAGGTGGCCGCGCAGGTGCTGGCTGGTCAGGTCCAGAAAGCGTACTTCGCCGCGCTGCCCGACGTCGCCCTTGGCAGCGTGGCCGACCTGCTCGGCCAAGGGTTCGTCGAGTTCACGCCGGGTCAGCGCGACAGCCTCGAGCGCCGTTTCGCCGAGCTGCGCCAGGAGATCGTCGCGGACCTCGCGGACGGTCGCGAGGCCGACGGCGGCCCTCTCGACGGTCTGCTCTCGATCGAGGCTGCCGGCAACGCCGCCCAAGGCCGCAATCACGTGGGGTATTACGCCGGCGCGATCGCGATGCTGTTCCTGCTCTTCTCCGCTGTCCACGGCGCCCTGACCCTCTTCGACGAGCGCGATTCGGGCTTGCTCGATCGGATTCTCGCCGGTCCCGGCGGGATGACCGCGCTGTTGGGGGGGAAGTTCCTCTTCCTGGTGGTGCAGGGGATCGGGCAGGTATCGCTGATCTTCCTGATCGCCTGGGCGGCGTATCAGGTGCCGGTCGGCGAGCACCCAACCGGGTTCGCGATGGTCACCATCGCGGCGGCCATCGCCGCGGCTGGGCTCGCCCTGGTGCTGACCACCGCCTGTCGCACCAAGCGCCAGGCCCAGACGATCGCCAACGTGGTCATCCTGCTGATGTCGGCGTTGGGCGGCAGCATGGTGCCGCGGTTCCTGATGCCGGCGACCCTGCAGACCCTGGGGTGGCTCACCCCCACCACCTGGGCGGTCGAGGCCTACAGCGCGTTGCTCTGGCGAGGGGAGCCCGCCTCGGCCGTGCTCGGCCCCGTGGCCTTGCTGGTCGCCGCGGGCGGCGTGGGGGTGGTCGTCGCCTGGCTACTCGCCCGGCGCGCCGAACGACTGTAGACTTCCGCGATGACGTTCTGGCTGGCATTGATCGGGACCTTCGCGGCGATGGAGCTGGTCGCGAATCTGATGCATCGGTTCGTGATGCACGGACCGTTATGGGTTCTTCACAAATCTCATCACGAGCCGCGTCACGATCGGTTCGAATTGAACGACCTGTTCGGGGTGTTCTTCGCGATTCCGTCGATCCTCTGCATCTACTTCGGCACCCGGGGCGCGCCGCTGCTGCTGGCGGTCGGTATCGGGATGGCGGCGTACGGACTGGTCTACTGGGGGTTCCACGACGTCTTGGTGCATCGTCGGGTGCCGCACTCGTGGATCCCGAAGGATGGCTACCTGCGCCGGATCGTCCAGGCCCACCACATCCACCACCGGACCCGCACCAAGGACGGCGCCCTGTCGTTCGGGTTCCTCTATGCGCCCGACCCGAGCAAGCTGAAAGACCCGAGCAGGCTCAAAGACCCGACTGGCGACCCGATCGCCTGACCAACGCCCCCGCGGCCGTCCTCGCCAGAGTTCGTAATACCAGCAGGTACTTCCGCCCCGGAGTCACCACCGCCCGCCGGTCCCACGCGAGCGCGCCTCGACCGCGAATGACCCGACCGATATCGGAGTAGATGGCCCGGGCGGCCGCGATCGCCCAGGCCGACTGAAACGGCAAATGGGCGATCCCCTCGTCGGCCCGCGCGTAGCGAGCCTCCGCCTCGTCGAGCAGCCGGGCCACCACGGTCGCGACCGTGGCGCGGTGTTCGGATCGGCCCACCGCCTGGGGATCCACGCCAGCCTCGACCAACCATTGCAGTGGCAAGTAGACTCGTCCCTCGCCGGCGTCGTCCATCACGTCCCGCGCGATGTTGGTGAGCTGCATCGCGATCCCGAGGTCCTCGGCACGCTTGAGCGTCTCGGCGTCGCGGACTCCCATGACGTGGGCCATCATCACCCCGACCACTCCGGCCACGCGGTAGCAGTAGACGACCAACTCGTCGATGGTCCGGTAGCGCCGACCGTCGACGTCCATGGCCATCCCGTCCAAGAACTCGAAGCAATGCAGCCGAGGGATCTGGTACCGGGCGACGATCCGGGCCAGCCCCTGATACTCGAGCTGGGCAACCGGCTGGCCGTCGAGCGCCGCCGTGGTGAGCGCTCGGAGCTCGGCCAGGCGCTCCGCCTGAGTCCGGGTCTCGGCCTGGCGAACCGATTCGGGGACCGGGTGGCCCAGCGCCTGCTCGTCGATCACGTCGTCGCAGTACCGACACCAGGCGTAGAGCTGGTAGCCCGCGTCTCGGATCTCCGGCGCCAGGAGGGCGGCCGCCCGAGTGAAGCTCCGAGAGCCTCGCTCGATCACCCGGCGGCTGTGCTCGATAACCGGATCGGGGGCGCTCATCGGCGGGCCCCCTCGAGCACCAGGCCAGCCGTGGCCTTGGCCGAGTTGATCACCCCGGGCAACCCGGCTCCGGGATGGGTCCCGGCGCCGACGAAGTAAAGGCCGTCGAGATCGGGGTCACGATTGTGGGCCCGGAAGTAGGCGCTTTGGGTCAGCAGCGGTTCGAGCGAGAACGCGGACCCGTGATGGGCGTTGAACTCCCGCTGGAAGTCGAGTGGGGTGAACAGGCGCAGGGTGACGATTTCCTTGCGAAGGTCCGGGAGGTAGCGGCGCTCGAGATACTCGAGGATCCGGTCGGCGTAGCGCGGCCCGACGGTCGTCCAATCGAGCGCCGCCTTGCCGAGATGAGGCACCGGCGACAGCACGTAGAACGCCTCGCAACCCTCGGGCGCCAGGCTCCGATCGGTGACCGTTGGCGCGTGGAGGTAGAGCGAGAAGTCGTCGGCCAGCACGCCGCGATCGAAAATGTCGGCCAGCAGCTCGCGGTAGCGGGGACCGAACAGCACGGTGTGATGGGCCACGTCCGGGTACTTCCGCCGGGTCCCGAAGTAGGCTACGAACAGCGACATGCTGTGCCGTTGCTTGGCGAGAGACTGCCCCCGTCCGTCGACCGCCGGCTCGTTGCGAAGGAGTTGGCGGTAGGTGTGCACCACATCGGCGTTGCTGACCACGATCTCGGCGGAAAGCCGCTCGCCCGACCTCGACACCACACCGGTGGTCCGGCCGGCCGCGGTCTCGATCCGATCGACGTCGAACCCGAGCCGAACCGTTCCGCCGAGTTCCTCGAAGAGCCGGACCAGGGCGGCGACGAGCGCGCCGGTACCGCCCCTGGGGAAGAACACGCCGAAGTTCCGTTCGAGATAGTGGATCAGGGTATAGATCGACGACGCCGCGAACGGATTGCCGCCCACCAGCAGTGAGTGAAAGCTGAATGCCTGTTGGAGATGGGGCTCGCTGATGAACTGCTTCACCATGCTGAACACCGACCGATACGCCTTGAGCCGCACCAAGGCGGGAGCCACCCGAATCATGTCGCGAAAGTACAGGAATGGCACGTGAGCGAGGTTGGTGTAACCGGCCTCGAAGACCTCCCGGGTGTACTCGAGGAACCGCTCGTAGCCAGCCACGTCTCCCGGGCTCAGGGTACGAATCTGCGCCCGGGTGGCCTCGAGATTGCCGTTGTAGTCGAATCGGAAACCGTCGTCCCACAGCAAGCGATAGAACGGATCGATCGGGATCATTTCGACGTAGTCCGCTCGCGATCGTCCCGAGAGCGTGAACAACTCGTCGATGATCTCCGGAGCGGTGATCACGGTAGGGCCGGCGTCGAAAGTGAAGCCGGCGTCCTGGTAGACGTAGGCCCGACCGCCGGGTAGGTCGCGCCGCTCGACGATGGTGGTCCGGATCCCGGCCGCCTGAAGCCGAATCGCGCAGGCCAGGCCCCCGAAGCCGCTGCCGATGATCACCGCGGTCCGGGTCACGATGCCTCGCGGAGGTGGGCGAGCGCCCGCCGGATCGGGATCGGTGGCTTGCCCACCAGCAGCCGGACTCGATCGAGCGGCGTGAGGCGGTCGGCGTAGAACCGGGCGATCGTCGCCTCGGGCAAGCGATGGAAACGCTCCATGACCCGACAGCGCTCCGCCGGCCGGGCCGCGAGGAACAGGAGCCGGTTGAGAAAGTGGAATAGCCGATGCCGGCGAGCCGCGGCGCGGCCGAACGCCCCGATGGTGCGGCGCACGGCGGCCGTGCCCAGCGGTCGCAATCCGGCGACGAGATCGGCGGCGTGGGCCGCGTAGGGCAGGGAGTATCCGGTCGTCGGATGAAACAGGCCCGCGCCCGCTCCGACCAGCGCGGGTAGACCGGGCCCGTCCAATGGCAGATCCGCTCGCCCCAACGGGATCGGCAACGAGCCTCGCTCTTCCCGGTGAATGGCAAGGATCTTCCAGCCTCGGTCGCGAACGTAGCCCTCGATGGCCAGCCGGGACTTGTCGGCGTCGTGGTCCGGACCCTCCCCGTAGACCGTGTCCTCGATCAAGACTTCGGTGGCCGACCACGGGAGAAGGTAGAAGAAGCGATAGCCGTCGTCCTGCGGCACCGTCGCATCCATGATGATGGGTCGCTCGAGACCGTGTGGCTCGACCAGCTCGAGGTCCAATCCGAGAAACCGCTGGTAGCCGTAGCGGGTCCCCGCCGAGGGGCGAAAACCGCGCCCGTCGATCACGGTGGCGGCCTCGATGACCTCGCCCCCGTCGAGGACCACGGTCGCATCGGTGACCCGGGTCGCGGTCCGTTTGAGACGTACCGCCTCACCCAGCCGCGCGGAGAGTCGCCGGGCCAGATCGGTGGACCGAATGCTGTGGTAGTCGCCCGCAAGAACCCGGCGGAGGCCGGGGAAGGCGACCGCGTAGCCCCGCCAGGTGGCCGAGGCCAACGGGCGGATCCAGGCCAGGGTTTCCGGGTCGAGGTCGCTGCCGTGGAACGACCATGTGTGGTTCCCGCCGAGCGCATCGCCCCGCTCGATGATCGTCAGCCGGAGCTCGGGCCGCCGTTCGAGGAGTCGCCAAGCGATCAACGCGTTCGCGAGCCCCCCTCCGACGAGCGCGACGTCGACGACCACGCCTACCGCGGCGGCCGAGCGGCGGCGGTGAGGATCTCCCGGGCCCGCTGGTAGTGACTGTCCAGGCGTGGCGTCGGACTGCCGGTGTAGGCCTGCTTGAAATTCCTCTCCGCCACCTCGAGCGCCGCCAGCAACTCGACGGCGGCGGCCCGTTTGACCTCAGGCGCCGTGCTGCCCCGCTCGCCGATCCAGATTGGGGCGGTGTGGGCATAAGCGTAGCTGTCCATCGCCGGCCAGGCCGTCGTCGCCCCGCCGACCGCCCGAACCGCGACCCAGCCACCGACCGGAAGCTGGAGGGTGCCGGCCCAGCGCTTGGTGCCGCCCGCCGCGACGCCGGTGGTCGAGTCCACCACCGCGCCGTTGACCACCAGCTCGAGCCGCTCCACCAGGTTCGCCGACGCGAGGTCCACCGTCCAGCTGACGCGACGGGTCCTGGCGATCACATCCCCGGGCTGCGCCGTGCCGATCCGGAAGTCCACCATGGGCCCGGTCGTCACGAAGCTCCGCCCCGCCTTGAGCCCGTCGAGATAGCCGCGGTAGCCTGACGCCGAGTCGACCCGGACGTAGACCCGCGTGGTCCCAACCGCCATGGTCCGATAGAGGTTGTTCATCACGTCGGTGCCGGCGCTCGGCGCGATCGGCACCCCGAAGTTGAGCATCCGGTACCAGAGGTCGGCGGTGCCCCGCTCGTCGCTCCACAAGCAGGCCAGCTCGATCACGTCCACCAACCCCATCAGGGCGTCGGGAATGAATCCTGGCGGAAGGGTGCTGAGGTTGGCCGCCGCGAACGGATCGGGCCTCATCACTGGATGGACGTACATCGTGACCCCGCCCTGCTGCCGGCCGAACCGAAGGGCGTCGGCGTTGGGCCGGTCGTCGCGAGAGTAGATCTCGTAGCCCGGCCCCCAGATCCACGGCCAAAACAGCTCGCCGGTCCCGATCAGTGCTGTGTGCCCGAAGAAATGGGCCCGCACCTCTTGGCCGAACCGCAGATACGGAGGCTTGGTTTCCGCGTGCCAGCTCCACAGCGGCTGATCCTCGAACCGGGTGTGCAGGTTCGCGAGCAGCGGGGTGAGAACGTCCATCGCCTCGCCGCCCGCCATCGGGTAGACATCCTCGGGATCGAGCCGGTACGGACCGCCGTAGTTGAGATGGAAGTGGTGCTCGCCCGCGAGCCAGCCGTTGGCGGCCGGATCCCACACCGGGGTCAGCTCGAGATCGACCGCCGCGGGCGCCGAGCCAACGTCCACCGTCCGCGACACGACCGGCGTCGTCAGTCCTTGCACCGCGGCCACCGTGATCGGGCCCGCCGGCACCTCCAACTCCACCACGCCGGGGGAGTAGAAGAAGACCAGGCCGTTCTGTCCATCGAACCTGCTTTGGCCCTCTTCTGGAATGAGCGGATGCCCCGCGGCATCTCGCACCGTGACGCGGGCTGGAGCCGTGCGGCCCCGGATCTTGGTCTGGATCACGATCCGGCCAAAGGCCGCGCCGCGGTCCCACCGCGTGACCTCGATGGTCGTCGGGAGCCCGCCGACCATCGGAACCCGCTTGAGCTCCATCACTTCCCGGCCATTCGCCTCGGAGTAATAGACGTCACGGCCATCCGCCGACCAACTCGGCGTCAGCGGCAACCCGGCCCGAGGCGTCAACAACACCGTGGGGCCGGGTTGGTCGACGCCTAACAACCGCAGATCCCAGCCGGTGGCGTCGCTGGTCGGCCAGTTGACCGCCACGACCTTGCCGTCCGGCGAAAGCGCCGGGCGAGCCATCGAGACGATTGCGCCGGATAGCAAGGTCCGTTCGGTTCCCGAGGCGAGATCGCGGACCCGAACCTCGTTCTGGGCCGCCCCTCCTTTGAAGAGGTAGAGGATCCGCTTGCCGTCGGGGTGCGGCATCGGTCGCAGCTCCAGGCCGTTCTGCTCGGTCACCCGGGTTTTCGCCCCGCTGCCGAGCTCGATTCGCCAAAGGTCGAGATCACCCGCGACCGCCGAGCTGTAGTAGAGCGACCGGCCGTCCGGCGCGTAGGCCGGGTCGAGCTCGATCCCGGGCTCCGCGGCGACGACGCGTTCCTGCCCGGTCGCCACCTCGATCGTCACGATCGCCGTTTCGCGGCCATCGTCCCGCACGAAGGCCAGTTGCCGGCCATCGGGCGACCACGCCGGCCGCGAATCGAGGCCCGCGCCTCGGGTCAGCCGAGTCGCCGTCCCCGTCGCGACGTCGAAGAGCCACAACCAACCGCGCGAGGCAAGCGCGATCTGTCGGCCGTCCGGCGATGAGGCCGGGTCGATCGGTCCGCTGGTCAGCAGCGGCAGCTCATAGCCCTCGAGGTACACATGGTGGGCGAAGCCCTTCACCTTGGGGTACCGATTGGTCCACTGGGCGGCAAGCGGTGGAGCCAACAACACCAAGGCGGCGATCCACGCGAAGGCTCGAGCGAGCGATCTCATTCAGTAACCTCGGTCCGGGTCGATGACGTTGGGCGGCCGCTGTCCCGCCTCGAGCGCACGCAGGGAAACGAGGAACCCCTCGGCGGTGGCCGCGACGGTGCTGGGGCCCGAGATGTGAGGCGAAATGGTGATCCTGGGATGATCCCACAGGGGCGATCCCGAGTCGAGCGGCTCGGTCGCGAAGACGTCGAGCGCGGCCCCTCGAAGCCAACCGCGGTCGATCGCCTCCGGCAGAGCGCTCTCGTCCGCCACCGCTCCTCGGCCGACGTTCATCAGGTAGGCGCCCCCACACAGCGCCAACCGGTCTCGATTCAAGAACCCGCGGGTGTCGGCCGTGAGCGGGGCGGCGAGGATCAGCCAATCAGTGCCCGCCACCGCCTCGCCAAAGACCGTGATCGGGAAGGTCCGCTCGAACTCCGGCCGCGGGGACCCGTGCCGAGAAATCCCGACAAGCCGAGCGCCGAGGCCGAGAAACGCTCTGGCGATCCCTTGGCCGACCGAGCCGGTGCCGAGGATGGTCACCTGCTGGCCGCGGAGCATGATCGGATCGGCCCCGCCGTGGCCCCGCCACTGGTGGGCTCGCTGATCCTCGGCAAGCTCTCTCAGGTGCTGATTCTCGGCCAAGGCCCGAGCAACGCACCACTCGCCGATCGCCGGGCCGAAGTCCTCGGTCGATTTCGTGAGAAGAACGCCGGGCGGTAGGCCGTGGCTCTGGAGCAGGCCGTCGACCCCCGCGCCGATGCTGTGGATCCACCGGACCTTCCCCCACCCGGCGGCGGGCCGGCGAAAGCCGATGAACCCCTCGGCCCAGTCGAGGTCGGCGGGGGTGATCTCGGCGACGCGTTTCAGGCGAAGGTCGAGGTCGGGCCGCGCGGCGGCGATGGCGTCCTTCATCCCGGCGACGTGATCGCCGGCGACGAGGAACCGCTGATATCGTTGGGAGGTCATGGACGGATCAAGGTGGCCCCCCTGGCTGACGGGGTCAAGAGACGGCCATCGAGTCGGAGACGCTGGCTGGACGCCTCCTGAGCCCTGGCGGTAGCTTGAAGCGCCAACCTGCCCAAGGACCGGATGCCGTGAGCGAGACTTCGCCGAGAGTGCGCCGCGACATTCCGGTGACCAAGCGGGAGATCTTCGGGTGGGCGATGTTCGACTTCGCCAACTCGGCCCATACCACCGTCGTCATCACCGCCGTCTACAACGCCTTCTTCGTCGGCTACATCGTGCCCAACGGTGCGGGCGGCCGCGGCGACTCGTTCTGGTCGACCGCCATCATCCTCTCCATGTTGGTGACCATCGTCCTCTCCCCGCTGGTGGGGGCGATCATCGACTACAGCGGCAAAAAGAAGACCTATCTGATCGCCAGCTGCCTGATCTGTTCGGCGGCGACCGCGTCGCTGGCGTTCGCGGGTCCGGGCGACGTTTGGCTCGCGATCGCGCTGGTCGTGTTGAGCAGCGTCGCCTTCATGCAGAGCGAGGCGTTCTCCTCGAGCTTCCTTCCCGAGCTGTCGACCCCGGCCACGATGGGGCGGATCTCCGGTTTGGGCTGGGGGATCGGCTACTTCGGCGGGCTGATCAGCGCCGCGATCGCCCTGAAGGTGGTGATCACCAGCGATCCGGCGACCAACCCGGCCGGCTACGTCCGCGACAACCAGCTGGCGATGGCCGCGACCGGCGCGTTCTTCCTCCTCGCCGCGTTGCCCACCTTCCTCCTGGTGAAGAACCGGGCGCTGCCGGCTCCGGGTTTCGAGCGAGCCTCGTCGTGGACCTTGATCAAGGCCGGCCTCGGCGAGCTGCGGCAGGGGTTCGCGACCGCCCGCCGCTACCCGATCCTCTTTCAGTTCCTGCTCTCGTTCATGGTCTACATGGCCGGACTCGACGCGATCGTGAAGTTCTTCGGGATCTACGCCCGGGAAGAGATCCGGCTGACCGGCAACGAGTTCGTCACTCTCTTCCTGGTGCTCCAGATCAGCGCCGCGCTCGGGGCGTTCGCCTTCGGCTGGCTGGAGAGCCGGATCGGTCCCAAGAAGACCGTGCTGTGGACCTTGGTCTGGTGGATCGCCGGGGTGCTCGGCATCCTCTTGCTCGAGCCGCTGAGCCAACTCACCGGGCTCGGGATGAAGTCCCTGTTCTACGGCCTCGGGCTGGTGGCCGGCGCGGGCATCGGCGCGACCCAGGCGTCGAGCCGGACCGTCGTCGGTCTCCTCGCGCCGCCCAACAAGACCGCCGAGACGTTCGGCTTCTGGAGCATGTTCCAGCGCTTCGGCAGCATCCTCGGCGCCACCTTCGGCTACGTCAACGCGATGGCGGGGACCCGGAAGGCCGGGGTGGCCTTGGTGCTGGCGTTCTTCATCATCGGGGCGTTCATGTTGTCCCGGGTCGACCTCGACCGGGGGTTCCGCGACGCTCGTTCAGCAAGCTGAGGTCACCATGTCGATCACCGGTCTCCATCACATCACCGCAGTGTGCGCCTACCCCCGGCGGACCGTCGCGTGGTACACCGAGGTGCTCGGGCTCCGTCTGGTCAAGCGCACAGTCAACTTCGACGATCCGGGCAGCCATCATCTCTACTTCGGAAACCAGACCGGCGCGGTGGGCAGCGCGGTGACTTTCTTCGATTGGCGCCACGCGAAACGGGGCCGGCCCGGGATTGGCGGGACCCACCACTTCGCGCTCCACGTCGCCTCCCGCGACGGTCTCCTCAAGTGGAAGCGTCGGGTCGTGGATCTTGGCGGTCGCGTGACCGGCCCGCTCCACCGCAACTACTTCGAGTCGATCTATCTCACCGATCCCGACGGCACCATCGTCGAGATCGCCACCACCGGCGACGGCTGGGCCAAGGACGAGGCTCCCGATGCGTTAGGCACGGCCTATCGCCCTCCGCCCCCCGAGATGGTCACCGGCAATCGCGACAAAGCCCGGATCGAGGCCGAGACTTGGCCCGAGCCAGTCCCGGTCATCACTCCCGACATGACGCTCGAGCGCGGCCTTCATCACATCACCGCAATCACCGCGGACATCCACCGGACTCACCAGTTCCTCCACGGTCTGCTCGGTCTCCGTCTGGTGAAGCAGACCAGCAACTTCGATGATCCAGGCTCACTGCACTGGTATTGGGGCGTGGGCGACGGTCGGCCCGGCACCTTGATCACCTACTTCCAGCGCGATCCGGCCAAGGAGCCGCGGGCCGCCTTCGGGGCGGGCCAGACCCACCATTACGCCTTCGCGGTGCCGGACGAGCAGGCCCAGCTGGTCTTTCGCGAGCGATTGCTCGCCGCGGGTCTCGGGGTCTCGCCGGTGATGGATCGGATCTACTTCAAGAGCATCTACACCAGCGATCCCGACGGCCACATCGTCGAGCTGGCCACCGCGACGCCGGGGTTCGCCGTCGATGAGCCGGTCGAGGGGCTCGGCACGTCCCTCAAGCTCCCGCCCTGGCTCGAGGCCCGCCGCGACGAGATCGAGACCTCGTTGAGCCCGTTGCATGGCTGAGTCCGCACTCCACGCCGGCACCCCGGTGCGTCGGGCAGGTGCGCCGCTCGAGACGGCCCGCGCCGCCGCCATCATGATGCATGGCCGAGGCGCGACCGCGGAGAGCATTCTGACGTTGGCACAGGCGCTCGACGTCGACGACATCGCCTACCTGGCCCCCCAGGCGGCCAACAACACTTGGTACCCCGCCCGCTTTCTGGCTCCGCGAGCGGAGAACGAGCCCTGGCTCAGCTCGGCGCTCGCCAACGTTGCGGCCGTGCTCGCCGACGTCGGCGCCGCGGGGATCGGCCCGGAACGGGTCGTGTTGCTGGGGTTCTCACAGGGCGCCTGCCTCACCCTCGATTTCGCGGCCCGCCACCCCCGCCGCTACGGCGGCGTCGCATCGCTGACGGGCGCCTTGATCGGTGCCCCAGGAGAGACCAGGGACTATCCCGGCTCGCTCGCGGGCACGCCGGTCTTCATCGGCGCGAGTGACGTCGATGCCCACGTACCCGCCGACGCCATCAAGGTGTCCGCGGGAATCCTCGAAGGGTTGGGTGGCGTGGTCGATCTTCGCTTCTATCCGGGGATGGGCCACGAGGTCAACGATGACGAGCTGGCCGCCGTTCGGAGGCTTTTGGCGGAGCTGGTTTAGTCAGGTCCGGAACTCGAGCATTTTGCCGATTGGCCCGCCGGGCGTTGCAGAAGGTCGGGAAGGTGGGCCGGCCGGGATCGCCCGCACCTGGACAGCCGGCGCGCTAGATTGCGACGACCGACAACCGACCATCCTGAGAATGCTCCTCTCGACCCGCTGTGCCACCAAGGCGCTCGTCATCGCTTTCGCCATGGGCGGGCTTGGCACCGGCATGGCCCAAACTCGCCAGCCGGCCGTCCGCTACGACCTGCTCTTGACGGGGGGCGTCGTGGTCGACGGCACCGGACAGCCCCGATTTTCCGCCGATGTGGCGATCCAGGGCGACCGGATCGTCGCGGTGGAACCCGGCATTCCCCCCGCCCGGGCCACCACTGTCATCAACATCGCCGGCTTGGTCCTGGCACCCGGCTTCATCGACAACCATGCCCACGTCGCCTCGTCCATCGCCCAGTACCCGCTGGAGGAAAACTTCATCCGCCAGGGGATCACCACGATCCTGGCCTCGCTCCACAGCACCGACCAGCCCTGGCCGCTGGCACCGTACCTGGCGGGGCTCCGGATGGCGCCTAACGTCGGCTTCTTCGCCGGCCACACCTGGATCCGCAAACAGGTGATGGGCCTCGTCGATCGAGACCCAACCGCGGCCGAGCTCGCCCGAATGATGGCGATGGTGGACCGGTCGATGCGCGAGGGCGCCTTGGGCCTCTCCACCGGGCTCGAGTACGTTCCCGCAATCTTCAGCAAGACCGACGAGGTCATTGCGCTGGCCAAGGTGGCCGCCCGCCACGGTGGGATCTACGTCAGCCACGTGCGCGACGAAGGCCCCGGGGCCCTCGCCTCGATGGAAGAGGTCATTCGAATCGCCCGCGAAGCCAAGCTGCCGGCCCAAGTCAACCATCACAAGGTTTCCGGCGCGGCCCAGTTCGGCCTGTCTCGGCAAACCCTCGCGATGGTCGACCAAGCCCGGGCCGAGGGCCTCGACATCAAGGTCGATCTCTATCCGTACACCGCGTTCAGCACCTACTCCGATATCATGTTCCCGCCCTGGTCGCTGGCCGGCGGTCCATCCGACTTTGCCAAACGGATCGCTGACCCCGCGACCCGGCAGCGAATCGAGACCGAGATGCGGCGGATCTTTCCCGAGCAGGCCGGTGATGGCCCGAAGAGCATCCAGTTTCGGACCCTCCCAAAGCAGCCCGCCTACAATGGCCAGACCCTGGCCGACTACCTCACCGCCAAGGGATTGCCGGCGACCATTGAAGCCGCCATTCCCGCGCTCATCGACCTCCAGCTCGAAGGCTCGTTCGACGCCATCTACCACAGCATGGACGAGGCCGACGTGATTCGCATTCTCCAACATCCCACCGCCATGTTCGAGAGCGACGCCGACCCAATCGGATTTGGGGTTGGCTTTCCGCACCCGCGCAGCTACGGCGCCTTTCCCCGAGTGTTGGCCCGCTACGTCCGCGAGCTCAAGGTGATCACCCTGGAAGAAGCCATTCGCAAGATGACCTCGGCCGCGGCGGATCAGATCAACCAACCCAAGCGGGGCCGGATCAAGCCCGGCGCCTTCGCCGACCTGGTGGTGTTCGACCCCGACCGGATTCAGGATCAGGCGACGTTCACCGAGCCCCACCGCTTCTCGACCGGCATCGTTCACCTGATCGTGAACGGGACCGC
>JBJXGT010000001.1:0-211788 GCA_046160105.1 Gemmatimonadales bacterium | reverse complement strand
CGGATCGACGAGTGGTCCCGGATTCGGGCCCGAGTCCCCCATCTCGGCGTCGTGCCCCGGCTGGCGCAGGTCCAGGATCCCGAGCCTGGCAGCCTCGCCCTCACGCCGTTCGAGTGGCGGGTTCTCGCCGCGTCGGACAGTGGCCGCGACCTCCAGGCGATCGCGACCGCGATGGGCGAGCCGGAGTTCGACGTGGCGCGAGCGGCGTTCGGTCTGGCCTCGGCGGGTGTCATCGTGCTCCGCGATCTGGCGCGGGAGTCCGCCACGGCCGCACCCCGGGAGGATGCCGACGCCCTCCTGGCGGAGGCGGGCCGCCAGTTGACGGCTGGCCACCACGACCCGGCCCGGGCCATCGCCAAGGCCGCGGCCGCGGCCTTTCCGGAAGACGCCCGCACCCACCTCATGCTCGGCCGAATCCTCGTGGCGGAGCGACGCTATGGCGAGGCCGAGTTGCCGCTCCGCGAGGCGGTGCGCCTCGATCCGGGAGCGCCGCGCGGTCTCCGCCTCCTCTCCTGGGCCCTGCTCGGGGCCGGCCGATTCGAGGAGGCGGTCCACGGGTTCGAGGCGTGGTTGGCCTTGCCCTCGTTAGGTTCCGACGAGGAGCGGAGGGTGGTGGCCGTCGGCGCCGCGATTCCGGCGGCTCGCCAGGTGGCGGCGTTGCTGAGAGGGCAGCATGACTGACGATATCTCCGGGATGAGCACCCAGCTCGCCAAGGATCCGACCAGCTTGGTGTTCCTCCCCCTGGCCGACGCGCTCCGGCGCAAGGGCCAACTCGACGCGGCCCTGGCGGTCGCCAGTCGCGGCGCCCAGCGTTACCCGGACGTCGCCGACGCCCACGACCTCCTCGCCCGGATCCAGGCCGACCGGGGCGACGGCGACGCGGCGTTCGATGCCTGGACCACCGTGGTGCGGCTGGCGCCGGAGCACATCGGGGCACACAAGGGGCTCGCGTTCCTTGCCTTCCGGGCCGGTGATCTGGGGCGCAGCGCCAGACATTTGAGCCGGGCGCTCGAGCTGGCGCCCGACGACGGCGGGCTGGCCGCCGCCGTCGAACGGATTCGTACCATCATCGCGACCGGGGAGCGACCCCAATCGACCGCGCCGGTCCCCCGAGCCGGGCCCGTACCGATCCCCAAGACCGCCACCGCCGAAACCACGCCAACGCTGCTCCTCGACGGGCACGGTCGGGTTCTCCGCGGGCAGCTGAAACGGGCCGACGGCGTCGACGCCAGCGAGACGGTGGCCGCGGCGCTCGCCGGCATCTCGCGAGAAGCCGAGCGCGCCAGCAACCTGCTCGAGCTGGGCTCCTGGCGGGCGATCGCGATCGAAGGTGGCCCCGTCAACTATGAAATTCGAAGCCCGACGACGGAAACCGTGCTCCTGGTAACCCGCGGCCGGGAGGTGCCCGCTGGTCGGTTGGCCCGGATCGCCGATCGGGCCGTCGAACAGGCCCGCCAATGGCTCGAGGAGGGCGAGCAATGACCCGGGAGCAGGCCGTGCTGGAGGACGTCAGCCGAATCGCCGGGGTCCGCAGCGCGCTTCTGGTGTCGGCCGAGGACGGCCTCGTGGTGGCCGAGTCTGCGCTCGACGATCAGCCGACCGAGGCCGCCGCCGCGTTCGCTGCCCGACTGGCCAACCGACTCGGCACCCTGACCGGTGCCCTCGCCGCTCCGCCGATGAGTCTCCTGCTGCTCCAGGCGACCAGTGGGCAGGTGTTCGTGGCCACCGGCAGCGACGGCTTGTTGCTCGTCGCGGTGACCACCAACGAAGTCAACATCGGCGAAGTCCGCCTGGCGCTGCTCGACGCCGCGGGACGTCTGAACTGATGCGCTCGATCGAGCCCTGGGTCGAGGTACCGCTTCGGGGCTTCGTGGCGGAGTCGGCGGCCCGCGTTTGCCTGCTGATGACCGCGGCGGGGCAGGTGGTCGCTCAGCACGGGTTCACCCGGTCCGTCGATGTGATGACCGCGGCCGCCCTCGGCGCGGGTATCGTCGCGTCGACCCGCCAGCTGGCGAGTGAAATGCAGGCGGGCAGCTTCGGCGCCATCGTCCACAACGGTCGGAACCTCGGGGTCTACCTGGCGCCGTTCGACCTCCCCCGGGCCCAGTGGATCGGCCTCGTCGTCTTCGGTCCCGACACTTCGCTGGGCATGGTCCAGCTGTTCTTCGGCCGGATGGTCGACGAGCTGGTGGTGAACGCTCCTCGGGACGAACCGCCCCGCGAAGTGCTCCCAGAGACTTTCGAGGACGAGCTCAATGCCAGCCTTCGCAGCCTGTTCGGACGGTGATCCGTGCCGCTGGTAAACTTTACCGCGCGAGAGATTACCTGTAAGCTCGTCTACTACGGGCCAGGTCGATGTGGAAAAACGACCAACCTGCAGTACATCCACGGCCGGGTCCCCGAGGCCCGCCGAGGCCGGATGGTGTCGCTCGCCACCCAAGCCGACCGGACCCTGTTCTTCGATTTCCTCCCCATCGAGCTTGGCGTCATCAGCGGGTTCACGACCCGGTTCCAGCTGTACACCGTGCCCGGACAGGTCTATTACAACGCCACTCGCCGCTTGGTGCTCCAGGGGGCAGACGGCGTCGTCTTCGTTGTCGACAGTCAGGCCCGCCGGTTCGACGAGAACGTCGACAGCTTCCAAAACCTCCAGGAGAACCTGCTCGAGCAGGGCGTCGACATTCGCCAGCTCCCCCTCGTCCTCCAGTACAACAAGCAGGACCTGCCGCCGGACCTGATCCTGTCGCCGTACGAGCTTGACGAGACCTTCAACTTCCGGACGGTGCCGAGCTTGCCCGCCGACGCCCTCCACGGCACCGGGGTGTTCGAGACCCTCAAGGCCCTCTCCACCGCGGTCCTCCAGCGCCTGGCCGCGAGGCCTCCGGTATTGTGACCGACCCGTTCGCGTCCTTCGTCGGCGATCCGGCCACGCTCGCGGCGGTGGCCGCGGCGCGGCTGGCCGCCGAAGCGAACCGGATGCCGTACAACCCGCTGGTCCTGGTGGGGCCGCGCGGGTCCGGCAAGAGTCACCTGCTGCGGTCGATCGCCGACCGGGTGGCATTGGCGGATCCCCCGCGATCGGTCGAGCTGGTGGCCTTGGGCCGGCTGGCGGAGCACGTGCCGCAGCGAGGCCTGAGCGAAAGCGGCGCGGCGCTCCGCGACCGACTCCAGCGCGCCGACGTGGTCTTGGCGGACGATCTCGACGCCGTCGCCCGCCATCTCTCGGTCCAGGCGTTTCTCTTCGACATTCTCGACCGTCGGGTATCCCACGGCCGGACCACGGTGATTGCCTCGGCGATGTTGCCCGGCCGGATCGCCGAGCTGGACAGTCGGTTACTCCGTTGCTTCAGGGAAGCGACCGTGGTCGAGGTCGGGCTGCCTGGGACCAGCGCCCGCCGGACGATTCTCGAGCGGCGGGTTCGTGAGAGCGGCGTCTCGGTGGCCGACAGTCTCGTAGTCGCGCTCGCCGAGGCCGAGTTGGCCTCGGTCAAGGAGTACTTGGGGGCGCTCAATCGGATCCTCGCCTTTCAGCAGGCCAGCCCGACTCTCCTCGCGGCCGACGACGCGCTGGCGCTGGTGGGTCTGGAGCGCCGGGTCGACGCGCTGTCGATCGGCGGCGACGCCTCGGCCACCGCTCGAACGCCGGAACCGCCCAGCTCCGAGTTCGACTCGTTTCTCTCCGAAGTGGTGGCCAACGTCTCCCACCAGTTCGACCGCTGGCGGGGCCGGATTCGGGAAGCGATCGGACATTGGCAAGGGCAGGGGCTCCGGACTCGACGGCTCGAAACGGCCCTCGCCGGGGAAGGCGGTGGCGATCCAGAGCCGGTGATCGCGGAGTTCGGGCACGACGCTGGCGAACTCCAGCGCCTCGCGGCCGAAGTGCGGGTCCTCGCGCCGGACCTCGCCGGGGCGGAAGTGTTCCGGGATCCCGATCAACTCGTCGCGGCCCGTCAATTGGTGGCCGAGGCCCGCGCCCGCCGGGCCCCGCTCTCGGCGCCGTTGGCCGAGCTCACCCTGGAGACGCTCGGCGTCGGCGCCTCGAACCGGATGGCGCTGGAGGCCGCGGCTGCCGTGGTGGCGGATCCGGGGACCCGCTACAACCCGCTGGTCATCGTGGGGCCGAGCGGGGTCGGGAAAACCCATCTCCTCCACGGGATCGGCAACGCGTTGAGCGGTCGGGGGCTCTCCCCGGTCGCCTGCCTGTCGGCCCACAGCTTGTTAGGCGAGCTGGCTGGTCATGCCGGCGCCGAGCCCCTGGCCCAATGGCGGGCCCGCTATCAGTGGGTCGCCGCTTTGCTGATCGACGACATCCACCTCCTCGCCAACGAACCTCGGGCCCAGACGGAGTTGTTGCAGCTCTACGGCGCCTTGGCCGACGCCAATCGGCCCATGATCTTCACGACGGCGCGGCGGCTGAGTGACCTGGAGGGCTTCGATCCTCGCTTGCTGACCCGGCTCGAAGCCGGGCTCGTCGTCGACCTCGGCTCGCCCGATCGCGACGTTCGGATGGTGGTGGTCAAGGCACTCCTGGCGGCGACCCCGGTGGCCACCGACGCGGCGCTGCTCGATTTCTTCGCCGGCCGCCCGGTCGATTCGGTCCGGGCCCTGCAGGGGGCCGTTCAGCGGGTGCTTGGCGAGGCCGCCGCCCAGGGTGTGCTCCCGTCGCCCGCCCTCGGTCGCGAGGCCCTCGATATCGTCGAATCCGGCCCCTCTCGCCCCGCGAAACGCGTCGGCAGCGCGAGTGGGATTCTGTCGCCGGGGTTCGGAATCGTCCGCAGCCGGGAGAAGACGATTCACGCCTGGCCGTCTCCCGGCGATCGCCTCGTGGTGGAGCTCTGAGCCGTGGCGATCAAGGGAAGCCTCAAGGAGGCGAGCCTCGCCGACGTCGTCCAGCTGCTTTACCTGGGCCGGCGGACCGGGTGTCTGGCGCTCACCGACCGGCAACGGTTCGGGTCGGTCTTCTTCGAGGACGGGTGGATCAGCTACGCCACGATCGTCAACCGCCGCGATCGGATCGGCGACGTCTTGCTCCGGACCGGCACCATCACCCGAGCACAGCTCGACCAGGCCCTCGCGCTCCAGGGCGGATCGCGGGGGCGCCGGCTCGGCGAGATCCTGGTCAGTTTGGGCGCCCTCGCGCCTGAAGAGCTGCTCCGAGTGCTCCGGCTCCAGGTCGAGGAGGCGGTCTATTCGCTGTTCGCGTGGACCTCGGGCACCTTCACGTTCGAGGCGGGCGTCCGCCCCGAATGGGAGGGCGAGGTCCAGCGGATCAACCCCGAGAACTTGTTGCTCGAGGGGGCTCGCCGGATCGACGAATGGAGCCTGATCGAGAAGAAGATCCCCAGCTTCGATCTGATCTTCGCGCTCGATCGGACCATGCTCGGCAACGAGTCGCTGAGCTTCACCGAGGCGCAGCGCCGGATCCTGGCGCTGGTGGACGGACAGCGGGACACTCGGGAGGTGATCGACGCCTCGGGGCTGGCGGACTTCGACGCCGCTCAGGCGCTGTTCGGGCTGATTACCGCGGGCATCGCCCAGCGAGTCGGTACCTCGGCCAAGACGACCCCTGGCCGCCTCCTCGAGGCGCAGATCGACGAACACCGCAATCTCGGCATTGCCTTTCTTCGCAGCGAGATGCTCGACGAAGCCGCCCGCGAGTTTCGGCGGGTCGCGGAGTTGCGTCCCAAGGAGGGCTCGGCCCCGTTCTACCTCGGGGTCGTCGCGGCGCGGCAGGCCCGCTGGGCCGAAGCGGTCGACCATTTCCGCCAGGCGATCGATCGCGGAGGGCCCCGAGGCGCCGTGGTCCACAATCTGGCGGTGGCGCTCGATGAGATCGGCCGGCTCGACCAGGCCGATTCGATGTTCGCCGAGGCCGCCGGGCGGCTGTCGGATCATCCGATGACCTATCTCAACTGGGGGCTCCTGGCCCTTCGGCGCGACGACCCGCAGGTCGCCGCCGCCCGCCTCGACCGGGCTCGGGAGCTGTTCGGGGCGACACCTCCGGCCCTGTGGTTCTTCGCCGCGACCCTCGCGGCGGCGAACCAAGAGCAATTGGAACGGGCCCTCGCCATCGCCCACGACGGAGTGGCCGCGTACCCCAACCACCCGGTCCTCAAGAACAACTTGGCCGTCCTGCTCGAGGCGAGCGGCGATGTCGCCGCGGCCGAGGGACTCCTTCGCGAGGTGGTCGCCGACGAGCCCCGGGAGCCGCAGCCGTTCAAGAACATCGGTGACATCCTCTACCGCACCGGCCGGTACGACGAGGCGACCGAGCAGTACGATCGGGCCGCGGCCCTGGACCCAACGTTAGGCGACGACCTCTTCTTCAAGCTCGGTAACCTGGCCTTCCGGCGCCGCGATACCGAACGGGCCCGGGAGTGCTGGGATCGGGCGGTGCAGCTGAATCCGGGCCACCAGCTCGCCCGGGCGAATCTCGAGCTCCTCGGAGTGCCGGCATGATCGCCGCGACCGCCGGTTCGGGCATCGCCCGGGTCCACGCCCACCTGGCGACGATGGGTCTCGAGGCCCTCTCCCTGTACAAGGAGCCCTGCTTCGGGCGCCGGCTGGCGAGTCGCCTCCGGGCCTGTGGCGACGCCACCGTCGAGGCCTACGCCGATCGACTCGACCAGGAGCCGGCCGAACGAGAGCGACTGGTGGCCGCGCTGTCGATCGGGGTGACCGCGTTCTTTCGCAATCCGGAGGCCTGGCGGAGGCTCGCCGCCGCGATCGACGCGGCCGGGCCGATGGCGCGGTTTCACGCCTGGAGCGCCGGATGTTCCACCGGGGAGGAAGCCTATTCCATCGCCCTCCTGATTCACCGCCTCGCCGAGCGCGGGACGTTAGGCGACTGGAGGGTGGTCGCGACGGACCTCGATCAGCGCGCCCTCGCGACCGCCCGGGAAGGTCGCTACCCCCGCCGGGACCTCGCGGCGATCGAGGCCGTGGTCGGCCCGATCGAGGCCGCCGTCGACGACCGCTCGATCCTGCTCCCGGTGGCGCTTCGGGGCCGGATCGTCTTTCGCCGGGCCGATCTGACGCGACCGGGGCCGGTCGGTCAATTCGATCTGGTCAGCTGTCGCAACGTCCTGATCTACTTCGGGACCGCGGGCCAGGAGCAGGTCGTGGCGAACCTGGTCCGGTCCCTCAGGCTCGGAGGCCTCTTGATGCTCGGCAAAGCCGAGTTGGCGGCCGGCGCGGCATCGGCCGGCCTCGAGGTGGTCGACCGACGCGAGCGGATCTATCGGAGGGTGGCGTGAACGGCCCGCGGATTCAGGTTCGGATCAGCGACCTCATCGTCGCCGACGCCCCGGCCACTCTGGTGGCGATCGGTCTCGGCAGCTGCGTCGCCGTCGCGGTGTACGACCCCGGCGCCCGGATCGGCGGCTTGGCCCACGTGCTCCTGCCCTCGGCGGGGGCCGCCCGGCTGGCGGACCGGCCCGGCCGCTATGCCCAGAGCGCCATCCCGGCCTTGATCGAGCGGATGATCGCCCGGGGGGCTCGGGTGCCGGCCATCGGGGCCCGTTTGATCGGCGGTGCCGCGATGTTCTCGTCGCTGACGCCGCCGGGCACGATTCAGATGGGTGACCGCAATCTGGTCGCGGTTCGCGAGGCCCTCCACCGCCACGGAATCCGGCTCCTGGCCGAGGCGGTCGGGGCGGACTACGGGCGAACGGCCGAGTTCGACCTGACAACCGGCCGGATCACGGTGAAGGCGTACCAACGGGAGTCGGTGACGCTGTGACGGACCCGGCCCCGTCGAGTGGCCTGTTCGCGGAGATCGCGGCGCTCGAGACCCAGTTGGCCACCGGGGTCTCGATCGAGCAGCGCGACCTCCTCAAGCGGCGGATCGCGGCCGCGCTCCGGCAAACCGAGGCCGAACTGACCGAGCTCACCCAGGCTCGGGAACGGATCAAAGGCTTGGTCGACCGGTACAAGCAGTCGGTGGGCGCTCTCGAGGATCAAGCCGGACCCCAGCTCGACGACGCCCGCCCCCGGGTGCGGGCCGACCACCTCGGGGCCTCGACCTTCATCGAGAAAGGCTGGTCGCTGATTGCGTTAGGCGACCACGGGGCCGCGACCCAGGCGTTGACCCGGGCCCTGGAGCTCGCCCCCGGCGACCTCCAGGCGCAGTCGCTGCTCGGGTGGGCCCAGATGCTCGATCACCAACTCGACCAGGCCCTGGGAACCTTCTCCAAGGTCCTGGCCGCGGAACCGACCAACGCGCTGGCTCGGGTCAACGTCGGCTACATCTGCCTGAAAAAGCGGATCTTCGGCGAAGCCATCGAGCACCTCTCCCGGGCCATTCGCCTCGACAACGATCGGAAGGGGACCCTGTACGCGCACTACTACCTCGGTTTGGTTTATCTCGAGCGGGAGATGTACCTCGATGCCCAGACCTTCCTGACCAAGGCCATTGGCCTGGGACCGAACCTGATCGAGGCCTACTACGAACTGGGCAGGGCGCAGTGGTTCAGTGGCGACGAAGCAGCGGCCAAGGCCACCTGGCAGAAGGCGGCCAACGCGAACCGATTTGCTCCCTGGGCGAAGCGGTGCCGCGAACTCCTCGCCTCGGTGGAAGCCGGCGGGGTCGTGCCACGTACCTCGCCCTCGGCCTAGTCCTCCTCGCCGCGCCGGTCGCCGCCCAGCCCGATCGCCAAGTGGCCCGGGTGGGGCAGGTCACCGTGGTCGCTTCCGCCCGAGACCTCGCCCAGGGCATCGCACTCGCGGACCAAGCCGATCGGCCGGCCACCTATGTCGGGCTGGGGCAACGGGTCGTCGCGCCGCTCACCCTCGTCCTCGTTCGCGGCAACGAGGAGTTCGACCGGATCGGCCGAGGACGAGTGCCATCCTGGGGCGCCGGGATCGCGGTGCCCGATGCCCGGCTGATCGTGGTGCGCCTCGACGGCACCGATCCCCGCCGGGTCCTCCGTCACGAGATGGCCCACCTGGCGCTCCGCCAAGCGGTGAAGGGACGGGTGCCCCGTTGGTTCGATGAAGGCTACGCGGTGGTGGCCGCGGGCGAGTTCGATCGCGCCGACGCCCTGTCGCTGAACCTGGCGGTGGCCCTCGGGCGGGTGCCGACCCTGGATGGCCTCAATCGGGCCCTTCGGGGAGACGCCCAATCGGCCGACGTCGGCTACGCCCTCGCGGGGAACGCGGTGGGGTTTCTCGGATCGCGCACCACGACCAAGTCGCTCGAGCCGATCCTCGATCGGTTGGCGGCCGGCGAGCCGTTCGATTCGGCCGTCGCCCGGAGCACCGGGTTCGGTCCCGGCCGATTCGAGCCGGCCTGGCATCGCCAGCTCAAGGGCCGGTACAATGTTGGCCTTTGGCTGGCGGCCGGTGGACTGTGGTCGATCCTCGGCGTGTTGGTGATCGTCGCCTCTCGGCTCCGGCGGCGGCGGGATGCGCCGCGCCGGGCCGCGCTCGACCAAGGCTGGGACGTTCCAACCGGGGACGACCCGGACCCGGCGGGCGATCCAGTCCATCCTGACAACGACCAGAAAGCTTGACCGGAGTGGCTTCTGGCCATATCCTCAAAGCCTTATGCCTCAAACGGATGCGCAACCGGGCCGGCGTCGCGGGCTCTTGGGCCGGCGGAACCTGATCATGATCACCGTGGCGGTGGCGTTTCTCGTGGGTGGTTACCTGACGTTGTCGGCGGGCAATGCGAGCTTGGCAGCCGTTCTGCTCGTCCTCGGGTATTGCGTTTTACTCCCGCTCGCCATCGCATTGTAGCTGCGGCGGTCGGTCGCCCCGGCACCGTGCATCGAGGTGACGAAAACGCGTCTCCTAGTTGCGTGGCGGAAGGGGCAGGCAATGCTCGTACGGGCGAATAGCTCAGCGGTTCAGAGCGCCTGCCTTACACGCAGGATGTCGGGGGTTCGAATCCCTCTTCGCCCATGCACCGATGCCAACTCTGGCGTCGGGCGAACCTCGTTGGGGAGGTTGTTCAGCATGCGTCTCCGTTCTGCTTCGGTGGCCCTCGGTCTTGCCACCCTGTCCGTCGCGGCCCCTCTTTCGGCTCAGCTCCGCGCCAGTCGGCCGGTGCGCCCCACTCAGAATCTGCCGCGCCTCCTGGTCGCCAATCCGCACACCTTCCAGGCCGCCGACTCCGCGGCGGCCGTGCGGGTCGGCACCGGCCTCCGCGACAAGATCGATGCGGTGGCGGAAAAGTGGTACCAGACGGTGACGCGCAACATCATGAACGACGCGCTGATCCAATACGGGTATCCGCCGGACGCCGTGCTCCCGCCGCTGGTCGCCCGACAGTTGGGCACTCAGTTGCAGGCCCGGGCCATGGTGGTCGGGTCGCTCAACCGGGGGCCTGACGGCAAAGTCTCGATCGAAGTCCGGCTGCTGTCGCGGAACGATCAGACCGGCTACATGACGTCGCTGAGTCAGGCGGCGGGGCAGAGCTTCGAGGACCTCGGTAGCAAGTTGGCCGAGTCGCTCAAGGGCGCGTTCCTCGCGATGCAGGAGGCCATCAACTGCGATCAGCTCGCCACCGCCGAACCCGCCAAGGCCATCGAAGCGGCGACCAAGGCCCTCAAGGCGCAGCCAAATCACGGCCTGGCGAATTTGTGTCTGGCGCAGCTGGCGGTCACCCGGAAGGCGCCCACCGACGAGATCATCAAGTACTACCAAGCGGCCGCCGCCGGCGATCGATTGAGCGTCGAAGCCTTGGGCGGCTTGCTCGGTCAGTATCAGGCGAAGGGCGACACCGCGAAGATCATCGACACCTACACCAGTCTGATCGTCGTCGCGCCGAACAACCAGAAGGTCGTCGAAGACGCGATCCGTTTCTTCATCATCGCTGGCAAGCCGGACCTGGGCGAGCAAGTGGCCGATCAGGCGATCGAGCGAGACCCGGCGAACCCGGACTTCTTCAACCTCAAGGCGACCGCCTGCCTGGTGCAAGACAAGCCGGAAAAGAACGTTTGCGCGCTCAAGGCGATGGAGCAGGTCTTCGCCCTCGATACCGCCAAGGCCGACACGTTCAACCTCCAGAAGACCATCTACATCGCGGGCCGCGATTCCACGAACGCCCCCGCGTTGCTCAAATGGGCCCAGTTCGCCAACAAGAAATTCCCGGCCAACGGCGGCTTCCTTGGCGACCTCGGGCGGGCCTACGCGATCACCGGGCCGTTGGACAGTCTGGTCGCTGTGACCCAGCGACTGGTGGATGCCGACAAGACCGATATGACCCCGGTGATTCGGGCGGTCCGGGCGCTGTTCAAGGAGAAGCGGTATCAGGACGGCGTCGCCCTGGGGGCCGCGATCGAGCAACACGGCCAGGATACCGACAAGACCAACTACGGGCTGATCCTGGCCCAGGAGGCGGGCTTGCCGATCCTTCAGTCGCAGCCGGTGGATTTCGCCCTCGCCACCGGGATCGCCAAGAAGTCCGCCTCGTTCCTGAAGGAGGGCAGCCGCGGTCACCAGCTCGCCAGCTACGTGCTCGGCTTCGGGCTGCTGGGGCAACTCCAGGCCGAGGATGCCAAGGTTGTCGAGGCGAAAACCTGTGAGTCGGTGAACCTCTATGAGACGTTCATCAACGAAACCAAAGCGGCGCTGACGGCGGGTCAATCGATTCAGGCGGAGGTGGTCGGCCAGCGGATTCAGGCGATCGACTCGGCCTACATTCCGCGGGTTGGCCAGATGAAGAAGGCCTATTGTAAGGGGCAGTAACGCCCTCTATATTGCCGGGCTCGCAGGACGAGGGGCTGTAGCTCAGCTTGGTTAGAGTGCCGCACTGTCACTGCGGAGGTCGCGGGTTCGAGCCCCGTCAGCCCCGTCAGCGAAGTCCCGATCACCCCGTCTCAAACGAGACGGGGTGATCTATTTTCGGAGCACCGTGACCGCATCCCAGTACCACACCCCCGTCCTCGCGACCGAGATCCTGGCCCTGACCGGTCGATCCCGTCGGGTGGTCGACGGTACCCTGGGCGACGGCGGCCACGCCGAGCTGTTTCTGGCCCAGGGAGCCACGGTCCTCGGCTTCGACCGGGATCCCGAGGCGCTGGCGCGGGCCCGGGGCAGGCTTGGCGACGCCCCGATCGAGTATCGGCTCGGGTCGGTGTACGATCCCGCCAGCCTGGACCTGGTCGACCAGTTCCAGCCCGACCTCGTGCTCCTCGATCTCGGGGTTTCCTCGCGCCAACTCGACGACGAAACCCTCGGGTTCAGCTTCCGGCCCGGGGCGTCTCTCGACATGCGGATGGGCCGACGGGGCCCGACGGCCGCCGACCTGCTGGCCGAGGCGTCGGCGGCGGACCTTACTCAATGGTTCCGGGATTACGCCGACGAGCACCGGGCCCCCCGGCTCGCGGCCGAGATCGTCCGCCGCCGGGCCACCGGCCCGTTTCGGACCAGCGACGACCTGGTGAACGCCATCCGCGGGGCGTTAGGCCCTCGGAGCGGCCCGCCGGACTTCGCTCGGATCTTCCAGGCCGTGCGGATCGCCGTGAACGACGAGCTCTCGGGGCTCGAAACCGCCCTCCCCCGGTTTCGCGACGCGGTGACCCCGGGCGGGGCCCTTGCGGTGATTAGTTATCATTCGGGCGAAGATCGTCTGGTCAAGAACGCGTTTCGCGAGTGGGGTGCCTCCTGCATTTGTCCCCCTACGGTGCCGATGTGCGGCTGTCGTGGTCGACCGCTCGGCCGGGTGGTGACCCGCCGGCCGGTCGTGGCGGGCGAGGCCGAGGTGGCGGCCAATCCGCGCGCCCGCAGTGCCAAGCTTCGGGTCTTCGAAGTGGCGGCGCGGGATGAGCCGACGCAAGGCTAAGGGACGGTATTGGTTCGTGCTCTGGCTCGGCGTTTTCTTCCTGGTCGCCACCGCCGTCATCGCCCGCCAGAAGGCCGCCCTGGAAACCGCGTCGCGCCTCCGGAAGCTCCGGGAGACCCGAGGCGCCCTCGAGGCCGCCCAAGCCGAGCTCGAGCGGCGAATTAGGGTGGCGTCCACCGCGGACGCGCTGCTCCCGAAGGTCGCCAAGCTCGGGCTCGGCCTTCCCGCTGACACGGCCGCCACGATTCTCGTGGTCGATCCGGAAACCTCCCGCCGCTCGCCCGATCGCTGATGACCAAGCCGGCCGCCCGGATCGCCGCGATTCAAGTGGTGCTCGCCATCGGCGGAATCGCCGTGTTGGTCCGCGCCGGGTACCTCCAGCTCTACCGCGGGGGCTACTACCATCGCCAGGCCACCCTCGAACGCACGGTGCCCAAAGTGCTCGACGCTCCCCGGGGAGTGATTTACGACCGGACCGGGACGGCGCTGGCGACCTCCCTGGAGCGTTATCGCATCGATATCTCCGCCGCGCAGGTCAATCGTCCCGAGGAGGTGGTGCGGGTCTACCGCGCCGATATCGGGACGAAGGTCGAGACGCTCCGGCAGCGACTGAGGGAGAAAAAGGACTACTACGCGCACGGCCCCTTCACCGCGGGCCAAGTCCGCCGGCTCCGGACCTTCAAGGGGGTCCACCTCCGGCCGATCTACCGGCGCGAGTATCCGTCGGGACCGCTGGCGAGGCCTTTGATCGGCGCCCTGTCGGCCGACAGCGGGATCGGCGCCAGCGGCCTCGAGAAGTTCCTGGACTCGCTTCTCGCCGGCCAACCCGGGGAGGCTGTCCTGCTCCGCGATCGGCAAGGCCGGACCTACGAGTCGCCCGGACGGGTGCGCCGCGAACCGGTGCCGGGCCACGACGTGGTGCTCACCATCGACAAAGAGCTCCAGGAGATCGCCGAGGGGGCGTTGGCGGCGGTGTTCCGAGACGCCTCCCCGCGACGAGGCGACATCGTGTTCCTCGATCCCAAGACCGGGCAGCTCCTGGCCGCGGCGTCCCGTGAGGTGAACGACGACGGGGCGGTGGTCGCGAGCGCGTCATACTTCGTGAATTCGTTCGAGCCCGGGTCGACGGCCAAGCCGTTCACCGCCGCCGCGCTCTTGGAGCTCCGCCGGGTCGATAGCCTGATGGCCGTCTCCGGCGAGAACGGCCGGTGGAAAATGCCCACCATCGGTGGGCGAACCCGGGCGATCGAGGACGACCACCCGGCCAAGGGGCCGATCACCCTGGCGAGGGCGATCCAGGTGTCGAGCAACATCGGGATGGTGAAGTTCGCCGCCAAGCTGCGGCCGGAGGAGCACTACCAATTCCTTCGCGGATTCGGGTTCGGCAGTCCGACGGGCGTCGACTTCTCGGGCGAGGGCGCGGGTCTCCTGCCGGCCCTGCCGCACCGGTGGCGCACCGGCGAGCAAAGCGCCAGCGTGGCGATGGGGTACGCCTTTCAGGTGACCCCGGTCCAGTTGGCCGCGGCGTACGGCGCCCTCGCCAATGACGGCAAGCTGCTGGCGCCGTCGGTCATCAAGGAAGTGCGGAGCAAGGACGGGACGGTGCTCTATCAGCATCGGCCGGCGCTGGTGCGACAGGTGGTGTCGCCCGAGGTGGCGGCGCGGATCCGGGCGTACCTCTTCCTCTCGGCCAGCGACTCGGGCACCGGGAGTCGCGCGCAGGTCAAGGGAGGGGTGCTCGGGAAGACCGGAACGGCGCGGTTGGTCGAGCAGCGCCGATACGTCGATCGGCGGGCGGCCTCGTTCGCGGGGATCTTCCCGGCCAAGGATCCGCAGCTCGTGGTGACGGTTCGGATCGAGGATCCCAAAGGCGACTACTACGGCGGTCTGGTAGCGGCCCCGCTGGTCGGCCGAATGCTCCGTCAGGCCCTGGGGGCGCGCCGCACCTCGCTCGACCGCGTTCGGCTGGCGGACGACCATGTGAGCACGCCGGCACCGAGGGCCGAGGCGGAATCGGAGGCGCCCCGGAGCCGTTCCCACCTGGCGGTTCCCCTCGAACCCCTCGCGCCGCGAGCGGTACCGATCCGCGAGGTGCCCGATGTCGTGGGGCAGACCGTCCGCGCGGCCGCGAGCGCGTTACATCGGCGCGGGTTCCGGGTCCGTCTCGATGGCGACGCGGGGGAGGCGGTCACTGGGACGTCCCCCGCGGGCGGTGACTCGTTGGCGGTCGGCAAGACGGTCGTCGTGGTCGCCCGACGGGGAGGAACGCGGCAATGACGCATCGCTCCGGGGCGGAGCTCGCGGCGACCCTGGTCCGAGCCGGGCTGCTGGTAGAGGGGGCTGATTGGGCCGGTCCGGTCGCGGGGATCACCACTGACAGCCGCCAGGTCGTTCCCGGGGGCGTGTTCGTGGCGGTTCGGGGGTCGCAGCAGGATGGCCACGGATACGCCGCCCTGGCCGCCGCGGCAGGCGCGGGCGTGGTGGTCGCCGAGCGGCGGCTCGGGTTGGCGATCCCGGAGGTGGTGGTCACCGACGGCCGCCGGGCGGCGATCGCGTTGGCCCGCTGGTGGTATCACGACCCCGGGGCCGTGCTGTCACTGATCGGGATCACCGGCACCAGTGGAAAGACGACCACGACGCTGCTGGTTCGGCACTTGTTCAACGAGCACCACCGGGCCGGCAGTATCGGAACGTTAGGCGCCTACGACGGCCGCGACCGGATGGTGCCGTCGACCGCCGGCTCGCTCACCACCCCGGGCCCCGTCGACCTGCAGGCCACCCTCGCCGGGATGGTCGCCGCCGACGTCGAGCGGGTCGCGATGGAGACCTCGTCCCACAGTTTGGATCAAGGGCGGTTGGACGGGCTCGCGTTCGACGCCGGGGTGTTCACCAACTTGAGCCGGGAGCATCTCGACTACCATCGCACCATGGACGAGTATCGACTCGCCAAACTGAAGTTGCTCGACCTGCTGTCGCCCCGAGGCATCGCCCTCGTCAATCGGGATGATCCGGCCTGGGACAGCCTCGGGGGCCGGAGCAATGTGATCACCTTTGGCTGCCACCCCGACGCCCAGGTCCGGGCCGACGGGGTGGTGCTCCTGCCGACCGCCAGCCGATTCGTGCTCACGGGTCGGTTCGGCACCACGGAAGTCGAGCTGCCCCTGCCGGGGGAATTCAACGTCGCCAACGCGCTCGCGGCGGCGTCCGCCGGGCTCGGACTCGGGCTGGGGATCGAGACCGTGGGCCGGCGCCTGCGCGCCGCGCCACAAGTGCCGGGCCGGATGGAGCGGTTGGCGGAGCGGCCCTGCGTGGTGATTCGCGACTACGCCCACAAGCCCGATGCCCTCGAGCGAGTCCTCGCGACGCTGCGACCGATCACCCCGGGACGGTTGATCTGCCTGTTCGGGTGCGGGGGCGACCGCGATCGGGGCAAGCGCCCCATCATGGGGCGGATCGCCGCCGAGCGAAGCGACTTGACCGTCGTCACCTCGGACAATCCTCGCACCGAAGATCCGGAAGGGATTCTCAACGACATCGTGGGCGGCTTGCCGGCAGGCGCGGCATACGAGCGGATCGCCGATCGCCGGGAGGCGATCAGTCGCGCCCTGTCCCTGGCCCGATCGGGCGATACCGTGTTGCTGGCGGGCAAGGGTCACGAGACCTACCAGATCATCGGGAAAGAGTACCTCCCGTTCGATGAGCGGGCGATCGTGGCGGACCTGCTCGGAACGAGTGAATGACCGACTGGTCGGACGGGTTCGTTCGGGAGGTGTTGGGCCAGACCGCCGGGGCCGGCGAGCCCAGCTATCGACGGATTTGGACCGACAGCCGGACCGCGACCGCGGGCGATCTGTTCGTCGCTCTCAGTGGGGAGCGGTTCGACGGGCACACCTTCCTCGAATCGGTTCGCGAAGCCGGGGTCCGCGGGGCCGTCGTACGACGGGGGACCCCGCCGGTGGTCGGGCTCACCCTCTACGAGGTGGACGACCCGCTCCGCTCGCTTGGTTGGCTTGCGCGGGCGCGGCGCCGGCAGATTCCCGGCCCGGTGGTGGCGATCACCGGCACCAACGGGAAGACCTCGACCAAGGAACTGCTGGCGGCCGCGCTGGCCACTCGGTATCGGGTGTACGCGACCCGGCTCAACCTGAATAACCTGGTCGGCGTGCCGACCACGATTCTCGAGGCGCCGGACGACACCGAGGCGATGGTCGTCGAGGCGGGGGCGAACCTGCCGGGCGAAATCGCCCGCTATCGGGAAATCATCGAGCCCGATCTGACGGTCATCACCAACGTCGCGCTCGGCCATCTCGAGGGGTTCGGATCGCTGGACGGCGTTCTCCGGGAAAAACTCACCCTGGCCCGCGGAGTCCCGGTCGCGGTGGTCGGGACCGAGCCGCCCCGCCTCCCGGCCGAGGCGAGGCGCATCGCGAGCCGGGTTGTCTCCGCCGGGCTGGCCGACGCCGAGGTGCGGCCCTCCTCGGTCAGCCTCGGCGCCGACGGCCGGGCTCGGCTCGTCGTCGACGGCGTCGCCCTGACGGTGGGTCCGATCGGGTTACATCAGGCCGCCAACGCCATGCTGGTGTGGGCCGTGGCCAGGGAACTCGGTCTCGACCCGTCCGCGGTGGCCGCGGCCATCGAGCGGGTTCGCCTTCCGGGCGGGCGAGGCCAGTTGCTCGAGCAGGGCGGCCTGGTGATTCTCAATGACAGCTACAACGCCAATCCAGGGTCGTTCCGCGCCGCGATCGAGCTGGCCCGCTCGCTCGCGGGCGGGCGCCGGCTCGTCTTCGTCGCGGGTTCGATGCTCGAGCTCGGGGCCGAGTCCGACGCGCTGCACGCGGAGATCGCCCGGGCGTTGGTCGATCTTGGCGCGGATGTCCTGGTGGGCGTGGGGCTCTTCGCCGACGCCCTGGCGCCGTATCGGGCCTCGTTGGGAGAACGGCTGATTCTCGCGGCGGACCCCGTCGCGGCGGCGGCCGCCCTGGTCCCCGGATTGACGGCTGGGGCGTTGGTGGTGCTGAAGGGTTCCCGGGGCGTGGCGCTGGAGCGAATGCTCCCCCACTTGACGGTCGTTTCCTCTACCTAGGTTTCGACGCCGATGCTCTATCACCTGCTGGCGCCGTTGGGTCGCGAGTACATCATTTTCAATCTCTTCAATTACATCAGCTTCCGGGCCGCCGGCGCGGTGGTGACGGCGTTGCTCCTCGCGTTCTTCGTCGGCCCGGCGATCATTCGGAAGCTGGTCGTGCTGAAGGTGGGACAGGTGGTCCGGACCGGGTTGTTGGCCAGCCACGACGAGAAGCGAGGCACTCCTACGATGGGAGGCCTGATCATCCTGATCGCCACGGTGATCCCGACCCTGCTGTGGGCCCCGTTGACCAATCGCTTCGTGATCGTCGCGATCCTGGCGATTCTCTGGACCGGGGCGATCGGTTTCGTCGACGACTATCTCAAGGTGGTCCAAGGCAAGCCGCGGGGGCTGGTCGCCCGCTGGAAGCTGATCGGCCAGTGCAGTTTCGGGATCGCCCTCGGCCTGTACCTGTGGCTCTCGCCGATCGTGCCCACCACGACCTTGCCGGCGACCGCGACGGTGCTTCCGTTCCTCAAGTACACGGTCATCATCTTCCTCCCGCTCGCCTATGTCGGGTTCGTGACCTTCGTGGTGACCGGGAGCAGCAACGCGGTCAACATGACCGACGGGCTCGATGGCCTCGCCACCGGGCTGACCGCGATCGCCGCCGCCGGCTTCGGGTTCTTCGCCTACATCCTCGGGCGAATCGACATGACCAGCTATCTCAACTTCTACTACCTCCCCGGCGCGGGCGAGTTGACGGTCTTCTGCGGTGCCCTGATGGGGGGCGCGTTGGGCTTCCTCTGGTTCAACGCGCATCCGGCCCAGGTGTTCATGGGCGATACCGGAAGCCTCGCGATCGGCGGGGCGCTCGGCACGGTGGCGATTCTCCTTCGGGCCGAGTTCCTCCTGGTCATCATCGGCGGCGTCTTCGTGGCCGAGCAGATGTCGGTGATTCTCCAGGTCGGGGTCTACCAGTGGCACAAGCGGTTTCGCGGACGGGAATACGCCGACTCCCATCGAGTCTTCCGGATGGCGCCGCTCCACCATCATTTCGAGAAGAAGGGCTGGGCCGAAGGACAGGTCGTGGTACGATTCTGGATCGCCGGAATCCTCTGCGCCCTGGTGGCCCTCGCCACCCTGAAAGTGCGGTGACCGGCGGTGGAAGGAATCCGGGGGGAAGTGGCGGTCATCGGGTTGGGCCGGAGCGGGCGTTCCGCGGTGCGGCTGCTGCGCCGGGACGGGCATCCGGTATACGGCTCGGATGGTGGCCGGCAGCCGGCGCTGGAGGCGACCGCCGCCGAGTTGACGGCGTTAGGCGCCGCCGTCGAAATCGGGGGACACGATCTCGACCGGATCGGCCGGGCCGGGTTGGTGGTGGCCTCGCCCGGGGTTCCGCCCGCCGCCGCCCCGTTGGCCGCCGCGCGGGCCGCGGGGGTGCCGATCTGGGCCGAGGCGGAACTTGGGCTCCGGGCGCTGAACGGGACGGTGCCGTACGCCGCGATCACCGGGACCAACGGTAAGACCACGACCACGGCATTGCTGGCCCACCTCCTCGTCACCGGCGGGCGACGAGCGATGGCCGCGGGCAACATCGGGACGCCGCTCACCGAGGTCGCCCTGCTCGAGCAACGCCCCGAAACGCTGGCGGTCGAGTTGTCGAGTTTCCAACTCCACGACATGCCGTCGGTGGCGCCCGCCGTCGGCGTGTTGACGAACCTGGCTCCCGATCATCTCGATCGGTACCCAACCCTGGGGAGCTACTACCAGGACAAGCTGCGTCTGTTCGCCAACGCGACCGATGGGTCCCAGTGGGTGATCAACGCCGACGATCCGGCGACCTCCGATTGGCTCGGGCCGTTCGCCGGGCGGCGGCTCCGCTTCTCGGTGAGCGACCCGGCCGACGGGTGGTACGACCGGGCCGCGGGCCTGCTGCGCCTGGGCGACGCTCCCCTGATCCAGCGGGATCGGTTCCCCTTGCTCGGTGACCACAACGTCGCCAATGCCCTCGCGGCGACGCTTGCCGCGGTGGCACTCGGGATCCGCCTCGAGGCGATCGGCCGAGGCCTGGCCACGGTGGTGCCCCTGAAGCACCGGATGGAACCGATTCGCGAGGTCCGCGGGGTGTTGTGGATCAACGACTCGAAGGCGACCAACGTCGCCTCGACCGTGGTCGCGATCCGCGCGATGGACCGGCCGTTCGTCCTCTTGCTGGGCGGACGTCACAAGGGAGAGCCATACCAGGCGTTGGGGCCGCTCCTGGGGCGATGCCGGGCGGTGATCGCGTATGGCGAGGCCAAGCCGCTGGTGGTCGCCGATCTGACCGCGACGGTCCCCGTCATCGAAGGAGAAGGGTTTGACGATGTCATGGCGCGCGCGGTCGAGCAGGTGCGCCCGGGCGATGCCGTCTTGCTTTCCCCGGCCTGCTCGAGCTACGACATGTTCGCCAACTATGAGGAACGGGGCGCCCGGTTCCGCGCCCTGGTGGAGGCTTTGTGACTGATTCCGCGGTCCAGCATCCCGGCGAAGTCCGCTGGGAAACCCGGCTGCTCGCTGTCCTCACCGCGATCCTCACGGTCTTCGGTCTGGCGAGCCTCTACTCGGCGGCGAGCTTCGGGAGCGGCGCCAGCGAGGTGCTTAAGCAGATCTCAGCCGCGGCGATCGGGACCGTTCTGATGCTGCTCGCGGCCCGGGTCGACTACCACCGCTGGCGGGATTGGTCGTGGTGGCTGCTCGGCGTCACCGTCCTCCTGCTGATCATCGTCATCCTGCCGTGGACCACCGAGATCGCCCCACGGATCAACGGGGCCCGGCGGTGGATCCGGTTGCCGGGTGGCAGCTTCCAGCCGTCGGAGCTGGCTCGCTTCGCGGTCGTGGTCTGGGCGGCCGCGATCGCGGCGAAGAAGGGGGAACGGATCGGGGAGTTCCGGAAGGGCATGCTGCCGGTGCTGGTCGTCACCGGGTTCGTGTCGGGGTTGGTGCTGATCGAACCGAACCTGTCGATGGCCACCGTGATCGGGCTTCTCGGCGGCGTGGTGCTGTTCTCGGCCGGCGCCAAGATCGGCCAATTCCTCCTGCTCTCGGTGGTGGGGTTGTTCGGCGGGATCGCGGCCATCATGGCGAAGGAGTATCGGTTCGAGCGGCTCGTTTGTTTTCTCGGACTCGCCGGGGATTGTGAGACCGCGACCCGGTGGCAGATCGAGCAGGCGACGCTCGGGTTCGCTTCGGGGCGGGTGTTCGGCGTCGGGTTCGGGGAAGGCCAGCTCAAGCTCGACTACTTGGCGGCAGCCCCTTCCGACTTCTTGCTGGCCACCATTGGCGAGGAGTGGGGCTTTCTCGGCGTGGTCGTCCTGCTGGGTTTGTTCGGGGCGTTCTGTTGGCTGGGATTCCGGATTGCCCGGACCGCCGCCGATTCGTTCGGCCGGTACCTCGCCACCGGGCTGACGGCGTCGGTGGGCATCACCACGCTGATGCACATGGCGGTCAACACCGAGCTGATGCCGACCACCGGATTGGCGCTGCCGTTCATGTCGGCGGGCCGATCGAGCCTGATGGTGACCCTCCTGGCGGTGGGGGTGCTCATCAACGTGGGCCGAATGCGGGGGCGTCCGGCCACCCGATGACCGCGAGGCCGGTCCGACTCCTCATCGCCGGTGGCGGCACTGGCGGCCACCTGATGCCCGCCCTTGCGATCGCGGACGCCGTCCGCGCGCTCGGAACCGGCTGGCAGGTGAGCTTGGTGGGGGCCGAGCGGGGGGTCGAGGCGACGTTGTTGCCGCGGCGGGATTTCCCCTACACGCTGCTGCCGTTCGAGCCGATCTACCGCCGGCAGTGGTGGAAGAACCTCCGCTGGCCGGTCTTGGCGGTTCGAATCTGGCGGGAGACGGCCCGGCTGCTCGACCGGGAGCGGCCGGACCTGGTGTTAGGCACCGGTGGGTACGCGTCTGGTCCGGTGGTATGGCTCGCGGCTCGCCGGCGCGTCCGCACCGCGATCCTCGAACAGGATGCCTTTCCGGGGCTGGTGACGCGGTGGTTGGCCGGCCGGGTGGATCACCTCTACCTCGGCGCGCCGGAAGCGGAGCGACACCTCCGGCCGGGGCGAACAACCCGGGTGATCGTCACCGGTAGCCCGATCGCGGTGCCGACGCCCGAGCGCCGGGCCCAGGCGGCGGTCCGGCTCGGCCTGGTGCCCGGGCGACCGGTCGTTCTGATCATGGGCGGGAGCCAGGGGTCGCTGGCGATCAACGAGTTGGTCGCTAGCTGGCTCGCCCGGGACGGCGACCGCCTCGCGGAGCGGGTCCACCTCATCTGGGCATCGGGCCGGGGCACCTGGGAGCGGTTTCAGCGCTGGCACCGCCCCCCAGCCGTCCACGTCGTCGACTTCCTCGACCCGGTGGCCGACGGCTACGCCGTGGCGGACCTGGTGGTCGGCCGCGCCGGGATGATGACCCTCGCCGAGGTTTGCGCCTGGGGGATTCCGAGCGTCCTGATCCCGCTGCCGACGGCCGCGGCCGACCACCAGTCCAAGAACGCCGCCGCGGCCGCCGCGGACGGTGCGGCGGTGCACCTCCCTCAGGCGGGTCTCGACGTGGCCCGCTTTGCCGAAGTCGTGCTCGGCACGGTCGAAAACCAGGCCACGCTGGCCGCGTTGCGTTCGGCGGCGATTCGCCGCGGCAAGCCGGCCGCGTTGGCCACCATCGTGGACCATCTCCGGGCCCTTGCCGGCGCCTAGTCGGCCTTTTCCAACCTCTGGCGCCATTTTACATTAGGTCATCACGGATGAACCTGTTTCTCCAATCCGACCCGCGGCACCTTCACTTCGTCGGCATAGGCGGGGCGGGCGTCAGCGCGCTGGCAATGATCGCCTTGCGGCGGGGAATCCGGGTCACCGGTTCGGATGCCGACCCCTCCGGAGCCGGCGACCTGGTGGCGCGAGGAGCGACGGTGTATTCCGGGGACGGGACGGCGGGCGTGATGGGCGCGCGGGCGGTGGTCGCGAGCGCCGCGGTGCCGGCGTCCAATCCCGATCTGGTCAGAGCAGGCGAGCTGGGTATCCCGGTGGTGCAACGCAAGGTCGCGCTGGCGGGACTGATCGGTGACGCGACCAACGTGGCGGTGGCCGGGACCCACGGCAAGACGACGACGACGGTGATGACCACCGAAGCGTTGGTGGGTGCCGGGTTCGATCCGACCGGCCTGGCCGGCGGGCGAGTGGCGGCTTGGGGCGGGAACGCGAAGCTCGCCAGCGACGACCTCTTCGTCGTCGAGGCGGACGAGTACGATCAAGCGTTCCTGACCCTCCGGCCGACCGTCGCGGTGATCAACAACGTCGAGCCGGACCATCTCGAGTGCTACGGGAGCGTCGAGGCGATGGAGGCGGCCTATGTCCAGTTCGCGGCCCCGGCGGCCCGGGTCCTCGTCGGCAACGCCGATCCCGGGACCGATCGAGTGGTGTCCGCCATGGGTCGCGACCGGGTCTGGCGGTTCGGGCCGGGAGCGGCCGATCTCGAGATGAGCGCGATCGATTTGACTCCGACCGGGAGCGCGGTGTCGCTCCGTGCCCCGGACGGGCGAACGGTGGTCCTTCGGCTCGGCGTGCCGGGCCTCCACAACCTCCGCAACGCCACCGCCGCGGTCGGCGCGGTGATCGCGTTAGGCGGGGATCCGGAGGCGGCCGCCGCGGCCCTGGCCCGGTTTCGCGGGGTGGGCCGGCGATTCGACCGGGTCGGGGAGGCGGGCGGCGTGGTGGTGATCGACGACTATGCCCATCACCCGACCGAGCTGGTCGCGACGCTCGCCGGCGCTCGACAGGCGTTTCCGACCCGACGGCTGGTGGCGGCGTTCCAGCCCCACCTCTATAGCCGCACCGCGCTCCACGCCGAGGCGATGGGCACGGCCCTGGCCGGGGCGGACCTGGCGGTGGTCACCGACGTGTATCGGGCCCGGGAGCAACCGATGCCCGGGGTGACCGGGGCGTTGGTGGCCGAGGCGGCCCGGCGGCGGGGCGGGGCGGTCCGCTATCACCCCGACCGAGCCACGTTAGGCGAGGCGGTGCTCGGTCTGCTGACACCGGGGGACGTGCTGGTGACGATGGGCGCGGGCGATATCACCCAACTCGGCCCTGAGATTCTCGGCCGGCTGGCTCCGCGATGACGGTCACCCGGCGGACGATCGGCTTCGGCATCGGGCTCGCCCTGCTGGTCGTCGTCGCGGCCGGCCTTCGGCCGGTCCTCAAGCGGGTCGAGTGGTTTCGGGTCCGCCGGGTCGAGGTCACCGGAGCGACCTATCTCGACCCGCGCGAGGTCGCCCGGGTGCTGGGATTGCGGCGCGATGCCAGTATCTTCGACGACCTCGACCCGCTCCGGGATCGGGTCCTGGCGGTGCCAGGGGTGCGGCGGGTGGAGGTGAGTTGGCGGCTACCCGGCGCGTTGGTCGTCGACGTCACCGAGTTCGAACCGGTCGCGCTGGCCCGGACCCAGGGTCGGCTTGCCTTGGTCGACCGACGGGCGCGGGTGCTGCCGTTCGATCCGAGCCGGGCGCCGACCGATCTGCCGGTGGCCGTCGCGGATCCCGCGGTGACCGGGTTGATGGAGAGCATTCGCGAAGCGGATCCCGACCTCTTCGGCTTGGTGGTCGCGGCGAGTCGCGATCGTAGCACCGTCGTGATCGAGACCGCGCAGCAACGGATCCTGTTCCGGGTCGGGGCGGGCGCGAAGGACGTGATCGCGCTGGCGGCGGTCCGCTCCGAGCTCCGGCGGCGGGGAATGGCGGTCGCGGAGCTGGATGCCCGGTTCGAGGGACGAGTCGTGGTCCGAGGGAGACGCGGATGAGCCAGCCAACCCAACGTTTGGTCGCGGCGCTCGATCTCGGATCGAGCCGAGTCCTTGCCGCCATCGGTGAAGTCACCGGCGATCCGCGTCGCCCCGGCGTCCGGGTGCTCGGGGTCGGGTCGGAGCGGACCAACGCGATTCGCCGCGGCGTGGTCCGCGACATCGTCGAGGCCACCCGCGCCATCGAACGCGCCCTCAAGGACGCCCAGCTGATGGCCGGCGTCGAGGTCGGCACCCTCTATTGCGGGATCGCCGGCGAGCACGTCTCCGGGCGCCTTTCCCATGGCGTGGTCTCCGTCACCGGCAACGAGATCCGCACCGCCGACGTGGCCCGGGTCAACGAGGTCGCGGCGAATGTCGGCTTCAGCCGCGATCACGAGTTGCTCCACGCCGTGCCGCAGGACTATCTGGTCGATCAGCAGGCGGGAATCTCCGACCCGATCGGGATGAGCGGATCGCGGCTCGAGGCGCAGGTGTATCTCGTCACCGTGCTGTCGAGCGCGGTCGTCAACCTGCAGAAGTGCATCGCGCGGGCCGGATTTCGGGTCGGCGAGTTCGTGCTGGAACCGCTGGCCGGCTCGCTCGCCGCCTTGACGCCGGACGAACGGGAGCTCGGTTGTGCCCTGGTGGAATTGGGTGGCGGGTCGACCAATGTCGCCGTGTTCCAGAACGGTAAAATCTGTCATACCGCGTCGCTGATGTTCGCCGGCAGCCACGTGACCAACGACATCGTCCACGGTCTCCAGATCCCCCAGCTCGAGGCCGAACGACTCAAGGAAACCCACGGAGTGGCCTACGAGCCGCTGGTGTCCGACGGGGAGACTATCGATCTTCCAGGCGGTCCCGGACAAGCCGCGAGAGTGGCCGATCGACGGGTGCTCGCCCACATCATGCACATGCGGCTTCAAGAGGTTCTCGAGCTGGTGGTCGATGAGTTGAGCCGGACCGGCCTTCGTCAGCGGCTCGCCGCCGGCGTGGTGCTCTCCGGTGGGGGCGCGCAAGCGCCGGGCATCGTCGAGTTGGCCCGCGAGGTCCTGGCGCTCCCGGTGCGGGTCGCGGCCCCGGGCGACGGCCTGTCGGGTTTGACCGATCGGGTCAGCAGCCCACGAATGACGGTGCCGGTCGGGCTGTTGTTGTATGGCGCCAAGCAAGTGCTCCAAACCGGCGGCTTCGGCGCGGTGGCGCGCCGATCCCCCGCGGTGGACAAAGTCATCGGTCCAGTCAAACGATGGTTGCAGGATTTCTTCTGATCGCAGGCGAGAGGAACGTGAGATGACCTTCCGAATCGAGGAGCCGCCGACCCAACGGGCCCAAATGAAGGTGATCGGGGTGGGCGGGGGCGGGGGCAACGCCGTCAACCGGATGATCGAGGAGCACTTGGTCGGGGTCGAGTTCGTCTCGGTCAACACCGATGCCCAGGCGCTGATGGACAACCGGGCCGACGTGAAGGTCCAGATCGGCAAGCGGCTGACCCGGGGCCTCGGCGCGGGTGCCCGACCCGAAATCGGCCGCCAGGCGATCGAGGAGAACCGCGACGAGGTGCTCGCCGCGATGCAGGGCGCCGACCTCGTCTTCGTAACCTGCGGGATGGGCGGTGGCACCGGCACCGGCTCGGCCCCGGTCATCGCCCAGATGGCCCGGGACATCGGGGCGCTCACGGTCGGGATCGTGACCAAGCCGTTCCTCTTCGAAGGCAAGAAGCGGATGAAGCAGGCGGATCTCGGGATCATGGAGATGCGCCAGCACGTCGACACCATGATCGTGGTGCCGAATGAGCGCCTCCTCGCGGTGGTCGGGAAGGGCATCCTCTTCCAGGACGCGCTCAAAAAGGCCGACGACGTGCTGCTCCAGGCCACCCAGGGGATCGCCGGCCTGATCACCGCCAGCGGGATGATCAACGTCGACTTCGCCGATGTCCGAACCGTGATGCAGAACGGCGGGTCGGCGCTGATGGGCACCGGCTCGGGACGGGGCGACAACCGGTCGCTCGAGGCGGCCCAGCAGGCGATCTCGAGCCCGCTGCTCGACAACGTATCGATCAGCGGGGCCTCGGGAGCGCTGATCCACATCTGCGGCAGCGACCTCACGATGGATGAGGTCACCCACATGGCCGAAATCGTCCACGACGCGGTGGGCGACGACGCCGAGATCATTTTTGGCGCCTCGATCGACGCGTCGCTCCGGGGCGAGGTGCGCATGACCGTGATCGCCACTGGGTTCGACCGGGCGGTCACCGGCGACGCCACCCCGGCGCCCCGGCCGGTACCGGGGGTACTGCCGTTCCCGGCGCCCAAGCGGGGCACCCCGGTGCAGCAGCCGGTGGTCCAGCCAGTGGTGCAGCCCGTCGCGACGGCTCGAGCAGCCCAGCCGCCTCGCCAGGCCGGCAACGCGGACGTTCCTGACATGGAGATCCCAACCTTCATTCGGCGCCAGATGGATTGATGCGGCGCGGGGTGGCGGGAGTGCTGGTTGCCGGCGGCCTGGCGGTCGTGGGAGCCTGGGCCCTGGTCGACCGGTTGCCCTTGGGCCGCCCCACCGCCCACTCGACCCCGGCCTCGCCGTTGGCGACGGTGCTGACCGATACCCTCCGCCGCGGTGAGTCGTTGGGCGAGCTCTTTGGGCGGCACGGCATCGTCGCCCCGGAGCTCTATCAGGTGATCACCGGGCTCGGGCTCGAGCCGAACCGGATCCCGGCCGGCTGGGTCGCCCACTTCAGCTACGCCGACGGCGATTCGGTCGCCACTCGGGTCACCATCCGGTCGCGAGCCGAGGAAGAGGTGAGCGCGGTTCGAGCCCGGAACGCCTGGCAGATCGAACGCGCCACCATCGCCTGGACGTCGCGGGCCGTCCGGGTCGAGGGGCGGGTGACGACCTCGGTCCACGAAGCGATGCTGGGGGCCGTCTCCGAGCGCCAGTTCACCCCCGAACAGCGGATTCGAATCGCCTGGGACGTCGCCGACGTCTTCGCGTGGCAGGTCGATTTCAGCCGAGAGATTCAGCCGGGTGACCGGATCGCGGTGCTGGTCGACGTCATGACGTCCGAACGAGGGGAGGCGCGGATCGGCGCCGTCCTCGCCAGCCGCCTCGACGTCGGGCCCCGGCAATACGCCGCCTATCGTCACGTGGCGGCCGACGGGCGGGCCCAGTACTTCGACGACGCCGGGATCTCGCTCCGGCGGGCCTTCCTCAGGGCGCCGGTGGAATTTCGTCGGATCGCCTCGAGGTTCAGCCGGGATCGGTTTCATCCGATTCTCCGGATCAACCGACCGCACCAAGGCGTCGACTACGCCGCGGCGCCCGGCACCCCGGTGCTGGCGGCCGGCGAGGGAACCGTCGTCTCGGCGAACTGGTCGGGCAACTACGGGCGGATGGTCGAGCTCCGGCACCGCAACGGGATCACGACCCGGTACGCCCATCTGAGTGGCTTTGGCCCGGGGATCCGACCCAACGTGCGGGTCTTCCAGGCGGACGTGATCGGCTTCGTCGGCTCGTCGGGCCTCGCGACCGCGCCTCACCTCCACTACGAGTTCCGGCAGAACGGAGCCGCCCGCGATCCGGCCCGAGTCGACCTTGGCGAGGGGACTCCGATTCCGGCCGAGGAGGTCGCCGGCTTCCAGGTCACGCGGGACCGCTACCGAACCCTCCTCGACCCCCAGCCCGTCCCCATCAGCCCGACAACTGACGACGGCCCCTCGAGCGGATCGTGACGGTTTTCCTGATCGCGCTGGCGGCGGTCGCCCTGGCCGCCGTCGTCTACCTCGGCTTCGAGCCCCAGGGACGGGCGGGGTTTCTTCCGCTCGGGCTCCGGGCGATCGGCTATTTGGCGTTAGGCATCCTTCTGGCCGATCTCTCCTGCGCCCGGCCCCCGACCGCCCAGCGGCCGCTGGTGCTGCTCGATGCCTCGCTCAGCATGGGAGCGTCGGGCGCCCGGTGGCCGGAGGCCAAAGCCGCCGCCGCGGCCCGAGGTGAGGTCCAAGTCATCGGGACCCTGGGCCCCGATTCGGTCCCCACCGGAGGGCGGTCCCTGGTGGCACCGGCCGTGGCGGGGGCCCTGGCGCGGGGACGCCCGGTCTGGCTGGTCACCGACGGCGAGATCGAGGACGCGGCGGACCTCGCCCCCGAGTTGTGGGCGCGGACCGGAGCGATGGTCTTCGCGCGGGCCCCGCGGCCCGACCTGGCGATCACCCGGGTCGCCGGCGCGGATCGCGTCTCGGTCGGCGACACCTTACGGCTCGAGGTCGACGTCTCCGGATTCGGTCTGCCCGATCGCGCCACCACGACGATCGAGGTAGGGGACGGAACCACCCGCTGGGCCCGAAGCGTGATGCCGCTGACGGCGGGGTCGGGTACGACGGCAATCGAAATCCCGATCGGCGATCGGATTGCCGCGGGCGCCCATCTCCTGACCATCGGGCTGGCCGACGCAGCGGACGCGGAGCCGAATACCGACCGGCGACTTCACGCGGTCAGAGTCCTGCCGACCCCCGGCGTGGTCCTCGTCGCGGCGCCCGGGAGTTGGGAAAGCCGGTTCCTCTTTCGGGCCCTGGTCGATGTCGCGGCGCTCCCGGTTCGCGGATACCTCGCGGTCGATCCGACCCGGTGGGTCCGGATGGGCGACTTCACCGCCTCGAGTAGCGGGGAGGTCGATCAGGCGGCGGCCCGGGCCGACGTGCTGATCTCGATTGGCGACGTCGCCGAGCGGTTCAAGCGGCTGCGGCCCCGGGGACGGTGGGAATTCGTCGCCACCAGTGGCGGGGCCACGATCGATGGGGATTGGTACCTTCTGCCGACCGGAGACTCGCCGATCGCCGGGGCGTTCGTGGGACTGCCGGTCGACAGCTTTCCTCCGGCGGTGGCGTTGTTGCCCTTGTCGGCCGGACCGCGGGACTGGGTGGGGCTCGCGGCCCAGCAAAACCGCCGTGGCGCCGAACGGCCTGCGGTGGTTGGACGGGACTCCGCGGGGAGGCGAGAGGTCGTCGTGGGGGCCGCCGGGCTCTGGCGATGGGCCTTCCGGGGGGGAAACAGCGAGCAAACCTACCGTGGCTTGGTCGCCTCGACCCTTACCTGGCTGCTGGGCGGCAGCGACTCGGTGACCGGCCGAGCCCGGCCGGTCCGAGCCGTCGTCGAGCATGGCCGGCCGGTCGTTTTCGAACGGCTCCGGGTCGACAGTGGCGGCGTCGCCATCGAGTTGGCCACTGGTGGGCAACGGCGAACCGACACGCTGGAGTTCGATGGCGCCGGCCGGGCCACCTTGGCCTTGGAACCGGGTCGCTATGACTACCGGCTCCGGGGCGGTGGGAGCGGCACCATCGGAGTCGAGACCTACTCCCAGGAGTTGCTTCCCCGACCCGTCGTGGTCGAGAACCGCGAGCCGACCGCGACCCCGCCGCTGGAGCGCTCGCCCTTTCGGGAACAGTGGTGGCTATTCCTGGTAGCGATCGCGGCACTGGCCGGTGACTGGTGGTGGCGCCGCCGCGCCGGGTTGCGCTGAGTTCCTCGGGGTTGCGCCGAGTCCGATCCGGGCGGGCCGGCTAGATTTGGTCCATGGCCATTTCCCGTGTCACCGAAGGCAAGAAGCTCTCGCTGTGGGGCAAGCTCAAACGACTCGCGCTCACCGATGTCGGCGCCTTGGTCCGCGGATTCAAGGCGGCCGACCTCGAAGCGATGGAGCGCACTCTTCTCGAAGCCGACTTCGGCATCAACGCGACCACCGAGATCGTCAACCAACTCGAGGATCAGGTGCGCCGTGGGAAGATCAAGTCCGAAGACGATGTCAAACAGGCGATCATCGATCGGGTCGCCACCCTGCTCGCGGGCCCGGCCGACCCGGCGGTGTTGGCCCGCCCGGCGACCGGTCCGGCCGTGCTGGTCATCATGGGGGTCAACGGGACCGGCAAGACCACCACGGTCGCCAAACTCGCCGCCCGCTACCACCGGGGCGGGGATTCCGTGCTGCTGGTGGCGGCGGACACCTACCGGGCCGGCGCGATCGACCAACTCAAGGCCTGGAGTGATCGCCTTGGCGTGCCGTGCGTGACCGGCGCTCCCGGTGGCGATCCCGCCGCCGTCGCGTTCGATGGCCTCGAGGCGGCGATCGCCCGCGGCGCGAGTCTGGTGATCATCGATACCGCCGGGCGGCTCCACACCCAGGACGGCTTGATGGACGAGCTGCGGAAGGTCGGTCGGGTGATCGCCCGGAAACTGCCCGGCGCCCCGCACGAGACCTTCTTGGTCCTCGACGGCACGGTGGGCCAGAACGCCGTCCAGCAGGCCAAGCTGTTCGCCCAAGCCATCGCCCCAACCGGCCTGGTCATCACCAAGCTGGATGGGACGGCCCGGGGCGGGGCGGTGGTCGCCCTCCGTCGGGATCTGTCGATCCCGGTCCGGTTCCTCGGTGTCGGCGAGGCCGTGGACGACCTGGTCCCGTTCGATCCCCGCCGCTTCGGGGAGGAGCTGGTGGCGGGGGGTGAGGACGCCTAACGGCGCCCGGCCGATGGTGCTCCGCCTCGACAGTCCGGTCAAATTCCTCAAGGGCGTAGGCGAACGTCGCTCGGACCTGCTCCACCGGCTCGGGATCGACACCGCGCACGATCTCCTCTGGCACCTGCCGCACCGCTACATCGATGCCTCGATCGTGGCGCCGATCGCCCGGGTCAAGGTGGGCGACGAGGTGGCCGTGGTCGGTCGGGTCTCGGCGAAAGGGGTGCTCCCGACCCGCAAGGGACTCCGGATCTTCCACGCCGTCTTGATGGATGACAGCGGCGCCATCGAATGCGTCTGGCCCGGTCAGGCCTACCTCGATCGATCCATCCTAGTGGGCCAGACGTTGCTCGCGGCCGGCCCGTGCCGCTTCTACCATGGCCGGCAGCTGGTGCCCCGGGAGTTCGTCGTCCTGGCCGAGGCCGACGACGATGCCGCCGGCCATCCGCTGGCGGGAGGGCGGGTGCTCCCGGTGTACCCGGCGACCGAGGGGCTCAGCCACAAGGTGATTCGCGGCCTCATCGGCCGGCATTTGGACGATCTGATCGGCCTGTCCCGCGAGTTTCTCCCCGACGAGCTCCGGGATCAGTTCGACCTTCCTACCTTGCCGGAAGCGCTTCGAGAGGTGCACCGACCGGCCTCCGCCGCGGCGGCGGAACGGGGTCGGCGGCGATTAGCGTTGGATGAGCTCCTCGATCTCCAACTGATGCTCGGCCGCGCCCGGTATCTGGCCAAACGAGGCCGCCGCGGCGTCGCCTTCGAGAATCGCCGCGAGCTGACCACCGGGCTCAAGGACCGGCTCCCCTGGCCGCTGACGCCGGATCAGCGTCAGGCGATTCGAGAGATCCTGGCCGACATGACATCGCCCGATCGGATGCATCGCCTGTTGATGGGTGACGTGGGCACCGGGAAGACCGTCGTCGCCCTGTTCGCGATGCTGCTCGCGGTCGAAAACGGCTTTCAAGCCGCCCTGATGGCGCCGACCGAACTGCTGGCGGAACAGCACCATGCCACCCTCACGGCGCTGCTCGAGCCACTGGAGATCGCTCCCGGCCTCCTTTTGGGACGACTGACCACCGCCGAGAAAGCCACGATTCGCAAGCAACTCGCCGCCGGCGCGATGCGGTTGGTGGTGGGGACCCACGCACTGGTGCAGGACGCCGTGCGGTTTCACCGGTTGGGTCTGGTCGTCATCGACGAGCAGCATCGGTTCGGCGTCGAGCAGCGGGCGGCATTCATCGGAAAAGGGGAGGTGCCCGACACCTTGCTCCTGTCCGCGACGCCGATTCCGCGCTCGCTGGCGCTGACCCGCTACGGCGACCTCGACGTCAGCGTGCTGAAGGGACGCCCACCCGGTCGGGGGTCGATCAAGACCGTCATCCGGTCCACCGATCAACGCGAGAAGGTGCTCGACTTCGTTGCCGCCGAGTGCCGGGCGGGGCGCCAGGCGTATGTCGTCCTGCCGGTCATCGAGGAGAGCGAGAAGGCCGATTTGCTGGCCGCTCGAACCATGGCTGATACCCTGACCGCCCGGTGGGACGATCTGGTGGTCGGGTTGGTCCACGGTCGTCTCAAGGCCGCCGAACGCGACGCCACGATGCGGGCGTTCCGGGCCGGCGACGTCAACGTGCTCGTGGCCACCACGGTGATCGAAGTGGGGATCGACGTGGCCAACGCCACCATCATGATCATCGAGCACCCGGAGCGGTTCGGTTTGGCGCAGCTCCACCAGTTGCGCGGCCGGGTCGGGCGGGGCGGGCAATCGAGTCATTGCATCCTGATGGCGGCCCGGCCCACCAGCCGGCTTCGGGCGTTCGCGGCGACCAACGACGGATTCGAGATCGCGGAGCTCGACCTCGCCGAGCGGCGCCACGGCGATCTGCTCGGGCAACGGCAGTCGGGGGCGGAGGACATCAAGGTGGCCCGTTTTCCCGATGACACCGACCTGCTCGGCCGGGCTCGGGAAATGGCGCGGGCGGTACTCGAGGCCGACCCGGGGCTGGAGCGGACTGAGCACCGACGGTTGAAAGAGCGGGCCCTGACGCGGTATCCGAAGGCGGAAATCCTCTTTCGGGTTGGCTAACTGTTTGAAGAGAGGCCGTGAATGCCATCAGATGACGCGTTGCGGTTCGGCGATGCCCAGGTCGCGCTGCTAGGCCTGGCCTTGGGTCTCGGTTTCATGACCCTCGCCTGGATCGGCAGTCTGCTCCGGCGCGATGCCAGCCTGGTCGATCGGTTCTGGGGCGCCGGCTTCGTCCTGTTGGCGGCTTGGTATTGGTGGTCGGCGGGTTCGCCAGGCCCCGCGGCGGGTCTCTTGCTCGGCTTGGTCGCGGTGTGGGGACTTCGGCTCTCGGCCTACTTGACCTGGCGCAACTGGGGCCACGGCGAGGACTACCGGTACCAGCGGATGCGGGCCAGCAATCCGGCCAGTTTTCCGGTTCGAAGCCTGGTCACCGTCTTCGCCCTCCAGGGCATCATCATGTGGGTCGTGGCCCTCCCGCTGCTGGCCGCGATGCGGGGCGGGATCGGGTTCGCGTCCCCGTGGGTCTGGGTCGGGACGGCGCTCTGGGCGATCGGCTTTTTCTTCGAAGCGGTCGGCGACTACCAACTCGCCCGGTTCCGTGGCGATCCGGCCAACAAGGGCCGGGTGCTCGATACCGGCGTGTGGCGGTATACCAGGCACCCGAACTACTTCGGCGATGTCTGTGTCTGGTGGGGGTTCTTCGGGTTCGCGATCGCGGCGGGCGGGTGGTGGACGGTAATTGGCCCGCTGGTGATGAACGCCTTGCTGCTCAAGGTCTCCGGGGTAGCGCTCCTCGAGAAAGCCCTCGTCCAGACCAAACCGCAGTACCGCGACTACGTCGCTCGCACCAGCGCCTTCATTCCTCGGCCGCCGCGAACCGGGCCGCGAACCGCGCCAGACTGATTTCCCGGGCGACCGTGAGATCACCAGGCGGCCGCGTCACTCCATGACCTTCGGCGGGCCCTCCGGTCGACGGCGAGCCATCAGGGCCAACACTGGCAGCGACACCCCCCAGACGGCCGCCAAGCCCAGGTACGTCGTCCACCGGAGCGGGGCGAACTGGACGGCGCCCAGACCCTCGCCGGCTCGGAACGCCAGCGGGCCGAGGGTCGCGCCGAGTAGGCCAGCCAGAGCGGGGCGGCCGAGGAGCCACTTCATGCTGTGTTGGAGGGTCGTCGCGAAGAGTGCCCAGAGGACGAGGATCCAGATTGGAGCGAGCCAGGCCGGTCCTGGATTCTTCGACGCGTATTGAAGGAGCCCGGGACCAAGGAGGGTCGATTCCGCCGCCAGGCCCCAGGCCACCGCGCCGGCGACCAGCGGGGCCTCGGAGCGGTGCCGGGCGAGGTGGAGGGCGATAATCCCGAGGCCGACGAGAATGCCCAACCAGCTCCGTTGGGCGGCGGCCGAGAGCACCAGGGCGAACCACCCGGTCTGATGGGCAACGAAGTTCACGGCGGGATGGGTCATTCCCATCCCGCCGTGTTGGACGAGCGAATCGGCAGCGGAGCTCGGGTCAGGCCATCGCGACAACGCCCTCTTCGACTGGACGCCCACGGAACTCGAAATGCATTGCTTGGACCGTCTCGTAGTCTCGGGCCGTCTTGATTCGGGTGATCCGGCGTCCGAAGATGTCGACCCGGCGGGTGGTGACGCCGGGGAAGATCGGCGAGACATCGTACCAAAGTTGCGGCGAGAGCCGCGGGTAGCGGAGCGAGTGCTCGGGTTTGAGACGGGCTTGCATCTGTTGCGTCATCAGGCGACCTCACGGGGCTCGACGGGTGGATCTCCAGGGTCGTTCGGCGGTGCCTCCGGGTCGGCGCCGCCAATTCGGGGACCCAAAGATTGGACAGGTTCGCCGCCGCCGCAAGACGCGAATATTCAATCGGTGTCGTGCTTTTTGACGGTTTGAACCAATCGTAGATCACCGTGTATGACGTTGCACCCGCCCCGAGATGCACACCCCACTTTGGCCGGCCGATTTGACCCCTCCTCGCGCGTCTCGGTAGCTTTGTGCCGACTCGAGCGAAATCTGCATGGAACATACCGATGTTCGCGACCTCGCCCAGCATGCCGGGGTCTCCGTAACCGTGGCCGGCTGGGTCACGACGACCCGATCGAGCGGCAAGATCGCCTTCGTCGTTGTCCGGGACGGCTCCGGGTACCTCCAATGTGTCGTTTCCAAACGAGACGTCCCCGAGGCGACCTGGGAGAGCTGTCTCGCCTTGACCCAAGAGACGTCGGTCCGGGTTCACGGGGTGGTCCGGGCCGACGCCCGATCGCCGGGGGGGGTCGAGCTCACCGTCACCGACCTAACGGTCTTGGGGGCGAGCCACGACTTCCCGATCACGCCGAAGGAGCACGGCACCTCGTTTCTGTTCGAGCACCGTCACCTGTGGCTGCGGAGCCGTCGGCAAATCGCCCTCGCCAAGATCCGCCATCAGGTCTTCATGGGAATCCACGACTTCTTCGACCAACGAGGGTTCTCCCACGTAAGCACCCCGATTCTCACCGGCAGCATCGGCGAGGAGGCCGGGAACCTGTTCGCGACCGAGTACTTCGACCTGGGGCAGGCGTACCTCGCCCAAACGGGCCAGCTCTACGTCGAAGCCGCGGCGGCCGCGCTGGGGCGGGTCTATTGCTTTGGACCGACCTTCCGGGCCGAAAAGTCCAAGACTCGGCGCCATCTGACCGAGTTCTGGATGGTGGAGCCCGAGGTGGCGTTCGCCGACTCCGCCGACAACATGCGGCTCCAGGAGGATTTCGTCAGCTATCTGGTGGGCCGGGCCCTCGACAAGTGTCGCGAGGAGCTGAAGGAGTTGGAGCGGGATACCGCGCCGCTGGAACGGGTGGTTCCGCCCTTTCCGCGGATCAGCTATACCGACGCGGTCGCCAAGGTGGCCAGCGTCGGTTCGGACCTCAAATGGGGGCACGATCTTGGCGGGGACGACGAAACGCTGCTGGCCAAAGAGTACGACCGCCCGGTGTTCGTGATGAATTATCCGAAAGAGGTCAAGGCGTTCTACATGAAGGAGAACCCCGAGGATCCACGAACGGTGCTCAACAACGACTGTCTGGCCCCGGAGGGATACGGCGAGATCATCGGCGGCTCGCAGCGCGAAGACGATCACGACCGGCTGCTGGCTCGGATCCAGGCCCAGGGACTCGATCCGGCCGCCTACGGCTGGTACCTCGATCTTCGCAAGTACGGGACCTTCGTGCACTCCGGTTTCGGCCTCGGGGTCGAGCGGACCGTGGCCTGGATCGCCGGGGTGCCGCACATCCGGGAGGCGATCGCCTTTCCTCGGCAGATCCATCGGTTGTACCCGTAGTGCCATGAGTCCCCGCGGGCGGCAACGGTCATCGTTCGCGGTGTGGTGGGGCGGTTGGGGGGCGATCTCGATCGCGGCCGCGATGGTGTCGTGCCGGCGTCCGATCGTTCAGTTGACGCCGTTGCCCTCGGGCGCCCAGGCGGTCTCCTTGCTCGGCGACACTCTCTGGAACGTGCCGCTTCCGCCCGGGGAAGGTCCCCACCTCGTCCAACAGCTCCGCGCGGCTCAACGCCAGCTCACGGCCCGGCCCTCAGACCCGGCCGCGAAACTGCTGGTGGCCCGGCGGACCGCCGCCCTCGGGCGATTGCGCGACGCGGTGCTGCTCTACAACGAGGTGATCGAGGCCGAGGCGGGATCCGTGCGCCTGTTCCGTCGGCGGGGGGAGTTGCTCTTTCAGCTTCGCGAATTCGAGGCGGCGGCGCGAGATCTCAAGCGGGCCGCGAGGGACCCGGGAGGGGCCTTCGTCAAGGAATTCGTCGAGGACAGCGCCGCTGGGTTGGTGGGCTCTCTGGTGCGCTACCAGGCCACGCTCGGTCTTGGAATACTGGAGTATGCCCGTGGGGACTATCCGCGAGCGGCTCGGACGCTGGTGAGCGCGCTAGACGCGTCCGACGGAGCCGATGAGCTGGTCGAGAGCGCTCTTTGGCTGGGCTTCGCGCTGCGGCGCGCGGGTCGGACCCAGGATGCGGCCCAGGTGTTCCGGGGCATTCCGGCGAACGTCGCGGCCAAGTCACGTTCCGCCGAGCTGCTTCTGCTCCAGCTGTTTCGAGGGGAGGTCGGCCTCGATTCGGTGCGGAGCCACCTGCAGGGCGGCGCCGCCGCCGACGAGGCGCTGGTCCTCTACGGGCTGGGCTTCGTCCAGTTGGTTCGGGCCGACACGACCGGCGCCCTCGACGCCTTCGAGCAGGTGCTCCTCCTCGGGCAATGGGCCGTGCGGCCCTCGATCGTCGCCGAGGCCGAGGTCGCCCGGCTCCGATCGCGGGGCCGGGGTGACGTTAGGCGCCCGCCTTGACCTCGGTCCACAGCTCGTCGAGGGTCGCGAGATCCGCGGCCGTCAGGTCGATCCCCCGAGCCGCGGCGAGCCGCTCGATCCCGAGGAACCGCTCCCGGAACCGCTGATTGGCGCGCTGCAGGGCCGGCCCCGGCGGGATCCCGAGCTTTCGGGCGACGTTGACCGCCGCGAAGAGGAGGTCACCGATTTCGTGCTCGAGGTGGTCCCGGTCGTCCACCGCGGCTTCGACTTCGGCGAGTTCCTCGCGAACTTTGGCGATCGGGCCGCCCGCGTCGGGCCAGTCGAACCCCACCGCGGCGACCCGTTCGCCGATCCGGTACGCCATCAGCAATTCCGGCAGGGAGGGAGGCAGCCCGGCGAGCACGCTGGTCGCGCCCTCTCGCCGCTTGATTGCCTCCCATGGCTCCTTGGGCCCCAAGTCGAACAGGTGGGGGTGGCGCCGTTTCATCTTGGCTTCGAGATCGGCGGCGGCGTCGGCGGGGCTGAATTCGCCCGCCTCCTCGGCCAAAACCAGCTGCCAGGCGAGGTGGAGGAGGAGGTCGCCGATCTCGCGACGAATGGCGCGCGGTTCGGCCTCGCCGAGGGCGTGGTCGAGCTCGTGCACTTCCTCCAGCAGATAGGGGCGGAGCGATTCCCGGGTCTGGATCCGGTCCCAGGGACAGCGCTGGCGAAGGTCGCGGACCATGGCCATGGCGCGGTCGAGCGCCGATGCTTCTTGCATTGGGCCTCCTTGGGTCCGTATTCTATCCGGCCGGTCGACCAAGGGCGAGGTGAGCGGGGTGCGCCAGCGAGACGACATCGTCGATCAAGGCCCCTGGCTCACGGTCGACTTGAACGCGATGCGCGCCAACGCGGAGGCCTACCGGGCTCGAGTCGGCGTGGCGCTGCTCCCGATGGTCAAGGCCAACGGCTACGGCCTCGGGGCCGCCGCGGTGGCTCGCGCCCTGGAGTCGCTCGACCCCTGGGGATTCGGGGTGGCGAGCCTGGCCGAGGCCGCCGAACTGCGAGAGGCGGGCGTTCGACGCCCGGTGGTCGCCTTCCGGTCGTTGCTCCCCGACGCCGCGGCCGGTTACCGCCGGTTGGGAGTCCGCCCGGCCATCGGCAGCGTCGCCGAGTTGGTGGCGTGGCTCGCGGGGGGACCGGATCCTTTCCATCTGGCGATCGACACCGGGATGGGGCGAGGCGGGGTGTCGTGGCGCGATGACCCGTCGTTAGGCGAACTCGGCCGCCTCCTCGCCGGGGCGGCGGGCTACGAGGGCGCCTTCACCCATTTCCACAGCGCCGACAGCGACGAGGCGGCGACCGCGGCGCAGTGGGAACGATTCGTCGGCGTGCTCGGTCGCCTCGGTGCGGCGCCCCGCTGGGTCCACGCGGCCAACAGCGCCGGAGGCCGATGGGGCGGCCGGTTCGCCGGCACTCTGGCGCGGCCGGGGATCTTCCTCTACGGCGGGGCGGCCGGTCCCTGGGCGCCGAGTCCGGTGGCGCGGCTGGAGGCGCTGGTGGATGCGGTCCGCCCGGTCGCCCCCGGGGATACGATCAGCTACGGGGCGACCTATCGGGTCGCCGAAGCGGCCGACGGGATCACGTTAGGCATCGGCTACGCGGACGGGCTGATCCGCGCGCTGAGCAATCGAGGGTGGGTGGCGCTCGGCGATCAGCGTTATCGGATCACCGGCCGGGTGACCATGGACATGACGGTCGTGGTGGTTCCCCGCGGCGCGGCCGCCCCCGGCGATCGGGTGACCCTCTTCGGGGGGCCGATTGCCCTCGACGAACAAGCGGCGCTGGCGGGGACCATTTCGTACGAACTGCTCACGGCGGTGGGCCGCCGGGTCAGCCGCCGCTACCTAGGAGACCACCCGTGAACCCTCATTTCGCGTCGATGGTGCTGGGCCTCGCCCACCAGGCCGAGGCCGCCTTGGCCGGACAGCTGCCTCCGGGGGCGGAGGCGATGCCAGGAGCCAACGCTCGCCAAATCGCCCAGGCCCTGATCGACACCCTGGCGATGCTGGAAGAGAAGACTCAGGGCCGCCTCGATCCCGACGAAACCCGGCTCCTGACGGAGGCCCTTACCGGCCTCCGGTTCCGGTTCATTCAAAGCGGCGCCGGCTCGTGAGTCGCCGGGCGGCCCTCATCATTCTCGACGGGGTCGGGATCGGCGGGGCGAGTGACCAGGCCCGCTACGGAGACGCCGGCAGCGACACGTTGGGCAACGTGCTTCGATGGGCCGCGGAACGGGGTGCGGGGCCCTGGCCTCACCTGGAGCGGCTCGGTCTCGGGTGTTGCGCCCAGCTCGCCGGGATGCCACCCGCGCGGACACCCCTCGCCGCCTACGGGACCGCGCAGCCGCAGAGCCCCGGCAAGGACAGCACGACCGGCCACTGGGAGCTCTGCGGACTGATCCTCCCCGAGCCGTTTCCGACCTTCCCGGGAGGCTTTCCGGCCGAACTGGTGGCCGAGTTCGCCCGCCGGACGGGCCGGGGCGTCCTCGGGAACAAGGCCGCCTCGGGCACCGCCATCCTGGACGAGCTTGGCCCGGCCCATCGGGCCAGCGGATCCTGGATCGTGTACACCTCCGCCGACAGCGTGTTTCAGATCGCGGCCCACGAGGGTACGGTGCCGCTCCAGGAGCTGTACCGGGGTTGCGAGGTCGCCCGGACCCTGTGCGTGGGGCCCTGGGGGGTTTCCCGTGTCATTGCCCGGCCGTTCGAGGGTGGACCCGGGGATTGGCGGCGGACCGCGGGGCGGAAGGATTACTCGCTGGCACCGGTCGGCCCGACGCTCCTCGATCACCTCGAGGAGGCCGGAATCCCCCGGGTGGGGATCGGGAAGGTGGACGACCTTTTCGCGGGGCGGGGCATCCAGAGTGAGCACACCGCCACCAATGCCCGGGCCTACCAGCTCATTCGGCAGGCCATGGGGGAGGTCACCGAAGGGTTCATCTTCGCGAACGTGATCGAATTCGACCAAACCTGGGGGCATCGGAACGACGTGGCTGGCTTCGTGGCGGGGCTCGACGAGTTGGACCAGGCCATCGACGGGCTCATCGGCGCCGCGCAACCGGATGACCTGGTTATATTTACGGCGGACCACGGGAACGACCCGACGACCCCCTCGACCGACCATTCCAGGGAGCGAGTGCCGGTGTTGGTCGTCGGACCGAAAGTCCGCTCGGTTTCCATCGGTGAGCGGTCGACCCTCGCGGACGTGGGGCAGACCATCGCGGCGTTTCTCGGGGCCCGGCCGCTCGCGGCCGGGACTTCGTTTCTGGGGGAGGTGTGGGGTGGCTGATCCCCTGGAAGCTCGGGCGAAGGCGGTCCAGGCGGAGGCCTATGCCCCGTATTCGAATTTCCTGGTCGGGGCCGCGGTGGAGACGACGACTGGTGAACAGTTCGTCGGGTGCAACGTCGAGAACGCGTCGTACGGGCTGACCATCTGCGCCGAGCGCGCGGCCGTGGCCCAGGCTATTGCCGGCGGATTTCGGCAGTTTCGTCGGATCGTGGTGGTGACCTCGTCCGAACCGCCGGCGCCACCGTGCGGCGCGTGTCGGCAGTTCTTACGTGAATTCGGGCCCGACTTGATCGTCGAGTCGATTGGCCCCCAGTCGAAACGTAGTTGGTCGTTGCGGGATCTACTTCCGGATGCGTTCGGATCGGAGCTGCTCGCTTGAGACGTTGGCGTCATTGGATCGTTGGGCTCGGGGCCGTAGGACTCGCCGCCTGCAAAGAAGACTTGACCACCCCGGGCGAGTGTCCGGCGCTGTGTCCGGGCGATGCCATCGTGGTTCGCGATACGATCATCGAGGCCACGCCGGGGGCCGACAGCACCTATCTCGGCTATACCCCGCGGAACGCCCGGCAGGTGCTCCTGGTCTCGGACGGCCTGGTCGCCGGCGAGTACCGATCGTTCGTGGTGTTCGCCAAGAACACGCGCGATTCAGTGCAGGTGGATGGCACCAGCCGGGTCTTCACCATCGATACGGTGGCCCTGTCGTTCACGATCGAGGTCCGTGATACTCTGGTGAAGAAACTCCGGCTCCATCTCTACCGGATCCCGATCACGACGGACACGACGATCACCTTCACCGGCCTGACCGACCTGTTTACCCCGGCCGCGCTGATCGACAGCATCCAGGTGGCCGACAGCGTGAAGTCGGGGCGGGTCGAGGTGGCAATCACCGGCGATCAGCTCACCGCCTTGCTGCCTCCCGCCGCCGACAGCGGCCGGCTGGGGGTGGGCATCGCGTTGACCGCGGAGCAGCCGACCGGGGTTCGGCTCGCGCTCGACCCGCTGTTGACCGGGTCCGGGCCGTTGTTCGAATACCGCGGGCTGGCCGCAGGTGTCGTCGACACCAGCAAGAGACGGCAGCGGATTCAGGTTCGACTCGAGTCGATCAGCCGCACCGGGTACGTGACCAACGCCGATCGCACGGCGAATCTCGATCCCGATCTGCTCTACCTCGGGGGCCCAGGGGCCGCCCGCAGTCTGCTCCGTTTCGAGGTGCCCTCGTTCATTCGGGATTCCACCCAGATTATCCGGGCGACTCTGTTGCTGACCCCCGCCGAGACCCTCGCCGGGCTGCCGAACAATCGGTTCGGCGACTTTGTCTCGGCGCTCGGCCTCGTGGTCGACCTCGGCCGGAAATCGCCGACGGTCTCGTTCGGGGTCAATCGGGGGACGCTGCCGGCGGGATCGGCCGCGGAGGTCGCGGTGGACGTCTATTCGCTCGTGGCCCAATGGCAGACCGACGGCGGCGCGCCGCAGGGCATATTCCTGCAGCATTCGGATGAGACGATCGGCGGAGGCTTCATGCAGCCGGTCTTCTATTCGACCCGTTCCCCGATCGGCCGGCCGAAGCTTCGGATCACCTACGGTATACCAGCCAAGTCAGGCCAGCCATGAGCCGTTCCGTCACGACCCTGGCCACGCTGGGCCTCCTGCTGGTGGCGGCGCCGCTGGTCGCCCAGTCGTCTCAGTTCGGGGTCCGGGGGTTGGGGATTCCGATCCGGCCCTTATCGCCCCGATCGATGGCCGTCGGGGGCGCGTTCGGGATGTTCGACCTCGAATCGAGCGTCAATCCGGCGGCGACCGGGTCCATCATCCAGTTTACCTCGCTGTTCACCAACACCCAGAACTTCCGGAGCTCGACCAACCCCTTCGGGAAGGCGTCGGGCTACGACAATCGGTTTCCCCAGGTCATGGTCGCCGGTCCGATCGGGGGCACCAACCTGGCGGCGGCGCTGAGCCTGTCGGGCTACACCGATCGGAGTTTCTCCCTGGGCACCCAGGACACCATCGATTTGCGGGGCGCACCGGTGGGCGTATCCGACACCCTGAGCTCACGCGGCGGGCTCTCCGACATTCGGGTGGCGGCCGCCTGGCGGGTGTCGCCGAGCTTTCACCTCGGTCTCGGGCTCCACGCGATCACCGGCTCGACCCGATTCGAGAATCGCCGTGACTTCGCCGATTCTTCCTACGCCCCGGTGATCGAGCGGAGCGAGATCTCCTATCTCGGGCTTGGCATTTCGGCCGGGTTTACCCTCCGGCCGGTGCGGCGGCTGACCATCGCGGGGTCGTATCGGAACGATGGTCACGTCAATATCGAGCGTGATACCACGAGGATCGCCAGGACCGATTTGCCAGTGAGCTACGGGGCCGGGCTGCGTTGGCAACCGACCGAGAAGCTGATGTGGGCCGCCTCGGTTCAACGACGGGGATGGGGCAGCGCCGATCGCGACATCAAGGCTCAGAACGGCGTCGGTGCCCAGAACAGCTTCGAGGTCTCGACCGGGATCGAGTTCATCAAGGATCCGAGGAACGCTGGGCATCGGCCCTGGCGGTTAGGGGTCCACTACGCGACCCTGCCGTTCCCCATCGAGGTCGGCGCCCAGCCGAAGGAGTTCGGGATCTCCGCGGGGACCGGGATCCGGTTTACCCAGGGGCGAGGCGGGCTCGACCTGGCCGTGCAGCAGATCTTTCGATCCGCCGGCACGGGGTATTCGGAGCGAGCGACCGTGGTCAGTCTCGGCGTCTCGCTGCGGCCCTGAGGCCCAATTGAGGTCGCCCTCCGTGTCGGCCCTTCTATGAAGCGCGTCTACATCGAAACCTACGGCTGCCAGATGAACGTGGCCGACACCGAGTTGATGTTCGGCGTGCTCGGCGAGAACGGCTTCGTTCGAGTCGACGATCCGGCCGAGGCCGAGGTCATGCTGGTCAACACCTGCGCGGTCCGCGACCATGCCGAACAGCGGGTCGTGGGTCGGGTCGGTGAGTTGATGCGCCACAAACGGCCGGGATCCGTGTTGGGCGTGGTCGGGTGCATGGCCCAACGGCTGGGGGCCGCCCTGCTGGATCAGGTGCCTCGACTGGACCTGGTGGTGGGACCCGATGCCTATCGAAATCTGCCGGGCCTCATTCTCGATGCCAGCGAGGGGCGGCGGGCGGCCGATACCGAGTTTCGTTCTTGGGAGCATTACGAAGACGTTCCGCCGGAGCGAGACGGAGGGCCGACCGCCTTCGTCACCGTCCAGCGCGGCTGTGATTACAAGTGCACCTTCTGCATCGTCCCGTTCACAAGGGGCGCCGAGCGGAGCCGTCGGTTGGCCGATGTCGTCGCGGAAGTGCGGGCCTTGGCGGACCAAGGGACCACGGAAGTGACCTTGCTGGGGCAGACGGTGAACTCGTACCATGATGGCGAGCGGGACTTTGCCGACCTGCTCCGTGCGGTGGGTGCGGTCGACGGGATTCGCCGGATTCGGTTCACGAGTCCGTATCCTACCGACTTCACCGACCCCGTCATCGAGGCCATGGCCATGGTGCCGGCGGTCTGCGAGCACGTCCACCTGCCGGTCCAGAGCGGCTCGAACGCGGTGCTCAGGCGGATGCTGCGACGGTACACCCGCGAGGACTACCTGACCGTCGTCGGCAAGCTCCGCTCGGCGCTGCCGGGGATCACCTTTTCGACCGACATCATCGTGGGATTCCCAGGGGAGACCGAGGCGCACTTCGAGGAAACCCTGAGCCTGGTGGCGGAGGCGGCTTTTGATGACGCCTATACCTTCCGATACTCCCTTCGGGAGGGGACCCCGGCCGTCAAGCTCAAAGATCAGGTCGACGACGCGGTGGCCGGCGAGCGGCTGAATCGATTGGTCGGGCGGGTCCGCGACCAGACCCGCCGCAAGAACATCGGGCGGGTGGGCAGCCGTCACGAAGTGTTGGTGGAGCAGCGGGCCAAGCGGGGCGGGATGCTTGGCCGGACCCGGACCAATCTGCTGGTCCTGCTCGACCTCGGGCCGGAAGCGGTAGGCGAGTATCTTGAAGTTCGGTTGACCGGCACCACTGGATCGACCTTCACGGGAACCATTGCCGCGCCCCAAGCGCTCACGGTGCTATGAAGCTCAAGAACGCGGTTGAAGATCACGTCATCGAGGCCTATTCCACCCTCCGGCCCCACTTTCCGGAATTCTGCGGCTGCGAGATGTGCCGGGCCGATGTCATCGTGTACGCACTCAATCGGCTCCCGCCGCGGTACGTCGCCACGCTCGAAGGGTCGGTGGTCACCGAGGTCAATCTGGACAAGCAGCAGGGGCGTGCCTCGATCGACGTGGCCGTGATGGACGGCTTCCGGCGAGTGGCGATGTCCCCTCGCTGCGGTCGACCGTCGGCGACGGTCGGCTGACCAGACGGTTGGGCCGCCCGCCGCCAGGCGGGCTTCTAGCATCGTTTCGGCACCATTTCGCGTTCATTCGGTTACCAGGGTTCGGGGTGGGGCGGGTAGCATGAGCGGTGCTCGCTATTCGCCGCCCCGCGCCGGTTACCCTCGGGCTCGCCGCGTTCTCGGTCGGGGTCGCGGTGGGTCTGGGCGGGCCCCTGTGGATTCGAGCGCTGGTCGTTGGCGCGGCGGTGGTCGGGGCGAGCGGGATGATCGGGGCCGGCGCGGTCCGGGTCGGGGCGGCCCTGATCGGTCTGGGCGTGTTCCACGGCGCGGCTGGCCGAGCGGCGGACCGGACTCGCTGCTCGGCGGTGCTCGACGCCGGTCCCCAGCGGCTCGAGCTGCGTCTGCTCGATCCGGCGCCGCCTCACCGGGGCGCCCGGGCCCAGGTCGTGGGCGGGTGGTGCCCCGGCTGGATCATATTCCGTCATCGCGAACGCGACACGCTGTGGGCCGGCGCCCGGATCGAGGCGCAAGGGCGCTGGGTGCCACGGCCGTCGGTGGGATGGCAGCGGGCCGACGGTGTGTTCGTCGCCGTGGTGGTCACCCCGCGGGAGCGGGAGAGGGCGGCCCCATCCGCCCGGCTGCGGAACTGGCTGGTCGCGACCATCGGGGCGTTGTACGGGACCCGCTCGGGGATGATCGAGGCCCTCGTGTTAGGCAGCCGGGGCACGATCGACCCGGTCCTTTCGCAGGTGTTCGCCCGATCCGGGCTGGTCCATCTGCTGTCGATCAGCGGATTTCACGTCGGCCTGGTGTGGGCGTGGGTGATGGTGGTGATGGGGGCGTTGGGTCGACGACGACAGGCGGCTGCCGTCGCCGCGGTGATCGTGGTCGGCTACGTGATTTTTCTGGGGATGCCGGCGCCGGCGGTGCGGGCGATGCTGCTGGCGATCGTCGGCGCGATCGAGGTCCGCCGGCAACGCAACGCGGCGGTCGGGGCGCTGTCGGCGGCGGTGGCGGGACTGGTCTTGCTCTTCGACCCGTGGACCCTGACCGAGCTCGGCGCCTGGCTCTCGGTCGCGGCGATGTGGGGTGCGATCGCCGGGGCGCGCTGGAGCGATCGCAACCTGGGCCGCACGGCCACCTGGGGCGTCCTCTCGAGCTCGGTGGGGGCCACCCTGGCGACGGCACCGATCTCCGCTTTGGTCTTCGGGTCGGTGTCGGTCATCGGCGTGGGGCTCAACCTGGTCGCGATCCCGCTGGCCTCGGTGGCGTTGCCCGCCACGCTCCTGAGCCTGCTGGTGGCGGCCGCCTCGTTGCCGGTCGCCGGCAGCCTGGCCGCTGGGGCGGGCGCTTTACTCAATCTGCTCGAGGTCATCGCGATGCGGGGGGCGGCGCTTCCGGGCGCGGCGGTGACCTTCGAGCCGGGCTGGCCGCCGGCACTGATGGCCGTCGCCATGGTGGCACTCGCCGTCTGGATCTTCGGTACCGGCAATCGGCTCGCGGAGGTCCGCCGCCGGGGGATCTGGCTCGGGGCGCTCGGCTTGCTGGGCTGCCTCCTGGTCACCGATCCGGCCCGGCTTCGCGGCGGCTCAGGGCCGACGTTACATTTTCTCGACGTTGGTCAGGGCGACGCGGTGGTGATCCGAACCGGACAGGGTCGGTGGATCCTGGTCGACGCCGGCCCGATCAGCGACCGCGGCGATGCCGGACGGCGGGTGGTGGTACCGTTCCTGGCGCGGCACGGAGTGAGGCGGCTGGCGCTGGTGGTGATTTCGCATGCCCATCGGGATCACTTCGGGGGTCTCGCCTCGGTGCTCGGATCATTCGGCGCGGACCTCGTCGGCGAGCCGGGGTTGCCGGTGCCCGATCGCGAGTACCTGGCGTTGCTCGACGTTCTCGATGATCACCAGGTTCCCTGGCGCGCGTTCCGCCGCGGTGATCGGATCACGATCGATGAGGTGTCGCTCGAGGTCCTCCACCCCGATCCCGACTGGTCGGCGTGGGGGGTCGATCTCAACGAGAACTCGGTGGTCCTGCATTTGCGAGTGGGTGCCTTCGACGCGATCCTGACCGGTGACGCGGGTGTTCCCGTCGAGGAGCAACTGGCCGGAAGGCTGGGGCCCGTCGAGGTGCTCAAAGTCGGTCATCACGGGTCCCGGGGGGCCACCGCCACCGGGTGGCTGGAACGGCTCAAGCCGCAAATCGCGGTCATCAGCCTGGGCATGAACGGCTACGGGCACCCGGCCCCCGAAACGCTCGGTCGGCTCGCGGCGGCGGGAGTGCCGGTCTACCGCACCGATCAGGATGGCACCACCACCGTCCGGATCGATGGCGCGACCATGCGGGTCAGCAGTCGGCGAGGCGAGGCGATTCTACCCCTTCACGAGTGACGAGGCCACCGGCGCATGTCCATCTTCACTGGGTCCGTGGTGACGATCGAGCGGTTCATCCTCGAGCATGAGCGGAAGCATCCCCACGCCACCGGCGAGCTGTCGAATCTGCTGTACGACTTCGCGCTGGGAGCGAAAATCGTGGCCGCGGCGATTCGGCGAGCCGGGTTGATCAACGTGCTCGGCTCGGCGGGGAACACCAACGTCCAGGGGGAAGAGCAGCAGAAACTCGACGTGCTCGCCAACGCCGCGCTCAAGAACGTGATGGGCCACACCGGCCGAGTCTGCGTGATGGCCTCCGAGGAAGACGAGGAGCTGATCCCGATTCCGCCGGACTGGCCCCAAGGCAAGTACGCCGTGCTGTTCGACCCGCTGGATGGGTCGTCCAACATCGACGTCAACGCGGCGGTGGGGACGATCTTCAGTATCTATCGACGACGCTCGATGGAAGGGCACGGCACCCTCGCCGATGTCCTCCAGCCGGGCGCCAGTCAGGTCGCCGCCGGCTACGTGATGTACGGTTCGAGCGTGATGCTGGTCTACACCACCGGACAAGGGGTGCATGGATTCACCCTCGATCCGTCGTTGGGGGAGTTTCTCCTCTCCCACCCTGATCTGCGAATCCCGGAAGTGGGGAAGTACTACAGCGTGAACGAGAGCAACTTCGCTCGGTGGAACAAAGGGACCCAGCGGGCGGTTCGGGGATTTCACGGTGACACGCCGGACCGCATCAAGGGAAAGAACTCCCGCTACGTCGGGTCGCTGGTGGCGGATTTTCACCGGAACCTGATCGCCGGCGGAATCTTCATGTATCCCGGGGACGCCAAGAACCCGAACGGCAAACTGCGGTTGACCTACGAGGCCAATCCGATGGCGATGCTCGCCGAACAGGCGGGCGGAGCCGCCACCAACGGGGTGGATCGGATTCTCGACATTCAACCCCACGCGCTCCATCAGCGCACCCCGCTGGTGGTGGGGTCGCGGCGGGACGTGGAGTTCGTCGCCGCCACCCTCCGGGAGGCCGAGGCGGAGTCGTGAGCGGCGAGCACCCTGGACTGTTGCCGGTCAATCCGCAGTACGGCCCCGCCGACTGGTCTGGCGACCCCGGGTCGCCTGGAACCTGGCCGTTCGCACGCGGGGTCCAGCCGACGATGTACACCGGCAAGCTGTGGACGATGCGGCAGTACGCCGGATTCGGCACCGCCGAACAGACCAACGAGCGGTTCCGGCTGTTGCTCGCGGCCGGCCAGACCGGGCTGTCGACCGCTTTCGACCTGCCCACCCAAATGGGGTACGACTCCGACCATCCGATGGCCGCGGGGGAGGTGGGTCGGGTCGGGGTGGCGATCGACACGGTCGACGATCTCGCGGTGTTGTTCCGGGGCATCCCGCTGGATCGGGTCTCGACCTCGATGACGATCAACGCGACCGCGGCCATCCTGCTGGCGATGTACTTGGTGGTCGCCGAGGAGAACGGGGTCGATCGCACCAAGCTCTCGGGGACCATCCAGAACGACCTGCTCAAGGAGTACATCGCCAGGGGCACCTACATCTTCCCGGTCGAACCGTCGCTTCGGCTGATCACCGACATCTTCCGATTCGTCGCCGATGCCGGGATGAACTTCAATCCGATCTCGATCAGCGGCTATCACATTCGCGAAGCGGGAGCGACGGCGGTTCAGGAGGTGGCGTTCACCCTGGCCAACGCGCTGGAGTACTGCCGTCGCGCCGTGGCGGCTGGGCTGCCGATCGACCGATTCGGTCCCCGGTTGTCGTTCTTCTTCGCGGCCCATAACGACCTCTTCGAGGAGACCGCGAAGTTCCGGGCCGCGCGGCGTTTGTGGGCCAAGCTCGCCCGGGAGCGCTTCGGGGCCGACGACCGCACCTGCATGCTCCGGTTCCACACCCAGACCGGGGGCGTCACCCTCCAGGCCCAGCAGCCGTTGAACAACGTCGTCAGGGTCACCGTCCAAGCTCTCGCGGCGACGCTGGGCGGCACCCAGTCTCTCCACACCAACGCCTACGACGAGGCCTTGACCCTGCCGACGCCGGCCGCGGCCACCCTCGCGCTTCGAACCCAGCAGATCCTGGCCCATGAGAGCGGTCTCGCCCGGACGGTCGACCCGCTGGCGGGGAGCTACTACGTGGAAAGTCTGACCGATCAGATCGAAGCGGGCGCCCGGGCATTGATCGAGGCGATCGACGCGATGGGCGGCGCGGTGAAGGCGGTCGAGAGCGGCTTCTATCAGGAGGCGATCGCCGACAGCGCTTACAAACTCCAGAAGGCGCAGGAGGAGGGGAGTGTCACCGTGGTGGGGGTCAACAAGTTCACCTCGGACGAGCCACCGCCGGTCATCGCCAACCCGAACTACCAGGCGCTCGAGGCCGGACAGCAAGCCACGGTCAGGGCCGCCCGGGCCCGTCGAAACGGCCCAGCGGTCACGGCCGCGCTGGCGGGCGTGGCCTCGGCGGCGGCCGGTGCGGGCGGCTTGATGGGGCCCATCGTCGAGGCGGTCCGGGCCCGAGCGACCGTGGGAGAGATCAGCGACTCGCTCCGCGGAGTCTGGGGCGTCTTCCGAGCTTAGGAAACAATCATGAGCTATTCATCACACCGCATCACGGTTCCGCGGAGTGCCCGGTACCACATGCTGGGCGAACGGCGCGGAGCCGACGAGATCTGGATCGTCCTCCATGGCTACAGCCAGCTGGCGGCGACCTATCTGAAGTGGTTCGAACCGGTGGTCCGGCCGGGGCGCCTGATCGTCGCGCCGGAAGGTTTGTCGCGGTCGTATTTCGAGGAGGGCGGCGCTCGCCGAGTCGGCGCGTCATGGATGACCAAAGAAGATCGGGAAGCGGAGATCGAGGACTATGTCCGCTATCTCGACCTGCTTGCCGACGAGTTGGTGGGCAGCATTCCGCCCTCGCCTCGGATCGAGGTGCATGGATTCTCCCAGGGGGCCGCCACGGCCGCGCGTTGGGTCGCTTACGGGCGCTACTCGGTCTCGCGGCTGGCCCTCTGGGGCGGGACGTTGCCCCCTGACATCGACCTCGAACGGATCCGGGTCCACCTCCGTGACGGCCGATTGGTGGTCGCCGTCGGCGATCGCGACCAGTTCGTCACCGCCGAGCAGGTCCGAAACGAACGGGCTCGGCTGATCGGCTTGAACGTCAACGTGGAGGTGCGCCAGTTCGCCGGCGGGCACTACGTCGACCGATCTACCCTGGTGGCAATTTCCTAGCGAGGGAGGGACCCATGGAGCTGGTGTGGATCGAACGGATGATGATCAGGGAGCTCGAAACGCTCCGGAACGACATCGCGGCGTTGCCGGACGACCCGATGCTCTGGCAGACGCTGCCCGGGGTCACCAATTCGATCGGAACCCTGGCCCTCCATCTCGCCGGGAATCTCCAGCACTTCGTGGGAACCGTGCTCGGACGGACCGGCTATGTCCGCCACCGCGATGTCGAGTTCAGCGCTCGAGGGCTCCCGCGCGCCGACGTCCTCGCCGGGATCGAACGCGCCAAGCAGGCCGTCTCGGCCGTGCTGCTTGGCCAGCCGATCGACTTGCTCGCGGAATACCCGGAGACGGTGGGCGGAAAGTACCGGGTGACGACCGGCGACTGGTTGATTCACCTGGAGGCCCACTTGGCCTATCACGTCGGCCAGGCGGGGTATCTCAGGCGGATCCTGATGGCTTCGCCGGTGGCGGTGCCCGCCGTCGGTCTTCCCAGCCTGGCTACGGCGAGAAAGGTCGCCGAGTAGGTGGTCTCACCGGCGTCGATAGAGCCCGTCGAAAGCGACCGACCACGTCTTCCCGTCGTCGGACGATGATTCCCACAGCTGGCGAACGGTTCCGTCGTCGTTCTTGAAGAAGGTCAGCCGCTGGTGGGCGAGCCCGCGGGGTGTCTGGGTGGTCCCCGCCAATGCCATCTTCCCGGACCCGTACTCACCGGTGAGGTCGAGTGGATTGCCGCCGTTGTCGATCCACACCTGGCGCCACTTTTTGGTGACTCGCGAATAGAAGTTGAAGCTCTGCCCCGTGCTCCCGGTGGATCCCTTCCAGCGCTCGTGGAGGATGCAGCCGTCTTCCTCCACCGTGATATCGTTTCTGCCGGCGGGCTGGCCCCCAACGGTGACGTCCCAACTCCCGACCCAGAAGTCGAACTGCCGATGTTCGGCGGTGTCGCATTTCGGGGGCGGGTTGGAGCCTTGGGCGGCGAGCGTGGCGGGCAGGGTCGCGCCGAGGAGTGCCAGGGCGAAACGGGTTAACATGGAGTCTCCGGTCGGTAAGGGCGAAGTCACTGCATGGAATTACGGCCGGTCGATCGGTGGCGTTTCGGGTTTGGTCATCGGCAGGCTCGGCCCGGCGGAGGGCTTCTGGCTGGATGGCGCCGCGTTGCCGGGGGTGTCCCGATCTGCTAACTTGCGCTCCTATAGCACGTTAAGCCTTACCAAGCGGAGCCATGCCGACCTACGAGTACGTCTGTGCCAAGGGCCACGAGTTCGAACGCTTCCAACGAATCTCCGACAAGCCGCTGGCCAAGTGTCCCACCTGCGGGGCCAGGGCAACCCGAGTCATTTCCGGGGGCGCGGGCCTGATCTTCAAGGGGAGCGGCTTCTACATCACTGATTACGGCAAGGATGGGAAGGGGCCGCGCAAGGAGGACTCTGGCGGGGAGGCTCCGGCGGCGCCCAAAGAGACGGCCGCCGCGAAACCCGCGGAGACCGACGCGAAACCGGCCAGCACCGAGGCCACCGAGAAGAAACCGGCCGCGAAGAAGTCGAAGAAGGAGGGCAGTTGAGCGACGCGCTTCGGGCCGAGTTGGCTCGGGTGGCGAGCGAACTCGGCGGGGCCGAGGTCGCTTTTGCCCTCGACCGCCCGAGGGACCCGACTCACGGGGACTTCGCGACCAACCTGGCGATGCTGCTGGGGAAGGCGCAGCGGACCAATCCGCGGGCGGTCGCCGAGAAGATCGTCGCGTCCCTCCGGCTCCCCGCCACGCTGGTGGCCCGCACCGAGATCGCCGGTCCCGGCTTCATCAATTTCTGGCTCGCCGAAGATACCCTGGCCGCGTCGTTAGGCGCGATCCTGCGGGCCGGCCCCGAGTACGGCCGCTCGTCGGTCGGCGGGGGCCGGCGAATCAACGTCGAGTTCGTCTCCGCCAACCCGACCGGACCGCTCCATGTCGGCCACGGGCGCGGCGCGGCGCTGGGCGACGGGATCGCGGCGTTGCTCGAGTGGACCGGCCACGCGGTGACCCGGGAGTTCTACATCAACGACGCCGGGGTCCAGATCGACAAGTTGGCGCGGAGCCTCTGGGCCAGGGTCCAGCAATCCGCCGGCCGGAACGCCGAAATTCCCGAGGGTGGCTACCACGGCGAGTACCTCGTCGAGTCCGCCGCCGCCCTGGTTTCGCTCGAAGGGCCCGGGTTCGTCGACCAGCCGGAGGCGGCGGCGGTGGCCCGCTGCCGGGCTTTCGCGCTCACCAGTCAGCGGCAGGAGCAGGATGAGCTCCTTCGCGATTTCGGGGTGGTCTTTCTGGTCCACAGCTCGGAGCAGTCCCTCTACGACACCGGTCGGGTGGACGAGGCGCTCGCGCTGCTGGCGTCCAGAGGCCTGACCTTCGAGGCGGACGGGGCCCTCTGGCTTCGGACCACGCAATTCGGGGACGACAAGGATCGGGTCCTCCGGAAGAGCGACGGGAGCTACACCTATCTGGCCCCGGACATCGCCTACCACGTCGACAAGTACGCCCGGGGGTTCGAGCACTTGATCGACGTGTGGGGTGCCGATCATCACGGTTACATCCCCCGGATGCGGGCGGTGTTGGTGGCGTTAGGTCACCCGGGGGAGAGCTTCGAGGTGCCCTTGGTCCAGCTGGTGAAAGTGGTCAAGGGCGGCGAAGAGGTGAAGATGTCGAAGCGGGCCGGCAACTTCGTTACCCTGCGCGACCTCCTCGACGAGGTCGGGACCGACGCCTGCCGCTACTTCTTTCTGATGCGCCGCGGTGACACCCCGTTCTCGTTCGACGTCGACCTGGCCCGCCGCCAGACCGACGAGAATCCGATCTTCTACGTCCAGATGGCCCACGCCCGGATGGCGGGGATCTTCCGGGTCGCTGGGCGGGATCTCGATCAGGTCGGTGACCAAGCGGAGATGGCGGGCTTGCCGGCGCCCCAGGACGGCGAGCTGCTGAAGATGCTCACCCAATTCCCCGAGATCGTCGCCCGAGCCGCCGCGGAGCGGGAGCCGCATCGGGTCACGGCCTATCTCGAGGAACTGGCCCGGGTGTGCCACGGCTGGTACCACCACTGCCGGGTGCTCGGCGAGCCGCCGGCGGTCGAGCGGTCCAGGTTGGTGCTGGCCCGCGCCGCCCGGGTCGTGTTCGCCAATGGACTCAAGCTCTTGGGGCTCAGCGCCCCGGATCGGATGTAACGGATGCCCCTTCTCGTGGTTGGCAGCGTCGCCCTCGACTCGGTGTTCACCCCGTTTGGCGAGACCGCCGACGCCCTTGGTGGATCGGCGGTCCATTTCAGCGTGGCCGCGGCAATCCTCTCCAAGGTCAAGGTCGTCGGCGTGATCGGAAGCGACTATCCGGTCGCCGAGCTCGACCGGCTCGCCGTCCGGGGGATCGACTGGTCGGGGGTCGAACGGGCCGAGGGCGAGAGTTTCCGATGGAAGGGAAAGTACAGCTACGATCTCCAGAGCCGGGAGACCCTGGAAACCCGGCTCGGGGTGTTCGCCGAGTTTCGCCCGAAGCTGCCGCCCCAATGGCGGGAGACGCCGTACCTCTTCCTCGGCAATATCGACCCCGAGCTCCAGTTCAATGTGCTCGAGCAGATCAAGCGACCCAAGCTGGTCGTCTGCGACACGATGAACTACTGGATTCAGGGGAAGCGTCCCGAGTTGATGAAGCTCCTCGAGCGGGTCGACATTCTCCTCGTCAACGATGGCGAGGCACGGGAGTTGTCGGGGAACTGGAATATTCACAAAGCGGGCCGGTGGATTCTCGACCGGGGCCCCAAGCGGGTGGTGATCAAGCAGGGTGAGCACGGCGCGCTCCTGATCGAGCCCGGCCGCACCTTCTATGTTCCGGCCTATCCGCTCGAAGAGGTCTTCGATCCCACCGGCGCCGGCGACGCGTTCGCCGGTGGATTCATGGGGTATCTCGCCCGGGTCGACTCGGTGGCGCCGGAGCAGCTGCGTCGGGCCATGGTCTACGGCTCGGCGATGGGGTCGTTCGCGGTGCAAGGATTCGGGGTCAAGGGCTTCGATGGCGTCGACTACAACAAAGTCCAAGGTCGGGTCCAGGCGTTCGTCGACCTCACCCACGTACCCGCGGCCGAACGCCTCCTGTGACCGCCCGCCAATACGCCGCCGCCGGCGTCGACCTCACCGCCCTCGACGCGGCCAAGCGGCGGATCGCCAGCTCCGTCGAGAGTACCCGCACCGCGCTCTCTCGAGGGTTGGTCGGTGCCTTCGGCGGGATGATTCGAGTGCCCGAGGGCCTTCGCCAGCCATTGTTGGTGATGAGCACCGACAGCGTGGGCACCAAGGTGTTGGTGGCCCGAATGGCCGGCGTGTTTACCGGGGTCGGCGAAGACATCGTCAACCACAGCGTCAACGACATCCTCGTCCATGGGGCCCGCGGTATCGCCTTCCAGGACTACATCGGCTCGAACGGCCTGACCGAGGGCCAGTTGGCCGACATCGTCGAGGGCGTGTCGCGGGGGTGTCGGGCTCATGGGATGGCCCTGACCGGGGGCGAGACGGCCTCGCTGCCCGACATCTACGCCCCCGGCGACTATGACCTGGCCGGCACGATCGTCGGGGTGGTGGAGGAAACTGCCGCCCTCCATGGGGATCGGATCACCCCGGGCGACGTCCTGGTAGGGTACCTCTCCAGCGGGCTCCACACCAACGGCTATACCCTGGCCCGGAAGATCTGCTTCGATCGGCTCAAACTCACGGCCGATTCACGGGTTAGCGAGTTGGGAACCACCATCGCCGAGGCCTTGCTGGCCGTCCATCGGAGCTACTTCCGGGCCCTCGAGCCGGTGCTCGACCGGGTTCACGGGATCGCCCACATCACCGGCGGCGGGATCGCGGGCAATCTGGTCCGGGTATTGCCCCCCGATACCGAAGCGGTCATCGATGCCGGGTCGTGGCAGTGGCCGCCGTTGTTCACGTTCCTGATGGATGCCGGTCGTGTTTCCGTGCAGGAAATGCGAGAGGTCTTCAACATCGGGGTCGGGCTCCTGGTGGCGATCCCGCCGAAGGAGGTCGATCGAGTGCGGGAAGCGGCTCGGGACGGGGGCATCGAAACGTGGATCGCCGGGGAAGTCCGCGCCGGCCAACGCGGAGTGCGATTCACCTAACGGGGGTTCGGGTGCGAGGGCGACTCACGAGTTCGTTCGGGTTCGCGTGGGTCGTCCTGCTCTCGACCGCCGTCGCGCAGACCGAGCCCACCCCGCCCGCTCCACATCCCTGCGACAGCCGGAGTGGCCCGACCAAGACGGTCTGCCGCGCCGGCTACGACGCCATCACGGTCATGACCCCGCTCGCCGCGCTCGCTGCTGGCGGCGGCAATCCCAGCCTGGGGAGCGCCGCGGGCGGGGAACGGTTCGGCCAGGTTTGGCTGACGCTCCGGGGCAGCTATCTCGTCGCGGTCCTTCCTCACTCGGGGTACGATGGTACCGGCGACACGGTCCCCGCCGCTCAACGGCTCCCGGTCGCGGTGCCCAGTCTGGATCTTCGATTCACCCTGCTGCGCAAACCCTTGGCGGTGGGAGCGGTTTCGATGGACTTCCTCGGGACGGTAACCGGGGTCCCGCGAGGCGCGACCCGGCTCGTCCGGTTCGGCGACGACGTCCGGTCCGTGGGAGGCGTCGCTCTGGGCTTTGGTTACGGACTCCGGATCGGGATGGCGGCGAAGGCCCCCCTGCCAACCGCCAGTCTCAACATTGCCCGCCACGACATGCCCCGTTTCAGCTACGGCGCCATCGCCGCCGGCAGCAACTTCGCCTACGCCCTTTCTGCCTCCGCGATCAACGTTCGACTCCTGGCCGGCCGGCGATTCGGAGCGTTCGAGTTGACCGCCGGCGGAGGGGTCGACCTGATCAAGGGCGACTACTCGCTCGTTCTGGTCGACCAAGCCACCAAGGCGCCACTTCCCCGGGCCGATTCGACCTTTTCGACCATGCGAATCATGACGCTGGCCAACGGGGCGATCAACCTCGGCAAATCGTTCCGGCTCAGTTTCGAGGGCGGCTTCCAGGTCGGGAAGGACGAAAAGCTGCCCACCCTGTTCGACGGCCTCAACACCAAGTCGGGCCGGTTCTTCGGCGGAGTGGGACTCGGGTTTAAACTGTAGGCGTGACCGAAGCAGATGCCCTCGCCAGGGCCCTCGAAATCAGCCTCCGCGGGTGGGGTCGGGTCCATCCCAACCCCCTGGTGGGGGCCGTCGTGCTCCAAGACGGCCAGATCGTCGGCGAGGGGTATCACGCCGAGTTCGGCGGCCCCCACGCCGAGGCGGTGGCCTTGGCGGCGGCTGGGGCCCGGGCCCGGGGCGCAACGTTGGTTACCACCCTGGAGCCCTGTGCCCACCACGGGAAGCAGCCCCCGTGCGCCGACCTGATCGCTGCCGCCGGGATCCAGCGGGTTGTGGTGGCCATGCCCGATCCGAACCCGATCGCCGCGGGCGGGGCCGACCGACTGCGGGCGGCCGGGGTGGAACTCGAGGTCGGGGCCCGGCGCCAGGAGGCGGAAGACCAGAACGCCATCTTCCTCCATGCCTTGACCAGGGCGGCTCGGCCGTTCGTGGCGGTCAAGATCGCCACGTCGCTCGATCACCGCATCGCCGATCCCGCCGGACACTCACGGTGGATTTCGGGCGACGAGGCCCGTGACTGGGTCCATTGGTTTCGAGCGGGGTTCGACGCCATCGGCGTCGGTGGCCGGACGGCCTTGGTGGACAACCCGGCGCTGACCGTGCGTGGCTCGGTCGAACCACGGCAGCCTCCACGCCGGGTGGTCTTCCTGGGGAGTCGGCGACTGTCGCTCGATTCCACCCTGGTGCGGACGGCCCGGGAGATCCCTACGGTGGCCGTCGTCGGTGGGATGGGCCAGGCGGACGCCGCCGCTCTGCTCGACCGGGGGGTGACCTTGGTCGCGGCGCCGGCGCTCGACGAGGCCCTGGTCGCCCTTCACGCCATGGGGGTCCAGTCGATGGTGGTCGAGGGCGGCGGTCGGCTGGCCGGGAGTCTGTTAGCGGGTGGCCTGGTGGACCGGCTCGCCTGGATCATCAGCCCGGTCTGGCTCGGCGATCACGCCATCCCCGGGACCCGGGGGTTCGTGGTACCCTCGCTGATGGAGGCCGAGCGGTGGCGAATCGTCGAGCGGCGACCGCTGGGTCAGGATACCCTGCTGATGTTCGACCACGCCTGATGTTCACCGGTTTGGTCACGGCCGTTGGTCGGATCGCCTCGGCGACAACCGGCCGAGACGGTGGTCGAGAGCTCACCGTCGAGGCGCCGTATCGCGCGCTGCAGCTCGGTGAGAGCATCGCCGTCGATGGCGTCTGTCTCACGGTCGTGCACCGGTCCCGGGGGCGTTTCTCCGTCCGGGCGGTCGCGACGACCCTGGCGCGGACCACGTTCGCCGATCGGCGGGCGGGCGATCGGGTCAATCTGGAGCGTGCCGTCCGGGTCGGCGATCGGCTTGGCGGACATCTCGTCCAGGGTCACGTCGACGGGGTCGGTCGGGTCGTCGCGACCCGGTTGCGCCAGGATGCCTGGTTGGTGGACCTCGCGGTGCCGAGGGCGATCGCCGCGGTGAGCGTACCGCTCGGATCGATCACGATCGATGGAGTCAGCTTGACGGTGAACCGGTTGCCCAAGGCAGGGATCGTGCAGGTGTCGTTGATCCCCCACACTCGTGCCCACACCACGCTGGGAACCCTCCGGATCGGGCGGCGGGTCCATGTCGAAGCGGACATGATCGGCAAGTACCTGGCTGCGCTCACGTCGGCCCGCCGCGGTGTGAAGCGACGGGCCGGATGACCTTCTCATCGATCGAGGAGGCGATTGCCGATCTCCGGAACGGAAGGGCCATTATCGTCGCGGACGACGAGGACCGAGAGAACGAAGGCGATTTCGTCTGCGCGGCAGAGTTGGTGACTCCCGATCTGATCAATTTCATGACGATTCACGGGCGAGGTCTGATCTGTCTCACCCTGACTCCGGAACGCTGCGACCAGCTCGGCCTGACCCAGATGACCGCGGAGAACTCCGAGGCGATGGGAACGGCCTTCACGGTGAGCATCGACGCCGAACGTCGTTTCGGCGTGACCACGGGGATCTCCGCGGCCGATCGGGCCACCACGATCCACGTGTCGATTCGCCCGGAGACCCAGCCCGCGGATCTCCGTCGCCCGGGCCACATCTTTCCGTTGCGGGCTCGGCCGGGCGGGGTGCTCCAGCGGGTCGGCCAGACCGAGGCGAGCGTCGACCTCGCCCGGCTGGCGGGTCTGGTCCCGGCGGGCGTGATCTGCGAGATCCTCAATCCCGACGGGTCGATGGCGCGCCGCCCCGAGCTGACCCGGATCGCGGCCGAACACAAGCTGGCGTTCGTCACCGTCGCCCAGCTGGTGGCCCATCGGCTCCGCAACGAACGGCTGGTCCATCGGATCGCCGAGGCCCGGCTGCCGACCGATCATGGGATCTTCCGGATCATCGGCTACCGCAACGATGTCGATCGGGCCGAGCACGTGGCCTTGGTCTACGGCGAGGTGGACGGCGCGACCGACGTGCTGATTCGGATGCACTCCAAGTGCCTGACCGGCGATGTCTTCCACTCGCTCCGGTGCGACTGTGGTCAGCAGCTCGACGCGGCGATGCGGCAGGTGGTGACGGCTGGGCGGGGCGTCATCGTCTATCTCGACCAGGAAGGGCGGGGCATCGGGTTGCTGAACAAGCTCCGGGCCTACGAGCTGCAGGACAAGGGCGCCGACACCGTCCAGGCGAACCAGTCGTTAGGTTTCGCGCCGGACCTCCGCAACTATGGGATCGGGGCGCAGATTCTCCGCGATCTCGGCCTCTCGACGGTGCGGCTGTTGACCAACAATCCTCGGAAAGTGGTTGGCCTCGACGCCTACGGCCTCAAGATCGTCGAGCGGGTTCCGCTGGAGCTGCCGGCCACCGCGGACAATCAGGCGTACCTCGCGACCAAGCGCGACAAACTCGGCCATCTGATTGGACACTGAATGGGGAACGGATCGAGGATGAGGCGGCCATGACCGAGTTTCGAGGCCGGCTGGTGCCGGTCGGACGAATCGGCGTGGTGGTGAGTGCCTATCACGAGCGGATCACCAGCAAGCTGCTCGACGGGGCGCTGACCACCTGTCGCGCCGCCGGAATCGCGGAGACCGACATCGACGTGGCGTGGGTCCCGGGGGCGTTCGAGCTGGGCGCGGTGGCCGCGGCGATGGCCCGGAGCCGGCGATACGCCGCCCTGGTCGCCCTGGGCGCGGTGGTGCGCGGCGACACTCCGCATTTCGACTTCGTGGCCGGCGAGGCGAGCCGAGTGTTGGCCGACGTCGCGGCCGCTCACCTGCCGGTGGGGTTCGGGCTGCTCACGGTGGACACGATGGCCCAGGCCGTCGAGCGGGCCGGGGGCGCCGCCGGCAACAAGGGCGCCGAAGCGGCCGATGCGGCGATCCGCGCGGCCGACCTGATCACCCAGCTCAATCAGAAGGCGTAGCATGGTCCGTCTCGAGACGAAGGGCAGGGCGCGGGCGCTGCAGCTGCTCTACGCGGCGGAGGCGCAGGGGCGAACCGTGGCCGCGATCGTGCCCGGTCTCGCGCGGTTGACCGGGCCGGAACCATCCATCCTGGAACTGGCCGAGCCACTGGCCACCAGCGTGTTCGACCAGCGGTCTGCCCTCGACCAGCTGCTCCAGGCGGCCACCGACAAATGGCGGGTGGAGCGGCTCGGCGCGATCGACCGGAACATCTTGCGGATCGGTGCCTACGAGCTCAGCAGCCAACGGGTGCCCCCGCGGGTGGCGATCGACGAGGCCCTCTGGCTCGCTCACCACTTCGGCTCGCTCCAGTCACCTGGGTTCGTGAACGGGGTGCTCGACCGAGTGGCGCGAGACCTCGGACGGTTGTGAGAATCCTGCTCGTCAACTGGCAAGATCTCGAGAATCCCCACGCTGGTGGGGCGGAGATTCACCTGTTCGAGCTGTTCGCGCGGTTGGTCGAGCGAGGTCACCAAGTTCGCCTGGTGTGTTCGGGATGGTCCACCGGGGCGCCGCGGGCCACGGTTCGGGGCATCACGGTCGAACGGCACGGCGATCGGCACAGCTTCGCGCTGGTCGGCCGGGGGGCGGTCCGGCGGGCCCTTCGGGAGTCGCCGGTTGACGTGGTGGTCGAAGACGTCAACAAGTTGCCGCTGTACACCGCGCGGCTCACCCAGGGGCCGAGCGTCGTGCTGGTCCCGCACCTGTTCGGGACCACGGCCTTCCACGAGGCTAGCTGGCCGATCGCTACGACGGTGGTGCTCGCCGAACGCGCCATTCCGCTGGCCTATCGGCGCTCGACGTTTCACGTCATCAGCGAGAGCACCCGGGACGACCTCGTCGACCGCGGCATCGCCGCCGAGCGGATCACCGTGATTCACCCCGGCGTCGACACCCGGCGATACCGGCCCGCGGTCGACACGCCCCGAACCCGGTCGTTTCTCTACCTTGGCCGGTTGAAGCGGTATAAGGGCGTCGACCTCGCCATTCGCGCCCTGGCCGTCGCCCGGCGCCGGCGTCCGGAGCTCAGACTGGATATTGCCGGCACCGGCGACGATCGGGCCCGCCTCGAACGGGTCACCGCCGAGCTTGGCCTGAGGGAGGCGGTCACCTTTCTGGGGTTCGTCGATGAAGCGACCAAGGTCCGGCTCCTCCAGACGGCGGTCGCGAACCTCTTTCCCTCGCCGAAAGAGGGATGGGGAATTACTGTGATGGAGGCGGCCGCGTGTGGCACGCCGTCCATCGCGTCGGACAGCCCGGGGCTCCGCGATTCGGTCCGCCAGGGCCTGACCGGATACCTGGTGCCCCACGGGGATCCAGCGGCGCTGGCACAGCGAATGCTCGAACTGGCGGAGGAACCGGCGCTGACGGCCCGGCTCGGACATACCGCGAGAGCGGACGCCGAAGGGTGGGGCTGGGACGACGCGGCCGCGGCGACCGAGCGCCACCTCGAGGCCACCATCGCCGACTGGCGGTGATTCACTCGTGACGGAGAACGGAACCGATGCTCCATAAGATCAGCGCCCGACACACCGAGATCGATGATGCCATTCGGCTGCGTGCCGAGGCCGTGATGGCCCGGTTGGCTGGTTTCGCGCCTCAGGCGGTGGAAGGGACGGTCATCTTCGATGTGGTGGCCGCCGGGGAATGGGCGGAGATCAAGATCCACCTGCCGGGGGGCCAGACCCTGGTCGCGACGGCCACCGAGATCGATCATCGCACCGCGCTCGATCGGGCCGAGAGCAAGATGCGCAAGCAGATCGAGCGGGCCGCCACCGCCGCCCGCCGCGATCGCCGGGCGAGCCGCCAGCCGTGACCCTCAAGCCCCGCGACCTGCTGACTCGACGGGGTGATCCGCTCGAGCTCGAGTCGCTGACCGGCGAAACCGGCCTCGATCGCGCGCTCCCGGAGCCCGAGGTCGCGAGTCCCGGGCTGGTCCTGGCCGGGTACACCGAACGGTTCGTCCCGTCCCGCCTGCACGCGCTCGGGGAAACCGAGATCAGCTATCTGGCCTCGCTCACCGACGAGGTGCGGCGGGCCACCATTCTCACCTTCTTCTCGTTCGATCTCCCCTGCGTGATCATCACCAAGGGGCAGAGCCCGCCCGAGCCGATGCTGACCGCGGCCCGGGACCGGGGGATTCCGGTGCTCCGAACCCGGCTCAAGACGGCGGAGTTCTACCGGCGGATCAAACCGATCCTCGAAGAGGCCTTTGCTCCTCGCACCACGCTGCACGGCTCCCTGGCCGACGTCTACGGCGTCGGCCTCCTGTTCACCGGTCGAAGCGGCATCGGGAAGAGCGAGTGCGTGCTCGATCTGGTGGAGCGCGGCCACCGGTTGGTCGCGGACGATGCGGTGATCGCCACCAAGCGAGGCAGTATCCTGATCGGGCATGGTCACGAGCTGGCCGCCCACCACATGGAGATTCGGGGCGTCGGTCTGATCGACATTCCGTCGCTCTTCGGGGTCCGATCGGTTCGGCAGCAGAAGCGGATCGAGGTGGTGGTCCATCTCGAGGATTGGAACAACACCGTCGACGCCGAACGGACCGGTTTGGTGCGTCAGGAGATCGCGGTGCTCGACGTCAAGCTCCCCAAGGTGATCGTACCGCTCAACCCGGGCAAGAACCTCACGGTCATCTCCGAGGTGGTGGCGATGAACCACCTGCTCCGGATTACCGGTGTCGACACGGCGGCGGTGTTCAACGACCGGTTGATCCGCCGGATGCGGGAGAAACGGGGCATGCGGGAGTATCTCCAGGAAGACACCGAGTGAGCCAGGCCCTGCACGGTGTCGTGGTCGGCCACGGCGAGGTTGCCGCGGCCTTGATCGGCGCGGTCGAGGAGATCAGCGGAATTCGCGGCGCGCTGGCGCCGGTCTCCAATCGAGGCTGCGATCGCGATCAGCTCGAGCAGCGGATCATCGACGCCGTCGCCGCGCGGCCGACCGTGGTCTTCGTCGACATGCCGAGCGGTTCGTGTCTCTTCGCCGCGATGCGGCGGCTCAAGGGGCAGCCCGACGTGGCCGTGGTCACCGGCGTCAACCTGGCGATGCTGCTGGATTTCCTCTTCCATCGAGACCAGACGGCCACCGAGGCGGCCGCGCGCGCCGTGGACACCGGGCTCAAGGCCATGGGGGTTCGTTAGGTGCCGATCGTGGTCGCCCGAATCGATGACCGACTGGTTCACGGCCAGGTGGTCATCGGCTGGTGCCGTCCCCTCGAGATTCACCGGATTCTCCTGGTCGATGACGGCGTCGCGGGGAGCGAGTTCGAGCGCGATCTCTATCGGATGGCGGTGCCCGACGAGATCGAGCTCGAGGTGCTGACGGCCGCCGCCGCGCCCGGCCGACTGAACGAGGTCGCCGACCTTCCGGATCGGACCTTGATTCTCACCGCCACGGTCGGCGGCATGCTCGAGCTCCAACGGGCCCGACCCCAGTTGATTCAGGCGATCAACCTCGGCGGGATCCACGACGGGCCGGGCCGCCAGGAGCGGCTCCGCTACGTCTACCTCACCGGGGACGAGGTCACCGGCCTCGAGGCGGTGGCGGCGACCGGCGTGTCGGTCACCGCCCAAGACTTGCCGACCACCCGGCCGGTCGGGCTCCCGGAGTTGGTGGGATGACGCTCACCCTCGGGACCGCCGTTCTCGCCTGGGTGTTGGCGACCGCGGCGGGCGCGGATCTGGTCACGGTGGTCCAGTCGCTGATCTCCCGGCCCCTGGTCGCCGGGGTCGCGGCGGGGTGGCTGCTCGGCGACGTGGCGACCGGGCTTCGGATCGGCGCGGTGCTCGAACTGTTCGCGCTCGACGTCGTTCCGGTCGGCTCGTCGCGGTACCCCGACTTCGGCGCCGCGACGGTGGCGGCCGTCTGGTATGCCGCCGGATCGGACTGGACCGTCACGTTAGGCGCGGCCACGGCCCTGGGGCTGGCGCTCGCCGTGGCGGCCGGGACGACCCTTGGGTTGACCCGCCGGCTCAATGCCCGGGTGGTCCGCTCGTACGCGGCCAGACTGTCCGAGGGCGACTCGGCCGCGGTCACCCTCGTCCACCTCCGGTGCCTCGCCCACGATCTGTTCCGCAGCGCGGGCATTGCCGCGGGCGCGGTTGGCGTCGCGGCCGCGGCGCGGATCGGGCTGGGCCATCCCGACCGGGCGTTGGGCGAGGGGCTCGATCTCGTGCTCCTCGGCGGCGCGGCCTGGGCGGTGGCCCACGGGGCCATGGCGAGCGCCCGGAGCGGACCGCGGTGGCGGTGGGCCCTGGCCGGTCTCGCCGTCGGGACGGCGCTGGTGCTGGTCCGATGACCGGGGCGTGGCGGACCTTGGGACGCCTGCTGGTGCTCCAGGCGTCGTGGACCTACGAACGGCTCCAGGGGGTCGGTGTGGGATTCGCGTCGCTACCGCTTCTCGATGAGCTCCGTCGGGACCCGGCTCGCCACCGCGCCGCGGTGGCGCGCGCCGCCGAGTACTTCAACGCGCACCCGTACCTCGCGGGCATCGCGGTTGGCGCGGCGGCGAAAGCGGAACTGACCGACGTGCCCGGGCCCACCATCCAGCGGCTCAAAACCGCCTTGGCCGGTCCGCTCGGGGCGCTTGGCGACCAGCTCTTCTGGATCGGCGCGGTGCCCTTGATCATGGGTCTGCTGCTCGGCGCGGTGGCGTTCGGTGCGGGGGCGTGGGTGGTGGCCGTCGGCTTTGCGACCTATCTCACCATCCGGCTCGGGGTGACCCTCTGGGGCCTGCGGCTCGGACTCCGCTCCGGCCTCGGGGTCTCCGCCGCGCTCAAGGTCTCGGGCCTCCAGGGGATCGTGCATCGAGTCGGCCTCGCGGCCGGATTCGCGGTGGGCGCCGCCGTGCCGTTGGTGGCGGAGTGGTTCGCCGCCCCGAGCGAGCGACACCTCGGTCCGATCGCGATGGCGCTGGGTGGGGCGGCGGGCGTGGTCGCGGCGTTGGTGAGGCGGCGAGTCCCGACCTCGCGTCGGTTGACCCTGGTGGCGGTGGCGGGTGTCCTCCTCTGGCATTGGAGCGTCCGGTGACCGAACGACAGGTGACGATCATCAATCCGCTCGGCCTCCACGCCCGGCCCGCGGCGCGGCTGGTCAAGCTCGCCACTGGTTTCGCCGCTCAGATCGAGCTGGTGCGCGATGGCACGGCCATCAATGCCAAGAGCATCATGGGGGTGATGATGTTGGCCGCGGAGCAGGGGGCCGTGCTCGTGGTCCGAGCGGATGGTCTCGACGAGGTAGCGGCGACCGACGCGATCGCCGCCCTCGTCACCGACGGGTTCGGTGAGCTATGACCGGGCGACGGGAGCTGCGCGGGGTCGGGGTATCGCCGGGGTTGGCCCTGGCGCCAGCCTACGTGCTCCAGTGGCGTTTCCCCGATGTGCCCGACCGGTCGGTCCCGGCGGACCAAGTCGAGCAGGAGATCGCCCGACTGCACGAGGCGGTGCGGGCCGTGGCCGATCACCTCGACGCGCTGCGGCTCAAGGTCCTCCACACGGCCGGGCTCGAGGAATCGCGAATTTTCGAAGCCCAGATCCTCATGGTCCAGGATCAGGATTTCCTCGCGAGCGTCGAGCAGTTGATCCGGAAGAACAACCTGAGCGCGGAGACGGCATTCGAGTTCAAGGCGCTCGAACTCCGGGTGGCCTTTTCGAACACCAGCAATCTGCGGATGCGGGAACGGTTGGCCGATCTTTCGGCGACCCAGATCCGGGTGCTCCGCCACCTGATGGATGCCGACGAAGACGACCTCGCCGCGCTGCGTGACTACCCCCAGGTGATCATCGTCGCCCACGAGCTGTCGCCCGGACTTACCGTCCAGCTCGATCGCGACCAGCTCGCCGGCTTGATCAGCGAGGAAGGCACCCGCACGTCCCATGCGGCCATTCTGGCGCACTCGCTCGGGATCCCCGCCGTGATGGGCGCCGCCGGCGCGGTGGGCCGGATCGAGACCGGGACGGTCGTGTTGATCGATGGCCAAACCGGCTCGATCCTGATCGATCCGAACCCCGACGAGTTGGAGATCGCCCGGACCCAAGCGACCCGCCGGCACAAGATCGACCTCGAGCTCGAGGGAGCGGCCAACGAGCCGGCCACGACCCCTGACGGTGAGTCGATCAGCCTGATGGGCAACGTGGATCTGCCCGATGAAATCGAGATGGCGGTTCGCCACGGGGCCCAGGGGGTCGGTCTGCTGCGCACCGAGTTCATGGTCATCGGGCGCGCGCACCTGCCCAGCGAGGACGAGCAACTCGAATATTTCCGCCGGATCGTGGCGGCGTTTCCCAACGAGTTGGTCGTGATCCGCACCTATGATCTGGGCGGTGACAAGTTTCCGGCGGCGTTCGAGGCGCCCCCGGAGGCGAACCCGTTTCTCGGGTGGCGCTCGATTCGGGTCTGCCTCGACCGCCCGGAGATCTTCCGCCCCCAGCTCCGGGCGATCCTCCGGGTGGCCGTCGATCGGCGGATCCGGGTCATGCTGCCGCTGATCACTCGGGTCGAGGAGGTGCTCGAATCGAAGGCGATGGTTCGGGAAGAAGCCCAGGCACTCGCCCGAGCGGGCATCCGCGCCGCCAACGATCTCGAGATCGGCGTGATGGTCGAAACCCCGGCCGCCGTCGTCATCGCCGACCGATTGGCCCGGGTGGCGGCTTTCTTCAGTGTCGGCACCAATGATCTCACCCAGTACGCGCTGGCCGTCGACCGCGGGAGCGCCCACCTGGCGTCCCGGTTCACCTCCCACGACCCGGCGGTCCTCCGTCTCCTCCAGCAAGTCGTGGTGGCCGGTCGGCAGGGCAACGTTCCGGTGAGTGTCTGTGGCGAGATGGCCTCGGAGCCGCTGTCGGCGATGCTGCTGATCGGGCTGGGCTACGACACCCTGAGCGTCTCGCCGCCCGCGCTGCCGCTGATCAAGTGGCTGGTCCGCCGGGTGCCGGCCGCGGTGTGCCGGGAGGCCGCCGAGCGAGCCCTCGAAGCCGAGTCGGCCGTGGCAGTGACTGCGATCCTCCGCGAGGCGGTCCAAGGTCATGTGGACAAACGGCTTATCGAGCACTGAGAGCGGCCCGGAACCTGCAATATCCTCGGTTGCCGGGCCGATTCTGCCCGGCTAGCTTGCAGCAGACCGCTGCTACCCCTATCTCGCCAGGAACCTGCGAATGGCCCGCGCCAAACGGCACGTTTTCACCTCGGAGTCTGTCACCGAAGGGCACCCCGACAAGGTCGCCGACCAGATCTCGGACGCGGTCCTCGACGCGATCATCGGGCGCGATCCGGCGGCCCGAGTCGCCTGTGAGACCCTGGTGACCACCGGAATGGCGGTCGTGGCCGGTGAGATCACCACCTCGACCTACGTCCACATCCCGGACATTGTCCGTTCCACCATCGAGCAGATCGGATACACCGACGCCTCGTTCGGTTTCGATTACCGGACCTGCGCGGTGCTGTCGTCGATCGATCGGCAGTCCCCCGACATCGCCATGGGGGTCAATTCCTCCAAGGCGAAGGCCCAAGGCGCCGGCGACCAGGGAATGATGTTCGGCTACGCGACGCGGGAGACGCGGGAACGGATGCCGTTGCCGATCGTGCTGGCCCACCGGATCGCGGAGCGGCTGGCTGCGGTTCGGAAAGGGATCGGTGGCCTCGACGCGATCGAGTGGCTTCGCCCGGACGGCAAGAGCCAGGTTTCCGTGGAGTACGAGGAAGACCGACCGGTCGCGGTCAAGACGGTGGTCCTCTCGACTCAGCACGCCGAGCGCAGCGGGCGCCGGGTCCTCTCCAACGGCACCATCCGTGACACCATGATCAACGAGGTGATTCGGCCCGTGTTGGTCAAAGCCGGATTCGACTCGCGACGAGTGAAGTTCTTGGTCAACCCCACGGGGCGGTTCGTCATTGGCGGCCCGCACGGCGACGCCGGCCTCACCGGCCGGAAGATCATCGTGGATACCTACGGCGGGATGGCGCGCCACGGGGGTGGGGCGTTCAGCGGGAAGGATCCCTCGAAGGTCGACCGGTCGGCGGCCTACGCGGTGCGCTGGGTGGCCAAAAACATCGTCGAGGCGAAACTGGCCTCGCGTTGCGAGGTCCAGGTCGCCTATGCGATCGGCGTCGCCGAGCCGGTCTCGGTGATGGTCCACACCTTCGGGACCGGAATTCTGCCCGATCAGAAGCTCGAGCGGATGGTCGCCGAGGTGTTCGACCTGACCCCGGCGGGCATCATTCATTCGCTCAAGCTCCGGCGGCCGATCTACCGCCCGACCGCGGCGTATGGTCACTTCGGTCGGCGCTCGGTGAACGTCAAGGTCGATGGCAGGCGGGTCGCCTTGTTCCCGTGGGAGGAGACCAATAAGGTTCGGGACCTGCTGCTCGCGGCCAAGCTCTAGCGGAGGGACCCCGTGGTTCGGATGACCGTCGCGCAGTTAGGCGTTGATCGCAACACCAGCACGCCGGTCGTCATCCTCAAGGAGACCGATGGCGAGCGGACGCTGCCGATCTGGATCGGCGCCGCCGAGGCCGCCGCGATCGCCATCGAGCTCCGGGGCGACAAACCGGCCCGGCCGATGACCCACGATCTCCTCAAGAACCTCCTCCAGGGGCTCGGCGGCGACCTCAAGCGGGTCCATATCGCTGGGCTCAAGGACAACACGTACATCGCCCAGTTGGTGGTCATTCGCGGTGGCGAGATCTTCGAGCTCGATGCCCGCCCCTCCGACAGCATTGCCCTCGCCCTCCGCACCCGGTCGCCGATCTTCGCCCACGAGGATCTCCTCGACAAGGAAAAGGAAGGGGACGGTGAAGTCACCCCGCCCGATTCGCCGCAAGAGCCGGCCGAGGCACTCCGCCAGTTTCTCTCCAAACTCAATCCCGAAGACCTCGGCCGTTTCCAGCCGTGATCCGGCGCACCACCTTGGCCGTGGTGGCGTTTGCGTCACTGGAGGCGGCCGACGGATTCGCCCAATCGCGGGCCGCCGGGGCAGTATGGCGCCCGGCCGATAGCGGGCGAGTGGCCGTTCCGGGTATCAGGGTGGTGCTCCATCGGGTCGGCCGGGCCAGCCAAGGGCCGATCGATACCGCGACGACCGATGCGGCGGGTCGGTTTGCCTTTCGGTTCCCGACCGACACCACCGCCAACTTCCTCTTGAGCGCGCGTTACGCCGGTATTGAGTACTTCTCGGCGCCCCTGGCCACCAATCCGGCCCGGCAGGACAGCGGCATCGAGCTGCTGGTCTACGACACGACCTCGGCCGGGTCGCTGCGGGCCCGGAGTCGGACGCTGGTTGTCAGTGCCCCGGACGCCATCGGCGCCAGAACGGTCATCGACTGGATCGTGATCGAGAACGGTGAGAAGGTGACCCGAGTCGGCGCCGACAGCACCGCGCCCACCTGGGGCGGCCGAATGGCGGCCGGCGCGCGCGATCCCCAGGTCGGCGATCCGCGGGTCTCCCAGATCTCCCCCGAGGCGGTCGAGTTCAAGGCCGACAGTGTCTTCGTGCTGGCGCCACTGTCCCCGGGTCAGAAAGAGCTCCTTCTCCAGTACGAACTCGGCGCCGACCGCCACCGGCTCACTCTCCCGATCGCGGACGCGGACTCCGTCGACGTGTTTCTCGAAGAAACCAACGTCGAGCCCCCCAAATCCGGGTGGGCCGTGAGCGATTCGCAAGCATTCGAAGGGCGCCGGTTTCGCCGGCTGACCCGGACCACCGCCGCCGCCGACCTCGACCTCCGCTTTCCCGGCCTGGGCTTCCCGGTCGAGAAACTCCTCCCGTGGCTCGTCGCCGGGTTCGGCGTGCTCCTGGCGATACTGACCTGGCACTTTGGGCGGCGGACCGCGGCCCGGGGCGATCCGCTCGGTGATCCAACGCCGATCGCCGACGAAATCGGCCGACTCGATCGGCGGCTGGCGGACGCGACCGGCGCGGGGCGCCAGGCGCTCCTGGCGCGCCGCGCGGGATTGCTCGACCAGTTGCGAACCGCCCTTGCTCGGCGTCGGGGCCGGTCATAACTTGGCCGGACGCGGTTACCTCACAGTCGTTGAAGCGCTCGGAAGCCGGTGCGAATCCGGCGCGGCCCCGCCACTGTAACGGGAGTAGTGCCCGCTCATACGCCACTGGATCACCGGGAAGGCGAGCGCGGCGAGCCCGAAGCCAGGAGACCTCTTTGACGGCGATCCACCCGCACCCTCGGGGGAGGGCATGGTGGCACTTCGTGGCCCCTGGTTGGCATCGTTCTCCTTGCTCCTCGCCTGCGGCGCGCCTCGGGTCCCGGTCGCCGCCGCCATCGAGATTCAGGACGACAACGGCACGTGGGTTCGTCTGGCCGCTCCGGCCGCCCGGGTGGTGTCGCTCGCGCCGGCGACCACTGAGTTGGTCTTCGCCCTCGGCGCCGGGGCCCGGCTGGTTGGGCGGACCAAGTGGTGCGACTACCCGGCTGAGGCCGCCGCGGTCCCGTCGGTCGGCGACGGGATGTCGCCTAACGTCGAGGCGATCGCCGCCGTCACCCCGGATCTCGTCCTCGTCTATCGATCCCCCGGCAACGCGGAGGCGGTCGGGAAGCTCCGCTCGCTCGGCATCGCCGTCGTCGAACTCGGTTTCGACCGGTTCGTGGATTTCGAGCGGGCCGCGCGAACCGTGGCGGCGGCGTTGGGACGCCCGGCCGCGGGCGACAGTCTCGCGGTCGCCTCGCGGGCGGCCCTGGAGCGGGCGACCGTGGCCACCAACCGACCGCCGAGCGTCCTGATCGTGGCCTGGAGCGATCCACCGATGACGTTAGGGGGCGGCAGTTTCCTCAACGAGATCATCGAACGCGCCGGTGGGCGCAATCTTTTCGCCGACCAGGCGCGGCCATCGTTCGTCGTCTCGCTCGAGGCGGTGACCGCCCGCGATCCGGACCGAGTGCTCGTCGTCGGGGAGGAGACTCCGGTGTTCGCGGATCGTCCCGAGTGGCAGGCGATCGAGGCGATTCGGCTCCGACGCTTCGTCCGGGTCAGCGGCTCGATGTTCAACCGGCCCGGCCCCCGGATGGCGGACGCCGTGGCGACGCTGGCCCGGGCGTTGAACGCGGCCAACCCGTGAGGGTGCTGCTGCTGATCGCCGCGGCCCTGGCGGCCGGCCTGATCGGGGTCCTGGTCGGCGCCGCGCCCCTGCCGCTCGGCGAGGTGTGGGCGGGACTTCGGGATCCGGAAGGCGCGGCCGGGCGGATCGTCTGGGGGCTTCGGCTGCCGCGGGTCGTGTTGGCGTTTCTGGTGGGCGGCGCGTTGGGCATCTCCGGCGCCGCGCTCCAAGCCATGATTCGCAACCCGTTGGCCGAGCCCTATCTGCTCGGGATCACCGGCGGTGCCGGGCTCGGCGCGGTCCTCGCCATCGCCGTGGGCGTTTCGGCCGTCTGGGCCATCCCGATGGCGGCCCTGGTTGGCGCCTTGGCCGTGTCGGCCGCGGTCTACTCGGTGGCCGTGGTGCAGGGCAGTCGGCTCGAGCCTCGGGTTCTGGTCCTGGTCGGGGTCGTCTTCGCGGCGTTCTGCGGCGCGATCATTTCCGCGCTCCTCGCCCTCTCCGAAGCGACCCAGCTCCGCAACGCCTTCCTCTGGCTGCTTGGCGGGTTCGGCAACGCGAGCTGGCCGGCGGTCGCGGCATTCGCTGGTTATGCCGCCGTGCCGCTCGGGGCGCTGTTCGTGTTGGCTCGCACCCTCGACCTCCTCTCCCTCGGCGACGACACCGCCCACGCCCTCGGTATCGACACCGGGACCGCTCGTCGATTGGTCTATCTGACGACCGCCCTCCTGACCGCGGCCAGCGTGGCCGTCAGCGGAATGATCGGGTTCGTCGGACTGATCGTGCCCCATGCGATGCGGGGGTTCGTCGGCCCGATGCACCGCCGGCTGCTGCCGGCGGTGTTCGTCGGCAGCGGCGGTTTGCTGGTGCTGGCCGATGTGCTGGCCCGAACCGTGATGCGCCCGGCTGAGCTACCGATCGGCGCGATCACGGCGCTCATCGGCGTCCCGCTGTTTGCGGTGCTGTTGCGCCGCTCCCTGGCCTGAGATGCTGCGCGCCGTCCAGGTGTCCGTACGTTATCCGGGAGTCGCCCGCGCCGCCGTCGAGGGGGTCTCGCTCGAATCGACCGCCGGCAGTCTCCTCTGTCTGGTCGGTCCCAACGGCAGCGGTAAGACGACTCTGGTGCGGGCCCTGCTCGGGCTGGTGCCGGTGGCCGCCGGATCGGTCGAATTGGCCGGGCGACCAATCGGGCAGTGGGCCCCTGCCGAGCGGGCCCGGTTGGTGGGTTCCGTGTCGCAACGGGAGGAGTACCCGTTCGCCTGGCGGGTCGAGGAGATCGTGGCCTTCGGGCGATACGCCTGGCTCTCGGCCCTGGCTCCCCTGACCGAACGAGACGAGGAGATCATCGCTCGATCGCTGGAGCGTGCCGATGTCGCTCCGTTGCGCCACCGCCGGATCGACACCCTGTCAGGGGGCGAGTGGCAGCGGGTCCGAATCGCCCGGGCGCTCGCCCAGGAGCCGAAGGTGCTGGTGCTCGACGAGCCCACCGCCGCGCTCGATCTAGGTCACGAAATGGAGGTCTTCGAGCTGGTCCGGGCCTTGACCACCGAGGGTCTGGCCGCCGTGGTGGTCACCCATCAGCTCAACCTGGCGGCGCGGTTTGCCGATCGAATGATGCTGCTCGACGGGGGTCGGTCGGTCGCGACCGGTGCGCCCGCCGAGGTGATCCGAGCCGACCTGCTCGAGCAGGTGTTCGGGTGGCCGGTCGACGTCGATCGGGTGGTCGACGGGGCCCCTCAGTTCCTCCCCCGCCGCCGGGGCCGGTAGCCGCGGCGGGACGTTGCCCGGGGTCGGCGCGCCCTGATATTGTTCCGGCGATGTCACGCTGGATCCGTGGTTCGTTTTCGGCCGTCGCGACGATTGCCGCCCTCGGTTGCGCGGCCACCACCGCGCCGAGTCCTCCGCCGGAGGAGCGCCTCGTGGTGCTCAACGCCGGTGACCACACCCTCACCGTCATTCCCGTCGACACCACCAAACCGGTTCGGGTCCTGGCCTTCGGCCCGATGACCGGGCCCGCCGAGGATGTCGCCGCGCGCGCCGACATCGCCGTCATCGCGGGGGGCACGGGCGACGAGGTCGTGGTGGTGAGTCTGGTCGCGGGCCAGGTCTTCCGGCGGATTCCGCTCCAGCCGGGCAGCCGTCCCGCCGCGATCGCGATGGTCACCGATCGGATCGGGTACGTCGCCAATGCCGGTCGCAACGTGGTCACCCGTTTCGACGTCGCGACCGGAGACACCGCGAGCGTCGCGGTGGGTCAGTATCCCCGCGACCTCATCCTCACCCGTGGGCGCCTGTTCGTGGTCAACGGCAACGTCGAGCCGTGTGCCCTGGGCACGTGCTCGCTCGGGGCCAGTTGGCTGAGCGTGGTGGACCCCCAGGCCAACCAGCTCGCCACCGGCCGCGATTCGATCGGGCTGCCGGCGCAGGGCAATGCTCGGTCCGCCACCTTGGGTGGCGATGGCTTGATCTACCTGATCAACACCGGCGACGTCCCCACCGAAACCACCGGCCGGCTCACCATCATCGACCCGATCCGGCGCGAGGAGGTCGGCAGCTTCGGTGGATTCGGTTTCGTCCCCCAGGCCGTGGCCTCCGATCGGGGCGAGCGTCTTTTCGTTGGCTCGCCGCGCGATGGGCTGATGGAGTTCAACACCCGAACCCGCCGGCTCGTCCGCGGGGCCGGGGAGGGCATTTCGGTCACCAACAACGTGGCGGTGGCGGTTGACCGCCGGGGGCGAATCTATGCCCTCGAAGCGGGCGGATGCGTTCCGGGATCGCCCGGCCGACTGCGGATCTATCGCACCGACCTCACCGAGGCGCGCGGCCTCCTCCTCGGGGTCTGTCCCGCGGCCGCCACGTTCGTCCAGCTGCTCGACTTGGTGGTGGTCCCGGATCCGTGACCATCCGGGGCTAGATTTCGCCCGATGGCCCCCGTCGAAACGACCGCCACCATTCTCTCCACGCTCGCCTACGGGGAGACCTCCAAGATCGCTCGATTGGCGACCCGCGAGCTCGGCGTGGTCAGCGCGCTCGCCAAAGGGGCCCGGCGACCGAAGAGCAAGTTCGGCGTGGCCCTCCAGAGCCTCTGCGAGGGCCACGCCACGATCTACCTCGCCCGGCACTCGGATCTCCACACCCTCGCCTCCTTCGATGTCACCACCGTGCCGGAAACGCTCGCCCAGAACGTCGATCGCTACGCCATCGCGTCGGTGTTGGGGGAGTTGATGATCCGGCTGGCCCCTCACGAGCGTAACGTCGACCTGTACCAATTCTTCGCCCATTCGCTGGCGGTCCTCGCCGCGGTACCCGAAGGGGCGATCGAGGTTCTCGGCCTGCGTTCGATCTGGGGTTTGGTCAAGCGGTTGGGTTTCGCGCCGACCCTGACGGCCTGCGCCAGGGACGGCGCGCCGGTGCCGTGGGAACCGGGCCCGGTCGCGTTCTCGCCGCCTCACGGTGGGGTGCTCTGCGCGTTCTGCGAGCGAGGCGTCGAAGCCGCCAGGCTGACCCCCCGGGACCTCACCGATCTCGAGGTGCTGATCCACGGACACGACGACTTGCCGGCGCTCGATCCCCGCCACCTCGCCGCCCACCGCCGCCTCCTGGTGCGCTATCTCCGCTATCACGTGGCCGAAGGGACCGAGCTCCCCGCGCTATCGTTCTGGCTCGACCAGTCGTGGAAGGCGCCCCGGTGATCATCGGCACCGCCGGACACATCGACCACGGCAAGTCCGCGCTGGTCACGGCGCTCACCGGGAAGGCCGTCGACCGGCTGCTCGAGGAGCGGCGCCGGGGGATCACCATCGACCTCAACTTCGCCCCACTCGACGTTCCTGGCGGGCCACCGGTCGGGATCGTCGACGTACCGGGCCACGAGGACTTCGTCCGCACCATGGTGGCCGGTGCGAGTGGCGTCGATCTGGTGCTCCTCGTCATCGACCTGGGCGAGGGACCCCGACCGCAGACTGACGAGCATCTCGCGATCGTCGAGCAGCTCCGCATTCCCCGCGGCATTCCGGTCTTCACCAAGGCGGATCTGGTCGATCCGGAGTGGGCCGAGTTGGTCGTGGCCGACTTCCTGCCGCGACTGGTACGGTCCCGGGTTGCCTGGGGGCCGCCGGCGGTGGTCTCTGCCGTCACCGGGCAAGGCATCGACACCCTCCGGGCCCGCCTTCATGCCGAGGCGACGGCGGGCCGCCGGAAGGCCGCCGCCGACGTGTTTCGGATGCCGGTCGATCGGGTGTTCAGCGCGGCCGGCGTCGGCACCGTCGTCACCGGCACGACGTGGACCGGCACCGTTGCGATTGGCGATCAGGTCCGGGTTCTCCCTGGTGATCGGACCGCCCGGATCCGGTCGATCGAGTCATACGGTCGCCCCGGCACGCGGGCCGATCCCGGCCTGCGGACGGCGTTAGGCATGGTCGGGCTCGACCGCGACGAGATCCGCCGGGGGGACGTCGTCGCCACCGGGTCGTGGCGGACGACGACGATCATCGATGGCCAGGTGGAGCTCCTCCCCGGCGCGTCGCATCCACTCGGGAGGCGGACCCGGGTTCGGCTGCACCTGGGGACCGCCGAGGTCCTCGCCCGCTGCCAGCCGACCGCACCGATCGAACCCGGCGGGGCGGGGCCGGTGCGATTCGTCCTCGAGGCGCCCCTGGTGGCCCGAGGGCGAGATCGCTTCGTCCTGCGCAGCTATAGCCCGGTCCACACCATCGGTGGCGGCGAGATTCTCGACCCCGATCCGCCCCGACGGGCCGCTTGGTCGGCGGGCCTCGCGTCACCCAATCTCGCCGAGCGGATCCGGAGCCTCGCGGCCCGGCGTGAATTCGGGCTGGCCACTGGCGAGTTGTTCCAGCTGGTCGGCCCCGGGGGCGATCAGGCGGCCATCGACTCGGGCCTCCGCCTCGTGGCGGGCCGATTCGTGCCGCCAGAAGTGGTCGATGCTGTCGGACAACGACTCCGGGAGGCCGCCAAGGGCTATCATCAGTCGGAGCCCGGCGAACCGGGGATCTCGTTGGAGACGGTCCGCCAGGTGTTGGCGGCACCAGAGGGCATGGTCGAACACCTGGTCGAGGAGATGGCCCGGCGGGGGGTGCTCCGGGTTCGGGATGGGCGGATCGCCCTCAGCGGGTTCGTCCCGACGTTGGTCGGCGGCGAAACGGGGGTAGCGCGGCTGGTCGAGTTGCTCGTCAAGGCCGGGCTCGAGATCCGCACCGGGACGGAGCTCGCCGCTGATCTCGGGGTCGCGAGCGCCGCCCCGCTACTGCGGATCGCGATCGACCAAGGCGAAGCTCAGGCCGTGGGGCGGGAGCACTACGCGAGCACCAAGGCCTTGGAGCACTTCCGCGAAGTCCTGGTGGCGATCGGCGGCACGGGCGAGATCACCCCGGGCGCCGTCCGTGACCAGTTGGGGCTCTCACGGAAGTATCTCATTCCCCTCCTGGAATGGGCCGATCGCCATGGGGTCACCCGCCGGGTGGGGGATGCCCGCGTGCTTGTCAAAAACGGCAGGTGAACCTGTCACCGCGACAGACCTGGGGGGCATGGCCGTTGCCTAACTAAACCTCCGGTGCAGGGACCGCCTTGGTGGCGGGCCCTCTGGGATTCATTGGCATCAACTCGAGGATTTATGCTCCGCCCTGAACGGCTGACCATCAAAGGCCAGGAGGCCTTCCGAGACGCGATCGGGCTGGCGCGGGAAGGTGGCAACCCGGTCGTCAACGACGCCCATTTGTTCTCGGCCTTGCTGGGCCAAGACGAGGGTGTGGTCCGGCCCCTTCTCCAGAAGGCCGGCCTCAACGTCACCACCCTCGCTGAAGCGACTGCCCGCGAGATCGCGAAGTTCCCTTCACAGTCGGGGAACGGCGCGGAGCCGGGTCTGAGTCGTGAGCTGCACGCCGTGTTCGACCGCGCCGAGCGAGAAGCCAAGACCCTGGGTGACGCGTTTGTCTCGACCGAGCATCTGCTGGTGGCGCTGGTCGGCGAGAAGGGGACGACCGCCCGAGGGGTGATCACCGGTGCCGGGGTGAGCGAGGACGATCTCCGGGCCGCGCTCAACGAGGTTCGCGGTTCGAGCCGGGTGACCGATCAAGCGGCGGAGACCACCTACCAGGCGCTCCAGCGGTTTACCCGCAACCTCACCGATCAGGCCCGGGCCGGTAAGCTCGATCCGGTCATCGGACGCGATGAAGAGGTCCGCCGGGTCATGCAGGTCCTCTCCCGACGCACCAAGAACAACCCGGTGTTGATCGGCGAGCCCGGCGTTGGGAAGACCGCGATCGTCGAAGGGCTCGCCCAACGGATCGTGTCGGGCGACGTTCCCGAATCGCTCAAGCAGAAAGACATCATCGCGCTCGACATCGGCCTCTTGCTGGCCGGTGCCAAGTACCGGGGTGAATTCGAGGAGCGGCTCAAGTCGGTGATCAAGGAGCTGACCCAGGCGGAAGGGCGCTTCGTCGTGTTCAGCGACGAGCTCCACACGATCGTCGGCGCGGGCGCGGCGGAGGGGGCGGTCGACGCGAGCAATATGCTCAAGCCCCCGTTGGCGCGTGGTGAGCTCCATGTCGTCGGGGCCACGACCCTGAACGAGTATCGGAAGCACATCGAGAAAGACGCCGCCCTCGAGCGCCGCTTCCAACCGGTCCTGGTGGGCGCCCCCAGCGTCGAGGACACCATCGCCATTCTCCGCGGTCTCAAGGAGAAGTACGAGGTCCACCACGGGGTCCGGATCACCGACAACGCCCTGGTGGCCGCCGCGACCCTGAGTGATCGGTATATCGGCGATCGCTTCCTGCCGGACAAGGCGATCGACTTGATCGACGAGGCCGCGAGCCGCCTCCGGATCGAGATCGACAGTATGCCGCTCGAGATCGATGAGGTCGAGCGAAAGATTCTCCAGCTCGAGATTCAGCGCCAGGCGCTCCTCTCCGAGAAGGACAAGGCCGGCATCGAACGGCGCCAGGCGGTCGAGAAGGAGATCTCCGAGTTGAAGGAGAAGTCGTCCGGCATGAAGGCCCAGTGGCAGGCGGAAAAGGCCGCCATCTCGCTCCTTCAGGCGAAGAAGGCCGAGTTCGAGCAGGTCCGTAGTGAGGTCGACATCGTGAGTCGGCGCGGCGACCTCCAGAAGGCCGCCGAACTGCGCTACGGCCGGCTCCCGGAACTCGAGCGCGCCATCGCCGCGGAAGAGGCCCGGCTCGGCAAGATTCAGTCGGAGGCGAAATACCTGAAGGAAGAGGTCGATGCCGAGGACGTCGCCGAGATCGTGGCCCGATGGACCGGGATTCCCGTTTCCAAGATGCTCGAGACCGAACGGGAGCGGTTGACCCGGCTGGAGAGCGAGCTGGCTCATCGAGTCGTGGGTCAGGAAGAGGCGGTCGCCGCGGTGGCCAACGCGGTTCGCCGAAGCCGGGCCGGGCTCCAGGATCCCAATCGCCCGACCGGGTCGTTCATCTTCCTCGGCCCGACCGGCGTCGGGAAGACCGAGACCGCGCGGGCCCTCGCCGAGTTCCTCTTCGACGACGAGCGCGCCCTGATCCGGCTCGACATGTCCGAGTACATGGAGAAGCACTCGGTGGCCAGGATGATTGGTGCGCCTCCCGGGTATGTCGGCTACGAGGAGGGCGGCCAGCTGACCGAAGCCGTCCGCCGCCGCCCCTACAGCGTGGTCCTCTTCGACGAGATCGAGAAGGCCCATCCCGATGTGTTCAACGTTTTGCTCCAGCTGCTCGATGACGGCCGGCTAACCGATTCACAGGGACGCTTGGTCGATTTTCGGAACACGGTGATCATCATGACCTCGAACCTCGGGAGTCATCTGATCGTCGATGCCGGTCCGGTGACGTCGACCACCGGTTGGGCGGCGGTGGAGGATCGAGTCCGCAGCGAGCTGCGAACCCACTTCCGACCCGAGTTCCTCAATCGGGTCGACGACATCGTAGTGTTCCATCCGCTCTCGCGCGACCACCTCACCCGCATCGTGGCGATTCAGGTCGAACGGCTCCGCGCCATGGTCGGGGCCAAGCAACTCGAGCTCGAGATGACCCCGGCGGCGTACGCCGTGCTGGCCGAGCAGGGCTACGATCCGATCTATGGCGCCCGGCCGCTCAAGCGGGTGATCCAGCGCCTGCTCCAGAACCCGATCGCCGCGGCCATGCTCGAAGGTCGTTTCGAGCCCGGTGACACCATCGTTGTCGACGGCGGAGGGAACGGACTGACGATCAACCGGGGCGGGGGACACCCCGGGGCGGCCGCGAAGAGTGCCTAGCCGGCCGTCTCGTGACGGTGACGTCCGGTGGATGCGGGTCGCCATCGAAATGGCGACCCGAGCCAGCGAGCGGGGTGAGGTGCCGGTCGGCGCGGTCGTCGTGGCTGACGAGGTGATTCTGGCCCAGTCGCACAATGAAATGGTGGGCCGCCGTGATCCCACCGCGCATGCCGAGTTCCTCGCCATCCAGGCCGCGCTCGCGGCCGCCGGGGCCGATCGGTTGCCCGGCGCCACCCTGTACGTCACCCTGGAGCCCTGCGCTCAATGCGCCGGCGCCATCGTGTTGAGCAAGGTCGGTCGGGTAGTGTTCGGAGCCTACGACGAAAAGGCGGGGATGGCCGGATCGGTCAGCGATCTGCTCCGCCATCCGAACCTCAACCACCGACCGGAGGTGATCGGAGGCATCCTGGCCGACGAGTGTGGTGAGCTCTTGCGCCGGTTCTTTCGCGAGGTGCGGTCCCAGGGCAGATTGTAGCACCCTCTCGATCGGTCGTGCCTGATGGCTTCGCCCAGTCTCCCGTGGCGTCGGATCATTGCCGGGATCGCCCTGACGCTGGTACTGGCTGCGGATGCCGATGGGCAGGCCCGGTCCAATCCCGCGCTCCAATCGATCGACCGCCGGGCCGATCACTTCGCTTCGCTCGCAAAACAGATCTGGTCGTTCGCGGAAGTCGGCTATCAGGAGGCGCAGAGCAGCCGGCTGCTCCAGGCTGAACTCGCGGCCGCCGGGTTCACGGTGGAGGCCGGCGTGGCCGGCATGCCAACGGCCTTCCTCGCGACTTACGGAAGCGGCCAACCCGTCATCGGTATCCTCGGCGAGTTCGACGCCCTGCCGGGACTCTCCCAGGACGCAACCCCGACCCGCAAGGCGTTGATCGACGGGGGCCCTGGCCACGGCTGCGGTCATCACCTGTTCGGGACCGCGTCGGCCGCGGCCGCGATCGCGGTGAAGGAGTGGCTCGCCCAAACCGGGCGGAAGGGCACCATCCGTTTCTTCGGGACGCCGGCCGAGGAGGGCGGTGGCGGGAAGATCTATCTGATCCGGGCCGGCCACTTTCGTGATGTCGACGCGGTCATCGCCTGGCACCCTGGCGACGTCAACCAGGTCACCCGCGCCACGACGCTCGCCAACATCACCGCGAAGTTCCGGTTCAAAGGCGTGAGCGCCCACGCGGCGGCCTCGCCGGAGCAAGGGCGTTCCGCCCTCGACGGCGTCGAAGCGATGAACGCGATGGTCAACCTGATGCGGGAACACGTCCCCCAAGAGACTCGGATTCATTACGTCATCACCAACGGCGGCAAGGCACCGAACGTCGTGCCCGATGTCGCCGAGACGTACTACTACGCCCGCCACAGCGACATGCGGATCCTCGACGGGATCTGGGAACGGATGGTCAACGCCTCGAAGGGGGCGGCGCTCGGGACTGGAACCACGGTCGAAATGGAGCTAGTCAACGCCGTGTACAACGTCCTCCCGAACGACCGCCTCGCCGACGTCGCCGAAAAGGCACTGCGTTCCGTCGGCGGGTTCAGCTACACCGACGACGAGCGCCGCTTCGCCGAGACGATCCGCACCTCCCTGACCGGCACGTTGCCCCCGATCGAAAGCACCGGGGCCATCGCCCCGCCGGAGATCGGGGTCTCCAGCGGCTCGACCGACGTGGGAGACGTCAGCTGGGTGGTGCCGACGGTGCAGGTGACCACGGCCACCTGGGTGCCTGGCACCCCCGCCCACAGCTGGCAGGCAGTCGCGGCGGGTGGGATGTCGATTGGGACCAAGGGCATGCTCCTGGCGGCGAAGGCGATGGCCCTGACCGCGTTCGACCTCTTCGCCGAACCGGCCACTCTGGTGGCCACTCGGGCCGAATTCGCCAAGCGCCTTGGGGCCTTTCGGTACCAGACCCGGATCGGGGATCGGCAGCCGCCGCTGGACTACCGGAAGTAGGCGTCGGGCCCCGGGGGCTACCGCTAACCGCTGCTCCCACTTTATCTTAAGCCGCTTGCTGGACAGGTGTCCGAGTGGCTGAAGGAACCGGTCTCGAAAACCGGCATACCGGCAACGGTATCGAGGGTTCGAATCCCTCCCTGTCCGCTCGGTTGGTCGAGCTCAACGGAACGCCTCGCCATCAGTAGGCGAGGCGTTCGTTCTTTGGAGACGCTCCCATGCGCTATTCGTCGCTGACCCGCCGGATCGCGGGCGAAGGGTCCGACGCGTGGGCGGTGCACGCCCGGGCGGTCGAGCGGCTCCGAGCGGGCGAGGACATCCTGCTCCTCAGCATCGGCGACCCCGATTTCGACACCCCCGAACCGATTCGCCGGGCCGCGATCGAGGCATTGGGGCGGGGCCGAACTCATTACTCCCCCCTGGGCGGAGAGCCGGCGCTGTGCGAGGCGATCGCGGCCGAGACGGCCCGCACCACCGGGGTGGCCGTGGCGCCGAATCAGGTGACCGTGTTTCCGGGGGCCCAGGCCGCCCTGTTCGGGGTCGCCCAGTGCCTCTTCGATGTCGGCGACGAGGTGCTGGTCGCCGAGCCCACCTACGTCACCTACGAAGGCGTCTTCGGCGCTCCCAACGCGAAGATGGTGGCGATTCCGCTTCGCCCGGAAGATCGATTCCATCTCGATCCCGACCGGGTGGCCCGCGCGATCACCCCGCGGACCCGAGGCCTCGTCCTCAACTTCCCCCACAATCCAACCGGGGCGTGCCTGACGGAAGAGGCCGGCCGCGCCATCGCCGAGTTGTGCCACCGGCACGATCTCTGGCTGGTGTCGGACGAGGTCTACCGGGCGCTGATGTTCGGTGGTCGGCGCCATCACAGCCCCTGGGCGCTCCCCGGGATGGCCGAGCGCGGGGTGCTGATCTCGAGCCTCTCCAAGTCGCACGCGATGACCGGCTGGCGGTGCGGGTGGGCGGTGACCCCGGCTCCGCTGGCTGGTCACCTCCTCAATCTCGCCCAAGGGATGTACTTCGGCGTTGCCCAGTTCATCCAGGATGCGGCGGTGACCGCCCTGACTGGCGGCGGCGCGGATCTCGAGCGGATCCGGTCGTCGTACCAGCGGCGCGCCGAGGTCGTCGTCGAAGGCTTGCGCGCGGCCCCGGGGATCATGGCTCGGATGCCGGAGGCCGGGATGTACGTGTTCTTCGATGTCCGGGGCACCGGGTTGGACGGGAAACAGTTTGCCAGCGGCCTGCTCGAGACGGGCGGAGTCTCGGTGACTCCCGGCGAAGGCTTCGGGCCGAGCGGAGCGGGCCATGTCCGGATGACGCTGGGGACGAGCGAGGCTCGGTTGGTCGAGGCCTGTCGGCGGATCGTGGCGTACGCCGAGGCGATTCCCGCCCCGGCTGGCCGTCGTTAGGCAGAGGGAGTCGAGCGATGCGGTTTGCCGGCTGGCAGGTACCCGGTCCGCTGGACTGCTTCATCCCCGGGGGGTGAACCGGCCCCGCGGACCAGGTCGGTCCGGCGCCCGGGTTGATGTATCTCGCCGTCGGTCTGGTGGCGCTCGGCGTCTATGGTCTGTGGCGGGAGCGACCCCGGCGAGGCGGCGAGCGGGACGAACCCGAAGTGCCGCCGCCCTGATCGCCGCCGGGGCGCCGTATCGGCTACGGCGTCTGGCGGATGTTCTTCCGGAGCGCGTTCAGGTCGAGCAGCGGGGCCCCGCCTTCCGTCGGCACCAAGACGATCAGATTGTTCGACGTCCGCATGTCGTTGAGCACCTCGAGATACTGCTTCATCAGGGCTTCGGGCGTCAGCGTCTGGTTGAGGAGGCGCTGCTGCTCCGATTGGAGCCGCGCCACTTCGACCCGGTGCTTCTCGGTCTGAATCTGCTGCTCCTGGGCGATCTTCCCGTTGATCGCGTTGACCACCTGCTCGGGCGGCTGGAGGTTGCGGAGAAAGAACGCGGTGATCGAGGCGATCCGGAACGGCTGACCACCGGCCCGCGGCCGGGTCACCAGGGCGCTGTCGACCTCGGTGCGCATCGCCTCGGCGACTCGGCTTCGCTCGGCGATGTCATTGATCGAGAATTTCGACATCCCGTTGCGCACCCCGTTGCGAATCGCGTTCAACACCACCGCGTGGATCTGTTCCTCGGCGCCGATCTCGGTGAAGATCCGTGGCGCCTGTTGCGGATCGATCTGCCAGCGGACCGCGACGTCGACCTGCATCCCCATTTGTTCGCTCGAGAGCGCGGCCATCTGCTCTGACTCTTCTCGCGCGGCCGGGAACTGTTCCTCCCGGGTCGAGTAGCGCTCCACCTCCGACCAGGGCGGCACGAACCGAACTCCCGGCATCAACGGCGTCGGCGAGACAGCTCCGAAGGCGTGCTGGACACCTACCGTGCCGGCATCGATCACTTTGACGCTCGAGCCGAGCAAAGTGAAGCCGCCGATGACCATCAGGCCCACGCTGACCAGCGTCACCACCGTGCCGGCGACCTTGCTGCCGCCCGACCCGAGACTCTTGCCGGAGGCCCGGACGACGAGCCCGACGATGAGGAGGATGAAACCGAAGACCAAGCTGCCCACGGGTGGCTCCAGGCTGGTGGTGACGAGGCGGGAAGATAACCGACTCGAGCCGGGACCCGAGACCTCGAAACGCCCACGGCGGAGGTGAAAACGGCCGGCTGGCCCACCTGGGCCATCAGCCAGCCGGGAATCGCCCAGCTCGGCGAAATCCGCCCACCCAAGCCGTTTCCGCTCGATTCGCTTCGGTGAGTTTTCCCCGGTCGGACCGGGGCTAAGTGCTTGGCAGCAAAACCGTTAGGTGGCAGGTGGTCGACTCGGCTCGGCCGGTGGGGGAATTGACAGACTTGGCTCGACGCCCCATTCTGTTCCCCCACTTTCGGGCCGGGGCACCTCGATTGCATCGGAATGCCCGATCCGATCACCTGAAATTAAGGACGGCATGGCCAGTCTCGTCATCGTCGAGTCGCCCACCAAAGCGCGCACCATTCGCGAGTTCTTGCCCCGCGGATACAAGGTGGTCGCCTCGATGGGTCACATTCGGGATCTTCCTGACCGGGCCTCCGACATCCCCGCCAAGTACAAGGCGGAGGCGTGGAGTCGGCTGGGGGTCAACGTCGACAGTGATTTCGAGCCGCTCTACATCGTCCCGTCCGACAAGAAGCACGTGGTCAAGGAGCTCAAGGACGCGCTGGCCGATGCCGACGACCTGATTCTGGCGACCGACGAGGACCGCGAGGGTGAGAGCATCTCGTGGCACCTGATTCAGGTACTCAAGCCCCGGGTGCCGATCCGTCGGATGGTGTTCCACGAGATTACCAAGGAAGCGATTCACGACGCGCTCGACCACACTCGGCCGGTCGACGACCGGCTGGTCCGGGCCCAGGAAACCCGCCGGATCCTCGACCGGCTCTTCGGGTACACCCTCTCACCGCTCCTATGGAAGAAGATCGCCTACGGGCTGTCGGCGGGACGGGTCCAGTCGGTGGCGGTGCGCCTCCTGGTGATCCGGGAGCGAGAACGGCGGGCCTTCGTGCCGGCGGTGTATTGGGATCTCAAGGCATCGCTGGAGCACGATCGGCAGCAGTTCGACGCTCAGCTCACCGCGTTAGGCGGCAAGCGGCTGGCCACCGGCAAGGACTTCGACGAGCGGACCGGCCGGCTCGAGGCGGGGAAGGATGTCGTTCTGCTCGACGGCCCGGCGGCGGCCGCCCTCGTCGGCCGGCTGGAGAAGGGCCCTTGGGTCGTCGGCTCCGCCGAGGAGAAGCCGTTCGTTCGGCGGCCGGCGCCGCCGTTCATCACCTCGACGTTGCAGCAGGAGGCCAACCGGAAGCTCCGGCTCGGCGCCCGGGAGGCGATGCGGACGGCGCAGAAGCTCTACGAAGAGGGCTTCATCACCTACATGCGGACCGATTCGGTGCACCTGTCGAACCAGGCGCTGACCGCCGCCCGCGAATGCGTCGAACGGCTCTACGGCGCCGAGTATCTCCCGCCCAAGCCACGGACCTACTCCAGCAACGCGTCCGCCCAGGAGGCCCACGAAGCGATTCGGCCGGCCGGTTCGCATTTCCGGACCCCGGAGGAAACTCGCCTCAGTGGTCGCGAGCTGGCCGTATACGACCTGATCTGGAAGCGAACCGTCGCCTCGCAAATGCTCGATGCCCGGCTCACCAGCATGACGGTGACGGTCGACGTCGCCGACGCGACCTTCCGGGCCAGCGGCAAGCGGATTGATTTCCCTGGCTTTCTCCGGGCCTACGTCGAGGGTTCCGACGATCCCGAGGCCGCCCTCGAGGACCAGGAAGTCGTCCTGCCCCATCTCGAAGTGGGCGACCGACCGACCTGCCAGGCGCTGGACGCATTATCGCACCAGACCCAACCGCCGGCACGCTACACCGAAGCGAGCCTGGTCAAGGAGCTCGAGGCGGACGGGGTGGGCCGCCCGAGTACCTACGCCTCCATCATCGACACGATCATCGACCGCGGGTACGTCCAAAAACAGGGCCAGGCCCTGGTTCCGACCCTCACGGCGTTCGGGGTCACCAATTTGCTCGAGCATCACTTCCCGACCTTGGTCGACACCAAGTTCACCGCCGGGATGGAGCAGACCCTCGACGACATCTCCGAGGGACATGCCGAGTGGCTCCCCTACCTGAAGGAGTTCTATCTCGGGAAGAACGGCCTCCGCCAGCAGGTCGCGGTTCGCGAGAAGAAGATCGATCCGACCGAGGCGCGCACCATCACCCTCGGCGGGCTCGAAGGAGCCACCATCAAGCTCGGCCGATTCGGGCCCTACGTCGAAGTGGTCAGCGAAGATGGGGAGGTCCTCAAGGCCTCGATCCCGCGTGACGCGACCCCGGCCGAACTGTCCCGGGAGCAGATCGACGAGGCCCTCCGGCAGAAGGCGGCTGGCCCGGATATCGTCGGCCAGCACCCGGAAACCGACCAGCCGATCCTCCTGCTCAACGGACAGTACGGGCCCTATGTCCAGCTCGGCATCGTGTCGGATGACCATCCCAAGCCGAAGCGGGCCTCGCTGCCCAAGGGCGTGACCCCCGATCAGGTCACCCTCGAGATGGCCGTGGGGCTATTGGCGTTGCCGCGGCTCCTCGGCCCTCACCCGGAGACCGCGGCCAATGTCCTGGCCGGCCAAGGGCGATTCGGTCCCTACGTGGTCCACGACCAGGGCAAAACGGGGAAGGACTACCGCTCCATCAAGGGCGAGGATCACGTCCTGACGATCTCGTTGGCTCGGGCGCTCGAAATGCTCGCCCAGCCGAAGCTCGGTCGCGGGCGCCGCGCCGGCGCCACGCCGCTCAAGGAGATCGGCGTGCACCCGGCGGACGGGCAGCCGATTGGTCTGTTCGAAGGCAAGTACGGGCCCTACGTGAAGCACGGCAAGGTCAGTGCGTCGGTGCCGAAGGATCGGGACCCGGCGGCGGTCACGCTCGAAGACGCGATTGATCTGATCGCCGCCAGAGGGGGGCCCTCGGCGGATGCGAAACCCAAGGGCAAGGGACGGGTGACCCCCAAGGCCAAGGCGCTGGCCAACGCGATCGGGAAGGCCAAGCCGGCGGCTCCGCCGAGCGCGAAGCTACGGCCGAAGAAGCCGTCGACGAAGAAGGCCACCCCTCGACGCGGCAAGTTGCCCGACCCGCTCACGGCCCGGGTGAAACGGGCCAGTCACGGATCGAAAAAGCGCCCGACCAAGCCGGCCCGGGCCAAAGCCCGCTGAGCAGGCGATTGGAGCCAGCGTTGACGCTCCCCGGCGGGAAGGACTATGTTGTGCCGCCCTCCCGGGACAGGTGCTCGAGCGGTTGAAGAGGCACGCCTGGAAAGCGTGTAACCGTGCAAGCGGTTCGCGGGTTCGAATCCCGCCCTGTCCGTGCCTCCCCTCCGGTACCCGCTGGTGGGGAACAATCCCCAGCCTCCCGACGTTGTACATTTCACCACCAGACCGCGCCTCGGGAGGACCGCATGCTGATTCGCCGGCCAGACGACATCAAGAGCGCCGAGATTACCGACCCGACGTTGTACGCCGGGCGGCGCGAGTGGCTGGCCAGCGTTGGCCTGATCGCGGCGGGCATCGCGTTGCCTCGAGGGCGCAGGGCAGGGCAAGAGCTGGAAGACAAGCAAACGCCGTACGACGTCGTCACGACCTACAACAACTACTACGAGTTCGGAACCGGGAAGGACGATCCCGCCAAGAACGCCGGCGGGCTCAAGACCAAGCCGTGGTCGATCCTGGTCGAGGGGGAGGTCAAGCGGCCCGGCTCCTATTCGATCGATGATCTGCTCAAGGGGCTTCCGGTCGTGGAGCGGGTCTATCGGATGCGCTGCGTCGAGGCGTGGTCGATGGTAATCCCGTGGATGGGCGTCGAACTCGGCTCCCTCATCAGGAAACTCGAGCCCGGAACCCGGGCCAAGTTCGTCGAGTTCACCACGCTCAACGACCCGCAGCAGATGCCCGGCCTTCGATCCGGGGTCCTCGACTGGCCCTACGTCGAGGGGCTCCGGATGGACGAAGCGATGCATCCGTTGAGCCTGCTGGCCACCGGGATCTACGGCAAGCCACTGCTCAACCAGAACGGCGCCCCGATCCGACTGACCGTGCCATGGAAGTACGGCTTCAAGGGTGGCAAGAGCATCGTGCGGATTCGGTTTCTCGAGCGGCAGCCCGCGACCACCTGGAACATCGCCGCCCCCAACGAGTACGGCTTCTACGCCAACGTCAATCCGAAGGTGCATCACCCGAGGTGGCGCCAGGACAAAGAGCGCCGGCTGGGGGAGTATTTCAAGCGCGACACCTTGCCGTTCAACGGCTATGCCGACAAAGTGGCGTCGCTGTACAGTTCGCTGGACCTCCGGACCAACTACTGACCCTCGATGGCCCCTGGCGTGGTCCGATGGGTCCTCAAGCCGGTCACCTGGGTTGCCTGTCTCGCGCCGGCGGGTTGGCTGGTGGCGGGAGTCGTTCGGGGTGATCTCGGCGCCGACCCGGTCAAGACGCTCACCCATACCACCGGACTCAGCGCCCTGGTCATTCTCCTGGTGACGCTGGCCAACACCCCGGTCCGCCGCCTGACCGGATGGGCGAGCCTGGTCAAGCTCCGCCGGCTGACCGGTCTGTTCGCGTTCTTCTACGCGGTGATCCATCTCTCGATTTACGCGGTGTTCGACCATCAGCTCTCGGTCCCCGAGATCGGGGCCGACATTCTCGAGCACCCCTGGGTGCTGGTCGGCTTTTCCGCCTTCCTGATTCTCCTGACGCTGGCGGTCACCTCACCCACCGCGATGGTGCGGAAGTTGGGGGGCCGGCGGTGGCAGGCCCTCCACCGGGGGATCTATCTCGCGGCGATCCTCGCCGTCCTCCACTTCTTCTGGCTCGTCAAGAAGGACGTTACCGAACCGCTGACCTACGGTGCGGTCCTCGCGGCCCTGCTCGCCGCCCGGCTCTGGCGGGGTGCCCCGAGACGCCAACCCGGACGGCCCTCCCCGGAACAGGTTGCGGAGCGTATCCCTGGCACTTAGCTTCCGCGCCCGGCATGTCCACCATCAGCCGGATCATTGACGAAGTCGCCTTTTCCCGCGTTCTCGCGCGGATGGCCAGTGAAGTTGTTGAGCGCTGCCACGGCACGGATGGCTTGGTGCTCGTCGGGATTCAGCGGCGCGGCGTCGAGTTGGCCGAGCGGCTGGAGGCGCTGATCGAGAAGTCGGAAGGCCGGGCGGTTCCCCTCGGAAAACTCGATATCACCCTCTACCGCGACGATCTCCAATCGGTCGGCCCGCGGCCCATCATCGGCGAGACCAGCCTGCCCCGAGAGCTCGACGGCCAGACCGTCGTCATCGTCGATGACGTCCTCTACACCGGTCGAACGATCCGGGCCGCCCTCGACGAGCTGGCCGATTTCGGCCGCCCCAGGCGGATCCTGCTTTGCGTGCTCGTCGATCGCGGCGGCCGCGAGTTGCCGATTCGGGCTGATGTCGTCGGGATCACGGTGACCACCGCGCCCGACGATCGAGTCGACGTGCTGGTGCGGGAGCGGGATGGTCAAGACGCCGTCAACCTGGTGCGGGTCTGATGCCTGCCACACCACTCGGCAAGGACCTGCTCGGGCTCGAGGAGCTGTCCGCGGACCAGATCCTCCTGATCCTCGACACCGCCGAGGCCTTCAAAGAGGTCAGCGAGCGGCCGATCAAGAAGGTCCCGGCGCTGCGCGGCAAGACCATCGTCAACCTGTTCTTCGAAGCCTCGACTCGAACCCGGATCTCATTCGAGTTCGCCGAGAAGCGCCTCAGCGCCGACACCGTCAACGTCGCGGTGCAGGGCAGCTCCGTCTCGAAGGGCGAAACACTGGTCGACACCGCCCGCAACCTCGAGGCGATGCGGATCGACATGGTGGTGATTCGTCACCCCGCCAGCGGGGCGGCCCGATTCCTCGGCGAGCGAATCCGCTCCAACGTCATCAACGCCGGCGACGGCAAGCACGAGCACCCGACCCAGGGCCTCCTCGATCTGCTCACTCTCCGTGACAAGTTTGGCCGGATCGAAGGGCTCAAGGTGGCTATCTGTGGCGACGTGCTCCACAGTCGAGTGGCCCGAAGCAACATCTGGGGGCTCACCAAACTCGGTGCCGAGGTGGCGGTCTGCGGGCCACCGACCCTGCTGCCGGTCGGGCTGGCCGAGCTCGGCGTCAAGGTGATGCACCGGATCGACGACGCGATTCAGTGGGCCGACGCGCTCAACGTGCTCCGCCTCCAGCTCGAGCGGATGGAGGGCGGGTTCGTGCCCTCGTTGCGGGAGTACAACCGGATTTTCGGCGTGACTCGGGAGCGGCTGGCGCGGGCCGGCCGCGAGGTCGTCATCATGCACCCCGGCCCGATGAACCGCGGGGTCGAGATCGACAGCGATGTCGCCGACGGCCCAGCCAGCGTGATTCTCCCCCAGGTGACCAACGGCGTCGCGGTGCGGATGGCGGTCCTCTATCTGCTCGCCGGAGGCGCGCCCGACTGGGGCTCGCCGGGAGCCGACGAGCGATGAAGCCCTTGCTGATCGCCGGGGCCCGCGTCATCGACCCATCTCGGGGCACCGATGGGCTCGCCGACGTGCTCGTCGAGGACGGACGGATTGCGGCCATCGGTCACAATATCACCGTAGAAGACGGGGTTCGGCGGATCGATGCTCGGGGGAAAGTCGTCGCCCCGGGGTTCGTCGATCTCCATGTCCATTTTCGTGAGCCGGGGCAGGAGCACATGGAGACGATCGCCTCCGGCGCGACCAGCGCGGTGGCGGGCGGCTTCACCGCGGTGTGCGCCATGCCCAACACCGATCCGGTCATCGACAACCAGGCGGCGGTTGGCTTCGTCGTGCGGCAGGCCATTCGGGCGGGGAAGGCGCGGGTCCATCCGATCGGCTGCATCTCGGTCGGCCAGAAGGGGCAGCAACTCGCGGAGTTCGGGGAGATGATCGGGGCGGGGGCGGTGGCGGTGAGTGATGATGGCCGCCCGGTGGTCTCGAGCCAGTTGATGCGGACCGCGCTGGAGTACGCCAAAACCTTCGGCATCCCGGTGGCGGATCACTGCGAAGACTCGACGCTCAGTCACGGCGGCGCCATGCACGAGGGGATCGTGGCGACCCGGCTCGGCTTGAAGGGGATTCCCGCCGCAGCCGAGGAGATTCTGGTCGCCCGCGACCTGATCCTGGCCGGGCTGACCGGCGGCCATCTCCACCTCTGCCACCTCTCCACCCGGGGCTCCGTCGACTTGGTCCGACGGGCCAAGGATCAGGGGGTGAACGTCACCGCCGAGGCGACCCCCCACCACTTCAGCTTGACTCACGAATCCTGTGAGGGATACCAGACCAACGCCAAGATGCGCCCGCCGCTGCGCGAAGCGGCCGACCGCGAGGCGATTCGGATCGGGCTCAAGACCGGGGTCATCGACTGCATCGCCACCGACCACGCGCCTCACCACTACGATACCAAGCAGCGGGAGTTCGACGAGGCACCCAACGGCATCGTCGGACTCGAGACCGCGCTGGGGCTCGGAATCCGCGAGCTGGTCGAGCCGGGGCTACTGTCGCTGCCGGAGTTGATGGCTCGGATGAGCACGGTTCCGGCCCGGATTTTCCACCTGAGTGGAGGAACGCTGGCAGTGGGAGCAACTGCAGATCTCGTCATCTTCGACCCGGCGCGGCGCTGGGTCGTTCGGGCCAGCGATTTGCACTCCAAGAGCGCCAACAGCCCGTTCCTTGCCCAGGAGCTGGTCGGCCAAACCGACCTGACCGTGGTCGGCGGCCGGGTGGCCTTCGAACGGGGTGTCGGGGGTTTTGACGGCTAAGATCCTAACGCGTTTCCGGAAGCGCACTTCCGGCTTATCTTGGGCTTGGTAGGTCAGTTCCAATCATGAACGGAGAGGGCGGCATGGGCGAATTCCAGCATCAGGACCTGACCGAGGTTGAGTCACTCCTGGCCTCCCGCCAACGCCTTGCCGACTGGCTCGAGAAGCTGGAAGCCGCAGGAAGCAAGACGCCGGCTGCAGTCCGGGAGCGGGTCCGGACGGATTACCGGGGGCGCCTCGCCCAGGTGGTCGATCAGCTGCGGGGACACTCCGACGTCATCAACGGCAGCCTCCAGAGCCTCCGGGGCCAGGCAAACGAGTATTCCGAGCTCCGGGCGGAGGAACAGGAGACTCTCTCCGAGGCAGAGCTGCGGTTCACGGTGGGCGAGTACTCCCAAGACGAATGGCAGCGCGTCGAGAAGGATTGCTCGGCCAAGATCGGCGGCCTCGACGAGGAGTTGGCCCGGCTGGCCTCGGAGATCGGCCGCCTCGAGGAGGTGCTGAGCCAGATCCTCCCGGCCCCCGCGCCCCCGGCGCCAGCGCGTCGCGAGGAGCCGGCCCCGCGGCATCGCCCTCAGCCAGTCGAAGCGCCCGTCGCCCGAGAAGAGACCGAGACCACCGCTCGGGCGCCCGAGCCGTCGGCCCCGGTGGAGACCCCCGAGGCGCCCCGGTTCGTGCCACGGGGTGGGCTCAAGATGCGGGATTCAGGTCCGGCGCGGGCCATCCCGTTCCCGGCAACCCAGGCGAAGGAGCCGCCGGCCGCTCCGACGTCATCGGTGGACGAGTTGACGTTCCTCAAGTCGGTTACCTTGGAGGGTGGACGTGCGTCGGGCGGCAGCACCGGGACGGAAACCAGGACGGATCGTCCCAGCCAGACGGTGGCCAAAACCCTCAAGTGCGGAGAATGTGGGTCCCTCAACCGGCCGACGGAATGGTATTGCGAGCGGTGCGGGGCGGAATTGGCCGCGGTCTAAGTGCTCCGCGGGGCCCGGTAAGTGCCGAGGGGGTCGGACATTGAGTCCGACCCCCTCGGCTATCGGGAAACCCGACGCGGCGCCTACTTGAGGCGAGCCAGGCGGCTCTTCTGGCGAGCCGCGGCGTTCGGGTGGATGAGCCGCTTCCGACCCGCGCGGTCGATCAGCTTGTTGGCATCCGCGAGGGCTTCCTTCCGGGTCTTCTCGTCGGTGGCCGACCGGACCCGCTTGATGGCGGTCCGAAGCTGACTGCGCTTGGTCCGGTTTTGAATGGCCCGGGCCCGGCCCTGGCGCATGCGTTTCTTGGCGGATTTTAGCCGTGGCACTCAGTACTCCTGCGAATGCTGTCCGTTGGTCGGGGTCAGCCAGCGGCTTCCCCGAAAAGCCCCGCAAGATAGCCCTGGATGGGCATTTGCAGCAACCCTGGCGGGAATTGCCCCTTCGCCCGGACGGCAAATGGCGCCATATTCCAGCCGGCTTTCGAGTGAGAAGCGAGAAATCTTGGCCGCGATCGGCATCGTCTCCGACCACATGATGGATTCCCCCCCGGAACCCGCTACCGGCGTCGCCGCGGATTCCGGCTTTGTGGTCGAGCTGGACGCGTTTACTGGGCCCCTCGACCTGCTCCTGCACCTGTTGCGGGAGGAGCGGATCGACATCGCGGACATTCCGATTGCCCGGATTGCCGATCAGTTCCTCAAGGTGGTCCATGTCCTCGGTCTCAACCAGGCCGCGGACTATCTCGAGATGGCCAGTCGCCTCGTTCGCCTCAAGGCGCAGATGTTGTTGCCGCGGGGTGTCGATGGGGAGGCGTGGGACGATCCGCGGGCCGAGCTGGTTCGGCGATTGCTGGAGTATCAGCAAATCAAAGAGATCGCACTGTGGATGAACCACCAGGCCGATCGGCGGGCGCTTCGCTTCCCACGTGGCTACCTGCCCCCGCCACCGGAACTGCCACCGCTCCCGCTGACGCTCGACCTGCTCGACGTGATGGCCGCAGTGGAGCGGGTCATCGCGAGCATCCTCCACCCGGTGATGCATCGGGTCGTCGCGCGGCCACTCAATGTCGAGGGCGCCACGCTGCGGATTGAGTCGCTGCTGTCCGATCGGGGGCAGATTACCTGGGCCGAGGCGATCGGGCCCCGGCCCACCATCGTCGACGTGTTGTCGACCTTGCTCGCCTTGCTCGAATTGGCGCGCCGCGGCGCGGCGTTCATCACTCAAAGCCAGGCCTTCGGGCCGGTGGTCATCACCCGTGAATCCCCTCGTCCAGCTGATTGAAGCGGCCCTCTTCGCCGCCCCCCGGCCGGTGACGGTCGAAGAACTCCAGACCCTCGATCCCGACGTGAGTCTCTCCGAGGTTCGTCAAGCACTCGACCAGCTCCGGGAGCATTACGATTTCGATGGTCACGGCGTCGAACTGATCGAAATGGCCGGCGGCTATCAGATCCTCAGCCGCCCGGCCTTCGCGGCCGCGATCGAACGGGCGCAGCTGAGCCAGAAGCCACCCCGACTCTCCGGCGCGATGCTCGAAACCTTGGCCACGATCGCCTATCGCCAGCCGGTCGGACGCGCCGAGATCGAGGAGATTCGCGGGGTCAACGCCGCCGGGGTGCTCCGGACCTTACAGGAGCGGGGGCTGATCGAAGTCATCGGCCGAAGCGAAGCACTCGGACGTCCGTTGCTCTACAGCACCACACCGCTCTTTCTCGAGCTGCTGGGGATTCCCGACCTGGCCAACCTGCCGAGGGCCGAGGAGCTGACCATCGCGCTCCAGGTGCCCAAGCCGATCGACAGCGACGGGCAGGACGCGGCGGCCTACGTCGAAGCCGACTCATGACCACCATGCGCCTCCAGCGAGTGCTCGCCCGTGCCGGGGTGGCCTCGCGGCGGCGGGCCGAGGAGATGATCGAGAAGGGCGCGGTCACGGTCGACGGCAAGGTGGCGACCCTCGGTAGCAGCGCGGATCCCGATCGGCAGAACGTCCAGGTCAACGGGAAGCGGGTCCGCCCGGTCCCGACCCGGTGGATCGCGATTCACAAACCACTCGGCATCGTGACGACGGCCGACGACGAGGCCGGCCGCCGAACCGTGTTCGATCTGCTGCCCAAATCCAAGGGCCTCACCTACGTCGGCCGGCTCGACGTGATGACGACCGGTCTGTTGTTGCTCACCACCGACGGCGACGCGGTTCATCGGCTCACCCACCCCCGCCACCGGATCCCCCGCCGCTACACCGCGCTGGTCCACGGTCAACCCACCGCGACGCTGGAACAGCAACTGGGCAAGCGCGTAGTGATCGATGGACGCCCGGTGGTACCGACGGCGGTGCGAGTCCGCCCCGGGCGCGACGGAAGGAGCATCGTGGACGTCACCTTGACGGAGGGTCGCAACGCGATCGTCCGGAAGTGGATCGCGGCCGTAGGCGGCAAGGTCGAACGGCTCGCCCGGTTGAGCTACGGTCCGGTCCGCCTCGGTGAGCTCGGCCCGGGGGACTGGCGGCCGCTGACGCCGGCGGAGATCACCGCCCTTTACCGTGCGATCGACCTCCCGGAGTCCTAACGAACAACCCGCATGAGGCGTCGATGACGGTGAAACCGCCCGAGGAAACGGGCAATACGAAGATGCTCCGCCAGGCGATCGATGAAATCGGCCGGCGCATCGTCGGCCAACAGCCGATGGTCGAGCGGCTGGTCATCGGGCTGCTCACCGGCGGCCACGTGCTCCTCGAAGGCGTGCCGGGCCTGGCGAAGACCCTGGCGGTCCGGACCTTGGCCGACACCTTTCGTGCCAGCTTCTCGCGAATCCAGTTCACCCCCGACCTGCTCCCGGCCGACGTCGTCGGCACCATGATCTTCGATCCGAAGACCCAGGAGTTTCGGCCCAAGCACGGCCCGCTGTTCGCCAACATCGTGCTCGCGGACGAGGTGAACCGGGCCCCGGCGAAAGTCCAGTCGGCGTTGCTCGAGGCGATGCAGGAGCGGCAAGTGTCGATCGGAGGCCAGACCTATCGCCTGCCCGATCCTTTCCTCGTCTTGGCAACCCAGAATCCGATCGAGAGCGAGGGGACCTATCCGCTTCCGGAAGCCCAGCTCGACCGGTTTCTCCTCAAGGTCCGCGTCGGGTATCCGACCCGTTCCGATGAGCGGGAGATCCTCCAGCGAATGAGCGGTGGGGAGCCGATTGCGGTGGCCGCCGTCCTCGAACCGGCCGTGGTCCTCGAGCTGCGGCACCAGGCGCTTCACACCCATCTCGATCCTCGGCTGGCCGACTACATCGTCGACCTGGTACGGGCGACCCGGGAGCCAGCGTCCGTCGGGCTGGCGGCGCTCAGTCCGCTGATCGCATTCGGGGCATCGCCGCGGGCATCGATCGGCTTGGCGCAGGCCGCCAGGGCGCACGCCCTCCTCGAGGGGCGTGGCTTCGTCACCCCGCAAGACATCCAGTCGATGGCTCCCGACATCCTGCGGCATCGGATCGTCCTGTCGTTCGAGGCGGAAGCCGAAGACGTCACCAGCGATGCGATCGTCGAGCAGGTCCTCGCCAAGGTCAAGGTGCCGTGAACGTTCGGGTCGCGCCCGAACTGCTCAAGCAGGTCAAGGGGATCGCGATCCGGACCCGAGGGGTCGTGGACACGCTCTTCGCCGGCGAAACGCGTTCGGTGTTTCGGGGCCAGGGGATGGAGTTCGCCGAGGTCCGGGCCTACGAGCAAGGCGACGACTACCGAGCGATCGACTGGAACGTCTCGGCGCGGCTCGGGTCCCCCTTCGTCAAGACGTTCTCCGAAGAGCGTGAACTCACCCTCCTGCTGGTGGTCGATCAGTCGGGATCGACCAAGGTCGGGGCCCCCGTGGAGCGGGCGGCCCGGGCCGTCGAAGTGGCCGCGGTCCTGGCCCTGGCGGGGGCCCGGGAGCAGGACCGAGTCGGCGCGCTGCTGTTCACCGAGCGGGTGGAGCACGTCGTTCGTCCGGCGAAGGGCCGGCGCCACGCCCTCCGGCTGATTCGGGATCTCCTCGCGTTCGTGCCGAGCGGGACCGGCACCGACGTCGCCGGCGCCATCCACTACGCCTCCCGGGTGTTGGCCCATCGTGGCGTGCTGGTGGTCGTCTCCGACTTTCTGGCGCCCGGTTGGGATCGGCCGCTCAAGGAACTCGCGGCCCGCCACGATGTCACCGTGGTGACGGTCGACGACGCCCGGGAACAACGGCCCCATGGGGGCGGGTGGATCACCTTCGAAGACCCGGAGACCGGGGCAACCTCCTTGGTCGATCTCGGCGATCAGCGGGTCGTTCGCCGGTGGGCGACGATCGCCCGGGCGCGCCTCGAAGAGCGGAACCAGCGGCTCCGGTCCGCCGGGGTCCGCCATCTGGCGATCGACGTGGCCGAGGACTATGCCCCGATCCTTCGGAAGGCATTCGCGCCGCGGCGTCGGGCGAGGCGACGGTGATCGCCCTGGCGACCGCCCTCTGGCAGCTCGGCACCGTGACGGTGGGCGACACCGTATGGCTCACCACCTCGGTCACGGTGCCGAACGGCCACGTGCTGCGGCCCCAGGTTTGGGATTTGGGCGAGATCGGGCAAGCCTTGGCTCCACCCGAGGTGGACTACCGGGCCGGGGTCGCTACGGTCCGCTATCCGGTGGTCTTCTGGTTCCCCGGCGATCATCGGCTGACCATGCCGGGGGCGATCGTGGTGAGCTCGGCCGGCAAGTCCGACACCCTGCCTGGGGCCGTTCAGCTGGTGCGAGTGAGCAGCGTCCTCCCGGCTGATCAGCCGAAAGGGAGCCTGGCTCCCCGGCCCGCCGCGGACTTGGTCGCTCAGGCGAGCCGGTCCTGGTTCCCCCTGCTGGTCGCCCTGATCGGTTTGCTGGCGGCGCTGGCGGGTGCCTTGGCCTTCCGTCGACGGCGGCTGGCCCGAGGGGTCCAGGCCGGGTCCGCGCCGCCACCCCCCGAACCGGCGATCGAGCCGATCCTCACGGCTTGGTTGCACGCCGGCGAGATCCGGACCTCGCTCGACGGATGGGCCCACCTGATTACTGACGAATCGGTCCGCCGCTCGCCAGTCGCCCAGGCGGCCGCCGCCCCGATTGTCGCGGCGTTGACCGAGGCGAGCTTTCGGCGCGATGGCAGCCCTGGCGAAATCGCTGGCCTGGTCGCGGCCGCCCGCGACTGGTGGCAGGAGGGGCGATGATCACCTTTGCGCGCCCCTTCATTCTGCTCCTCCTTCTGGCCGTCCCGCTCTGGCTGTGGTGGCGCCGCCGCCGCCGTCCCCTGACCGCCCGAGTCGCCGACGGCGGGGTTCCCGGGTCGGCCGCCGGCAACCCGTGGCGAGCCCACCTGCCGGTGGTGTTCCGCTCGCTCGCGCTGGCCGGCTTGGTGGCCGCCGCCGCGGGCCCCCGACTTCCCGGCGACCGGACCACGGTGCGGCGGGAGGGCATCTCGATCGTCATCACGATCGATGTCTCGAGCAGTATGCTGGCCGAGGATTTCGCCCCCTCGAACCGGCTCGAGGTGGCCAAGCGGCAGGCCGTCGGCTTCGTCCGGGGCCGCGAATCGGATCGGATCGGGTTGGTCGCCTTCGCGGGCGAGGCGCTGACCCAGGTGCCCGTGACCCTCGATTATCCGGTGCTCGAGCGGGCGGTGCTCGATCTCCGGATCGGGGCGCTCGACGACGGCACCGCCATCGGCAGCGGCCTCGCCACGGCCGTGAACCGACTCCGGCGGGTCAAGAGTCGTTCCAAGGTGGTCCTCCTCCTCACCGACGGCGAGAACAACCGAGGCTCGATCGACCCCCGCACCGCCGCGGACGCGGCGGCCGCGTTAGGCGTCCGGGTCTACACCATCGGGGTCGGCACCGAGGGGGAAGCCCGGATCCCGACCGGTCGAGGGCTCAGCGGCTATCGCTACGAGATGCTGCCGGTGCGAATCGATGAGGTGCTGCTCACCGAGATCGCGACTCGAACCGGCGGGCGGTATTTCCGGGCCAAGGACAGCGACGCGCTGAGCCGGATCTTCACTCAGATCGACCAGCTGGAGAAATCGCAGGTCGAGATGATTCGCTATCGGTCGGCGGACGAGAGCACCCGCCCGCTGCTCGTCTTCGCGCTCGGGTGCCTGGCGCTCGAACTGCTCAGCGCCGCGACCGTCGCGGTGCGGGCCCCATGAGCTTCGACTCGCCGCTCGTTCTCTGGATCGCGCCGGCGGTGGCGCTCCTGCTCCTCGGGTTGGGGCTCGGGGCGCGGGTCCGGCGGGTCCGAGCCGCCGCGGCCTGGTCGGAGGGTCTCCGACGGGAGGCCGCCCGCAGCCGAGCTGGTCCGTGGATCGCCGCTCTCGTCGGCGGGCTGGCGACGGTGGGCGCGGCTGGCCCGCGGTGGGGAAGCGCCGACGTCGAGACGGAGACCCGGGCGCTCAACCTGGTGTTCGCCGTCGACATCAGCCGCTCGATGCTCGCGGAGGACGCCGCCCCGAGTCGCTTGGGCCGGGCGGTGCGCGAGGCGCGCCGTCTCCTCCAGGACGTCCGCGGCGATCGGGTCGCCTTGATCGCGTTCGCCGGTCGCAGCTACATCCTGACGCCGCTCACGCTCGACGATGGAGCGCTTCAACTCCAACTCGATGCCCTCGATCCGGACATCGCCAGCGAAGGCGGCACCGACCTGGCCACCGTGCTCCGTCAAGGGAAGGAACTGCTCGAGGCGGCCAGTGAGGGCGGGGCGCGAGCGATGGTCGTCTTCACCGACGGTGAATCCCACGACTCGCTGCCGGCGGCGGTGGCCGCGGCTCGCGAGCTCAAGGGGCTCGGCGTCACCTTGATTCTGGTGGGCGAGGGGGGCATCGCGCCGGCCCGGATTCCCCTTCGCGACGAAGCGGGCGCGCTGATCGAATACAAGAAGGACGAGGCCGGCCAGGACGTGTTTACCGCCCGGCGGGACGACGTGCTCCGCGCGGTGGCCGACGCTGGCGAAGCGATCCTCGTCCCCGCGGATTTTCCCGACCAGGCCGGCGCGGTGTGGAAGACCCTCGCCACCCTCGATCGTGATCCGGTTCGGGGCCGGCGGACCGAGGACCTGGTGCCGCGGGCCTGGATTCTCGCCCTCGTCGGGTTTGGGTTGCTCTGGCTCCAGACGATCTCCCGCCGGGCGGCATCGCTGGTCACCGTGGTCGGTTGCCTGCTCGCGCCGGGCGGCGCGTCGGCCCAGCGCCCCGCGGACGGCGCCCGGCGGTTGGCGACTCGCGACACGGCCGGGGCCGTCGAGGCGTTCGTGGACGCGGCCCGGGCCGGTCGGGCCCGCGACACGGCGTCGTACAATGGCGGGGCATTGGCCCTGGCTCAGGGGCGCTACGACATCGCCAAGGAGGCGTTAGGCGTCGCCGCCGAGTCGCTCGATCCCGAGGTTCGGTTCCGGGCGCTCTACAATCTCGGGCTCGCCGCCCTCGCCCAGGCCCGGGCCGACTCGACCCGCCGGGAGCCGCTCGAGGCGGAGGCCGCCCAGCGGTTTCGGGACGCGCTGCTGCTCGCCCCGGGGTCGTTTGCGGCGAAGTGGAATCTCGAGCTGGTCAGTCGCCGCCGGCCACCGCCGCCGCCCTCGTCGGGGAGTAACCGCCCGCAGCCGAAGGGAGGGCAGGCGCCTCCGCCGCCGGCCGGAAGCCGCGGAATGACGGCCGCCGAGGCCGAGCAGATTCTCCGTTCGGTGGAGCGTGCCGAGCAGGGGGTCCGCAACGACCAGATCCGGCGCCGTCGGGTGGCCCGCAGCTCGGACGGGAAGGACTGGTGATGGGCGGCCTGCTCCTGCTGCTCCAGGCGGCCCAGATCACCGTGACCGCCACGGTCGATCGGGATCGGGCCCCGGTCGGCGATCAGATCAACTATACCCTCCGGGCGGTGACCGCCTTGGCCGGTCCGGTCCGGATCGAGTTGCCGCAGCAGAGCGGTCTCGAGATCGTGGAGCGCACCGAGCGGATCGATCCGGTGGCGGGCCCACCCGCGACCCGCGCCTACCAGCTCGAGCTGGTGCTGCGCGCGGCCGAGGTTGGGCGGTGGCGGTTCGGCCCGGTCCTCGTCTTCGTAGGGGCGTCGACCGAGGTGGCACCCGACGTCGAAGTGACGGTGACCGCGACCTCCAACGTCGACGCCAATCGAAATCCCCGGGTCGTCGAGTTGATCCAGCGGGTGCCGCCTCCGGATCCCGGGGCGAACGCGACCCTCGCCATCGTGCTCTCCGATCCGCGCCTCTACCAGGGCGATCAGCTCGACATCCTCACCGCGGCCTGGTTTCCCCGATCGCTTCGAGCCCGGCTGCGTCGGCCCCCGACGCTCAAGCCGCCGGTCCTGGCCGGCGTCTGGGCGGTGCCCCAGCCGGCGCTCCCCGGGATCGTCGCCAGTCGCGCGATCGGCGAAGAGGTGTACGACCTCTTCGTCAGTCACCAGGTGGCCTACCCGCTCACCCCCGGGACGCTGACGATTCCGCCGGCTCGGCTCGAGTACGCCGTGCCGATGTCGCGGCGGGCCTCGGGCGACGAACGCGCGGTCGAAGCGGCCAGCCGACCGGTCACCGTCGAGGTCCTCACCCCGGCAGGGGCGGCGCCCGTGGGGTTCCGCGGCCCGCAGGGGCGCCGGATCCAGGTCGGCTATCGGATCCGGTCGTTGCCGGCCCACGCCGGCGAGGCGCTGCCGGTCGACATCACGGTGGCCGGGGAGGGGAACCTGGCCTTCTGGCCTCCGCCTAACGTTACCTGGCCGGCGGGGACCCGGGCCTACCTCGACCGGGTCACCGAGACCGGGCGGCCCCAAGGTGGCCGGCTCGGTGGCGTCAAAACGTTCCATTTCCTGCTCCTGCCCGACAGCGTCGGCAGCCTGGCGTTGGCGCCGATCGATTACGACTTCTTCGACACCGAGTCGGGCCAGTATCGGGCGGCGAACGGGATCGGCCTGGTGGTTCCGGTCCTGGCCAGTCGATCCACCGGCCCCCGCCGGGAACCGCCGCCGTTGGTCGCGGCCCGGGATGACTGGGCCTGGTGGTCGGGTCGGGTCGGGCCGGGGGGGGCCTGGTGGTGGGTCCTCGGCCTGGCCCCGGTGCTCGGCCTGGCGGTGGTGAGCGGGGTCCGCCGGTGGCGCCGGCGCGCGGTGGCTCCGGTCCGCCAGGCGCCTAACGGTATCGGCGCGCTGGAGGCGATCGTCAGCCGGCTGGTGGCCGATCCCGATCGGGGGCACCTCGGACGACTGGCGGCGGGCCTCCGGCGGGCCGGCATCAACGGGCCGACCGCCCACGAACTGGCTGGCCTCAAGCGGCGGATCGACGAAGGACGCTTCGCCAGGGCCGGGGTGGTCGACGACGACGCGTTGGGCCGGGACGCCGGCGCCGTGATCGCCCGACTGCCGCGTCGCATCCTCCAGCGGGTTGGCCTGGGGGTGGTCCTCCTGCTCGGCCCGATCGCGCTGGCGAGCCAACCGGAGCCGACGGCCGAGGCGTGGTATCGCGACGGCGCGGCCGGTCCCGCGGCGGCGGGCTTTCTCGACCGGGCCGCCCTCGAGCCGGGCCGGTGGCAACATTGGTACAACGCCGGGGCGGCGTGGTACCTGGCCGGCCGGGACGCCGACGCGGCCGCGGCGCTGGATCGGGCGCTCGCGTTGGCCCCACGAGCCGCCGCGCCGCGAACCCTGTGGATGACCCTCGAACGCCAGTACGAGCCGCTCCGGGCTGCCCGGCGGCGGCCCTGGTCCGAAGGTGAACAGGCCCTGGTCGCGATGGTGTTGTGGTGGCTTGGCGTCGGGCTCGCCGTCGGGCCGCGAACCCGCCGGGTCGGTTGGGCCGTGGCGGTGGTCGCGATGGTGATCGGAGTGAGTCCCCGGCGATGGTGGACCTGGACCCCGGAAGGGTTCACCACCCGCGAGGTGCGGCTCCTTCGCTCGCCCCATGGCCTGGCCCCCGATCAAGGCGGTCTCGGCGCCCTGACGCCGGTCACGGTGGGAGCCCGACGGGCCGGCTGGCTCTTGATCATCGACCGGCCAGGCAATCGGGGATGGATTCCGGCGGCGGCTGTCGCCAGCGGAGCGGAGCGATGAGGCGACGGGTGGCGATCCTTCCCGATGCGGTCGCGAATCAGATCGCCGCGGGGGAAGTGGTCGACCGGCCGGCGTCGGTGGTCAAGGAACTCGCCGAAAACGCCATCGACGCCGGTGCCACCCGAGTACGGGTGCAGATCGAGGATGGCGGTAAAACGGCGATCGTGGTCAGCGACGACGGCTCGGGGATGAACCGGGAGGACGCGGTGCTGGCGCTCGACCGCCACGCCACCAGCAAGATCGTCGCGGCCAGCGATTTGGTCGGGGTCAGCACCTTCGGGTTTCGCGGCGAGGCGCTGCCCGCGATCGCGTCGGTCTCGCGGTTCGGGCTGGTCACCGCCGACGGCGAGTCGGAGGCGACCGAGATTGCCGTGACCGGCGGCCGGATCGACAAAGTGGCCGCGACCGCCCGCCAGCAAGGCACGTCGGTGACGGTGCGCGGTCTCTTCTTCAATACCCCGGCCCGGCGCAAATTCCTCCGATCCACCGCGAGCGAAACCCGAGCGGCGTGGGACGCGGTCGGGGTGCTGGCGCTGGCCCATCCGCGGGTCGGATTCGAGTTCACCGCCGACGGAGCCGCCCGCCTGCAGGTGCCGCCGGACCAGGACGAGCGGGCCCGACTCGCGGCGGTGTGGGGCCGCGACATCGTGGCGACGTTGGTCCCGGTCGAGTACGCCTCGGGCAGCGTGCGGGTCACCGGGATGGTGCAGCGCCCCGCCGACGCGCGGCCCACCGGGCGCCGGACCCAGCTGTTCGTCAACGGGCGGCCGTTTCGCGATCCCTTCCTGGTCCGCTCGGCGGAGGCCGGGTACCGGTCGGCGATCGCCCCGGGAGATCGGCCCACGGTGTTCCTCAAGCTCGAGGTGCCGCCGGCGGACGTCGACGTCAACGTCCACCCGGCCAAGCTCGAGGTTCGCTTTCGCGAGCGCGGCCTGGTGGAACGGGTCGTCGAAGAGGCCGTGCGCGATGCGTTAGGCAGGCTCGTCGCCGCCGCCCCGTTGATCGGAGCGTTCGCCCGAACCTCCCCGGATTCGGCCCCGGACGGGGCGCCATCCGTCGAGCCGGCGTGGCTGCCGTTCGACGACGGGGCGCCGGCGCCCCCGGGGCCATCCGTCGCGCGCGGGCCGATCACCCCCGTCGTCCAACTGCAGCAGACCTACCTCGTCTACGACGGCCCCGAGGGCATCACCTTCGTCGACCAACACTCGGCCCACGAGCGGGTCATCTACGAGCGGGTGATGGCGTCGTTGGCCGCGGGCGAGGTGGCGAGCCAGCGGCTCCTGCTGCCGATCACCGTGGAACTGCTCGACGAGGAACTCGAGGTGGTCGAGGCCTTCGGCGCGGAGTTGTCCCGGGTGGGGTTCGAGGTCGAACCGTTCGGCGGGCGGAGCGTGGTGATCCACGCCGTGCCGACGCCCCACCCCCGATTCGACGCGACCGCCTGTTTCCGCGAGATGGTGGCCGACCTGGCCCGGGGTCGCTTCGGCGGATGGGCCAATCGGCTGGAACGGTTCGCGGCGACCTACGCCTGCCGGGCCGCGGTGAAGGCGGGGACGCCCCTGGCCGAGCCCGAGATGAGAAGGTTGCTCGCCGATTTGTTCGCCACCCAGCTCCCCCCCCACGATGTCCACGGCCGATCGACCATCGTCACGCTTGGCCGCGATGAACTGGAACGCCGCTTTGGGCGACGCTAGCATCCCGATCCTGGTCGGCCCGACCGCGGTCGGCAAGACCGCCGTCGCCCTGGCCCTCGCCGAGCGGCTCCCGATCGAAATCATCTCGGCGGACTCGCGCCAGATCTATCGCCGCCTCGACATCGGCACCGCGAAGCCCAGCCCGCGCGAGTTACGTCGGGTCAAGCACCACGGCGTCGACCTGGTAGCCCCGGGGGAACGTTATGGGGCCGGCCGTTTCGCCCGCGAGGCGCAAGGGTGGCTCGCGGCCGTCGCCGAGGCGGGCAAGCAGCCGGTGATCGTCGGCGGCACCGGTCTCTACATCAAGGCGTTGGTCGATGGCCTCTTTCTCGAGCCGCCGCTCGACCCGAATCGGCGCCGGTCGTTGCAGACGTTCGTCGCCGGACTCGGGTCGACCACGTTGGTTCGCTGGGCGTCGCGACTGGACCACCGTTTTGGCGGCGGCGGACGCCAGCGGGCGGCCCGGTCCATCGAGGTGGCGCTCCTATCGGGCCGTTCGCTCAGCTACTGGCAGGACCACGCCAAGACCGAAGGGGCGATCGATCCCTGGTTCGTGGTGCTGACGGTGCCCCGACCCGTGCTTCACCGGCGGATTGCGGCGCGGGCGGAGGAGATGGTCCGGCGGGGCGTCATCGAGGAGGCAGCCGCGGTGCTCGCCGACGGAGTGCCACCCGATGCGCCCGGCCTCGATGGGGTCGGAATCCGCGAAGCGGTCGAGTACCTTCAAGGGACCCGGAGTCGAGCCTCCGTCGCCGAGGCGATCACCATCGCTACGCGCCAGTATGCCAAACGCCAAGAGACGTGGTTTCGCCACCAGCTCCGTGGCCCGGTGCTGACCCTCGACGCGTCGGGCCCGCCGGAGCAGGTGGCCGAGGCGGTGGCGTTGGCGTGGCGATCGCGGGAAAGGACCTTCGCTTGAAGATCGGCATCACCTGCTACCCGACCTACGGAGGGTCGGGCGCGCTGGCCACCGAGCTGGGGCTCGAGTTGGGCCGCCGTGGCCACGAAGTGCACTTCATCACCTATGCGATGCCGTTTCGGCTTCGCGAGTACACCGAGCGGGTCTACTTTCACGAAGTCGATACCAGCACCGGCCACTATCCGCTGTTCGAGCACTATCCCTATTCGCTGGCCCTCGCGAGCAAGCAGTACGAAGTCGCCCTTCGTGAGCGGCTCGACGTGCTTCACGTCCACTACGCGATTCCGCACGCGACCACCGCCTGGCTCGCCCGGGAGATGCTGGCCGGGAAACACCGCCTGCCGGTAATCACCACGCTTCACGGGACGGACATCACCCTGGTCGGCCAGGAGGCGAGCTTCTACGCGATCACCAAGTTCTCGATCGAGAAGTCGAACCGGGTGACCGCGGTGTCCCAGTTCCTCAAGGACGAGACGATCCGCACCTTCGGATGCGCCGAGTGCCACATCAACGTGATCCCGAATTTCGTGAACCTGGCCGAGTACCGCCCCGGTGACGCCGATGGCCGCGAGGGCCTCGCCCCCGAAGGCTCGAAGATCATCACCCACGTCTCCAACTTTCGCGAGGTGAAGCGGGTTCGCGACGTGGTCCGGGTCTTCGCCCGGATTCGCCGCGCCATGCCGGCGACGCTGCTGATGATCGGCGACGGCCCCGATCGCGACGACGCCGAGCGGGAAGCGCGCGATCTCAAGGTCGACGGCGACGTCCGGTTCCTGGGCCGGTTGGGCAACGTCACCAATCTGCTCCGGGCCAGCGACCTGTTTCTGCTCCCCTCCCAGACCGAATCCTTCGGTCTGGCCGCGCTCGAGGCGATGGCCTGCGGCGCCCCGGTGGTCGGGAGCCGAACCGGCGGGCTCACCGAGGTGATCGAGGACGGGGTCTCAGGGCTGCTGGAGCCGCCCGGGTCGGTCGAGGCGATGGGCCGCCGAGCCGTGGACCTGCTCCGCGATCCGGCGCTGTTCCGGGCCACCCGGACCGCCGCGATCGAGCGGGCCGCGGTGTTCTCCACCGAACGGGTCGTTCCTCTGTACGAGGCGCTCTACGCCGAGGCGATCAGGTGAATTTGGAGGTTTGGCAAGGTGTGCTGCTCGGGTTGGTGCAGGGACTCACCGAGTTCTTGCCGATCTCGAGCTCGGGGCATCTGCTGCTGGCCGAGGAGTTCGTCGGCTATCGGCCCCAAGGGGTGTTCTTCGAGGTGGTCGTCCATGTGGCCACCCTCCTGTCGGTCGTCATCGCCTACCGTGGCCGAATCGGCGAGCTCCTTCGGGGGCTGGCGGCCGGGCAGGCCACCGCGTGGCGTTATGCGGGGCTCCTCGCCGTCGCCTCGGTGCCGGCCGCCGCGGCTGGGCTGCTCTTCCGGGATTACTTCGACCGGGCCTTCGACTCGCCGGTCGGTCTGAGTTGGCAATTTCTCCTGACCGCCGCGATGCTGTGGAGCACCAAGTGGGCGGGAGAGCGTAACCGGGGCGCGCCGATTACGATTGGCCGTAGCGTCGCCATCGGCCTCGGTCAGGCCCTCGCGATCATTCCGGCCATCTCCCGATCCGGCGCCACCATCGTGCCGGCGTTGTGGATGGGCGTCGCGCCGGCCACCGCCGCCGAGTTCTCCTTCCTGATGTCGATCGTCGTCATCGCCGGTACCGGTCTGCTCGAACTGGGTCACGTCCCGCCGGGCGTCGATCCGTTCGCGCCGGGGCTGGTGGCCGCGTTCGTCGCCGCGCTGATCTCGGGCATCGTCGCGATCCGTTTCCTGGTCGCCCTGCTTCGAAGCAGTCGCTTTCACCTGTTCGCGCCCTACTGCGCGCTGGTGGGTGTCTTCTGCTTGGTGTGGTTCGGACTCCTGGGCCGGTAGATGATCCATCGGTTCGAGGTGGTCGATTCGACCCAGGACCTGGCTCATCAGCTCGCCGCGGACGGGGCGGCGGCGGGCACGACGGTGATCGCCCGAGAGCAGCGAGGCGGCCGAGGCACCCGAGGGCGGCCCTGGATCGCCCCCGTCGGCGGACTGTGGTTCAGCACGGTGGTCCGGCCAGCCGAAGTCGCGATCGAATGTCTCAGTCTGCGGGTCGGGTTGGCGGTGGCGGAGGCCGTGGAATCCGCCTCGAACGGCGAGCGGGTTCAGCTCAAATGGCCCAACGATCTCATCCTCCGCGATCGCAAGCTGGGCGGGATCCTCGTCGAGGCGCGCTGGGTCGGCGAGCGGTTCACCTGGGCCGTGGTTGGGGTGGGAATCAACGTCGTCAATCCGATTCCCACCGCCCTCGCATCGGAGGCGATCTGCCTTGCCGACGCCGTTCCGGCTGCGATGCCGGCCACCATCGAGGCGACCGTCGTCGAGGCGGTTCGAATGGCGGCCGCCTTGGCGGCCGGTACCCTCGACCGAGGGGAGTTGGCGCGGTTTGCCGCCCGAGACTGGCTTCGAGGCCGGACCCTGCCCAATCCGCCCGGGGCCCGCTTCGACGGCATCACCGGCAAGGGCGAACTGATCGTCGCGCTGCCCGATGGCCAGCGGACCTCATTGGCGGGCCCCCGATCCCTGGCGGACTTGGCCGGTGCCCTGGGTCCGATCTAGATTTCCCCCAGTACCGACCGCCATCATACCCGGAGCGATTATGACGTCCGCTGTCGCGGCCGACTCGTCAGCCGACCACACCGAACTGCGCCACGTCCTCCGGGCGAGCGTTCAGCTAGGCGTCCTCCAATCGGCATTGGTGGGGGCCTACGCCTTCGCCTCTCGTTTGCTGACCGGCCCCCTCGAGCTCGTCGTCCTGGGTGCCATCCTGGTCGTTGGGGTCGCGGCCACGATCACCTTGCCGGGCATTTGGACTCGGGCCCGACGCATCGAGGGCATCGCCGGAGCCGCGGGCATCGGGTTGGCCGCGACGGTCGTGTTCCTGGTGATCGACGTGTCCGTGTTCCAACCGCTCGGCATCTACTCCCACCGGTGGCTCGAGATCGGTGGGGGCAGCAACTGGTGGTACCACCCGGTGTGGTGGATGGTCGGCACCTACCTGCCGTGGATGGGAGCCTGGGTCCTCGCCAATCAAGCGGCCAAGTCCGGAGCCGGCAACCCGGTGGCATTGGTCGTCGGGACGCTGGTCGTCGCCGCGATCGTGATGGCGGCCGCCGCCTTGGTCCATTTCCCGGGCGCGGCGTTCGGACTCGGGACGTTCGGGGTCGCGGTGCTTCCGGCGCTCGCCGTGATGGTCCTGGCGACCGGCTTGGGGAATCGTCGCGGGTGAGATGAAGTTCCTTCGCGGGCTCATGCGGGTGTTTGGCTGGCTGCTCACGCCGCTCGTGGCGTGGGCAGCTTCGTTTTTCGGGGCCATCGTCACCGCCCGACTGGTGGCGTCCGCGCCGTCGGCCCGCTGGCACCTGGGCCTAACGGTCCTTGGGGGAGCAGTGGCCGGGGCGATCGGCCTGGTCGGCTGGTTGCGGTTGCTGCGTCGCTCCCCAACGCTTCGGGAAACCCTGGAGGTGGAGTCCGATGGGACCCCGAGCGTCGCGGTCGAATAGCCTGGTCGGGGCCGCGACCCTGCTGGCGGTGGTCGGGATGGCTTGTCGCGGGCCTCGCGCCGATGCCGGCGTGGCTCCTTCGGCGGCGACGTCGACGGCGCCAGTCGACTCCCTGGTCCTCGAACTCGCCGACGGCGCCCAAGTGTGGCTCGCGGAGGGACGGGAGGCGCGCGACAGCGCCGGGACGACGTGTTACGAGCGCAGCGTGGAGATCCGGAAGCCCGGCGCGACCATCACCGTTCCGCTGCTCTATACGACCCGGGCGCCTGCCGTGCTCGACCGAGGGACGCTGCGGGCGGAGTTGTCCAAGGCGTGCCGGGTCATGGCCATCTATCGGGTCGATGTCGCAACCGGGCGGCCGACCAAGATCTCCGATCAGTGAACCCGATCCGACTGCTCGGTCTGGGCCTTGGCCTCGTACCGAGTGGCCTCGCCGCCCAGGAAGTCAGCGCCTCGCGGTGGCTCAGCGAACGCCAGGTCATGGATTACCGCCTGGCGGTCGGCGGGTTAGGGTTCGGGCCGCTGCGCGTATCGCCTTTCGGCCAGCTCAACTTTCAGGGCCCGCGGTCCGATCGCGCGGTGTTGGTCGGCGGGGGCGCCGACGCCCGGCTCCGGCTTCCGATCGCCGGGGTGAACGGATATCTGGTCGGGGGTGCCAGCGCCGGGTTCCTCGATCTCGAAAACCGCTTCGGGCTGGGGCCGTGGTTTGCCTGGTCGGCGGGCGGTGGCGTTGAACTGGGCCGGGCCGGCCCGATCGGGGCCTCGTTCGAGGTTCGCTTCCAGCGGCTCTCCCGAGGCGCCACTGAGGGGGTCTCGATCGGACTCCGCCTCGGCCCACCGCTGGGCGCCAAGCGGTCCCGGGAGCTGGACGGAACCAGCCCGCTCACGCCGGCCTTCCCAAGCCCCGAGACGTCGCCTCGCTCGCTCCCCACTGCGGGCCCAGGATCGGCGCCCACCTCGCGGCACGCCGATCTGGTCCAGGCCGCGGCGGACGCCATGGGGGCCCCGTATCGCTGGGGCGGGAGCGACGAGAACGGTTTCGACTGCTCGGGGCTGATCCAGTACGCCTACCAGTCGGTCGGCATCGACCTCCCGCGAACCAGCGCGGACCAGGCTCGCCACGGTCGCTCGGTTCGCCGAGCAATCGATCAGCTCGTTCCCGGTGACATACTCGCGTTTGCCGGGGCACCGGGTGGGCCGGTTACCCACGTCGGATTGTACCTCGGCAATGGGAAGTTCATCCACAGCGCGAGCGGGGGTGTCAGGCGGAGTACCCTGTCGGCCGAGGATCCGGCCGGCCGGTGGTGGTTCCAGCGCTGGGTCGATGCCCGGCGGATTCTCGACTGAGGGAGCAGCCACGATGGAGGATTTTCAGCCGACCGCGCGGGTGACGGTCAAGCGGCACGGCGAACGGGGCAGGTACGATCGGGCGACGGTCGACGCGATCCTCGCTGAGGGACTGATCGCCCACGTCGGCTTCGTCGTCGACGGGCAACCGTTCGTCATCCCGACGCTCTACGCCCGGATCGACGACACCCTCTACTTCCACGGCGCGGCGGCCAATCGGATGCTCGACACCATGGCGCAGGGCCTCCCGGTCTGCCTAACGGTGACTCTGGTCGACGGTCTGGTGATGGCTCGATCGCACTACAGCCACTCCGCCAACTATCGCTCGGTGGTGATCCTGGGCCGGGCCCGCGAGGTGGTCGGCGCCGATGAGAAGGCCCGCTCGTTCGAAGCGTTGGTCGAGCAGGTGGCCCGGGGGCGCTGGGCCACGGCCCGCCAGCCCAACGAAATCGAGTCGCGAACGACCCGCGTCGTGGCGGTGCCGATGGACGAGGTCTCGGCGAAAGTCCGCACCGGCCCGCCCATCGACGACGAGGACGACCTCGGCCTGCCCGTGTGGGCGGGCGTCGTGCCCCTCCGCACCATCGCGGACCCGCCGATTCCAGCGCCCGGAATGGACCCCGCCATCGCGACACCGGACTACGCGGCCCGCTATCGCCGTCCGGGGTGGTAAACTGAAGACGGGGGGCGACCATCCGGCCGCCCCCGTCCCAACTCACCAGCGCCGACCGGCTACTGGTTGGGCTCGGTCCCGTGCTTGTGGCCGCCCTTACCCATCTCGTTGAGCGAGGCGAGGTCATCCTGCATCTGTTCGTTCGACAAGTCGACTACCGGCCATTTCGAGAAGTCGTCCGGCGCGAAAATGCCGGTGATATGCGCCATCGCGCCCTGCACGATGGTGGCGCCGGTGGGATTGTCGTACATCCCGATCACTCGATACTTCCGGCCGGCCCGCAGCCGGATCCCGTCGCCACCGACCCCGGGCAGCGCTCGGGAGATTTTGGTGATCTTCCCGTCGGCGGTGAGGGTGGCTTTGACGGTGGCGAGCACCTTGCCGGTCGCGACGTCCTCGAGCCGGACCCCGGTTCCGTAATCGTGCAGGTGGCCGCTGTAGCCGAGGAGCCGCCCATCGACCGGCATGGTGAACTCCCACCCCTTCTCGCTCTTGCCCGCGGGAACGTCGAAGCTGTTCGACTTGCCGACCGTGAGGTTCACGTCCATGTACAGGGGCAAGGCATCGACCGGACGCGGATTGAGGTTCGGCGGGCTGAACGAAAAGTGTACCTGGATCCGGATGTCGTGGAGATCTTGCCCGGTTTCGTTCTGCCACGCCATGTACATCCCGAGGCGATTCCCGGCCTTCATCGGGACCCCGATGGTCCGGGGGACGAACAGGTCCTCGGTCTCGCGCCCGATGCCGAAGATCCGCTCGACCGCGGGGTAGAGCAGTTGGCGTCGGTCGAAGTTCACCCCGATCAGGTGGTGGATGACCCGCCGGTCGACCGGCCGACCCTCACTGTCGACCACCTCGATCCGAAAGCCCCGAAGCCACCCCGTCACCGGCCACTCAAACCGAATCAACGGCGTGTTGTGGTCTTCCATCATCTCCATGTCCTCGTGCTTCATCCCCGGGGGCATGGCGGCCACGTGGAACGGGCCGGCCGTCACGATGATTTCGCGTTTGGCCGAGTCCACCCGCACGGTCGCCCGTGGGTCGTCCGACGTCACCGCGGCCATCAAGGCCAAGCTCGCGAGCCACATAATCCCTCACTGCTGGTGTGAATTCAGGCGGGTCCGTCCCCGCTTTCGAGGCAAGAAATTACTATCCCGACGGGCCCGAGAACAACTGGCCTCGCGTTCGCGCCTGACCAGGTCGGGCCCAACCCGGGGATTGCCGGGGCCGGTTCGTCCCTCGCAAGTTTGAGCCATGTTCCGTCGTGCCCTGGCCTTCGTGGGATTGCTGCCCGCCGTTCCCCTTGGGGCGCAGTCCCGGTGGTTCCCGGTGGTCCAGCCCTTCGAGTACCCGGCCAGCGCCCAAGCCGCCAGTGGCGTCGTCGGCAGGGTCATTTGGGTTCGGCGCCCGGAGTCGCTGTTCGGGCTCGAGCAGGAGGGGGACGTGTCGATCGGGGAAAACGTCCCCGTTGTTCGCCTCGGGGGCGACAGCCGAGCCCCGTTCTTCGGCCTGACCATTCGGGTGACCGGTCGGTTCAGTCTCGACGACCCCAAGTCCGCGCTGATCTCCAACGACTGGGTCGTCGGGACTCATGCGGTCATCGATCGCGGTCCCTCCCGGTTGGCCCTCGAACTGTTTCACGAGAGTAGTCACCTCGGGGATGAGTATGCGGAGCGGTTCGACGTCCGCCGGTCGGATTGGACTCGGGAGGCCGTCGCGCTGTGGCTCCGGCACCGCGTGGGACCGGTGGGGTTGAGCGGGAAGGGGAGCTACACCGTGATCGGGGGGCGGGGCCTCAAACCCGCCACCGTAGGCCTCGGCGTGGAGTATCGGAGGGAACGGGGCGGACGGGGGACCCGCATCGAGCCGGGCCTCTCGGTGTTCACCGAATCGGTGGAAGACGCCGGGTGGAAGATGACCACCTCGGCCCGCGCTGGGGTCGATCTGGTGGGCGCCTCCGGACGGGTGGGCCTCGGGTTGATATACCTGAACGGCCTGTCCCCTCAGCGCCAATTCTATGGGGTTCGAAGCCGGTACTACGGCTTCGAACTCCGTTTCGATTTCTGACCGACTGCTTGGCCGAATCTCCCACCCACCGACAGCTTCCAGTCGTCCCAGTCTGCCAAAGTGGCGCGAATTGAAGGTATGCGGGTTGCTCGTGCTTCGAGGCAGCCGCTTGACCGCAAGGCTGGGCGGCTTATCTTTTTGACCGGCTTTAGCAGTCGACCCGGGTGACTGCTAAACAGGCTTCATAAATTGTTACAAGTCAAACACTTGCGGGAGGGCAATATGGGATTAGGTGCCGTCAAGACCAAGGGTAAACTCAAGATCACTCCGCTCGAGGATCGCGTGGTGGTGACGCCGGACGAGGAAACGGAGACCATGCGGGGTGGGTTGTACATCCCCGATACCGCCAAAGAGAAGCCGACCCAGGGTCAGGTGATCGCGGTGGGGGCAGGGCGGGTCGAGAAGGGCGAGCGGGTTCCGATGGACGTGAAGGTCGGCGACAAAGTGCTGTACGGCAAGTACAGCGGCACCAATATCACTCTCGAGGGCGAAGAGGTCGTGATCATCAAGGCCTCCGACATTCTCGCCAAAATCGGCTAATCGAAGTCACCAGGAGATCGTGTAACCATGGCTGCTAAAGAGTTGTTGTTCGATTCCGACGCGCGGAGCAAGCTCAAGAAGGGCGTCGATGCATTGGCCGAGGCGGTGAAGGTCACCCTCGGTCCCAAGGGCCGCAATGTCGTCATCGACAAGAAGTTCGGCTCCCCGACGGTGACCAAGGACGGGGTCACGGTCGCCAAAGAGATCGAGTTGTCCGACGCGGTCGAGAACATGGGCGCCCAGATGGTGAAGGAAGTCGCCACCAAGACGTCCGATCTGGCCGGCGACGGCACCACCACCGCGACCGTCCTCGCCCAGGCGATCTTCCGCGAGGGGCTCAAGAACGTCACGGCCGGCGCCAACCCGATGGAACTCAAGCGCGGCATCGACAAGGCGGTCGAGGCGGTGGTCGACGAGCTCAAGCGGCTCAGCACCACCACCGGCGGCAAGAAAGAAATCGCCCAGGTCGGCACCATCTCGGCCAACAACGACAAGGAAATCGGTGACCTGATTGCCGACGCGATGGAGAAAGTCGGCAAAGACGGCGTCATCACGGTCGAGGAGGCCCGCGGCCTCGAGACCACGCTTGAGACGGTCGACGGGATGCAGTTCGATCGGGGCTATCTCTCGCCTTACTTCATCACCGATCCCGAGAAGATGGAGGCCGTGCTCGACACGCCTTACATCCTGATCTACGACAAGAAGGTCTCGGCGATGAAGGACCTGCTCCCGGTCCTCGAGAAGGTGGCCCAGACCGGCAAGCCGTTGCTGATCGTCGCCGAGGACGTCGAGGGCGAGGCGCTGGCGACGTTGGTAGTGAACAAGCTGCGGGGCACCCTCAAGGTCTGCGGCGTCAAGGCGCCCGGGTTCGGCGACCGTCGCAAGGAGATGCTGGTCGACGTGGCCAAGCTCACCGGCGGCAAGGTGATTTCCGAGGAGCTCGGCTTCAAGCTCGAGAACACCGTGCTGGCCGACTTGGGCCAGGCCAAGCGGGTCGTGGTCGACAAGGACAACACCACGGTCATCGATGGTAAGGGCAAGTCCGACGACATCAAGGGCCGGATCGCCGAGATCAAGGTGGCCATCGACAAGTCGACCAGCGACTACGATCGGGAGAAGCTCCAGGAGCGGCTCGCGAAGTTGTCCGGCGGCGTGGCGGTGATTCACGTCGGCGCGGCCACCGAGACCGAGATGAAGGAGAAGAAGGCTCGGGTCGAGGACGCGCTCCACGCGACGCGGGCCGCGGTCGAAGAGGGCATCGTGCCCGGCGGCGGTGTCGCCTTGCTGCGGGCCCAGGATACCCTGTCCAAGATCAAGGGCAGCGAAGACGAGAAGATCGGCGTCGAGATCGTCCGCCGCGCGCTCGAGGAGCCGCTTCGGATCATCGCCCGGAACGCCGGGGTCGAGGGTTCGATCGTCCTGGCCAAGGTCAAAGAGGGCAAGGGCAACTACGGCTACAACGCGGCGACCGACGTGTACGAGGATCTGGTCAAGGCCGGCGTCATCGACCCGACCAAGGTCACCCGGACCGCGCTGCAGAACGCGGCGTCGATCTCGGGTCTGCTGCTGACCACCGAGTGCGTCGTGGTCGAGAGGAAAGAGGACAAGCCCACGGCTCCGGCCGGCCCGCCCGGGGGCGGAATGGGCGGAATGTACTAGGCCGTTTAGGCAGGGCAGCAGGAGGCGGGGTCTCCCAACCGGGGGACCCCGCCTTCGCTTTTGGGGCCAACTCCTCACTCCTGAGACCCCCGACAGCTCCGCGGGAGGCGCGCCCTACCCGGGTCGACACCCCCGAGCGCCCGGTTTTCGGGCGATGGCGGCCAAATGATGACGGGCTGATACCCGGGTGAGAGCCGGCGAGTACTATGGACCAACCTCGAACCCGGAGTCTACCAAATGCGGCGCTCATTCCTCAGTCTCGGCCTGGTGCTGGCAGTCGTCGGACCGGCCGCTGGCCAGCAAGTCCGCTTGGCCCCCCAATTCGGCCTCTACGTTCCGACGGAGCAGCTCTATGACCTCGCCGCCGGCTCGGCGTCCAGCGATGACTTCAAGCTCGAGGCCGGCCCCGCGTTCGGCGCCCGGCTTGGGGTCTGGTTCGGGCAGCGGTTCGGGATCGAACTTGGCGGGAATTACGTTCCGACCACGTTCGCCTTCGGAGCCGGCGGCGGAACGACCAAGCAGGACGCGAAGCTCTTTACCGGCACGGGGCAGGCCGTGGTGTTTCTGCTGCCGCCGTCCGGCCTGCTCTCGCTCTTCGCCAGTGCCGGGGTGGCAGTGATCAGCCGGGGCGGCGTCGCGTTTACGAGTGAGGCCAAGACGACGAATCTGGGCGGCGTGCTTGGGGTCGGCGCCGCGGTCCGCCTGGGCCCCATCGGCCTTACCGTCGGGGCGGACCTGCTCGGCTATACCGCGGACTATCAGGGCACGCAGGCCGTCAGCCGACAGGTGACCCAACGGGATGTCAACATCAAGGTGGGGTTCGGCGTCCCCTTTGGCGGCGGCGGCTCCGCGGGCCGGATGGGTGGGGGCCGCTAGTGGCAATCGGGCTGGGAGACTTGGTTCCGGGCGGACAGCCCGGGTCGGCCCAACAGATCGGCCCGGGTTATTTTGTACCCACGTTTACTGACGAACGAGACCGCCGATGCGCACCTGGTTCCTGGCTGCACTGATCAGTGTCTGGATTGTCGACGACCTCGCCGGTCAGCAGCTGGCTGCGAAATCTGGCCCAAACGTGGCTGGGACCTGGCAGCTGGAAAAAGGTAAGGTGAAGGCGGACGGACCGAAGACCGTCGTCATCAGGGCGGACTCGAGCGCATCGTGGGGAAAAGAGACGGTCCGATGGCGGTTGAAGAGTGACCAGATCATGATCGCTCTCGGCGGGGAATGGGAGACCTACAAACTCAAGGTCAAAGGCGAACGAATGACCCTCTCGGGGGGCGACCTGACCGATCCCATCACCCTCCGTCGAGTCGGCCCTCCCACCGCGCGGCCCGACTCGATTCCAATCCCGCCAGACCCTGACGTCGCCAACTAGCCCGCCGCCGGGCTCCGGGCCTACAGGCGGGCGATTGGGCCCGCGAACAGTTGACAAAGGAGGGCGCCCACGAGCGTCATCCCCAGACCCCAGGCCATCAGTTGCCGAAACAGCTGCCGGCCGGCCGTCGGGTCGGCTACCGTCGCGACGCAGAGGGCCCCGAGGGTCGACAAGGGCGACACGTCGACCAGCGAAGCGCCCACGTTGATTGAAAGGGCCACGGCCAGGGGATCGCCTCCGCCGAGTCGGGTGACCAGGTCCGCGGCGGTTGGCAGGAACGCGGGCAGCACGACACCAGAGGTGCTGCTGTAGGTCGAAATGGCCCCGGTCACGAACGCGATCACGCCGTTGACCGAACCTGGGGTCGCCAGGCGCGACAGCAGCCCGCTGAACAGGTCCATTCCTCCGGTCTTCTCCAACACCGAGATCAGGACCGACACTCCCGTCACCATCAGGACGACACCCCACGGGACTCGCCGGAGCGCGGCGGTCTCGTCGCTCGCCCGCAGCAGCAGGAGCAGCCCGACCGCCCCGAACGCGGCCAACCCGATGTGAAGGCGCCACCCGATGACCCCGACGATCCAGAGGACGACCACGGCGATGGTGGCGACCTGGCCGCGGTCGAGCGGTTTCGGTCGGTCGACTACGGGGGTGGTGACCCGATCGGCGAGCCGATGCCCGCCCAACCCGAAGTAGGCGACGGTCGCCACCAGGAGGTGGGCGGCGAAATTCGCGAACCACACCTTTGTTTCGTGACCGATGAGGCCGGCCTCGGCCATCTTGGTGTTGGCGATGATGCCGACCGAGCTCAGGGCCGACAGTCCGCCGGCATTCGCGCCGTTGGCGACCATCAACGCGGTGAGAAAGGGCGGGACCCCGGCGGGCGTCCCGACGGCCATCGCGATCGGGACGATCAGCGCGACCGCGATGATCGCCCCCGGACCGATCGATGACACCAATCCCGCGACCAAGAAGAACGACCATGGCAGCCACCGCGATCGGCGCCCAAGCACCCGGAGCGCACTCGTCGTCAGCCGGTCCAGCGTCCCGTTCGTTTCCGCCACGCCGAAGAGCAGCGTGACCCCGACCAGCGTGAGGAAGAGTGGGGCCGGGAATCCCGCGAGCAGCGTGTCGACCTTCCAACCGGCCGCGAAAGTCCCGATCAGCCAGGCGAAGGCGATCGCAACGATGCCGACGTTCAGCCGGCTGACCACCGAGAGCCCAATCGCTACCAGCAGCGCGGCGAGCGACAGCTCGGCCGCGGTCACGGGGTTTGGCGGCGGCGGAGGAAATACACCGGGATACCGAGGGCGACGAAGACGAGCCCCGGCCAGGTATAGCTCGGCCGTTGCCAGACCATCGCGACCAACACCCACGCCGAGGCGACGGTGTAGAAGAGCGGCACCAATGGATAGCCGGGCACTGGTGCCGATCGGGGTTCCGCCGGGCGCCGCCGTCTCAGGGCGAAGAGGGCGACCGGGATGAGCAGCGCAAACAGCAGCGAGGCCGCGGTGACATAGTCGACCAGTTGACCGTAGCTCCCCGAGAGACAGAGCACGCTGATCCAAACGGCCTGGAGGATCAGGGCGTTGGCCGGCACCCCGGTGGTCGGATGGATCGCGCCCGCCGACCGGAAGAAGACGCCGTCGCGGGCCATCGCGAAGAACACCCGCGCGCCGCCGAGGACGATCCCGAGATTGAGCCCGAAGGCGGCCACCATGATCGCCGCGGCCATGACCTTCTCGCCGATCGGTCCGAACATCCCCGCCATCACCGCCGAGGCCACTCGATCCTGGCTCGCCCCGGCGACCGCCGGGCCCGGGAGGACCGCGAAGTAGGCCACGTTGACCAGGAGGAAGAGAATCGCCGTGAAGACGGTGCCGACGGTGAGGGCGAAAGGCAGCGCCCGCTTCCCATCTTTGAGCTCCGACGCGGCGAAACACAGGGCATACCAGCCGTCCATGGTGAACAGCGGGCCGATCAGGGCGAGACCGAACGCCGAGAGGAGCGCTGGGGTCAGTTGGCCGGGCAGGAATTCGGCCCCGAAGTTCGCGACGATCGCGTCGCCGTTGCGGCCGATGGTCAGGCCGAGGCCCACGATGATCACCAAGGCGGCGACCTTCACGGCGGTGAACACCGATTGGACCAGGGCCGCGGTCGCGGCGCCCCGAAGGTTGATCCAGGTGATCACCACGATGCTCCCGACAGCCGCCAGTCGCTCGGGGCTCAGCCCGATCGTGATGTCGCCGGTCGGAAGGCTGAGCGTGGTGCCGAGGAAGACGTCTGGCGTGAGCGAGGGGAAGAGAACTCCGGCGTAACGGGCGAAGCCGACCGCCGCCGCCGCGATCCCGCCGGTCCAGATCACCGCGAAGAGGGTCCAGCCGTAGAGGAAGGCGACCAGCGGTGAGATCCCCTCCCGCAGGTACACGTAGAGCCCGCCGGCCCGGGGGAACATCGCCCCCAACTCGGCGTAGGTGAGGCCGCCGGCAACCAGCACGAGGCCGGCAACCAACCACGCCAACAGTACCAGCCCGGGGTGGCCCACTTGGCGCACCATGTCGGCAGGGACGATGAAGATGCCGGAGCCGATCATCGAGCCGACCACCAGCGCCACGGCTTGCCAGCGGGTGATGCCTTGAACCAGCTCCCGCTCGGAGGATGGACTCGTCATGCCTGAACGTAGCGTCCAGCCGGCGACTTCGTCACCATCACCGCAGCAGGGATGCCAGGCTGGCCACGAACCGGTCGAGCTCGTCGAGCGAGTTGTAATAGTGAGGCGACACCCGCAGGCCGGCAGCGATCCCCTTGGCGTCCATGTCGATGACGGCAGCGCTCCGCCCGAAACAACTGGTATTGATATCGGCCCCCCGCAAGGCGTGCATCACCGGGGTCGGATCGCGGCCCAAGTCGAGGGTCACGATGGCGGACCGGTGCCGCCCGCGGTCCAGCCGGCGCACCCCGGGAACGGCGCCAAGCCGCGCGACCAACTGTTCGGCGAGCCACTGCGTTCGAAGGAGAGCACCGTCGGCATGGGCGGCGAGCGCGTAACGCGCCGCGGCGCCGAGCCCGAGCACCGAGGCCACCGAGAACTCCCAGTTCTCGAAGCGGCGGGCGTCGGCGGCCGGAGCGAACTTGTCCGGGTCGAGCCAGGTGCCGCCGCGTAAATCGATGAAGAGCGGGTACCAGCCCGCGTCGAGGGCCCGATCCGAGGCGAACAGAAACCCGATCCCCCGTGGCCCGCGGAGGAACTTCCGGGCGGTCGCGGCGAGGAAATCGGCGTGGATCTCGGCCACGTCGACCGGGAGCTGTCCGACGGCCTGGCAGGCGTCGACGAGGTAGGCAACGCCGCGGTCCCGACAGGCGCGACCCACGGCGGCCACGTCCTGGATCAGGCCGGAGTTGGTCGGAATCCAGGACAGCACCACCAGCTTGACGCGAGGCTCGGCGAGCAACGAGGCGATCTGCTCGGGGTCGACCCCGCCCGCGGGAAGGTCGCCGGCCCGGCGAACCTCGATGCCGCACCGGGCTTGAAGGCTCAGCAGCATCAACTGGTTTGAGACATAGTCGGCGTTCGAGGTCACCACGACGTCGCCGGGGCGCCAGTCGAAGGCGGACAGCGCCTGGGCCACGGCGACCGTGGCGTTCTCCACGATGGCGACATTGCGGCGCTGGGCCCCGATCAGGGCACCGATCTGCTGGTAGGTCTGCTCGATCTCGGCCGCGGCCTGATCCGCCGCCTCATAGCCGCCGATGTCCGCCTCGACCCTCAGGTGGTCGGTTACGGCGGCGAGCACCGGGGCGGGCATCAGGCCCGCCCCGGCGTTATTGAGATGGATCCGGTGGGTGGTGCCCGGCGTATCGCCCCGCCATCGGGCGAGGTGAGTGGCGCCGGGCTCGGTCACATCGCTCCTTCGTCGGCCGACGGTCCGTAGATCGACGGAATCGGGACGTCCTTGAGACGGAGGTAGACGCTCAGCTGACCCCGGTGATGGATCAGGTGGTTCAGCACGAACGAGCGAATGACCACCACCCTGGGCATGGTAAAGGTGACCTGGCCGCCATTCTTGAGGCTCCAGCCCACGAGGTAATCGGCGTCGCTCGCTCCCGCGAGGGCGGCTCGGAACGTCTTCGCGTTCTCGTCGAAGGTGGCGAGGTTGGCGGCCTTGCTTCCATAACTGGGTGGCGTCCAGGTCGGGCCAGCTGGCGGATTCACGTCGAACTCGGTCTGCTGCATCGTCATCACGCCCCAGACCGACAGGTTGGCGATATGGGCCGCGAGGTCGCCGAGCGAGAAGGACTTCGGGTGCGGCTTCCAGGCCATTTCCGTTTCGGGGATCCGCTCGAGCAACCGGCGGGTCGTGGCCATCTCGTGATCCAGCTCGGGAAGAACCGATTCGGCGATACTCATGGCGCCACTCCTGGTGTGCGTGAGGACAGCTCGAGCTCGACTTGGGGGGTGGTGCGATACTTGGCGTAGCTTGGAGCGATCGGGAATGGCCCGGTGGGTTGGTGCTGCGCCGCCACCGCCAGCCGCCCGGCGAACGATTTGGTCTTGAGGACTTCGTCGACCTGGGCCAAGGCCACCTCGGGCGTGTTGCACTGCTGGCTCAGGTGGGCGAGGAGCACCAGGCCAAGGCCGGGGTGCCAGAGCTCGGCGGCCAGCTCGCCGGCGGCCCGGTTCGACAGGTGCCCGCCGGAACCCGCGATCCGATGCTGAACCGACGGCGGGTAGAGACTGGTGCGGAGCAAGACGTCGTCGTAGTTGGATTCGAGCACCAAGGCGTCGCAATCGCGGAGCAGGTGCCGGAGGCCCACGGTCGGGCGGCCGAAATCGTAGGCGAAGCCAATCCGCGCGTCGGCGACCTCGACCACCACGGCCGCGGGCTCGACCGCGTCGTGGAGGGTCCGACAGCTGGCCACCGCGAAATCGCCGCATTCGACGATCGACGCCGAGCGGAGCACGGCATGACCGGGCTCGCCCCAGACTCCGACCGCCCGGAGGGTGCCTTCGGTGGCGGCAATCGGGGCGCCGAACCGATCGGCCACCCGGCGAGCGCCGCTGGTATGATCGCCGTGCTCGTGGGTGAGGACGATGACCCGGAGCCGTTCCAGGTCCAGTTCGACCAGGGCGGCCCGGCGGAGAAGCTCCTTGGCGCTGAAGCCGGCGTCGACCAGGGCCACGCCGTTGGGGCCCTCGATCGCGAAGGCGTTCCCGGCCGACCCCGACCCTAACGCCACCAGTCGAATCACCGGGCGTGCCGCCCGTGGATGGCCCGGAGCGACGCGAGCAGCTGGTCGGTGATGACGACCCCGCGGCGCGGCATGACCCGCCCGGCCACGGTGACGAACCCGTCCTGGGTCTGCCGGTCAGCGCCCCCCCAGGCGAACGGGCGAACGAACCGGGGAGCCTCGCGCTGGACCACGTTGGCCCCGACCCCGATCACGGTGCCGGTCGACAGCAAGGTCCCGATCCCGGTCTTGGCGTGATCCCCGAACAGGGTCCCGAGGTTGGTCCGGCCGGTCGGGAGCCGCCCGGTCGGGAGCTCGAGGCGGACCTCGCCGTAGGTGTTCTTGAGATTCGAGGTGATGGTGCCGGCGCCCAGGTTGACCCACTGGCCGACGGCGCTATGCCCGACGAAGCCGTCATGGCTCTTGTTGGCATAGCCGAAAAAGACGCTGGTCGAGATCTCGCCGTGGATCCGGCAATGGGGGCCGATCGCCGAATGGCGGATCGCGCCGCCTAACAACCACGTGTGGGACCCGACGTAGAGCGGTCCCTCCAGCCGGGTGCCGGCCCGCACCACCGCGTCGGGCTCGAGCACGATCGGCCCTTTGCGCAGGTCGAAGACCACGTGAGGCTCGACCGAGGCGGTCCTGACGACCAGCGCCGCCGGGTCGCCGATGACGACGGACCCCGGGGGCACGGACGGCTGCCCGTCCTTGGCCAGCGCGATGCAATCGGCCTCGAGAAGTCGCTCGCAGGCGGTGATCAGGTCGGTGGCGGCCGCGAGGCGGAGTCCCTTGACCTCGACGCCCTCGGCGAGCGGGCGTGGGCCGCTCCACCGCTCACCGTCCTCGAGGACCCACGCCACCACGCTCCCCTCGGCGACCAGCGCCCGAGTGCCCGGGAGGAGCCGGAGGTCATCGCCTAACGGCGCGAACGTGGACAGCGCCACGATGGCGGGGCCCACCACCGTACCCGGATCGACCAGCTCGATCGAATCGACGTCGGCAAAGGCCGGCGTGGCCGGCGAAATCACCCCGACCGAGGTCGCCGCCAGCAGGCGGTTCCATCGTTCCCAGATCAGAAACGCCCCGGCCCGCAGCTCGGCGATCGGGCGAACGCCGGCAAAGGGAGCCCATTCCGGGCCCGGGTTCGGCGGATCGAGCAGGATCAACCTTGTCATGAGGTCAGATCTCCCGGACGTCGCGAGGCAGGGCGTCGAGGACGGTTTTCACGTCCGCGGCAAGGGACCGGTCGAGCACCAAAATCCGCCCGTTGGCTTCGACCACGACCAGGTTCGACACTCCAGCGAGCACCACCGGGGTCCGTTCACTCCAGGCAATGCACCCGGTGGCCCTGAAGGCCGTGACCGGCCCGACCAGCACGTTTCCCCGGTCGTCGCTCGGACGCACCCGGGCCAGGGCCTCCCAATTCCCGATGTCATCCCAGGTGAAGTCGCCTCGAACCACCCCGACCTGGGCACTTCGTTCGAGCACCCCGACGTCGATCGAGATCTCGCGACAGGCATCGAAGAATCCGTCGATGGCCCCTCGATCGAGGTGGGGCAGGGCTCCGCTGATCTCGGGCGTGTGGGCGGCGATCTCCGCCAGCAGGGACCGTCCCCGCCAGGCGAACAGCCCGGAGTTCCACAGGGCGCCCGCGGCGATCAGGGTCGCCGCGGCCGCTGGACTCGGCTTCTCTTTGAAGCGATCGACCCGGCGAGCTCGGCCCACCGCGTCGCCGGGGACGAGGTACCCGTAACCGGCTTCGGGACGAGTCGGCACCACACCGACCGTCACCAGGAGCCGCCCCTCCTCCGCGGCGTCCAGCGCCTCTCGCGCCACGCGGACGAAGGCGGGCACGTCGGGGATGTGCCAGTCGGCATGGAGCGACAGCACGGTGGCATCGGGATCACGCCGGACGGCTTCGTGGGTCGCCCAGGCGAGTGCGGGACCGGTGGATTTGGGGGCTGGTTCGATCAGCACGTTGGCCGGGGGCAGGCCGAGCCGGGCCTGGAGCGGTGCCGCCAACTGTCGGCCGGTCACCAGGAGGATGCGATCACGTTCGATCAGGCCGGACAGCCGCTCGACCGCCGCCTCCGCGGTGGACCCGGGACCGCACAACGGGAGCAGTTGCTTGGGTCGAGCCGGTGTCGACAGGGGCCAGAACCGGGTCCCGGAACCCCCGGCGAGGATGACCGCCCAGCGCATCGGCTAGACCGCCTCGCTCAGGGCCGATCTGCCCTGGCGGATGTCGAACAAGAGCCGGCCCAGGTCGTGGTTCGGCTGGGCGAGCACCACCAGGGTGTGTCCCCCGTCGAGTGTCGTGAGAATGGCGGGACTGTGATCCAGCTCGAGAACCACCGCGCCCAACCGACCCGCGCCCGCCGCCTGACCGAGTTGCTGGCCGGTGCGGACCAGGCTCACCGCCAGGGCGGCCACCGCCTCGGTGTCGGTTCCGGGGGTCAGGGCATCATGAATGACGAGCCCGTCCTCACTGACGACCGCGGCACCCCGGATGGAGTCCCGCGAGGTCCAGCGGTCGATGGAGTCCCGAAGTGACATGGTGGCGTCGACGGCGAAGGGTGCGAGCACACTAGTCCCGTCAGGACTCCGAAGTCAAGGAATGATCGCGGGTTGACCCTCGTCCGAGCGACCCTTAACCTTCCCGAGCGTATGCCACGTTCTCTGCTGTTGTTGGGCCTCGTTGGCCTTGCTCTCACGGGCTGTGACGACCCCTTTGCGATCCTCCCGGCGACCCGCGAAAATCGGATCGACACGCTGGAGTTGTATGCCGCCAACGGGACCGCGCTGCACCTGCCCAGCGGGTATGCGATCGTGGCGAAGGACGACGAAACCCGCCGAGGCACCATTCGGATCGGTCTCGATCCAGCCCTCATCCCCAATGCGCCGCCGTTCGACTTCCTCTACCGGATCGACGCGGTCGATGGACCTCAGTTCGCGGTGTTCGGGGCCGTGGCGCCGGCCAGCCCGTCCCAAACGACCGCCGGGCGCCCCGGCCTCCAAACATCGACCCAACGGTTCGACGAGATCACCGAGGGACAGCAGATCGGCTACACCGTCGACAAGCCGATCAATCTCACTCCGGGGTTGGTCCTCTTCGCCCGATCGGCCCTGCCCAACAACTGCTTCCTCGGCATTCCCTACTATGCCAAGATCGAGATCATTTCGTTCGACGATGTCAAACGTTCGGTGAAGTTCCGCGCTCTCGCCAACACAAACTGCGGTTACCGCGGGCTATTGCCCGGCATACCCGAGCGGTGATCGACCTCAAGCTCTTCCGCCAGGACCCGGACGCCTTTCGCCGCGCGCTGGCCCGTCGTCTCGACCCGAAGGCCACCGAACCTCTCGACCAGTTGGTTGACCTCGACCGCCGCTGGCGCGCCGCCTTGACGCTGGCCGAGACGCTCAAAGCGGAGCGGAACGCCAAGAGCGAGGAAGTCGCCCGGCGCAAACGCGCCAAGGAGCCGGCCGACGACCTCCTCGCCGCGCTCAAGGAGTCCGGAGAGCGGGGCAAGCTGCTCGATGCCCAGGCCAAAGAACTCGAAGCCCTGCTCGAGCAGGCCGCCCTCACCATTCCGAACCTTCCGCATCCGGCCGTTCCCGACGGCGACGCGAGCGCCAATCGCGTCGTCAAGACCGTCGCCGGACCGCGCCAGTTCGATTTCCCGGTCAAGGCGCATTGGGATCTTGGCGAGTCGCTTGGCCTCTTCGACCTGCCTCGCGGCGCCAAGATCTCCGGCTCCGGGTTCCCGCTGTTTCGGGGCAACGGCGCCCGACTGGTCCGGGCCCTGGCCAACTTCATGCTCGACATCCACACCCGCGAGCATGGGTATCACGAAGTCATCCCGCCGTACCTCGTCTCCCGGGCGACCCTGACGGGTACCGGGCAGTTGCCGAGGTTCGAAGAGGACATGTACCGGACCGAGGACGACCTCTTCCTGATCCCGACGGCGGAAGTGCCGGTCACCAACATCTATCGCGACGAAATCCTCGACCCGGCGATCTTGCCCTACGGCATGGTCGCCTATACCCCGTGCTTTCGGCGGGAAGCCTTCTCCCACGGCAAGGATACCCGCGGCCTGATTCGGGTTCATCAGTTCGACAAGGTGGAGCTGGTCCGTCTGTGCCCTCCGGCCGACAGCGACGCCGAGCACGCCAGGATGACGGGCCACGCGGAGGCGCTGCTCCAGCGCCTTGGTCTGCACTATCGGGTCCTCGAGCTCGCCGCCGGAGACACCGGGTTCGCCTCGGCCCGTACCTTCGACCTCGAAGTTTGGGCCCCGGGAACCAACGCGTGGCTCGAGGTCTCGAGCTCCAGCACCTTTACCGACTTCCAGTCTCGCCGGGCCAACCTGCGGTTTCGGCCCGCGGCCGGAGCGAAACCGGAGTTCCTCCACACCCTCAACGCGTCGGCGCTGGCGTTTCCCCGGACCATCATCGCCATCCTGGAGAACTATCAGGAGGCCGACGGCACCGTGCGGGTCCCCGAGGCACTGCGGCCCTACCTCGGGCTCGACCGACTTACCCCGTAGATCGGCGATGCCAGACACCGACCTGACCCTCTCGCTCAATCCCGAGCAGCGCGAGGCGGCCGAGCACGTGGCCGGCCCGATGCTGGTGCTGGCCGGGGCAGGGTCGGGGAAGACCCGGGTGCTCACCACTCGGATCGCGCTCCTGATCGAGCGTCACGGAGTCGCCCCGCAACGAATCTTCTCGGTCACCTTCACCAATCGTGCCGCCGGGGAGATGCGCCAGCGGATCGGCTCCTTGCTCGATCGAGATCCAGCCGGGCTGTGGATCGGCACCTTCCACAGCCTGTCGGCGCGGCTTCTTCGGCGGGAGGCGGAGCGGATCGGGTTCTCGCGCCAGTTCACGATCTATGACGAGGACGATCGTCTCTCGCTGATCAAGAAGCTCCTCGACGCCCGGAACTACTCGACCAAGATCTATCCGCCCAAAGCGGTCCAGCATCTCATCTCGGGGGCGAAGAACCGAATGCAGTCGCCGGACCAGATGGCGGCGGCCGCCTCCGATCCGCTGTCCACCGTCGCGGCGGACGTCTTCCGGGCCATGACCACCGCGCTCAAGCAGCAGAACGCGATGGATTTCGACGACCTGATGCTCCACCCGCTCACTCTCTTCCGCGAACATCCCGACTGCCTGGCCCGGTACCAGTCCCGCTTTTCGTTCATCCTGGTCGATGAGTTCCAGGACACCAATCGGGCCCAGTACGAGTTGATTCGGATGCTGGGCAACCACGGCAACGTCTTCGTCGTGGGCGACGACGATCAGTCGATCTATGGCTGGCGCGGCGCGGAAGTGCGTAACATGGCGGACTTCCAGAAAGACTTCGGAGCCTGCCGACTGGTCCGTCTGGAAGAGAACTACCGAAGCACCCAGGTCGTGCTCGACACCGCCAACGCGGTGATCGCCTCGAACACCGGGCGGATCGGGAAAACTCTCCGAACCCGGCGCAAGGGTGGGGCGACGGTCACGCTGCTCGCCGCGGCGGACGGGCGTGACGAAGCGGAGTGGCTCGCCAAGGAGTTCACCGCCCGCCGCGCCGCCGGCGACTGGACCACCAGTCAGATGGCCGTGCTCTATCGCACCAACGCCCAGTCGCGGGCGATCGAAGAGGCGTTCCGCCGGGCCGGCGTGCCCTATCGCATCGTTGGATCGGTCAGCTTCTACGATCGCCGGGAAGTCAAGGATCTGTTGGCCTACTTGCGGCTGATCGTCAACCCGGCCGACGACGAGGCGTTCCTCCGTTGCGTCAACGCGCCCAAGCGAGGGATCGGCGACACCAGCTTGGACCTGCTCCGACAAACCGCCGCGAACTGGCAAAAACCGCTGCTCGAAACGTCGGCCGTCGCCGACCGGGTCAGTGGCCTGCGCCCCAACGTCCGCGAGGGGTTTCGCCGATTCGGTGAGCTGATCGCCGATCTTCGGGCCCGAGTCGGGGCCGCCCAGCCGGCGGAGGCGCTCACCGCGGTGATCGACGCGATCAACTACGAGCGGGCCCTCTTCGACGAAGGCCCCGAGGGGAAGGATCGCTGGGACAACGTCCGGGAGTTGGTGGCGGCGGCCGCCGGATGGTCGGAGGTCGTCACCGAGGAGGTCGAGAGCACTCCGCTCGAGCGATTCCTCGCCGAAGCCGCGTTACTGTCGGCCGTCGATACCTCGGAGGGGGCTGAGCAGGGGGTCACCCTGATGACCATGCACACCGCGAAGGGATTGGAGTGGCCCGTCGTCGCGGTGGCGGGCCTCGAGGATGGGCTCTTCCCGCTGTCCCGGTCCACCGAAACGATCGAGGGCCTCGAGGAGGAGCGCCGGTTGTTCTACGTGGCGATCACTCGGGCCAAGGACAAACTCTACCTGTCCTGGGCGCGGTCCCGGCGGCGCGGCGGCGAAATCCTTCCCAGCATGAAGTCGAGATTCCTCGAGAGCGTTCCACCGGGCCTGGTCGAGGAGCAGACGACCTCCTCGCTGTTCGCCCCTAGCTGGGGTGGTGGTGCTCGCTACGGCGGCGCTCGGGCGGGGTCCGGCGGTGGCTGGCAGCGCCGGGACACGTTCCGGCCAGCGGCCACGACCGCGCGGTCCGAGGCGCCGCCCGCTGAGGAGCTTTCTCAGGACGCCCCGCGGTACGTGAAGGGCGAGCGGGTTCGCCATCGACGGTTCGGGAGCGGCGCCATCCAAGGGTTGAGCGGTACCGGGAAGGACCTCAAAGTGAGCGTCCTGTTCGACGATCGGGAGTTCGGGCTGAAGCAGCTCCTGGTGGCCTACGCCGGCCTCGAGCGCGAATGGGAGAGCGCGTGAGCGCGGACCCCGAGCGGATCCGGGCCATCGCCCAACTGGCGGCGATCGAGGTGACCGACGCCGAGCTCCCGGCGTTGACTCGCGACGTGACGGCGATCCTGTCCTTCGTGGAACAGCTCGACCAGCTCGCGGACGGTGAGACCCCGCTGGAGAACGACCTCCCAGGCGTCACCCTCCGAGCCGATGTCGTGGAGCGTCGTGAGCTGTCACCCGGCCCGGCCGAGTTCGCGCCGGACTTCCGCGACGGATTCTTCGTGGTCCCGAAGCTGGGCGCGATGGAACCGTGACCATGACCATTCGGGCCGTCGCGGAGTCGACGGCGGAGCGCCTCCGAGCCACCAACCACCTCAACGCCGTCCTCTCCTGGTCCGAGACCGCCCTCCTCGCCGAGGCTTCTCGGCTCGAGGGAACGACCGGCCCGCTCGCCGGTGTCCCGATCGCGCTGAAGGACAATCTCGCCACGCGAGATTTTCCGACCACCTGCGCCTCGCGAATTCTCGAAGGCTACCGATCGCCGTTCGAGGCCACCGCGGTGACCCGATTGCGCGACGCCGGTGCGCTCCTGGCCGCGAAGACCAACATGGATGAGTTCGCGATGGGCTCCTCGTCCGAGCACTCGGCGTTCGGCCCGGTGCGCAACCCGGTTGACGAGAGCCGAGTCCCGGGCGGAAGCTCGGGGGGATCGGCCGCGCTGGTCGCCGCGGGCGTCGTGCCGGCGGCCCTTGGGTCGGAGACCGGCGGGTCCGTTCGGCAGCCGGCGGCGTTCTGCGGGATTGTCGGCATGAAGCCGTCGTACGGGCGGGTCAGCCGCTACGGGCTGGTCGCGTTCGGGTCGTCGCTGGACTGCGTATCGGTGTTCGGAGCCAACGTCTCGATCGCGGCCCGCGTGCTCTCGGTGATCTCCGGTCACGACCCCCGGGATGCGACCAGTCGGGCGGAGCCGGCCCTGGCGATCGGCGCCGCCCCGCCTGATCTCCGTGGGCTCACGTTTGGGTTGCCCAAGGAGTACTTCCCCAGCGACCTCCATCCCGGCGTTCGGGCCGGGCTCGAGCGGACCATCGAGAGAGTCCGGTCGCTCGGTGGGAAGGTTCGCGAGGTGTCGCTGCCCCATTCGCGCTATGCGGTGCCCACGTACTATGTGGTCGCCCCGGCGGAGGCGGCCGCGAACCTGGCCCGGTTCGATGGCGTTCGGTACGGGGTCCGCCGGGGCGGCAGGGCCGCAGGGCTCGACGACCTCTATCGAGCCACCCGCGGCCAAGGGTTCGGCCCCGAGGTCCGCCGCCGGATCGTGGTCGGCACCTACGTGCTCAGCGCCGGATACTACGACGCGTACTATGGGCGGGCCCAGGCGGCCCGGGCTCGGATCGCCGGCGACTTCCGAGCGGCCTTCGCGGGCGGCGCCGATTTCCTCCTCACCCCGACCACCCCGACCCCGGCCTTCAGGATCGGCGAGAAGACCGCCGATCCGGTGGCCATGTATCTCGCCGACACGTTCGTTTGCGCGGTGAGCTTGGCGGGGCTTCCGGCCCTGAGTCTGCCGATCGGGCGGAGCGAGGGGTTGCCGTTAGGCGCGCAGCTGATCGGGGCCGACGGCGCCGATGCCCGCCTGCTCGCGACCGCCGCCGCCCTCGAACCGCACCTCGACGCGACGGCGGAGGTGCGCTGACGATGTGGGAAACGGTGATCGGCCTCGAGGTCCATGTCCAGTTGGCCACCCGGTCGAAGCTGTTCTGTGGCTGCGCCACCACCTTCGGCGACGCGCCCAATGGCAATGTCTGCCCGGTCTGCCTCGGACTGCCCGGAGCCCTGCCGGTGCCGAACGGGGAGGCGATCCGCCTCGGCACTCGCGCGGCCCTCGCGCTCGGATGCCAGGTCCACGAGCGATCGGTGTTTGCCCGGAAGAACTACTTCTACCCCGATCTCCCCAAAGGGTATCAGATCTCCCAGTTCGATCGGCCGCTCGCGACCGGCGGGCGGGTCGGCTGCCTGTCGCCCGAGCGCGGCGCGGTGGACATCGGCATCACCCGCCTCCACCTCGAGGAGGACGCCGGCAAGCTGATTCACGATCGATTCCCGGACCAGACCGCGATCGACCTGAACCGCGCCGGGGTGCCGCTCGCCGAAATCGTCAGCGAGCCGGACCTTCGCTCGGCGGCCGAGGCGCGGGCCTATCTCAACGCCCTCAAGCAGCTGCTCATCTACGCCGAGGTGAGCGAGTGCAACATGGAGCAGGGTACCCTCCGGGTCGACGCCAACGTCTCCCTCCGACCGGCCGGCTCGACCCCGTTCGGCACCAAAACCGAGATCAAGAACCTCAATAGCTTCGCCAACGTCGAGCGCGCCATCTCCGCGGAAGTCGTTCGCCAGCGGGCGCTCCTCGAGGCGGGGCAGGCGGTCCACCAGGTCACCCTGCTGTTCGACGCCGGCTCCGGTCAGGTCCGGCCGATGCGGAGCAAGGAAGCGAGCCACGACTACCGCTACTTTCCCGACCCGGACCTCCCCCCGGTGCGGCTCGACCGGAACTGGATTACCGCCGAGGCGGCTTCGCTCCCGGAGCTTCCCGCCGCCCGAAAGGCCCGTTTTCAGTCGGGGTTTGGTCTGTCCGACTACGATGCCGGGGTCTTGACCGCCGAGCGACCCCTCGCGGACTATTTCGAAGCCGTGGTGGGGGCCGGCGCGCCACCCAAGGCGGCGGCGAATTGGGTTCACGGCGAGGTGCTGGCCCGGTTTCGCGGTGCGGGAGTCCTCGAGGTCGAGTCGGGAGAGCTCGCGGCACTGATCGGCTTGGTATCGGCGGGGACGGTCAGCCTCGCCGCCGCTCGAACGGTGTTCGCCGCGATGGGGCCGGACCGGCGCGATCCCGCCGCCATCGCGGCCACACTCGGTCTGGTCCAGGTTCGGGATCATTCCGCCCTTACCGAATGGGTCGATGAGGTGCTCCGGGCGCATCCGGACGAGGTCGGCCGGTACCGGGGCGGGGAGGCCAAGCTGCTTGGCTTCCTGGTCGGGCAGGTGATGAAGAAGAGTCGCGGGTCGGCCGACCCCAAGGTCATCCCGACGCTCATCAACGAAAGGCTCTCGTCCAGATGACCTCCACCGTCGCCACACCGGTCCGCAGCCCGGACGCCATTCGGGCCGATTTTCCGGCGCTCCAGCGGGTGCATCACGGTCAACCGGTCGGCTATTTCGACGGGCCCGGCGGCACCCAAGTGCCCACCCAAGTGATCGACGCTCTCGGCGACTATTTGCGGTATCATAACGCCAACACCCATTGGCATTACCCGACCAGCCAGGAGACCGACGCGCTGCTGACCGCGGCCCGCGAGGCGGTCGCCGATTTCCTCCACTGCCTGCCCGCCGAAGTGGCCTTCGGCCAGAACATGACGAGCCTCACCTTCCATCTCTCTCGGGGACTGGCGCGGGAGTGGCGGAGCGGGGATGTGGTGATCGTCACCGAGCTCGATCACCATGGCAACGTCGGCCCGTGGGAGGCCATCGCGCAGGAGCACCGGCTCGAGCTCCGGCGGATCCCGTTTCGGCTCGAGAGCGGCACTTTGGATGTCGAGCGGGTGATCGAGGCGATCGACGACCGGACTCGGTTGGTGGCGATCGGGTGGGCCTCCAACGCGCTTGGAAGCATCACCGACGTCGGGACGGTCTGCCGAACGGCCGCCGAGCGCGGAGTCACCTCGTTCGTCGACGCGGTCCACTCGGCGCCCCACCTCCTCCCGGACGTGCGGGCCATCGGGTGCGACTACCTGGCCTGCTCGGCCTACAAATTCTACGGGCCGCATCTCGGGATCCTGTTCGGCCGGGCGCCTCTCCTCCAGACGGTCCCGGTGCCCAAAGTCCGGCCCGCCCCGAACGGTATCCCGGAACGGATCGAGTCGGGGACCCAGAATCACGAAGCCATCGTGGGCACCCGGGCGGCGATCGATTTTCTGGCCTCGATCGCTCCAGGCCCGGACCGGCGGGCCGCGTTGGTCGCGAGCTACGACGTGCTGCACGAACGGGGGCGGGCCTTACTCGGACGCCTGTGGGGTGGGCTGGCGGCGATTCCGCGGGTCCGGCTGTTCGGCCCGCCACCCGACGCGCCCCGAACGCCGACGGTCGGGTTCGTGGTCGAAGGGATGGCGTCGAGCCGGGTGGCGGAAGCGCTGGCCGGACACGGCCTCTTCGCGAGCCATGGTAACTTCTACGCCGCCACGGTCATCGAACGACTCGGCTTGGGCCATGAGGGGTTGGTCCGGGCCGGGTGCGCCTGCTACACGACCGACTCCGAAGTCGACCGACTGGTCGCGGCGATGGGTGTGATTGCCGGATAGCCGAGGGGCCCCGGTTGACCGGGGCCCCTGGTAGCTACTTCTTCGCGGTCGAGGTCTTCTTCTTGCCTTGGGGTCGTTTCTTTCCGGTGGTGCCTCGAAAAATCTTGCCTTTCCGCGTCCGACGATCGCCCTTACCCATCTAGCTCGCTCCTTGAATGACGGTTGGTGTTCCGGTCGTGTCGCTACTGGCGGCGAGCCAGGGTCGTTCCGCGGTCGAGGACCGCCAAAACCCGAGATCCGCGCGGGGAAGCCCGAAGCGTTGTTCCGCCACGTCGAGCATCCGCTCAGGCACCCACAAGCCGCCCTTCCATAACGCCTCTCGGCGCCACCGCTTGGCCCGGCGGAGCGGGGCATCGCCGGAGGGGTCGAGCTCGCGGGCCCGGCCCACCTTGTTGGCAACCTCCGCCAGCGTCTCCATCACATACTCGTACGACAGCGCGAGATGGCGTTCGACATCCTCGTCGGTCAACAGCCACCGACTCCGCTCTCGGGCCGCCCGCATCGCCCCCTGCCAACTCTTGGTGTCGGAGAGCCGAACCAAGCCTCGAAAGATACGCCGATTGGTTCGGACACTGAACAGGGTCGGGGAGATGATCCGCTCGAGATGCTCGTCGGCGACCGAGTGGTCGAGCCGGATCAGATCGCGAGCCCGCCGGGCATAGCGGTCGGTGAGGTGGGTCTCGACCCGCAGTTCCCAGTAGGAATGGCCCATCGTCTGGGTGCTGCTCGTCAGCAGCAACTGGCGGGGCACGAAGAAGTTGTGGGCGATGGTGTCGGCGGCCAGGTGGGTCAGATAGCCGAGCCCGAAGGCCCGGAGGGCGTCGGTCGAGGCGAAATCGAAGGTCTCCTGCCCGACGTTCCAGAAATGCGAGTGGCGCCCCCGGGGGACATACTTCTTGGCGATCGAGGTGTCAGGGGCGATGGATCCGTAGAGGAAATCGTAGGGGAACGCGTGAATCAACTCGGCGACGCTGGTGGGCAGCAGTCGGGCGTTGGCGAGGATCGTCTCGCTCAAGTAGATGTGGGTGCCGTGGGTCCAGGCGTGGAGTTCGGTCGGGGTCAGGATCACCGCCAGCACCGCCACCGCGCAACCGACCAGCAGCAGCCGGGTCCAGCTCATCGGCGGGCTCGGGTGATCAGCCGCTTGATCCGGCTCAACGCCGATGCCCCCGTCCGCACCGATCGGAGGGTCGCCGCGACGTCGAGGGCGGTCTCCTCGACCTCCCCGTGGACTACTTCATAGAGCGCATCGAGATCCTCGAGTCGGCCCCGGACCCGGCGGGCACCGTGGAGCAGGCTCCGGCGAAGGCGCCGGCTGGTGTCGACGAGGGCCAACGCCTCGTCGCGAACCCGGCCACCGACGTCAGACCCGGTGGTGGCGAGTCGATTGACCGCCTCGACGGTCGGGCGGATCTCCTGCCGCAACTCGGCGAACTCCTTTGCCAGGGCGCGGCTCTGATCGACCGCCCGTCGTGCGATCAGGTATGCCCCCACCGCCGTGCCCAGGACGGCCAAGGCAATGATGGCGAGCGAGATCGCGATGGTGGGACCGACCCACCCTGGTATTCCGGTCATCACCAAGAAAGATAACGACTTCGGCTTGACGTGCCGGGCGGTTCGCGGCGAGGTTTGCGGCCATGCCAGCGCGCTTTCTCGTCCATGGGGGCCGGCCGCTCAACGGCACCGTCCGACCGGCCGGTAACAAGAACGCCGCCCTTCCCATCCTGGCGGCGACCCTCGTCGCCGACGGCCCCGTCGTCCTCACCAACGTGCCGCGGATTCGCGACGTGGAGATGATGATCGCCCTGCTGTGCGACCTGGGTGCGTCGGTGGAGTGGACCGCGCCGAACACGGTCACGGTCGACACCCGCTCGGTGATCTCGAAACCGCTCGATCCAGCGTTATGCGCCAAGATCAGAGCCTCGATCCTGCTGGCGGCGCCGCTGTTGGCCCGCTTCGGAGAAGTGATGCTGCCCCCGCCTGGCGGCGACGTGATCGGGCGGCGCCGAGTCGACACCCATTTCCTCGCCCTGGAAGCCCTCGGCGCCACGGTGATGGCGGGGGACCGATACGAGATCGACGCGAAACGCCTCATCGGCGCCGACATCTTTCTCGATGAGCCAAGCGTCACCGGCACCGAGAACGCCCTGATGGCGGCGGTGAGGGCGAGTGGCACGACGATCCTCCGCAACGCCGCGGCCGAACCCCATGTCCAGGATCTCGCCCGGATGCTGGTGGCGATGGGCGCCGACATCGAGGGGATCGGCTCGAACACCTACACCATTCGGGGCGGGAAGCCGCTCGCGGGGTGTCAGTACGAGATCGGCCCCGACCACATCGAGATCGGCAGCTTCATCGGTCTCGCGGCGGTCACCAACGGCCAGATGACCATCGAGGGCGTTCGGGCCGAGGATCTCCGGGCCACCCTGATCGGATTCGACCGGCTCGGCATTCGCCCTCGCCTCGACGGCACCCGGCTGATCGTCGACCGCGACCAGGAGCGACGGATTCGGCCTGACCTGGGCGGTCACATCCCCAAGCTGGAAGACGGCCCCTGGCCGGCGTTTCCGGCCGACGTGATGTCGATCGCGATCGTCGCGGCGACCCAGTGCCACGGGATGCTGCTCGTGTTCGAGAAGATGTTCGAGTCCAGGCTGTATTTCGTCGACAAGCTGATTTCGATGGGGGCCCGGATCGTCCTCTGCGACCCCCATCGTGCCGTCATCGCCGGTCCGTCGCCGCTTCGGGGCGGGACGGTGGAGTCACCGGACATTCGGGCCGGAATGGCGATGCTCCTCGCGGCCCTGGCGGCCGAGGGCAAGAGCACGATTTACAACATCGGGCAGATCGAGCGGGGCTACGAACGGATCGACCACCGGCTCCGGGAACTGGGCGCGGCCGTCGAGCGGGTCGATGACTGAGGCCGCGGTCCGCGACGAGGTGCCCCTCGTCGCGGGGACGGTGCCGGCCGTGATGGTGCCGGGTTGGCTGCAGGAATTCGGTCTCGTCGCCGGGATCACCACCCGGGGCGAGGGAGAGCCCTTCGACCTCGGACTCGGTGGCGACGAGCCGATCGGGAGGGTACTGGAGCGGTGGCACCTTCTCGAACGCGCCTTCGACGGCTTCGGGGGGGTGGTGGTCGGCCGGCAGGTGCACGGCACCGCGGTCCGCTGGCACCGGGAGGCCACCGGCCTGGGGATCTTCCGAGACACCGACGGGCATGCCACCCAGACGCCGGGTATCCTGCTCGCGGTGTCGGCGGCGGACTGTATTCCGGTGTATCTGGTCGATCCGACCAGGCGGGCGATCGCCCTGCTCCACGCGGGGTGGCGGGGGACCGCCGGGGAGATCCTTCGGCAGGGGATCCGGACCCTCGGCGAGCAGGCCGGAAGCCGGCCGGCCGACCTGGCAGTGCATTGCGGCGTCGGGATCTGCGGGGCCTGCTATCCGGTCAGCCAGGAAGTGGGAACGGCCTGCGGGCGACCGCCGGCCGGGCTCGGCTCGCTGTTCCTCGACCTCCGATCGGTGTTGGCGGAACAGGCCCGGCGGCAGGGGATCGGGCGGGTCTCGGTGTCCTCGGAGTGTTCCGCCCACCAGCAAGAGCGGTATTTTTCCCATCGCGGATCGGGCGGCGCCGGCGGGCGCATGGTAGCTTTCCTGGGGTATCCCGTCCGGAACAAACGTTGGGAGTCGGAGGAATGATGGCGAACTGGCGCGTGGTGGCGACCTTGGGCGTGGGCGGGGCTCTGGCAGCCTGTTTCGGGGACCTGGCGAATCAGACGGACACCGACTCCCCGATCTTGGCGATTACCTCCCCTCGCCATGCGGATACGGTGAGCGGCCTGGTCAGCATCCAGGCCGACGCCCTCGATTCCGGGGGGATCGACGTCGTCAAATTCTTCATCGATGGCACCCTCCTGACGACCGATTTGCGGGCGCCGTACCAGACCGTCTGGAATACCAATTCCGCCACGAAGGGCGCCCACGTCATCCGGGTGGAGGCCACCGACCTGGTGGGCAACTCGTCCACCGAATCGATCGCCGTAATTGTCGGCAGCGGAACGAACTAGCCCGGTTTGACGCCCCGCCCCGATGGGGGTAGATTGTAGCCTTCGGAGCGGGGTGGGGCGGTTGCTCGGCGATGTGGGGCGCTCCCCCACATTTTTGTTTTCGGTGCCGGCAGGTTGGAGCGTCCCCGCTGTCCGGGGACCTGGTTGGCCGGACCCCTCAAGGGTGGTCACTCGCAGGCTCCCTCAATCCATTCGAACCACCAACGTTGGCGATCAAGTCGATCGCTTCGGCACCGCGGGGTACCCTCGGTGTCACTTGTGAGGAGGGACTTCCGATGGCGGGTTCTCCCGAGATGCTGGCGGCCTTTCGCGAGCTGACCAACTCGAAGCAGTTGGATCGCTCCGATCTGCTCGACCTGCTCAAGGACGGTATCCACGCCGCGTTGGTCCGCAAGTTCGGCCCCAACGTCAAGTTTGAGTTGGCCGTCGACGAGATGCAGGGCACCATTCGCGTCTCCCGGCTGCGGACCGTGGTCGAGGCGGTCGACGACACCAGTTGCCAGGTCGCGATCGACGAGGCCCGCTACGAGGACCCCGACTTCCAGCTCGGTGATGTTCTCGAGGAAGAGGTCCCCTTCACGGAGTTCGGCCGGCTGGCGGTACAGGCCGCCAAGCAGCGGATCATCCAGCGGGTGCGCGAGGGCGAACGGACCAAGATCCGAGAAGAGTTCGGCGACAAGGTCGGCGAGTTGCTCTCCGGCGAGGTCCAGCAGATCGAACGCGGCAAGCTGGTGCTGATGCTGGCCAAGTTCAAAGAGGCCGAGGCGATCATCCCGTACCGGGAGCAGAACCACCGCGAGCATTTCCACCAGGGCGACACGATCCGGGCGGTGCTCAAGCGTCTCGAGGAGACCCCCAAGGGCCCCCGACTGGTGCTCTCCCGAGCCGACCCGATGTTCGTGGCCGCGCTGTTCCGGTTGGAAGTCCCCGAGATCGCCCAGGACGTCGTCGAGATCCGGGCCATCGCCCGCGAAGTAGGCAGCCGGACCAAGGTGGCGGTGATCTCCAAGGACGACGCGATCGATCCGGTCGGCGCCTGCGTCGGCCTCAAGGGGTCACGGGTCCAGGCCGTCGTCAACGAACTGTCGGGCGAACGAATCGACATCGTGCCGTGGTCGCCCGATCCGGAACGGTTCGCCCGGCTCGCGCTGGCCCCGGCCCGAGTGGCCAAGGTCTTCTCCGACCCCGAGTCGAAGACGATTCAGGCGGTGGTCGACGAGGATCAGTTGTCGCTGGCGATCGGCAAGAACGGGCAGAACGTTCGGCTCGCATCCGAGCTGACCGGGTGGAAGATCGACCTCTACTCGAGCCGAGAATGGCTGGAACGGGGCGGCGAAGGGCCGCTCTTCGCGCCCGCCCCGCTCGACGAGGAAGTCGTCACCCAAGTGCAGCTGTCGGAGCTCAAGGGCTTGTCCACCGAAGTGGTCGGGGCCCTTGGTAACGCGGGGTACAAGACGTTGAACGACATTCTCGATCTCGAGCGTGAGGATCTGACGAAGATTGCCGGGATGACCCCGGAGTCCTCCGAAGAGTTGTTGGCCTTTCTGGCCGACCTCACGGCCGACAACGCGGGTGAGGATACGGCCAAAGCCTGATGAGCGGCATCATCGGTCTGTTGGGGCTCGGGCTCCGCGCGGGCCATGTCATCATTGGAGTCGAGGCGGTTCGACGGGCGCTTCAGGCCAACGACTGCCGCTGCCTCGTCGTGGCAAGCGACGCCAGTCAGCGTGCCATCGAGAAAACGGTGCGCCTGGCCACCGCCCGCGGAGTTCCGTGTATCGGAGGCCCGGTGGCCCAGGAACTCGGGGCCCGATTGGGCAAACCGCCGGTGATGGTGGCCGGCATTCGGGATCAGGCTTTGGCGGAGGGTGCCCTTCGCCTTGCTCGTGCAGAAGGGTCCGACGGAGGGGTGATTGGTAAAGACTAGAGTCTCGGATTTGGCGACTGAGTTCGGGGTAGGCCCCGAACAGCTCTTGGGCTTGCTCAAGGAAATGCACGTCACCGTACGCGGGGCACAGTCTCCGCTCGAGGACGCGCAGGTCGCTGCCGTGCGGTTGCGCTGGGAGCGGGAAAAGCGCAAACACGCCGCCGCAGAAGCGGAACCGAAGAAGGCCAAGCGTCGAACGACGAAAGTCGTCGAGCCGCCTCCCGCGGCGGTCGTCGAGGAGGCCCGGCCGGCCAAACGGCGCCGGACCGCCGCCGAGGTGGCCGAGTCCGAGGCAGCGGAGGCCGAGCTTCAGAAGCTGGCCAACGAGGTGCCCGCGTTCGAGATCGAGAAACCCCTCTTCGAGAAGGTCGAGGGACCGATCGCCGGAACCCCGATGCCGACCATCGAGGAGCGGGCGCGAGCGATCTTCAAGGACCCGAAGGACCTTCCTCCCATGCCGGCCGAAGAGGAAGCCCCCGCGGAGCCGGAACCCGCCGCGGCCGCTGAGGCCCCGTCCGCGGCCCCGCCTGCGCCCCGGCCCATCCTCCGGCCGATTCCGCCCCGAACGACCCTGCCGCCCCGGGCGACCATGCCGCCAGCGGCCGCCGGCGACGCCACGCCGCCCGGGCCGGGACAGGTTCGGCGAACCCCGTTCATTCCCCCGCGGGTGCCCCGGGCTCCCACCGGGCCGCGGCCGGTCTTCAGCTCGACGAGCGGCCCAGGGAACCGGGAGCGAACCGGGGAACGCCCCGGCGGCCCCCGTCCCGGCGGCCCCCAGGGCAACCGGAGCGGTGCGCCTGGCCGGCCGGGTGGTCCGCCCCAGCGGGGTGGCCCGCCGCGGCCTGGGCAGGGCAACTACGGTGGTCGGCCGGGTGGCCCGCCGTACGGCCAGCGACCTGGTGGCGGACCTCCGGGCGCCGCGCCGGGCCGGGTGTTCGGCCCCGACGCGCCCGCGCGTTCGGCCCAGGGCGGCCGGAAGAAGGGCAAGAAGAGCCGGAAGAGCTACGTCGATCAGGATCAGGTCCAGGCCAACATCCTGAAGACTCTGGCCGGGATGAAGGGCGGCCCCCGGAAACGACGGGCCGATGAGCCGAGCTATCGCGACCTGTTGGCCAGCCGGAGCGCCGAAGAACGGGAGCGGGAAAAGACTCGGATTCGCGTCAACGAGTTCGTCTCCGTCTCCGAGTTGGCCGAGGCGATGAAGCTGCCGGCGACCCAGATCGTCCAGTTCGCGTTCAAAGAGCTGGGCATGATGGTGACCGTCAACCAGCGTCTCGACTTCGATCAAATCGAGTTGATCGCGTCCGCTTTCGGGTTTCAGGCGGTCAAGGAAGAGGAATACGCCGCCGAAACCGCTGCCCCGGCCGCGGACGACAAGGCGGACGATCTCGAGTCCCGTTCGCCGATCGTGACCATCATGGGCCACGTCGACCACGGCAAGACGTCGTTGCTCGACTACATCCGCAAGGCGAACGTGGTGGCCGGCGAGGCCGGCGGGATTACCCAGCACATCGGCGCGTATCACGTCTCTCTGCCGGGCGGTCGGTTGATCACCTTCCTCGACACGCCGGGCCACCAGGCCTTCACCGCGATGCGGGCCCGCGGCGCCCAGGTCACCGACATCGTGGTACTGGTGATCGCCGCCGACGACCAGATCATGCCGCAGACGATCGAGGCGATCAGTCACGCCAAGAACGCCGGCGTGCCGATGATCGTGGCGATCAACAAAGTCGATCTGCCCACCGCCAACGTGCAGAAGGTCAAACAGGACCTGCTCCAGCATCAGGTGGTCCTCGAGGAGTTCGGCGGCAAGGTGCTCTCGGCCGCGATCTCCGCGAAGAAGGGGACCGGGATCGACGCTTTGCTGGAGCAGATTCTCCTCCAGGCGGAGATACTCGACCTCAAGGCCAATGCCCGGACCGCCGCGAGCGGCACGGTGCTGGAAGCGACCCTCGACGCCGGGAAGGGGCCGCTCGCCACCATCCTGGTGCAGCGCGGGACCCTCCGCGGTGGCGACAACTTCATCTGCGGCAAGTTCTCCGGCCGGGTCCGGGCGATGACCGACGAGCGCGGCAAACCGGTCAAGGAAGCCGGCCCGTCGATCCCGGTGCGAGTGCTCGGCTTTGCCGGGGTTCCCGACGCGGGCGATGCGTTCATCGCCGTGGCGGACGCGATCGAGGCCCGCGAGATCGCCCAGAAGCGGCAGCGGCTCGAGCGGGAAGCGCAGAACCGTCGGAGCACCCGCGGGGCCTCGCTCGAAGACATCAGCCGGCAGCTCAAGGCCGGCCAGGTGGCTCAGCTCAAGATCATCATCAAGGCCGACCAGGGCGGCCCGGCGGAGGCCCTCGCCGACGCGCTGGCCCAACTCAGTACGGCCGAGGTCCGGGTCGAAGTCGTCCACCGGGGCGTCGGGGCCATTACCGAGAGCGACGTGCTGCTGGCCAAGGCCTCCGGCGCGATCATCCTCGGGTTCCATGTCCGGCCCGATGCGAACGCCCGATCCACGGCCGACCGGGAGCAGGTCGACGTGCGGACCTACCGGATCATCTACGAAGCCGTCGAGGACGTGAAGAGCGCGCTCGAGGGCCTCCTCAAACCTGAGGAGAAGGAAACGATCCTCGGCGAGGCCGAGGTGCTCGAGATCTTCAAGGTCAGCAAGGTCGGCACCATCGCCGGGTGTATGGTCCGCGGCGGCACCATCATCCGGACCGCGAAGGCCCGGGTGGTCCGCGACGGGAAGTCGGTCTATACCGGCAACCTGTCGAGCCTCAAGCGGTTCAAGGATGACGTCAAGGAGGTCAAGGAAGGACTCGAGTGCGGCATCGCCATCGAGAACTTCAACGACGTCAAGGTGGGCGATCGGATCGAGGCGTTCCGGGTCGACGAGGTGAAGCGGTCGCTGGCGGGCTCGGCGGCCAGCCCAGGCGCCTAACGGAGGAGTCGTGGCAACCCAGGGACGGCGCCGGCCCGACCAGGTCGGCGAGGTGGTGCGCCAAGTGATCGCGGAAACCCTGCTGCACGAGGTCCGCGACCCGCGCATCAAGCTGGTCACGGTCACCCACGTCGAGGTGAGCCAGGACCTGTCGCACGCGACCGTGTCGGTCGTCGGGCATGGCGACGCCGAGGAGCGCGAGGCGATGCTGGCCGGCCTGGCCAGCGCGGCGGGGTTCCTCCGCGGCCGGGTCGCCAAAGCCCTGGCGACCCGGATCACGCCGGAGCTCAAGTTCGCCCTCGATCGCGGCGCCGAGCACGCGGCCCGGATCGACGCGCTCCTGGCGGATATCAAGCGCGAGTCGGGCGAGGAGCCGAGCCCCTGAACGGCGGCGTCTTGGTCGACAAGCCGGCCGGGATGACCTCGCACGACGTGGTCGCGATCGCGCGACGACGGCTCGGGACCCGATCGATCGGACACACCGGGACACTCGACCCGTTCGCCACCGGCTTGCTGGTCCTGGTGGTGGGCTCGGCGACCCGGTTGGCCCGGTTCGTCACCGGCGGGCTCAAGCGGTACCGCGCGGAGGCCAGGCTCGGGCTCGCGACGTCCACCGATGACCTGACCGGCGAACCGGTCGGCGTTCCCTGGCTGGGCGCCTGGCCGGAGTTGGATCGAGTAACGGCGACCCTCGCCGGGATGGTTGGCACGGTGCCGCAGCGGCCGCCGAGCTTTTCCGCCAAGCTGGTGGAGGGCGTCCGGAGTTATCGCCGGGCCCGGCGGGGCGACCCGGTCGCGCTGGCGGAAGTGGAGGTGACCATCGCCGAGTTGCGAGTGGTCGAGTACCGCCCGCCGACGCTCGTGTTCGAGGCGCTGGTTGGGGCCGGGACCTATCTCCGATCGATCGCCCGCGACTTGGGCGAGGCGCTGGGCACCGGGGCGCACCTGACGGCGCTTCGCCGCGAACGGGTTGGCCGCTTCGACCTGAAGGACGCGGTCTCGCCAGAGCAGCTCGCGGCCGACGGACCCGTCATCCCGCCGGTCGACTTGATCGTCGAGATGCCGCGCCTCGAGGTCTCGGAGGAGGACGCCGATGCAGTCCGGCACGGGCGGCAGGTCCAGTCGGCCAACGACGGCGACCCGACCACGGCGTTGGTCCGCGGGGGCGACCTGGTGGCCATCGCCGAGCCTCGGGGCGGCCGTTGGCAGCCGATCGTGGTGCTGAGCGGAGCGGCATGAGCGGGTTGCCGGCGCTCCCCAACGGGGCCGTCGTGACGGTCGGGACCTTCGACGGGGTCCATCTCGGCCACCGGGCGGTGGTCGACGAGGTGGTGCGGCGGGCCCGGGCCCAGGGACGCGCCTCGCTGCTGGTGACGTTCGAGCCCCATCCGCTGGCGGTGCTGCGGCCCGATCGGGCGCCCCCGCGGCTCACGGTTGACGAGGAGCGCTCGGCCGCGCTGGCGGAGGCACCGCTCGACTACCAGATGGTGCTTCGATTCGACCGTGCCCTGGCGGCGCTGTCGCCCGAGCGGTTCGTCGAGGAGATACTCCTCGGCCGCTGCCAGATGCGGGAGTTGGTCGTCGGCCACGATCACGGGTTCGGACGGGATCGGGCCGGCAATCTCGAGTTGCTGCGGATCCTCGGGGCTCGACACCGATTCGCGGTCGATCCCGTCAGGCCGGTGGAGGACGGGACCGGCACCGTGGTGTCGAGTAGCGCGATTCGCTCGGCGGTCGGTCGGGGCGACTTCGACGCGGCGGAGCGCGGGCTCGGCCGGCGCTATCGGGTGAGCGGGGTGGTCATCCGGGGGGATCGGCGGGGCCAGACGATCGGGGTCCCGACGGCGAACGTGGTGCCCCCCGCGGGGAAGCTCCTGCCACCGGACGGCGTCTACGCGGTGCGAGTGGAGTGGGGCGGTGGGGTCGCCACCGGGATGCTCAATCAGGGTATCCGGCCCACCGTCGGAGATGGTCTGCGCCTGTTGGAAGCGCACCTCTTCGACTTCGACGGCGATTTGTACGGGCGAACGATCCGGATCGAATGGGTCCACCGCCTTCGAGAGATTCGCCGCTTCGGCGGGTTGGCCGAGTTGCGGACCCAGTTGGAAGCCGACGCACGGGCGGCGCGGGCCGCCTTGAGTGCCGTGAGTACCCCTAACGTGGTGTAGGCAACGATGTTTACGAACCTGCGCAATCGCTTCATCGTCATCGCCATCCTGATCGTGGCGTCGGGCCTCTCGCTCTGGCAGAACAAGCGCCGGACGACGAACGACACCCAGCCAGGCTCCATCGTCAATCTGGGCCTCGACCTCCAGGGTGGGATGCACCTCGGCCTCGAGCTCGATCAAGCCGAGCGCCCATCGGCGGACCCGATCAAGGACATCGATCTCGCCCTGACCGTGCTCCGGAAACGGATCGACGAGTTTGGGGTGCTCGAGCCGCTGATCCAGAAGGTCGGCAAGGACCGGATCGTGGTCGAGCTGCCCGGTTTGAAGGAACCGGATCGGGCCGTCGAGATCGTCCAGCGCAACGCCTTCCTCGAATTCCGGATCACCGACGAGACCCAGGCGCTCGAGAAGGCGCTGCCCTCGATGGATCGAGCCCTTCGGTCCTTGGGCATCACCGCGGTGTCGGTCGGCGGGACCGAGAAGCCATCGGCGGTGCAGCAGCTGCTCGGGGGCGACTCGACCAAGACCGAGGCCGAGGCCGATTCGACGGCGCCGGTGCAGGGTGGCGCCTTGTCCTCGCTGATCGAGGGCGCCGGCACGGCCGGTCTCCAATCGATGCCCGGCGAGTACTCGGTCAAGCTTGGCGCCTGGCGCCGGGTTGACAGCCTCCTCAAGCTGCCGGAGGTGCGCCGGCTGTGGCCTCGCGGCATCGACTTCAAATGGTCGGAGGACTCGGTCGCGGCCGGGCTCGAGCAGTACCGCCTGCTCTACGCGCTCGATGATTCGCCGATCGTGACCGGCGCGAGCCTCGTCAACGCGGTGGCGCAAGTCGATCCGCTGACCAACGGCGCCGAAGTCAATTTCGAACTCGATCGGGCGGGGGGACGGCGGTTCGGTCAGGAGACCGGGCGTCACGTGGGCGACTACATGGCGATCGTGCTCGACGGACAGGTCCAGGGCCGGCCGCCGGTCATTCAGAGCCGGATCGACCGACAGGGGCGGATTCAGCTGAGCGGCCGGTCGCTGCAAGAGGCGCAGGACCTGGCGTTGACGCTCCGGGCCGGCGCGTTGCCGACTCCGCTCAAGATCGTCGAGAAGAGCCAGGTGGGGCCGAGCTTGGGCAAGGACTCGATTCGTAACGGGGTCATCGCCGGGGTGGTCGGGGCGGGCCTCGTGGTCCTGATCATGATCGGGTACTACTCGCTGGCCGGCCTGATGGCCTGCGGCGCGCTGATCATCTACACCCTCCTCACTTTCGGGACCCTGTCGCTGTTCGAGGCGACCCTCACGCTGCCGGGTCTCGCCGGGTTCATCCTGTCGATCGGGATCGCGGTCGATGCCAACGTGCTGATCTTCGAGCGAATGCGCGAGGAAGTCGATCTCGGCAAGACGCTCCGATTGGTCGTCGACGAGGGATACCGGCACGCGATGCCGGCGATCATCGACTCGAACCTGAGCACGGTACTGACCGCGCTGTTCCTGTTCCAGTTCGGCACCGGCCCGGTGAAGGGCTTCGCGATCACCCTGATCGTCGGCATCATTGCCTCGATGGTCACCGCGGTGTTCATCACCAGGACGTACTACATCTGGTGGCTCAAGCGGAACCCCGAGGCGACCACCATCTCGCTTGGCACCAGGCGCCTCTTCCATGATGCTAACTACGATTTCATCGCGATCCGTCGGTACGCCTACGGTATCACCGCCGGGTTGCTCGCGGTCGGGCTCGGGTTCCTGGTGTTCAACGGGATCAACTACAGCGTCGAGTTCACCGGGGGCACGCTGTTGCAGGTAAAGGCGGCGGCGGCGGTCACCGACGACCAGCTACGCGCCGGGCTCTCGGCTCAAGGGATGGGCCACGCCGAAATCCAGCCGTACGGTGAACCTGGTCAGTTCCTGATTCGGGTCCGGATCGGCGAGGGGGATGCCGACGCGGATAATACCCAGGTCGCCTCGACCCGGGTTTCGCAAGCGCTCGACGCGGTGATCGACGGCGACTTCCAGATCGTCCGCGCGGAGTCGGTCGGCGCCAAGGTCGGTGATGAGCTCCGGGGGCAGGCGTTCCTGGCGATCTTCCTGTCCTTCTTTGCGGTGCTGGCGTACCTGGCCTATCGGTTCGAGTGGCGCTTCGGACTCGCGGCGGTGATCGCCACGGCGCACGACGTCCTGATGACGATCGCGTTCCTCGCCGTGATGAGGATCGAGGTCAGCCTGGTCGTGGTCGCGGCCTTCCTGACGATGGTCGGGTATTCGCTCAACGACACGATCATCATCTTCGACCGGGTTCGGGAGAATCTCCACAAATACCGGCGGGACGATTTCGTCGCGATTCTGAACCGCTCGATCAACCAGACCCTGCCGCGGAGCATCCTGACCCACGGCACCACGCTGGCCACCCTGCTCGCCCTGGCGATCTTCGGCGGCGAGGTGATCCGGCCATTCTCCCTGGTGATGTTCTTCGGCGTCTTCACCGGGACCTTCTCGTCGATCTTCATCGCCGCGCCGGTCCTGCTGCTGATCGAGCATCGCTGGCCGGGAGCGGACGCGCGGGGGGTGCGGACCGCGGGCCGCTCCGCGCCGGCGGCCTCGAGTCGGCCTCAACCGGTCGGGTGAGGCTCGTCGACACCCACTGCCACCTCGCCGATGCCGCCTTCGGGGCGGAGGTCGGCGAGGTGGTTTTTCGCGCCAGGGAGGCCGGGGTCGCGCACACGATCGTCATCGGGGAGACCCGAGCCCAGGCGGACCTGGCGTTGGCGTTGGTAGACCACCATGCCGGCCTGTCGGCCACGGCCGGGATCCATCCGCACGTCGCCACCGATTGGTCGGCCGAGACCGAGGCCTGGCTCGTGGACCGGCTCCGGGATCCCCGGGTAGTGGCGGCTGGCGAGATGGGACTGGATTATCACTACGACCACTCGCCCCGCGATCGGCAACGGGCGGCCTTCGAGGCCCAGCTCGCCGTCGCGACCGCGGCGGGCAAGCCGGCCGTCATTCACGCCCGCGAGGCGGACGACGACGTCGCGGCGATCCTCGCCAACCATCCGCGGTGCACCATCGTGATGCATTCGTTCTCGAGCGGTGCCGCGCTGCTGCGGGCCACGGTGGGGCAGGGCGCGTTCGTCTCGTTGAGCGGGATGATCACGTTCAAGTCCTGGACCCTGAACGCCGCCCTTCGCGAGGTACCGCGCGACCGCCTCTTGGTCGAGACCGACGGGCCTTACCTCGCCCCTGTCCCCCATCGGGGGAGACGCAACGAGCCCGCCTTGGTGGTCCACACGGCTCGCCGTCTGGCGGAGATTTTCGGAACCGACTTGGATGAAATGGCTGCCCTCACCACCGGCAATGCGGTGCGGGCGTTCGGCTTGCGGCTGGCGAGCGACTGACCCCTGAGGAGGTGTTTGTGACCGGAGTGCCTTCGGATATCGAGATCGCCCAAGCGGCCAAGCTTCGCCCCATCGTCGAGGTGGCCGCGGAGCTGGGCCTGACCGGCGACGACCTGATTCCCTACGGCAAGTACAAGGCGAAGATCACCCCCGAGGCGATGGCGGCCCGGGTGCCGCGGGGTCGGCTCGTCCTGGTCACCGGGATCAGCCCCACCCCGGCCGGCGAAGGCAAGTCGACCGTCACCGTCGGGGTGAGTCAGGCCCTTCGGCGGCTCGGGAAGAAGGTGGTGGTCTGCATCCGTGAGCCGTCGTTAGGCCCGGTCTTCGGGGTCAAGGGCGGCGCCGCCGGCGGCGGGTACGCGCAGGTGGTGCCGATGGACGAGATCAATCTCCACTTCACCGGGGACTTTCACGCCATCACCTCGGCCCACAATCTCCTTTCCGCGATGCTCGACAACCACATCCACCACGGCAACGCCCTCGGGCTCGACACTCGGCGGATCACCTGGCCGCGGACCATCGACATGAACGACCGGTCGCTTCGCCACATCGTGGTCGGCCTCGGCGGGCTCAACGGAGGGCCCTCCCGTGAGGAGCGGTTCGTGATCGTCCCGGGCAGCGAGGTGATGGCGATCCTCTGTCTGGCGACCGATCTGGCCGATCTCGAAGCGCGCCTCGGTCGGATCGTGGTCGGCCTGACCCGCGACAAGAAGCCGGTCACCGCCGCCCAGCTCAAGGCGTCCGGCGCGATGACGCTGTTGCTCAAGGACGCGATCATCCCGAACCTGGTCCAGACCCTCGAGGGCGGGCCGGCCCTGGTGCACGGGGGGCCGTTCGGCAACATCGCCCACGGCTGCAATTCGATCGTCGCGACCAAGCTGGGACTCTCGGTGGGCGACATCGTGATGACCGAGGCCGGCTTCGGCGCCGACCTGGGCGCCGAAAAGTTCCTCGACATCAAGTGCCGGTTCGGCGGTCTCAATCCGGAGGCGGCCGTGATCGTCGCCACCGTCCGGGCCCTCAAGATGCACGGCGGCGTCAAGAAAGACGCCTTGGGCACTCCGAACCTCGCCGCCCTCGACAAGGGACTGGTGAATCTCCAAGCCCACGTGACCAACCTCGGCAAGTTCGGCTTGCCGGTGGTGGTGGCGCTGAACCGGTTCGTTTCGGACTCGCCCGAAGAGCTCGCCCTGGTACTCGACCGAGCCACCTCGTGGGGTGTCCGCGCGGCCCTCTCGGACGTCTGGGCCAAGGGCGGGGAAGGCGGGGAGGCGGTAGCGAAGGAGATCCTCGCCGTGCTGGCCGAGGGCAAGGCCGCGTTCCGGCCCCTCTACGACGTGGCCTTGCCGATCAAGGCCAAGATCGAGACGATCGCCCGGGAGATCTACGGGGCCGACGGCGTCGACTACAGCGCGGCCGCCGAGCGCAACATCGCCCAGTGCGATGCCATCGGTCTCGGCGCCACCCCGGTCTGCATCGCGAAGACTCAGTATTCGTTCTCCGACGACCCGGCCAAGCTCGGCCGGCCGAGCGGATTTCGGATCACGATCCGGGACGTCTATCCTTCGGCGGGGGCCGGGTTCGTGGTCGCGCTCGCCGGAGAGATCATGACCATGCCTGGCCTGTCGAAGACCCCGTCCGCCGAATCGATTCGGGTCCACGCGGACGGCCGGATCGAAGGACTGTTCTAAGGCGCGCGTTTCATCCACGGAGATCGAACCATGGCAGCGATCGACATCGTCAGCACCGACTCGGCCCCGAAGGCCATCGGTCCCTACGCCCAGGCCACCATCGTGAACGGCCTGGTGTTCACCGCCGGCCAGGTCGCCCTCGACCCGACGACGATGGAAGTCGTCGCCGGAGGGGTCGCGGAGCAGACCACCCAGGTCATGAAGAACTTGGCCGCGGTGCTCGCCGCGGCCGGGACCGACTTCTCCCGAGTGGTGAAGACCAATGTGTTTCTCGTCGACATGGCCGATTTTGCGGCCATGAACGAGGTCTACGCCAGAGCGTTCGGGACCCATCGCCCGGCCCGCAGCACCGTCGCGGTGGTCGGGCTGCCGCGCGGGGTTCGGGTCGAGATCGAATGCGTGGCGGCGAGGTAGAGAAAGGGATGATTGGGGGCGGATCGGGCCTGGTGGCTTGGCCGGTCTTCAAAACCGCGACGGAGACGCCTCAGGCGGCTCCGGTGGGTTCGATTCCCACACGCTCCCGCCACCTCCTCCTCGCCCTTGGGCTGCTGCTCGGTGCCTTCCGCTCGGGGGTGGCCCAGGACTCGGTCGTGGCCGTGCCCCGACCGATGCTGGTGCCGATCGTCGACACGATCAGTCCGCTCGCCAAGCCGGTCAAATCGGCGACGGCGTTCTTCATGTCGTTCGCCATCCCCGGTTGGGGCCAGGCTCGACTCGACCGGAAGCTGACGGGCGCCATCTTCGGCACCATCGAAGGCCTCTCGATCGCGATGACGGTGAAGACGATCCGGGAGCTCAAGTATCTCTCCCGGATCGAGGCCGACACCGCCCGGATCGCCAGCAAACGGACTCAGCGTCAGGACTGGCTGATCCTGCTCGGGTTCAATCACCTGTTCGCCGGACTCGAGGCGTTCGTCGCCACCGAACTCCATGAGTTTCCGGTGGATGTGCGGTTCCGGGTCTTGCCGGGAGGATTCGGCACCGAGCTGGCGATCCCGTTTCGGATTCGCTGAGGCCCGTCCCGGTGAGGCGGGCGGTGGCGTTAGGCGGTCACCGACCGGGAAACTGACGGAGCTCGATCTCCCGGGTCGATACCACCGCGAACCGGCGCCCCTCGACCCAGGCCCCCGGGTTCAGGAAACGCTGCCCGGGGAGCGGCTCGAGCAGGCAGGGCCGGTGGGTATGGGAGAGAATCAGCAGGTGAGTGCCAGGCTCGGCCGAGAGTCGCCGGGTCACCCAGGCCAGTTGCCGCGCCTCGCCGCGCGCCAGGGCCGCGGGGTCGGTGGTGTTGTCGGCCAGGCGGCCGCTCAGCCGATCGACCAGCCAGAGGCCGACGTCGGGATGGAGCCACCCGAAGACGCGGGCCGTGGCGGGGTGGGTGATCAACGAGTGGGTGGCCGACGCCGACCGGGTCGATTCGGACAGGCCATCGCCGTGGGCGGCCAGGATCGACCGGTCGCCCACCTGGAGACGGACTTCGCCCGGGGCAAAGAGGATGTTGGCGTCGCGCCGCCAGAACGAGTCGCCCCAACGGTCGTGGTTGCCGCCGGTCATCACGATGGGCACCTTCCGCCGGAGCATGGCGAGCGCGGCGGCCACTAGGAACCCGGCCCGCGGCACCACCCGGCGGTAGGAGAACCAGAACTCGAAGAGATCGCCGTTGACCAGGAGACAGTCACCGAGCGAAGGGACCGTTTCCAGGAAGGCCAACAGCGGCTCGACGTCCGTGTCGCCGTCGACGTGCGCGTCCGAAACCACCACCAGTTGGTGCCCGAGCATGGGCGCGAAGATAGGGAGTCGCCCCGACGCATGGAAGGAACCAGTCTCGTTTCCGAGATCGAGTGGCGGGTCAACTACAGCGAGACCGACCAGATGGGCGTGGTCTACCACGCCTGCTACCTCGTCTGGCTCGACCGCGCCCGAACCGAGCACCTCCGCCGGACCGGACTCGCCTATGCCGAGTTGGAGCGGCGGGGCTTCCGCCTCGTGGTCGGTGAGGCCCGGATTCGCTACCGCCAGCCAGCCCGTTACGACGACATCGTCCGGGTCCGGTGTTGGGTTCGGGACCTGGCGTCGCGCCGAATCGTGTTTGGGTACACGGTGGACCGAGTCGAGGATGGGCGGTTGTTGGTGACCGCCGAGACGAGCCTGATGGTGTTGGACGACAAGTTCGTTTGGGCTCGCCTGCCTGACGACGTCGCCAGCCGCCTGCCGGTCAGTCCCGATCCAGTTCGGCTATGACAAAGCCCCTCCGGCCCACTATCATCCGACCCATGCGACGATGGGGCGTCCTGGGGCTGTTGCTGGTGGCGGGCTGTGGTGGTGGCGGGGGGATGATCGCGGTTCCGCGCCCGGTCGCCCTCGCTGTGGCCTCGGCCGATTCGGCCGCGGCCTGGGCCGCCGAGACCACCCCGATCGAGAATCGTGAAATCCGCTTTCGATGGCAGTTCCGCGACGACCAGGGCGCGGCGGGCGGCCGAGGCCGGGTCCGGCTGGCGGACCCCGATTCGGCCCGGCTCGATGTCGCCGGACCGCTGGGGTCGGGGCGGGCCGCCGCGTTCGTTTCGGGCGACACGGCGCTCTGGGCCGAGCCAGAGGGCGACGTCAAGCGCCTGGTTCCGAACTACCCCCTTTTCTGGGCGCTCCTGGGCGTCGTGCGAGGACCGGCTGCCGGGTCGATCGTTCGCCGCTATGCCGATCCGGCCCTGACGGCCTGGCAGTTCCACCACGGCGCCGACACGGTCGACTACGTCCGGCGGGCCGGTCCACCCAACCAGCTCTTCGCCGAGGTCCGGCAAGGTGGCAAGACACTCGGCACGGTAATGACCACCTTCGGGCCGGATGGACTCCCACTTTCGGCCCGCCTGATCGTCCCGAGCGTTCCCGCTCGCCTCGACATCACCTTCACCGCCAACCAGCTGGCGAAACCCTTTGCGACTGATACCTGGACTCCTCCTCAGTCTTAGTCTCGCCTTGGGCGGGTGCTATGGCTTCGGCGGCGGAACCGGGTTTCCGCCGCACATCAAGACCGTGGCCGTCCTGCCGTTCGAGAACCTCACCCCCGAACCGACCCTGACCAGCGAGATCAACCGGGCGGTCCGCGAGGCGGTGCAGGGACGACTCGGCCTCCGGCAGGCCGGCGAGAACCAGGCCGACGCGGTGGTCACCGGGACGATCCAGCGCTACGAACCGGACATCCCGGTGGCCTTCGCGGGCGACGGTAACCAGAACGTCCAGGTCAGCCGCCGAAAGCTCCAGATTGTGGTCAACGTCCAGATCCTCGATCAGAAGAACAACAAGGTCCTCTGGGAGCGGAATGGCCTTTCGGTGGAAGGCGATTACACTTCGAACGAGCGGGAGGGCCGGGAAAAGGCCATCGAACGGCTGAAGACCGAAATCGTCGACGGAGCCCAGTCCCAATGGTGAGGCGCGACCGCGGGGCCAGCATGTTGGGCTGTCTGGTGTCATTGGTGCTGACGATGGTGGTGCTCTATTACGGAGCCGCCTTCGGCAGGGTCTGGTGGCGCTATTGGGAAATCCTCGATCGAATGAAGTCGGCGGCTCGCTTCGCCCAGAGTGAGACCGACGCCCAGATTCTCCGCCGCCTCCAACTCGACGCCGATGAAATCGGGCTCCCGGCCGACGCCAAGCGGTTCCGGGTGCTTCGCACCCGGGGGCCGATGACGATCTCGATCACCACCACTTACACCGAGAAGGTCACCCTCCCGTTGATCAACCGGTCATTCGCGTTCAATCCGGCCGTCTCCCAGAAGTTCTGATCGCCCGTGTCGTTTCCATCGACGGTCTCCAAGCTGGCGACACTCGACGCGGCGCTGCTCTGGCGTCGCGAGCTGCCTGGCCGCCTGGTCTTCACCAACGGAGTGTTCGATCTGCTCCACCGCGGTCATGTCGAGTACCTGGAGGCGGCCCGGGCCCTTGGCGACGCCTTGATCGTCGCGGTCAACAGCGACCCCTCCGCCCGCCTCCTCGCCAAGGGGACCGATCGACCGCTCGTACCAGCCGCCGATCGGGCCCGAATGCTCGCCGCGCTGGCCTCGGTGGATCGGGTGATCCTCTTCGACGAGCCGACGCCCCTCGCGGTCATTGAAGCGCTCGCTCCCGACGTGCTGGTCAAGGGCGGTGACTACACCCGGGCCTCCGTCGTCGGGGCTGACTTCGTCGAGTCACGGGGTGGACGCACCGTCTTGATTCCTTTGATCCCGCGGTATTCCACCACTCTACTCGTGGAGCGCATCCGTGCCTCGCGCTGATGGTCGGACCCCCGAGCAACTTCGGTCGGTCGTGCTCGAACGCAACGCCAATCCCTACGCCGAGGGCTCTTGCCTGGTCCGCTTCGGTGGTACTCTGGTCCACTGCACGGCGTCGGTCGAGACCGGGGTGCCGCCGTTCAAGAAGGGCAGCGGCCAGGGCTGGGTCACCGCCGAGTACGCCATGCTACCCCGCGCCACCGTCGAGCGGACCAATCGGGAGCGGAACGGACCGGGGGGCAGGAGCCAGGAGATCCAGCGGCTGATCGGCCGCTCGCTGCGGGCCGCGATGGGACGGTGGGATTTCGGTGAGCATACCATCAAAATCGACTGCGATGTGCTCCAGGCGGACGGCGGGACCCGGACCGCGAGCATCACCGGCGGCTGCGTGGCCCTGGCCGATGCCTGCGGATGGCTGGCCGAGCGGACCGGGCAGACCTCGCCATTCGGGAGTCTCGTCGCGGCGGTCAGCGTCGGGCTGCAGGGCGACGAGGTGCTCCTCGATCTCGCCTACTTGGAGGACCGAGATGCCGGGGTCGACGCCAACGTCGTGATGCGGGCGCCGAACGCCCTGGTCGAGCTTCAGGGCGCCGCCGAGAGCGGCGTGTTCAGCCGGGCCCAGTTCCTCCAGATGCTCGACTACGCCGAACGCGGCATCGATCAGTTGTTCACCGCCCAACGCAAGGCGCTCGGCTGGTGAAGCTCCTGGTCGCGACCCGTAGCGAGGGCAAGCAGCGCGAGATGCGCCGACTGTTCGCGGCGTCGGGGCTCGAGATCGTCTTTCCCGACGACGTAAACGTCTGGGAGGCGCCCGCCGAAACCGCCCTCGAGCTCCACGATTCTTTCCAGGCGAACGCCCGCGCCAAGGCGGAGTACTTCTGTCGCCTCACCTCGCTCCCGACGGTGGCCGACGACAGCGGTCTCGAGGTGTTCAGTCTCGGCGGGGATCCCGGGGTCCGATCGAAACGCTGGGCCCAAGCCACCGGCTCGACGGCCCAAGTGGACCAGGCCAACAACGCGATGCTGCTCCGCCGCCTGGCCGGCGCCACCGAGGCGCGCCGCCGGGCCCGGTATCGTTGTGTGCTCGTGCTGGTCCGGCGCCCCAGCGGCATTCCCGACGTTTTCGATCACAGTTGCGGCGGGGTGATCACTCTGGAGCCCTCGGGGACTGGCGGCTTCGGTTATGACCCTTACTTTCGCAGCGACGACCTCGAAAAGACCTTTGGCGACGCCACCGATGACGAGAAGGACCGGGTCAGTCATCGGGGCCACGCCGTGCGGGCCCTGCTCGAAGCACTGGCGACTCACCCACTCACCTAGGTGCCCTCCGTGTCGATCATCGCCAAGAACCGCCTCAAGGAGAAGCTCGCCGCCGGTCAACTCGCGGTCGGAACGATGATCGCCGAGATCCGCCAGCCGGCGGTGATTCAGGCGCTGGTCAACGCGGGCTTCGACTGGGCGATCATCGACAACGAGCACGGCGTGTTCTCCAGCGAGACGGTCGCCGACCTGAGCCGGGTCGGTCGGTGGCTGGGCCTGACGCCGATCGTTCGCGTCCCGGTGCTTTCTTACGAACACATCGCCCAATCGCTCGATGGGGGCGCCCAGGGGGTCATGCTGCCGCGGGTCACCACCGCCGAACAAGTCCGGGCAGCCGTCGCCACGGTGAAGTACCCGCCGGCCGGCAACCGCGGCAGCGCCCTCGGCCGGGGCCACACCGACTTCAAGAGCGGCGATGTCGGTCAGATGATGGCGGATTCGAACCGGGAGACGATGGTGTTCGTCCAGATCGAGACTCGGGAGGCCGTCGACGCGGTGGACGAGATCGCCGCCGTGCCAGGCGTCGATGTGCTCTTGATCGGTCCGAACGATCTCTCGATTGCGCTCGGGGTCACCGGTCGGATGCGCGACCCGGTGCTGGTCGCGGCCATCGAGAAGACCATCGCCGCGTGCGCCAAGGCCAACCGTTACCCGGCCATCCACACCAACGACGTCGCCCTGACCGCCGAGTGGGGCCGCCGAGGGATGCGGCTGGTCAGCATCTCGAGCGAATTGGGCTTCCTCCAGAAGGCCGGCAAGGAGGCCGTGGATACCATCCGAGGTCCGGCCCCTACCTGACCTTGATCCCTAACGAGTCGTTAGGGCCGCCCCACAGCGTCATCGCGGTGCCCCGCCTCCGGAAGAGCAGCGGCTTGCCGGCCACCCGGACCAGGTCGCTCCACATGGTGACGCCGGTGTCGCTGGCGGGGATCAGCGCGACCTCGGTGCCCTCGTAGTTCGCCAGCAGCGAGTCGCCTCGGCGGAACACCGTCATGTCCCCGAACCGGGTATCGTAGTCGCCCACGGCGTCGGCCAGCGCGTCGGGTCGCACGGTGGCCGCGGTCGGTTGGGCGGGCGCCGTCCAGGTGCCGGCTGGCAACGGTTCGGCGGCGCCGCCCGCCAACACCTTTAGCACCTGTTGGACCACCGGGACGGCCTGGTAGTCCTCCCGATTGAAGGTGAAGCCCACCGCGGTCCGCTGGGTCGGAAGCAGGATCCACAGCGACACCATCGTGCCGACCGAGCCCGCCTTCTTCACCGTCAGCGTTCCGAACGCCGAGTCGACCTCCCAACCCAGACTGTAGCGAGTCGGGCCGCCCAGCTCGCTCTCCGCCTCCGCCTGCGGCCGCAACGCTTCGGCGATCAACTCGGGGGTCAGAAACTGCGTTCCACTCACGGTCTTGCCACCGTTCAGCATCGCGACCAGCAGCCGACCGATGTCCCGGGGGGTCGAGACGACCATCCCCGAGGGTCCGTACCCGCGGTGCAACGACGCGGGTCGCTCCTGATTGCGGACGAGGTAGCCCTCCTCGTACCCGGTCACCAGGTTGGCGACCTTCCAGAAATCCAGGGTCGTCTGGGTCATCCCGAGGGGCGCGAAGACCTCTCGCTGCATGAAGGTCTCGACCGGCTCGCCGGCGACCTTCTGGATCAGGTAGCCGGCCAGGAGCCAGCCCCGGTTCGAGTAGCGGTACCCGGTCCCGGGGGCGAACTCGAGCGGATAGCGGGCCGATTCCCTCGCGATCTGCTCGACCGCATCGTCCCCCTGCGGGGCGGGCCGAGCGAAGGCCGGGCCCGAGAACCCCGCTACGATGCCGGCCCGGTTGGTCAACAGGTGGCGAGCGGTGATCGCCGCGGCGCGGGGATCGGTGAACCGAAGGTCAGGGAGATAGCGAACGATCGGCGTATCGAGGGCGACTCGGCCGAGTTGGACCAGCCGGAGGACACCGAGCGCGGTGAGCGGCTTGGAGGTCGAACCGATCACCGTCGGGGTGGTGTCGGTCATTGGGCGGTCGGTGGCGAGATCCGCCTTGCCGTAGCCCCTGGAGTGGACCACTTGGGCGCCCTTGACGACTACCAGGCTCGCGGCGGGGAGCTCCCGCTTGGCCAGGACGTCGTTCATCACTTGGTCGAGGGCGGCACTCTGGGGATCGGCGGCCGGCGGGGTGGGGGACCTCCCACATGAGGCGACCAACCCGAGCAGCAGCGGAAACGTCGATCGGCGAAACATGAGAGCAGCCCCTCGAGCCGGGTGACTAACACAACAGATGTTGTTTTCAACGTAACCTGAGCTAATTTTGTGTCAAGTTCAGGAGGGGGCCGATGGCACGGGTAGCGGGCCGGACCTGCAGCAAGGAAGAGGTGGCCGAGGCGGCCTGGAGGGTGATCCTCCGGGACGGGCTTCACCGCGCCACGGTCCGGGCCATCGCCACCGAGCTCGAGGCCACCACCGGGGTGGTGACCTACCATTTCCGCGACAAGGCCGAGCTGCTCCTGTTCGCGCTGGATCGGCTCGGCGCGGCGATTCTCCGGGATATGGATCAGGCGCTCGCCGGCGTGGTCGGCGTGGAGCGGATCCGGCGGATCCTGGCGACCACGCTCCCGCTCGGGCCCCGCGAGGCGTCGGGGTGGAAGTTGTGGATCTCGTTCGTCGGCCTGGCGATGAGCAATCGACGGCTTCGCGACGAGCACCAGAAGCGCCTCGAGATCCTCAATAGCCGGTTCGAGGTCGAGATCCGGGCCCTCCAGGCGGCGGGGCAGCTCAGCGGCGCGATCGATGCCCGCCGGGAGGCCGACGCGCTGGTGGCGCTGTCCGATGGCATCGGCCTGGGCTTCGTGCTCCGCCCCAAGGTGTATCCGCCCGAATCGCAATGGGCCATCGTGAATGGATACCTCGAAGCCCGGCTGGGCATCGCACCTCCCCAGCCGGCGGTCGGCACCCGGCGGTAGCGCCCCAGGCGCGGGGGCGGGGCCCGGTTATATTCGACCCGCCAGATCGGGGCGTAGCGCAGCCCGGTAGCGCGCCTGCCTTGGGCGCAGGAGGTCCCGGGTTCAAATCCCGGCGCCCCGATTCTTGAAGGTGAAGCCTCACAGTGAGTTCCGCTGTGGGGTTTCCCGCTTCTAGCGCCCCCTGTTGTGAGTTGCGTTGTGAGTTTCTAGGTCCCGCTCAGCCGCCGCGTCGGGTGGAGGACGACCTGCCTGACGGTCACCGGGTCGACCTGCTGGTACGACTTGAGAATCGTCCCCTCGTCGCGCCAGCCGCCCGCCGCAGCCACATCCTTGATCGGGTATCCCTTCCGCTCGGTCGCCCATTTCCGCCGTAGCGAGTGCCACAGTCCGCCGCTGAGCGGTGCCACGTTGGCCTTTTCGAACGCTCGACGGAGCCACCGGTCCAACAGGTACCTGTCACACGGTCTTGTCGGATCCTGCGGCGCCGGAAAAACCGGTGATCCGCCAATCGCGGCCTGGACCTTCCTCGATTCTCGCAATGCCTTCGATACCGCCTTGCTCATTGGAACGACCTGCTCGTAACCCTTCTTGTCGAACTCCGCCCGCCACCGAATCGATCCCGCCTGAAGGTCCACATCATCCCATCGTAGGTTGCGCCAGGATGACAGCCTGCGGCCCGTTCCTTCAGCCACGACCAGGGCCAGTTCGAGTAGCGGGTCAACCTGCGCCGCGCTCGCTACCAGTTTCCGGTAGATGTCATGGCTCATGACCGGTCGCTTCGGGTTCTGTTCCTTCGGCAACCTGACCCCCAATAGGGGGTTCTCCCTTAGCAACCGCTGCCCCGTGGCCGTCCGCTCCCGCATCGCCCAGTTGAGGGCACCAACGAGGAGCTTCAAGTCCGCTTCGATCGTGCGATCGTTCACCGCTCGTTCGGCCACGACGTGCTCCAACTGCTTGTCCGCCGCCCTGCGCGCGATCGTGAACCGCTGAACGTCCGACTCGGACAAGCTCGTCACGTTCCGGCTCGGCCCGAGGAAGGCCACCACCCGCTTCAGCTTCCGCTCGTCGTGCCTCTGAGTCCGGTCCTTCTTGGTTCCCTGCTGTGGACTGGCGAGGTAGAGATCTCGAAGCATTCCAAGGGTTAGGCTCTCCTCGGCTGCGGCACGTACGGTCGCCGCCAGGTCACTCAGGAGTTCGTAGGCATGCCGGGTCGCGACTTCGCGGTCCCGGTGGCCCAGGCTCTTTCGGTCCTCCTTTCCTTTCAACCACACTGATCGCATGATGGGCCCGCCGGGTCTGGCTTCGTAAAGCCGCACCCGGTGCCCGCGTTCGCCGATGGACTTCGACCAGCCTCGGCGTCGGGTTCTCGTCATCGAGACCTCCGTCGTCTGGCGATGTCCTGGGCATCGGCATGGGGATCATATCGCCCTGGTCGGTGGCCAACAAGCTTCTCGAGGTCCCCGCGGCGAATCCGGTGGTGGCCTCTGGGGCTGGACCTGAGGTCCGGAATCGCTCCATCGCGTACGGCGCGCCGAATGGTCTCCGGATGGCAACCGGTGAGGGCAGCCGCCTGATCGGCGCTTAGCTCGTCATTCAGGTGGGCCTGTGTGGAAGCGATGAGCCGGTTGAGGAGCGAGGCCCGGGCTGCGGCCGCCTGGTGGGCGCCGTTCTCCTCTAAGGTGATGTTCTCGCGGAGCGCTTCGGCGACGAACGTGGCTAGCCAGCCCGGCAATCCGTCTGGGATTGTCACCTGGTACTGCGGGCCGGGTTGCACGGTCGAAAGTCCGGGGCAAAATCTAGGGCCGAATCCTAGATTCGGCCCGCAGATTCCCAGGTTTGCTGAGGGTGAGACACCTTAGTGGTCCTCACAATCGGCCTCGTCGTCCTGATCAGCCTCGCCGCCATCATCGCCGTCCTCCTCGTCATCAGCTACCCAGTCGTCGAGGACGTGGTCAACCAGTTTCTCGACGTCCCGCACCGACCATCCCGCTTGCACCTTCGCATCCAGCTCCCGAGCCGCCTCGCGGCGGGCATCCGACTGGGCTGACCAATCCCAGTCGCCCGTCTCCTTCGAGGCATAGTTCACCCCGTGGATCTTGAGCGCGATGAGTTGCCAGCGCGTCTGCTCGTCGGTGACCTTTTGGGCCCGCTGGCGGGCTTGCTCTTCGCGGTACGGGGCAAGCACTTCTTCGACCCTGGCCGAAACGAGATTATTTGCCTCCCACAGGGCAATGTGCTTCGGGAACTGGGTGGGCAATACGAATCGCTCAAGGTCCGCGATGACCCGGGCGCGCCAGGCGGCCGGGATGTCGAAGGGGATACAGGCGAGCCCGAACGCCTTGATTGACACCAGCCTCTTCGGGTCGGGCGCCTCTGGGTACCCTGGCCGAGGAAACGGGTCATGTGCGGGAATAGGTGTTGACGGAACCTTCTCGAAATCATTAGCGGCCGGCCGGACCTCAGAGTCGTACCGGGCGGGCCTGGACACGGGAACATGCGACGACGGCGGGATCTTGCTTGAGGGATCCCAAGCAGTTCGCAGAGGGACCGGCCGAGCGTCGGCAGGCTGTGCCGGATTGGCCGTCCGGCGTCGATGCCGGGTCTGTTGAAAGCGACCGAGCTCTCCCTCGTCAAATCGACGGTGACCCCCTTCGGTTCTTTCCGCCCGAATCTTCCCCTCTCGTTCGAGGCGGCGGAGCGTATCGACCTCGATGCCGAGGCGCGTTGCCGCTTGTCCGATGGTAAACTTGCTTCTCATGTTTCGTCTCCCTTGGTTGGCCCGCCGATCACTACCAACCGCGAGCCGAGTTTCAATGGGCGTTTGCGCTCCTGGGCTATCCGCAGAACTTCCCGCAGGCGGATGATCGTGAATCCGTTGCGCTTTGAACTCTTCAAGTCCCGTCTCTTGACCCAGCGGTGGACGGTCATGGCCGGAAGCTGCAGGAGTTGTGCGGCCTCCCGGACCGAGACATGATCGTCCAAGCCGACATCCCGCCGATACTCAAAGCCGGTTCGATCACGGACGACAATCACGGCGGCACCGAGGGGCCTTTCGGGGCGACCCCTTGTGGCATGGATACGATCGTGGGATTCGACGTGGGCCGGCCCCAGGTCGTCCACCTCGACGGTCTCCGGCTCTCTCGCGGAGTAGCCGCTGAAGGGAACCCAATCGGGATCCCGCCAGTATGTTGCGATAAAATCTGGTCGCCAAGGCACAATGTGATCCTTAGGGTAACATCGGAAGGAATACATGGAGCGCCGGTTTCCTGTCAACAACCAGGGCGAGCGAGGGGCTTGTCGGGCGGCAGGCCTCCGCGCGCGGTGAGCTATCGGATGCGGTCGACGGCCCATTGGCGCCGGGGGCGGCTCTTCCACGATCCGTTACCTCCGTCACGACGACGATGAGTTCGTTGGTGCCACTCGGGGCCGAGTTCACGAGCGGCTTCGGCAGCTCGGCATGGAGATACCCACTTCGGCCGAAGAGAAGGCCAACCGTGGCCGAGCGCTCGACCTCTATGCCTCTGCGGGTGATGAGCTTCGCCGCCGGACGCGCGACCCCGGCCGGTTCCCACATGTGATCAGGACAAATACCAAATATGGGTTCCGTCGCAACCTGCTTGGGCTGAAGTCGACCGGGCTCACGTTGACTGGTCTGAGTTTGGTCGCATCAGGTTGGGCCTTGTGGCGCGGATGGCGCACCGCTCACGCACTGCTACCGATCCCGACCGTGAGCGCAATCGTCATCGTTTGCTTCGGCCTCGGATAGTTGATCGGGGTCCGTCCAGAGATGGTCCGCATTGCCGCGGACCGTTACGCTAGCGCATTGCTTGAAGCCGCCCTCGACTTGGAGCCAAACACTCCGTGAGTCTGGTGAAATCCTTTCCGTTGGCAACGGCGACATGGCATTGTGTAGCTGTGGCCGCTGACGGCCGGGGACAGTTGAGGGAGCCCGTGGCGACACGGCGACCGGCCTTTCCCGCGACTAGGATCGCCCACATCACCCCTCGGCCTTGAGGGCGCTAACCGGGTCGATGCGTGAGGCCCGCCGGGCCGGCAAGTAGGCCGAACACAGCGCGACTGCCGTGAGCAGGATCACCGCCGTCACAAAAACGCCGAAATCCGTTGCTCGTACACCCACGAGAACATCAGCCAGTAGCCGGGTGCCCAAGATGGCCGCCACGAGCCCCAGGGCAATCCCGGCGCCCACCAAACGACCGCCCTGGACGAGGATCGACCGGAGGACCGTCAGGCGGTCTGCGCCGAGGGCCATTCGGAGGCCGAGTTCTCTGGTTCGTTGGGTCACCGAGAACGTGATGATCCCGTACAGGCCGATCAGGCTCAAAAGAGTGGCCAAGAGGCCGATCGCCGAGGCCATGGCCGCCGCGATTCGGAGCGGGAGCATGCCATTTGGACTATTCCGAACGATCTCGTTTAGAGAGTAGAGGTCGAATGGCACCAAGTCCTGGTCCACCGCCGCGACCTGCGCCCGGGCGACGCTGGTGAGGGCCAATGGATCCCCAGTCGCGTCAATGAAGAAATAGGCACTCCGCGAAGTGCCTTGGGTGACCGGCCGGTAGAGGAAGGGCCGAGGACTCTCGCCGATCAGGAGGTACCGGCTGTTCTTGGCCACGCCGACGATCTCAATGGCCGGCCCATCGCGATCAACCCGGATCATCCGGCCGATTGGAGACTTACCCGGCCAGAGGAGGTCGGCCGCCCGGCGGTTGACAATGGCCACTCGGCGGACCGAGTCGTCTTGGGCCGTAAAGGCACGGCCCTCCACAATCGGCATCCGGAGGGTGGCAAAGTACTCGGGGCTCACGGCGCTGGTGAACATGCTTGACCCGCCCGTCCGGGTGGTGGCCGGCCCGTTGTCATCGGTGTAGACGTCGACGAACCCACCGATTCCCTTGAGTGGCGCACCGTCCGCCCATGCCACCGCCCGAACCCCAGCGGTGTTGGCGAGCCCCTGCCGGATCCGGTCGAAGATCGGACGGGCCGGTTGACCGGGGCGAATGCCGGCGGCGTCGAGCCCGAACGTCAGGATGTTCTTGCCCTCGAATCCAAGGTCAATCTTGGTCGCCTGCCGAACGCTGGCAGCGAACAGGCCTGCGAAGACCAACACCACCATCGAGGCGGCTACCTGGCCGACCACGAGGGCGGCTCGAAGGCGCTGTCCTCGCCGGCTGGTCCCACCCCGGGCGCCCTCCCTGATTCCTCGTTGGAGATCCTGCCCCGACGCGGCAAGGGCCGGCCCAAGGCCCGCCAGCAGTCCAACGATCAACGTGAGCGCCGCCGCCATCGCAAAGACTCGGAGATCCAGGTTGATGCCCCACGTAATGGGCAGGTCCCAGGACATCGGGATGCTGGTAAGCCACCGAATCGCGAACGACGCGATGATCCAGCCGAGGCCCAAGGCCACCAGCGCGACAAGGACGTTTTCGGTGATCAGTTGGCGGAGCACCCGACCGCGCGAGGCCCCCAATGCCCGACGAACGACCAGTTCGGTCTGGCGGCTACTTCCCCGGGCCAGAATCAAGTTGGTCGCGTTGACGCTAGCGGTGAGGAGGACGATGATCGCCAAGAATCCGAACGCCGCCTCGGCCGTCTGCGCGGTACCGGCAGCCTCGAGGGTCGGGCGGGCGCGCGCCTCAGTGAAGGCGTGAAGGCGGTACTGCTCCCCGATCCCGGGGTAGTTCGCCTCGAGTTGGCGGGACAGGACGTCGAGCGCGGCAGTGATGGCGGGCAGGGAAACACCCGGGCGTTTCCGAGCTATCACCGGGGACCGGCCCATCTCGCGGCGCTGGGTGAGCCCGGCCAGGTCCGGATCCACCGCTTCGAGAACGCTGACGGGGATGAAGGCGTCGGTCTCGAGAAGGTACTCCGTGCCGCGGAACCCTGCTGGCGTCACGCCAATGACCGTCACGGGCACCCGGTTGAGGTAGAGCGTTTTGCCGATCACTCCGGGCTCTGCTCCAAACTCCGTCCGCCAATACCGGTTGGTCAGAACGATCACCCGCTCCCGTCGCAGGTCGTCGTCTACCGAGAAGGTTCGGCCGACAGTCGGGGTGACCCCGAGGACCGAGAAGTAGTTGCCGGTGGCGCCGAGGATGAGTCGTCGCTTCGCGTGCTCGCCATCCGGTAGGCGGACGTTCACAACGGAGAAGACCGTCGCGGCGGCGTCGTCAAACAAATCGGTGCGGGCCTTGATATCGCGGGCGGTCGGGATTGACACCAGCTTGGCCACCAGGGATCCCGTGGCCTTGCTCGACGCTCCGATGACGACGAGGTCCTCGGGGTTCCGGGCCGGGAGTGGCCGCAATAACCAGGAATCGACGACGCTCAGCATGACCGTGACCGCCGCAATCCCGACCGCCAGCGAGCTGGCTGTGAGGATGGTGTAGCTTGGTCGTTTGAGGAGACTTCGTGCCCCGTAACGGAGGTCTTGGACCAGCTCTTCGATGACGAATGACGCCGTCGCTTGGCGGCCCCGTTTCCGCTCCAGGCGCTCAAGTTCGCTCCGGACCATCTGGCGGTCACCGAACCGAGCCCGCGCCTCACTTTGGGCCGCCTCGGGGGACAAGCCCTGCGCTTCGAGCTGCTCGGACCGCATGTCAAGGTGGAAGGCCAACTCCTCGTCCACCTCCCGACGAAAACCTCGGGTGAGGTACCGCCAATAACGCTGCCACCGGGCTGATTCGTCCATGGCTGGCTCCTGTCAGGCTGGCGATGGGGTTCGGATGGCCTGAAACACGGCCTCAGTGAACTGAGTAAAGTCCTCGACCTCGACCTTGAGTTGGGCCCGGCCTTTGGGGGTCAAACGATAGAAGCGGGCCCGGCGCTTGTTTGCCGACAGGCCCCACTCGGATACGACCCACTCCCGGTTTTCCAGGCGATAGAGGGCGGGGTAGAGCGACCCCTCTTCAATCTGGAGCGCCTCCCCGGTGGCTTCTTCAATCCAGTGCATCACCCCGAATCCGTGGGCCGGGCATGCGGCGAGGGCGCGGAGAATCAGGAGGTCGAGAGTGCCTTTGAGCAGCTCGATCGGACGAACAGTCATGTGTACCCCCAGTAGTTCTAGGGGACCAAGATGTGGAGACTTCCCTAGAACTGCAAGGGGTCTGGGCCGTTGACCGCAAGTCGGTGTGCCCTTATTCTGTAGATATCGACATATGCAGTAATCGTACTATCGTGGAGGCGTTCATGACCGATCAAGGTCCGGCCCGCGAAGCAGCATCACGCCAGGGCACGATCGACATGCTGATTCTGCAGACCCTCACCGTCGGATCGGCCCACGGGTACGCCATCGCGCAGCATATTAGCCTTCTGTCCGACGACGTCCTCCGGCTCGACCAAGGCTCGCTATACCCGGCATTGGAGCGACTTCAGCGGAACGGGTGGGTCACATCCGCATGGCGCAAGACGCCAACCGGACGGCGGGCTCGCTATTACACGATCACCAATTCCGGCTGCGAGCAGCTCGGTGCCCGGGTATCCGACTATCGTCGGGTAGCCGCGGCCATCGAGAAGATCCTGCGCCGAGCGTAGCCGCCAATGTCATTCATCGACGCCATACGCTACCGTCTTCGCTCGCTCCTCGACCGTCGCGCGCACACCGAGGATGTCCAGGAGGAATTCCGGTTCCATCTCGACCTTGAACAGATGCACCAGAGCCATGCCGGGATCGTGCCGGAGGTGGCGCGGCTGGCGGCCCGCCGACGGTTTGGTCGGGCGAGCCAGTACCGGGAGGAGGTTCGTCGCCTAACCGGAATCGAGGTTCTCGATGGGGTCTCACGCAACTTTCGGCAGGCTGGACGGAGCCTGCTCCGGGCGCCCGGGTTTTCGGCCGTCGCGGTGGTGACGCTCGGGCTCGGCATCGGGGGCGTCGCGGCGATCGGCGCGGTGGCCTATGGGATTCTGATTCGCCCGTTGCCGTATCCCGAGTCGTCCCAACTGGTTGCCATTGACCATTCGGCCCGGGGCCTTGGTGTGCCTCGGGTGGGCCTATCCGATGGATTGTACCTCCACTATGGGACCCGCAGCCGAATGTTCGAAGCGATCGGACTCTTCGCAGAGAACGACGGTGTCGCCCTCACCGATCGAGACCAGCCGGCGCGCATCCGGGTCGCCCTAGTCACGCCCAACGTCTTTTCGATACTCCGCGTCCGCCCCGCGCTCGGCCGGCTGTTCACCGCTGAGGAAGGCTTGGGGAGTGCCCCACGACTGGTCACCATCAGTCACGCGCTCTGGGTGGGACGGTATGGCGCGGATTCGACCATCATCGGCCGGATGATTGAGCTGAATCGGCGGAAGATTGAGGTCGTCGGCGTCATGCCGAAAGACTTCGAGTTCCCACGACCTGGCACGGCGGTGTGGTACAACCTCGGGATCGACCCGGCCGTCGCTACGGTGTTCTCGTTCTACAACAAAGGCATTGGCCGACTCAGGGCCGGAACGACGGGGCCTGAGGCGGAGGCGGACTTGAGGAGAGCGCTCGAGTCCGTTGCGGGCACCCTGTCCGACGCGACGGCGTCACAGCTGCGGAATGCGGCACTTCGGCCGATGGTCATTCCGCTTCAGGAGGTAACGGTCGCTGAGATTCGGCAGCCGCTGCTAATAATGCTCGGCACCGCCCTCTTCGCGCTCCTGATCGCTCTGGCCAACGGGGCCAATCTGGTTCTGATCCGAGCTGAGCGGCAACATCGGGAAATCGCGGTCGAGCAGGCGCTCGGGGCATCGCGCGGCGACGTGATTCGTCGGGTGCTCAGCGAGACGTTGGTGGTCTCGGCCGCCGCTGGGCTGCTGGCGCTGGTTCTCGCAGCTGCCGGTGTCGAGGGCCTGTTGCATTTCTTGGCAGCGCAAGCTCCGCAGGTTCATCCCACGGAGAATGCAGTGGTTGTCTTCGGCCTGGTGACATTGCTATCCGGCCTTAGTAGCGGCCTGCTTGGCGCCGTTGCCTTGGCCCGCATCGGCCGATCGAACCTGGCCACGGCGCTCCAAGGAAAGCCGGGGCGGACGACCGGCAGCCGCCAGTGGGTTCGAACTCAACGAGTCCTCGTCGGTGGCCAGGTGGCGCTAGCAGTCGCACTGCTGATCGGAGCCACCGTCATGTTCAGGAGCCTATGGCGGCTCCAACATGTGGACCTTGGGTTTGACCCGCACCACCGAATCACGTTGGCGCTGGACTTGCCAGCCGAGCCCTATTCCACCTATCGAGCCGGGGCACAATTCTACCAGCGCGTGCTTGAAGGAATTCGCGCGATTCCTGGCGTTACGATGGCCGAGGCGGCTACCGAACCACCGCTCACTCCGGCCTTGAACGTGGCCTATCGGATCGAAGTCGAGGGCGCCCCAATCATCGATGTCGCCAATGCTCCGCGAGCCGCGATCAACATGGCGACCGCAGGGTATTTCGCCGCGATGGCGATCCCGCTTGTCCGGGGGCGCACGTTCGAACCATCCGATGTTGCGAGCGACGTACCAGGGGTCGTGGTAAGTGCCGAACTCGCCCGCACGGCATTTCCGGGAACCGATCCAGTCGGGCGGCGGCTCCGGTTCCCGACCGATTCCGCCGGCCCATGGTTTCCCATCGTTGGCGTCGTTGGAAGCGTCCCTGGGAGTTCGATAGCCGGGGGTCCGGTCAGCGCGATTTACTTCCCGGTTGTCGACCCCGTCTCAGACAACCCGAAGGCCGGAAGTCGGGCGGCACTCTATCCGGGATACATGACTGTGGTGGTGCGAACCGACCTCACGGGTTCGGCGCTGGCAGAGAATCTGCGCCGTGCGGTCAGAGATGTCGATCCCAAGGTCCCCCTGGGACAGGTCGGTTCGATGGACCAGGTAGTGAGTGACTCGACCGCCCGTCTTCGGCTAGTGATGCTCCTCCTCACGATCGCGGCCGGAGTGGCGCTCTTGCTCGGTACGATCGGCGTCTTCGGTGTGATCTCATATGCCGTCAGCCAGCGGCGGCGCGAGTTTGGTATCAGGCTGGCGCTGGGCGCGGGGCCCGGGGAACTCGAGCGTATGCTGATTCGGCAGGGGGCGGCGGTTGCCGCGTTAGGCGTCCCGGTGGGGGCGGCGATCGCGCTCGCGTTGGTGCGGTTTCTCGGCGGCCTGCTGTTTGGCGTGAGCCCGACGGATCCGACGACGTTCGGGGCGGTAGGCCTGGTGGTCTTCGGGGTTGCCATCATGGCGAGTTATCTACCCGCCCGCCGGACCCGTGGGATCGATCCGGTGCAGACGCTAAGGGCGGAATGATCCGAGGGCAGGCGGAATCGGGACTTCTTTCGCTGAGTGCACAAGCCGTTGACTACCGTTTGATCACGGTCCCCGAAAGCAATCTGCCAGGCATGTCGTGTGATTGACCCGGTCCGGCGACCATGCCGATGCGGTGACCGGCACGCTCGCACGTCGCCGTAGGTCAGTTGGGGAGCAGGGGTAGTCAGTGGGTCATCACTCGAGTCGCAATGCGTCCATCGGGTCGATGCGAGTCGCCCGTCGAACGGGAACGAGGCTTGCAAGAGCGGCCGCGACTGCCAGCGCTGCGACGACTATGACGAAGGCGGTGGGATCGGTCGGCTGGACCCCAAAAAGCTGCCCGCTGATGAGGCGCCCTGCTCCCAATCCCATTGCGGAGCCAGCTACAATGCCGAGGCCGAGGAGTCGACCAGTTTGGCCCATGACCATGCCAACCACCTGGCGGGTTCCGGCGCCCAATGCGACACGTAGACCGATCTCCCGGCTTCGTTGACTGACCGTATGGCTCAGCACGGCGTAAAGGCCAATCGTTGCGAGAAGGAGAGTGACGACGCCCAGCGCCCCGAGCACCTGAGCCCCGAGTGACTGGACAAAGAAGCTCGACGCCATGTTGTCGTGCATCGTCCTCGGATCCAGCGGGGGGAGGTCAGGGTCGACCGAGGCGAAGGTCCGGCGGATCGGGTCGATCATGGCCAGCGGGTCTCCCACGGTGCGAACGATCAGCGTTACGCCGGACCCGAAGCGTTGGGCATGAGGGAGGTAGAGAAGGGGCTCCGGGGGCTCGCTGATCAGATGCATCTTCGTGTCCTTCGCGACGCCGACCACTGTCACGGACTTCCCGCCGGCTTCCACTGCCAGGCCGATCGGGTCTCGCCCCTTCAGGTATCGACGAACGAACGTCTCGTTGACCACGGCCACCGGTCGGCCGCCCTCCCGATCGCTTGCGTCGATATCGCGGCCGGCGACCGGAGGCGCACCGAGAGTCGTGAAATAGCGGGGACCTACCCACGCCTGGCCGGCGACCATCGACTCTCCGGCCGCCGGTACATACCCTGGCACGCGAATGCCGACTTCACCTTGGCCGCCAGCGAGGTTCATGGGGACTGATGTCGTGTATGTCGCGTCGCTCACGCCTGGAAGGACACGAACCCGATCAATCAGGGTCGCGATTTCCGTGCGCCCTCGTCGATCGTCAATATTCGCGAGCGTGAAGTCGGTCGACACCAACAGCAGCTGCCGAGGATCGCGGAAACCTGGATCAATCGCGCGGGCATTGCCAAGGCTCCGAACCAGGAGGCCAGCCGTGAACAGAACCATGACGGAGGTCGCAACTTGGCCGATGATCAATCCGCTCCGAAGCCTCGAACGCCCCACCGTCGCGCCGAGGCCCTCCCTCAGCCTGGGCAGGATGTCGGCGTTGACGGTCCGCAGGGCCGGTAGCAGCCCGCAAAGAAGGGTCGCTCCCAGAACCAGCACGAATAGAAATGCGACCGATCGTCCACCGATCTGGCCCTCAAGCTCAACTGGTACCCCAAGTGGCGGCATTAACTGCCCCAGGACTCTGCGCCCGGCGAACGCCAGTGCGAGGCCCGCAACGCCGCTAGCCACGACAATCGCCGCGGTCTCGATCAGAAGTTGGGTGACCAGTCGGCCGCGACTGGCACCGATCGCCAATCGGACGCCGATTTCCCTGGCGCGAGTGTTCCCGCGAGCGATGAGGAGACTCGCGGCGTTGGTACAGGCGATCAGAAGGACCGCGGCGGCGACCCCGAGTAGGCCGAACAGGAGCGGGTGTAGCAGTTTCCCAAGCTCCTCCTCGGATATGGGACGGACGGCTGCCGTTCCGCTGCGACGAAGCGGTGCCTTGGGGCTCCGCTCAGCCATCGTTGCGAGTTCAGCCGCAGCCTGCTCGGCCGTGGCGCCGGGCCTCAACCGCCCGACTGCGGTAAGCCAGAGCCAGCCGGGAGCAGTCAGCGAGGTATTGCCTGGGAAGAAGGTCGCGATGGTCGTGACCGGAACCCAGGCGTCCATCCTCGTTCCCATCACGGTTCCGCGGAACGCCGGCGGGGTAATCCCCACGATGGTGACTCCTTGCCCGTTTAGCGTGACCGCACGCCCCACGATGGAGGAATCACCCCGGAACCGGTGATGCCACAGCCGGTCCGAGATGACGGCTACCGGGGCCGCCTGGCGCTCGTCCTCCGCCAGCAACGTTCTGCCGAGCGCCGCGCGGATACCGAGTACCTCGAAATAGTCCGCAGAGACGTGCTGGACCCACGCTCGCTCGGCGGCGCCGTCGAATCGCAGGCTCATCTGGCCCATGTTGAAAACGACGAGCCCGGCAAGTGTGTTCGTCGCCTGCCGCCAGGCGAGGTACTGGGGATAGGAGATGCGGTTGTATTCCTGGCCGGTGCTGTCGATCGCATGCAGGGCCACGAGCCGATCGGCCTGTCGCACCCCGGGGAAGGGGCGGAAGAGGAACGAATCGACCCACGTGAACGCCGTCGCGGTGGCGCCGAGGCCAATTGTAAGCGATGCGATGGTCACCACCGTGAACCCAGGTGTCCGCCGGAGCCCTCGGAGCGCGTATCGGAGATCTCGCCACGCCCGCTCAGCCGCCGCGAAGACCCACATCGAACGAGTGGTCTCCTTCACGAGGCCGACGTTCCCGAACTCGCGCCGCGCCGCCATCGCCGCGGCAGCCGGATCCTCGCCGCGGGCGGTTCGTTCCTCGATAGCCATCCGCAAGTGAGCGTCGACTTCGTCGTCGAGCTCCGGTTGGCGGTCGCGCCGCCGACTCCAACGCGGCAGCCTCACGCCTCCCCCTTGATTGGGCCCAATACTCCGTGGATCGCCTCCAAGAGCTGTTGCCAACGGGACCGCTCTTTCACGAGTTGGCGCCGGCCGAGCGTCGTGAGCCGATAGATCTTGATCCGCTGATTGTTCGAGGATGTGCCCCAGTCGGCCGAGATCCACCCCTGACGCTCGAGGCGATGGAGGGCCGGGTACACTGAGCCGGTGTCGACCTGGAGCAGATCGCCGGAGCGCGCGCGAATCATGCTCATGATCCCATAGCCGTGCTGCGGTTCCCAACTCAGAGTCTGCAAGATGAGCAGATCGAGGGTTCCCTGAAGCAGTTCGATCCGATCGAGTACATGGGTCTTCCGCGGCACGGTCCCCCCCCTAAGGCTGTAGGCAAACTACAGCTTAGGGTGTAGAACGTCAACAGCCTTGTTGCACCCTGGCGTCCCCCGTCAGGCGCCTCGTCATTCGGCACTGGATTGTCGGTCCGCGGGGCCAGGGGTGGACGAGCTGGCCGGTTCAACGGCGCCCGGCGGTCGACCCGTTGCGTGACGCCCGCCGTAGCCGGTCAGCCTTGCGTCTGGTCGGCTTTTTGTTTTCGGCCGGCAAGCCTATTCTGTAGCCATGCCACGGAAGCCGCGCGCAGAAGTACTCCGGACGGTGGTACAGTCCTTCCAGCAGACGACGATCGATCTCTCCACTGGGACGACCGTCGACTATGCCGTTTGGGAAGAGGCCCGCAATGCACTTCTAGCCTTGCCAGAGTTGAATCGGAGTGTCCCAGAATGGGTTGTCAAGAACAGGTGGGGCGGCCAGTTCTGGCAGTTCATCAAGGGACAGTCGCCCACATACGCTGCCCGCAAGGAGTTCATTTGGTCAAGCCTTAGTCCCCTGTTCGAAATCATCGACAAGGGCGGTACGTTGCCGACCGCCCGCTCGTTTGAACCCCTACTCGGGGCCTGTACGTCGCCGGCAGTTTCAGAGGCTTGGACTAGGATTCAAGCCCGAAAGGACAGCGACCCCGAGGGGGCAATCACCGCATCTCGGTCGCTGCTCGAGTCCACTTGCAAGTACGTTCTCGATCAGCTCCAAGTGGAGTACGACGATGATGATGACCTTCCCAAGCTCTACGGTTTGGCCGCAAAGTCGATGAAGTTGGGTCCGCAGGGTCACAACGAGCAGGTGTTTAAGCAGATATTGTCAGGGTGCTTCTCCGTCGTTAACGGTATGGCCGCGATGAGAAACACATTGGGGGACGCCCATGGAAAAGGGAAGAGGACCCCGAAGCCTACTCCGCGTCACGCCACTTTGGCCGCGAACCTCGGGGGTACGATCGCAACGTTTCTAATTGCAACCTTCGAGGAGCGTTTCAAGCCGCCCTCCGGTAGCCGCGCCCCATGACACTGGGCCGTCCCCTGCGCTCCACGAAGCTCCACGAAGATGAGGCCAGGCGGTTCCGACAGGCCGCCCGGCTGGTGACGAGGGTAGAATAGCAGCATATTGGTTTCCGACCGCTTGTGGATCACCCTGCCCCGGAGGCACCAATGAACCGGACTTTGTTGCTCAGCTTGTTGGCACTCACGGTTGCGCCGGTCGCGGGTCGCGCCCAAGCTCGGGACATTACTGGAACTGTGCGGCGCGCTGATACCGGCGCGCCGTTGGCTGGGGTGTTGGTAAGTGTCGTGGGGCGGACGAACGGTGTTTGTACCGACGACAACGGACGATACCGTTTGCCCGATGTCGAGGGGGCCCTTCAAGTCAGGGCTCGGGTAGACGGGTTCAATCCTGGTCTGGCCATCATTGCGGCCGACGCGAGCTCGGCGGACCTTCGCATGGACCGAACATCTGCCGCTGCGCCGCGAGCTGACGGGGCCCTGGTATACATCGACGGCATTCCCGTATCGGAAACGTCCGAGCCCAGGGTCACGCCGCGGTCGATGGAGCCGCTCGTATACATCGATGGCATCCGTGTTTCTTGGCAGGGATGCTGAAGGCGCGTAGTCCACGTGGGTGAGAATATTGGCGACCGCCGCCACCGGGCGGCGGTCCAGTTTTCGTCCCGGGGTTCCCCGACTCTTCTCCCTCCCTCATGTTGCGAGTCATGTTGTGAGTTTTGTTCCCTTCGCTGTCGCATAGCAGCCAGCAACCTCCACGCCGATGCCCAGGACAGCGCGTAGGTTCAACAGCTTGTGGAATTCGGCCTGACTTCTAGCCTGCCTTGGGCGCAGGAGGTCCCGGGTTCAAATTCCGGGGCCCCGACCTTCAAACTGAAGCCTCACAGCGAGCGGTTCGCTGTGGGGTTTTTTGCGGGGCCGACCCCGACCTGAGCCAAGGGCGGCCTGACTTCCGGGTCTTCGTCGGGCGGACTTGAGACTCAGCCGTTGGCGGCCTTGGTGAGCGACACGGCGTTGATGCAGTAGCGTAAACCAGTCGGTTCGGGGCCATCGGGGAAGACGTGCCCGAGGTGGGCGTCACAGACCTGACAGATGGCCTCGATCCGCTCCATCCCGTGGCTCGAGTCGAGATGGTAAGCCACCACCCCGGGCGCAAGGGGCGCGGTGAAGCTGGGCCAGCCGGAGTGGCTCTCGAACTTGGTGGTGGCGTCGAAGAGCGGGGTGTCGCAACAGACGCACTGGTAGCGGCCCGGCTCGAAGAGGCCGCACATCTCGGAGCTGTAGGGCCGCTCGGTGCCCTTCATGCGAGTCACCTGGAACTGGGCCTCCGAGAGGCGGGCCCGCCAATCCTGCTCCGATCGCTCCACCCGCCGGGGCGGGTCAGGGTTGCCGTTCTTGGCCCAGCGGAGGACGTCGGACCAGCGGGGCGGCGCGGCGGAGTCGGCCTCGGCGCCGGGCCGTTGGCCGCCTAACACCTCGATCGCCATCCCGACGTCGATCTCGAAATCGGCATGGATGATCTGACCTTCGGGGTCGATGACGATGAACCAGGGCGTGCCGCCGGTGCGGTAGTCGCGCATCACGGTGGAAGGTCCGTCGGGGCCTCCGTCGTGGCCGAACGGGATCGCGAGCTGGTAACGACGTTGGGTCTCCCGGATTCGATCCGGCGTGTTGACCTCGGTTCCCTCGAACACGGTTTGGATCGCGGCAAACCCGACCCCGCGCGGACCCAATGCCGCGACCAGGCGTTGGAGGGCGGGGAAACCCGTGGCGTGACACCCCTCGCACCAATGCTGAAAGCAGTAGAGCACCTTCGGCCCGGACCCGAGGTCGGCCAACTTGAGGGGCCCGCGCGGCTCGCCGGACCCGTCGATCCAGCGGTCAACCTCGAGTTCGGGAGCGGTGCGGCGGTCAGGTTCGATCATGCCCAAAAATGGTGGCATGGGGTCATTCGCGGAACTCGCCGCCGTCAGGGTGCCCGTGGCCCCGGTCTCCGCCGTGACGACCAATGGATGGCCCGGATCCGCCATCCCGAGGCCGTTCGGCTCAGTACGACGAGCTCAACGCCCAGGCTGTCAACCGCCCGGCCATCGATGGTCCCAGCCGTTTCGCTGCTGCCTACCGCCCACGCCGCGTCGCCGACCACGGTGACCTGCAACGGGCGCCGTTTGGCGGGAATGGCGCGGGCGAACCTGATGTCGCCCGGCAAGTGGTGGGACCGATACTCCGCGAGTGTCTCCCGACTTCCGCTCTCGAGAATGACCACGTCCTCGGCCAGAAGCGCCAAGGCGGTGAGACTGTCTCCGGCGGCAAGCGCCGCATGAAATGCGGTGACGGTTCCGGCCGCGGAATCGGCGGCCGTCTGCGCGGTCAGGGTGGTCACCGGTCCGACGAGGGCGGCGAGAGCGAACTGGAAGGCGCGTCGGCTAGTCTTCGAAGTCATGGGCGGTCCTTGGGTTGGTGGCACGGGTGAGCCGGTGGAACGGCGAGAAGCCGAGCCCTGTTGGCCACGACGACGGTGCTTGGGGAGGTTGTCACCTCGATGGGTCCTCCGCAGCCGAGCGAAGCAGCTGCCGTTCCCGCCACAGCGCATAGATCGCCGGAATCACCGCGAGCGTCAGGATGGCGCTGCTCACCATCCCGCCCACCATCGGGGCCGCGATCCGCTTCATGACGCTGGCGCCCGCCCCACTCCCCCAGAGGATCGGGAGAAGGCCGGCGATGATCGCCACGACCGTCATCATCTTGGGCCGGACCCGGTCGACGGCGCCCTCGACGATCGCATCGCGCAGATCGGCCGGCGTCGGCCGCCGACCGGGGCCCGTTCGGGCCGCCCAGGCGTGATCGAGGTAGAGCAACATGACCACTCCGGTTTCGGCGGCGACCCCGGCCAACGCGATGAATCCGATCGCGACGGCCACCGACCAATTGTAGCCCAACATCCAGACCAGCCATACCCCTCCGATCAGGGCGAACGGCAGGGAGAGCATCACCAACGCCGCCTCGGCCCCGTTCCGGAAGTTGAGGTAGAGCAGCAGGAAGATGATCAGCAGGGTGGCCGGAATCACGACCTGCATGGTCTGCCGAGCCCGGACCAGGTACTCGTACTGCCCGCTCCAGACCAGGCGATAGCCGGCGGGGAGCGTCACGGTCTCCGCCACCATCCGCTTGGCATCGGCGACGTAGCCGCCGATGTCGCGCCCCGCGACGTCGACATAGACCCAGGCCGTCGGCACCGCGTCCTCGGTCCGGATCACCATGGGACCGGTGGTTTGCCGGATCGTGGCCACCTGGCCTAACGGCACGAACGCGTCGGTGGCAATGGTGCGGGTCGGACGGCCCCCCATGCCCATCGCGCCACGGGCGGCGGATCCACCGGGCCCGGCGTCGTGCGCCGTCGGGATCAGAACGGCGGCCAGCCGCTCGGGGGTGTCGCGCAGCTCTTGGGGATAACGGATCCGGACCCCGTAGCGCTCGCGGCCCTCGACCGTCTGAGTGATGGTCATCCCGCCGACGGCGGTGGCGATGACCTGCTGCACGTCGCCCACGTTGAGGCCGTGACGGGCCGCCGCCGCCCGGTCGATGTCGATGTCGAGGTAGTAGCCGGACTGGGCCCGCTCGGCGAAGACGCTCCGGGTGCCCGGCACCATCTTGACCATGTCCTCGACCTCGCGTCCGAGTCGCTCGAGGGTCGGGAGGTCGGGACCGAAGATCTTGATGCCGACCGGCGTTCGGATCCCGGTCGCCAGCATGTCGATCCGGCCCTTGATCGGCATGGTCCAGGCGTTGGTGACCCCGGGCATGCGGACCGCGCTGTCCATCGCCGCGATGAGACGGTCCATCGTCATCCCGGCTCGCCACTGGCTCTCCGGTTTCAGGGTGATCACGGTCTCAAACATGTCGAGACCGGCCGGGTCGGTCGCCGTGTTGGCCCGGCCCGCCTTGCCCCAGACCCGCTCCACTTCGGGGAACCGGATCAGCGCCGCGTCCTGAATCCGAAGAATCTCCCGGGCACGGGCGATGCTGATGCCGGGGAGGGTCGTCGGCATGAACAGGATGGTGCCCTCATCGAGCGGCGGCATGAACTCGCTGCCGAGCCGGCTCCACGGAATCCAAGTGAGCGCGAGCACCAGGAGCCCGGTCGAGATCACCCCGACTCGGTGGGTCAAGGCGAAGTCGATGATCGGGCGATAGCCGCGAATCATCCACCGGTTGATCGGGTTGGCCGTCTCCCGGTACATCCGGCCCCGAACGAAGAGGCCCATTGCCGCCGGGACGACCGTCACCGCGAGCAGGCTGGCCGCCGCCATCGCGAAGGTCTTGGTGAAGGCCAGGGGCCGGAACAGCCGCCCCTCCTGGCCCTCGAGGACGAACACCGGCAGGAACGAGACGGTGATCACCAGCAGCGAGAAGAACAGCGCGGGGCCAACCTCCACGCTCGCGTCCACGACCGCCGACCACCGCTCGGCTGAGGTGAGCTTGCCGGTGTCGAGCCGGTCGCTTCCGTCGGTCAGCCCCCGCTCGACGAGGCGTCGCTCGAGGTGCTTGTGGAGGTTCTCGATCATCACGATCGCGGCGTCGATCATGGCCCCGATGGCGATCGCGATCCCGCCCAGGGACATGATGTCGGACCCGACCGAGGCTCCCCGCATCAGCATGAAGGCGATGAGGATGCCGAGGGGGAGGGTGATCACCGCCACCAGCGCGGACCGGAGGTGGAACAGGAAGACCAGGCAGACGACGGCGACCACCAGGCTCTCCTCGACCAGCTTGGTGCCGAGATTCCGAATCGACCGGTCGATCAGGTCACTCCGGTCGTAGACCGGCCGCACCACGACGCCGGGGGGCAAGCTCGGCGCCACCTCGGCGAGCCGGGCCTTGATTCGATCGATGGTGGTACGGGCGTTTTCGCCCGAGCGCATTACGACGATCCCGCCGACCGCGTCGCCGCGGCCATCGAGCTCGGCGATTCCGCGGCGGACGGCCGGCCCGACCGTCACCCGGCCCAGCTCGGCGACCCGGACCGGGGTCCCGTTGGCGGTGGCCGAAACGACCACGTTCTCGATGTCGGCCATCGACTCGAGATAACCGAGGCCCCGGATCATGTATTCCCGCTCGGCTAGCTCGATGACCATCGCGCCGACGTCGGCGTTGGCGTTTCGGATCGCGTCCATCACCCGGCCGATCGACACCCCGTAGACCTGGAGGCGCGCCGGGTCGAGGTCGACCTGGTACTGCTTTTCGAAACCGCCGACCGAGGCAACCTCGGCGACCCCCGGGACCGCGGTGAGGGCGTAGCGCAGTTGCCAATCCTGAACGCTGCGGAGCCTGGCGAGGTCGAGCCGCCCGGTGGTATCCTCGATCGAGTACTGGTAGACCCAGCCCAGGCCGGTCGCGTCCGGACCCAGGGTAGGGCTCACGGTGGCCGGAAGCCGCGCCACCAGCCCGTTGAGGTACTCGAGGACTCGCGACCGGGCCCAATAGAGATCGGTGCCGTCCTCGAAGATCACGTAGACGAACGAAATCCCGAAGAAGGAGTAGCCCCGGACGGCCCGGGATCCGGGCACCTTGAGCATTTCCGCCGCGATCGGGTAGGTGACCTGGTCCTCGATGATCCGAGGGGCCTGCTCGGGAAACTCGGCCTGGACGATCACCTGAACGTCGCTCAAGTCGGGCAGGGCCTCGAGCGGGGTGTCCCGAACCGCCACCAGGCCGCCGAACACGACGGCGACCACGCCTAACGCCACCAGGACCCGATTGGCGACCGACCACCGAATCAGACGGGCGAGCATGGGGACCTACCGAGGGTGACGAGTGGAAGGCGGCGCGGGCGTCGGGGCCGGCGCCATGTCCATGCCGGGCATTCCCCCCATCCCGCCCAGCATGGTGCCGAGGTTCGACTCGGCATCGAGCAGGAAGGTGCCCGAGGCGACCACCGTGTCGCCCGGCGCCAGACCGGCCAGGACCTCGTAGTGATCGTCATCGGGCGCGCCAAGGGTCACCTCGCGGGGCTCGAATCGGCCATCGGGCCGCTTGAGGAACACCAGGGTCCGTTGCCCGGTGACCAGCGCCGCCGACCGGGGGATGCCGAGCGCCGGGCGGGCGGGGCCGGCGATCTCGAGGGTGGCGTACATGCCGGGACGAAGGGCCAAGTTGGGGTTGGCCAACTCCACCCTGACTCGGGCGGTGCGGGTGTCGGCGTCGACGACGGGATAGAGATACGCCACGGTCCCGCGCCGGACCACGCCTGGCAGGGCGGTGAATCGGGCCTCGGCCGGGTCGCCGAGCCGGATCGCGGCAAGGTCGCGTTCGTAGACCTCGCCTTCGATCCAGACCCGGCGGAGATCGGCTAGCCGATACAAGGGATCACCCGGCATGACGCGCTGGCCGGACACCACCGTCTTTTCGATCGCGAAGCCAGCCGCGGCGGATCGGAGCGGGAAGGTTCGAGCCGGCGTCCCGGTCGATTCGGCACGGGCGATCACCTCGCCGGGAACGTCCCAGTACTCGAGCCGTCGGCGCGACGCCGCGATGAGCGCGTCGGCGGCCTGCCGGGCGTCGTCGGTCCCCTCAACCAGCTCACGGCGGAGTCGGTGGCCGAGCAGCAGTTCTTCCTGCGCCGCGACCACCATCGGCGCGTAGAGGTCGAGCAGGATCTCGCCCCGTTCGACCCGTTGGCCGGTGAAGTCGACCCGGAGTCGCTCGACCCAGCCTTCGACCTTGGTGGTGACGGTGGTCAGGCCGGCCTCGTCGTAGCTCACGATGCCGACCGTTCTTACCCGGCGGACCAGGGAGGTCGTCTCCACCGGGGCGAAGGTGATCCCGATCAGGCGCTGCTCGGACCCGCCTAACGTCACGATCCGGGCGCTATCTCCCCCGGTCCCGGCGCCCATCGCCGCCATGTCGTGGCCGGCGGCGGGCGCGGCCGGCGTCGACCGCCCGCCAAGGCGCCAAACGAGGATGCCCGTCACCACGGCGGCGGCGGCGATGAGAGACCAGCCGAGGACCCGGCGCGGCCGGGCGGGCTCGAACGGAGAAGGGCGGGTCATCGAGGGTCTCCATTGAGAGCGGTCAAGTACTCGAGTTCGGCCAACGCTTGGGCGCGGTCGGCGGCGAGGCGAACGACCTCGAGCTCCGAGCGAACCACCGCCAGCTGGCCGGAGATCACGGCTTCGAAGTCGACGCCGCCGGCCCGATAGCTGGCGAGGGCCGACGCGGCCGCGATCCGCGATTGGGGAACCAGGGTCCCACGGTAGAGCGCGGCCAGGCGGGTGGCCCGATTGACCGCCGCGGCAAGTTCACCGATCCGGGCCTCGGTCTCGGCCCGAGTGGCCAGGATTTCGGCGGCGGCCATCCGCTCCAGCGCGTCCGCCTCGCGACGCATCTGTCGTTGCCGGCTGCCGGACCAGATCGGCAGGCTGGCGCCGACCATGATCGACAGCATCCGGTCGGTGCCAGGCGCATCGAACATCGGTTGCTGCCCGTAGGCGAGGCCCAACTCCAAGTCCGGCCACCGTTCCAGCGCGGCCCGGCGACGATCGAAGTCGGCGGCCTGCCGGGCGGCCCGCCGAACGGCGAGGAGCGGTCGATTCCGCAGCGCAACCTCGACCAGGACCGCGACTGATGGGATCGAGTCCGGCGCCGCGGGAAGGACGACCGAGTCGATCCGGGCCTCCGGGCCGCGTTGCGCCATCGCGTTCAGCCGGGAGACCGCCGCCTGACGATCGGCGTCGAGCATGGCCAACTCCTCCGCGAACCGGGCGGTCTCGAGTTGCGCCCGGATGACGTCGGTCTGTTCGGCCTCTCCAACGGCGTATCGGGCGCCCGCCACATCGCCGAGGCTTCGAAGCGAGGGGGTGAAGGCACCGAGCAACGCCGCGATCCGATCGAGCCGATCGAGCTCGATGAAATCCATGGTGGCCCGCCACCGAACCAGGCGACGGACCTCCTCCACCTGATTGGCCTCGACGACCCCGCGCTCCCGTGCCGCGGAGGTCGCGGTGCTGAGTTTCCCGGGGGTTGGGATCGACTGGGAGATCCGAATCTGATCCATCGCGACCGGCGAGCTCTTACCGAAGCGAGGGAGAGAACGGTTCATCAGGCCGAGCTCGACCATCGGATCGGGGAGGCGGCGCGCGGGACCGACCCGCGCCTCGGCGGCGGTGAGTCGCTCTCGCGCGACCATCAACTCCGGACTGGCCGATTCGACCAGGGCGAGATAATCGGCGAGCGACCAGCGGGTCCGGACGGTGTCGGCGTGGAACAGCAGCGACCCGCCGACCGCGAGGATCGGGACGAACGACAGCATGACAGCACCCCTTCGGACGATGAACGATGCCGGGGTCAGGGCGACCCCGGCGGTCTCGAATCAGCGCCGCGAGAGCGGTGGGGGTGTCGGTGGACCGGTGGTGATCGAGGTGAGGTGGGCGGCGGCGGCGGTGGGCGCGAAGCCCCGCTCGGACGCTAGCGACGCGCTGGCGTCCTCGATCGGAACGCCGGTGGAGGAGGCGCCGCAATGACCGGTGGCGTGGCACGACGGCGTGGCGCACTCCCGACAGGCGTCGGAGTGCTCGCAGTCGTCCGGGGCGGATTGGTGATGGTCTCCGGAGGTCTGCTGAGGCTGCTGATGCTCACAGCCGTGACGGGTGCCGTGGTCGGACGCCACCGCGGCGGGCGTCGTCAGGAAGACGACGCCGATCGCGATCCGGAGGGCCCGGCGAAACCAGACGCGTACCATGCTACCATGGTGTGTCGGGCCCGGCGAAAAAGCGAGGGGTGCTCCGCAAGGAATACCCCGGACCGAGATGAAGAGTGCTTCATGGATGGCCATCCCGACGCGACCGCCTAGTTGGCCCCGTGGTAGAGCTTCCCCGCGACCGGCGCCGTCGGAGCCGGGGGCGTCCAGCGGTTCGATTCCACGTCCATCCATCGCTGGAACAGTCGGTCGGAGTACGCCTGCATCAGTTGGGCCCCATCGGGACGAGCCCGGAGCATCTCGCTGAGCACCTGGCTGTACGACTGACGGGCCACCCCGATGATGGCCACCCAGCCGGCGTACGCCTCGCCGAAGTCTTTCGCCTCGAACTCCACGGTGTTGTCGCGGTAGGTGACCCCGGGAAACCCCTTCATCAACTCCAGGCTGGCCGGCGGAACGGCGCGAAGGGCCACCCGGAGGGGGCCGGTGAAGGTCATCGCCTTCGCCTGGTCCCGCTTTTCGAGGGCGCGCTTGGCGGCCTGGGTCATCTCGGCGTGCACCTCGGCGACCGGGCGGAGGGTGGCCGAGTCCGCGGCGGTGGCCTGCTTGGTCACCACGAACTCGATCCAAGGCATCGTCTTGAGGTCGTTCTGGAGCCGATCGTCGCCGGTGACCAGCACCATCGGCACCCCGACTCGACCCCAGGAATACCCGACCAGCTCCGACTCGGTGATCGGCACGCCATTGATCTGCAGCTCGATGCCGATGGTGTAGGTGTGCGAGGCGAATCCACGGCTACCCGTCTTGGCGTGCATTCCCACGGCGACCACCGCGTCGTAGCTGTTGGGCGCCACCACGTCGACGTACGATTGGATCGGGGTCTCCCGGAATACTTGCTTGGCGCGCGGGTCGAGCTTGGCGGTCAGCACGTCCGGCTCCGGATTGCCGCTGCCGTGCGCGTCGATGACGTGAACCTCGCGGGCTCCTCCATCGAACAGCCCGGCGATGACTGCGTTCAGGTCGGTAACCAACATTTCCTGGCCCTTCGGGTATGACTCGGGGTGGTTGAACCGGTAGGTCGTCGGGTCGTTCTGACCGGCCAGGCCTTCCATGTCATGGTAGACCAGCACTCGGGGGCCGTCCGGGCCGACCGGGGCCGGGGCCGTTAGGCCGACACCGCCCGCCGTCGACGCGGCTGCCGGCGTGGAGCCGGGCGGCGAGGATTGGCAGGCCGGCAGCGCCAGCGCCGCCAACGTGGTCCACCGAACGAAGGATGACACGGGAGGGCTCCGGTTGCAGGGTGCGAAGCGAACTTCGCTCCGGACCTGGTTCGCCGCTAGCCCGGTCGGCTCGCTAGACCCAGCCGTTGAATCGGTACTTCCACCAGCCCAGCGTCTCGTACGCCCACTGGCCGAAGGCGCGGAGCCGATCGGTGGGCGACCGCTGCGACCATACCGCGGTGGCCCGATCGGGGCTCGGCCGACACACCACCGCGAGGCCAAGCCGCTCGACCACGGCGCAGGATCGTCTGGAATGCACCGGCGAGGTGACCACGATGATCCGGCGCCAGCCCCGCGCGTCGGCCAGTGCCTTGAGCCGCACCGCCTCGAGTCGGGTGGTACCGACCGAGTCGAGCACGAACGTGGTGACGGTCGAATCGATCAGCTGAATCAGGGCGCGTTGGTCGCGATCGGAGCTGATCGCCTCGGGTCCACTCTCGGTCCAGACCCGCGACAGCACCAGGTGGCGCGCATGGCCGGCTCGGGTCAGCCGCAACCCCTCGAGGAGGCGATCCGCTCCAGCCGGACTGAGGCGCTCGTCCGACGACACCGCCGCCGAGAGCACCAGCACCGCATCGACGGGTTCGACCGGCAGGGAGTCGACCCGAATCAGTCGAATCGCGGCGCGCCCGAAGGGAGGGACGAAGCCGACGAGAATCACCATCAGGGTGGCAAGGAACGCCGTCGCCCGCACGACGTGGCCAAGTCCTCCGGCCCCGAGGAGCGCCCCGACGAGCATCCACGCCGCCAGCCAATCGAGGCTCCTCAGCCCGACGATCTGGTCGCCCCCCAAGGCGGAGACCGTGAGCCAGGCAAGCGCCGCCCAGCCGCCGCCGACGATCGCGGCCCGCCACGGACTACGGTTCAGCACGGTCGAGGCTCGTTCAATTGACTATCTCCAGGCCGTTATTGAGATTTCCCGCCCAGGCGCCCGTAGCTCAGTTGGATAGAGCAACAGCCTTCTAAGCTGTGGGTCGCAGGTTCGATTCCTGCCGGGCGCGCTGAGTCTAACTCGTTCTCCCACAAGCACAACCGCCGACCGCGCCCTTGCGGCCGGGCCGGTGCCGCCGGGGCAAAGTGGCCCAATGGTGTCCCAATGGGTTTCGCGGGGTCGAAGGAGGTAAGCCGTGTCCGAGATGATCCGCGTCGCCTATCAGGAATTCGAACTTGAGCCTTGCCCGATGAGGCTCCGGGATGGCACCTGGACCCTCAGTGTTCACATCTGGCGCCTGGATACCGAGAAGGCGTACTCCGCGGCCAATACGTTTGGGACTCGAGAAGAGGCCATCGCGGGGGCAATCGAGTTCGGGCGGAGGATTATTGACGGCGCCGTTCCGGGCATTGAACCGGCCGGTCTGCCTTGACCAGTCAGAGAAGGCTGACCCCGCCTACCAAAGAACGCCGCGAGCCGCAGTAGAATCCTCGTCGGGTAAGTCCATGGGAGAACCCATGATTCAGATTGCGTTGGGCATTGTTCTCGGATTCATCATCTTGGCGTGCCTACCGGTCATTATCAAGATTCTGGGTGATTTGCTCGGGTGGGCGATTTCCGTGGCAATCGTATTTGCTGTTGTGTTCGTTGTGTTGCCGTCGAGTGACCCTGAGGGGCTGATGGTACTGGGCGGCCTGTTCCTGATCGCATTGGTTAGCGTGGGAGTCCTTGCGCTCCTCAACCGACTGTCGAGGTCCAGCGTGCACCCGGTTCCTCGCTCTGATGCGGCCAACCTATCGACCATCCCAACGCTTGCCCCAACGTCCGGCCATATCGGGGGCCAGGTAGAACAGTCCGCTTCGCCGGGAAGCGAATCAGCGGTAGCCCGATTGGAGGAGCTACTTAGCTACGGGCATGCCGAGGGCGTTAGGCGAGGCCTGGCCCAGGGCGAGGAGGCCATTTTAGAGACCCGTTCCTTGCACGATCGATGTGAAAGGTTTGTGGAGGCTCTTCGGCCGCTGGTTGAGGTATTGGCCACCCGGATTGCCGCAAAGGGATTTCTCACAAGGTCAGCGTGGCCGCGGTGTGGTGACGACGGATACACTCCCGTGTTGAAGGCGGTTGGGCCGGTCGCGCGCCTTTGGCTGTACGATAGCCGGGCACCTCTCCCGGAAGATGAGAGCGTCGTCACTGGGGCGCAGCTGCTTGCCTACGCAGACTTCTCCGCGGACGGCGGAGCTACATTGCCCGAGAGCCATCCTTGGAAAGTCTGCTTCACCGACGCCCGCAACGACCACCGAGGCGGCCCTCTTGGACCGAAACCAGCCTCCCGGACTGAGGGATCGTTTCCAGATCCGCAAGCTGCGGTTGGCTTCGCGGCCCGCCTTCTTGGAGAGGTCATTGGTGAAGATGCGGCAGGACGGGGCGTTTGATCTTGCTGTGATTTCTCACCAGCAAGCTTAAGCGCCAGGGCGAAGGCTGCGCCCGGGGCCTCGTGAAGCTCGCCATGTCATCCGGCTCCTTCGATCGATTTCGGCAGGTGGCCGATGATTGCCTCCAGACGCTCCGCTGCACGCTCCTCAAGGCCTGGCAGGACGTGGGAGTAGGTGTCGAGCGTCAAGGTGATGCTGGCATGGCCGAGGATCTCCTGCACGACTTTGGGGTGCTCCCCGGCCGCCAGAAGCAACGTTGCCGCGGAGTGGCGCAGATCGTAGGGCCGCATCCGATCGAGCCCGGTCGCCTCGAGAGCCTTGGCTCCCACGGTGGCGACCGCCTCGAAGGCGGGACCGAGGTCGGCCCGCTTGGTGCCCTTCCGGGTGACGATCGCCGGCCGAGCGCCTTGGAGGCGCTGGGCCACCCGCTCGAGGAGCGGACGGAAGCCACGGGTAACGACGTTCTGCCAGTGCAGGGGCTTCCCGGTGGTCGAGGCGAAGATCAGGCCGTGCGCGGCGTATTCCTGGCCGAGGAGCAGCCTCACCTGCGCTTGGTTGGCGCGGTGGCGGCGTAGGGCGCCGACCGCCACGCTAGCCAGGGTGACGGTGCGCTCACGCTTGGTCTTGGTCGGGGCGAGCTCCCATCGGCCCTTGGTGAGCCGAATCATGGCCCGCCGGACGCGAAGCTTGACCGGTCCGGGCTTCACGTCCAGGTCGAGATCCTCCCACTTCAGCCCTAGCGCCTCCTCCGGACGGAGGCCGGTGAGCAGGAGGAGGATCCACAACGCCCCGTCCGGCGCGTTCTCTGCCTCCTCCAGGAAGAGCCGGGCCTCGATCGGGTTGAGGACCCGATACTCGCGGTGCGCCTTCACCGGAGGCCGCACGGCGGCCAGTGGGTTAACCGCCAGGTGACCGAGGGCGACGGCTCGGTTGAGTCGGGTCCGGAGGACCCGGTGCAGGTAGTTGATCGTTCCCGGGGCGCGGCCGGCCTCCTGGAGGCTGTTGTAGAGCGATTGGAACACCCGCGGCGTCAGTTGCCGCAGCGGGAGCGATCGCACCGGGGCAGGGACGTAGAGCCGGAGAATCTGCTGCGCGCCGGCTCGGGTCTGCGGCCCTAGGTGGCCGCTCCAAACCTGCTCGAACTCCGCGAGCCACTCGTGCAGGGTCAAGCGGGAACGGGGCAGCGGCACCCCCTGGTCCCGTTTTCCGAGCAGCTCCCGGAGTACCTGCTCAGCCTTTGAGCGCGGGCCGGGGACCGTCTGCGCGATCCGGATGCGTTTGCCGGTGGTCGGGTCGATGCCGGCGGACAATCGAACTAGCCACCGATCCTTGCCCCGGGGCAGGATCATGCCCTGCCGACGGGGCCGGCGAGTCGCCAGGGCCATCGCTAGGTCTCCTTCCCGCCGGTGAAGCCGTCGAACGCCTTGAACTGGTCCACGTCGATGGCCTCGATCGCGGCGGTGGCCTCGGTTAGCAGGATGTGGGCTCCCTCAAAAGCGTCGGCGCCATCCCGGTCAAAGTGCTGGTACGCCTGGTCCGAGAGTAACCCAAGAATGGCGCGGGCCTGCCGGACCGGTTTCCCGATGTAGTCGCCGAAGGCGTTCTCGCCATCCACGAAACTGTTGCACCCGCCGGGGAGGGACGGCGCTGCTGGTTCGACAATGGTGGGGGCCAAGACGCCAGCGACCAGGTGCGGGGCGAGCAGGTGGCCCTGAATGCGCCGGACGTGGCTCCACTGGTCGGCCAGGGGTTGGTTGCGGTCGAAGACGACATCATCGCCGGCGGAGAGCTTGAGGTCGGGGACGTCCCGGGTAACGCGGTAGACGACGGCATCAGACATAGCGAAACCTCCTGAGGGGGTAAGTGGTGACCCTCTGAAGGTGGCCACATCTGGCTATCTTGTCAAGCCATATCTGGCTAGCCATATTGGGCCATGCCCACCATTTTCCGGTTAGCGGCCATTCTCGAACGGCTCGGCGTCAGCCAGGCGGACCTGGTCCGGCGCTCGGGGGTGAGCCAGCGAACCGTGACCCGCCTCTGCTCCAACACGACCCAACAGGTGTCGCTGGTGGTGCTCGACAAGCTCGCCGATGCCCTCGGCGTCGCCCCGGGCGACTTGATCGCCAAGCAGCCGGCGAAGATTGGCCGGCGGTAGCCAACCGAACTTGACCTCCGAGCCATATTTCCAGAGGAATTCACTCGTTCCCCTCGGAGGCTCTCCCCGCATGAAACAGCACCGCGCCGCTACCGGCCTCGCCGTCGTTTCGTTCCTCGCGCCCCCAGCCCACCACCTCGACCCTTGCCCTCCGCCGATCGGGCCGTGCCTCGTGTCGATGCAGCCGGCCGCCCCGCACGGGGAGCCTCCATCGCAGTATCTGGCTTACCTGGAGCCGCAATCCTCAACCCAGACGTCCAGCGCCACCACCTGGCCGGATCTCCGACTCGCCTTTAGCATCGCACCCCAGTCAAGCGCGACGAGCCAGCGGTGAGGCCGACAGGCCGGCGTCGCGAAGGGCACTCCAGCGCGTCGTCGATCGCGATCAGGAAGACCAATGGCGGTTTCATCGGCGGAGGCCGGTGAGGTATTCCTGCTCCGCGAACCAGCGCCCGCGTGCGCCCTGCAGCGCGGTGAGTTGGCTCTTGACCCGGAGCCAGGCCCCGTCAGCCCGGGCCACATCGAGCGCCAACTCCGGCAGCCGCGTCCGGGCCGCGTTGACCTCGTCGGGCGTCGGCGCCTTCACCGCCACGATCTGGCCCTCATTGAGGGCGGTGACGGCTGCCTCGTACGCCGCCGTGAGCGGGGGGAGCGCGGCCTCGAGCTGCGCGATCTTGGTATCGAAGGGCGTGGGGCCACGCTCCGGCTGACTCGGTTCGTGGTGACGGAGGTTCGCCGCGAGATCGACGAGCTCCTCCTCCCACGGCTCGAAGGGGGTGCCCCGGGCTTCGAGGGCGGCGCCGGCGGTCCGGATGATGGCCGCCTCGTTCCCGCCGAACTGACGTTGCTGCCGGAGCAGCTGGAGGGCGTGGTCGACGATTTTGGTCATGGTCTCAGCTCCAACCGAAGCGTTGTTCGTGGTAGAAGACTCGGACGAGGGCGGCCTCGTCGGTGTACACCTCGTGCTCAGAGTTGTCGAGCCCTCGAGCGTGCCGGGCGTGGTGGCTCGCTTCGTGGAGGGTGACCCGGACGAGGTCCTCGCCCGCGAGCCCCGCCTTGAGCCACACGGCCGACGGGTCCGCAAACCGAAACAGGCCGGCTGACTTGTGCGAGCTGGGCGTGAACCACCGAACTCGCGGCGGGACCACGCCCCAGCGTTTCGCGGCCCAGGCGGCCACCGCCTCGGCGTCGGCCTGCACGCTCGCGGAGACCGTCGTTTCGACCGGTACCTGAGGGAAGATCCGGTCCATCGCGTTGGCGATCACCGCGCCGCGGGTCGCGATCTCGCGGTCCAGCTCGTCGGGATCGCGGCGGTTCGCGGGGGGCGGCGCGGCCTGTTTGACGGTCGTGGTCCCGGTGCCGATGCCGGCGCCGATGAGGACCGGGCTGACCTCGAGCAGGTCGAGCTTCGTCAGGATGCGGGCCGCGCCCTTCCGTCGCTGGGCTTCGTCGGGCACTTCGGACCCGACCACGCGGAATCCGATCGACCATTCACTCTCGGCGCCGAGCTCCTTGAGGACGGTGAATGTCTCGCGTCCCCGCTCCGTGGCGAGGAAGATCCGACCGCGGAAGATGGCGCGTTGCCCCTCGACGAAGACGGCCCCCTTGCCGACCGGGGCCGCGCCGTAGATCGCGTCGTGGCCGTAGGACGAGAGCTTGACCTTGGACCCGCTGGCGATCGCCCCGGGCCGGATGATGTCGCCCTCGCGATCGACCACGCCGAGGGTGGCGACGATCGCTTCGACCTCGCCCCGGTCGGCGTTCTTGATAGCCAGGCCGCCGAAGGCCTTCAAACTGAGAGTGTTGTTGGTCATGGCTCAAGGTAGGAATCAGGCCGTTTCGATGCGCGGAACGTTTTACCGCGAGCCCGCCAGTTGCGAAGGAGCCGGCCCACCCCGGCGCTCGGGTCCGTGGCCTGGTCGCAGTCGTCCTCGAGCTCAAGGATTTCGGCTGCGTCCCGAAGACGGTTGGTCGCGGAGCGGCGGGGGTCACCGTCTCCCGCGAGGCCCAACATGGCCAGGGCGGTCGCGATCGTCGCGAGCCCGGGGATCGCGGGCCAGGCCTCCGGGGGGATGCCCACCCGATCGCAGACCGACGCGATAAACAGGCGGTCCGCGAGCGGCAGCGACCCGAGAATCAGGTCGTAGTCGGGGGTCAGGCGACGGCGTGGCATCAGGTGATGATCTTCAGCACGTCACGAGGATCCCGATCAGGATCGGGCCGAGCCGAACGCTTCCGTGCCTTCGCCCGTTCCTCGGCTGCCTCGCCCCGCTCGATCGTCCATTGAAGCCTGACTCTGTCGACTGGCGAAAGTCCGAAACGGATCTCCTGCAACCGGATTTCCGCGGCCAACCGGACCAGATCCTTGGTCTCGGTGCAGGTCCACCGCTGCTGATAGAGCTCGGCCAGGATGAAGAGGCCGCCTTCCATGTCCGGGCCGATGTACTCGCCCGCCATGGGGGACCGCCAAACCGACTCCCACCACTCCACGACGCGGGGGTGCCAGACCTCGGCCCGACTCTCCCGCGTCGGCAGCGCGGGCACGTCGCGGTTCGCTGATTCCGCCTGGGTGGCGAGGGTGGCAGCCCCCGGTTTCCGCCGGCGGTTGCGCTGGAGCAGGTGGCCCGGCTTCGGAATTCGTCCCCGGCCGGCCATCATGCCGCTCGCTTGGTCGATTCTGGGCTTTTCCCCAGGATCCCAGTATGGGCCACACAAAAATCCAGGGGGGACACGGGTTTTCGACCCCCCCTGCCTGAAAGAAATCGTCTTTTCATCGGTCGGCCTCCACGACGTCGGTTGTGGGCTCCCAGCCAAGGCGTCGACGCGTCTTCATGAACCGAGCTAGGTCTTCGTTGGCCGGGGACAGACGGACCAGGCTGGAGTCGGTAAGGCGTGGGGTATCGTCGTCAACTCGCTCGAGGCCGTTGCGGCGCAGCAGGGACCCGACGACGGCCTGCAAGGGGCCTGAGCTGGCCGGCAGATGGTGCGCAAGCCACCGGAGGGTCCGGGGCCGGGACGCCAAGGCGATGAGGATCCGCTGTTCGAACTCGGTCATAGGCGTGCAGGCGCCATGCTGCCATGGCACTGCCGTGGCAGGTCCGTGGCAGTACCAGGGGCTTCGGCAGTGCCATCCGTCCTACCACCACCACCACCTTTCAGGTGGGTGGTAGGTGGCGGCAGTACCATGGAGGTATCGTGGCAGGTCCGTGGCAGGTCGCCCAGGCGGGTCTCGCCCTTCTCGGTGACCCGGTACCGCTTGGTCCGAGTGGCGTCGGGACCGAGGACGAGGCCTTCGCGAAGGAGGGCACGGCGCCCGCGGTTGTAGCTGGTCTCCGGGAGCTCGGACAGCCGGAGCCAGGCCGAGGACGTCAGCCCCTCCGGCTCAGCATCGGCCAGGACCACGAGCAGCTTCCGGTGCGACGCGATCGCCACTGGGGCCGTCCGGTCGCCGGCCCCATCTCCTTCGGCCGTGAACGTCGGGATTCCGTCATCGTCGAGGTCGATGCGGAACGGTGGTAGGGGCACACGGCCCCGGGGCGTCGCCACGAGCCCCCCGTCCTTCGCCTCGAGTTCGATGAGAACGTCAACGCTGCCAGCCTTGGCGACCGGCCCCGCGTACTTCCCATCCGTCTTCCGAGCTTGGTCGAGGAGCCAGACCGCCACGTTGTGGTCCCGGGCCAGCGTGGTGAACGGGGCCACCAGCCGACCGTACAGGACCGAGTCGCCTTGGGTCCCGACGCCGAAATCCGGATGCTGCTCGACCAGCTTGCCCAGGTGGTCGACCGCGAGGAAGGCGAGCTCGAGGGCGGCGACCTCCGCGGCGAGATCGCTGTCCGGGTCCCACCGGTCACTGAGGTAGACCACTGAGAGGTCCGCTTCACAGCGAATCAGCCGCTGCAACGTGGTGGCCGTTGACTCATCCACGGTCAGAATGCCGCACCGGATCCCGTCGCGACTGGCTCGAGCAACCAGGCCGGAGACGGTGGTCGACTTCCCCTGCTTGGGTCCCAGCGTGACCAGGTGGGAATGCCCGGCGACCACGCACGGCGCGACGAGCAGCTTCGGCGGCGCCATCAGGGCCGGGTCGTGGGCCAGGGTCGCCGCGAGCCGGAAGGTCACTGGCGCCCCCAGGACCCGGCCAACCGACGGACGGGCTGCCGGCGGACCGGTCCGCCGAAACGATCGAGCTCGAGGAGCGCGACCGCGTCGTTGTCGACGATTTCCGCGGCCCGATCGAGGCACGTCTGCACATGGCGACCCGGAGCGTTCAAGGCCGCGGTTTCCCAACACGCCCCGCGCCAAAGACCGTCCGTAGCTCCGACGTTTCCGCGCCGGTGCCAAGCATCGAGAATTGGCGTATCCGGTCGAGACTTGTTCACTCGGCCGCCTCAAGGCGGGAGATCAGCAACGCCAGGGCCGAGCGGAGTTCGCGAGCGGTCGGTAGATCGAACGCGATTGACTGCACAACGACGAAGTCATCCGGGTCCGAACTGTTCGGGCTGCGCCGGCGGAGAGCGAGGCGGCCGCGATCGGGCGGCAGGACCTCGACGTTGATGCGGGTCGCCTCGGGGCGGCCGGCAATGGAATGGACAACGTTGGATGGTTCCCCTACATTCTCGATCATCGATCGAACTCCTCTTCGGTCGAGTTGTTTAGCCGCCACCCGATTCCCGCCGGGTGGCGGTTTTGTTTAGGCGGCCGGGGCTGGCTCTCGCCCGACGGATCCGTTGGCGGCGAGCCACGCAGCGATCGCCCGACGGTCGAACCGCATCAACCGGCCGATGCGGATCGTCGGAACCCGGCCCTCTCGGCCGAGTCGCCAGGCCGTGGGCTCCGACACCTTGAGCAGGTCAGCCAACTCCCGCGGCGTGAGCAGGCCCGAAGTCGCGTCCACAGTCAGCCCCCTTTTTGAAGTCCTGTTATTTTCCGCTAGCCACAGACAAGGCTAGTGCTGTGGTTGGAGGGGCCGTCCAACATTTCCGCTAGGTACTTGCGATGCCGTCAGTTGCGGGTGAAATCGCCTGCCAGGAGTGCCGGCGGTTTGTCGAGACCTTCGTGGGCGTCGTGAACGGTCCGAGCCGCGGGAATGGTCGGCGCACGGACTATCGACCGTACCGCCTCGGCAACCGCGGTGAGGCCATCGCAGTGCCTGACAGGTTCTTCTCCGACGTTGTCGGGGAATGTGACCGGTGGCTGGATCACCTTTCCGAAATCGAGGTGACGACCACTCGGCGGCTCGATCACCTCGAGCGGCTCCCTGGGTGGGTGCTGGCTGCGTTCAAACCTTTGGCTGGAAAACGGATCGGACCGGCCATGAGTATGGACTTGGCCGCGAAGTTGCTCGATGTGTCCCGGGCGAAGGTCTATGCGGCGATCGGTGAGGGTGGCGGCGCCAAACTCAGTCAGGGCGAGCGTTTGGGTAGGCGGGAGGGCTGATGCCAAGACGACGAAAAACGGTGGCGGAGCGGCGCCAGGAACGGGACGAAGCCCAGCGGTTAGCATGGGAGGTCTTCCGGCCCTTGCTGAAACGCGTTCAGACGTACGTGGAGGCCCTTGCCCTTGTTCATGGGGGGCCAGGCCCCGACCAGCCTGGTCGCCGCTACTACTCCAACCTTGCCTTCTTCCTCCAGACGTTCGCTCCGCCGGGAGACTCAAGCCACGACGAGAAGGCGCTCTATCTTGAGTTGATCGGTCGGTTTGATGCTGAGGGAGCCATCAAGCCAGGTCTCCGAGTCGGGCTTGAGGAGCAGATGCGTGCGGCAATGACGTCCGAGGGGCCGTTCATTTCTCCCTGGCGTTGACAGACGGCCAGCGTGGGCGAGACTCGGCCGTCGCCTCGAGCAACCGGCGAGGGACTATTCGGGGTGGTCCACGGCCCGAAGGCGAAGGTCGAGCCTCGCCTTCGTTTCCGGTTAGTCCGAGAAGGTAAGCCGGAGAGCCGCTCGCATTCCTTTCAACCCTAGGATCGATGCCATATGGCCGAACGCCCGCGGCCCAATCTAGAATCTCCTCTTCGCCACGTCAGCTTGAAGCCGAGTCCCAGCTACTGGAGAGCGCTCGGACATTTCACCGAACTTTGGGCGTCGCTCGAGTCTGCAATGTTCGTTTTTCACGCCCACTGCGCTGGGACCCCAATCCCGATCGCTCGTGCCATCTTTGCCGGCGTTCGGCCAGATGCGGCGATCGAAAACGTTCGGCGTATTTGGCAGTTGCGGAGCCCCCCGGCGCCAGTTCGCGCCGAGCTTGACGATGTGTTCAAGCAGACCAAGGTGATCTCGTCGATCCGAAATAGTCTTGCCCACTATGGCTCGTTTGAAGAGGGATACCGGAAGCGGGTCACCTCCAATGTCAGCAAAGCGCTCACCGTCGACAAGACCACGGTCTATCGGGTGTCGCCGCGAGTCCTCGGTGAAATGACCGAGGACGTCGTCAAGATCGCAGTTCACCTTCTGTCGCTCACCGTCATGCCCGATTTTCCCCTCGACGTTCGAGCCGCTCGATATCCGGCGTTGAAGACCGTATGGAAGTATCGACCGTCGGACGAACCACTCGGGCGATCTCGATCCTCGGGGAGGAAGAAACCAACCTGAGGCGGAACGGACGCTTCGGGGAGATACTCCCGCCATTGGGCCGACGGTTGCCGCCAGGTGGCCCAGTGGTGTCCCAAAGTGCCACCAACCCCTGCTAACTCGACCCAACGGACCGAAGGGCGTGTCTCGCTGCTGGGTCCTGATCTCGTTCCGCTGTCGTCACTTGCGCCAACTATCCACAACTGCTGACAGGTGGCGTTAGGCGCCTTCTAAGCTGTGGGTCGCAGGTTCGATTCCTGCCGGGCGCGCCTGGTATCCCGCACCGGTTCGAGGGTTGGTCGCTTCGCGCTGACCCCGTCGCCGGAACTGTGGCCACGAAGGTGCCGCCACACCCACGGCGCCAGGTACCGGGTTCCCCACCGCCACTCCGCCGCCACCGCGTCCGATACCGTCCGCCGCGGCACCACCGGGAGCGGCGCGGCCCAGTCTTCGCCGTTGCCGGGCAGGCCTAACGCATGCCAGAGGGCCGCCGCGATTCGGGCGTGACCCAGCGCGTTCGCGTGAAGCCGATCCTCGCTCCACAATCGGGGATCCGAGGCCACCGGATGACGGGCCACGTCGACCAGGATGGCCCCGGACGCCTGGCAGGCGCGACGAAGACCCTCATTGAGGGCCTCGACCCGGGGCCGGATCCACCGGGCCAACGGCATCACCGGTGTCAAATCGGGCAGGGTGAAGGTGAGGACGGTGGCTCCGGCCCCGATCAGGCTTCGCTGCATCGACTCGACGTCGGCGCTCACCAGGTCGGCGTCGAACCATCGGTGGACCACGTCGTTGGTGCCCGAGAACAGGGTCGCCAAATCGGGCTTCATCTCGAGGGCAGGGGCCAGTTGCTCGGCCAGGATCTCTCGGGTCCGCCGCCCCCGAACGCCTAAGTTGGCGTAGAGCACCTCGCCGTGATGCTCGGCGAGACGCTCCGCCAGCCGGTTGGCCCAGCCGCGGTACCCGCCTCGGCCATCGGGGTCGTCGAGCCCCTCGGTCGAGCTGTCGCCGATCGCGACGTAACGGTGGAAGCGGCGGTCGGACATGGGGCTCCAATCTAGCGGCTCGGGGGCCTAACCGAGGCCCCGTTATCTTCCCGTCCGCTCATGCGCCACCCATACCTTTTCCTGGTCCCCCTGGTCCTCGCCAGCGCGTCGTTGGCCGCCCAGCCGCGGGAGTTGGCCGTCCCCCGGATCGGGGCCCGACCGGCCATCGACGGCCGGCTCGACGAGCCCCTCTGGCAGAACGCGGCCGTCCTCGATCAATGGGTCCAGACCGAACCGGCCGACAACGGCCCACCCCACGGGGCGACGACGGCCTACCTGGCCTACGACCAGGCCTTCCTCTACATCGGCCTCCGGGCCAAGGACCACCCCGGCGCGATTCGGTATCGGCTCCACGAACGCGACAACGTGGTGTTTCAGGGCCAGGACTGGATCGGCCTCGCCCTCGACCCAACCAACACCCGACGCCGCGCCTACTTCATCGCGATCAACCCGATCGGGGTGCAGGGCGATGGCCTGTCGATCGAGGGCTCCGGGTTCGAGGAGTGGGACGGGGTCTTTCAAACGGCGGGGCGGGTGAGCGAGGGCGAATACACCGTCGAGATCGCGATCCCGTTCAAGTCACTGCGTTACCCCGGCGGGCGGAACCAACGGTGGGGTTTCTCGCTCCGACGAAGCTACGGGCGAGACAATGCGGTCGACTATCCGTGGGCCCGGAACCGGGATCTGGCGTGCGATCTCTGTCAGATGATCACCTTGACCGGGATAAGTGACATTGGCTCGACCGCGCGCTTCGAGGTCAACCCCGCGGTCGTGGGCCGCCTCGCCGCCGATCGACCGATCGCCGCCGGCCCCTTCGGGCCAACCCGCACCGAGGGCGAATTCGGAGTCAATCTCAAGTATGCCCTGACCTCGAGCCTGAGCCTCGACGGCACCTGGAATCCGGACTTCTCCCAGGTGGAGGCCGACGCCGGCCAACTCGAGATCAACAATCGCTTCGCGCTGTTCTTTCCCGAAAAGCGCCCGTTCTTCCTCGAGGGAAGCGACATCTTCCTGACTCGGTTCGGGATGCCCGGGCAGGACGCCGGCTTTTCGACCCCGCCGGTCAACGTCTTCTATTCCCGGCGGGTGGTCGACCCGAACGGCGGCCTCAAGGTGACGGGCAAGGTCGGCCGGTTGAGCATCGGGACCCTCGCATCGATCGACGCGGCTCGGGATTATGACCTGACCGAGCGGATCGGGGGAATCGCCCCCGGCCAGCTGGATCCGTTCGGCGGCACCGAGGTGCAGGTCGGGGTGGCGCGAGCGCGAATGGATGTCTTCGCCGATGGCTTCGTCGGTGGATCGTTGACCGCCCGCCGCTTCGGCTCGGGACTCGGCACGGTCGCCTCGGTGGACGGCCGGTTTCGGATCGGCCGGAACACCACGTTCCGCGCCCTGGCGGCCCGGAGCCGAACCGAGGAACCGGACGTGGTGGGCCGGGTTCGCCGAGTGCTCGGCGCTGCGCTTGCCGATCCGCTCGCCATCGATCGGGCGATCGACAGCCTCCCCGCCGAAGCCCGGGTGCTCGACGCCGAGACCCGCACCGGCGGGGTGATCCAGACCTCGATCGAGTACGACGACCGCCACTGGAACTTCGGCGCCGGGTATCTCGACATCACCCCTGACTTCGAGACCCACCTCGGCTTCACCCCGCGAACCGACTACGCCTTGTTCACCAGCTACCTCACCTACACTCGGCAGTCGACCGGGTTTCTCCGCCAGTTGCGGGGCCAGGTGCGCACCGAGCACGGCTACCAGCACGACGCCGGAGGGGCCATTGGCGAGCTGGGGGCGCGGACCGACCGACTCGTCTCCGGCTCGGTGGACTTCACCCTGCCGTCCGCCACGTCGGTGAGCTTCGGTTTGACCAGCGCGGCCCTCCGAGTCGAGGACGTTCCCTTCGACGGCCTGGTCCGAGGCTTCGCCTGGCTCTCGACCCAGGCGTTTCGCGGGTTCGACATCTCGATGTTCGTCCGGGCGGGCGAGGAAGCCATCTTTGCCAACGTGGTGGAAGGTGGCCCGCCATCGCCGAGCTTCTTCACCAGCGGGTCGATCAACCTCAATCTCCGGCCCCGGGCCAACATCCGACTCGGCCTCGACGTGAGCGCCGCGCGGGTCTGGCGTCGCACCGCGACCGAAGCGCGAGCGAGCCGCTACGCCGAGTCGGCCATCCCCCGACTGAAAGCCCAGATCCAGTTGTCGAAGCAGCTTGGGGTCCGCTTGATCGGTGAGTACCGGTTCGAGTCCTTCTTCGACCGACAGGGTCTGGTGGCTCGCGAGCGCGAGGTTTTCGCGACCGACGCCCTGGTCACCTTCCTGGTTCATCCCGGTCAAAGCATCCAAGCCGGTTGGTCGACCCGCGCTGCCGGCGACCAGTTGGAGCCGTTTCGAACGGTGGCCCGTGGTGGGGTGGCGAAGGTCACCTACCTCTGGCGCTTCTGACCCGACGCCGCCAAAACCCCAATGCGCCGACCCACCGCCGCGGACTTTCGTGCGCTGATCGATCTCGCGTTCCCTCTCGCGGCCGTTCAAGTCGGCCTGATGGCGATGGGGCTGGTGGATTCGGCGATGGTGGGGCGGGTGTCGGCCGAAGCGCTCGGCGGGGTGGCGATCGCCAATGTCTGGTTCTTCGTGGTGTCGACGATCGGGATGGGGTGCATGTACGCCCTCGATCCGGTCATCGCCCAGGCGAAAGGGGCCGGCGATGAGGCCGGCATCGCCCTCGGCCTCCAGCGCGGCCTGCTGATCGCGGCCCTGATCAGCCTGCCGACCACCGTTGCCTTGGCCCAAGGCGAGCGCCTCCTCGCCGCGACGGGCCAGACACCGGGGATGGTACCGCTCGCGGGCCAGTACATCACCTGGCTCCTCACCGGGATGTTTCCTTATTTCGGATTTCTCGCCTTCCGGCAGACGCTCCAGGCGTTAGGCGCGGTTCGCCCGGTGCTGATCGTCATCCTGGCGGCCAACCTGCTCAACGTCGGGATCAACTGGATCTTCATCTTCGGTCATTGGGGAGCCCCGGCCCTCGGGGTCCGGGGGGCCGCGCTGGCCACCACGATCAGCCGGTGGGCCATGTTCCTCGGGTTGGCGGCGATCACCTGGCCGGTGCTCCGGCGCTATCTCCGGCCCTGGCGTCCCCAGACCGCTCGCCTCGAGCCGCTTCGGCGGATGCTGGGGATCGGGATTCCTCTCGGCCTCCAGATTCTGGCCGAGTACGGCGTGTTCGGATTGGTGGGGCTGCTCCTGGGCCGGATCGGTACCGAAGCCGTGGCTGGCCACCAGATCGCTCTCAACTATGCGGCGATCACCTTCATGGTCCCCTTGGGAATCGGGGCGGCCGCCGCCGCGCTGGTGGGGCAGGCGGTTGGCGCTGGAGACCTCGACCGGGCCCGACGGGTCGCCGGGGCGGCCCTGACAACGGGCGCCGTGTTCATGACGATCACGGCCGGTGTGCTGGTGCTGATTCCGAACTGGCTGGCCGCGCTGTATTCGCCCGATGCCGGGGTCATCGCGGTGGCGGCCTCGCTGATCCCCCTGGCCGGGGTCTTTCAGGTCTTCGACGGGACCCAGGCGGTCGGGATGGGGGTCCTTCGGGGGATCGGGGACACCCGGGCACCCGTCGTCATCAACGTGCTGGGGTATTACCTGGTCGGTCTCCCGGTTGGGCTGTACCTGGGCTTCCGGATGGACCAGGGCGCCCTGGGTCTGTGGTGGGGGCTGGTGATCGGGCTGGCGGCGGTGGCCGTGGCTCTGGTCCTCCGGGTTTCGATCCGAATGCGCCGGGACTTGCGCCGGGTCGAGATCGACACCCGGCCGGGCTGAGGGTCGACCCGGCTCCGGTACCCGTATCATGTTTCCCGACATAGATTTGAGCAGCCTCCATCGGAGCGATGTCATGGCCACCCAGGTCCAGCCGGAAACCCAGGTCGACGCCTTCCCCATCAACGGCACCGACTACGTCGAGTTCTACGTGGGCAACGCCAAGCAGGCCTCCCACTACTACCGTGCCGCCTTCGGCTTTCAGTTGGTTGGCTATCGCGGGCCCGAAACCGGCGTGCGCGATCGGGCCAGCTACCTGCTGGTTCAGGAGAAGATCCGCTTCGTCTTGACCACACCGCTCGGGCCCGATGGCCTGATCGCCGACCACCTCAAGCTGCACGGGGACGGGGTCCGCGACCTGGCCTTCTGGGTCGACGATGCCCGCGAGGCCTTCGCCACGGCCATCGCCCGGGGCGCGGTCGCGGTCCAGGAGCCCACCGCGTTCTCCGACGACGATGGCGAGGTCGTCATCGCGGCGATCCGAACCTACGGCGACACGATTCATTCGATCGTCGAGCGGCGCAACTATCGCGGTCTGTTCCTCCCCGGGTTCCGGCGGGTCGAGCCGGCCTATCGTCCGCCGGTCACTGGACTGCTCCACGTCGATCACTGCGTCGGCAACGTCGAGCTCGGGAAGATGAATGAGTGGGTCGGTTTCTACGAGCGGGTGCTCGGCTTCCACAATCTGCTCTCGTTCGACGACAAGGACATCAGCACCGAGTACTCCTCCTTGATGTCGAAGGTGATGTCGAACGGCAACGGCCGGATCAAGTTCCCGATCAACGAGCCCGCCAGCGGCAAGAAGAAATCCCAGATCGAAGAGTATCTCGACTTCTACCGCGGCCCCGGCGTCCAGCACATCGCGATGGCCACCAACAACATCATCGAGACGGTGACCGCCTTGAAGGCGCGCGGGGTCGAGTTCCTCTCGGTGCCCTCGAGCTACTACGACACCGTGCTCGACCGGGTCGGGACCATCGACGAGGCCCTCGAGCCGCTCCGGGATCTCGGCATTCTGATCGATCGCGACGACGAGGGATACCTCCTCCAGATCTTCACCAAGCCGGTCGAGGATCGCCCCACGTTGTTCTACGAGATCATTCAGCGCAAGGGCGCCCAGAGCTTCGGCAAAGGCAACTTCAGAGCGCTATTCGAGTCGATCGAGCGGGAGCAAGCGCTCCGAGGAAATCTCTGATGCCCGTGTACCATGCGCTCGGCGCGATCCCCAAGAAGCGCCACATCGCCTTCCGGAAACCGGACGGGTCGATTCACAACGAGCAGTTGATGGGCAACGAAGGGTTCACCGGCCCCTCGTCGCTGCTCTATCACCTCCACCCGCCGACCACGATCCTGTCGGTGCGCCGACTCCGCGAGACGGCCTACCAAGCCGACCCCGACCCCACTCTCAAGCATCGCCATCTCAAGACCGCGATGCTCCCCGACGGGGGCTGCCCCACCACGGATCGGGTTCCGCTGCTCTTCAACGACGACTGCGCCTTGCTGTTCGCCCGGCCGACCCAGGATGATCCTCACTTCTACCGCAACGCCCAGTCCGACGAAGTCGTCTACGTGAGCCAGGGCAGCGGCGTGCTCGAATCCCAGTTCGGGTTGCTCCCGTATCGTGAGGGAGACTACCTGGTCATCCACCGGGGCATCATGCACCGGTTCAAGCTCGACCGGGTGCCCCATCGCTTCCTGATCATCGAGAGTCGGGGCTACGTGCGGACGCCGAACCGGTATCGGAATCACTATGGACAGATCGTCGAGGGTGCGCCCTACAGTGAGCGCGACTTTCGAATCCCCCGCGAGTTGGTGACCCACGATGAACGAGGCGAGTTCCCGATCGTGGTCAAGCAGCACCACGGGCTCAACGAGATGGTCTTGGACCACCATCCGTTCGACGTGGTCGGTTGGGACGGGATGTTCTATCCCTGGGCGTTCAACATCCACGATTTCGAGCCGATCGTTGGCCGGATTCACCAGCCGCCGCCGGTCCATCAGACCTTTCAGGGCGACGGCTTCGTGATCTGCTCGTTCTGTCCGCGGCCCTACGACTTCCACCCCGAAGCGATTCCCGCCCCGTACAATCACAGCAATGTCGATTCCGACGAAGTGCTCTACTACGCGTCCAGCGAGTTCATGAGCCGCAAGGGCATCGAATACGGGAGCATCACCCTCCATCCGGACGGGATTCCCCACGGACCCCATCCAGGACGGGCCGAGGCGAGCATCGGCGCGAAGGAGACCAACGAGTTGGCGGTGATGGTCGATACCTTCCGGCCGCTCAGGGTCGCCAGGCAGGCGCTCGCGATCGAGGACCCCAAGTATTTCCGTTCGTGGGTCGAGGCAGGCCCTGGATTCAACCCACCCACGAGCTGAACCCTCTTTAACCGAAGGATGCCCCACTCGATGCTTTCCGCCGTTTTCTTCGCCCTCGCGGCTCAGCAGCCCGCCGCCCAGGCGCCGGCCGTCACGATCCCGGCGAGCCCGATCGCCAAGCTCGTCATCACCCCCGGCCCGAGCATCACCATGCCGGCGCAGGACACCCTTCGGCTCACCGCCACCGCGCTCGACTCGGCTGGGAAGCCGGTTCCCGGCGTGCGGACCACCTTCATCGGGACCGGGGCGTACTTCGAAGCGCAGGTCGATCCGACCGGGCTGGTACGCTCCGGCTCCACCGGCGCGTTCAACGTTTTGGTCACCGCCTCGGTGCCGGGCACCCGGCCGGTTCGGGAGATGGTCAAGGTGACCATGGTCGCCGGTCCGGCGGCGCGGGTCGCGGTCACCCCCGCGGTGACGTCGGTGATCGCCGGCCAACGGCTTCGACTCGAGGCCAAGGTCTACTCGAAGGCCGGGGATCAGCGGATCGACCCGATCGCCTGGACGAGTTCAGCGCCGGCGATCGTCTCCGTCCGGTCGGACGGCGTCCTCGACGCCAAGGCCGCCGGGACCGCCCGGATCACCGCGAGGGCGGGGGCGGCGGAGCAGACGTTCCCGGTGCAAGTCCTCCCGAACACCATCGCCAACCTGAAGCTCTCGCCGGAGTCGTCGGAGGGCCGGGCCGGCGACGTGATCAAGCTCAAGGTGGTCGCCACCGATCGCGCCGGCCGCGAAGTGACCGGGTTCACGCCCCAGTGGAGCTTCGCGCCGGGGCAGGGCATGGTCGACGCCGACGGGTCCTTCGTTGGCTATGAGGCCGGCAGCTACCTGATCACCGCCAGTATCGGCAGCCGTTCGGCCGAGGCCACGGTCACCCTCAAGCCGCGCGACGTCCGCCGCCCCGCCACCATCGTGGGCCGCCTTCCCCGGACCCGGTTCACCACCGAGGAGGTCTGGATTCACCCCAGCGGCAACTACGCCTATCTCGGCTCGGGTTCGGGTGGCGACGTCCTCTACGCGATCGACATCAGCAACCCCGCCAAACCGACGGTGACGGACTCGATCGTCGTCAATACCCGGCGGATCAACGACGTGATGTCGACGCCCGACGGCAAGTACATCGTCTTCACCCGGGAGGGCGCCTCCGACCGGAAGAACGGCATCGTGATCGCCTCGACCGAAGACCCGGCCCATCCCAAAGTGATCGCTGAGTTCACCGAGACGGTCACCGCGGGGGTTCATTCGGCGTTCGTCTACCGCCAGGAGAAGTTCGGGACCCACGTGTATCTCACCAACGACGGCACTGGCGCGATGCACGTCATCGACATCAACGACCCGTACCGCCCCAAAGAGGTCGCGGTATGGAAGACCGATCGGCCCGACGCCGGCCGGTCGCTGCACGACATCGACATCCAGAACGGCTTGATGTACGCGAGCTACTGGAACGATGGCCTGGTCATTCTCGACGTCGGCAACGGGGTCAAGGGCGGCAGCCCGTCGAACCCGCAGCTGGTCAGCCAGTTCAAGTACGACCTCAACGCCCTCTACCGCGACGTCGAGGCGAGCGGAGGGCCCGGGTTCATCCGGGGCACCCACACCGCCTGGCGCCACAAGAACTACGTCTTCATCGCCGACGAAGTCTTCCCCGCGGCGGGGGTGCGCGGGGCCAAGGACGCCGCCGCCGGCCGCGCCTACGGGCGACTCCAGGTCGTCGACATCTCCGATATCACCCAGCCCAAATCGGTCGCCTGGTACGAGCCCGAGTACGGCGGCGTGCATAACGTCTGGGTCGCGGGCGACACCCTCTACATGGGCGCCTACAACGCCGGATTCCGCGCCTTCGACGTCTCCGGCGAGCTCAAGGGTGACCTTCGGGCCCAGGGGCGGGAGATGGTCCACGTCAACACCGCCGACATGGACGGCAAGGTCCAGAACGCCGCGATGACTTGGGGCGTGGTGGTCAACCCGAAGGACGGCCTCGCCTACGTCAACGACATGTACAACGGGTTGTGGATCGTCCGGCTGGAGCCGAAGCGGCGGGAGTTGACCCCGTAGGCGCGTCCGGGAGCCCTGTGATCGACCGACGTGATTTCCTTCATTTGAGCGCCGCCGCCACCCTGGCCGGACTCCCCCGGCCAGGCGGCCAGGACACCGCCATGCTCGCCACCGCCCCGATCCCGTCGACCGGCGAACGGATCCCTCGGATCGGGCTCGGGACGTGGCAGACGTTCGACGTCGCGCCCGGCGCGGCCAATGCCGCCGCTCGTCGACGCGACCTCACGGAAACCCTCCGGGTCTTCGTCGAGTCGGGAGCGACCGTGATCGACTCTTCGCCGATGTACGGCGCCTCCGAGCAAGTCGTGGGCGACCTGCTGACGGCCGCGAACGCTCGGGGCCGCTGTTTCCTCGCCACCAAGGTGTGGACCAGCGGCGAGCGGCGTGGGGTGGAACAGATGGAAGCGTCGATCGGCAAGCTGCGGGCGGGGCGGCTCGACCTGATGCAGATCCACAACCTGGTCGACTGGCGAACCCACCTCAAGACGCTCCGCGCCTGGAAAGACGCCGGCCGAATTCGCTATCTCGGGATCACTCACTATCAGGCGTCCGCCATCAGCGATGTCGCCGCGATCGTCCGGGCCGAGCGGCTCGACTTCGTTCAGCTGAACCTGTCCCTCGAAGAACCCCAGGCCGCGACCGACTTCCTCCAGTTGTGCGCCGACCGCGGCGTGGCGTTCATCGCCAACCGACCGTTCGGCGGCGGCGGGGCGTTCGGCCGCGTTCGCGGCAAAGCGCTTCCGCCGTGGGCCGGTGAGTACGGGATCGACGGTTGGGCCCAGTTCTTCTTGAAATGGGTGCTATCGCACCCGCAGGTGACCTGCGCGATTCCTGGCACCGGCAATCCCCGGCACCTGACCGACAACCTCGGCGCCGCTCGGGGCCGTCAGCTCGACGCCGAAGGGCGCGCCGGCGCGCAACGCTTCTGGCTGGCCCTCTAGAGGAATCCCGATGCTCGCTCTTTTCCTCCTGCTCCAGCAAGCCGCGTCGCCCGTCGCGTCGATTCAGGTGCGCCCTGGACTGATCCTCACCATGGCCGCCGGCGACACCTTGGTCCTGTCGGCCGTGGCCCTCGACGCGGCCGGCCGCCCGGTGCCTAACGCCCGGATTCGGTTCGGCGGGGTAGGGGCCCGGTTCGAGGGCGAGGTCGACTCGATGGGGGTGGTCCGCTCCGGATCGACCGGAACGTTGCCCTTCGTGGCGATCGCCTCGGTGCCCGGGAGCCGACCGGTGGTCCAGGCCGGGGAGATCAAGATGGTGGCCGGCCCGGCCACCCGCGTCGTGATCACCCCCGCGGTCACTCGGCTGATCGTCGGTCAACGGCTGGTATTTCAGGCCACCGGGTACACCAAGCTGGGCGACCCGCGAACCGACAGTGTCAGTTGGTCGTCCACGGCGCCGGCCGTCGCCCGGATCCGCCGCGATGGCCTGGTGACGGCGCTCCGCCCCGGTCGGGCTCGTATCAGCGCCCGAATCGGGAAGGCCGAAACCGGGGTCACCATCGAGGTGGGCACCAACACCATCGCCACGGTGGCGGTTGAACCCGGTCTCGTCGAGGCCCGCCAGGGCGACGTGGTCCGTTTCCGGCTGGTGGCCCGCGACGGGAACGGACGGGAGGTCGCCGGGCTGGCGCCCTTGTGGACGTTCGCGCCGGGACAGGGGCTGATCGATCCCGACGGCGGTTTCGTCGGCTACGAGGCCGGTCGCTACACCGTCACGGCGCACCTGGGCGATCGCACCGCCGAGGCGACCGTCACGTTAGGCCACCGCGACGCCCGCCGCCCCGCCACGGTGTTGGGCCGGCTCCCCCGAACCCAGTTTCACACCGAAGAGCTCTGGCTCCACCCCAATGGCACCCATGCCTACCTCGGCACCGGCCGCGGCGGCGACCGGCTCTATGCCATCGACATCGCCGACCCGGCGAAACCGTTCATTACCGACTCGTTGGTGGTGAACACCCGCCGAGTCAACGACATCATGTCGACTCCGGACGGCAAGTTCCTGGTCTTCACTCGGGAAGGCGCCTCGGACCGGAAGAACGGCATCGTCATCGCCTCGATTGAAGATCCGGCCCATCCCAAGGTCATCGCCGAGTACACCGAGGGTGTCACCGCGGGGGTCCACTCCGCGTTCGTGGCCCGGCAGGAGAAGTTCGGCACCCACGTCTATCTGACCAACGACGGAACCGGCGCGCTCCACATTCTCGACCTGAGTGATCCGTACCATCCCCGCGAAACCGCCCGGTGGCGGACGGCCTACCGGCCGGACGCCGGGCGGTCGCTGCACGACATCGACGTTCAGGACGGGCTCCTCTATGCGAGCTACTGGAACGACGGGCTCGTCATCCTCGACGTGGGCAACGGCATCAAGGGCGGGAGCCCGTCGAACCCGCAGCTGGTCAGTCAGTTCAAGTACGACCTCAACGCGCTCTACCGCGACGTCGAGGCGGCCGGCGGGCCGGGGTTCATCCGCGGCACCCACACGGCCTGGCGCCACAAGAACTACGTCTTCATCGCCGACGAGGTCTTCCCGGCGGAGCCACCGAAAGGGGCCAAGAACGCAGCGGCCGACCGCGCCTACGGACGTCTCCAAGTCATCGACGTCTCCGATCTCGCGAACCCCCGCAGCGTGGCCTGGTACGAGCCGGAATACGGCGGCGTCCACAACGTCTGGGTCGCTGGTGACACCCTGTACATGGGTGCCTACGACGCCGGGTTCCGGGCCTTCGACGTCTCCGGCGAGCTCCGTGGCGATCTCCGCGCCCAGCAGCGGGAAATCGTCCACGTCAACACCGGCGACCTCGACGGGATTCAGCCGAACGAAGCCAGGGCCTGGGGGGTCATCGTCAGAAACGGCCTGGCCTACGTCAACGACAACCATAGCGGTTTGTGGATCATCCGTATCGAGCCGCGCCGTCGGGAGTTGGTGCCGTAATGCCCCGACTCTACTACCGCATCACGGTCGGGATTCGGATCAGCGTCCGACCGTCGTTCCTCGCCAATCAGTCCCGGCCGTCTCTCGGCCATTTCGTTTTCGGGTACGCGGTCCGGATCGAGAACGTCGGGGATCAGCCGGCCAAACTCCACAGCCGACTGTGGCGAATCCACGACTCGATCGGCCTCGGCGAGGATCACGAGGTGCGAGGCGAGGGCGTGGTCGGCGAGCAGCCCCGCCTCGAACCGGGCGGGGTCCACGAGTATCAGAGCTACTGCATCCTCAAGAGTCCCAGCGGATTCATGGAAGGGCACTACGAGTTCGTCCGCGACGACGGAGCCCGGTTCATCGCCAACATTCCCCGGTTCGAGCTCGACGCGGCCGGGGCGGACCGACACTGACCTAACGCGGCTCGATCGCCACCAACCGGAATTCCTGCTGGGACCGCCAACCACTCGGCGCGGTCGAATCGGCCACCTCGAAGATCCCCCAGGTCGCGGTGGTGAGGGTCACCGCATAACGCTCCCGCAGCCGGCGCCGCGCCACCCCGGAAGAATCCTGGGTGGTCACCACGGTCTCGACGACCGCGATCGCCCGCCCACCGATGGTGTCGACCGCCTCCCCGCCGACCCGGTAGATCGCCTGGCTTCCGCCGGCCGACGGAATCGTCAGCTCGAGCCCTGGCCGGATCGGCCGGATCCGTCGCCAGGCGCCGGTGGTCGGCGAGCGTCGTCGCAGGAACCCGTCCTCGACGCAGTCGAAACGCTCCTCGGGGGCGGCCGCGTCTCGGCGCAGAAAGACCCGACCGCACCAGCCCACGCTGTCCATCTTGGCCGAATCGACCACCCAAACCTGCCGGCCACCGCCGCTCTGGTAGATGAGCCTCGTCCCGGCCGCGAGATCGCCTCCGGGCTGGACCGAAGCCTGCCAGGCCCACCCGGCCGCCACCAGGCCGAGGATCGCCCGAATCACGTCGGCTCCACTTCGCGCAGCTCGATCCAGCCGAACCGGAGGTGCGGACAGCCAGAGGTGATTCGGACCGCGTCGTCATAGTCCGCTGCGGTGATCTCGAAGAGGCCCCCGATCACCTCGGCCGCCTCCGCATAGGGGCCTTCGGTCACCGATCCGCCCCGCAGCCGGCGGCCGCCTTCGTCGCGCAGCTTCTGCCCACCGACCATTCGGCCCTCGGCTGCCACCCGTTCCCGCCACGACTTGTACTCGTCGACGATTCGCTGCATCTCGATCGGCGTCACGGTGGCGAAGGATGCCGGATTCTCCCACAACAACAGCACGAAGTTCTTCACTGCGCCTCCAACGGTTGGTGAATGGGGCCAAGCCTCGCCCTACCCATCAGACGGATGACCCCCTCCGGAACCGACATCGTCCCCCGCCAGGCCGGCCCGGTCCGCCAGCAGGCGCCGAGTGGCCGGTGCCATCGCCCGCGCCAGGGCGGCCCGGAACCCTTCTTCCGCCCCCGCCGCGTCGCCCAGCCGACCGACCAACTCTGCCCGCGCCGCCAGGAAAGTGGCGTCGTCGGGCAGCTCGGCAAACCGGTCGCCACCGGCGCCGACGGCCAGCCCTGCTCGAGGAGAGTATAGAGCTCGACGATGCGGTCCCAATCGGTCGCGTCGTAACCTGGGGCCACCGCGTGACAGGAGGCAATCTCGGCCTCGAGATGGTACCGGGTCAGCGACCCCGCCGCCGAGGTCGCCAACAGCGCCAAGCCGCGGGCAATCATCCCTTGGTCCCACCGGGACCGGTCCTGGTCCCGCAACAGGAGGAGCTGCCCGTGGTCGTTGACTCGGCCCGCCAGCCGCGCGTGATGGAAGGCGAACAAGGCACCGAGGGCCCGCGCCGCGACCGACGCCGTTCGCGGGTCCTCCAGCAGCAGGCCGACCAGGCGGAGCGACTCCCGACACAGATCGGCCCGAATCCCGTCCGGCGCCGAGATCGACGAGTACCCCTCGCTGAACATGCCGTAGAGCACCTCGAGGACGGCGTCGAGCCGTGCGGGCAGGTCGCCGGGCAGTAACTCGACCTCCCGGCCGAGTGCCCGGAGGGTGCGTTTCGAGCGGACCAGTCGCTGGTCGATGGCGTCGGGTTCGGTTCGAAACAGCCGGGCGATCTCGGCCACCGAGAACCCGGCCGCGACCTTCAACGTCAGGGTGACTTGGGCGGCCCGGCCGAGCGCCGGGTGGCAACAGAGAAACACCAGGGCCAGCTCGGGATCGCCGAGGACCGCGGCCACCGGTTCGTTAGGCGCGGGGAGGGATGGATCGAGCGGCTCGTGGGGGGCACGGCGCAACCCGTCGATGGCCCGGTTCTTCGCCACCCGATAGAGCCAGGCCGCCGGATCGGCCGGCTCACCCTGGGTCGGCCAGGTCCGGGTGGCCGCCGCGAAGGCCTCCTGGACCGCGTCTTCCGCCAGATCGACGTGGTGGCGGCCGATCTCATTGGCCAGTTGCGCCACCAGCCTGGCGAAGGTGCCTCGACCGAGCGTCGCGAGGTCTGCCACCCGGTTATTGGGGCGACACGATGATGCCGCCCATGACCGAGCGGGCCAAGGTGTCACTCGGCGACCACGAGGCATCATTGATCAGGAGGCGGATCCGGTATCCGGCCAGCGGTGGCCCGGTCACCACGACGGGGCGAGACAGGAGAACCGGTTGATCTGCCCGATACCCTCGACTGAGGGAGTCCACGACGGACCCGATCGACAGATGGAGCGCGATCCCGGCGACCTCGGCGATCAGCTCGCCGGCGGCCCTCGAGGGGCGGAATTGGATGGTGTCGGCACGGTAGCGGAGGCTGAACGCTTGGAGGAGATCGCGGGTACCGTAGAGCACCGTCGCCGGGGCGATCTCGACCCCCTCGCCGGCGGCCTGGTCCGTCCGGGTAGAAAGGTAGATGCTGCGCTGCTGAGGACCGGCCAGGTGGACGGGTACTCCCTGAAGGCCGAGCACCCGGGACACCATGTCGATCGAATCGGCATCGTCCCACCGACGAAGGCTGTCGGCCGGCACGGTGGCGACTCGGGCGAGACCGGCGGGGCCGTGGTGTCGCCACAGGTAGCGGGCGATGTCCTGGAGCTGGCGGCCGTCGTCGGCCGCCGCCGAGTCGGCCCCGCGGAAGCGACCGGCCGCGACCACCCGCTGATAGCGCTCGACCTGACTTCGCCGGGCGGTCGGCACCATGCCCCACGGGCCGATGGCGGCGGCCAACGCTACTCCGACGAGGCTCAGAGGAATCACTCGAATCGAGCGAGAGCGGGAGATCGCGAAGTACCCGGCCAGGATGGTCAGCCAGCCGGCCAACACCGCGAGGGCATAGCGCGGCTCGGTGATCCCGTACTGACCGATTCGCTTCCCGACCGCCATCAGGAGCATCACCAGCGAGGGAAGGAGCGCCACGAAGAACCAGCGCCCGTACCCGTTGACCCACCGTCCCTCGGCTCGCTCGCGGAGCGGGTGGACCAGGAGCAGGGCCAAGGTACCTGTCACCGCCACGCTCGACACCAGCCAGCCGATCCAGCCGCTCGGCCATTCCCGGGTCACGATCACTCGGCCGAGGTAGGCGGTGAGGATGACCAGATACACCGTGACCAGGGGAATCAGGATGTACTGGGCAAACACCTTGAGGCCGATCGGGTAGACCGTGCTCCGGTCCAACTCGTCTCGCTCGGCCGGGACCCCAGCCAGGAAGAACCACGGGTGGATGACGAAACCGATCACCGCGAAGATCCGGGGGTAGTTGTCCCCGTCGACGTCGATGCCCAGCAGTCGGTCGATGGCCACCAGCGCGACGGCCAAACCGATTGCCAGCACCACGGCGAACAAGCTGGCGACGAGGAAGCGTTCGAACAGAATCCGGTTGAACTGCCAGAACGCGGGGCGTTCGGGACCGTCGATGAACCACGCCACGGCCGCCAGCAGGTGAAAGATCAGCGACCAGTGGAGGACTCGGACCGGCAACGCGTCGTCGGGCCAGCCGAGGGACCAGGCAAAGAGCCCACCGGCCACCACGAGGCCGACCACCGGGAGGGCGATTCGGCTCGTGGCGTCGGCGCGGCGCTCGGCGATGAGGTGGAGGGCCCCGAGGAGTGGAAAGCCAAGCATGCCCGCCAGCAGAAGTCGGCCGTTGCGGTCCTGGTCGGCGTTGTTGATCAGCAGGAAGGCGGCGATGGTCGCCACCAGGCTCGCCACGATCACCGCCGGAAACCGACGGGTGGCGAAACGGAGGCGTTCCAGCAACAGGTCGACCGAGGCAAACCGCATGGTCCCTCCAAGATCAGGGGTTGGCCGAAAACTCCCCGGTTTGCCCAATGGCCTGCAAGGCGCCCGCGAAGGTCAGGTCGAACTCCCGGCCCCGACGTCCGCGGCTAAGTCGGCCTGGCGGTAGCGTTTGAGGGTAGCGAGGAGGGTTGGGGCGGAACATGACCTGGGGAAGTTAGTGCGGTGAGGAGGGACGGGGAAAGCGATAGCGCCGAACTTTGAAAGGTAAGGTTAAGCAGGCCTTGTAGTTGACTTCACTGTGAGTTGTTGGCGGGTTCGTTATCGTGGGTGCCTGGGCCGGAGGGGGGCGCGGAGGGGGTTGCGGGTCGGGTGTGGGCGTTCTATTTTCGCGTCCCCCGTATTGGTTTGCCCGTCCGAAGTTGCTCCAGGACATGGATTTGGAATGGTTTGGCGGGGTTGACGGGGAGGGTTCAGGTCGCTATAGTTTTGGGCTCCCGCGAAACTTCGTGGGAACCTGCTCTTTGACAAGTGATGGGAATGGTTGAGAGAGAAGTGCGGACCCTATGATCCTTGAGCGCCTTGAGAGGCGACTCGAGGGGATGGGTTTCATAAAATCTCAAACAAGTGATTCGGACGATAAGTAATTTGGACCATCGTTCGGTCTATCGAGCTATTTCGAATTCTCATTGGAGAGTTTGATCCTGGCTCAGGACGAACGCTGGCGGCGTGCCTAACACATGCAAGTCGCACGGGCCCGCAAGGGTCAGTGGCGCACGGGTGCGTAACACGTGAGGAACATAGCCATCGGCGGGGGATAGCCGGCCCAACGGCCGGGTAATACCGCGTACGACCTTCGGGTGGCATCATCTGGAGGTGAAAGCAGCAATGCGCCGATGGGGTGCCTCGCGGCCTATCAGCTAGTTGGTGAGGTCACGGCTCACCAAGGCTACGACGGGTAGCTGGTCCGAGAGGATGACCAGCCACATTGGGACTGAGACACGGCCCAGACTCCTACGGGAGGCAGCAGTGGGGAATATTGCGCAATGGGCGAAAGCCTGACGCAGCGACGCCGCGTGTGGGATGAAGGTCTTCGGATTGTAAACCACTGTCGCGAGGGACGAAAATCTGACGGTACCTCGAAAGGAAGCACCGGCTAACTCTGTGCCAGCAGCCGCGGTAATACAGAGGGTGCGAGCGTTGTCCGGAATCACTGGGCGTAAAGGGCGCGTAGGCGGCTTGGTAAGTAGGGGGTGAAATCTCATGGCTCAACTGTGAGGCTGCCTTCTAGACTGCCAGGCTTGAGCACAGTAGAGGCGAGTGGAATTCCCGGTGTAGCGGTGGAATGCGTAGAGATCGGGAAGAACATCGGTGGCGAAGGCGGCTCGCTGGGCTGTTGCTGACGCTGAGGCGCGAAAGCGTGGGGAGCAAACAGGATTAGATACCCTGGTAGTCCACGCTGTAAACGATGGGTGCTAGGCGTCGGGGGGAGCGACCCCTTCGGTGCCGTCGCTAACGCAGTAAGCACCCCGCCTGGGGAGTACGGTCGCAAGACTGAAACTCAAAGGAATTGACGGGGGCCCGCACAAGCGGTGGAGCATGTGGTTTAATTCGAAGCAACGCGAAGAACCTTACCTGGGCTTGACATGCACGGGAAATCCGGTGGAAACATCGGACCCTCTTCGGAGTCCGTGCACAGGTGCTGCATGGCTGTCGTCAGCTCGTGTCGTGAGATGTTGGGTTAAGTCCCGCAACGAGCGCAACCCTCGTCCCTAGTTACCAGCGGGTAATGCCGGGCACTCTAGGGAGACTGCCGGTGTCAAACCGGAGGAAGGTGGGGA